>NZ_CP062165.1:4800000-6175560 GCF_014844075.1 Paenibacillus sp. JNUCC-31
GTCATCGGGATCATCGCGGGCCTGGCAGTGGGTCTCGTCAACGGCATCATTGTAGCCAAATTACATGTTCCACCCTTTATTGCGACGCTGGGCACCATGGTTGCGGTATATGGTCTGAACTCGATTTATTTTGATACGGAGCCGAATCAGTCCCAGCCGATTGGTGGACTGAGACCTGATTTTACCGTTATTGGATCTGGTTACATTGATCTTGGCGGTGGTTATTCCATTCCGTATATCGTATTGATTGCCATAGCGGTTGCGCTGATCTGCTGGGTCGTCTTCAACAAGACCCGCCTTGGGAAGAACATGTATGCCATCGGTGGCAACATTCAGGCTGCGCATGTGTCCGGTATTCATGTAGCACGCAACCTGATTGCGTTGTATGCCATCGCAGGTGCACTGTATGGACTGGGCGGTGTGCTGGAAGCCGCACGTACGGGAGGGGCAACGAACAATTACGGCAACATGTATGAGCTGGATGCTATTGCGGCCTGCGTAGTGGGGGGCGTCTCCACTGCGGGTGGGATTGGTACGGTGCCGGGTGTTATGGCAGGGGTGCTGATTTTTGGAGTCATCAACTATGGTCTGACCTTTATCGGTGTAAGTCCTTACTGGCAGCTCATTATTAAAGGATTGATTATTGTGGCTGCGGTGGCTTTTGATATCCGCAAGTATATGGCGAAAAAATAGAAGGGTATATAAGCTGATTAGTAAAAGGTTACACCGTGCCGCGCCGATTGCAGTAATACCTTTCGATCTCTTTTATAGAGGTAAAACAAAGCCAGCACTCTGGAATGACAGGGGGCTGGCTTTGTGTGTGTCATGCTTTTTTAATGGAATATGACCCATATTACACCGTAAAGTGGAAAGATCATCACGCTAAGGATCAGCATGAAACCACCGACCTTGTAGGCCACTTTTGTACCATAGTGAGAATGATATTTGCGTGCGATCAAAACGGAAGATAACCAAAAGATGACAGCTGCCATAAAGGGAATATGAAATCCTTGATGACCATTGCTATAGATCGGCAAATCCAGTAGATTAAACAAGTAGTGGCTGATCTGTACCTTTTCAGTGCCCCAAGAAAAATTAAAAGCAAACCCCATAGCAAGCACAAGCAGAGAGAGGGTCCCGACGCCCAACGGTTTTCTTTGTTGTATCAACTATTTCCCCTCCATAACCAAGGTGATATCCTAAATAAATCCATTAAATGCATTGTATCACAATCGGATCATGAATTGGAGGATATTTCGCATTCTCCTTTTTCCTATAAACCGTTTGTCCTACTTTATTTATAAACTTATACATTCATGTGAATTTGGCGATCCTCCAATAATCGACAACATCAGCTAATCATAATCGATATAATACATGTAAATAGGATCTTAGATGTGCGTATTGTCAAAGGGGGCGAGGCTGTTTGCTGAGTTACACGATGAAAATGGTTATTTTCCCGCTGGGATGTCTGCTGGTTATCCTGTCCTCTTATTTTCTAGGGCTTACTCCCCATCTTGCGTTAATGATATGTGCTGGTGTGTTATTTGTAGCAAGTATATACGGGGAAAAACGGTATCCTGTACTGCGCTATATCCATTGGATCTTTCTCGGCATATTCCATTATTTCAGTGAACTGAACTGGTGCAATATGTTGTATTACCTGCTCATTATGTCGATGATTCAGGATAAACAGCGTGTAACGCAGACGTTACCCCTTTCAATGTTGATGGTGTTTGAATATACCGTGATTCGACTCTCGTATGTGACGATAGATACATATAATTTGCTGGTGTTCATGTTTGACATGTTGGCAGTAATTGTCTTTATCTTCTTGTATCATGCCTTGATTAACAGCGAGGCAGAGAAACGAAGACTGCGGGAAAAAAATCGTTATCTTACGATCCACGACCCGCTCACCGGGTTACTGAATTACGAGGGATATATGAATGTACTGAAGAAAACGGCGGACGAGCAACGATCCTTTTTGCTGATTATCTTGAACATTCAGAATTTCAACGGATTTGACAAAGAGGTTGAAGATAACTGGAGTCAAGTGATCAAAGCCGCAGGCGAGAGTGTATCGAAACAATTTGCAGATGCGTATGGGGTTTCCCGATATGCGGGGGATCGGTATGCTGTGGTTCTGCCTGAAATACAAGATATTGAAGAGCGCATGGCGTCACTGTTGACCGGGGAGTTAAAGGGGCTGCAGGTAAACTACATTATTTCCCTATATCCGGGAATGTCTGAGACCTTGCAGCAATTTATTACCCTCTCGGAGGACAGGCTGTTCCAGCAGCAGCGCAGCAAATGGCTAAAAAATGAAGAGGAGGTCTTCCGTTCGGAAAGACTCCGGGCTGTAGGTGAGCTGGCGGCTGGCATGGCTCATGAAATCCGCAATCCACTGACTGCCATTCGAGGATTTCTACAGTTATCACGAGGACAGGCATTTAATATCGCTCCATGGTATGAAGTCATTATGGGTGAGGTAACGCGGGTAACGGATCTGACAGCCGAGTTTTTACAGTTCTCCAAACCGCAAGCCAATCACATGAAGCCCGAAGGTGTGGGACATTGTCTTGAACGAGTCATGTCGTTAACCGAATCGGATGCAGCATCGCGAGGGCACCAGATTACACTTAAAATGACTGGTGAGCCAGTTGTGGTCAACATGGATCGTGACAAGATCGTTCAGGTTCTGATTAACCTGATCCGTAATGCTTTTGAAGCGATGGCAGATCCCGGCGAGGTACATATTGATCTGTTGCAAGATGGGGACCAAGCGCTGATCTCCATTACCGATACAGGCAGCGGCATTCCGGAGAATTCACTGGCAACGATCTTTAATCCATTTTATACAACCAAGGAAGAAGGGACCGGACTCGGGCTGGCACTCTGTCAGAAAATCGCTCAGGATCATCATGGGAAAATTACCGTTCAGAGTGAAGTGGGGATTGGTTCGACATTCACCCTTTTTCTGCCTATGGGGGTATAATTTCAACAGACATAGAGGCTGAACTGCCCCGTCAAGTAGACGTAAAAAAACGAAAAATGGTTCGTATAAAAACCTTAGCTCGGATGACGTGCTAAGGTTTCTTGTTATGCTGCTTTTCGGTATTCGTTAAACCTCCAAATATCGACAGCATCAGCTAATCATAATCGATATAATACATGTAAATAGGATCTGGATGTGCGAATGATGTCAAAGGGGGTGGGGCTGTTTGTTGAGTTAAACGATAATCCAGTTGGGCTGTTCCATTATTTTAGTAGAATAATATTCAATTCACATGGAGGGAATGTATGTACCAAACAACGATTCGTAATAGTTTTACATTAGACGGCATTGCTATACATAGTGGGAATTTGTCACAGATAACTCTGCATGCTGCACAACCAAACTCAGGTATTGTTTTTAGAAGAGACTCATCAAAAATTGGTAATAACGTCATAATGGCTGGTGGAAGTGCGGTTATTAATAATATCACCATTGGACACAACAGCGTTGTTTTAGCTAGAACCATGGTTACTAAAAACATGCCTGAGAACTCTATGGTTTCGGGATATACAGCTCGTTCACATAAGAGACAACTACGAGAATCGGCTGCACTTTCCAGACTCCCCAAAACGATAAAAAAACTAAATGAAAAACTTGATGAACTTTCCAAAACAAGGGAAGGTGCTAAATGATACATCAATCAGCCATTATTCATCCTACCGCAGTAATGGGGAACAATGTTGAAGTCGGACCTTTCAGTATCATTGAAGAAAATTCAAAAATAGGTAACGGGTGTAGGATTGGAAGTCACGCAATCATAGGAGCAAACACAATATTGGGGGAGAATAACTATATTTCACATGGTGCCATTATCGGTTCAGACCCACAAGATAAAAGTTACCAAGGCGAAAAAACATATCTTATCATTGGAGATAATAATACCGTAAGAGAGTATGTCACCATATGTAAAGGCACATCAAAAGGAGATGGTTTCACGAGAGTAGGGAGTAACAACTTTATTATGAATTATGCACATATCGCACATGATGTAGTGATGGGAGATCATAATGTCATCGTTAATAATGTGCAAATTGGCGGACATGTTATTGTTGAAGACTATATCACTTTTGGTTGTGGTTCTGGTGTACACCAATCATGTAACATAGGAAGGTTTGCAATGATTGGAGCGGGAAGTAAAGTTTCACAAGATATTGTTCCATATTCTTTAGCAGATGGTCCGCGTTCGTACATACATGGTATTAATACCGTTGGTCTAAGAAGAAATGGATTCTCAAATGAAGAAATAAGCACGATAAAAAAGATTAATACCATTTTATTTCGCCAAAAGCGAACTCTCGATCAATCTATTGAAGAAATAAACAACTTACCTCCTTCTGAATTTAAGGAACACACATTGAAATTTTTAAATAAATCTACACGCGGAATTGTACGAATGAAGCGATAAAATGAAAACGCCGCAAAGGTCCGGAATAAAACGGAACCTAATGCGGCGTTTTCGTCTTGTTTTCAAGGGCGGGACAGGTTAATTTTGTAGTCCCTGATGCAACTGATAATAGAAACCTTGCTGCTGCATCAACTCATCATGGCTGCCACGTTCGGCAATCTTCCCGTCATCGATGACCAGAATCTGATCAGCCTCACGGATTGTGCTTAGCCTGTGGGCAATGACGAAGCTGGTGCGATCCTTCATCAAAGTGCGCATCGCTTCCTGAATCTGCATTTCGGTGCGTGTATCAATGCTGCTGGTCGCTTCATCCAGAATAAGAATCGCAGGGTCAGCGAGAATGGCACGAGCGATGGTTAACAGTTGTCGCTGTCCCTGACTCAGATTGCTGCCACCGGAAATAATCGGAGTATCATAACCCTGCGATAACTTGCGGATGAAGGAGTGGGCATTAGCCAACTTCGCCGCTTGCTGGATCTGTTCATCCGTTGCATCCGATTTGCCGTAGGCAATATTGTCACGAATGGTGCCGGAGAACAGATAAGCGTCCTGTAACACAATGCCAAGTTCGCGCCTTAGCTGGTCTTTCTCCAGTTTCGAGATGTCACAGCCATCAATGGTAATCCGTCCGCCCGTAATCTCGTAAAAACGGGGCAGCAGGTTGATAATGGTTGTTTTCCCCGCTCCAGTCGGTCCAACAAGGGCAATCATCTCGCCCGGTTTTGCGGTAAAGCTAACCCTTTTCAGAATTTCTCTCTCAGGGCTATACCCGAAGGACACATCCTCAAATACCACTTTACCTTGAATCTGCTCCAACTGTTTCTTCTGTTCTTCCACGTATTCACTTGGTGTATCCATAATGTGGAACACACGTTCAGCACCTGCAATAGCTGCCTGAATCAGGTTGTACTGGTTCGCCAAATCATTGATGGGCCGCTCAATCTGGCGGGAATAAGCAAGGAAACTTACAATCAGCCCGATGGACGTCAGTTCGTGATAAGCCATCCACCCACCTACCGCTGCCAGTATGGCAAAGCCGATATTGTTCATAACATTCATCGTTGGCCCAACCAGACCGGATACACTCTGAGCCTGGGTACTGGAAGTGCGAAGCTTCTCGTTCAGATTCTGAAAATGTTGTTGTGCCTGCTCCTGACGGCTATAGGCGGCAACCACCTTTTGTCCGGCAATGGTTTCCTGAGCGTAGCCATTAAGCTCACCCAGCAACTTTTGCTGGGCGGTAAAATGTTTGCGTGTTCTTGAAGCGATCTGCCGAGTGGCGATCGTAATCAGGGGAACCGTGACCAGACTGAGCAATGTCAGTCGGACATCCAGGGCTAGCATAATCGACAGGGAGCCAACCAGCAAGATGGCGCTGGACATCAGTTGAGTTACACTTTGATTAAGCGTCGTGGACACGTTATCGATATCATTGGTAGCCCGGCTCATCAAATCACCGCTTTGATTTTTATCAAAAAAGTGGATCGGCAGCTGCTGCAGCCGTGAAAACAGAGCATGGCGCAAATCCTTCACGGTCAATTGGGACACACCGATCATGACATAGGATTGAGCCCACATCATGAACGAGCCAAGGACGTATACGGTCAGCAATAACATACAGTCTTTCAGCAGGCCATCCGTCATTTTGGGAACGATATGCTCATTGACCGCACGACCGAGCAGATAAGGTCCCGCCAGATTCAATAACGTCCCAAGTGCCGTCAGTACCAGAGCAGTGATAACCCCTTTGCGATGACGGCCCATATATGACCACACCCGAATGATGGCGTGCCGGGCATTCTTGGCTCTTACTTTGGGAACCGGACCTCGGCCGGGTGGCCCGGGTCTTCCAATCGGCGGAACAACGGTCTGATGGATGGAGGAAGAAGCGTTTTTAGCCAAATTGAACATCCTCCTTCCGCTGCTGCGAATAATAGATGGATTGGTAAAGTGACGAATGGGCCATGAGATGCTCATGTGTACCACTTGCCACAATTTCGCCTTCATCAAGCACATAAATACAGTCTGCATCCTTCACGGAAGATATCCGTTGTGCAATCAGGAAGGTGGTGCTGTTTTTCATTAGTGAATGAAGCGCCTTCTGAATGCTTGCTTCGGTACGCAGATCAACGGCACTGGTGCTGTCGTCCAGAATCAGAACCTCCGGTTGCATGAGCAGGGCACGGGCAATAGAAATCCGCTGTTTCTGTCCACCCGAGAGATTAACCCCGCGCTGACCCAGCTCCGTGTCATACCCATCTTTCAAATTCATAATAAAATCATCAGCTGCCGCTGCTTGAGCTGCCGCACGCAGTTCGGCTTCCGTTGCATCAGGTCTGCCGAAGCGGATATTATCACGAATGCTGCCACTGAACAGGATGGACTCCTGTAATACGATGGACACACGGCTGCGAAGATCCTGGAGATCCCAGTTACGCACGTTTACTCCATTCACGAGCACTTCACCCTGTGAGGCATCATACAAGCGGGGGATCAGCTGTACAAGTGAGGTTTTGCCTGATCCTGTAGAGCCGAGCAAGGCCACTTTTTCTCCCGGCCGAGCCGTCAGCGTAATTCCGGAGAGGGTATGTTCTCCATCATAGCGGAAATATACGTCCCTGAATTCCACCTGACCTGCTCCTTTACGAGACACATCATCTCCCGATTGGATATCAGGCTGGGTGTGAAGCACCTCGTTGATGCGTGTTGCAGACACTTTGGCACGGGAGAAGCTCATCATCATCATGCCGATTGAGGTAAGTGATGAGAGAACAACTGTTACGTAGTTGATAAAAGCAATCAAATCCCCGGCGGCAATATCGCCTCCGACCACCTGAAAACCTCCAAACCACAGCACCGCTACAATGGTCGCATTCAGCATCAGGCTTAATACCGGTGCATTCAGCGATACGATGCGCCAGGCTTTCACTGCCGTATGGGTATAATCTTCATTGGCTTGCTGGAAACGCTTCTTCTCCTGCCGTGCGCGTGCAAAAGCTTTGACGACACGAATGCCGGCAAGATTCTCCTGAAGAACGGCGTTCACCTTGTCGAGCTTGTTCTGAACGCTGGCGAACAGCGGATAGGAAGCGGAGATCAGGATGTATAAAATGATAAACAGAATCGGCACGGACAAAATGAGAATGAGCGCCAGTTTGACACTGATCGTAAACGCCATAATAATACTGCCGATAATCAGCATCGGCGAACGGATAAACATACGCAGAAGCATCTGTACAAAGGTCTGCATCTGAGTAATGTCACTCGTCAGTCGCGTGATCAGCGAACCCTCCTGGAAGGTATCCAGATTACGGAACGAGAACTTCTGGATATGATCAAACAATTCCTGGCGCAGATCGGTGCCATATCCAACGGCAGCTTTGCTTGAAAACAGCGTACATCCTGCACCGCCAATCCATCCGATTAACGCAAAAAGAAGCATAAATATACCTGTAGTCACGATGTGGGACAGGTTCCCTGCAAGAACACCATCATCCACAATGCTGGACATCAGCTTGGGTTGAAGCAGATCCATGGCAACCTCAAGGACCATGAGCAGCGGAGCAAGAATGGCCGCTGACTTATACGGGGCAAGGTATCGTTTTAACGTCCACAATGGGAAAAATCACCTCATTCGTTATGAAATAATCATGTTGCAAATATTCTTTCAGACAGAAACACCTCATTTAATATTCTCGCAGATTCTGAACCATGCGCTGGACGAGCGCCGACATCAGCTGCGATTCCTCGGGTGTAAAATCTTTCTGGGCTTGGTGATCAAGCTCCTGGAATACTTCTTTCAGTTCCTTAAGCGCAGTACGGCCCTGATCGGTCAGATAGACTCGCAGACTGCGCAGATCCTTCGCATCAGCTTCACGCCGTATAAACCCTGAGCTTTCCATACGTTTCAGCATTACCGTCACCGTTGCTGGGGCTCGGCGAAGCTGTTCGGCCAGTTGTTTCTGGGTCTGACCATCTTCGCGTTCAAGCTGGAACAGCAGCGGCGGTTGTCCAGGATATAACTCAGGGTGGTTAACAAGCTTCTCATGAACCTTGTAACGCTGTAGCTTGACGAGTTCTGATAATTGGCCCATTAATCGTTCATTTCGAGTTGATTTCATAAGCGCTTCCATCCTTTTATTTAGTCGACTAACTAAATGATAAGTTTCATTTGACATATCGTCAAGTGCTTTTTGACATCCATAGGAAGGATGTGTGAGAAGGCCATAATGAATTTTTGCGAGAAGATGGGAAATATTGACGCAGGCTTGAACGATATGTTAGATTGTTATTATCTAATTGTTAATAACATATTGTTAATAACAGAATGGAGCCTTTTGAAATGACACAAGCAGGTAATTCTGATCAAAATCCATCAGATCATCAGAATCACGTGAATATAAGCGAACAACAGTTTCTTGAAACCTATGACGCAGGCGAATACGAACGCCCTTCCGTAACGGTGGATATGTTGGTATTTACAATACGAAGTGAAACGCAGGAGAACTATCGCAAGCTTGCAGAACCAGAACTCCAGTTGCTGCTAATCCGTCGGGGTGGTCATCCCTATTTGGGGCAGTGGGCACTTCCGGGTGGATTTGTTTCGATGCAGGAATCATTGGAAGATGCCGCTAGAAGAGAACTTTTTACGGAAACCGGACTGGATGATATTTATCTGGAGCAGCTGTATACCTGGGGGGATGTACATCGTGATCCACGTACGCGTGTAATCAGCTGTTCCTACATGGCGCTGGTCGACAGCAGCGAACTGCAGCTTCAGGCTGGCGATGATGCCAGCGAAGCAGACTGGTTTCGGATGGAACAGCGGCTTCTGGAGGAGAAACGTCATATCCATGAGCGTGGACGCGTGACGGAGCGCAGGGTGCAGTTGATTTTGACCAATGGAACAGAGCAATTGTCGGCTGTCATTGAGACGAAGGAAACGTTGGAAGGCAGAGTGCGCAGCAGCAATATCACGGTGAATGAGGTTCAAGGAATTGCTTTTGATCATGCAAAGATCATTCATTACGCGCTGGAACGTCTGCGGGCGAAGGTGGAGTATACGGATATTGCTTTTAATTTGATGCCAGAGACATTCACGCTGACCGCTCTTCAGAAAGTATACGAGACCATCAGTGGCAAAAAACTGCTGGCTGCCGCTTTCCGGCGCAAAATCGCCGATTGGGTCATCGAAACGGGGGAGTATACGGGGAAAGCCGGACATCGCCCATCCCGCTTATACAGACTGAACCCGGAAAGATTGGTTCCGTAGAAGTTGATATGTATGCAAAGAAGACCATTCAAAGGCAAAGTGATTCAAGATAGACGAAGCATTGCATTCAACTGTCGAATGATGGATCAACAAGTTAGGAGGGGATATCCATGGAGAAGTTTACATTTTTCTGGCGCACAGCGTCTCCGTTCTCACAGTGGCACAAGGCGGATTTTACCGTGAATGGCGTTCACTACACGAGTGCAGAGCAATATATGATGCACCAGAAAGCACTGCTGTTCGGCGATCAGATCACGGCAGATAAGATCCTGAAAGCAAGCTCCGCTTCCGTACAAAAAAAGCTGGGCAGACAGGTCGCAGGATTCGACCAAACTGTATGGGAAGCGGAGTGCAAACGAATTGTCTATGAGGGCAACGAAGCCAAATTCACCCAAAATGAACAACTGCTGACCATGCTGCTCGCCACCCGCGGCACGACGCTTGTGGAGGCAAGCCCGGATGACCGCATCTGGGGTGTTGGACTGGCGGAAGAAGACCCGCGCATTCGTAATAGAAGAACATGGCGGGGAACCAACTGGCTGGGTGAGATCCTCACCCGTCTTAGAGAAAATATAGGAAGTGATGAAGATGAACGAGCAACAACGTAAGAACGATTTTCTGAACAACAATTACAGTAAAACAACAGGCGTTAATAACACGAGCGTACGTTCCAAACGATCCCGTATCGCCCATCAGACGCTGGCTATCCTGGAAGAAGGAGAATACGTGAACGGGTATGATCGCAGGGTTCAGATTGGTGCGGATTTACAGCGAGCGATCCGGGATTCGGTATTATACCGCCCGATGGAGCTTGTCGCTCTTCGAGAAAAGAGAGCTAAAGAAGTGGTACAATTGCAATCTTTGGCCGAAGCTCCTGTCGAAGCTTCAACCGTTCGCATTGAGGTTACGGGCGAGACTACACTCGCAGCAGCTTCACGCCTTTCTGTGGATGAAGACAGGGAAGATGTCGTTTGCCTGAACTTTGCATCAGCGAAAAACCCTGGCGGCGGCTTCCTGGGAGGCAGTCAGGCACAGGAGGAAAGCTTGGCCCGGGCTACGGGGCTGTATCCATGTATCGCCCAAATGAGTGAAATGTATGATTACAATCGCAAGCTGAGATCCTGTTTGTACTCGGATTACATGATCTATTCGCCTGCTGTTCCGGTGATTCGTGATGACGAGGATCGGCTGCTGGGCAAATATTATCTGACGTCATTCATCACAGTGCCTGCTGTAAATGCAGGAGTGGTGAGAGAGCGGGGAGATGCCGATGAGCAGCAGATTGAGTCCGTCATGAAAGGGCGCATTCGCTATATTCTGGACGTGGCTGCGCTGCATGGACATCGAACCATCGTACTAGGTGCATTCGGCTGTGGAGTGTTTAGAAATGATCCGGCGAAGGTAGCGACGTATTTTCATGATGTATTGGTGGGAGAGAACTTCAGGTATTCCTTTGAACGAATCGTATTTGCCGTATTGGACCGGACAGCAGGACAGAAAACGTTCAAGGCATTTGAGAAACGTTTGGCTGGTATGTGAATTGGAGAAGTTTGAAAAGTAAAAAGGTGTAAGGGAGAGGGCTGGTATGAAGTTTCGCGAGATACAGCAGGATTTGTTTGCTATGGATGACAGTTACACGCTTGCACACTGTATTTCCGCAGATGCCCGCATGGGTGCAGGAATTGCTGTGCAGTTTCGGCAGCGATTTGGATTGGAGGTTCTCCAGGAACAGGCGCAGCAGGAGCCGCTTGAGATCGGACAGTGTTACCGGGTAGGACGGACACTGAATCTGGTCACCAAGGCCAAGTTCTCGAACAAACCGACCTATCAGTCGTTCACTCGTGCGGTGGAATCCATGCGTGATATCTGCGTTAGTGACGGGCTTAACCAATTGGCTATGCCACAGATTGGCTGCGGACTGGACAGGTTGAAGTGGGATAAGGTGAGGGGCATTATTCAGGATACTTTTGCCGAAACGGATGTTGAGATTGTTGTTTGTACCTTGTGATTAGACCATGCCGACGGACTTTCACCTACAGGAATACAAGTATGGATACAAGCATGGATACAAAAAACCTCTGCTTTGAGTGGATGGAGAGAGAGCATGTTAGCTGACTCTGTTCCTATCCTCAAAGAGAGGTTTTTTGGTGTTTTTTTATATGTTATGCGTAAGGAACATTTTATTTCTTGGAGAACATTTCTTTGGCTTCATCCATAGCCATTTTATTGCCGATTGAAGAATAATCCAGCCAAGGTTGAGCGCCTATAGGATAGACATGGCCAGCTTTGACCGCCTTTAGTCCTTGCCAGATCGGATTGTTTTCCAGTTCTTTGAACATGTTCTGGGCTTCATCATCCGAGTTCACAACAACGAAGATCGCATCTGCATCAAAGTCTGGCAGCACTTCACGGGAAACCACCTGATAGGGCTTGGACGAATCGATTTCCTTAATGCCTTTGGCGGGGGTCAACCCCAGATCTTCATACAAAATCGGACCCATAGGACGGCGTGTACTGAATACACGCAATTCTTTGGCGGTAACACGGATAGCCATTACGGTGCCATCACCGATTGTATCATGAATCAGGGATTTCACTTCTTCCGTTTCAGTCGCATAATCCTGAATGTATTGCTCGGCTTCTTTTTCACGGTTCACCAGTTTACCAATGTCTTTCAGATGGTCGCGCCAAGTGCCATCATCCAGATTGAAGACGTGTACAGGGGCAATTTTTTCGAATTTGGCAATATCATCACCGGAGAATTCTTCGTCCAGATAGATGACATCCGGTTTCAGAGCAAGCAAGGCTTCCATATCCGGGTCCTTCACGGGACCGAGCGGCGTTGTATTTTGAAGACGGTCAGCCACATGGGACAGGAAACCTTTGGCTTCCCCGCCGATCACCGAACCAACGGGCGTAATGCCGAGAGACAGCAGGTCATTGGTCAGATGGATCGACATGGATGCGATGCGTTGTTCACCGGAAGCTGAATGGGTGTCTTGTGCAGCGTTCGAAGCGTCCGTAGTAGAACCTTCCGACGTAGAGGATGAATCCTTGGCGTTCCCGCAGGCTGCAAGTACAAGCACCAGACAGATGCTCACGACGAGCATAAGGTTTTTCTTTAACATGTGTAATCTCAATCTCCTTGAACATCTCATGGATGTCGTTTTTATGTTGAAAATAAGCCATTACTTGGTTCGTACCAGCAGGTATAAAAAGTAAGGTGCGCCTATCGCCGCGACCACGACGCCTGCCGGAATGGCATTGGGTTGAAAGATCGTTCGCCCGACCGTATCGGCGGCGACCAGGATCACCATGCCGATGAGTCCAGCGGCCGGGATCAGATGGCGATGCATCGGGCCAACCAGTCTGCGGGCCAGATGCGGCGCCGCCAGACCAATGAATCCGATCCCGCCGGCCATGGACACACTGACGGCAGATAAGGCTACTGTACACAATAGCAAAATCACACGTTGGGATCTGACGGGTGTACCAATACTGGTCGCGGCAGCATCTCCCAGATTGAAGGCATCCAGCGTTTTGGAGCGGCTCCATATGTACGAGATGCACAGTACAATCCATGGAAGCAGTGCCTGAACATGAACCCAGTCCCTGCCCCAGACGCTGCCTGCCAGCCAGCGGGCGGCGAAGGAATAGGTGTCTTCATCCAAACGCAGGGATAGATAGAGCGTCAGGGCATGGAAACCGGCTGCTACGGCAATGCCCACCAGAATAAGCTTAATGGGGGATACTCCGTTATGTCGGTCATAGGATAGCAGCATAATAATCAACGCCGCGGCGACACTGCCTGCAAAAGCAAACAACGGAATCAGCAAGGCAACCGAGCCATTCATGGAATGGGAGAAGCTTACAAATACCATCAACCCAAAAGCCGCTCCTGCATGCAAACCGAGGATGCCCGGATCGGCCAAGGGATTGCGTGTAATGCCTTGCAGTGCAGCACCGGCAACACCGAGTCCCGCTCCAGCGAGTACAGTAACGAGAATGCGTGGCAGCCGATAGTCGAACAATACAATCTGATCATCCGGCGTACCATAGCCAAGCAGGGTTTGAAGCACAGCTATTGGTGACAGGCGAATTGTTCCCGAGTTGAGGCTGATCACGATAACGGCACAGGCGATGCAGAGCAGTGTAACGCTGACCGCTATGGAACGTTTGCCTCTTGAAGGTGCATTGGTGTTCATCGCTACAGAGCCCTCCTTTCTTTCCGGGCCAGATAGAGGAAGAAGGGTACACCGACAAAGGCGACCATAATGCCTACTGCCAGTTCCTGAGGCGGGTTCACAATACGTGATCCCAGATCGGCGAGCACGAGCAGGACGGCTCCGAGCAGGGAGGACATCGGAATGATGAGTCGATAATCCACGCCAACCAATTTGCGGGAAATATGTGGAATGACCAGTCCAACAAAGCCGATCGAGCCTACAGCAGAAACGGATACGCCAGCCAGTACAACTACCGCCGTCAAGGCAAACAGCCTGGTCCAGCGGAGGTTGATTCCGAGATTAATCGCAACTTCTTCTCCAAGCGACATGAGAGATATCCGACGGGCCATAGGCAAAGTGAGCATCAGAGTAACGAGCAGAACAGGCAGAATCAGCTTCAGATGCCGCCATTCAATTCCCCCGAAACCACCCGCATACCAGAAGGCCAAATCCTGGCTCAGATCAAAATAGATGGCGACACCGGTGCTGAGCGAACTCAGCATAGCTGCAATAACGGCACCCGCAACAGTAAGCCTCATGGAGGTCAGACCTCCGGGGGCCGCCATACCCAGCAGGAAAATGAGCAGCGTGCCAAGCACAGCCCCTGCAAATGAGAGGAGCATGATCCAGCCGTAAGGCAATCCCGGCCAGAAGGCGAAGCTAAGCGCCACGACAAAGGTAGCGCCTGCATTGATCCCCAGAATGCCGGTGTCTGCCAGCGGATTGCGTGTGATTCCTTGCATGAGCGCCCCGGCTACAGCAAAGGCTGCGCCAATGACAGCAGCAGCAATGACACGTGGCAGCCGCAGCTCGTGAATAATCTGATGTGGCGTCAAAGCCGGGTTGTACTGAAATATGGCAGTCCATACGGTCTCCAGTGTTAGTCCCTTGGCACCAAGAGAAATGGCGACAAACATACTAAGCAGCAGTGCGGCAATGGCCGCCAAAAACATCAGGCCAACCGTCACTGCGGATTTTTTTGATTTGGACGGACGTTGTGACAGTCCCGGATGTTGAATGCGGGTCACTCCTTTGTTACCAACAACGCTTGCTGTTGTTATTGATTATCATTATCAATTAGTGAACATTATAAAATCTTAATTCAGGCCCGTACATGGCATAAATTAAGATTATAGAGATGGACATTTTATAGATTACAGAAATGCGGGTTTGTTCGTCAACATGGAGAGCGCTTCATCGAGCTGGATGTTGATGGAATACGGAGCGTATACCACCCATGAATTCCAGTCTATGACATGCACACGTCCAGCTTTTACCGCGGGATAGTTTTTCCACAACGGATCAGCAGTAATATGTTGCAACAGGGTGTTGCGTTCATGCATGGACGTGACTGCAATCAGGAGTACATCTGCTTCCAAGCCATCCCAGTCTCCAGGCGTGAAAGACATCCAGTTGAAACCGACACCAGCTGGTTTGCCTGCCAGTTCTCTCTGAATTCGATCAGGAGCGGCCAGTTGCAGACTGCGGTAAAAGACATGGCCGAAATTGCGGTTGCTGTACATGCGTGGTCCTTTTGCGGTCAGGGTACAGACAGCGACGGTGACCTCACCTGCCGTTTCCCTGATCTTTTTGCGAGCCCGCTCTGCCTTGCGCTCATGCCAATCCAGCCACTCCTTTGCCGCTTGAGTACGATCCATAATAGAGGCAATTTTCTGCAAATGACCGAACACGTCTGTCTCATTCCAGGGGATGGTGATGATTGGAGCGACATCTCCGATATGTTCCATCGCTTTAGCGGCTGCATTGTCCTTGGTCAGAATCAAGTCGGGATTCACATCCAGGAATGCCTGACGTCCCTGTTCCCATGGTTCATAGGCATGGAATGGCAGGGTCAACGATTGGGGAACATGGGGCAGATGGCCTTGGATTTGAGCTGCACATGGTGTGATGCCAAGCGTCATCAGGTGATCGGTGTATGGATAGGAGAGTGAGACGATATTTCGATGTACCTGCTTGGCATAGGAAGTTGGCGCATAACCCGCGTGGTTCCTGAAGCGGCGGCTGAAATAGAATTCGTCCCGATAGCCTACCTGGCGGGCGATATCACGAATACGCAGTTCCGAAGTCATGAGCAATTCCTTGGCCCGATTCATTCGTAAATGAGTGATATATTCGATTGGATTTTTCTTCATCCGGCTCTTGAATAGCTGGGAATAATACGATGGATGCATGCCGGCCAGTTCCGCCAGCTTCTCCAGCTTGATTTCGTTCATATAGTTTTCCCGCATGTACTGCAAGGTTGATCTGAGCCACTGCTCTGGCTCGTCCTGTTCTTCCGCATCCGACTGGCCTCCCTGCGGCCAGAGCGTATGAAGCAGATCGGTCAGAAGCAGCTGTACTTTCAGGCTGGTCTGTGAAGCTTCAGTTGTTAATTGTGCGGCAATTCGCTGTATCCCATAGTAAGGACCCTGAATCCACCCTGTTACAGGTGAACCAAGCTCTCGCTCATATAATCGCCGTTCTTCCGTTTTCTCAGCCACTCGAAACAGATCGAAATGGATGATATACAATTCAATCTCATGGTCAGCATCAGAGAAAAGCTCCAGAGAAGTTCCAGGTGTAGACAAGAAGGCAGATTTACGAGTGACGAGGGATTCGATACCGTTCGCTACTAGTTTGCCCGTGAATTTGTGCATATAGACAAAGGTATGGTGAGGGAGCTCGGTCTGACGCCATCGCCAATGCGTGTCCAAGGTAACCAGCTCTGCATGACGCAGCTCGAGCAACGCATCGTTCAGAAAAGATTCCATTTCCGTTCGTGTCATGGATTCATCCGTGCGTTTCGGCTGATCTGGTTGGGCTAACGTATGGGTGGTCTTCCGGTTATTATTGGTGATGGGATGGGTTAACATGGTGTGGCCTCCTTTCCTCGCGAAGTTGATATATTATAGCGAACGCAGCCTCATATCCGATGTGAACCATTGTCGGTATGTCATCAGGCTAAGCAAGATGCTGGTAATGGCGGCTGAACTGGTAAAAGCAAACACGATCAGAATCTGGTAACGGACGGCCTCAACCGGATCGGCACCCGCAATAATCATGCCTGTCATCATGCCAGGAAGCTGTACGAGTCCTACCGTTTTCATGCCATCGATCGTGGGGATCATGCTGGATTTGACGGAACGTTTTAATACGTCCTGAAAAGCACGTCTTGGTGTTGCGCCCAGGGCAAGCAGGCATTCAATCTCTCCTTTGGAGGATTCGACCTCGCGTTTCATCTGATTCAGGAACAGCCCGGACACCACCATGGCATTACCGATGGTCATCCCGCTCAATGGAATAATGTATTGGGGAGTAGGCTCTACAATCCCAAGTCCCAACAACAGCCCCATCATGAGCAGCTCCGTAACCGTAATGGCAGCCGCAATATACAAGGAAATCCAGCGAAGTCCTTTGCCGCGTTTGCCAGCATTAATGGAGGCTACGATAATCATGAATCCGACAATGGCAATGATGAGAGCAGGGTGATCCGAGTTGAAAATAAATTGAAGTACATATCCGACAAGCAACAGCTGTACAGCGGAACGAACGGTGCCGATGGCAATATCCTTTTCCAGATCAAGCTTCTGCCAGACAGAGATAAGCATGGTGAGCATCACAAATATAATGGTAAAACTCAGGGCGATGAGTGACATGATTTCTCCTTATTTTGCCGCAGGGGCAGGGTGCATAATGAATTGTCTGGCCAGGTCGGTGGACGGGTTGTCAAAAAAGTGGGCTGTCGGCTGGCGCTCCAGCAATGTCTGATTGCCCATAAACCAGGTGGTTGTACTGAATGATTGTGCCTGTTCCTGATCATGGGTAACCCAGACGAGAGAAGTACCTTCCTGCTGGCTCCAGCGGGTCAATTGCTCTTCCACCAGGCGGGCGTTGGTCCGATCCAGGGAAGCGGTCACTTCATCCAGCAGCAGTACCTCAGGACGAAGCATCATGGAACGGATTAGGGCTATGCGCTGTTTCTCCCCACCGGAGAGGTCGATGGCCCGCTTTTGAATATCCAGATTCTCCAAGCCCATCCCCGCAAGCAGGCGTCGGGCGAGGTCCTGATCGTATGGCTGCCTGTGAAGCAGGTGTACCGTTTTCAGGTTATCTTCCACACTGCCTGCCAGCATGACAGCCTGCTGTGCGACATAAGTCATGCGCATGCGCCAAATACGAGGGTCTGAATCCCGATAAGAAATTCCTTTCCAGATCAGGTCTCCTTCATCAGGAACATCCAGCAGGGCGAGAATGCGGAGCAATGTGCTTTTCCCTTGACCGGATGCACCGAGTATAGCAATACGTTCTCCCTGATTCACTACTGCGCTCACATGTTCAAATAAAATACGCTGCTCGGTTAAACCGATACGTTTCACTAGTGTATCCATGGTTAAAAGTGTGGACAAAGTCGGGTCGTCCTTTCATCCGTGATCTGCAATCATCTTAGCAAAAATACGAAAAAAATTGAAATGAGAGTGAATCTCAATTAGATCATTGAATTAGTTCATTGAAATTAGACCATGAAATTTAGTTCATTGGATATAAAGCTTTGAATGTGAAAGATGAAACCGGTCTGACGCAAGCGGTTCTTTTTGGTAAAATAAAGAAGACTCCGTGTTGGCCTAATCGAGATCGTGATCTTTTTAAATATTTTGATATCAGGGGAGGATTTATGATGACGAAAGTTGTTGGACGGGACAAAGTGAATTGGGGCATTATGGGTACGGGATGGATTGCATCCCAGTTCGCGCGGGATCTGGAGCATGCCGGGAACGCCGTAAAAGCGGCGGTGGGTTCACGAACTGCGGGTAGCGCAGAGAAGTTTGCAGCTGAATATGGTTTTGCACGCGCTTACGGTTCATATGATGAGATGCTGCAGGACCCTGAAGTGGATATTATTTATGTGGCAACACCGCATCCGTTACATAAGGAAAATGTGCTTGCTTGTCTGGAAGCGGGCAAAGCAGTTCTCTGTGAGAAACCGTTTACGATGAATGCCCGCCAGCTGGAGCAACTGGTGGAGAAGGCACGTGAGCGCAAGCTTTTTCTCATGGAAGGCATGTGGACACGCTTTCTGCCGCCGATTACCCAAGCGAGAGCATGGATTGCGGAAGGCAGAATCGGCGAGGTACGTCTGGTCAAAGCAGATTTCGGTTTCCGTGTAGGCTGGGAGCCGGAAGGCAGGTTGCTTAATCCGGAGCTGGGTGGGGGTGCTTTGCTGGATGCGGGTGTGTATCCGATCTCGTTTGCGTCCATGATTTTTGGGGAGCAGCCTCAGCATGTGTGGAGTACGGCGAACATTGGACAGACGGGTGTGGATGAGCAGTTCTCCGTACTGTTATCTTATTCCGAAGGACGTTCTGCATCGCTGAATGGGGCCATTCGTCTTAATCTGAGTAACGAGGCGGTCATATACGGCACAGAGGGGTACATTCGTTTACCGTTTTTCCTGGCAGGCAAAGAAGCTGATCTGCACGTGAACGGTCAGGACGAACCCGAGAAGTTTACCGATGACCGGACGTGTATTGGATATGCGTTTGAAGCGGAGGAAGCAGGGCGCTGCATCCTGGAAGGACGGACAGAGAGCAGAACGATTCAACTGGACGAATCCCTGGAGATTATGAAGCTGATGGACACCATTCGTGGGCAGTGGGGCCTGCGTTACAAATCCGAGTAAATAGACAGGAGTGGAAAAGCGATGATGAAAATTCTGATCTCCGGATTTGAACCTTTTGGCGGGGATGCGGTGAATCCGACGGGCGAGCTGATGGAGGCACTTGCGTATGAAGTGATGGAGGGAGCAGAGTTAAAAACAGTGCTGTTGCCTGTGCACTTCGATGAATGTGCGGATTTGCTCATCGCAGAGATGGAATCCTATCAACCGGATGTTGTCATCGCCTGTGGTTTGGCCAAAGGCAGGACAGCTGTTACACCCGAACGGATTGCTGTCAATGTCAAAGACGTTCCTCCTGGCTCCTTCGCGGACAACCAGGGCCAACATCCCGTGGACGAGCTGATTGCCGCAGGAAGCCCGGATGGTTTGTTTTCCACACTGCCTATTCGTGCGATGGTGAACAACATGAGGACAGCAGGAATCCCGGCTGCGGTGTCCAATACGGCAGGTACGTATATTTGCAATAATACGATGTACCGGGTGTTGGATCATATCCGATTGAAACAGCTTCCGATTCGTGCCGGATTTGTACATTTCCCAGCTTCGACAGAGATGGCTGTGCTTCAGCCTTCGGTGCCGTCACTGCCCATCCCCATGATGCTGGATGCTCTGCGAGTTATGATTCGCACGGTAGTGGCGGAGTAATTAAGTTTGGATCGTTGTAAGACGAACGAATGAGATTACATGGAACCACTACATTAATACTGAAAAATGCAGATGGGTTATTGAACATAAAAATGCAGTGCAGAGATGAAGAGGTTCCACGGTATGGCAACAACCAAGTACCGAGGTCAATTTCGTATGCGAATACAGATACAGACGTATATCATAGAATTTGTTATGAATGTGAGCGAATGGTAAAGCTAGTCGAGCAAAAGCAGTCCGCCCTCGTATGAGGAGCGAGCTGCTTTTTAGCATTCTTGATTACATTTCCAAATTGAATCTCTCTTTTGCTCAAAAGCAAGGCTTTTGCAGGGCTCTCAGAGAGGGCACTTTTTTAAAGTGTCCATCTCTCGGTCATAGTTCAGTTTTCCGGCTACAGGCTTTATTTGGTGTTTGAAAATTAATAATGTCCCGGTTGCAGTATACTGAGCTCAGCTTATGACTGAGACAAAATTCCTTTAACAAACAATGAGACACTGTGCTTGTAGAACTCTTCCTCGGTGACGAGTTGGGACTGATATTGCCGGTGAATCAGCTCGCTCATCTGAAATCCGTAACACATCGAGAGAAAAGACATAGCGGTAAGACGCTCATTCTGTCTAGCTATAACTTTTTTCTTCTGCAGGCGTTCAAAATATTCAACCAGCAAGGAGTGCAGCTTCGCCGGCGGATCGGCCAGCACTCTGTCCAATTCGGGAAGCATTCCTTTGTCACGGATGCCAATCAAAATGATGTCCGCATTTTTATGGAAAAACAAACGGTACTGCTGGCTTACATTCAGCAGATCGACTTCCGGATTATCGGTCGCGTCCTCTTTTAAGAGCTTCTCAAATTGCGGGATATCCGAATGTCTTTCAATGATGGCTTCCAATATGCCTTGCTTGCTTCCAAATTGCCGGAAAATCGTAGATTCATTGACTTTAGCTTCCGTTGCAATGGCTTTGGTGCTTACTCCCCGATAACCATTCTTTTTGATGAGCCCTGTCGCGGCTTCAATGATTCTGTCTGAAGTATTCATTGTATTTCTCCTTTTGCATATGTTAAACCTATTCTACTACAAGTTTTGCATATGCAGCAGGGTCGGGGTTCATCTTTCATAAACGTTTATTTAAGGAAAATCGCTTCTTTTTTCCCAGCGGCTTGGTTCCGTAATCTTGACATGTTCAGGCACAAATTGCGTGAGCGTGCCTAATTTATCGAATGTAATCTGGATTCGGTCAGAGGGCAACAACCATTGTTCGGTCTCGATTGCGCAGCAATCTGGTATCGTCCCCATTCCTATAATCGTGCCCGGGAGCGGCGTGAAAACGTTGAGAACCTCCTCCATCACTTTCCCAGGGTGTGCAGAATACTCGGAAGTGCTTCCCTTCCAGTGCAGTCTCTCCCCGATGCGTACATCCACATCTAGTGCCAGCGGGTTGTCGACTTCATCCGGCGTAACCAGAAATGGTCCTATTCCTTTGCTGCGATCAAAATCTTTGCAGCGCGTCGGTCCGGTCAGCGCCTGGAAATCCGGCCACTGCACATCGCGGACAGTACTGTCGTTAAAAATAACATAACCTGCGATGCAATTCCCCTTCCCTGTAACAAAGGCCAGCTCCGGCTCGATATCCAGGTATGAAGAGTATGATGGCCAATGAATCGTATCCCCATCGCCAATTAAAGCATTATGGTTACACTTGTAATAACTGAAATTCACTTTATTCGGATCTTGCTGGAATTTTTCGGCGATTTTTTGTTTAAGCTTTTCTCTTTCCGGCCCTGTATATTCTCTTTGCAGCAGATTTACGCCAGCATTTCTTAGATGTCTTGGCGTCAGCCCGAAATCGATAAGCGCAGCCGGATTCGGAACCGGTGGCAGCAGTTTTACCGCTGCAATCGGGCAGATTTCATTTTCATTGAATTGATGCGACTGTTCGACAGTATATTGCATCAATTCCTTAGCGGCATCATAACTTGCCGGCAAATAATGAAGATAGCTGTCCATACTTTCTAGACTGTCAACGAATGTTCCCTGCTTTTTCATGATTGCAGCAAAAGACACGACAAATTTCTCGTTAATTACAAGCCCAAACAAAGGTTCCTGAGATGTCTTGGTTTGAAAGGTTACTAGCTTCATGTTGCAGCGCCTCCATCCATGTTGTTTGATGTTGTTCTGTTACTATCATATTGCAAAACATAAATGCATGCAAGTACTTGCTTGCATTTATGTTTTCGATTCTCTATACTAAAGACATAAACAGTGTGCTTTACCCCAAAAACATATACGCAAAGGAGAATTTTCATGAAGTATGGACGTATTATCCAAAAACCTCGCGTTAAATTTTTTGAAGTCGCAGATGGCGTCTTTGCAGGTATTTCGCCGTATCGCGGCATCAGTTGGGCCAATGCCGGGTTCATCAACAAGGGTGAAGGGCTGGTGTATGACACGTTTTTCGATTTGTTCCATGCGCGGGAAATGCGGGAGGCTTTTAAGGAAGTAAGCAACGGCGGCTCTCCCGCATATGTGGTGAACTCGCACTATAACAGCGACCATGCCTGGGGAAACAAAGTGTTTGAAGATGCTTGCATTATTATGCACAAGGAAGCATCCAGAGAGCGTCTCACCGAAAATATCGCCTGGATGGACAACGTCATCAGAAGAGGAAAGGATTCTCTGGAATCGACTTCGGGCGAGCGGTTTTTTGCAGCGGAATTTGAAGGATTCGACCTGGAAGGCGTAGAATGGGTACACCCGAATATTGAGATAAAGGACGATATCAGCATCCGTCTTGACGATACGGAAGTCATGATTTACAACGTAGCTCCGGCCCACTCCGACAGTGACTTGCTGCTGTGGATGCCAAAAGAAAAGGTACTGTTCGCCGGCGATGTCGTGTTTAACGGTTGTACGGCATACAGCGAAGAGGGAACCCTCAATTGGGTTAAAGTGCTTGATCGCATTATTGATGAAATTAAACCCGAAATCGTTGTTCCTGGACATGGCGCCATCTGCGGTCTGGACTTCGTGAAGGAGCAAAGAGACTACCTCTTGAACCTGATTAGCGAGTTTAACAAGCATTACAATGACGAAATTGATACCTTGTCCCTGACCAAGCAAATTGATATTTCCCGCTTCCTTCATTGGATTCAGCCAGAACGGTTGTATGTTACAGTGGACATCCTATTGAAAAGCAAACGAGGGTTACCGCCCCTTCCAATTTGGAACGAGGTGCCTGCTAAGCTGGAAGACATGAAAGCTTTTTTGGCCGGGAAATATGGCGATCAGATCAAGCCATGGGACCCTATGAGTGTTTGGCAAGAATAGCAAGTTGAAGCTAGCGTACGAAAAACAAAAAAACGGCCTTGTCGCAAACGATGCGAACAGCGGCCGTTTTTTTGAATTGTTTCACGAAATTAAAATCGGCGTTTAGAACCGATTTTAAAGAAAAAATGGAGATGGACTTATGACTTACTAGTAGAACTCTTCTAAAACGATATAACCAAAATTTGATGTTAAGTGTATTTCTCTTCTTTAAAGGGTTGCAGAAGAAATAGACCAGCGAACTGCCAAACCAGCCTGCGGAAGAACGAAATAATCAACGAAGGAGTGAACGAAGGCAGAAGCGATCTAACGGATCGGCCAACCAATCAACGTACCTACGGACCAATCGTTCCACATACTAACAAGCGAAGCGGCGAATTAACGAAACTGCAGACGAGCGCTCCAGCCATCACATCTAACGAACTAGAGTCACGCTAATAAGCGGATTTCCACAGACACTGGAATCTAACGAATTTAAGGATCGTTATTTCGCCGTTTCTTCTGTTTATTTTGTGTTTTCGCAGAGGTTTACCGGAATAACGTGACTGAGGTTCGTTAATATTGCCATTCCGCTCGATCCTGCTTAATAAGGTGTTACCGATTTGTTAGAACATTAGTCACGAAGATTATCAGCACGGAGACGGTACCCAACAGAAGTATAGAAACGAGATTAGGGTGAGCCAGAGTTAGATCCGCAATAAATCGAGATCAAACTCGGGAACAAGTCCTTCTTTCATCGCTCTTCCAAGCAACGCCGTAATTGCACCGTAACCGTCATCGCCCAGGTTGGCGCTGAACTCGTTAACATACAAGCCAATATGCTGCGCAGTTACATCAGGGTCCATCTCTTGTGCATGTTCCATGACGTATGCTTTGGACTCATCCGGATGCGCCCAAGCGTATTCCACCGAGGCACGTGCCCAACCTGCAAGAGCGTGAGCATCCAGGTTGCGACGGGCGATGATTGCCCCTAGAGGGATCGGTAGACCCGTATCGCTTTCCCACCAGTTACCGAGATCGGTCATAAGCTTGAGATCATAATTCTGGTACGTGAAGCGTGCCTCATGGATAACCAAGCCGGCATCGATCTTGCCGTCCCGAACAGCAGGCATAATCTGGTCGAATGGCATAACGACAATCTCGCCTACACCGCCGGGAACATTTTGTGCTGCCCAGAGACGGAATAACAGATAGGCTGTTGAACGTTCGCTCGGCACGGCAACTCGGCGTCCCGCGAGATAGGCCGGATCGGTTGTGCCGTTAGCGGTCAACACAAGCGGACCACATCCTCTGCCAAGCGCGCCGCCAGCAGGCAAGAGCGCATAATCATTCAGCACATAAGGCAGTGCTGCATAGGATATTTTCATAACTTCAGGTGTATCTGGTCCATTCGGATTAGCCGCAAGGCCGTTGGTAATATCAATGTCTGCATACCGGACATCCAGCTCAGGTGCACCTGGAATCAGTCCATGCACCCAGGCGTGAAAGATAAATGTATCGTTGGGACAAGGGGAAAATGCAATTTTCATGATGTCAGTACCTCCCGTAAAATGGAACTTGCAGCCTGGAGCGCATCGAGGGCGTCCTTGATGCGCCAGGCGTCGCGGTCGCGTGGACCGACCGCGTTGGATATAGCCCGCAGTTCGAGTGCTGGCACGCCGAACTGCTGGGCTGCGGTTGCTACGCCGAAGCCTTCCATGCCTTCGGCGGCGGCATCCGGCACGCGGCGCAGCAGCTCCGCGGCCGTCTCGGCAGTTCCGGTCGCCGTGGATACGGTGACCGCCGTGCCTCCGCTGACAGCGAGCCCTGCCCGCTGCAGCTCATGGCGCAGGCGCGCGACAAGCTCCGCGTCCGCCGCCACACGGGACGAGCCAAAGCCGAGCTCGTCCACACTGAGGAAGCCGTCTGGCGTCTGCGAGCCCAGATCGGCGGCAACCATGGCGTCGGCCACCACGAGGGAGCCGACGTCCGCCCGGCCGGGGAACCCGCCGCCGATGCCGGCACTGACCACCAGCGTGTACGCTGGGGTCAGTCCGGTCCCGGCCAGGGGCCCCGGCCTTGAGGATGCGGCAGATGCCTGTGCCGCATCGGTTTCGCTTGGCGCGGCGGAGCCTTGCGCCAGCAGCGCATTTCCGCCCGCCGCTGTGGCAAAGGCCAGCGCGGCAGCGGTTCCTGCTGCGGCCGAGGCAGGGCCTACGCCCGCAGCAATCACATCAAAGCGTTCCGCAGCCTGATTACCCAGGCCGCGCAGTACAGCCTCTTTTTCCGCATCAACGGCGGTTACGATCAATACACGCTGTATCGAAGCTGCTGATGCCGAGGTTATTTCTGAGCTTTTTACCCTGTTTGTGGTTTCTGAACGATTACCCTCTATAGAATCATTCTGTCTCTGTTCATTCATCCCGAACTCTCCCTTGTAAAGTGTTAGATTCAAAACTGTATAAATTCATCCCGAATGGGATGTGCAAGATAATCAAGAATAATGATGTCTATCTGAACGGGACGTTTCACTGGATTTTGTCCTTCAAATAGGCGGAATCCAAGAATAGTTGAACATTTTGTGCTCAATTAAACTTTCTTCTCCATCATAACGGAAGGGGAAAGATCAGAACAAGCTTTGAACGTATATAGCCCGAAAAGCGTGTTAACCAACTATAACAACCACACCGATCCGAACCAGACAATTCAGTCCAAACTAATCCGCCAATCCGAACCACGAAATTGCATCCTTTTTATTTCCAAAGTGATCTACTTTCTTGAGTTTATATGTCATTTTAATCATATATAAACCTAACGCGAATCATAAGAGAAGTCAAAGTAAAGGATTGACAATCTGTATTAACTGTATTAATAATAGTAGTACAGTTAATACACCTTAGTGTTGAATACATACACTTCATATACAGTCATCGTTCTTCAATAGGGTATTACAACATTTTCAGAGAGGAGGTGCGGGATGTTCGAATTGGATGTACGCAGCCGTAAGGCGATCTATGAGCAGCTGGTGGACAAAATCAAAGAAATGATCGTGTACGGTGTTCTCCAACCCGATGAGCAGCTGCCTTCCGTTCGCACACTGTCCGGGCAGCTCACGGTTAATCCGAATACGATTCAGAAGGCATACCGGGAACTTGAACGTGAAGGTTATATTTATTCATTGCAGGGAAAAGGGAGCTTCGTATCATCGTCCGTGGAACATCCGAATGCAGCCATGAGAGATGAAATCAGAGCGGCTCTGGTGAAGCTGATTGCGGAAGCTTCGTATTCCGGTTTAACCAAAGCCGATATGACGCTTTTATTTCAGGAAGCCATGGCCCGTATAGAGAAGGGGGAGCCGAATGATTGAACTGAATCAGGTCATTAAGGCATTTGAACAGGAAAAAGCCGTTGATGGCGTCACGATGCAAGTACATAAGGGATCGATCTATGGTTTGCTCGGCTCCAATGGGGCAGGCAAAACGTCACTGCTCAAAATACTGGCAGGCATCTATCGTCAGGATAGCGGGACAGTTCGTATTGATGGACAAGAAATATATGAAAATATGGATCTTAAGGGACGTACGATTTTTATGGCAGATGCGCCAACCTTTTTCCCACAGTCGTCCATCGCTCAGATGGCCGCCTTCTATCGTTCGGTATATCCGCGCTGGAATGAGGAACGCTTCGTACAGCTCAGCAGTGTATTTAAACTGGACGTCAAACGTAAACTGCATCGCATGTCCAAAGGCATGCGCCGTCAGGCGGCCGTGTGGCTCGGGCTCAGCTGTATGCCTGAAGTACTGCTCATGGATGAGCCGATTGATGGACTTGATCCGGTCATGCGGCAGCAGATCAAGAATCTGCTGTTCCAGGAAGCAGCGGAGCGTCAGGTGACGATTCTGATCTCATCCCACAATTTGCGTGAGATTGAAGACCTGTGCGACCATGTTGCCATCATGCACAAAGGGCAGATTATTGTAGAGAAAGACTTGGATGATCTGAAGGCTGATACACATAAAATTCAGGTCGCTTTCCGTCATCCTGATCATGCCATGGCAATGGATGAACAGGTGAATATTTTGCATGAAGAGAAGCGGGGGAGTGTATCCCTGTTTATTGTGAAAGGTAACCGCGAGGCTGTAACGGAACGATTCCGTGCATTTGATCCCTATCTGCTGGATGTGCTGCCGCTGACGCTGGAAGAAATATTTATCTATGAAATGGAGGATGCTGGGTATGATATTCAACCGATTGTTCTGTAACCGGGGCATCCTGTTCCAAAATTTCAGGCAGCATGGATGGATCGGCATCCTGTACCTGATCACGTTGTTGTTTTCACTACCGCTTTATATCGCAACCGAGTATCGGGAAGTGCCACAGAAGATTACGAGTTTGTTCCAGGCGAATGGAGAAGTACAAATCCTGTTTGCCATTACCTTGCCGGTAGCTGCGGGAATATTTTTATTCCGTTATATGCAATCCGGTGCGCCTTCGGATCTGTTCCACAGTTTGCCGCTGCGCCGCAAGCATCTGTTAACCGTGAATTTGTTGACAGGATTTATGATGATCCTGCTTCCGATCTGGATCACGACTGCCATTACAGGCTGGGTATGGGCGGTTTTGGATCAGCCCGCGTTTACATTCGGAGGTAGTTCAATCTGGATGTGGGGATTCAGTATGAGCATCTACTCGTTGTTTATGTTCATGCTGACCGTGGTGGTAGGCATGTGCATCGGACAGTCCGTATTGCAGGGACTCACCGTGTACGCGCTCCTTTTGTTACCTGTTGTCGTATGGTTCATTTTGTCTCTGCATCTTCAGCATTACCTGCTCGGATATCCGTACGATGATGTTGGGCGAAATGCAGAAAAAATATCTCTAGTCCTTCGCATGGCTTCGATTAGTGGAGCTCCTGTGATCCGTTGGGAACTCATTATCTATTCAATATTAACGCTGTTGTTCATCCCGCTGACTTATGTATTCTACGCGAAGAGACAGGTGGAATCCGCTACCCAAGCGGTGACGTTTACACTTGTTAAACCCATATTCCGATTTGGTTTAATGTTTACGCTGGTTTTAATTGGCGGAGCCTACTTCACCATTATTGCTCCAAGAGGATCATCAGGGTGGGGGATCTTCGGATATATCCTCGGTGGAATTGTCGGTTATATTGTTGCCGAGATGATTATCCGCAAGACGTGGCTGATCTGGAGCAGCAAACTGCTGCCCAAGCTCGCTCTATATGGCATCGTGGCTGGATTGATTCTGTACGTACCTGTTGCCGATTGGAATGGATATGCTGAACGGGTGCCTGAACTGAACAAGGTCAACAGTATCAAGCTTGGCGGAGAACGTTACACTTATAGCAATGGTATCAATCGGAAGGTGGATGATGGACCATTTTATTCGGATGATCCGGAATATATGGAAGCCGTTATCCATCTTCATCAGAAGATCGTGGATTCCGATCTGCCTTTGCTGAGTGACCCTATCAATTCAGGTATGGAAAATGATGAGTATGTTTTTATGAACTACAAGTTGGATAATGGCAAGGTGATGAAACGCAAATATTACATTCCCGAAGCTGAATTTCGTCAGGAATTGATGGCGCTGAAGCAGTCTCAGGCTTACAAAAAATTTGCATATGATACGTATAAGCTGGATGAGGACGCGCTAAGTATTGGCATTCGCTCAACGATTAGTTCGTACCGAAAAGTATATATTAGCAATCCGAATCAAGTTCGTGAATTCAAGGAATTGCTGAAACAGGACATTATGGACCAGACTTATGAGGAACAACGTTCTCCATGGCAGTCTTTTGCATACGCGGAAATGAATCAGGATTCCTCATCGAATGACCCTTTACAACCCAAGGAGATGTGGAATTTTGAGATCAAACCAAGCTATGACAGGGTATTGCAATGGCTCAAAGAGAACAAATTATACGAGCAACTGGAATTTCCAGTAGATGAGGTGGCTTCTGCACAATTTGTAAAGCAGGAGATTAACAGTCCCGGAAATCCTCAGATGGTGTACCCTCAGTCAGAATATGTGGACGGGAATTTAAGTGGCAACAAACAGATTGCTACCAAAAATAAAAAAATTATCAGCGAATTGCTTCAACGTCAACGGTCCGGTTATCAAACAGAGAGAGATACGCTCTATCAGATCAAATTGAATGTCACCCGCGGGGAGAACATCTATATGATCCTGAAAGAAGAGGACCTGACGAAAGAGATGAAAGCCATCCTGGTCGGACAGTAAGGTTATCTTTATACGGGAAGGGTTCTCCCATTGAAACAACTTGATTTCTCTAACTGACTTGACCAGATACAACGTATGGAATATATTAGAAAAAGGTAGTGGTTCGATTCGAAATGATGACCATTTCGGCGAATCCCATATGGAACGGCTTATGAGGGAAGCACCCGTAAGAGCAGGCAATACGCCTGACTTGCGGGTGCTTTTTTTGTTTTTTTCTACTTTCCATATCAGGGAGCGCAATCGAATGACCACTCAGGTACATCCAGCAGGTTATATCTATCAATTCAATCGAAGGGAGCAGAAGAGAATGCAAACCAGAATAGTAGAGGACAGGAGCAATTATCAGGCGAGTCTTTGTTCATGTCTAGGACAAGCCAGACAAAGCCGCTCAAATGAGGAGAATGAAGAGGAGCAGCAGATCATGGACCCATTCCAAAAGAGTAGCGTTAGAGAACATACTCTCATAGGGACACGACCTGGATCTCGGCCTAACCTTCGCGCTAACATATGGACCCGTATGAGCCTGGGACTCATCATCATGTTCAGTATGAGTGTGATTTATTATTCTTCCACTGCTGAAGGTGCGGGCCCTGAGCTTGGTGTAACTGCGCAGAAAGCATGGGAGAGCGTGCTGAGCAAGGCCGATTCACAGACAAAATTGTCCCTGCAACGAGCGTATGAGAACGTGGGGAACTGGACGACCCAAGAGCAATCTTGGGAACAAAAAACAAAGACACTACATGCCGCGAATACGTCGGAATTGGCAAGGTTGCGTGTGGAAATCAGGCAAACCGATGACGCGAAGATCGCAGGTCTAGCTGAAAAGGTAAAACAAACCGAGGCCCGGTATGAGCCTTTGTTTGCCTTGTACAGTTCAGTAAATAAGCAACTGGACGCCGCCAAAGCGATCAAAAACAAGGAATGGAGTGCCGCTATTCGTACCCAAGCGGATACGTTGAAACCCGTTGTTCAGCTTGCACGAGAAGACATTCGTTTCAAGAAAAAGGAACTTGCCGAAGCCCGCAAACGAAAGAGCACAGAAGTGAAACGGTTGCGTACTTTATTAGCTGGAGTTGATCCGGTGAAGAAGCAGATTCAAACGGGCAAAAAACAGGCGAGCCTGTCGAGAGAGCGATATTCAAACGCGTTGCAGCAGTTCAAACAGAGTGCAAAGCTAGGTCAGTCATCACGCGTATTAAGCTCGTTGAACTCCCTAGCCGCTGCAGCAGAGAAATGGGCTGGCTCCAAACAGCATATTTATACACTGGAACAGAAGGTAAGCGCCACCTATGCCAACGTCAGACAGGAACTGGCCAAGAGATCCAAATAAAATAGAGAGATACTTTATCCTTGCTGCCACTACCGAGAAACAACAGTATAGTCGATGAGAAGACAGGACTGTGGTACACTCGAAGCAAACGAGGCGGCAGGAGGATATGAATGGCAGACAAAGAAGATTTAACCCGGTTCGGTGTGGCATTTCCCACGCCTCTGATCGAACAGTTTGATAGGTATATTGAAGAGCAGGGATACAAAAACCGTTCGGAAGCTTTCCGTGATTTGGTCCGTAAAACATTGCTGGAGCCTTCTGCATTGCATTCCGAGCAGGATGTAGCCGGAACCATTGTGATGGTGTTTGACCACCATATCAGTGATCTCCCTATTCGGTTAATGGAGCTGCAGCATGAGGCACACCATGACATCATCTCCAATATGCATGTGCACCTGAATCATGATCAATGTCTGGAGGTCATTGCGGTGAGGGGCAACCTCGGGCGATTGCGTCATCTTCATTCGCAGATTCAGGTGCAAAAAGGAGTGCTATATGCAGAACTCTCTGTAACGTATGTGGATGAGCTTAATAAACTGACAAACCATCATAACCATAGTCACAATCATGATTGATCAAAATCGCCATAGCCATCATCGTCATCCTAATTCTTCAACGGATTAACTTAAAATTTCAATAACCGATCCATTGGTTTTAACTAACTTTGCCCATAACCCGTATGTTGAACAACAGATTATCGGACTCATGCCGATATTCTGTTGTTTTTTTTGTTATAATACCTCACTCCAAATAGTGTAATGTTTACTGATTTCCTTGTGACTATCCATTTTATACTTTGTAAATGAAAATAAATGGAATTCGAAGTTAAGTTTATTGACACATAAAATCTATTTTGTGCTACAATTTTCAAAAAAAGTGACACGAAAATGAATTGTACAGCAGAACACAGAGGGGGAACAGTGAAGATGGGCAGATTTTCATGGGGAAAACGTTCGGTTCGAGCGGGGTTAGGCATTTTGCTTTGTTGTACAGTTGGGTTATCAGGATGTACGCAGGGGGCATCCTCATCGATAACAGAGAGCGTTCAGCAGGCGGCTTCTCTTCCCAAAGACGAACTGGTGCTGGCCGTTGGCACGGAACCTGAAGGTGGATTTGATCCAACTACAGGTTGGGGACAGTACGGTTCGCCACTCTTTCAGAGTACCTTGTTGAAAAGGGATGCCAAGCTTCAACTGGTCAATGATCTGGCGACAGACCACTCCGTCAGTAAGGATGGGCTGACTTGGACTGTCAAACTCCGGGATGATGTCAAGTTCTCCGATGGTAAGCTACTGACGGCCGAAGATGTCAGGTTTACGTTTGAGACGGCTGCGAAGAGCGGGTCGGTCATCGATTTGACCAATATGGCTGAAGTGAAAGCCCAGGATGCAACAACTGTTGTCTTTACATTAAAGTCACCACAGTCCACGTTTATCAGTCTTCTGACTACGCTGGGCATTGTGCCTGAGCACGCCTATGGTTCCGATTATGCGGAGCATCCGGTCGGGTCCGGTCCATACAAGCTGGTACAGTGGGATAAGGGGCAGCAGGCGATCGTTGAGGCTAACGAGCAATATTACGGAAAAAAGTCCGCATTCCATAAACTGACGTTTCTCTATCTTGATGAGGATGCAGCTTTTGCGGCGGCTCAGGCCGGTACAGTCGATATCGCGGCTATCCCGGCGGCGTTCAGCAAGCAGCAGGTGAACGGAATGAAAATGGAATCGGTAAAAACCGTTGATAACCGGGGCATCATGTTCCCGATGCAACCTGCCGGCGCCCAGTCTGGTGACGGGCTACCAGCAGGCAACGATGTTACATCCGACATCTCCATTCGCAAGGCGGTAAATGTTGCAATTGATCGTAATGCTCTGGTGGAAGGTGTACTGGAGGGGCATGGGCGTCCGGCCTACTCGGTCAGTGATGATTTGCCTTGGGGTAATCCGGATTCTGTATTTGCAGATGCGAATCCGGATGAAGCGAAGCAGATTCTGGCGGCTGGCGGCTGGATGGATTCAGATGGCGACGGTTTTGTTGAGAAAAACGGCGTAAAGGCTGAATTCAATCTGCTTTATTTTGCTGGGGATTTAACAAGACAATCTCTGGCACTGGCTGCTGCGGATATGGTAGCCCAGGCAGGGATCAAGATCAATGTGGAGGGCAAGAGTCGCGAAGAGACGAAAAAGCTGGCCTATACCAATGCCGTATTATTTGGCTGGGGAAGCCATGATCCGCTGGAGACTTACAACCTCTACAGTAGTACCCATAAAGGGGAAGGGTATTACAATACAGGGTTGTACAACAACCCAACCGTAGACTCTTGGATGCAACAGGCCCTCCAAGCGACAACGGAAGAAGAGGCACTACCCTTTTGGCAGAAAGCCGAGTGGGATGGATCAACAGGATTCAGTTATCAGGGCGATGCGCCATGGGCATGGCTGGTGAATATTGATCATCTGTATCTGGTGAAAAATGGTCTGAATATCGGTGAGCAGCAAATCCATCCACATGGTCACGGGTGGCCAGTGACATCCAATCTGGAGGAATGGTCCTGGAATGACGATTCGAAATAAGCTCTGCAGTAGCTTTAGCCTGAATTGGGGAGAGATTGGATGACAGACGGAGTGAGATGGGCCAGATTTGTCGGATTTAAAATGTTGCGGCTTGTATCTTTACTGGTGGGAGTCAGCGTGGTGTCTTTTATACTGATGCAGTTCTCTCCTGTGGACCCGGTCGAGGCCTACATTGGTGGAGACATGATCAGGGTGAGCGCGGAGCAGCGTACGCTTATTGAGGAACGTTGGGGACTCAATGATTCACCTGTAGAGCGACTACTTACGTGGGGCCAGGCGCTGATTCAGGGTGATCTGGGAACCTCGATGATCTACAGGCAGCCGGTTGCAGATATCATCCAGGAACGATTCATGAATTCTGTTGCTCTTATGGCGGTGGCATGGCTGTTATCCGGTCTGATCGGATTCGGTCTGGGGGTTGTTGCTGCCATGAGGCGGGATTCGCGGGTGGATCGTCTGATCTGTTGGTACTGTTACACTCTGGCTTCCACACCGGTATTCTGGATGGCCTTGTTACTGCTCATGGTATTCGGTGTGTGGCTTGGGTGGCTCCCGGTTGGACTTGGTGTGCCTGCGGGCATGACGGCAGATCAAGTGACATGGGGGGATCGGACGAAGCACATGATATTGCCTGCGTTGACTTTGAGTTTGACGGGCGTGGCCGCGATCGCCCTGCATACCCGGCAGAAGCTGGTGGATGTGCTGGACTCGGACTATATTCTTTTTGCAAGGGCACGAGGTGAGCGAGGTGTTCAATTGTTTCGTCGCCATGGGTTCAGGCATGTTGTACTGCCAGCTTTGACGCTGCAATTTGCTTCATTTAGTGAATTGTTCGGTGGGGCCGTGCTCGCGGAGCAGGTGTTTTCCTATCCCGGGCTGGGGCAGGCAACGGTTCAGGCCGGATTGCGCGGTGATGTGCCGCTGCTGTTGGGGCTTGTGCTGTGTAGTGCCGTATTTGTGTTTACAGGCAATATGATTGCCGACATTCTTTATCGTATTATTGATCCGCGCATCAAGGAGGAGGAGATAGGATGAAACAGACATTGGAGCGTCCCTCCCGGCCTGCGGGTCAGATTGCACAGCAGCCAAAAGCAAATTCTGTAAATGGTGAGGAGAGCAACAAGAGGGATTGGGGATCAATAGTTCCACGTCCACATGCTTGTGGAGCAGAAGGGTATACCGATCCCGGCGTCAGTAATCCTCGTTTCCGTAATCCGCGCAAATGGGCGCTCATTTGGGGCAGCCTGGGCGTGATCTGGATTGCCATCGTGTGGCTGACAGGCAGACTGCTTCCCGCTGAATCGACGCTGACCTCCTTGATGGATCGGAATCTGGCCCCAACTTGGGCTCATCCTTTCGGTACGGATTGGCTGGGGAGAGATATGTTCATGCGCACATGGAGAGGATTGGCAACGAGCATTCAGGTAGGTTTGCTGGCGGCTTGTGGTGGTGGACTCATTGCGCTGGTGCTGGGTCTGACTGCTGCTTCAGGGAAAGCTGCGGATCGGGTGATCTCATGGGTTATTGACCTCTTCCTGAGTGTTCCCCACCTGGTATCGCTGGTGATGCTCGCCTTTGTATTCGGTGGAGGTTTGCCTGGGGTAGCGTTAGCCATTGCCCTGACCCATTGGCCGAATCTGGCCCGAATTGTACGGGCAGAGATGATTCAGCTGAAATCAGCGGAGTATATTCATATCTCACGCAGGTTGGGTCATTCGCGAATGCGTATTGCGGTGCAGCACATGCTGCCACATCTGATTCCACAGCTGCTCGTGGGAGTGCTGCTGATCTTCCCTCATGCGATTCTGCATGAGGCAGCGATTACGTTTCTGGGGCTGGGGCTGTCGCCGCAGCAGCCAGCGATCGGAATTATTTTATCAGAGTCCATGAGATATTTGTCCGCAGGTATGTGGTGGTTGGCCTTTTTCCCGGGACTCGCATTGCTGTTGGTCGTTCGTGCGTTCGATGTGCTGGGGAGTAGTCTGAAGACATTAACGGGAACCGGCAGTTCAAGGGAGGGGGTGTAGACATGGCTCTTCTTGAAGTAGAGGGAGTATCGGTTTCGTTTCGGCGTGCGCGGGGATGGTTTGGGCACGAGGAGAACCTTGTTATTCAAGATCTGAATCTGTCTGTTCATGAAGGTGAGATTGTAGCGGTCGTAGGGGCGAGCGGATCTGGGAAAAGTGTACTGGCACAGGCGATCATGGGCATTCTTCCTGCCAATGCCAGGCTGGAAGGCCGGATTAGCTATGTGGGCGAACCCTTGACTCTGGAGCGGCAGCTTCATTTGCGAGGTGATGAACTGGTGTACATTCCGCAATCGGTCAGTTATTTGGACCCGCTGTTGAAGGTAGGCAGACAGGTTCAGCGCGTAAATCAAAAGTCTGGACGGCATCCCCGATTGACGCCCCGATCCGTGATGCAAGAGGCAGAGCAGGAGTTGTCAGGACGTTATCACTTGCCTCAGGGCACATCGGACAAATATCCGTTTGAGCTATCAGGCGGCATGGCTCGGCGGGTGTTGATGGCAACAGCCACCTCCGGTGCACCGAAACTCATTATCGCAGATGAGCCAACACCTGGCATCCATCCTGAAGTGCTGGCTGAAACGATGAAGCAATTTCGTCAACTGGCCGATGAAGGCGTCGGTATCCTTTGGATTACTCATGATATTACAACTGCCTTGACGGCAGCGGATCGCATATCCGTATTTTACGCAGGTTCCAATGTAGAGACGGCACAGGTTGGTGATTTTACGGAAACGGGCGATCGCTTGCGGCATCCATATACAAAAGCGCTTTGGAACGCGTTGCCGCAGAACGAATTCCAACCTCTATCTGGTACCCAGCCTGTAGCGGGTCAATGGTTGTCAGAGGGATGCTCATTTGCACCACGCTGCATCGGAGCGACTACGGCATGTACCAGTAGCCGTCCTGAACTGCGCAAGGTTCGCGAAGGAGAAGTGAGGTGCATTCATGCCACTTGAAGCCAGAAAGACAGGTTATCGTTATGGTAAAGAAGCTTGGGTATTTCAGAATGTAAACATGGAATTACATCCGGGGGAAGCCGTTGGCTTGTGGGGTCCCAGCGGTTGTGGCAAAACAAGTCTGGGGCGTATCCTTGCCGGGTATGCGAAACCAATGACAGGTCAAGTGTTGCTGGATGGCAAGCCGCTTCCCCAAACCGGAACCTGTCCGGTTCAGCTTGTATTCCAGCATCCGGAGAAAGCCGTGAATCCACGCTGGCGGATGCGCCGTGTACTGAAGGAAGCGGCAATCGAGGATCAGGAGCTGCTTGACGCCTTGGGCATTCAGGAGAATTGGCTGGACCACAGACCTGGTGAATTGTCTGGCGGTGAATTGCAACGATTCTGCGTTGCACGTGCACTTGGCACAGCAACTCGTTACCTGATCGCCGATGAGATGACCACCATGCTGGATGCCATTACCCAGGCACAGATCTGGCATACCGTAATGAACATCGCCCGTCAACGCAACCTGGGGTTGTTGGTCATCAGCCATGATCGAGAATTGGTGGACAGGATATGTGATCGGATTATCCGTATGCCAACATCATAGTTTACTGAATATAAACCATTTTTGAATAGCAGCATTTTGCATAATTTGATCTCTAACGCTAATGGGTACAAATTATAGACGAACAGAATCATTCGATCTATACTTTTGGTGATTGGAAGCCACTTTAGGGATTTATGCAGATGCGCATATAAAAGGGGTGTCCGGGCAGTCAATCATGAACTTAATCATGGAATGACTACAGGGACAGCCCCTTTTGGATTTTAACGAACTCAATGCTTTAACGAACCGAGCGCGTGTTATTAGACGAAATTCTACAGTTTCGGTGTTGGAACGAATCATAGACACCTTATATGCCCTTACTGCCTGTATTTCCACAGAATTTTGCCATAATGACAATAATAAAGTAGCTGGAGTTCGTTAGCCTTCCCATTTCACGCTAAACTTTGAAATAAGGTGTAACCGATTCATTAGCGTCTTGAATTAACTTTAACGTAATTCTACTTACTTATCCTACAGCTTGCTCAGCAGCATAGACAATCTGCGCATGGCTTCTTCAACTGTTGAACGTGGACAGGCCACATTGATGCGCATGAATCCGGTACCTTCCGCTCCGAAATTGCTTCCATCATTGAAGGCAAGTCCTGCTTCCTTGAGCAGCATATTGCACAGTTGCGATTGCGGGATTTTCAGCTTTCGGAAATCCATCCATAACAGGTAAGTCGCTTCTGGAAGATGGATTCCGATTTGCGGCATATGTTCCGCGACATACTCTTGCACGTACTCCATATTTCCACGGATATAGGCAAGGCAATCATCCAGCCATTGCTCAGCACCGTTGTACGCAGCTTCAGTAGCGACAGCTCCCAGCGTACTGATATTGGAAAGCCCCATCGTCTTCACACCCTGCATGAATGATTCACGCAGCTTGGCATTTGGGATGATGATATTGGAAGTGCATAGACCTGGAATGTTGAACGTTTTACTCGGTGCTGTACAGATCATGCTGAGATCAGCGACAGCTTCCGAAATAAGGGCCAGCGGCGTATGAGTGCCGCGTTGATGAACGAGATCAGCATGAATCTCATCCGAGACCATAATGACATTATATTGCACACACAGGGTGGCGAGGCTTTCGAGCTCCTCACGAGTCCACACACGCCCGACCGGGTTGTGAGGACTGCACAGAATCAGCATTTTGACACGGCCAGTCTTGAAGCAGGATTCCAGATGCTCCAGATCCATGGCGTAATGTCCGTTGTTCTCTATCAGAGGATTGGTCATCAGTTCTCTGCCTTGACCACGTACCACTTCATAGAAGGGCGCATACACCGGAGTCTGGATTACTACCGCATCTCCCAGTTCAGTGAATCGTTGTATGGCAATGCTGAGTGCAGGCACAATACCCGGGGTGAATACAATCCATTCATCGTTAATGCTCCAGTTGTGACGTCGCTCCATCCATCCCGCCACCGCTGTATGGTACGCATCGGTTCGCACCGTATAACCAAAAATCCCATGTTCCATTCGATTCTTCAGCGCCTGAATGACCGATGGTGGAGCAGCGAAGTCCATATCGGCAACCCACATGGGTAGTGCATCCGCGACGCCAAAGATTTCTTCAAGTGCATCCCATTTCTCTGATCCGGTCGTGAGCCGGTTAATTGGCTCGTCAAATGTACTTTTATTATTCATTGCATAAATCCCCCCTTGATATCCGTTCCTTCGACTACAATCGACAGATTATTATCTAATAAATTCGGTAATTTCGCAACTTGCAAATCATCTGGATGAACTCCATGATGTATGTCCCGAAATCCGGGACTTTATTCATGTAAAAACAGGTTTCCGAGCATTCGCATAGCCTGAAGACGAATAACCACCGGTTTCTAAGCCGCTAGTCCTGTTTTTCGTGTAAAACGTTCACAACCTCTCACCAGATGAAATTATGATTCCACCATTTGGTTTCCAACAAGTGATCCCATTCATTTCTTTCATATAATGAATAAGGCATAACATCTTAGTAACTGTTCCGTATCCAAGTCTTAAACAGCAAAAACCACCAGGGCAGGTCATATGTATGACGGCTGCCACTGGTGGTTTTTGCTGATCCTATATTCTAACCGAGTGTTAAGAAGTGAAATAGGAGAAGTGCATTTATCTATTATTTTATGAATTTAATCTTACTACGCCATTACAGGTGCTCATTAAACCATCCAGCTATATGTTCCAGACGGCGAACTCGTAAGTGGGGATTACCTCCCCGGGACAACTCGTGGTTGGCTCCCGGGAAACGAACGAACCGGGCCGTCTGTTTGCGCCGCTTTAAGGCAACATACAGTTGTTCAGCCTGTTCAATCGGACAACGCAGATCCTGCTCACTATGCAATATCAGCAGCGGCGTGCTGACGTTACCGACATAAGCGAGTGGGGAGTGTTTCCACAACTTCTCGGTGTCATCCCATGTATTACCGCCAATCTGATCCTCCGTGAAAAAGAACCCAATATCACTGACTCCGTAGAACGAGAGCCAGTTAGAGATGGAACGCTGAGTGACGGCTGCCTTGAACCGGTCGGTATGTCCAACGATCCAGTTGGTCATGAAGCCGCCATAGCTGCCGCCAGTGACGCCCAGACGGGATTCGTCGATAAACGGATATCGGGACAACGCGTAATCCATCGCTTCCATCAGATCACGGTAATCTCCACCGCCATAATCACCCCGGCAGGCATTCACGAATTGCTGTCCGTATCCGAGCCCTCCTCGCGGGTTGATATATACAACAGCGTATCCCTGTGCTGCGAGGATCTGGAACTCATGCATAAACGTAAACCCATACATCATATGTGGACCGCCATGAATCTCAAGGATGGTTGGGACTTTGACTCCTTCTACCATGCCAGTCGGTTTCAGCATCCAGCCTTGCAGTCGCAGGCCGTCAGAGGTATCAAACCAGAAGGTCTCTGGTGTGCTAAGTTGAATCTCTTCATCCAGTTGAGGATTGCTATGGGTCAAAGGTATGGGCTTGGCCCCGATCTCATCAGGTTGAGTATATAGATAAAGATCACCAGGACTGAGTACATCAGCTACGGCTGCAACGATCTGACCATTCTCCAGCTCAGCAAACTGATAGAACTCTTTCCCGGCTTCTAAAATATATTCGGCATTGCTGCCGTCCCGCGCATAACGGGCAATACGGACACTGCCTTCAATAGTAGCAAGACAGAGGATGGATGAACCATCATGACTGAATACCGGACCCGTATTTGTCAGGTGTGAGCGCATATCACCAACGAGGCTGTGATTCATCTGTACATCCCAATCCTTGCTCAGACACGTGGGTTTGCCGCCTGAGATCGGAAGTGTGTAGAGCTTCACCAACGTAGCATTTCCATAAGAGCGGTCGCTGGCAAGCAGCGCAAGGGATTGTCCATCGGGTGCGTACGTCAGTCGGCCAAAAGAATATCCTTCCGGTGTCAACTGCTGGACGTCAGATCCGTCTGCCTTGGCACGATACACATGGTTGGTCAAGGTGTAATCGTTATGTTCTTCGCCCTCTTCCGGCATCTGGGCAATCCAGGCAATGGACTCTCCATCTGGTGACCACGCATAGTCTCCAACATCATAATGGCCTGTGGTTACAGGGGCAGCCTCACCGCCCTCGGCTGGAACACGGAAGAGATGGGTTCGTCTACCGTTCCACAGTCCACTGCTGTCAGATTTCATTCGAATTCGGTCCACAACGAGTTCTTGCAGCGGTTTTTTATCTGTATTTTCAGTTTCTTCTTCGTCTTTTTCGCTCATGTCAACAGATGATTTAACCAGGAGAGTAAGCCCATCCGGTGACCAGAGGAGGGAGCTGACGCCATGTTTCAAGTGGCTGATTTGCCTTGCTTCTCCGCCATCTGAGGCGATTAGCCACACTTGTGTTTTACCTTCATGTTCCCTTAGAAAAGCAAGTTGTGTTCCATCCGGCGACCAGGCAGGAGCATGATCTTTCTCTCCAGAAGTGAAAGGTCTGTCCTTCTGGTTCTCCAGGTTGAGGAGTCTCAGGTGAGAAGAATAACCGTCTCGTGCTTCATTTGTTTTTCGGCTTACATATACTACTTGTCCGCCCTGAGGGGACGGAGTCGGATCATTAACCCATGTAATATGATATAGATCTTCCGAGGTTATGCCGCGCAGACTGTTCATTATTTGTCCTCCCACCATGATTCAGAATATTTAATTTCCTAACCTTTCCATTTATATTAACGGAAAGCATAGGTCAGGACAATACGATTTTGGACGAACATACTCCTGTTTCTTAACAATATCACCTGTCGGAAAAGGGATTATTGGTAGCATGACGAATCCTAATGTTGAACAGTCATGAAATGGACGAAATGTTGCCTGAAAATGATGTTTGATGTCAGTGGAATCTGTTTAATGAACCATGCTATTTAAGTATATTTGGCAAACCAGCTCATTCAATGAGCTGTACCCCGTTTATATATAACATTCAGTCTCAGTCACCATGAAGGAGGAGCATCACAGTGTCCACATCCCATGATCAACAACACGTGGAATACCCGAGCCGGAAACGAATGGCATGGCTTACAGTCGGGGCAGCACTTTTTGTAGCAGCCGGATTTTTTTTAATGTTTGATGAGTCATCAGCCAAGGGCTCCGCTATTTCTTCCGTTATAGGTTTGTTCTCCATTTTGTTTTTTGGCCTTTGTCTCTGCTACAGCCTGGTGAAGATGATGAAGAAGGAGCCTTCCTTTGTTGTAGATGAGCATGGATTTGTGGATTCATCTTCTTATACATCAGGTGGGTTAATTGCCTGGAAAGATGTTGAGAATATTTTTATGTATGAATTCATGGGACAGAAGATGATCGGGGTTAAATTGTGGGACGAGAAAGCTTTTTTGGATCGTCAGAACGGAATGAAACGCAAATTAATGACAGTAAACAGCAGTATCGTTGATGCTACCGTAAGCATTGCTCAGAATAACCTCACCCTGCCACTGGATCAGCTGTATATCCTGATGGTGGAGCGTTGGAAGCGTGCTAATGAGGGGGGACAAGGAAGAGATGAGCTATGATCGGTTTAATAATGAATAAATAGGGATGATGAGTATTCTCGGATTGGAGGAATACAGATGATACATGGAAATCAGACGCGCACGATCCAGCTACCCGATGGGACAACACTGCCTGCAATCGGACAGGGAACATGGAACATGGGTGAGAAGCAATCCAGTCGGAGAGAAGAAGTTCAGGCACTGCGTTATGGTATTGAACGTGGAATGACGGTGATTGACACCGCTGAGATGTATGCAGAAGGCGGGGCAGAAGAGGTAACTGGTGAGGCGATAGTGGACTGTCGGGATGATGTATTCCTGGTATCCAAGGTGTATCCTCATCATGCGGATCGGAAGCAAATGATCACCGCTTGTGAGCGCAGCCTATCACGTCTGGGTACAGATCGCCTGGATCTGTACTTGCTGCACTGGCGTGGAGGTGTGCCGTTGGAAGAGACGGTCGAAGCCATGGAACAGTTGAAACAATCAGGCAAAATTCTGCGCTGGGGTGTCTCGAATCTGGACACAGAGGACATGCAGGAACTATGGAACATTCCTGGTGGTCATCAATGTGCCGTGAATCAGGTGCTGTATCATGCAGCTTCTCGTGGTATTGAATATGAACTGCTTCCCTGGCTGAGGGAGCGTCATGTTCCGTTCATGGCGTATTGTCCACTGGCACAAGGGGGGAGGCTTCGCAAAGAATTGATGGAACATTCAGTCATCCGTGAGATTGCGAAGGATCGAGGGGTCAGCCCTTCACAAATTGCGTTATCCTGGGTTATCAGGGATGGAGACGTAATGGCAATTCCCAAGGCTGTGCAGCTGGATCATGTTGCAGAGAACGCTGCAGCGATGGACGTTATTTTGAGCCAAGATGAAGTGGTTCGGTTGAATGAGGCATTCCCTCCACCGGAGGGCAAAATGCCTTTGGATATCGTGTAGATACCTTCTGGCTAGATCAATCACATCATACAATGAATTTTTCATGAGTAGCATCAAGAGCAGATCTCGGGATCTGCTCTTTTTTTTGCATATATATCAAAATAATTAAATGGGCTTTACAATACCATAACACTAGTGTACTATGTAACTAACACACAGATACAGAGAGGAGCGAAAACATTGTGAGCATCGAATTTGACAACAACTTGCCAATCTATCTGCAGATCATGCAGTACATCAAAAGACAGATTGTGACCGGGGTACTTAAGGCAGGCGATAAAATTCCTTCGGTTCGTGAGCTCGCGGCCGAATTACAGATCAATCCCAATACGGTACAACGGACATTTCAGGAGTTGGAGCGGGAAGAAGTGGTTGAAACGAAGCGAGGTCTGGGCCGATACGTGACAAGTGAGGAGTCGAAAATTATGACGATCAAAAAAGAGATGGCTGGTGAATTGTTGGAGCGTTTTCTGACAGGAATGCAGGAACTGGGCATTGAAGAACAGGATATCGTAACGATCGTGGCTGATGCTGTTTCAGAAGGAAAGCAATCACAGCATCGCGATGGAAGAGGAGGAGCAGTGAATGAGTAATATTCTTGAGCTGAACCATGTAAGCAAAATGTATGGAGGTGAGAAGGCCCTTCATGACATCACGCTTGATATCGCACCAGGCCGAATTGTAGGGCTGCTCGGCAGTAACGGCAGCGGCAAAAGTACGCTGATGAAGCTGGCTGCAGGATTGCTGCATCCCAGCAGTGGAGATGTTCGTGTCACGGGAAAAGCGGTTGGGTTGGAAACGAAGTCGTTGGTATCCTTTATGCCGGACCGCCCGTTGACCGAGAACTGGATGAAGGTACGGGACGCGGTTGCTTATTACCGCGATTTCTACGCTGATTTTGATGAAGCCAAAGCCAGAGAGATGCTTGATTTCATGAAGCTTGAAGAGGGAGAGCGGGTTCGACACTTGTCCAAGGGCATGAATGAACGCCTGCAACTGACACTGGCTCTTTCCCGCAAGGCTCGTCTCTATTTGCTGGATGAACCGATCGGCGGAGTGGACCCAGTTGCCCGGGGCAAAATTCTGGACGCCATTGTGAAGTTCTATGACGAAGACAGCAGTCTCATCATCTCTACACATCTCGTAACGGATATTGAACGGATTTTTGATGAAGTGATCTTCATCCGTGAAGGCGAATTGGTGATGCGGGAAGAAGTGGAGACACTGCGACTCAAGTACGGTAAAAGTGTGGATGAGATGTTCAAGGAGGTCTATGCGGAATGATGACATTGCTGAAGTATGACTTTAGAAGGAATTGGAATACGCTGTTGGCTGGGCTCGCTGTATTGATAATTGTTCAAATTGGGCTGGCATTGTTTTTTTCTGAAGTATCAGGGAGTATTATAGGCATTATTGCATATGTCGGAGCAGGTGTGGCCATTTATGTGAAAATGATCAAGACCTACAGGTCCAATATCCGTTCGTATAATCGCCGTCTTGTACCTGTAAAAGGACTGTCTCACATCTTGTCTCCGATCATATTCGGAACACTCTGCTGGCTGGGTCTAATAGTTGTTGCCGCCATTCACTACTTTATTTATAGTGCAACGCACACAGGCATAAACTTTGCCAGCTACATGAACGTTTCGGGCATTCATCTTTCGGAGATTCTTAATTTGCTGCTGTTTCTCTGGTGGGTAGCTTTGTTCAGTATCATAATCATCTTTCTCTCTATCTCCATTGGAGGCAGCTTCCGCTTTAAAACAGGACCTTGGATTAGTATTGTCGCATTTTTCCTACTCATCAATCTTATTAGCTGGCTGGAGAATCTCATCTTCTCGGGTCGCTTTAACCCAAACGAATTGTTTCAGTTCACGGAAGAAAGTACAGGGCTCTCCATTACGTCCAATCGAATCATATGGTCAGATGGAACATGGGCGAATATCATCTTTGAAATCATTGTGGCTGTGATTTTGGTTGGCGTTGCTGTATACCTGAATAATAAAAAAGTTGAAGTCTAATTTTAAGGTTAAGGTTAAGGTTCTGTCAGTTGAAGTTGAACTGGCAGATCTTTTTTATTTGAAGCAATTCCCAGTTCTTATACGTAAATAGGGATATATGTCTTTTACAATAAGGGAGAAGGTTTATTTCCTGTAAGGAGGGATTCCATGGAACTCTATTTTAGAGATAATTTCTTTAATGCGGGGTACACGGAGATTATGAACCATGAACAGGAACAGGCAGGTCATCTCGATTTGAAAAGTGCCTTTGGCTCATCGCTGGATGTATTTGATAACTCGGGGCTGATCTGCAGCGGTAAATTTTGCATGTTAAGTAACCGTTGGGATGTGACTTCAGCCGATGGAAGGGAATGGGGCGTTTTACGGGCGAGGATGAGCTTTTTCAGTAAAAAGTATGAGTACGATGCTGGAACGCGTGGGGTATATGAGGTTTCCGCTCCGGCGTTTTCACAGGAATATGATATTACCGGGATGGGCGGCAAAATCGTGGCAAGTTTCAGGCGTACAAGTGGTTGGTTCGGTTCAGGGGCTTTTGTGTTAGACAACCAATCAGAACATCTGGATACGTATGAATTGATTGCAGTTGTGATGGGCGTGCATGCAATTAACAAAAGAAGAAATTCCGCTGCCGGCAGCGGCGCGTAAGCTAATCATCAAAAGGGGTGTCCCGTCATCTTCATGACTATGGGGTAGCCCCCTTTGTGTATTATGGAAAATTAAATTATTGGAAAATCATCAGCAAATGGTTGGCAGAAAAAGATGACTTTATGCAGAGTCACTACCATCTACCTTAATGAAAGGCTCCTCCCCTTGCTGGCTCCGCACTCCTCCATAAGTCCGTTCAGACTGTACTTCAGGCTCGGATTCAGCATAACGTGCCAATACCTTGGCGGCAGTCTCCGACATTCGCTCTCGCAGCAAAGCATGGTCTGCAATCCGTACCCGTTTGCCCAGAAAACGCATTTTGGACAGCACATAATCCATCTCATTCCGCGGAATGGTCAAATCAATGCGGTACGTCTGCTGTGCTTCCACATATTCCACCTGCTTCTCGAAGCAGGAGAAGGCATACAGAATACGCGACAACTCCTGATTAAATTCCGGCAGGACTTCGATCGTCACGGTCGTCTTCCGATTTTCCGTTAATATAGCGATTTGAGCAGTGTATTGAGAAGCGATTTCGGGTTGAATGGGCTGGGCTTCCGCAGCAATAATACTGTGCAGCTTGGTCGACATCAGCTTGTTGTAGAGTGGAGCATACCAGAGCACGTACCATTCCTTTTTAACCATGGAATATTCGAGCTTGTAGGGGAATCCAAACTGATCCTGGCTGATTCGCCCATTGCGGCCACGTCCTGTCAAACGAAACCCCTGCTGATGCAGAATGATCTGCCGTAACGGTTTGAGCAGCGGGTGAAAGACGCTATTTTCTTCACTTTTGGCTTTTTCGGTGAGGTAATCCTGAAGATCCAAATTTTGCTCTGCCTCCAGCATGGCATGCATTTTGTGCAACGTATCAGGATTCAGCGCTTCTAGTGCGGCAGGGTGATTCAGCATCATGCGCAGCCAGGCCCGTTCTTGTGAAGTCCAGGTGAACAGTCCGGTTTCATTCAATCTGGTCATCATCTGGTAGTTGAACATCTTCTCGAACAGATTCATAATATTGCGCTATCTCCTTCCATTCCTTAATCATCTCCTGACGCAGCCTATGGGGTGCAATCACCTCGCAGCTTGAACCAAAGCTCCGAAGCCACGGCTTAATCTCGGTGGTACCGTTGACTTGAATTTCATACAGAAAGGTTTGTTCCGTTTCGGGTGTAATCGTTCCCCATTGACCTTGCAAACGTACCCGATCCAGAATGAAGTTACGCTGACCATCCCGTGGATGGAAGAATCGGGCTTGAACCGTTACCGTGTTCCCCGTATCCACCAGCCAGCTGTAGCGGCTGATCTCGGCCCACTGCTGCTTCAGTTCGTGCATATATTCGTCTTCGACCGAATCCTGTTCCTCCAGCTGTGTAATGCCTTCCATCCGGAATTTTACAAAGCCACGGCGTCCCTGATATCCAATCACATACCAGCGGCCATACTGATGGTCATAGACGACTTCCAGCGGTACGATCCGATTGGATCGTCCTCCTGCTTCCCGTTCAAAGCGTGGATTCGTATTCTGCGAGCTGTAACTGGATGGTCTTTTGGGTGAATAATAGAGAAACTGGACATGTTTTCGCTGGCGAATCGCACTAAGCAGGGTGTACAGATGTGCCTCGTCCAGAATGCGTGAATAATAGTGGTATTTGTATATAAATGGTTCGGTGGCTTCTTCCTGCGGATAGTTTGCGGTTATGGCTTTTTTGAGACTGTCCCGCAATAAATATCCCTGGACGGACGGAACCTGGGTGTTCGCCATGATATCCACAAAATCATACAGCTCCAGCTGTTCTTCCACGGTTAGCCCCGTGAGTACGTCCTGCTGCAAGAGATAACGATAAGGCCTGCCTCCGGGTTCCTTGCGGATCACCCCGACCTCTTCCAGATACTTCAGATCAGAGCGAATCGTCTTTTCGTCAGGCAGCGCCAGATCGTCTAGCAGGTCAGCGCAGCAGGCGTCCAGCAGTTCCATCGCGGTCAGGGCTTTATCCTGTAAGGTATGCAAAAGGACGGAAAGACGCTGAACCTCAGTCTCTTTCATCGACTTGGCACGAAAAAGGAAGAGCAGCAGGGGTTCTGCGGATTCCCCGTATTGGAAGCGCACGAGATCTGCCATCTCTTTGCTGTGTTCCGAACCGGTGCGTTGGTCCACAACAGTCTGCATGATTTCTTTTAATCGGCGTTGGGTTTTATCAAAGGTATGTACGGATATGCCGAGTCGTTCGGCATACTGTTTGCGGTTATATGCACCGCTCGTCAGGGACAACATGCGCAGAAACTGAATTTCTTTGTCAAAGCTCTCTTTAGCCATGAGCATTCACTCCTTGTTATCCCTTCATTGTAGCAGGATGAGTGACGCGTTTCATTTTAAACTTATGAAGTTTGGATCCATTTCATAATACCTTTGGGCTGCTTCAATCGTTACAAAACGATAATTTAATGAGGTATGAATTTGATTCGTCGCCATACTTTCGCCATGTTCGCTTGCAAATGTGTGAGGCATAATAAGATTGTGAAGCGGGGCAGCAACAAGCTCTGCGGATCAAGGTTCCGAGGCGCCAGGGAGGGTTACTTCGACTGTTAATCGACCAGGTCGTTGGTTCGAATCCAATCGCCGCCGTTCATGGCGGTGTAGCTCAGCGGTAGAGCGGGTATTATACCTTCCCACCTTTTTCCTCGGAACATTTTATGTTGGAACATGAATGAATTAGACTCACACCGGGAGGTCATGAGTATGAGTAGAGCGAAACAATTATTCAATCAACCTCAGCCAACCATGCGCAATCATGAGGGCTACGGAGCCTATGAGCGATTGGTGGAGGAACAATATATACAGCTGTTGATGACCAATACATTGAACAATACGTTTTATGCAGATGCACAGCAACTGATGGACGATGCGATGGTCAGTCATCAGGAGATGGCTGAGGTCGATGCGGGGTTTATGGCGCGGGCGCTGGTCTATGCTCGTAATGAAGGCATGATGCGGTTACAGCCCCTGTTTGGGCTGGCACTTTTATCCAAGGTGGACCCGGATCGGTTTGCGAAGGTGTTTGCCAAGGTGGTACAGACACCGGCAGACCTCGCCGATTTCCTGACCATTCTAAGAGGAACAGGTCGAGGACAGGGCGGTCGAGCGGTGAAACGTCAGGTGAATCTCTTTTTGAACGGGATCAGCGAATACTGGGCGATTAAATACAACGGACGCGGGCGTGGATACAATTTGGGCGATATGATCGCTACAGCACATCCCAAGCCGACAGACATGAAACAACAGGCATTGTTCCGTTATTTGCGCGGACATGAGGTAGATCTTGCGGATCTGCCGCAGTTACAGGCGCTGGAGAAGCTGAAGTCCATCCCAAACCCGGCAAGTCAGATGCATCTGATCGAAAAAGGTAAACTGCCGTATTCGGTGGTCACCTCGATCATGCAGCCGACACGTACGGTATGGGAGGCGTTGATGTCCCAGATGCCGACCTTTGCATTGTTGCGTCATCTGAATGCAATGGATCGGGCGGGAGTTTTTGAAAAAACCAAAAATATCGAATACGTAACGGGCCGTCTAACGGATGCGGAAGCCCTGCGCAAGTCGCGCATCCTGCCTTTCCGATTCGCCAGTGCGTATGAAATGATTGCGAGAGAAGAGCTTCGATATGCTTTGCGGGAGGCGGTGGAGCTTTCGATTGGCAACCTGCCAGCGCTGCCGGGAAGAACCGCGATTTTCCTGGATCGCTCCGGTTCCATGCAAGGGGATTATCTGCGGATTGGCTCGGTGCTGGCACTGGCACTTTATAAACAAACAAGAGGTAATTCGCTGTTCTGGCTATTCGACCATATGGTTGAAGATGCTCGTCCGAAGATGAATGAGAGCATTCTTTCCCAGGCTCACCGGATTCGCGCACAAGGTGGAACAGACACGGGGCGTCCTGTACGAGAGCTTCGGGATATTGGAGAGAAAGTGGATCAGATCATTATGATCACTGATGAACAGCAGAATGAAGGCAGTCCGTTATATGCCGAGCTTGAGCGTTATCGCCGGATGATGAATCCGGAGCTGAAGGCGTTTATCGTGGATATTGCACCATACCAGCAGGCGATGGTACCGCCACGGGATGGTAAAACCTTTTATATCTATGGATGGAGTGAAACGGTATTGACGTATATTGCAGAGACTGTGGCGGGATATGATACACTCGCAAACCGGGTGCGGGCGATGGAAATTTAATTCATTTGCAAGAATGACCCGTAACGGGGAGGTCACCCGTGAAATGATAACGTGATTGTGCTTAAAGGAGGCAATGGACATGACCCATGTTCATGAAGAAATGAGAGAAACGATTAGACAGCAGCTGAGGCAGATTGAACAGGAGGAGCAGGTGCGAATTATCTATGCCTGTGAATCTGGCAGCCGGGCGTGGGGATTCCCTTCACAGGATAGCGATTATGATGTGCGTTTTCTATATGTGAGGCCGCTGGAATGGTACTTGTCCATTGAGGAACAAAGAGATGTGATCGAACGTCCGATCAGCGATCAGCTAGATATCAATGGTTGGGATATACGCAAAGCTTTGAAGCTGTTTCGCAAGTCAAATCCACCGCTGCTGGAGTGGCTGCAATCCCCCATTCAGTATGATGAACAGTACAGCGTGGCAGAGCATATTCGTGCCCTATCGCCTTTGACCTTTTCACCGAAGTCCTGCATGTATCATTATTTGAATATGGCAAAGGGGAATTTCCGGGATTATTTGCAGGGTGAGCAGGTGAAGATCAAAAAGTATTTCTATGTGCTGCGCCCATTGCTCGCCTGCGGCTGGATCGAACGTTATGATGCGATGCCGCCGATGGGATTCGAAGAGCTGGTGCAAGAGCTTGTGCCTCAGAGCGCACCGCTCTATACGGAAATCCATGAATTGCTGCGGCGGAAAAAGGCAGGCGAGGAACTGGATCTGGAACCGCAGCTACCAGCCATACAGGCGTATTTGGCAGAGAAGATCGAACATTTTGAACGACTAGCCTCCCGGATGGAGAATGAGCAGATTATTCCATATGGAGAATTGGACCGGATCTTCCGTTTTGCGTTGCAAGAGGTGTGGGCTCCATCCTGCGATTAACGTACGAGGTCGTGCGTATTTGCACATCATGAGTCTGAACCGGTGGACCCACGTTTTATTACAGGATTGGTGGAGCATGAGACTTCTGATTCCTTTGGATGCAGGTTATAGGGCAGGTTTGGTATATCCAAGCCTGCTTTTTGTCTATTTTTTGTCAAAATACTATAATCGAGATAATTAAAATTAGGAGTTTTAACATTAATATAAATAACTTAAGCCCTATATGTTTCCAATCTGTTCTGGGTAATAATGAATAGTAAGTAAGTAATCATTGGAATCTCACCACGTAACGATAGGGGGTAACCTGTATGGCGTCAATTATTCTGCTGGTGAAACAGGCGGAGGACGATGAAAAGGTTATTTATCGATTCGGACCGAATGAGCGGAAAATGGGACTCATTGAGATGAATAAGGTCAAGGAAAGTGTGAAAGAACTGGAGCCTGTTCAGGTTGAGGGAGTGAGCTCAAGTTTTTATTTCAATCGGGCTGCTCAGCGACTGGTTCGATGTTTGTTCAGAGAAGGCGGCAAGTTTCCGGAACGGACGACATGTGAATCTTAGTTCTTTTAGGCTGGCAAGTCGTACAACGGGATTTGATCCGATGGAATATGCAGGTAACAAAAGAGGTTCAAGCGCATTCCCAGAATGGGTGCGTTTGGACTTTTTTGGTTGTACTGGCTTTTTCACAGACAAACTGGTCCACAACCCCATGGGGTTGTGGACTAGTTATTTTTAAAGTATGAGGTCAGAACGTCTTCGCAAAAGAAATCAGTGCGGTAATCGTAATAATATTAAGCAACGTCGAGATTAGAACCGTCTGGGCGGCAAAGTCGGGCTCGTTATCATATTCCTCCGCCAGAATGGACGCATTGACTCCGGTAGGCATGCCGGATGCGATAATAAGGGCCTGAGCAGCGATACCTTGCAAACCGAGCAGCAGCACAATGGAAATCCCGATGGCCGGGCCAATCAGCAAACGCAGAAATGTGCTAATATACACATCAAGACGATACAATCGAATCGGATATTTAACAATCTGTGCCCCGAGTGTCAAAAGTGCTACTGCGACCATACTTTGCTGCGCGTAAGTCAGCGGCATGGACAGGAAAGTGGGCAGTGGAATATTCCCCATATGAAACAAAATGCCAAGCAACAGCGCATAAGGAACAGGCATTTTGAGAAATCCGATGATTACCGCACGGTAGTTGCCTTTGAGCTTCGCACCTTGAATGGACAATACGCCGTAGGTGAAAGTCAGTAATGCCTGTAAAGACATGACCAATGCCTGGATGGAAGAGGCCAGCGGATCACCACGGAATACCAGGGAATTGATGGGCAACCCATAATTACCTGCATTGTCCAGCATGATACTGTTGTTGAAGGCGGCCTTCATGCCTTTATTCATCCGAAGTGTGCGCGCAAATACAGAACCTACAATATAGAGGATCAATACATATATCGCGTAAAAGAGTGTGACGGTTCCGAGCAACTCACCCGACATATCGGAGTGGTACATGCTCATAAATACGGCTGCGGGGGTAATACAATAGAAATTGATTTTGGCGAGGGTGTACAAGTCCAGCTTGAACACCTTTTGCATCCAGGACCCGACGGCGATCAAGAGAAAGACGGGCAGGACCACTTCAAGCATGATGTCTGCAATCATCAGTTCAGCTTCCTTTTTCATGAAAATTTCAGTCCGATTTCGAAAATACCTCAACCATTATATCATTTTATACACAGATGGAAGATGTAAATGACTAAAAAAGAGAAGGGGGCCTTTCATTATGATTCCAGATCATCTGGATTATGGTTTATCGATCTTGTTTATCGGTTTTAATCCGAGTATCACGTCTGGAGAGACGGGTCATCATTATGCTTATAAAGGAAACCGTTTCTGGCGCATTCTTGAGCGGTCCGGACTGACTCCCCGGTTATATGATGCACAAGAGGATGGAGAATTGCTGAAGCTGGGTTATGGATTTACCAATATTGTGGCCCGGCCGACAAGAGGCATGGAGGATATTACAAAAGAGGAATATGCAGAGGGACGGCAGATATTACGGCAAAAGCTGGAGGAATACCGACCGGACATCGCCTGTTTCGTCGGGAAAGGGGTATACACCCAGTACAGTCAGCGTGCCAAAGCGGAGTGGGGATTTCAGGACGACCCGGTCGTTAAGGAAATTCATGAGTTTGTTGCTCCGTCATCCAGCGGACTCGTGCGCATGTCAATGGATGAGATTGTAGCGATCTATTCACAGCTTGCCGATTTTGTATCGGAGAAGAATAGGGAAGATTGAGAGACAAGAGAGACGCGGCTGCGACGGAATGAGTGATTCAGAAAATTCACCCCGAAACTGTAGAGAATGTGCAGTAATAATAACAATATATTGGTATGCAGAGTTCGCCCATTCGGTTTCACCCGGTGGCGCGAATTCTTTTTTTTGGATAAAGTGAGAGGTTTCGGGAAGTGCTTCCGTCTATATAGTACAGAACCATGCATGGAAGCTGTAGAGAAGGGGGATTACATGACTCAACAGATACCAGAGGAGGAGCTCATTCAGCGTATTATTGCGGGGGACAAACAGCTATTTGCTGTGCTCGTGGATCGATATAAACATAAAGTATTCGGCATTTTGCGCGGAATGGGTGCGAGCCATTCAGATGCACAGGATCTCGCTCAAGATACGTTTCTTCGGATTTACCGCTATCTTCCGTCGAGACGGGAGGGAAGCAGTTTCTCATCTTGGGTATACACCATCGCTGTGAATCGGATGCGGGATTTTATGAGGCAACAGAAATCCGTGATGACTGCTGATCATCCAGCTTTGGAACAAACCAGTGATGAAACGCCTGAGAAACATGTACTGCATAAGGAGATGCAGCGTGAAATCTATCGCCAGATGGAGCAACTGCCGGAATCGTATCGGCTGGTGCTGCTGCTTAAATATACGAATGAGCTGAGCTACGAAGAGATTGCAGATATTACGGACATGAGTCCCGCACAAGTGCGTAATGCACTTTATCGAGGGAAGAAAACGTTGAAGAAACAAATGGAGCGCAAAGGAGGTTTATCGACGTATGAAGCCTATTCCAAATGATGAGGACCGGATGTGGGAACAGCATTTGTTCCGTGAAGAACCGGATGCGGACTTTACGCTTGAGGTGATGCAGAAACTGGATGGAATGTCTATGTTGAGCGCAGAAGACGGGAATCCATTTACGGAAAAGACCTCCAAATCCCATTGGATGCGCCGGTCGGGGATTACAGCGGCGGCCGTTGTGATCCTTGTGGGAGGTGCCTGGTTTGCTTTTGATCACACAGCAAAATCCACGCAACCCGCGGTAAATGCCGTAAATCAGCGGCTTCCAGATATACCTGTACCAGAAGAGATAAGATCTCATTATCTTACGGATGATTACAAACGTCTGAAACCACTTGGTCTGGTCATTAACCCGAAAATTCAAATTGTAGATCAGGGATATACGCTCAAGATTAGCGATGTCCTAGTGGATCGTTCACAAATTATTATTATAACAGAGCAAAGCAACCCCGACGGCAGCACGATACCGGTTGTTTATCCGGAGGCGGGAAGAATTCATGTTACAGATGAAGAGGGGAATCGTGTTGCTTCCATGGCGGTAGATACGAGGCTTAGCGGTGGGGAGTATCAAAGATTTGTATTCCAATTGAATGATGATATTCCAGATCAAATATTTGTACGGGGAGAATTAAGTTATTTAAAAATTCCTGATTATTATAATGTTCATACTGGGGAAATGAAAGCAAGTAATACAACGGTCGATTGGAGCTTCCAATTCAACATCGATATGACCAAAGCCAAATCACTGGCTGTTGAGGATACCATGAATAACACCTACACCACTCCTGAGGGTTTGAAACTGGATATGACTCAGTTTGTACGTACGCCAAATGGAACCAGGCTTGACATGAATGTAGGTTTGACCGATCAACTTCGTGCTAAAGTAGAAGAGGATTGGGCGAGTTATATGGACTTGATTTATCATATCGAAATCCCTGAAACGAACGAGTATCGCATATTTAATGGGAGCAGACCCAATGCCCGTCAAGCCAAGTTTCGGCTCCGAGATTTGAGTGGATTAATGGATGGTGGTCCATTAAAGTTATCGGAGACATGGGACCCTGCTTTTGTAACAGTGGATGCCAAAAATATTCGCTTTGTCCTGGATGGTTACACGATTCCTGTGAAGGAAGAGAACTCAGTGGTAGTTGATCTGGACAAGAGGCGTAAGGATACCAAGTTCTATACATTTGTAGAATTTGAACAGCTTGGAGATCAAATTGTATTATATGACTTCAATTATCGGCCAGTGGAGCAATCATTTAATCCGCCCAAAGGCAGTTTTGAAGGAAACTCATCACTTGTACTGGAGGGAAATGGAAGATTCCGAAATGCTTTCAATGGGGATAAATGGGTAGCGATTGATAGCGAAGGGACTGAGTACCCCGTCGAAGTGATGGGAACCCCGGATAAGCCCAACAATAACGAAGAGAACGTAGTAAATGATCTCAAATTGATCATCCGTGGTTTTTACAAAGAAAATGGAACGAAATTTACCTTAAAGAGAACCGTAGTTAACCGAGAGTACCGTGATGTGAATTGGGGAGTGGATCTTCCGTCGTATACAAGCCTGCCTTGGCAGAAATAACAGTCATGAGTGCCAAGGACGGAACGGAATAAGCTTGGATGAATAATAAGATTGTGATGAAAGGCCCCGCAAATATCATGCGAGGCCTTTTTGGAATGCAATAAGTTAAGTTAAGTTAAGTTAAGTTAAGTTGTACTGACGCTAAGAAGGTTGCCGCACGTTTTGAGTTACGCCGATTCCCGTGGAATCAAAGTAGTCGATAACATGACCGTTTCCTTTGGTGTACCTGGGCGTTCTATCCTGCGCTGCAAAGCTTCGATTGCACGCTGACCCAATTCCTCTTTACAGAGGTTGACCGTGGTCAGAGGCGGAGAGGATGCAGCCGAGGCATGCACATTGTCGATACCGATGACAAGACAATCTCCAGGTGTGGAGAATCCCATTTCCTGCAACTTATTCATCCACTGGAGGGCAATATCATCATTGACGCCAATCCAGGCATCGGGGCGCTCGTCATCCGGCATGTTTTGGATTGTTGCGGCCAATTGGTCGATCCATTCCCCGTTCTCGTAAGGAATATTCCATTCTCTGAATGTCGTCAACCGACTGCTGTCTGCGTGAAAATGGTTCAAGGCCAGTTCGATGCCAATCTTTCGCTGTGCGAAGCTGGCAGCACGACCATCATCCGTAATCAGACCAATGCGGTGACACTGCATCGACATTAAATATCTCGCCACAGTAATGCCTGCTTCCAGGTTATCATGGCTGATGGTATCACAGTTCAACAGGGGCTCCTGATGATCTACGAGCACAATGGGGCGGCCCGTCTGAGCCAGTCGTTGCAGGACTGCATGGGGGAAAGCCCCCATGGCGATGACTCCTGCACACCGTTCCCAGTCTAAATGGGGAGCGATTGCCCGTTCTGGCGGCGTGTGTTCATCAGCGACTCCCAGAGAGGGAGATACAATGGCATGATGCCACCCTCTTTCATTACAGGCAGAGATCATGCCGGAGAGGACGCGCTGCCAGTAGTGCGGTTCCCCCCGGTTGAGCTGATTCATGCAGATGAGGGCAAACGGCGGCTCAGATTGTTCTTCGTTGATTCCAGTGGACACAGTGCCGCTTCCTGGGGTGCTTTGGCGATATCCCAGGGCACGTGCTAATTCCAGCACACGGACACGTGTCGCTTCGCTGACACCTGTCTTGCCGCTGAGGGCGCGGGAGACAGCATATTTGGATAATCCAAGCTGGTCAGCCAGCGACTGGATGGATACTTTACGTGACATTTCATTACTCCTTCATATGTAAACGATTTGATAAATTCAATGAGTCAATTCCAATCTATATAAATTGAACTAAACATTTACACGAGAACGGAGAGGACAGAATTATCCTGGATGAATTGACGATCATCTTCCGGCACAGTACACTTACAAATAATAATGTTATTATAATTTATCATAACGAAAATAACAACATGGCACAAATCATTGAATGAAATTCGAGGCAAACCAATATGGAAAATTTTCATCTCAAAGGAGACGACATCCATGGAACAGTTCAGATTACCGAGAATCCCCATGCCGCATCGGAATTGCCGCAAGCTGTGCAGAACATTCTCACCGAGGCCGAGGAACGGCTGCAACATAGACCAAGATTGCTGGCACAGTTCCGTAACTGTTTTCCTAACACCCTGGAAACGACGACAAAACTATTGGATGACGGAACAACCTTTGTAATTACAGGAGATATCCCGGCCATGTGGCTGCGTGATTCCGTAGAGCAGGTGATGCATTACGTCCCGCTCGCAAAGGAAGACGAACAGCTGCAACGGATCATTGGAGGGCTGATCAAACGGCATACATTCTATGCGGATATCGATATCTATGCCAATGCGTTCAACGAAACAGCTAATGGATGGCACTGGGATGCCAACGATGAGACAGAGATGTCGCCGTGGGTGTGGGAACGCAAGTTTGAACTGGATTCACTCTGTTTCTCCATGCGCCTCGCTTATGCGTATTGGCGTGAGACGGAATTGACAGATATATTTGACGAGCGTTTCAAGAGGGTGATGGAGAGCATAGTAGGTCTGTGGAAAACGGAGCAGCGGCATGGGGAGCACTCGCCATATCAATTCATGCGCCGGAATTGTCCAGCCCACGATACGCTCCGCAACGAAGGATTAGGGATGCCGGTAAACTATACCGGGATGATCTGGTCCGGCTTCCGCCCCAGTGATGATGCATGTGATTTTCATTATAATATTCCAGCGAATATGTTTGCAGCGGTGACTTTGCGTCAGATGGGGGAGATCGCGAGGTGGGTGTTCCGGGATGAACAACTGGTGAGCACAATGGCTCTTTTGGAAGAAGAAATACGGCATGGTATTTCCCTATACGGTACGTACCGTTACCCGGAGTATGGGCCGATTTATGCCTATGAGACGGATGGTTACGGCAACTTTTGCCTCATGGATGATGCAGGTACGCCGGGACTTATGTCGATTCCATATTTCGAGTATGCTTCTACTGAGGACATCGTGTACCGGAATACACGCCGCTTTATTTTGAGCAAGGAAAATCCGTTCTATTATGAAGGACAAGTAGCCAAAGGCATTGGCAGCCCCCATACTCCGCCCGGATACATCTGGCATATGGCGCTGTCCATGCAGGGTCTGACCGCAGACAACGATAAGGAAATGCTGGAGATGATTGAGCTGCTGGAGAACACGGATGCAGGCACCGGGTACATGCATGAAGGTTTTCATTCGGATGATCCGAATACGTTCACAAGGCCATGGTTTGCCTGGTCGAACAGTCTATTCTCGCAGCTTGTGTACAAAGCAATGAAAAAAGGAATCCTATAAAATGATGTAAGTTCAAAAAAATAACTGCCTGCAAAGCAGCCGTTCCGGTTACGAATCGTTCTTTCGATCGCTGTTATCCCCGGATTTCCTGATTGCCTTTTGCAAAGTCGAAATCCGGTGATAAAGGCGAACGCGCTGCTTCTCCAGAATCGATTTCGTCCCCTGCACTGCGTTTGATATTTCGCATGACATTTTTTTTGCCAACATCATTTTTAGAATAGAAGAGTAAGCAGACAAAAAGCCCAAACTGCAAAAGATTCGCAGTTTGGGCTTTGGTTTATGAGGAGGGCTATTCGGCTCACGGCTTCATTATACAGTCTTTAGCAGATCAGCAATGAACACCTTTTGACCTGTGCGTGCACTTTCAAGGGATGCAAGCACCATGGCCATGCTGAACTGGTTGTCACTGCAATCGGTCTCAGGCAGTTGCCCCGATTCCAGGGCTGCGAACATGTCTTCGAGGCAGCCATGGTGCCCTGTCTTCTCCATCACAGGCTGTTGCCCTTCAATCCGCTCACACGGCTGGAAAAAGGACGGTTTGCCTTCCGCATCCAGATGCTGCGCCGAGACCACTTCAGCATAAATGTCATCATGCCCATCCCAGATCGCAGTTCCTTTTTCTCCGGTTACGCGCCAGGATGCCTCCCATGAAGTAGGCACACCTTCTGTGCACCAGGACCCTCGATAGTCAAACACGGAGCCGTCGGACATTTCAAAAATGCACAACGCCATCGCATTGCCTTTGTACCACGACCCTGGAGGATTGAATTCGTGACAGTAGACCGAGACCGGATTCGCACCGAGAATATATCGCGCCTGGTCGAAGGTATGTATCGCCATATCCAGGAGTAGTGGACTATCCATCAGGTCACGGAAACCACCGAAATGGGGTCCAAGGAAGAAGTCTGCTCCTGCATAACCGACTTGACCAATGGTTCCGTCGGAAATCAACTGCCGATAGGCGCGAATGCGCGGATCGAAACGCCGATTTTGCATCACTGCCTGAATGTTACCTGTACGGCGTGCAGTCTGAACAATATCTTCACAATCAGCGAAGGATTCCGCCAGAGGCTTTTCGCCAAATACATGGCAACCCTGTTGTAACGCCGTCATGGCAATTCCATGATGGCTCGCTGGTATGGTGACATCGAATACAATATTGGCATCGGTTGCGCGAATGGCCTCGCTGATATCCGTAAACGTGGGACAGGAGAGGCCGTGCCGTGCAGCGAGGGCGACAGCAGTCTGTTCATACAGATCGACAAGCCCTACAATTTCCGTGTCCGGCCTTTGCATGGCGTAATCGACCCAAGTGTTGGACATGGCCCCGCAGCCAGCCACAACCACCCGGTAAGGATGACTCATCTTATCAGCTCCTTATGCTTCTGATTTTCTATGCTCATGCAATAGAGATCATGTACCTCAGTGTTATCCCGTTTCTATACCGGATTGGGAACGAAATCTCCACCACGGCATTGTTTCAAATATCGTAGGGCGTGCACCTGTCCGGTCATTTCGAGTTCATCTTTGTAGACAGGATCATGCCAGCCTTCAATGTCGATCGTTCCCTGATATCCGTTTTGACGCAGAATCGTAATGATGTCGGACCAGTTGGTATCCCCGAAGCCGGGCGTACGGTGCCAGACAAATTCACGTGGGCCATGAACGCCATATTCCTTGACGATGTCCCAGGCGATGGTGGCATCTTTGCCATGCACATGGAACACTTTATTGGCCCATTTGCGCAGCTGCGGAATTGGGTCGATCAGGCTGGACATCTGGTGGCATGGCTCCCATTCCAGTCCAATATTATCATTGGGGACCGCATCGAACATCATTTCCCAGGCCGTCGGATTATGCGCGATATTCCAATCACCCGTCTGCCATGTACCACCCATATCACAATTCTCAAAAGCAATGCGTACACCCCGGTCTGCTGCCCGGCGTGCCAGCTCTCCAAACACTTCCTTGAACCTTGGAATCGATTGGTCAATCGGTTGATCGGTCAATCGTCCGGTGAACCCGGAGACGATATCCGCTCCGAAGAGCTGGGCGTGGTCAATAGCCCGTTCCCAGCTGGCGAGTGTATCGGCATTATCCCCGGTTCCGGTGAGCGGATTTCCAAATACACTTACTGCAGAGATGATAATACCTTGTTCGTCCACGATTTCACGAACATGTTTGGCTGTTTCGGCCAGGTCCAAATCACCAGTCGTTTGCCAGAAGGTCAGATTGAATGATTCAAAGCCATGTTTCATGATCTGTGGGATGACGCGGACTGCGTCGTGCCCGCCTACGAGGGTGCCTATGCGTAACGGATTATTCATGGTTGTATTTCACTCCAATATTGGCTTATAGTACTTCGTGACACACTCATTATAGCCGGGCGTCTGCCGGATGGCTCTATACAATCTTGTGCAATATTAGTCTGATCTTGTGGGGGAAGGGGGAGAATGTATGCTGGATCTGAAAGCGCTTCACGAAAATACCCGAATTGATCATAAATCGTACCCTTTTCAGTTGTTCCAAAACCGCTGTCGAGAAATGAAGGCGGAAGAGTGCATTTTATACCTGCACTGGCATGAACACTTTGAACTGATTGTCATGCGACGGGGCAGCGCACAATTTCATATCGATAGCAGGCCTTATGTGGCTCACGCAGGTGAGGTCATTATTATACCTGGAGGCGCATTACACGTGGGGTATGCACTGGAAGATGGAGATGTAGATTATGACTCAATCGTGGTCAATCCTGCCTTATTTCATGATTTTACGCATGATCCCGTTCATTTGAAATATGTGGCACCCTACTTGGAGGGAAGGGTCAGGTTTCCGGTGAAACCGGTGGAGCAGGATATCATTTGCCAAGGCTACTATTCCCTGTTGAACGAAGCCGTGGAAGAGATGGCATTACAGCCACCAGCCTACCAACTCGTTGTAAAATCCAAGCTTCATGCCTTGTTCACGCTGCTTGCCCGAACATTTATGCCACACCAGCTTCCTGACAAAACGACCGGATCGTATTTCCCCAATCGGGAACGATTCAAGCATTTGATTGAGCAGATTGAAGCGGAGCCGACAGGGAAAATGTCGGTTACCGAGGCCGCTGGCCAGGTGGGGCTGAATACGTATCATTTTTGCAAAATGTTCAAAAAACTGACCGGACGTACCTTCGTGGAATATGTGAACGGGTGCCGAATGACGAAAGCGGAACAGCTGCTGCAGGAGAGCAGCCTGACCATTACCGAGATCGCCGCCCGGGTTGGCTGCGAGAATGCCAATTATTTTACGAAGCTGTATAAACAATATAAGGGCATGACCCCTTCCCAAGGGCGCTTGAAATAGCAGACTCAGCGTTATCTCTGCACAAACAAAAATCCGGATACTCGCCAATCCCTGGCGTTGATCCGGATTATTTTATGGAGATCAGAACATGAACATGATCTGTTTATGCAAAGGTTTTATTTCATGAATTTCGAGAATAATCGGTTGGCTTTTTTGGAGAGGTCGTCCATTTTGACATTGGCCTGATCCAGCTGATTGTATCCCCATTTGATCGTTTGCAGCATGCGTGGAGATATGGGCGTACCTTTGATCCGTGGATAGATATTGTGATAGGCCCAGACGAGATGCTCCCAGCGATTGTCATTGCCGTCCTGAATGTACTCGGATACGTCGATGACTTTACCGCGTCCGTTCTGGAGAAGTACATTTTTCAGGTGAATGTCCCGCGGATTCAGGCCACGGCTGCGTACAGCTTCGCGAGCTTCGTCCACATCGAGCATCACCTGCTCGGGGACCGGGATTCCTTTTTCCAGACATTCCAGCAAGGTATCCCCGGGTTCAAAACTGATCACAAGAATATTCCGGCCGCTGCCGTAATAGGTGGGGAAATAGGGCAAGCCCTTAAGCTGCTCATATACCTGCTTTTCATTTTCCAATTTGTCCAGGGCATGATCTGAGTACATCTTGAAGGCGTACTGCGGCAAGCCGTCATACGTAAATACTGCCGCATCCGTTCCTGTGCCAATGCAGTTCAGTCCTTCTACATGGCCAATGATGTTCACGAGCTCATTCCGGTCGCTTCCGATGACTTGGATTTGTTGTAATGCTTCTTCCGCCTGGAACCAATCCGGTCGATTCATGGGTGGTGCCTCCTTTTAGGATATGCCTGTACCATATTTTTTCATATAAGATGAACTTATGAAGTTTACACTTGGCTGCTCCGCGTGCAGAATAATCCTTGTAGTTGACGTTTTAGTGTAAGTCTAAGGCTCATCTTATATCAAAGCAAAATCCTGTACTCTATTTAGTATATTATGCGTTCTCCAGTGTGATTTCATCTTTTGGTGATGTTACTATATAAACGTTACGGATTGAATCGGAAACGGTTGCGGTCAGAAGAAAATAACGGAAGGATGCTTGCGGCATTTTTGTCATTTCCTATATACTGTGAGCATTAAGGGATCTCATGCAGATCCGGCATACAGAAAGGCAGAATATCTTATGGCACAATACCCGCAGTGGTCTTATTCGCAGTCGCGGGCGAGTATGTTCGATGAGTGCCTGCGCAAATATTATTATCATTATTATGGAGCCCATAACGGCTGGAAGGCAGAGTCGGCTGATGAGATGCAGGTGCGTCTGTATCGGTTGAAGCAGCTCAGTAATCTATACCTTGTATTCGGTGACCTCGCCCACCGGATGTGTGAATCGGCAGTACGCAGCAGGGAGGAAGGCAAAGATAAACCGCGTGAGCACTTTCTGGAACAGACCATGCGCAAACTGCTCAATCAGGCGTATGTGGAGTCCATGGACCAGGATCAGTGGCGGCTGGACCCCAAGAACCGGGTGATGTTGTCTGAGATGTATTACGGGGACGACACGTTGAATGACCGAATAGCGACGATCAAAGAGCGAGCTTCGGCCTGCGTCGGTAACCTGTATCAGACGCTCACGTGGGAGGACCTGTCCCGCGCGAGTACGGATATTTTGGAGATTGAGAAATGGGATACCATGATGCTGCACGACACGCGCGTGTATGTAAAGATGGACTTGTTATATCGTCGCAGCAACGGCAATATCGTCATAGTGGACTGGAAGACAGGCAAGGAGGATGATTTCTCGGATCAGTTGATGCTGTACGCATCCTATGTGAGGGAGCATTATCGGGTTCCGCTGGAGCAGATTGAGCTGCGGGTGGAGTATCTGTTAACCGGAACACACCGAGAGTTTACCGCAACGGAAGAGGATATCCTGAAGGTGGAGGAGAATGTGGGGCGGTATATTGTTGAGATGCGCTCCTGTGTGGATGATGAGTATTACAATCGTCCCAAGGACGTCTCCTATTTCACCCCAATGCCTTCGCGCCGTGCTTGTCGGGATTGTAATTTCCGCGAGGTGTGCAGTGAGCGTGCTGTGTAGGGAGCTGAAGTAACTGAACAAATAAGTCTTTAAGAGCGATTTCATATGTGTAAATAAAACAAGAAGCGCCAGCCTGGACAGGATCTGCCCGGACTGGCGCTTCTATACGTTCCACAGGCCGGGCAACATGGCGCCGGGTGGAACGGTCATCCAAAGATCATTGGACCGAGGCGGTATTCTCCAGCGCCTGTCCTGCGGGAACATAGGCATGCCCGAGATCCCGGGCAACCGCCTCATAGGTGATATGTCCATTCAGCACGTTCACCGCGCTGCGAATGGACGCACTGCCGCGAATCGCGGCCGCTGCACCGTGGTTCGCCAGCTGCAGCGCATAAGGCATCGTGGCGTTGGTCAGCGCCACCGTAGACGTGCGCGGCACGGCGCCTGGCATGTTCGCTACCGCGTAATGCACAACACCATGCTTCACGTAGGTTGGTTCATCGTGGGTCGTGATATGATCAATGGTCTCCACAATTCCACCCTGATCAATCGCCACATCCACAATGACCGAACCGGGTGTCATGGTGGTGACCATCTGCTCGCTGACCAAGGTTGGCGCCTTGGCGCCCGGAATCAGCACCGCACAGATCAGCAGGTCGGCAGCCGCAACAGCCGCCGCAATATTGGATGGACTTGATACGAGGGTATGAATCTGATTACCAAAGATATCATCCAGCTGGCGCAGACGATTCAGATTCAAATCGAGGATGGTCACATCCGCACCCAGACCAATCGCAATTTTGGCGGCATTTGTGCCCACCGTGCCACCACCAATAACCACAACCTTGCCACGGCTTACGCCGGGTACTCCGGATAACAGAATGCCTTTGCCACCTTCCGTTTTCTCCAGCAGCTGCGCTCCAATCTGAGCCGACATGCGTCCGGCTACTTCACTCATCGGGGTGAGCAGAGGCAGCGTGCCGTTCACCTCCAGTGTCTCATACGCAATAGCGGTTACCCGGCTTTCAATCAGTGCCTTCGTCAATGCAGGCTCCGCTGCGAGGTGCAGGTAAGTGAAGAGAATCAAGCCGGGACGAAAATAGGCGTATTCGCTGGCAAGAGGTTCTTTGACCTTGATAATCAGTTCTGCGTCTGCCCAAACGGATGAAGCTGTATCCCGAAGCTCTGCGCCGGCTGACTGATATTCCCTGTCTGTGAATCCACTGCCGAGCCCGGCGCCTTGTTCAATCATCACCTGATGGCCGGCTCTGACAAAATCAGCAGCTCCGGCCGGGGTCATTGCTACACGATTTTCATTGTTTTTGATTTCTTTCGGAATTCCGATTCTCATCGCCATGCACCTCGTCCATTTAATGGTTGTTAGCTTATACTACAAGTTTATGACTTGGATAATGGTTTTGCACCTTACTTCATGTCTATCTTTTATGAATTTGAATCAACAAAATGTCGAGAAAAGACTATTCAGGACATTTGTCCATGGCTTATAATGTAAGAAAAAATGACACTACGAGGGATCGATATTGAGAAATGACCGTGTTTTTACGATAAAGGATATCTTGGCTCGCCCCGTTTTTGCCAAAGCGCGTCTTGCTGCTGGGAAAGAGGGGACATCCCGTCAGGTTGGCTGGGTCCATGTGTTGGAGATTACCAATGTTTCTCCATTTGTAAGTCCCCATGATCTTATTTTATCCACAGGACTATGGCTTCAATCGGAGGAAGGGCGTGAAGAATATCTGCTCCAGTTAATTCGGAGCGAAGCGGCGGGGTTATGCGTGGAGTTTGGCACGAGCATTCATGGTATTCCCGAAGAATTGATTGAACTGGCTGACAGGCATCAATTTCCGCTTATCGTGTTTGAGCAGCCGGTCCGTTTCGTTGAGATTACACAAGATATTCACGCTTTGCTGATTAATCATCAACACCAGCTGCTGAAGAGCCTGGAAACCTATTCCCGTCAGCTTCAGCAGCGAACATTACAGAGTACAGACATATCTGCTCTGCTTCACCTTTTGCATGAATACGCGGCCAAGCCGGTTGTGTATATCTCGTCCATGGAACCGGGCAGTTTCGTGCCAGAGCTGACTTCGGACACACAGCAAGCGATCTACACATGGTATGAACAGGAGGTGGAGCATCTGGATCTCAATGATTCGGACACCGAGTTGTGGTTCCATCTGGACGAGGAACAGGTGTTGCTGTGTCACCCGGTCGTATGTTTTGGTCAGGTTTTTTCCGCTGTCGGCATGATTGTGCATCCTTCAGCGCCCGTCGAATATCTCAAATTGTTACTCGATTATACAGCGAAGGCAGCAGCTGCACTGACTCTGCGTTCCCAGTTTCTGGAGGAGAAGATGGTGCGCAACCAGAATGAGCTGATTCAGGATCTAATGAACGGCAACATTCTTCATGAGGAGCAGGCTCAGACCCGAATGGGACTCCGTTTGCTGGTCAAGGGACAGTACTGGTTTGCAGGCGGGGTTATTGAGATGGAGCACCGTCTGAAGGGAATTGGGCGTGAGCGAATGGAATCCAACCATCAGGATATTCTGGTTCTGCTGCGATCCTTGCTCAAAAAGAACAATCTGTCCAGTCTCATCATGCTGAAAAACAATCAGGTTTATGTATGCTGTGCCAAGGAAGAGAGCAAGACATCCACGCGAAATCAACTGGTCAGATTGTTAGAAGGCATTCTTGGTGATGTAAAGAGATTTGCGAATCGTAACCTGAAGCAGGTTGTGATTCATGCCGGATTTGGCAAAATTCGCAACCGCTTGACAGGCATGCCTGATAGTCTCCGGGAAGCTTATCAGGTGATTGAAGTTTCACGCTCCGTAGATCGGCTGGAACATATTCATTTTTACGAACGTATGGGTATATATCAAATGTTGAAAGCATTGCCCCAATCGTTTCTTCAGCCCTTTGTCAATGACCATTTGGGCGTTTTGATTGAGCATGATCGGACCCAACATCTAAGGTTGGTGGAGACATTGGATGTCTTTTTGCAAAACTTCGGCTCCAAGCGGGATGCTGCTGCCCAATTATTCATACATCGGCAAACCTTGTACAACAGATTGGAGAAGTTGGCAGAATTAATGGGACCTGACTTTATGGACCAGGAGAGAAGAATCTGTCTGGAGATGGCGCTGCTTGCTCATGCCATGATCGAGGATGAACAGGATTTTTCAACTTGATGGACCAGGTTGGAAAGACAATCCAGACTGTGCATATCATTGTATGACCTGCACAGTCTAGCAATTTTTACTGATGCGACGAGCGTGACGTAAAGCGGTCGGTAATACGGTTTTGCCAAGAGCTGGGCGGCGCCCGTGATACAGCTTGGGTTGACCGGAAGAGGGAGCAAGCGACAATGAGGTGGGAGTGACCAAACGATATGGTGAAGAGCCTCGGTCGGGAAGATTTCCCGTTTCCATAGTTTTGGATAATACTCCGCTTTGATGTAACCATTCATCAAGCCGCTCAAGGCTGATTCCAAGTTGTCCGCTCAGATTATAAATATCGAGATTTTTTATCACACATATCCGCCTTTCCTGGAGTATCGGGCTGTATTGGTTATGAAAGGGAAGCATGAAGTTCGAAATGGATAGATGCTCATAGACTTCAGCAATTTGCATCACGCAAAATGCCCAATGGATGGGTGTGCCCGATCGGCGGAATAATCGATTATGTTGAACAGTGGCGTGTGAAAGGTGTATGTAAACCGGTTAAAGGTTAGCACACCGCTGTTTGGTGCAGTTTTCTATAATTTGGATTTTAACTAGATTTTATCACTTCATATGCAACTGTGCGTCTCAATATAGTCTCATTTTTGTCGAGAAAATAAAGGTTGTGGAACGTACCAGTATCTAGTACGGAGGACGCTGATGGGAAACAGTAGTGAAGTTCAATACGATAGATATTATGGTCATGGAAAACGATTCATAGGTCGAGTCAAGGAACTAATGGAGCTGGACCGATGGTTCAGCAATCCGGAAGCTCCTTTAACCATTTTTTCAGTTACGGGTATGGGTGGGATTGGTAAATCCTCCTTGTTGTCTGAGATGTTGTCCGTTGCCCGAAACCAGGGGGCGACCGCCATATGGATGGATGGCAGATCATGCGGCTCAACACCGTCGGTCTTTCTGGAGTATTTGTCCTCTACATTGGGCCTGGAGACTATGGGTACTGATAGTAGGACTCGGTCCTTGAGTCTTCTTAGTCAGACTTCGGGACAGAGACGGCTGGTCCTTGCTGTGGATAACTATGAGGAACTGGCACTTCTGGAAAGTTGGTTCATGGAAGTGTTCGTATCCAAGCTTCCGTTATGCGGTGTACTCATCATTCTGGCTTCAAGACCGGAGCCCGCTTCAGCGTGGCGAACACATCCAAGGTTGCGGCAGCGCCTTGTAAAGATGCCTCTTTCACATTTTACGGGTGAAGAAGTGTCCGAATATATTGCGGTAGCAGGATCACTGAACAAGGGCATGGCAGGGACGATTGCACGTATGACGGATGGACACCCGCTGGGACTGGCGCTTGCCGTTGAAGCTGCGGATCAGCGTAGGCATATTCCTCTTTCCGAGTGGACCGAATTATCACAGATGATTAGCGCCAGGCTTCTGCTAGAATTGACGCTTCCCCGTCTGCATCCGATGGTAGAGGTATTAACGTTGCTGGAAACAGCGAATCAGGAATTGTTGGCATCCGTGCTGCAGACCGAGGTGACGCTTGAAGAATACAACGTCCTGAGACGCATGTCGTTCATTCGTTCCGGACCCAATGGGCTGGCGCTGCATGACATGGCCAGATTGCATCTGCTCCGGGATTTTCGGCAACGTGAGCCACAGCGATTGCAAGCCATCCGGTTGCGAATTGCGGGGGTGCTCAAGCCGCTCCATGAACAAGCAGATCCGCATGAGAGACGTCAGATAACCAGGAAAATGCTCCTTTTGTGTCAGGAATCCATGCTCCAGCACCGGAAATATGCTGACGTGTCGGCAGATTCACTGTTCTCTCCATTGGAAGTAATGAGAGCGGAGGACTTGCCATCATTACAGAAATTGCTCCAACAGTGGTGTGAGTATAGCGTTGAGCCTTGGCAGGCACCTTCTTATCCCGCCTTTTTGGATGAACTTGCACATCGGTATCCTGAGGGGATCGTATTGATGCGTGACAAGGATGGCGAGCCGATTGCGATGTTCATTACAGTGCTTGTGCACCGGGAGAGCAGTGGGATGCTTTCCAACTATTTTCCGACCGAAATGCAGGAGTGTTTCACACCGGAGGAGCTGAACTGCGATCCAGACCAGACGGATACTCACTTTGCAGTATTGGCGGCAGCAAGGGACGATGTGCCTGGCTACAAACGTGAAGAACTGGTGGGTTATATGTCACTGGATCGCTTGTCACTCCTGGGAGAAGGGGCAAGAGTTATACTGGTCGCAACCAATCCGCATCTCAAGTTATTTTTGCAGAGCATTGGGTTCCGGATCAGAAGAACACGAACTCGCTTGTGTGACGTGTATGCAGATCAGGCGGATGTACTGGATCTGGATTTGCGCAGTGGACAATTCGGTGACTGGGTGATGTCCTTGCTGGATCCGGATGCAAAAGCCAGTGGGGTACCGCAGAGGGCATCGGGTGTGGATCGGTTACCTTGGTCTGAGCGTGATGTGCGCAAATTGTTGACTCATCTGCATTCTCCCGGAGAATTACATGAGTATGCAGCACGAGTAAGTAATATGGCGGATGGACTTCAATTGCAGATGCATGTGCTGGACTTGCTGGAGGGGCGGGTTCACGGTATATCTCAGCAGGATCAGATGCTGTTATATGCAGCCTATTGGACACATGCTGGCAATCCAACTGCCGCAGCACAGGCTTGTTCGATGAGTCGTGCTACGTTCTATCGACATCTGCGAACGGCTTTGAACCGGTTGGCGCGAGTTTTGTAACCTGTCAGAAAGAATAATACGGACCCATGAAAATAACTCCATCGTCCGCATCAGTTTTTTCATTTGTTGAAATAAGAGAATCATCAACAGAAACATCTGTTTTGTAAAATTCATACTTCTTGCCTTCAAAATTAATCCAGGATGCTGGGTCGTCTCCTTTAGGTGGATTATTTGCAGAATGATTTGAACAGCCAATTTATTTAGGAAGAGAATTTCCCGCCGAATGCCATGAAATGGTTAGACGGATAATTGTGAACTTCTCAAAGACTCAGACTTTGCACGTAATTAGACAGTATAGAAAGAGATAAATTAAGCATCGGCAATTTCTCGGTAATTTAAGTGTTACGGTCAAACACAGCCTGGAACTAGCCAATAATAAACAATAACTTAGTTGATAAGTATAGTTTCTCGCATGAGAGTCGCCTATAAAGCGGCTTTTTTATTTGGAACAAAATCTTTTCTTGATTACCGAATAGGATATATCTACTCAATTTTCATCCATTAATCGTAAACTAACCCGCAGAATAATTAGATATGCTCTTGGTTAAATTAAATTCCGATATATTGGGGGAATTTAACGATTTCTATTTATTGGAAGAAATTCAGATGAGATCGCCCCACTTTACTTTTAAAACTGACAAAGCATGAGAATTTAAAAACCAGAAATAGGAGCGAGTCATGATAAAACCAATTGAACTGATCACTCATCCCCCGTTCAACCCAATTCACGATAAGCTCTATAATCCATTTGAGTTACTTGAACACTTTAAACCGGAAAATGCACTTAGTTTACCTGCTACGCCCGATTTCCAGTGCTTTTTATATTTTCATCAACAAGGGGGTACTACCATCTCGGACCCCTACGCCGCGATGATGGAAGCTTTGCATGACACCTCAGTTGTACGGGAAATGAACGCATTTCTGAAAACAGAGATGCAGGCAGGGCGCCGTCCAGTCGCAATCATGGGTGGGCATCAAGAGCCACGCGGCAGCAATGCATATTGCGAGGTTGCACGAATTGCTCAGAAGCTTTCTGAATCTGGTTTCATCGTCGTTAGTGGTGGCGGACCAGGCTGCATGGAAGCGACCCATCTTGGTGCACTTTTCGCAGGACGCTCCGCAGAATCACTTACTTCTGCAATCAATAGATTGGCGGAAAAACCATTTGATGAATTTCCAAAAAACATGCATCACCTCATCGGTAAAGATGGAAGGACAATCAATGAAGATTTGTTAAGTGATCTCCACGCATGGATGCTTCCGGCTTGGAAAATTGCTAATGAACTTAAGGACCAACTCAACCCTCTCAATCGTAGTTTGGCATTGCCGACATGGCATTATGGTCATGAACCATTTACGCCGTTTGCGACCCATGTCGCGAAATACTTCCTAAACAGCATACGGGAGGATGTTCTCCTGACGCTTGCTTCATGCGGTATCGTTTTTTCCGAAGGGCGGGGAGGCACTATCCAAGAAGTGTTCCAAGACGCGGGCCAAGTCTATTACCGCGACAAAGATAACAAAGCTCCTATTACTTCAATGTTGTTTCTTGATAGCAAGTTCTGGACAATTCCGGAAGTCCCAGATGGTAAGCTGCACATGCCAGTGTTGGATTTGCTTCATCAACTCTTTGTAGTTACAGGGAATATGACAGAGGAGGAATTCAAACGCTATATCCGGCTTGTCGATGATGCTGAAGAAGTTGTGAACATCATCATTGAAAATGCACCGTCCGCGAGCGAAGTCGTGCATAAACTTACCAGGTTCGGCATCAGTAATATCAATTCAGAGCTCATGGCCGAAAGGGCTGAGACTCTTGTTAGTCAAAGGAGGAAATAATGCGGTGGGAGCTCACTGTTAGTGGGCTCATTTGTTATGTTGCAGTTGGGGATTCATTATTACGAGAAGAAGAGGCTGGTCATAGACCGAGCCTCTTCATGCGGTTATAGAGCGTTGCTCTGGAGATGCCAAGCTGCCGGGCGAGCGTTCTTTTGTTGCCTCCGGCGGCTTTCAGATATTGCAGCAGGAGTTCTGACTCATAGGAATCGAGCTGTTCCTGATAGGACCCGGGGGATATCTCGGCAGATTTGATCTGGGGGTCTCCGTCACGGAGAGTAACGGGCTCATCCAATCCTTTAGCGTTTGCGGCCGATCCTGATTTCAACTCATACGGGGAGTGGAGCTGCACCGTCTCGTCCAATACGGTTGTTACATGCTCGTTGTCTGAGATGAAGGTGTCCGGCAGATATTCAGGCTTGACTTCACCGTCCGTGGTGAGAATGGTGATTCGCTCAATCACATTTCTTAATTCCCGCACGTTGCCCGGCCAGTCGTACTGGAATAACAGCTTGAATACCTCGGGCGGAATCAATTCAATATGACGGTTGTACAGCAGCGAAAACTCTTGCAGGAACGTCTGAGTCAACTCATAAATATCTTCCTTGCGCATCCGCAGGGGAGGGATGACGAGGTTAATGACATTCAGTCGATAGTAGAGATCCTCCCGGAACTGATTTTGGGAGATCATGCTCAGCAGATTCTGATTGGTGGCTGCGATAATCCGGCAACTTGCGTGTTTCATGCGTGTTCCGCCAACAGGGAAGTAACTCTTCTCCTGCAATACGCGAAGCAGCTTCACCTGAAGCTCCAGCGGCATTTCACCTATTTCGTCCAAAAAGAGCGTCCCGCCTTCGGCAAGTTCGATTTTCCCCTTTTTCCCCTTGGGATCAGCTCCTGAAAATGCGCCCTTCTCATAACCAAATAACTCACTCTCAAATAATGAAGCAGGAATGGCCCCGCAATTAATGGCGATAAACGGTGCGGTCTGCGGTTCACGCAGGTCGTGAATGGCTTTGGCAAATAGCTCTTTGCCTGTTCCGCTCTCGCCAAGAATGAGCACGGTAGCAGAAGTGGTACTGATTTTGCGAATGGTGTCCAGACATTGTTTCATTACCAGGCTACTGCCCTTGATTCTGGCAAAAGGGTCAGAGTCCGGACGCAGACGGGCAACGGCCTTCTCCAGATGCTGGACTTTGGATGTCATATGTAATAACTCCTGATGCAAGCGGATTTCGGTTGTTATGTCCACTTCAGCGGCAACCGCGCCTACAATGCGTCCATCCAGTTGCACCGGACGTGCATTGATCAGAGCAAAAAGATCGGGTCTTGGTTGGTGTTGCTTTCGGTATACCGTTTCGCCGGTATATAGCGTTTTGAGCGATTGGAGGCGTTCTGGCGGAAAGAAGTCTGCTGCCGGTTTTCCGATGATTTCTTTTTTGTTAATGGAAAAAACATGCTCCGCACCCGATGTCCAGTAGGTTACCTTGGCTTCTTCATTGATCAGTGTCAGAGCCGAACCTGCCGTTTCCAGCGTTGTCTCGAAATAAGCTTCCATAAGGCGATGGGCGTACATTACGGCTTGAAGAACATCGGTAACAGCAATATATCCCAATGTGAGTCCCTCATCCTGTATCAACAAATAGGGACTTGTGTCGAATAGAGGAACAGCCTCTTCCAACGTTGTAGAGGAAGGAATGATCGTCAAAGAGAAGTCTGAATCCAGGGTACTCATATCTGTACGTAATAAAGACATCAAACCTGGAAGTAAATGTTTCATCGGTATCACCTCAGTTAGAGCATAACTTTTGGAAACTACACCTGTTAAATAGCTGCATGGAAGTTATCTGTGAAAAGAAGGAGTGGAACACATGTTGATTATTCATATTATAGCTTTCAAAATGAAGTGTGTATATATTTTTTGACATGGAGCGTACATCTTATAACCGTAGAAGTTAGCAATAGGGATGTATTCAAAATAGAACACGCTTTCAAATTTATAGTTTAGTCATAACAGTTAAATATAGAATGAGAATTGGGATTTGTGGTTGGTTATTTGTTATAAAACTTGACATTGGATGTTGATGTGCAGCGCTATACGATGGCCATTGTATTAACCGACCCATTGACAATATTCAATTCTTAGAGGAAACGGATGGTGTCCAGAAAAGTAGACATTTCAATTTGAGAATGCTCATTTTTTAGACATTACAAAGTGAACTATTGGATAGGTAAGGTCCGATTCTCTGCAAAACGATATGTACAAAAAAGAAACCATGTGCCTGGAAAGAAAATGGCCATGGTTTTTATCCTTGTCGTTGTTCATCTATAGTTGTTCATCTATATATGTTGATTCAGTTGAAGAATAACTATCTGAACATGTTTTTGACGACCATCCAGAGATTGGCTGGCTTCTCGGCAAGACGGCGGGTGTAGTACGGGTACCACATGGTGCCGTAGGGCACGTAACAACGAATGCGATATCCTTCCCTAGCCAAACGTTCCTGTTCGCTCATGCGCAAACCGTACAACATTTGAAATTCAAATGCATCGGGGGAGATTCCCCGGTCCTTTGCGTACTGCTTGGTCCAGTTAATAATGTTGTCATCATGGGATGCAACCGCGGTGTATACCCCTTGATCGAGATGATTTCGAATCATGGTTTTGAATTGATCAATCACTTCAGACGCATTCTGATAAGCTACGGATGCAGGCTCCTTGTATGCTCCCTTGACCAGACGCAGTCGAATTCCTTCCCGAATCATGTCCCGCGTATCTTCCACGGTACGATGCAAGTAGGCTTGCAATACCGTACCTGTATTATCCAGTCCCTCCGAGTGTAGACGGCGCACGATATCCAATGTCGCTTGAGTAAATGGGCTGTCTTCCATATCGATCCGTACAAACAGATCATGTGTCTTGGCCTTGACGGCAACAGCACGGATATTGTTGTAACCTTCATCCGGGTCCAGTGCAAGTCCCATCTGGGTTGGCTTGAGCGAGACGTTGGAGTCTGCGCCCTGACGGGCAATGCCTTCCACCAGTCGTATATACTCATCCCGGTACAACGCGGCTTCTTTTAGTTGGGTAATGCCTTCGCCCAGATGATCCAATGTCGCCATAATGCCTTTGTTGTTAAGTGTCCGAATCTCTTCGAGAGCCTCTTCCAGTGTATTGCCAGCGATGAACTTGCCTGCGAGCTTTTTGCCATATTTGATGGACAGATTCTCCACAGCTTTATTACCTGCAACGGTCAGCAGCGTTTTGCGGTACATTTCCGTTCCGATACTCATCGGGATTTCCTCCTTATGGATCATGCTTCTTCATAACCAAATTACCAAGCAATAATCATGCCAAAGTTGGTCTGGACGGGAACAAAGCGGACATTTATTTCAAAAAAATATTTTTCTCAAAAAATATTCCTTCTCCAATCGGAGTTGGCATGGATTTTGCTACATATATTGGGTGATGAGTAAAATGCATGGCAGCTCAGGCTAACAGCCAGCGAACCCCACATTCTGAAGGAGGAATCATTGATGAACATCCCTTTTGTTAACGAACCATTCACACCCTTTGCGGTCCCGGCTAACCGGGAAGCATTTGAGAACGCGTTGCGTAAGGTAGAAGCTGAGCTTGGGCAGAAATACTCCATCATTATTGGTGGGCAAAAAATAACAAGTACCCGCACGTTAACCTCGGTCAACCCTGCGGTGAAAGAACAGGTCGTCGGAACGATCTACCAGGCAGATCAGGAACTCGCCGAGCAGGCGATCCAGACCGCTGCGGAAACATTCCGCACCTGGAAACATACGGACCCGAATGAACGTGCCCGGTATTTGTACAAAGCGGCTGCGCTTATGCGGCGGCGCAAGCACGAATTCTCGGCCTGGATGGTATATGAAGCAGGCAAGACATGGCCTGAAGCGGATGCGGATACAGCGGAAGCCATTGATTTTATGGAGTTTTATGCGCGTGAGATGCAACGGTTGAGTGAGCCTCAGCCGCTTACGCGGATTGCAGGCGAAGATAATGAACTGAGTTATATTCCGCTTGGTGTAGGGATTGTAATTCCACCATGGAACTTCCCGCTCGCTATTATGGCAGGTATGACCTCGGCTGCGCTGGTCTCCGGCAACACAGTCGTATTGAAGCCTGCGAGCACAACACCGGTCATTGCGGCCAAATTCATGGAATTGCTTGCGGAAGTGGGTGTGCCTGATGGCGTAGTGAACTATTTGCCAGGACCGGGCAGTGAGGTTGGTGATTACCTGGTAGATCATGCGCTTACCCGTTTTATCAGTTTCACAGGCTCCAGAGATGTCGGCCTGCGGATCAACGAACGTGCAGCACGCACCGCTCCGGGACAGAAATGGATCAAACGAGTCATTGCAGAAATGGGCGGCAAGGATTCCATCGTTGTGGATAGCGACAGTGATCTGGAATTGGCTGCGGAATCCATTACAGCTTCAGCGTTTGGCTTTTCCGGACAGAAATGCTCCGCGTGTTCTCGCGCCATTATTCATAAAGATGTATATGACGAGGTACTCGAAAAAGTGATTGAACGGACCAAGCAGCTAACCATGGGCAGCCCGCTTGAAGTTGGTAGTCAGGTTGGCCCCGTTATCGATGATAAAGCATACGCCAAAATCAAAGAATATATTGAGATTGGCAAAGGGGAAGGACGCCTTGTATGGGGCGGCACTACAGGGAATGGGGAAGGTTATTTTATTGAACCGACCATTATTGCCGATGTAGACCCGCAGGCGCGGATCTCACAGGAAGAGATTTTTGGACCCGTGCTGGCTTTTATCAAGGCAGACTCTTTCGAAGCTGCGCTGGATATAGCCAACAATACGGATTATGGTCTGACTGGTGCGGTAATTTCGCGTAATCGTGAACATCTGGAACAAGCAAGACGGGAATTTTTTGCGGGCAACTTGTATTTTAACCGTAAATGCACAGGCGCTTTGGTGGGCACACATCCATTTGGTGGATTTAACATGTCGGGGACAGATTCCAAAGCAGGCGGTAGAGACTATTTGCTGCTGTTCACGCAAGCAAAGCTGGTATCCGAGAAATATTAAATTTGAACGGTTGGGTTTGAGCCCGCTGACAATCATTTAGTTTCTATGCTATTATTCTGAAAAAATGATCTTTTGTTCGTCGGCATACTGAGGTTGCTTGAGCAGCACTAAGGAGGGAGACGGATGTTAGGCGTTCAGTTGGTACAGGAGGGGCGTATTCGATTATCCATTACGCCGGAGATGAAACAATCCATTCATTTGCTAACCTTGTCAGGTCAAGAATTGGCTCGTTATTTGCAAGACATCGCAGATGAGAATCCGGTGCTTGAGCTGGAAGAACCCCCTGCTCTGCGCGTCCGGCTCCCTCGTCGAATGAATCAGGGGCAGCTCTATTCTTACGATCCATTGCTACAGGCAAGAGGGGCTGAGCCTACGCTCGAACAGCTGCTGACGTCCCAGCTTCGCTTGCTGGGTCTCCCTTCTGCTCTGAAAACAATAGCTGTATATCTGGCTGGTTGTGTGAATGCTGATGGTTATCTGGCCATGGAGCTGGAGGAAGTTGTACTGGCAAAAGGGATATCCATGGCTGAGGCTGAAGCTGCTCTGGACATCCTCCAGTCGCTGGACCCGGCAGGAGTGGGAGCCCGCAATTTGCGTGAATGCCTGTTGCTGCAGATTAGAAGAGACCGGGCTGCCAATCCGCATGCGGAACGGATGGTGGAGGAGAGACTGGAGGAGCTCATTCGATTCCATCCCGGCAGAGCAGGGAACCGTCTGGGAATTACCTCGAAGCAAGCGCAGGCAGCGTATGACTATATTGCCCGTCTGGACCCGAAACCTTGCCGATCGATCGGGTGTGCGGAACGCCTGCATTACATTATTCCGGATGCTGTTGTGGATATCAGGAACAATGAAGTTTCTCTTCGCTTGAATTCAGCAGGTATACCGCGTGTATCCCTGAACGAGGCTTGCTGCCGTTGGATTCGAGACGCCAATGCAGATGAAGTCTGGTCAGGTCGGGCAATCGAAGCGAGATCAATCATTCGCAGTGTGCGCATGCGCCGCAGAACGTTGATGAGTGTGCTGACTGCAGTGATGAGTGAACAGGAATCCTTTCTTCGTGAAGGAACTGCCAGTCTGAAACCGCTCAATTTGGCGGCGATTGCCGAGGTTGTTGGTATGCATGAATCGACGGTGAGCCGTGCGGTAAGTGGCAAATATGTTCAGACGCCTCATGGTGTGTATGAGCTCAAGGCTTTTTTTGCTTCCGGAATTGAAAAGGTGAGCGGAGAAATGACCTCTGCGCCATCGGTGAAGCTCAGACTGAAAGAACTGATTCGTTCCGAACAGGCGGAACGCCCATACTCGGACAGTCAGCTTACGGCGTTGCTAGAAAAAGAGGGGATCGTCATATCCCGCCGCACAGTTGCGAAGTACAGGGAGGAGCTTCATATATTGCCCTCGCTAGAACGGAAACGCTGGGCATGAATGAGCCTTTGATTCGGAATATAGGCTATAAATAAAACCCCCGCGGGCCGTGGTAACGGTCTGCGGGGGTTGTTCGTTCCGATTTAACAGCGATCGGAAGGTTGTTTCAACAGCCTACAATCGTTCCATATTACGCAGGAAGTGTTCACCGGCAATCCCTGGTGTGGTCATTTGCTCCGGATGCAAAATTTCTTCCAGCTCGATTGGTGTCAGCAGACCCCGCTCCAGAATAATCTCCCGCAACGTAAGTCCGGTTTTCAGTGCTTCTTTCACGATGGAAGCTGCTACATCATAGCCAAGATGTGGATTGAGCGCTGTAATTACACTGAAGCTCTGTTTCATGATCAGCTCGCAGCGTTCACGGTTCGCTTCCATCTCTTCCACGGCATAACGGGTGAATACATCGATGCCGTTATTCATAATTTTCAGCGACTGTAGCAAGTTGAACGCGATAACCGGGCCCATAACGTTCAGCTCGAACTGACCCGCTTCGCAGGCCATGCAGATCGTATGGTCGTTCCCCATCACCTGGAAGGATACCTGATTGATGACCTCAGCCATAACCGGATTGACTTTACCCGGCATAATGGAAGAACCAGGCTGACGGGGCGGCAGGCGCAGTTCGTTGAATCCCGCACGTGGGCCGGAAGCCATCATTCGAATATCATTACAGATTTTGGACAGGCTGACCGCACATACTTTCAGCGCAGCTGACAATTCCAGGTATGCATCTGTATTCTGCGTGGCATCCACGAGATCTTCAGCCGTATGCAGATTTAATCCGGTCACATCGGACAGATGCTCCGTGACCTTGACGATGTATTCGGGTTTGGCGTTAAGGCCTGTACCTACAGCTGTCGCTCCCAGGTTAATGGTGAGCAGGCGGCGATTCGCGAATTGGAGACGCTCTATATCACGTCCGATTACGCGTGCATAGGCACCGAACTCTTGTCCGAGCCGAATAGGTACAGCATCCTGAAGATGTGTCCGGCCTACCTTGACTACATCATCGAATTCCTGTTCCTTTTTGTGGAAGGCAGCCTGTAGACGCTTCATTGTATCCAACAACGTTTCGGATAGCCGATAAGCCGCAATGCGCAGTGCGGTTGGGATCACGTCATTGGTGGATTGGGACATATTCACATGGTTATTGGGATTGCAGTGGAAGTAATCTCCCTTATTCTGCAATAGCAGTTCCAACCCGCGATTCGCGAGAATCTCGTTCATATTCATATTCATGGAGGTGCCAGCACCGCCCTGAATGGAGTCTACAATAAAATGATCCAGATGATGGCCTTTCATCATTTCTTCAGCAGCCATGACAATGACATCGCCGATTTTGCGCGGCAGCATTCTCAGCTCCATATTTGTGATGGCTGCAGCTTTCTTCACCGCAGCCAGAGCTGTAATCAGCTCCCGGTGAACCGGAACGCCGGTAATCGGGAAGTTTTCTACAGCCCGTACCGTCTGTATTCCGTAATAGGCATACTCAGGAATTTCTTTTTCTCCAATAAAATCTTTCTCCGTCCTTGTGGACATTGTAGACATTTCGTTCGCCTCCAGTGGCATCCAAAAATAGGTCAGCTTCAGCAATGCCGAAGCGCACTCAGTATATCATTTAAGCAAAATGGATGCCAACCTAAATGATTTCACCCGAATTGCCGATAAATAATTTAAATTAAGGATATCACCCTTGGCTGAATGGTCATTCAGCTAAACTCGTAAAATCTGTCTTATCCATTATGCTCCACTTGAATGAAGTCATGCATGGGCATCAGGACAGCCATCAAATTGTCGTTTGCAGTGATCTAAATCACATGTTATTTGGTTATCTACTGGTAAAATAGGAAAAAAGGACTATGAGGTGTGCATATGAAATGGACTTTAGGCGCAAAAACCGTCGCAGGTTTGGTACTAATTTCACTTATTACGTACGGAACTAGCGGCTTTTTTATATTTTTTCTCCAGGATTGGCTCTCATTCTCCATGCCAAGCTGGTTGTATGTCTCCATCGTTCTTGTCATGGGTGTCTGCTGGAACGGAATTTTGGGGTGGTTTGCCTCTCGCTGGTTGACTCGTCCAATTGTGCATCTGTCCCGTGCTGCACAGCAAGTCTCATCGGGAGACTTGACGGTCGAGATTCCGCAGCGGCGTACAGAGGATGAACTTACTGTATTGTATGATGCTTTTCGTGTAATGGTTTCCAATCTGAGAAGTATCGTGAACGATATCTCGGATAGCACACGAACAACTTCACAGAATGCCCAGTCACTTAGTGAAGCCATTACCCAGGCAGCGGAGCAGATCGAGATGATGTCGGATGCCGTGGATCATATTGCAGTGGGTGTAGAAGAACAGAAGATGACTTCCGAGCAATCATTGGTTACAGCAGGGGAGATGCTGAATGATTTTCAGCGTATGCACAGTCAGTCGATCGGCATGACAGAAATGTCCGGCCAGATGGAACGGTCGGTAGATCACACGAAGCAGACCTTTTCTTCTTTAATGAAAGGAATGGACGAGCTGGCCGAGTCCCACAACCGTTCCCGTGACATCATGTTGTTGCTCGAGAAGGAAGCCTCCGATATTGAAGCCATTACCCAGTCGGTCAAAAACATTGCAGAGGAAACAGGGCTGCTTGCCCTGAATGCTTCCATTGAGGCCGCACGTGCGGGAGAAGAGGGTTCAGGTTTTGCTGTGGTGGCCCAACAGATCCGGAAGCTGGCAGATGAGAGCAAACAATCAGTGCATCGGATTAATGAACTGATCAGCCGCGTACAGCAACGAATTAAGGACACAGCTCAACTGATTCATGAACAGCATGGCTTGGTTATTAACGAGTCCGAGCGTACAATCTCTGTCGATCAGACATTGCAAGAGCTAACGGGCACCGTGGAAGTGTTCATGAAAGGCGCACATGATATCGGGTCCAAGATTGCAGAACAGACGGGCCGCGTGGAACAGACGCACGGTCATGTGAAAAAGATTCAGGGAGAAGCCGGATCGTTCTCGGATGAAGCGAGACGGATTATGGATGCAGCGCATGAAGAAACGGCAATCATGGAGGAAATATCGTCCTCGGCTGAAGAGCTGAGACAGCTAACCGATCGATTAATGGACAAAACGAAAGCATTTCGGATGCAGCCTTAGGCTGTTCCGGAATGCTTTTTTTTCGTACTTCGATATCGTTATTTTGCTTATTATGGTTAAAGCCGAACATTCTTTCGTAAAAATAAATATTCGTAAAGTTTTTTTCTAGAGTCTGAACAAAAATCTATACAAAATCTGAACAATTGACCGATAATGACGATATAATAGAATTAATCCATTATAGAAGAAGGAGCCCAGCATATTGAAAACTTGGACAGGTATCCTGCTGATGATTATTTTGGCGGTAGCTACGATTAGTATAACCTCAGCTGCCAGAACCATGAATGAATCGCAAAAACAGCTTAACATAGATGATCAATCCAGCCAGACCACAGCGGTCTCGGCTTCCAATATAGAAACAATGAATGAAACAACATTTACAACGAAAGAAACAACTCCCGTTAAGGAGGAGTATGTTTCGGTTGCTCCAGAGAATGAAAATGTAAGATTATACCCCATGAAAGTTGAAGGTTCAGGATATATATATAACGGAATGGCGCTGGAAGTGAACGGAAAGACTCGGGAATTCGGCGAATGGCAGGGTGAAGGTGGATCTTATAAACCCGAAGTACACGAGCTGGATCTGAACGGAGATGGCAAGAAGGAGATTGTTGTGTTGTTTACAGCCGGTCATGGAACAGGCATTTATTTGGGCGAGGCGCATATTATCGATCCAGGTACGCTGGAAGAGATGAAGATGCAATCACTGGATGCGATTGTGAAGCAGCATGTGGAATCGAATGTCCGTGTGGCGCCAGATCAGATTATGATCAACGTTACCGTTGACGGGGTTCATGCAGAACCTTCTCTGGTGGAGGAAGACACTAGCGAGGGAGTGTATAACGAAGAACTCAAGTTCGGCGGTGTTGTTTATTACAGTGTGGAGAATGGAAAATTGGTTGTATCGGCATCCGGCGCTTATGGAATAGGTTTATATGATGGTGATCTAACCTTTGCCTATGAGTATAAAGATGGCGAATGGAAGGCTGCAGATTTGAAGTATAGCAAGGAAGAGTACGAAGAGGAGTACTATGAATCGTTTGATTGAATCAATTAATTAGAGAAGAGCGGACTACAGTAGCAATGAAGAAAATATACACCCATTGCCTTAATGGCATAGGGAAAAGGGTGAGGCTGAAAAAATCGTAAACATTTAGCCTCGCTTTGTGCTATCCAAATTCATAGTTTATTCCAGAAATTTTCCTTGAAAAGATTGACATTCTTACTTTAGTCGTTTAAATGTATAAAGAATGGGACTCATCTATTTCATACTTTCAGGAGGTATAGTTTATGAAGAAGAAGGTCGTATTGGGCTTAATGGTGGGTACACTAACACTCGGTATCGGTACCGGGGCATTGGCAGCAACAGGTCTTGAACCGATCAAGGCATATCTCAACAGCAAGATATCTCTGAAAATGAATGGGGCAACGGTAACAGCCAAAGATCCCAATGGCAAGACAGTTTTACCGATTACGTACAATGGAACAACTTATCTGCCTGTACGTGCAGTAGGTGATCTGTTGGGTACTGAGATCAGTTATGACAGTGCCAGCTCCTCCGTTATTATTGGCGGCAGTAATGGATCAGCTCCAACGGAAACGAACAAACTGACATTAAGTTCGCTCGGAGAAACCGTGTTGGGAACGTCTGACTGGCATACCAAAGATCCCGCAGATACTTCCTATAAGGGCAAGGATTACAAAGATGTTTATTTGCATGACGATTCGGTCAAGCTCGGAAACAGCTTTCAAATCATGACACAAAAAAAATATTCCAAATTACATCTGGAACTGGCAGCAGTAGGTGGTTCCCAGGAAATTAAAATAATGGATGGAAATAATACAACCCTGAAATCTGTATCGCTTGCTGCGGAAGATGGTTTGATTGGTGTTGATGTGGATGTATCCAAAACGGACTTTGTGGTTGTCGAGATAGTGGAAGAGACGCCTGATTCTTCCCTGTTTGTGCCCCTGACTACATCTTATTTGATCAAATAAAATGACTTTTTGGGATCGTGAAAAACGATTATCCTCTGAACATCAGCCGGGTTTCTCGGGATGATGCACAGCGATAATCGTTTATTTTTTTTCTATTCGAATCGTTGATTATCGAATCATGGTATCCAGCGGTTTCAGTTTGGATTCGATCTCAGCCCGGCGGTCTTCAAGGAATGGGGGCAACGCCAGGGATTCGCCAAGATGAGCCATTTCTTCATCCGTATCGAAGCCGGGGCCGTCGGTTGCAAGTTCGAACAGGATACCATTTGGTTCACGGAAGTACAGAGAGCGGAAGTAGAAACGGTCTACGAAACCGGAGTTCGGGAATCGGAAGTTATGAACCCGTTCCACCCACTGTTTCAGTTCTTCTTCATTATCCACCCGGAAGGCGACATGGTGTACACTGCCGCGTCCAGGACGCTCCTGAGCAAGGTCGTTTCGTTCTTCGACATGAACCTCGGAGCCGCTGCCGCCTTCACCGGATTCGAAGACGAGTACAGCGGGTTGACCTGCGACAAAAGCAGGATACGTCCCTTTTTGACGGAAGCCGAGCAGTTCTGTGAGGACTGGAGTGGTAAGGGATGCATCTTTGACGGTAAGATGCACAGGGCCCAAGCCTACAATACCATATTCAGCAGGTACGGGGCTTTGATCCCAAGGTTTGCCTCCAGCAACACCTGCATCGTGTTCATCGGAGACAAGAATCAGGCGCTGTCCTTCGAAATCGCTAAACGAAAGCGTGGCGCGCCCTCCGCGCTCAGTGATTTCTCCATGAGGCACATCGAATTCATCAAAACGTTGCTGCCAGTAAGTAAGAGCTGCATCACTAGGAACACGAAGTGACGTTGCCGAGATGCTGTTCATGCCTTCGCGGGTCTGCCCGGCCATTGGAATTTCGAAGAAGGTAAGTTCGGTTCCGGGATTCCCTTTTTCATCGCCATAGAAGAGGTGGTAGACCGAAACATCATCCTGGTTGACTGTTTTTTTGATCAGTCGCAGCCCCATGACGTTGGTATAGAAACGATAGTTCTCAGCGGCGTGTGCAGTAAGTGCGGATACATGGTGAAGTCCTTTGATTTGCATAATAATTCCTCCTGGTTATATAGGTTCAACTAATGAGTATTTACACTGGCACTCCGATGACAGAATAACCTTCCGATCGATGTGATCCCCAGATTTTTTTGATTCCTTTTCGCAAATAAAGTTACTAACTTTTAGTTTGTTTGGTTGTTGAATTTATCTTAACATAAAGATATTTAAATAACAATCCTTTTTTAGAATTGCATCTGGACACTTCATTCATTCAATGCCAAAATGAAAAAGTTAACATTAAAGAGATATATTGTGTTGTGAAATGGGAAGGAGTAAGAAACACATGACGTTTCCACAGTGGCTTGACCCTTATGATACAGAGCCCTTTTTGCTGTTTTCCACTTCGCATCTATGGGCGATCAGCCTGACTGCTGTACTGATTATACTGATGTTCCTGCTTCGAAACTGGCTACGTTCATTGTCACCCAACACACGCCGTATCATTCGTATTACCATGGCTTGTGTCATGTTCGGCTGTGAGAGCGTTCTTCAGCTCTGGTATGTATATGGGGGTGTTTGGAGTCTTCAGACTTCATTGCCGCTGGAACTATGCAGTCTGTCCCTTCTGTTAGCAGCGCTACTATTATTGGTACGCAGCCGATTGCTTCATTCTGCATTGTTGTTCGCAGGGATAGCAGGAGCCTTGATGGCGATCGTAACGCCTAACCTCGGATATGCTTATGCGCATTTTCGTTTTATTCAATTTTTTGCTGCTCACGCCTGTATTATTCTGGCGTTGTTCTATATGACTTGGGTGGAACAGATGCGTCCCAGCTGGAAATCGGTGTTGGGTTCCATGATTTTCGTGAATATGGCTGCACTGATCGTATATGGCGTGGATGTCCTGCTTAACGCCAATTATATGTTCCTCAGACATAAACCGAATACGCCTTCCGTGCTCGACATGTTGGGTCCATATCCTTTGTACATTCTTGGGGAAGAGTTGCTGGCTATTGTGATATTTTCCCTGATGTATTTGCTGATTTTTGCCATTCCGGAGCGGCTGAATAACCGGGTGAAGAGAGGAAAGAGTTCAGCACTCTAGTTAAAGGTATCCTAAACCCATGGGTAATCAAGTAAGCAACGGGAGTTTTTTCGTATTTCTATAAAATTATTATATTCAAACCAAACATCCCGCAGCAGTCTGGATAGCCAGGCCGTTTGCGGGATGTTGGAGCTGTTAACTCACAGTGAGCAGAATATGAATTCTTATCCACGTAATAAAGATTCCGCTCCATCCACGTAGATCCGGGTACCGGTCACATGGGAAGATTCATCTGAGGCGAGGAAGAGCACCAGATTGGCCACCTGCTTCGACGTTCCGGGTTCACCCTTGAGCGGGTGTTCATGACCTTCCGGGAATTCAACAGGAATCTGTACTTCTTTCAGATCGTCTGAAGGATAGGTATTGTCATCGATGTTGGTATCAATGGCGCCCGGACATACGGCGTTGACACGAATCTTATACTGGGCAAGTTCCAGTGCAGCCATCTTCGTAAAAGCCGTTTGCCCTGCTTTGCTGGAGGCGTAGGCAGAGAACCCGATGCCAGAGAATACACGGTTACCGTTAATGGAACTTGTAATAATAATGCTTCCTCCCCGGTTCTTCAAATGGGGGATGGCATACTTCACAGTTGCAAACGTGCCGCGCATATTGATGCCCATCGTCTGGTCCCAGTCCTCAGGTTCCATCGTTTCAATCGGAGCCATCGTGCCGTTGATGCCGGCATTGGCAAACACGATATCCAGCTGTCCGGCTTTCTCTACCGCCTGATTGATGGCTTTCTGTACATTGTCCGGTTTGGATATATCACATTCAATGACGTGGGCTTCTCCGCCTGCGTTCTCTATCGTCTGTTTGGTCTTCTCGGCATTCTCCGGGGTCCGGTCCAGCAAGAACACTTTGGCTCCATGTTCAGCAAAACGAATGGCAGTAGCTTGACCGATACCAGATCCACCCCCGGTCACAACTGCAACTTTCCCTTGCAAACGTTGTTCAGTCATCCTGATCCCTCCGATTCCTATGAATTGTCAGTATTACTCTCTATCTCTACATACCCGGCCCTGACAAGGTGAATCAGTTGAAACCATATAAAAAAGGACCGCTTAGCGGCCCTTCATTTGCATCCTGGATGATAAACCATCGGTTTGCTGCCTATTTACTTATGTTTCTTCCAGTCCATCGAACTGTTGTTCAACAAGTACTCAAAATCATTATCTTTTCGCTTCTGTTCCGCTTTACGGACTTCTTCAGCTTGCTGGCGTTCCTGCTCTTTGCGGTCTGCCTCGGCAGCCTTGGCTTCGTCCGCCTGAGCTTTCAGTTTCTCCAGTACATCACTGCTCAGCAGGTCCTTCAGTGTGGTCGGTTTATCCTGTGCTGCTTTGGGAGCAGGGGTGTGTTTTTTTGATTTTGCCATGGGATAATCTCCTTTCAAAAACATGAATCAGCTTCCATTTATATTTCAGTAGTCATAGTATATCAGGTTCACGTATCCCATTCCATGAAACGAAAGAACAAAAGCAGGAAATAGAGGGTTACGTGACGAATGAAAGCGGGTATAAACTCATATATTATTACCGATACTGCGACTATTCCCTGAAGAAAGGAGTCGTTGTTCGTGGAAGTAAACCGCAGTTTACTGAAAGGGCTTGCATGGGGTGTAGCTTTCAGCTGCCCACTATGGATTGCGATCATCGGATGGTTGCGTTTGATGGGATGGATGTATTGAGAACAGCGGGTTGCAGAGCTGCTGCATATAGAGTCGTGCCAGATGAGGGCATTTTTTATAAAGCCATTTATGTAAACGCTAACATTGAATAAAGCTCTGCCTTGCGGGAATGCGCAGGACAGAGCTTTTGTTTGTCTTACAAGTAAAACGTAGAGCTGATGATGATTGGCTGTATTAGCAATTAAGGCATTTTCACCGGTTCTGGATACTCCAGACCGTGGGTGTCAACCGTGACTTTTTTCATCACCTGATCGTTAACCGGTTTGTCATGTTCGCCTATTGGTTGAGCCGCAATGCCATCAACAACGTCCATACCTTCTGTTACTTTACCGAATGTGGCATACGCATTATCCAGATAATCGGCATCCGCTAACATGATGAAAAACTGGGAGCCTGCGGAGTCCAGATTATCGGATTTACGTGCCATGGAGATGACTCCACGGGTATGATTCAAATGATTTTTGTGCCCATTGGAAGTGAATTCACCCTTAATGGTATATCCGGGACCGCCTAGACCATTGCCGTTCGGATCACCGCCTTGAATCATGAACCCTGGAATGACCCGATGAAAGATCAATCCGTCATAGAAACCTTTATTCGCTAATGAGATGAAATTGTACACGGTATTGGGCGCAATCTCAGGATACAGCTCGATGACCATTTTTTGCCCGTCTTGCATTTCAATTGTAGCCACTGGATTTGGACCTTCAGGCGGTGCGGGGACAGCTTCCGTTGCGCCACTTGAAGGGCGTCCGCAACCACTAATGACGATAAGCAGCATCGCCAGAACGAGCGACACAGCTGTTGTTTTTTTCCACCGAAAAGACATGAGAACGTTCCCCCTTGCATCTCTGCATAATATATTTAGTCAGAATTATTCTCGGATAATCCCTCAACTATCATACCGTTTTTGCGGACAAAATGGCAATGCAAGGCAGATGTTAAGGACAGCAAGGGATGGTGTAAATGCTTACAGAGGTGTAAAATAAGGAAAATGCTTCCGCAGCAGGGACGTACGGGTCTGTTCCGTCCGCTCCAATACACGGCAGTCCCGGCGTCAGTAACGGAAAGGACGTGCGGGTATATGGACTTCTCGTGGAAGCGTAATCTGGTGATTTTGTGGATTGGTGTGTTTTTTTGCAGCACCGCTTATTCAATCTCCATCCCATTTCTGCCCTTGTTTCTGAGTGGCGATCTGGGCGTTCGTGATCACCTGGAGTTCTGGTCAGGACTTGCCTTTGGCATCACATTTCTGGCAAGTGCACTGGTGTCTCCCTTCTGGGGATCACTGGCTGACAAATACGGACGCAAGCCAATGCTGATCCGGTCGGGATACAGCCTTGCGGTTTTGTATTTGATCAATTATTTTGTGCAGGACCCCTATTCGCTAATCGTGGTTCGTTTGTTTCAGGGACTGCTGGCGGGGTTTGTTCCGGCGGCCATTGCGCTGGTGGGCACCAACACACCGGAAGAGAAGACAGGGTATGCACTGGGTATCATGTCTACAGCCGGGGCAACAGGGGGTATTATTGGCCCGTTAATTGGCGGGGTGGTAAGCCATTATTACGGTAACCGGAATGCGTTTTTATTTTCAGCCATCGTGGTGTTGGTCTCCGCTCTGATCGCGACGTTCTGGGTAAAAGAAGAGAACTTCAACCGGAACAAAGCCCGTTCCCACGTGATGGATGATATTCGGGAAGCCAGGGCCAATCGATTATTTATTACGGTGCTTGGCATGATGGGCATATGTACGTTCTCTGTCATGATTCTGGAGCCATTATTGACCGTGTACGTGATGGAAATGGGCATTCAGCCTGATCGTGCCTCTCTCAGCTCGGGTATTATTTTCTCCGCAGTTGGTGTAGCAACGGTCATTATGGCACCGCGATGGGGTAAAATTGGTTCGCGAATCGGATATGGCAAAGTGCTGATCATTGGCCTCGTTGGTGGGGCGATTGGTAACCTTCTGCAGTTTTTCACTACAGGTTATATCGGATTCGGCATATTGCGATTTGTGTATGGGCTGTTTTTCGCTGCGGTGTTCCCGGCGATTAATGCGATGATTGTGCAAGTGACTGAACCTGGCTTCCGTGGCAGAGCATTCAGCCTGAATCAATCAGCTTCTCAGATCGGTACGATGGCAGGACCGATTATCGGTGGTGTTCTCGGTGGCTGGCTGCCGATTCGCTGGATTTTTATCATCAATGGAATTGCACTCCTGATTACCGCCATTGTGGCGAAATGGGCCAGACTGGAACATAAATTGCCGGGAATGGGCAAATCTTTGTCGAAATAAACGATAATGATCCATGGGCAAAAGAGTAGAAGATATGTAGAGAAGATGGCTCCGTAAGTTACGGAAGTCATCTTTTTCTGTGCGGATTTTTCCATTCTTTAATAATATAAAAACAAAAAGAAACCTCGGTGTGAAGAGGTTTCCTGTGTTAGTATTTGGAAGCCGATTCCAAGCCATTTGAATGCAGCCTACTTTCGGTTTCGAGCAGATGCATTCTTCGAAGATTGTTCTTCCTTGGGAATGGCATGCTCCACAGCATCAAGCTGATCCTCATCTTTTAATGCTCCCGGGAAAGATTCTTCCGTGAACAGTCCGAATCCCGGATCAATATCCCGTTCGGTCACCAGGTTATCAGGCTCGTGTACATCTCGTTTGTGTTTATCCTTCATCGTGTTTGCACCTCCTTATCAGGCTAGGGTTACACGTGTTCGCGCCGTGGTGGGTTATCGCCCTCAGGTTTGGCATCTGCACCGGCACCGTTCAGCAGGTCTGTACCGTGCAGCGCATCCGGATCGGGTGCAGCTGGATCAACCGGACTGTCCGGTTGCAGAAGATCGGCATCAGGTACGGATTCAAGCGGCGTTTCTGCCAAGCGGGAATCCAATTCCTGTTCCTTCACAGCTGTCGCAGCTGCAGGCGGCATACCCACCATATCCTCGGTATTGATTCGTCTTCCGGAAACTTCATCAAAGGTATCCATATCTCCTTCAGGAACCTCCGTTTCCGGTGGAATATCACGTAACCTCTGATATCGGTCGTAATAGCGATCGCTCTCTTCATTGCTGATCGGTTTGTCTGACATAAGTAACACTCCCTTTCAGTGGGTTATATTCAATGGTTGTTTGTTTCAGTATGATTCCCTTGAGTTGCCAAAAAGCTACGACTTAAAATTTGGGAAATACATACTTGACCAGAAAGTACAGGAAACCGAAAAAAATAATGATATAAGCTGCATATTTGATAAATGTGGAAGCGACTCTGCTCGAGTCTGACTTATGTTGAATGTCTTTATGTTCTACCTCTACCGTTTTGTGTGGCTCGTTCATTCGAATCATCTCCTTAAAGGGTAAGTGTTTGCTTTGAAGAACCATTACACCTGGAAGGGAAGCTTGAATCGCCATGGGTGGTTTGCAGCATTTGATGTTTTCCCTATGTTATGATTAGACATGCAAAGTTGAGGGAGGGATTTCAATTGGATTGGTATACGCTAGGCAATATGATCACTCGAATCCGAATTGGGCAGAAGGCATCTACGCCTGGTTTTTCCCGTACCGTTATTCGCCGTCCAGATGGGCTGTTCTGGGTAGGCGGAATATGGTCAGGACAGGTTGTCCAGTTACGGGATTATCTTTTCTCAGATATATGGACCATCTATGACGATGAGGAAACGGAGCAATGGTTGGAATTCCGTACCGACGTTGAACAGAAAGAGCGTGAAATGATTGAAAACCAGTTCGAAGATTTGCGCGGTTAACAGAAAGAATCCTCGAATTTCCGATAGAGAAATGGAAAAAGAACGATATATTTACTAAAATATGAATTTTCATTTTCCTCCAAGAAGGTGACACGTTAAACCATGGCGAATGATAAATGAGAGGACTTGGGGTTAGAGAAAATAAGAACTTTGAGGTGCTGTAAATGAAAAATGTGCCCAAAGCTATCAGCATCTTATGGATGAGCCTGTTGATTATGCTCTGCTTGCCGCACGGGATAATCTCAGCAAATGCAGGAGAGGTTAAGAGACCTGTATCCATTACGGGATGGGAAGTAAAATGGGGGAACGCAAACGATCAGGGGTTCATTAGCGAGGTTCAAGGTTCGGACGAGATCTGGGAGAAGCAGAGCGCCGAAAAGATGGAATACAGCATCATTGATCCACCTTCAGGCTCGCTTTGGACTCGTGTGACTATTCCTGAAATAAGCGATGATAGCTCGGCAATTCGCTTTGAGAATATTAAAGGGAATCATATTGTAATCTACCTGGAAGATCGTAAGGTGTATGAGAACTATCATTACAATTATGATAACAATGCTGTATTGCTTCCCTTATCAAGTGAAAATTCTGGTGGAGCACTATATGTCTGGTCCGAGAATGAGAAAGGCAGACTTGGCATCTACGGAACGGTTCAGGTTGGGTCGTATGCTACATTGCAGGAAAAGTACATTCACAATGGATTACTTGATGTGATATTGGGGGCTACCTTTGTATTCACAGCCATTACCATGCTGAGCTGCACATTTTTCCTGGGCAAATTTCATAAAGGATTGTGGATTTCGCTATGCATCGTAATGGGTTCCATTGGAACAATGATCATCACCTATTCGCAATTTTTATACACGTTCTACCAGGTTTACGGTAATCTATACTCCGTATTGTTTGACTTGGCAATGCTGATGGGCATGCCTGCACTCTGTTATTTTTTTGAACAAATTATCGGACCAGGTCCTTATGGCATCTTCACCAAACTGAGAAAATTCCAATTTATCTATTCCATAGTTGCTGTGGCTGCCCTGTTCATCAGTTTTATTTCCAGCGGTCAGTGGGACATATTCTACAGTGTGTTGGTTCAGAACGTGATTGGATTCATTCTCGTAGTCCTTTTGAGTATATTATTGATCGGCACAATCACCAAGGCGTTACAGCGGAACAGGGAAGCCATTTTGCTTGCTACGGGATTCGGCACATTTGCCTTAATCAGTGTTGCTGAACTACTGTGGTATTACCAGCGAAATGGAACCTATCACCTGATCTGGTGGAAATGGTCGATGGTTGCCTTTGTAATTTCTCTTATTGCCATACTGGGAAGTCGATTTGCTGAAAAACATACCAAAGTGCTTGAATATTCCAAAGAATTGGAGTTGTTCAATAATGAATTGCAGCGCTCTGAGAAAATGGAGATTATTAGTGAACTGGCAGCTTCGGTTGCCCATGAAGTTCGTAATCCGCTGCAGGTGACTCGAGGGTTCCTTCAACTCATGACGGAGCAGGAGGACAACAAAAACAAGGGATATGTGCGAATTGCTCTGGAGGAGCTGGATCGGGCTTCTGGCATTATTACCGATTTTCTTACGTTTGCCAAACCCGAGTTTGATCATATTACCTCTCTGAATATCGGGGATGAGTTTAACCATATTGAAGGCATTCTTGTACCAATGGCTAATCTGGAAGGTGGTAAAATTACAACCGATATTCCTCCGAATCTATGGATCAGAGGCAATTCTTCCAAGTTCAAACAGGCTTTTATCAATATAATTAAGAACAGTATTGAAGCTTTGCAGGGACAAGGTCAGATTGATATCTGGGCCTATGCCCAGGATGGGTTCGTCAAAGTGCATGTCAGGGACAATGGGGAAGGCATGGATGAGGAAGCGCTGGTCCGGCTTGGAGAGCCATATTTCTCAAATAAAATTAAGGGAACGGGTCTTGGGATGATGGTCACCTTCCGAATCGTGGAGGCCATGCATGGGCAGATCAGCTTTACAAGCACAAAAGGGGTAGGAACGGAAGCTGTTGTATCTTTTGCCGAGTTCGTCGAATGACACTCGGCAGAAGCGTACAATGGCTTTTTTCGTTCACTACCCCATGTGTTATGAATACACGTTCAATTAAGCTTGCTTAACTTCTCCATGGTCCGCAGTTCACGTCATAATTCACTTTGGATGGATTGGGAGGAATCACGAGAACATAATCGTTCTGTTGTTCTTCAACAGTACGAACTTGAATGTGTTCAGGAATATCAATGCCAAATGCTTCACGAAGCGCCTGCTTCGGATTGGAGTGCAGCTGTTGTCTAAAGTGCTCATCTGTCCAGGCTTTCTCAATAATATCCTCATGCAACGTTTTTTCTGATACCATCATCGTCAACATTCCCTTCATATTTAAAATTCAACTGAACCAGCTCGCCTCTTGTGATCAGGAACCATGATGCTGCTCGCTCATCCAGTAATGAAACCCGCCTTGAAGTAGCATTTTCTTGTGCTGTTCAATGTTCTGAACAGCCTGTCCCAAAATGCTGCATAAGTAGGAATTAAACGCTTCGAGATGCGGAATTCCCAAGTTAGAAGATGTTAATTTCATGTTATATTGTCTGGCGATGTTAACATATGAGTTCATGAATTGAGTATTGTACACATTATCATGTACACATTCGCTTACAGGATGAGCCGGGTAAGGGTGTTCCAATGCTGTGGATATGTGGGAGAGGAAGCTGTTGTAATTTCCATGCACAGCATCTTGTTTCGTATCTGTGAAGTCATCTGTCATCTGGAGTGTCATCAATGCAATATTGACGGCAGAACATACCGAAGTAATGCGATGCCCTTGTTCCAAAAGAAGGAGTGAACCAGCTGTTCCAAGCTGAAGTGGGGCGGCTTTTTGTGCGATTAACAACGGGCTTCTCTTGAAATAATCAATGGAGTTCTCACCGGTGACACTCATGGCCCAATCCTCGACGTACTGCCTGAAATATGTCCAGAATGGAGAAGATAGGCTGAAAAGCTCCGAATATGCACAGAGGGCGTCCATATAGTATAGATTACCCAGTGATAACTTCAGTGTCGTATCTGCGGGGCGTTCATCCATAACTTCGTCCTGATTTAGAAAATATAACATATGCATGAGACAGGCAGTACTCAGTCTGTGTGCTTTCGCTTGGGGGAGTCCATCCGAGAGATGCATCCACAGCGGAATAATATAGCCAATATAGCTGTGACCCGAATCTCGTAACAAAGGATTGACCAAATGAATCTGTTCTAGTGCATGTTCTGACATTGGTTCAGGATATTTCTGTACCAGCTGCTCTGCCGCAGCGAACACCACCTCCACATCGGATTTAAACGGATCAAACCATTCTCTCCGCATCGTTTGGTTACGCCCTTCCCGTGATAAAGTGATTAAGGACTATTTGACTAGATCATGAAGTTACTGTAAGTATACCGGAAATGAATTGAAAAAAATAGGAGGTTTAGTGATGAATTGTGAAAAAAATAATGACTTTTTGTATTTTTATGGCATAAAAAAGGGGAAGTTAGGCTCAAACTAAGAGAGCATAGGATTTTGACATATGAAAGGCGGCAGAGAAATGAAATACAGATGGAAAATGTGGATGGCAGCCGGACTGGCAGCCATATTTATATCAACAACAAATGGACATATGGCGTTTGCTGATTCGAACAGAATTGTTGAGGAGCCCCATGCGGTGATATCTTCCACCTCCACAAATCAGACCAAGCCTTGTATGCAGGCAAGCCATGGCCTGTTTATGATTGGGGAGACCGCAGATTTACTCGGTATTGGGCTTCGGGACATGAAGGATCAGATGGAGCTTGGCAAAACGCTGACTCAGATTGCCAAAGAACGCAAGGGACTTAGTGAAGAACAATTATTGGAGAAGCTGAAGCCGTCGCTTTCTCAGCGATTGGATAAAGCTGCTGAAGAAGGCTGTCTCACGAAAGAGCAGGCAGCAGCAGCCAAAGCGGGTATGGATACCAAGCTGAAGAAGGTAATCAATACACCTCTGCGGGAATTAAGACGTGAGTTTGTTCACCATGGCAGCAGACGTCCGATGATGGACAAGGGAGCTATTGCGCGCTTTATCGGCATCACTCCAGAGCAACTTCATCAGCAGCTTCAGAGCGGGGAGTCGCTGGCTGAAATTGCTCAGGCAAAAGGCATCAGCGAAACGCAGCTGGTGGACAAGCTGAAGGAACAATTGACAGGTGACCTGAAGAGATTCGTCAATCAGAAAGGGAATGCACATCATGCTCCCGCTCCTCAGGATCCAGTACCCGGACGATCGGCTTCTACAGAAGTGAAGTGAGAAAAGAAAGAGCGTCTTCCACAAGGAAGACGCTCTTTTTCATCCAACGATGTCTAACTGGTTTCTGGGCTGCGATTAGAGCGGGCTGATGGATGAAGCTCAGGTGAACTTCTTTTGCCCAGAGCAACAGCACTTTCTTGCAGGCCCGGATGAATACGTTTTTTACGATACAGTCCGATGGTGAAGCGGGACCCGGGAAGTTTTGAAAGTCCCCAACTGATGGCAAGAGACAGTGCGGCAGTTACGACGAACGACAGTAGTGTTATGGGCAGATGCCAGCCACTGATCTGGAGCGGTCTGGTGACATAAGCGATTCCATAGATGACCAGTGCATGAACAAGGTACCCACCGAAGGAATATCGACCGATCCACGCCAGAAGACGTTGAAATGGTCTGTCTTTGTCACGCAGCAGTACAAGAAGTCCATAGAACATGAACAGCTGCGCCATAATAATCAAGAATGTCGTCGGTTTCAGATAGGTTGAAATATTCAGGTTGACGACATCTCCTGATCCCCGCAGCACATCGTAACCTAACCAGATATACATTCCAACGAACATACAAATCATCCAGGGCAGCACACGTGTAGTCCAGCTCCTCCAGCTATCGACCGACCAGGCACATACGGCGCCAAGCAAAAAGTAGAACGAGTACATAATCCATGAATAGGAACGATATTCCAGCAAACTCGACCAGGGTTGGGTTAAGGCTGTTGTCCACCCGCCCATATCATAGTAGGACCACTTCATCAGCAATGTGTACAGCGCTGACGCGGTGACAATCAGCACAATGACCGATTGCGTGGGATTAATACGGCTGAACTTTCCGATAGATCGTTGAATGAATTTGGCTCCTGTAAGAAACAGGGGGAACAAAATATAGAATTGGAACACCATAATGACAAACCACAGATGGTATCCTGTCTGTGGCAGGAACAGTTCGCGAACAAGACTACGGAAGTCCGGCGTACCCGAAAGCCAGAACTCGGGGGTGAATATCCGTACGGACAACCAATAGATGAACGTCCATACCACAAAGGGCACATAGATATCCCCAAACCGTTTACGAATAAACCGGGGGTAATCCGGTTTGGTGTGGCTGTGATGGTAGAACAAGAGTACTCCAGACAGAAACACAAATGTTGGCGTGCCAAAACGAGTCAGATGATAAATCATGATCAGCATGATGGAATCCGGTTGTTGAATATCAGGACGATATATATATTCCGCGATGTTATGCTGCATCACAATGGCGAGAAATGCGAGGCCTCGCAGTTGGGTCCATTCCATGATTCGCGGTTTATTCACGTGTATTCCTCCTTCGTGGTTCCGGAATTCATCATTTAAGGGTACCTGCTGAACATTAAGGCTGCATTAAATGGGGAAAATAGGTATAAGAAAAGACGGCCTTAGCCGCCTTTAAATCAAAATTTATTGCTAAACTTGCTTCTTTTTGTTTTCATCCAATTTAGTTTAAGTCTTGTATTTTCGTCGATTGATCCTCTGAAGATTTCGCATCTTCCTCAAATAAATTCTGAATGTAGCTATGGAGTTTCGGTTTATTTACACCAAGTACCTGAGCAGAACCTACAAGCTCGTTCGTTAACAGCTTGTTTGGGGGAATCTGTTGTTTATCGATTTCATTCACGTTGATATCGAATCCGAGCGAAGCCAATTTTAACATCTGCGTTGGGCTGAGGTCTGTTTCAACATAGGGAGCGATGGCTTCCAATATTTCAGGGATTTTGAATAGTGAAGTTGTGCTTTGCATCTTCTTGGCCAGTTCAGTCATGAAAATCCGCTGCCGCTCTGTGCGGGTAAAATCGGAGGTGGCATCATGTCTGAAACGGACATACTGGAGAGCGGTTTTTCCGTCCATATGCTGCAGTCCCTTTTTAAGATCAATATCGTACATATGCTTGTCTGCTTTACTGGTGTAATACATGTCTTTCTCCACATCAATGTCAATCCCGCCTACAGCGTCAACCAGTGCCATAAACCCGGTGAAGTCCGTGTAGACGTAATGCTGAATGGGAATACCGAGCAGGTTACCCACGGTTTGTTTGGTCAGATCAGCACCCCCATAAGAAAAAGCTGCATTAAGTCTGCTCTTTCCATGGCCTGGAATCTCAACATAGGTGTCCCGCAGAACAGAGAAGAGGTGGGCTTTCTTGGAGATCGGATCAATGGAAGCGACCATGACGGAGTCTGAACGGCCGGCATCATCCCCCCTGGAATCTCCACCTAGAAGCAGGATGTTCACCCGTTCTTTCCCGTCCCATTTAGGAAGTGGTGTGGATGGGGATTCTGCGTTTTGATCTGTCCCTGAAGATGAATCGGAGGGAGAAGTCGTACCGGAAGCGGTCGAGATGCTATTGGCAAAATGAACGATCGAATATCCGTAGTATACAATGACACCCGTTACGGCAAGTGCCAGGGTCAGGGCGGTCCCCCATAACCATTTCTTAAGCATAATCTTCACCTTTCTATGAATGAACTGATATGTAACCCAAACTATTTTAACAAAAAGAAAGAGAAATGTCCCCTTTGATTTCGAATGTTCGGTTGGGAGCAGGAATATTTGACAAATAGTTTGTAGCTATTTATCATTTATCATGTAAAAAATAATCATGGTTTTTGTAATGGAGGTATTAAACGGCTATTATGAATCAATCCATATTTAATTGGATCAATCAGTTTGCAGACCGAATTCCGTTCCTGGACTGGTTTATGGTTACATCGGCTGAATATGCCGTCTGGGTTATGATTGGACTGCTTGTCATTGTATGGTTTCTCGGTGAACCTTCCAAGCAACGAATTGTATTTTATGCATGTGTAGCTTCGATTGTAGCGCTTAGTCTGGCCAAATGGGGAATTTCACCTATGGTGGGTCATCCGCGGCCATTTATGGAAGGTACGGTGAATCAACTGGTACCGCATGTACCAGATCCATCTTTCCCAAGCAAACATGCTTCTTTTGTTTTTGCTCTAGCTGCGGCATCTTTCTTCATCGGACGTCGCTTTGGATTATGGATGTTGTTGCTCGCTTTACTGACAGGAGTATCACGTGTATATGTAGGTGTACATTATCCTGGGGATATTCTGGGTGGGTTCATTCTGGGTAGTTTGGTCAGTGTAATCTTGATTGTTACGCGCAATTACACGAAGTCGGTTCCCGATTTTTTCATCAACCTTCATCGTCGGATTTTCCGTTAAAACGCAGAATATGTAGGTTAGGAAGGGAACTTTCGCTTACGAAGCCTTACGTTTTTGGTACGCCAAAGACGTAAGGCTTTTTGTGTTTATTTCGAAGTTAACTGAAATTTATAAAAATCGAATTCGAATATCTACAATTCATGGCGATCTGTGTCGATATACTATAAATATGTACTAGTTGAGGAGTGGGGAACATGAAAGAGCCGCAGGGAAGCGTAACGGGAAAATTGAGATTAACAATTCGGATGAAATTACTGACCGGGTTTCTGGTGGTAGTGGCTTTACTGGCTGTAGTCAGTATTTATGCGTTGACCCAAATTCACGATATGTCCAAAAAGGCCGATGAAATCGACAAGATGTGGATGCCCAGTGTAAGCCTGCTCGGGATGATGAATGGCGACATTTCCGACGTTGAACGGCTTGCTCTTGCCGTAATCGTTGAAACGAATCAGAGTGAAATTACCAAGATGAATGAAGCATTGGAGCAACTTCAAGCCAAGATTGAGAATGAGCGCAAAGAACTGGTCCCACTCATTTCTGGCAGTACCGAAGCAAATGAACTGTACAATACGTTTAGTACGAACTATGAGGCTTATCTGGCGAAAATGCCAGTATTTATTGAATTGGGCAGGGCTAACAACTTTGAGGATGCCAGCAGATTGCATTCAGAGGCCTATCCGCTTTGGTTTACAGCGAATGATGCCATTGCTCAATTGATTACGATGGGAAATACATTGTCGGATCAAGCTACGAATACATCAGTTGAGTCCGCTGAACAAGCATTCAATGTTATATTGGCAGTAACCATTGTTGCTTTCCTGGTTGCCATGTTTATTGCTTTCTTTATTGCGAGCATCATTTCAAATCCAATCAAGAAGATGAATGCAGCAGCCATGCTTATTGCCAATGGTGACTTGACCAGTGAGAAGATTGTTCTCAAGAACAAGGATGAACTGGGAACGCTGGCGGATTCCTTCAATATAATGACTGGCAACCTTCGCGCAATGATTCAATCGGTATCGTTCACATCCGAACAGGTAGCAGCCTCTTCAGAGGAACTCCTTGCGAGTGCAGAGCAGAATACGAAGGCTTCGGAACAGATTTCCGAAACGGTTGAAGAACTGGCCGTAGGTACTTCTGATCAAGTGGACATGGTGAAGCGGTCTTCACAGGCAATGAGTGAGATGGCGCTTGGTTCGGAACAGATCGCCGAGCTTGCCCAAAGTGTATCCGTATCTGCCGTTGATGCAGCGAATCAGTCTGCCGAAGGAAACATGATTATTCAGCAAGCTGTTGAACAGATGGGTTCTGTTCGCAATTCCATTGCATCACTGACAGAACTGGTTACAGGGCTGGGAGAACGTTCTGCAGAGATTGGTACCATTACTGAGGTGATCAACAATATCGCTCGCCAGACCAATCTCCTTGCCCTCAATGCAGCGATTGAAGCGGCACGTGCAGGTGAGCACGGACGTGGTTTCGCGGTTGTAGCCGGAGAAGTGCGAAAGCTGGCAGAGGAGTCTTCTACATCTGCACAACGAATTACGGATCTCGTGCAATTGATTCAGAAGGATACAGACCATGCCGTACAGGCTGTGAAAGTGAACAGCAATGAAACGGAGGCCGGAATTGAGATTGTAACAGCGGCAGGACAAGCCTTTGAGCAGATTTCAAGTGCGGTTAATAAGGTGGCGGGTGAGATTCAGGAAGTATCCGCAGGTTCGGAGGAAATGTCAGCAAGTACGAATGAAGTTGTAGGATATGTGGATCAGATCTCCAATATTGCTGGAGAAGCAGCAGGCGGAGTGCATAATGTATCCGCTGCAACCCAGCAGCAGCTGGCTTCCATGGAAGAGATTGCTTCGTCTGCAGGCTCTTTGTCCAAAATGGCAGAAGAGCTGCAGGAGCAAATCAACAAATTCAGAGTGTAAACGAGTGAAAAGACAGAATGGTCAGACTGGATAGTACCAGGATTGTCATTCAGCCTGTAGCAAGGATTATACGAAACTTCAGGACGGTTTCTCATATCGTGTCCATCGATATGAGAGGCTGTCTTTTTGGTTATATCCATAACCGAACATGTCACAACAATGTTATTCCAGAAGTCACCAGCGCTGATATTTCAACTGAAGTAAAAGGTTATAATGGTAATTAATGGTGGAAAATACATGGAGTCACACCATAGAAAGGAGCGGGTCATATTACATCCGTGTAATTGGAAAATTACGAGACGACGATTGTAAAAGGAGATGAATGGTTGAACATGAAGGGAAGCTGGTGGAGACGAGTCGCTATTCTCGCGTTATCGGCAGGGCTACTGGCAGGAAGTATTTCCATACAGGCATGGAATGGCAAGGCAGATGCGGCTGCCGGAAACCATAACTATGCTGAAGCATTACAGAAAGCCGTTTACTTTTATGAAACCCAGCGTTCAGGGAAACTGCCAGAAGACAACCGGGTAGAATGGCGCGGTGATTCCGGATTGAATGACGGATCGGATGTTGGGGTCGATCTGACCGGAGGATGGTATGATGCCGGTGATCACGTAAAATTCGGTCTGCCCATGGCTTATTCTGCCACGATGTTAGCCTGGTCCGTCGTGGAATACCGCGAGGGATACGAGCAGGCAGGACAACTGGATGCCATGAAGGATAATTTGAAATGGGCCACAGACTATTTTGTGAAAGCGCATACGAAACCGAATGAACTATGGGGACAAGTCGGAGCGGGAAATACCGACCATTCCTGGTGGGGACCGGCTGAAGTGATGCAGATGAATCGCCCGGCCTTTAAGATCGATGCATCCTGTCCAGGTAGTGAACTTGCAGGAGAGACAGCGGCAGCACTTGCAGCTTCGTCCATCGTGTTTCGGGACAGTGATCCGGCCTATGCTGACAAACTGCTGAAACATGCCAAGGAGTTATATAGCTTGGGGGATACGTACCGTGGGAAGTATACAGATTGCATCACAGATGCCCAGTCGTTCTACAACTCATGGACGGGTTATGAAGATGAGCTTGCATGGGCAGCAACATGGTTATATATGGCGACAAATGATAGCGCTTACTTGTCCAAAGCGATTGCCACAGCGAATCAGTGGCAGGCGGATGGGCAGAACGGGAACTGGGCTTACACATGGACCCAGGGCTGGGATGACAAACATTATGGAGCTCAGATTTTGCTGGCTCGCATTACGTCCAGCCTGAACATGCCGGAAGCGGCACGGTTTATTCAATCGACAGAGCGAAATCTCGATTACTGGTCTGTAGGCACGAATGGAGAACGTATCAAGTATACACCCGGCGGGTTGGCCTGGCTTGATACATGGGGATCGCTCCGTTATGCAGCGAATGCATCGTTCATTGCTTTTGTGTATTCCGATTGGGTCAGTGATCCGGTGAAGAAAACAAGGTATCAGAACTTTGCCGTATCTCAAATGAACTACATTTTGGGGGATAATCCACGCCAGAGCAGTTATGTGGTTGGCTATGGTCAGAATCCGCCGAAACATCCGCATCACCGAACCTCTCACGGCTCATGGGCGAACAGTGACAGTGTTCCTTCTGATCACCGTCACATCCTGTACGGCGCCATGGTTGGTGGACCCGATGCAGCAGATGCCTACACCGATTCCATTGGAGATTATGTAAGCAATGAGGTGGCAACCGATTATAATGCGGGATTTACAGGTGCGTTAGCCAAGATGAATCTGCTGTATGGACAGAATGATCAGCCCATCGCGAACTTTCCGGCTCCCGAAGTGAAGACGGATGAATTCTTTGTCGAAGCTGCTGTGAAGGCATCGGGTTCCAACTATACCGAAATTAAGGCTCAACTGAACAATCGTTCGGGCTGGCCAGCACGTATGGGGGATAAATTGTCCTTCCGATATTACATCGATCTGAGTGAAGTGTATGCCGCAGGATATACCGTTTCCGACGTTAATATTACAACTACCTACACCGAGGGGGCTACCGTATCCCAGCCAGTTGTGGTTGATGCGACGAATAGAATCTATGCGATTACTGCCGATTTCACCGGAACCAAAATCTATCCAGGCGGGGAGGGACATTATCGTAAAGAGGTGGTGTTCCGCATTACCGGGCCACAAGGCGCCTGGAATGCAAATAATGATCATTCATTCCAGGGCTTGGGCACGGGCAATGTGGCGAAGAGCATATATCTTCCGGTATACGATGCAGGCAATCGGATTTATGGCCAGGAGCCTGATGCCACATCGGTTGTCACGCCTGTTGCACCTTCGGGGGTTCAAGCCATAGCAGGGAACGCTCAGGTCATCCTGAACTGGGCTGCATCACCTGGGGCAGCATCGTACACCGTGAAACGCGCTGAGGTGAGTGGGGGGCCATATACTTCTGTAGCGACAGGAGTGAGTGGATTGACGTACACGAACACGGAGCTGACGAACGGAAAGACCTATTATTATGTCGTGACAGCTGTGAATACAGCTGGCGAGTCGTCTGGATCTTCGCCAGTCTTCGCCACACCTCAGGCGGGACCATCTGTGCCGGGCACGCTTGAAGTGCAGTATCGTCACGGAGGGTCAGGTGCTTCCGGCAATGCGGTGACTCCGCAGTTTAATCTAAAAAACACAGGGACTCAGGTTATTGATCTGAGTACCGTGAAGCTCCGATATTATTTTACGAAGGATGGTACGGGAGATCTGAGCTTCTGGTGTGATTATGCGCAGATCGGAACGGCCAATATTGAAGGCAAATTTGTTGAGATGAATCCGGCGAAGGGTACAGTGGATACGATTCTGGAGATCAGCTTCAAATCCGGTGCAGGCAGTCTGGCTCCCGGAGCGGAGACAGGCATGATCCAGGGGCGTTTTTCCAAGAACAATTGGAGCAATTTTGATCAGAGCAACGACTATTCCTATGACGCAACCAAGACGGCTTTTACCGCCTGGACTCAGGTGACGGGGTATCAGGGAGGGACAAAAGTATGGGGGATTGAGCCGTAAAACGATAGCATAAGTCAACAGCGATTCAAATTGAATTCCACCATTTCAGGGAGGTAATATACATGTTGAAATCAGCTGCGAAGAAAAGTTTGACGGCCATGCTAGCAGGGACCGTTATGCTGACCGGATACTCCGGATTATGGGCAGGCCCCCAAACGGTTTATGCCGAAGAGCAGAGCATTGAGGCTCAGGCGGACGGAATTAACGAAGCGCGATTTTTGCAATTGTATGATCAGTTGAAAGACCCGGCCAACGGCTACTTTTCACCGGAAGGTATTCCGTATCACTCTGTTGAGACACTGATGAGCGAGGCCCCGGATTACGGGCATATGTCCACGTCGGAGGCGTACAGTTATTGGTTATGGCTGGAGACCATGTACGGTCATTATACTGGGGACTGGTCCAAGCTTGAAGCGGCCTGGGACAGCATGGAGAAGTACATTATCCCGGTCAATGAAGGCGATGGCAAGGAAGAGCAGCCGACCATGAGCTCCTACAACCCGAACAGCCCAGCCACGTATGCAGCGGAAAAGCCGTTCCCGGACCAGTATCCATCCACACTTAATGGGCAATATGCAGCGGGGAAAGATCCGCTGGATGCCGAATTCAAGGCGTCCTATGGGAACAATCAGACTTATCTGATGCACTGGCTTATCGATGTGGATAACTGGTACGGATACGGGAATCTGCTGAATCCATCCCATACAACGTCGTATGTGAATACGTTCCAGCGTGGGGAGCAAGAGTCTGTGTGGGAGGCCATTCCTCACCCATCGCAGGATGATAAATCATTTGGTAAAGCAAACGAGGGGTTCATGAGTCTGTTCACGAAGGAGAACCAGGCACCGTCAGCACAGTGGCGTTACACCAATGCAACGGATGCGGATGCACGTGCGGTGCAGGTACTCTACTGGGCGAAAGAAATGGGATATAACAATACGAAATATCTGGATAAAGCGAAGAAGATGGGAGACTATCTGCGCTACGGCATGTACGACAAGTACTTCCAGAAGATCGGCAGTGCGAAGAACGGTACGCCAAGTGCGGGAACAGGCAAGGATTCCAACATGTATCTCATGGCCTGGTATACGTCATGGGGTGGTGGTTTGGGTCAAGGCGGGGACTGGGCATGGCGCATTGGAGCGAGTCATACCCATCAGGCCTATCAGAATCCGGTTGCAGCCTATGCCTTGTCTGATCCAGCTGGCGGCTTGATTCCGAAGTCAGCTACGGCCAAAGCAGACTGGAATGCCACGCTGAAGCGTCAGCTGGAATTCTATACCTGGCTGCAATCCCATGAAGGGGCTATCGGCGGTGGAGCAACCAACAGCATTGGCGGTTCGTACGGGGCTTATCCGGCAGGAGTCAGCACATTCTATGACATGGCTTATCAGGAAGCACCTGTATATCGTGATCCGGATTCCAATACCTGGTTTGGATTTCAGGCATGGCCGCTGGAGCGGGTGGCAGAGATGTATTACATTCTTGCCGAGAGCGGTGACCTCAGCTCCGAGAACTTCAAGATGGCCAAGAAGGTCATTACGAAATGGATCGATTGGACCAAGGATTATGTGTTTGTTGGGGAGCGTCCTGTAACAGATGAACAAGGCTATTATCTGAACGCAGCTGGACAGCGCATCATGGGCGGAACCAATGTTCAGGTTGCGACTACGCCAGCTCCGGGTGAATTCTGGATTCCAGGCGGTCAGGAATGGCAAGGACAACCGGATAAATGGAACGGATTCAACACGTTTACGAATAACCCGAACTTCCATGCGGTTACCAAAGATCCAGTGCAGGACACGGGGGTATTGGGAAGTTACATCAAGGCGCTGACGTTCTTCGCGGCAGGAACCCAGGCGGAGAGCGGCACGCTGAGCGCGAAAGGTCAGGAAGCGAAGGATTTGGCCGAGACGCTGCTTAATACGGCTTGGGACTACAATGATGGTGTGGGGATTGTTACGGAAGAAGAGCGTAAAGACTATTTCCGTTTCTTTGCCAAAGAAATTTACATCCCGACGAATTGGTCCGGAACCTTCGGCCAAGGCAATACGATTCCGGGTACAGCAGGCATTGCTTCCGACCCTGCGAAAGGCGGAAATGGCGTATACATCGGATATTCCGATCTGCGTCCGGCAATCAAGCAGGACCCGGCATGGGCTTACCTGGATAACCTGTACAAAACATCGTACAATCCAACAACGAAAAAATGGGAAAATGGCGTACCAACCTTTACGTATCACCGTTTCTGGTCACAGGTGGATATGGCCACCGCGTATGGCGAATATGATCGTCTCCTTGGTGATGCCGGAGGTCCGGGGGTTCAGGTGCCAGCAGTTCCAGCTGGTCTGACAGCTGCAGCGGCGGATGAAGAGGTCGTTTTGAACTGGAATACTGCCTCCAATGCCTCTTCTTATATTGTAAAACGTGCAGAAATGAACGGTGGTCCGTATACACCGGTAGCAACAGGGGTTACAGGCGGCACCTTCACAGATACGGGATTGACGAATGGTAAAACGTACTATTATGTGGTGACTGCTGTCAATACAGCTGGTGAATCTGCGCCTTCTGCTCAAGCGTCTGCTACTCCGCAAGCGGGAACAGTCGTTCCGGGAGTGTTAACTCTTACGGGAACGGCAGGCAATAATCAGGCTGTGCTGACATGGACCGCATCGACCGGAGCAGCAAGTTACAAGGTACAACGCTCGGTTGCAGGAGGAGCCTATGCCGATTTAGCTACGGGTCTGACGGCACTGACGTACGTCGATGCAACGGCAGTGAACGGTACCGCATACAATTACCGAGTGGTGGCGGTGAATGCAAGCGGGCAGACATTGTCCAATGTAGTGACGGTGACCCCAACAGCTCCTCCGGTAACAACAGGAGCACTTGAGGTGCAATACCGCAATGGCGGTTCGGGGACGTCAGGCAATGCGGCGAACCCTCAGTTCAATATCAAGAACACAGGCACGACAGCCGTGGATCTGAGCCAGGTAAAGCTGCGGTATTACTTTACGAAGGATAGTGCATCTGATCTGAGTTTCTGGTGTGATTATGCCGAGATTGGCAGCGGTAATGTGGAGGCCCAATTTGTGACTGTAGATCCGGCTAAGGGCACAGCGGATACGGTTCTGGAGATTGGATTCAAATCCGGGGCAGGCAGTTTGGCTGCCGGGGCAGAGACGGGAATTATTCAAGGTCGCTTCTCGAAGAACAACTGGACCAATTTTGATCAGACTAATGATTATTCCTTTGATGCCACCAAAACGGCATTCAGTGCATGGAACAAAGTGACCGCTTATATTGGCGGGGTTAACGCATGGGGCATTGAGCCATAATCGATTCCTATTGAATCGGGATTACAGCCGGGGAGAAATCTCCGGCTTTTTGCATGTTGGAGAGTCTTCAGGTTGTATTTGGGCAGCTTAACCGTCAAATGAAACATAGTAATGTTTACCAATTATAGAGTTTGAATATTAAAACATAGGTCATCTGACGCATGTTTTGCCAGATGAACAGTTTTGGTCTAATTTCTACAGAAAACGAAGCACAGCAAATAGTTACAATAATTTAACTTTTTAAAAAAAGTGATTTAAGGTAGTTTTAGCCAACTGGTATGAGATGTTTCCCTGATTCTTAGTGCTCAAGCCTGCCAGATCGAATACAGGACTTTGGACTGATGATCGTTATGGACAGCCCGTTTTACAATGGGGCAAGCCCGGCAAATGAGGCCAGGTTAACATTCTGTAACATCAGGGGGAACACGACATCATGAACTGGAAAAGCAAGATCATTACTGCGAGTGTAACAGCAACGATGCTGATGGGAAGTCTGACAACAGGAGCATTAACGACACCGGCATCGGCAGCCACGGTTCAGAATTCAAAGGTTAAAGTGATCTGGGGAGTAAATCTGCGCACATCACCATCTTCCTCCGCAAGCATTGTTCGTTTGGTGCCAAAAGGGGAAACGGTTACGGTTACTCAAAAATCCGGCTCAGGCTGGTATAAAATTAAGGATTCTGGCAATCGGACAGGATACATATCTTCTTCCTCAAAATATACAAAAGCCGTGAAAGGCAACACGACAACAGGAAGTAGCAGTACTAGTGGGTCTGGTTCAGGCAGCAGTACGTCTGTTACAGGCAGTGCTTCTGTGGAGAAAGTCATAGCTGCTGGCATGAAATATTGGGGAACGCCTTATGAGTTTGGTGCTAGTCGTAACAGTACGGCAACGTTTGACTGTTCAAGCTTTGTCCGCCGGGCATTTATGGATGCACTTGGAATCAAGCTTCCGTCCGATTCACGTCAACAAGGAGCCTATGTAAAAGCCAATGGTACCGTTAAGACCAATTGGAAAAATCTGAAGCGCGGTGATCTGATGTATTTTATGTCCTATAAAGGCAGCTCGGCATCATCGTACTCTGGCGTGAATAAATCCAAGGCGGCCATTACTCACACGGGCATCTATCTTGGGAACGGCAAAGTGCTGCACACCTATTCCAACGCTGGTGGCGGTGTGACGATTAGCGACATCTCCGGCAAACACTGGGAGTACCGGTTCCTGTTTGGTGGAAGTGCGCTCTAAATCCATGCTCGCGTATTAATTCAGAACATTCTTTGAACATCTTTAGGACCTTCCATCTTTGCCTATTCAGCGGATGGAAGGTTTTTTTTGGTTATTTACTTCAGTCCTGATAGTACAGACGGAACAGGATATCCTGATCATAGTTGCCGAATCCCTGACCATATAACGTCAACCCGCCCACATGCTGCGCATCTTCCTCCACGGAGAGGCGCAATGTCCATTGGTTGCGTTCCACGGGAATATCCGCAAGCGTAATTTCGGACATATGCTGTCCATCGATGAATGTCCCCTCATGCGTAATCCGCAGTACCTTGAGCATACCGTACTGATTGACACTGTCGCTCCACCATTCCGGGGTAAACATCCCCCGTCCATTTCCAGAATCTCCAGGGCTTGTCCATTCACCCAATCGGATTCCGTTGAGCATAAATGTAATGTCCGAGGGCCAGTTCGGATTGACTGAAGGTGCTTCGGAGCCCATCTCAAGTGATAATTCAATGGCACTGATCTGTTGACCGGACAAGATATAGTTTGGGATTTTGTATTCTACAAATCCACGTCCAAACCAAAGAATGTGGGCATGCATCCGTTCAGGATCTAGAAAATAGCGAGGATCATCATACTGTCCAATGACCTGATTGGAGGTAGCCAGACCACAGGTCGGATATACATCAAAATGGGTATAATGTCCAACAGGGATTGCCACTTCATGAAGCTTGCGGGAGGCCCCGGTTTCCTGTGGCATGGAGATGCCAATCCAGTCGACAGCCAGACTGTTCATTTTGTGCGTGCCGCCATCCTTGCGAATCATTTTGGACTGAATAATGCCCACATCCTGAAGCTTGCGAACGTGCATGGTTACGATTGCGCTGCTCAGGCCGAGTGATGCGGCAATGTCCTTCACATTCATTGGGGTCTCTGCGACAAGCCTGATAATCTGGAGACGGACCTCACTCGCGAGTGCCTCGTATAATGGCAGCCATTCAGCATCGGTATTTGCTCTGATCACATCTGTTCCTCCAGTAATATGAGTTGATTTAAGTGTTATTCACACGAGTCCACAACGCTGACAGAATAACCTTCCGATCGCTGTTATCCCCGGATTTTTTTGATTCCCCATATATAATGGGAAAATCCGGTGATAAAGGCGACCGCTACGCTTCTACAGTTTTTTTCTGTCCTCTTCGTGCACGTGTGAATAACGAGATAAACTCATATCAATTATTCTTATAGAATTAAGTTAAACATAAATCCAGACAAAAGAATAACATTTTGCAAAATTCATGTTGAAATTGGTGTCATAATCGATTTTAATATAAATATGAACGTTGATCCATAGATTATCAATTAATTTTTATATTAATCTTAGGGAGATGAACTTCACGATGGAAAAAGCAAAAATGACGGTAGACAAGGATTTCACAATTGGCGTAGTTGATAAACGATTATACGGTTCATTTATTGAACATCTGGGACGTGCCGTTTACGGTGGAATATATGAGCCGGGTCATCCTACAGCGAATGAAGCGGGTTTCCGTGGAGATGTGCTGGAGATGGTTAAGGAGCTGCAGGTTCCGATTGTACGGTACCCTGGCGGTAACTTTGTATCCGGTTACAATTGGGAGGATTCTGTCGGACCTGTATCTGAACGCAAACGCAGACTTGAACTGGCATGGAGAACAATCGAGACCAATGAATTCGGGTTTAACGAATTTGTGGATTGGTCCAAACAGGCGAATTCGGAAGTGATGATGGCCGTCAATTTGGGAACACGGGGTGTAGACGCAGCCCGTAACATCGTGGAGTACAGTAATCATCCGGAAGGTTCTTATTATAGTGACTTGCGCATTAAACATGGATATAAAGAGCCACATGCGATCAAAACCTGGTGTCTTGGCAATGAAATGGACGGTCCGTGGCAGATTGGTCACAAAACAGCAGAAGAGTATGGACGGGTAGCGCTCGAAGCGGCAAAAGTAATGAAATGGACGGACCCAACAATTGAGCTGGTCGCTTGCGGAAGTTCATCCCTGGGTATGCCATCTTTCCCGGAATGGGAAGCAACGGTGCTGGATCATACGTATGATCATGTTGAATATCTGTCCCTGCACCAATATTACGGCAATCAGGAGAATGACACACCAACCTTCCTTGCCCGCTCATTGGAGATGGATCGTTTCATTGATACGGTGAAAGCGACTTGCGATTATATCAAAGCGAAGAAACGCAGCAAAAAAACGATGTATCTGTCCTTCGATGAGTGGAATGTATGGTATCACTCCAACGAAAGCGACAAGAAGCTGGACCCATGGCAGATTGCTCCGCCACAGCTGGAGGATGTATACAACCATGAAGATGCATTGCTTGTGGGCTGCATGCTGATCAGCATGCTGAAACATGCGGACCGAGTTAAGATGGCATGTCTGGCACAGCTCGTCAACGTTATCGCTCCGATTATGACGGATAATGGAGGTGCTGCATGGAGACAGACGATCTTCTATCCGTTCATGCATGCTTCCGTGTTCGGACGTGGAACAGCACTTGTGCCGTTGATCCAGTCTCCCAAATATGACACCAAACAAATTACGGATGTTCCTTATTTGGAGGCCATTGCTGTGCATAATGAGGAGCAGGGTGAAGTGACTGTTTTCGCCGTGAATCGTCATTTGGAAGAATCGCTCCCGCTTGAAGTGGATCTGCGCAGCTTTGGGAAGTGCCGCTTGATAGAGCATATTGTGCTGGAAAGTGATGATCTGAAAGCAGCCAATACTGCAGCAGAGCCGAATCGTGTCGCTCCTCATAACCGTGGTGATGCAGAGGTATCGGAGACACTGATTACGGCAAGCTTGGCCAAAGCATCGTGGAACGTAATCCGATTGAAAGTTCAGTAATCAAGCAGGAAGAATCATGCGGGTTGCACGATGGACAAAGGAGACAGAGGAATCGCAGAACACGGAAATACAGGTTACTGAGGACGCAAATGGAGCACAAGACCCCCAGGAACACAGGAGCAAAAGGAATACAAGGCTCGCAGGAACACGGCTCGCAGGAACATGGGCACTCAGTGGCTGAACACTCGCCGAATTTCTGATACTTCCGATTAAGAAAAAAGGCTGGATGCGAGTTAAGATGCATTCAGCCTTTTTCGTAGTGTAAAGTGCTCCAGCTTCTAACGAATCATATGCGCTTTATTTTGCAGATTATTGTAATACAGTAAATCTAACGAACTCAGGAATCGCTATTTCGATGATAATCTGCGAAAGCGAGTGTAAAGAGGGTGCAAAAGGGAAAATAAGACGTCTACAATTCGTTAGAATGGCGAACTTGTGCTATTTCGCCAAATAGAGCGTCTCAGATTCGTTAGATGGTTTGGACAATCCGTATTCCCTAGAGATCTGACAAGATATTCGCTTGTGCCTTTTCTTTAGAAGGAATGAAACTGGATTCATCCACATCTTGGTTTCGCTAGCCTGTGAGAATTCCTTTTTACAATTCAAAACAGGCAGTCTCTAAAGTCGCTCATGCTTATGACCTTTGGGGCTGCCTTTTGTGTGCTTGATACCTCAGCAGTAGATTTTACTTCAACTTCAACCCGGTCCCTGCTTCAAACACAAAGCTCTCGCCGTCGCGTGGAATGAGCACTTGCCCGTCCAGCTGCTCGGAGGCTAGATAACTGGCGAGATCCACGCGGGACATCATGCAATGATTAATGGCATCCATATGCACAGCGATAACGTGTGCATCCGGTGCATGGCGTTTCACGGCAGCTACATCAGGTCCGTCCATCGTGATCGGATCTCCTTGCAGGAAGCGGGCACCACCAGCATTCACCACAATCACTTCAGGCTGATATTGACGAATGGCTTCGGCTGGTTCTTCACACCAGATGGTATCACCGGCGATATAGGAGACGGGTTCTCCGTCAGCTTCCAATACAAAACTAGACACCTTGCCCATACGTTCGCCGATTTCCCCGGTTCCGTGATGTCCCGAAGTGCGGGCAAAACGTACGGAGTGGTACTCATGTTTGTCATCCACGGCAGTAACGTTGGTAAATCCGGCTCCTGTGAACACAGCCTCATCTCCTGGCTGACACAGCAGAGGTACATCCTTGCGGAGCTGTTTGGCTGCTGCTTCATCCCAGTGATCGGGGTGGGTATGCGTAACGATCAGCAGATCCGGATTCATATAATCCGTTTCCGTCTCGGGTAGTGAGACTCTTGGATTGCGCAGTTCATTGGGTGTGTTCGGAAAAGCAGGCATCACTTCTTTATCCATCAACATGGGATCAACCAGTATGTTCAGACCCCCGTATTCCAACCATAATGTTGCATTACGAATCAATTGAATTTTCATTGAACCTGCACTCCTTCGGGATTAATGTTATTATCCTATATGTTATACAACCCGTTTTGAGGCGTAAATGACACACTGAAAGAAAACAGGCCGCTTTAATTTCAAGTTGAAAGGATTGCAAAATAGATGAATGAAACGATAGATGATACAGATATCCGTATACTGAAAAGCCTGATTCGAGACTCCAAACGCTCCCACAAAGAGATCGGCGAAGAGGTACATCTGACCGGACAGGCTGTAGGTGCGAGAGTGCGCAAGCTGCATGATTTGGGTGTCCTTGAAGGGTATACGGTAAAATGGAACCCGGAACGCCTCGGCATGGGCCTGCAAGCATTTGTGATGATTTTTCTCAATTCCGGCGACAGACATGCCGCCTTCCGTGAATTTGTGGCTGCACGTGAAGACATCGTGGAAGTTCACCGTGTCAGCGGAGAGGGCTGTTACCTGATGCGAGTACGCACAGGCACATTGGAGCAGCTTGACAGCTTGCTGGAAGCCATCTTGCCTTATGGAAATTACAGAATGAACCTGTCAGTCGGTATCGAAAAGTCAGAATGAGGTGAGCTGAGTTTTCAGTTGTCCTGTTGTTGTTTCTCGCGCAGCGTTGCCTGGAGAAGGACTATGGCTCGACAGAGCTCTTTTTTGGTAAGCAAATGATCGGTCTGGATATGACGACGGGTACCGTCTTTCAGGTACAAGGCAATCATGGGGGATGCGGACAGTATCCATTTGCTGAGGGCGGGAGAGGCAAGTTCGATTTTACGAATTTCATTCCAGGGAATGGTCCGTGTACGGGCATGAAGCCCTTCATCATTCCAGGATAGTAACACGGGAGAACTCACGGTAGCCCGGGACAGAAACATAAGAAATAAGGGCCCGACAAACCACATGCCAAGAATGGCTGCGATGGAATAATACCATGTCTCCAGTTGTCCAGCATGATCCTCATAGATGATCCATAACAGGGCCAAGCATAACAGTAAAAAGAGAAGACATAGGGCTCCTTTCCATAGAGCTGTGAAACGGCGGTAACCAATCTGCGGATGCTTAAGCTCCGACTCCGAAGATTTATATAATTCAGGTTTCATAAGTACAACTCCTTATTATCATTTCCCAGAAAATATACCAAACATGCCGCCTGCATCGCAGAGCGGCATGTTCAACGTAGACGCGGCGAGATGGGCCAGGTGAGTACACAGGACAGCGCTGAACCTCGTGGACTGACCTCTTGAATTAAACCTCACTTGGTTCGATCCGCTAATGCTCTAACCGGAGATAGCTGAATCATTACCGACCTCACGCGCATGGGTGTAGAGATCGGCATATACTCCTTCTGCATCGATCAGCTTCTGATGTGAGCCTTCCTCGACAATCTCACCATTCTCCATAACGAGAATCCGATCCGCATGCATGACCGTAGATAGACGATGCGCAATAACAATCGTTGTTCTTCCTTGTGAGACGGATTCCAGCGCCTGTTGTACCAATTGTTCTGTATGTGAATCCAGATTCGCGGTTGCTTCATCCAGGATGAGCACTCGGGGCTGAAAGACCACGATCCGGGCAAACGATATCAGTTGACGCTCTCCGGCGGACAGACCACTTCCGCGTTCGGAAAGCCGTGTATCATAGCCTTGCGGCAAACGTGAAATCATGGCATGTGCTCCGACGAATCGGCAGGCCTGAATGGCCTGCTCTCTTGTAATATCCTCACGGAACATTCGTACGTTGTCAATGATGGAGCCCGAGAAGAGGAACGGTTCCTGTTGGATCAGACCAACAATGCGATGGAGACTGGCCTGTGGGAAATGACGGATATCTGTGCCATCAATCTCAATGCTGCCCCCATTCACATCGTAGAAGCGGTTGAGCAGGGAGATCAGTGTACTTTTTCCAGCCCCTGTAGTCCCCACAATGCCCACCATTTCACCCGGATAGAGATGCAGATTCATATGCTGAATCAGAGGGCGATCTGGCCGATAGCCGAACGATACATTATTAAAATCAATCTGGCCCATCACGTTGCGTGGTTCAAGTGTGGAGGCGATCCCGGGTTTCGGGTCAGCGACTTCCGGACGGGTACTCAGAATGTTCCAGATCCGATCCATGGATACGGTGGTCGACTGGAATGTGTTCCACTGCATGGTGATCTGGTTAATCGGCTGGAAAAACTGACGGATATAACTGATAAATGCATAAAGTACACCCACCTGCAGCGATTCACCCAGCACGGCACGCCCCCCAAGCCACACCATCATGACGAGGGCGGCATTACCGAGAATATCAAACGTTCGGTTGAAAATAACGTTGGAACGGGCCTGTGCGATATTGGCCTTTAGGTGAAGTGTGTTCTGCTCCTTGAATCTTTTTTTCTGTTCTTCTTCCTGATGGAAAGCCTGGATCAAAAACATGCCGGACAGGTTCTCTGCCGTGAACGCAATCAGACGTGAGAGGCGAGTGCGGGCATTCTGATAAGCTCTGCGCAGTCGACTTCGGAACAATACGGCCACAATGGCGATTACAGGCAAGACGATGAGAGAATACCCTGCAAGTACTGGATCGAGCTGGAACATAAACACGATAATGAGCACCAGCATCATGCCATCCCGGATGAGACTAAGCAGCACCTGGGTGAAGAAACTGCTGATCGTCTCCGTATCACTGGATACATTCGTAACCAGACTGCCGATATGGAACCGGTCGAAGAAAGACATCGACATTTTGGAGATATGCTTGAACAGGTCCTTACGAATGCGAGAGACGATATTCTGACCGACATGCTGCAGCAGATTGTTCTGTACATAGGTGAAAATAAAGCTGATCACTGCCAGCCCCAAAAAGACAGCTGCCAACTCGACAAGGAAGCCTACACTGGTCTGGCCAATCGCCAGATGATCATCGATGGCGATCTTCACCAGATAAGGCTGGAGCAGATCTGCGGAAATACCAAGCAGGGAGCAGAGAAAGATACCCGCAAAAGCCCATTTATGGGGTTTGGCGTAGGACATCATCGCTTTGAATGAAGTACGCTTACTCTGGTCTGCGCCTGCATCGGAACCGGAGCGGTGTCCTGGAGGTGCTTGCGCGCCCGCATCTGAACGAACTTCAGCGTTACGGTCAGTCATGATGTAATCCCTCCTCCTGCAAACGGTAGGTTGCAGCATATAACCCTTTGGCAGCCATCAGCCCTGCATGTGTTCCCTGTTCGGCAATTCGCCCTTCGTCGAGAACGATAATTTCGTCGGCATGACGGACTGCACTGATTCGGTGAGAGATAATTAGCGTTGTTTTGCCTTTGCCAATCTCACGCAGGCTGCGCAGAATGCCACTTTCGGTGACGGCATCCACTGCACTCATGCTGTCATCCAGAACGAGCACCTGTGCTTTTTTGATCAACCCCCGGGCCAGACTTGTACGCTGACGCTGACCACCAGATAATGTAAGTCCACGTTCGCCCAGCAACGTATCGAACTGATCGGGGAACCGGATAATGTTTTCGTATATCATCGCTTGTCGTGCACTGTGCTCTACCGTGTCGAGCGGAACCTCGCGGTCGCTAAAAGCGATGTTGTCACGAATGGTCGTACTGAACAGAAATCCGTCCTGTGGCACATAGGCAATACGAGATCTCAGACTCTCCAGCGAAAGATGCCGAATATCAGTGTTGTTAATACGGATGGTGCCTTCAGGCGGTTCGTATGTACGCAGCAGCAATTTCACGAAGGTGCTTTTACCAGAACCTGTTTTGCCCACAATGCCCACGGTTCGTCCTGCCTGGATATTCAAATTGATGTTTTTGAGCGCAGGGGTTGAACTGCCGGGATAAGAGAAGGACAGGTTCTCAATCGTAATGTCGTTCACGGTTTTAAGACTTGTTGCATGGGGAAGTTCGCGTACATCAGGCACTTCCGTCAACAAATCATTAACCCGCTCCAATGATGCTCCAGAACGCTGCATGGTATTAATCACATTACCAATTTGTTGTAGCGGTCCCATGATGATTCGCAAATATAACGTCAATGCAACAAAGCTTCCGAGTGTAATGGAGTTCTGCATTGTCAAAATCCCGCCAACAAGCAGCGAAACAACTAGTGAAATGGCACCCAGCAGCGGTAGCAGGGCCTGAAATAGAGAGGACAGACGGACGAGCCGCAGCTGTTTGCTTTTGATTGCATCTACTGTGAACCCAAATCGTTCACGGGCACTGTCTTCAATGGCAAATGTTTTGGTTACACGGATGCCTCCCAACTGCTCTTCTGCGGATTCTGTCATCGTTGCAAGAGCATCCTGCACATCACGAGAGCGCTTGCGAATTCGCGGACCGAAAAAAACGACCAGAAACGGAATAGCCAGCAAAGGCATAATACTGATCAGAATAAGTTTCATCGGGATTCCGCTGAGCAGCATCATCACAATGCAGGATAATAACAGAAAGGTTGCATTGGTCATCATGGTTACGCCATTGGAGATGGCTTCACGTACGGAAGTGACATCATTCATGACGTAACTGAGCAGTTTCCCATTTCCCTGTTTGGAGAAATAGTGCTCACTCAGTTCGGAGAATTTGGCGAAAATGCGCTCGCGTGTCATGAATTCGAAGCGTCGTCCAAGCTTCATGATCATGAATTGCCCGGTACCGAATAACAGATTATAAGCGATGGCTATGGCTAAAAGCGAAAGACTATACCGAATGACCGTATTCATTTGAAGTGTGTGTTGCATGAGCTGATCCGTGAAGCTGCCCAGAATTCGGGGCAAGGATGCCTGACCCACATTGGAGACAATAATCAGTAGTACAGCGAACAGGTATACGGGCCAATTGGCAATGACATAGCCTCGTAGTAATCCTTTCTTGGACATAAGATTGGTTCTCCTTTGTTGAGGGGGATGAAAGTTAGTTCGCAAGCGGAGTCAAGAAAAGGGCCGACACCTGTGAATTAGCGCGTCGTGCCCTCTTACTTTATGCAATCCGGTTTGCTGTTTATCCGTCATTCAATAGAATTTCTCTATTCTTATTTTTGCGCTAAATGATAAGGTTGTCAACGAATCAAGTAAGCATCATGGAAGAAGACAGATCAGCGCCCGTAGCGAAAGGGCTGTATGCGGTATTTCCTTCATTTATTCACCAGATGTCGATTTTACTGAAACATTTCCGATGGGTCTCCCGTCTGTAGGGTTGAAAAGGTCAAAAATTGGATTTACTAACTATGGAGGTGCCAAGAAATGAAACATAAAAAAGGATTGGCTGCAACGCTTGCGCTCTGCGTGTCTTTGACGGCGGGAGGTGCATCGGTACTCGCTTTTTCGGATGTAAAAGATGAAGGGCAAAAAACAATTGTAGACTCGTTGCAATCAAAGGGCATTGTTAACGGAGTAACGGCGGATTTGTTCCGTCCGGATGTCGCATTGTCCGAGCCACAGGGTGTTCAGCTGATCGTGAAAGCGTTTGGTCTGAAAAATGAATACGCTGCCGCTTCGGCACAAAATAAAATAAGCCCTGACACGTGGTATGCTGATGCTGTTCAGGCTGCCACTCAAAATGGACTCTCCATTCCGGTGGAATTGAACCCACAGGGCAAAATGACGCGTGAGCAGTTTGCCATTTTGCTCCTTGAAGGGATTGACACAACCGGAGAATATCCGGTGATCATGCTGTATAATGATATTAAAGACGAAAAAAAAATCGGTAAGGACGCCAAATCTGCGGTCCAGAACCTGCTGAACATGGACATCATCGAACTGGATAAGGACGGTAACTTCCGTCCAGATCAGTCGCTTACCCGTATGGAGGCTGCAAGCATGATCTTCAATGCACTTGAGTTTGTAGATAAGCATGGCAATGGCGGATCGACAGAACCGGCTCCAACGAATCCGGGCGAAGGGCAACAGGGGATTGTACCTACGGTTACATCAACCAAAGTGGATGACAAAACGGTGAAAGTCAAACTGACTGCGCAAATGCCACATCCTGGTTATGGATTGAAGATTGAAGATGTGAAACTGGAGAAGGATGGACGTGCCATCGTGCTGTATACGATCACCCAGCCTGATCCGGATATGATGTATCCAATGGTGATTACCGATGTAACTGCGGAGACAGATATTCCAACAGGGTACACTGCAGAAGCACAGCCTTCGGGAAAATAAGCAAGCCTTGCCAGCGCGCTTCGATCCTTGATCGGAGCGCGCTTTTTTTTGTTTTTTCAGAAACTGATGATCGTTATGAAGCAAGTTGCTAGGAAGATCACCTGTCTTTAAGTCCGAATTGTTTGTAGTACGACTGAAATGCACTGATTTCGTATATTATACATGTCATATTTTATGACTCTTTAATAATTCAAAAGGTGGATTCAAGCTATAAATGTTATATTAAATGTCATTTAAGCTGTCGTTTATAAGATGTAAATCAATATCTATATAGGCGATAAAGCCGCTTCGTGTTAACGGAGCGGCTTTTTTCTGGCCTAATCCGAAAATTATCATTCATTCCAGACCCTTAATTCATGAACAAAATCAACATATAAGAGTTAGTTTATCCAGTGTTTATCTGCGTTTATGTGCCTTCTAGCCAAGGATAAAAACGACATATTTACCGAGCGGGGAAGAAACTCATAGAATAAGGCCAAGCCATAAGCGAGCTTGAAGCAGGTGATAAATATATGGTAGATAATATTACATTTATGTGATTGAATTAAATCTATCCTTATTACTTTTTCTAAGCATCAAGAGAGAAGGAAGACAAATGCATAAGTAAGGAGGAGAAACACAGCAGCAATGAAGAGTAACTTCTATTACATTCAAGATGGCGATGCGCAGAGCGTGCTAAGACCTTGCGACCTGTATGACCGATGTGAACCAGAATACGACCTGCAAACGTGGTATACCTCTTTCCTAAACATATGTGGGTTTTGACTTTAAGGTCTGTTTCTCAACTTTCGTTCAGATCTGACAACTCTCAAGTTCATCCGAAGCTGCTCAAAATTACAACTTCATGAGGGGAACGGGTCAAATTCCACATGTTTTACTTCTCCAAAATGACAATGACAAGCTGGAACCAAAAGTATAAACCCTCGTTGTAACAGTACTTTCCGTGTTTTTAAGAGCGAAGATCGAAATAGCATATTTACGAATCCAGAAATGATTCATAAACTCAGTATGTAAGCGTTACCAAATGGAGAGGGAGCAAAAGCCTCCCATGATCGAAATGTGGTCCGGGACTCATTCCTTACATTTGAACAGGAGTGTTTCACTCTTCTTACAAAACGGACGGATTTTCATTTAGAAAAGGAGGAAACAACTGATGCAGCCAGAAGGGAAGTCCGCCTTGTCGCAAAACTTATCGGTGCACACGATTCCGAACAGCAAGAAAAATAAATTAGGGAGAAGGATGATCCGAAACTGGGAGTTGTATCTGTTTATCGCGCCAGCATTTCTATACTTTCTGATTTTCCACTACGGGCCGATGTACGGTATACAAATCGCATTCAAAAACTTTATCCCGACGCTTGGTGTCACGGGAAGCCCGTGGGTCGGGTTCGATCATTTCATCCGTTTCTTCAATTCTTATTATTTTTGGGATCTACTATGGAATACCCTTAGCATTAGCTTGTATGAGCTGGCTATAGGTTTTCCGTTGCCGATCATTCTTGCGTTAGCTTTCAATGAAGTCAAGGATTCATTCTTCAAGCGTACCGTACAGACCGTCACGTATGCACCACATTTCATTTCAGTCGTCGTGATGTCGGGTATGATCATTACCTTCTTGTCGCCTTCGTCAGGCATGATTGTCAATTTGGTGGAGGCTCTTGGATTCCAGTCCCCTCAATTCCTGACGGACCCTGCGTGGTTCAAGACGGTGTACGTGTTGTCGGGTGTCTGGCAGAGTGCAGGCTGGGGGACCATTATATACCTTGCCGCCCTTTCGGGTGTGGACCCGCAACTGCATGAAGCTGCTGTGGTGGATGGTGCGAGCCGGTTTAAACGGATCCTCCATATTAACATTCCAGCGATCATCCCTACGATCACCATTTTGTTAATTCTGAACATGGGCAGTATTTTAGGCGTCGGATTCGAGAAAATCTTGCTGCTGCAAAATCCGTTGAACATGGGATCATCGGATGTCATCTCGACATTTGTCTATCGGTCGGGTCTGGTCGATGCGCAATACAGTTTCTCCACAGCTGTAGGATTATTCAACTCCGTAGTTAATGCGATTCTGCTGATTACGGTGAACCAAATTGCACGTCGCACCAGTGAAAACAGCTTGTGGTAAAAGGAGGGGAAAACATATGTCAACCGCGGTTAAGGAAAGCAGAAGCGATAAAGTATTCTTATGGTGCAACTACATCTATCTAACGATAGCGCTCGTCATTGTGCTTTACCCGCTGTTATACATCATTAGCGCCTCAATCAGTGATCCCAAATTTGTAAGCTCCGGTGAGATGTGGCTGCTACCCAAAGGGATTACGTTTGAAGGTTATGCCCGTGTGTTTGAGAACACCAACATCTGGATTGGGTACAAAAATACGATCATCTATACTGTCGTCGGTACACTCGTCAACCTGATGGTCACTCTTCCGGCAGCCTACGCGCTCAGCCGCTCTGATTTTGTAGGACGTGGATTCTTCATGGCGATGTTTATGGTCACGATGTTTTTCAGCGGAGGGCTTGTCCCGAGCTACTTGCTGGTTAAGGATCTTGGTATGGTGAACAGCATTTGGGCGCTTATTCTGCCGGGAGCTGCCTCCATCTGGAATATTATCGTGTGCCGTACGTTTTTCCAATCGACCATTCCCAGGGAGCTGCAGGAAGCGGCCCATATTGATGGGTGTACCAATACCCGGTTATTCATTCGAATTGTGCTTCCGCTCTCCATGCCGATCATTGCCGTGATGGCGCTTTTCTACGGTGTCGGACACTGGAACAGCTATTTCAGTGCGATGATCTATTTAAATGATTCCTCGAAGTATCCACTGCAGCTCTTTCTGCGCCAAATTCTGGTACTTCAGGAGATGGCAGCACAGGGCGGGGGAGCTATCGATACCTCTTCAGCAACAGCGATGAATTCCAAAGCGGAAATTGCTGCGCTGGTCAAATATGCCGTCATTATTGTTTCAACTTTACCTGTGATTGCCATTTATCCATTTCTTCAGCGTTACTTTGTGCAGGGTGTTATGATCGGTTCCGTTAAGGGATGATCTTAAACCATAATCCACACTAAAAAAGGGGAGTTGTCGTCATGAAAAAGCTTCGCAAGGCTTCATCCATTGTACTCTGCCTCACCCTATCCGCAGCATTGCTTGCAGCTTGTGGTTCCAAGGAAGATGGAGGTTCTGCGACTTCAAATGTCGAAGGGGTCAAGAAAGAAGGATTCCCGATTGTGGACAAACCACTTACGTTAAAGGTCATGTCCCAGGATGCGGGCGTAGCCGACTGGAACACGATGCCAGTCCTGCAAGAGATGGAGAAATTGTCAGGCATCAAGCTGGAATACCAGCTTTCGCCGATCGACAGCTTTGAAACAAAGAAGAACCTGGTATTCGCGAGCGGCGATTTACCGGATATGTTCTATGCTGCGGATCTCAAGCCAGCTGAGCAGGTTACTTATGGGACTCAAGGCATTCTGATCCCGCTGGAAAAATACATTGATGAGGGCTACGCCCCTAACATTAAAAAGATTCTCGACGAAAACCCGGATGTTCGCAAATCATTTACAACGCCTGACGGACATATGTATGCACTGCCATTTATCGATACGGCTGCCGTGTGGTACAGAGGCCCGATGTGGTATAACGGGGAATTCCTAAAAGCACTTAAGGTAGAGGAACCTAAGACTACGGAAGAATTATATACGTACCTGAAGCGTGTTAAGGAAGAAGACCCTAACGGCAACGGACAACAAGATGAAATTCCGCTTACTTCTGTAAAACTGGATGATCTTCGTATGTACTTCTTCGGCTTCTGGGGCATGTACAACGAAGGAATCTACGCGGATAAGGACGGAAAAGTTCACTATCCCTATCAAGAAGAAGGTTATAAAGGTTATCTGACGTTTATGAACCGCTTGTGGAAAGAAGATTTGCTGGATCATGAGACCTTCTCCCAAACAGGCGATCAGAAAAAGGCAAAAGGCGAAAGCAACAAGCTTGCGCTGTTCAATGATTACCATCCATACTTCACACTCGGTGGCGAGCCTAGCACGAAACATCCGCTGATGACACCAGTAAAGAGTGAGATCGCAGACTCACCTGTATACGGTAAACACCCGGGCATATCGGCACGTGGTACCTTTGCGATTACTAGCAGCAACCCGTCTCCTGAGGCAACCATGCGTTGGATCGATTATTTGTACAGCTATGATGGGGCGACCCTGTTCAATCAAGGACCTGAAGGTGTGCTGTGGAAATTCAAAGATAAGGAAAATCTCGTAAAAGAATGGCTGCCAGTTCCTGGCGGTGGGGATCGTGAGGAATATCGCGGTAAAATCACACCGAACTATGGCATTTTGACACCGGGCATTAATGATCCGGATATAGCGAAAGGTCTTCGCACTGAATTTGACGAATGGCTTGACCAGCAAAATCAAGAGAAGTTGGTGCCTATCGGAAAATCACCATTCCCTAACGTTTATTTGACTAATGAAGAGCAAAGCGAAGCGACCGCTTTATTATCTGATCTGGATACGTACGTCAAGCAGATGGAAGCGAAGTTCGTAACAGGCCAAGAGCCGCTTGAGAACTGGGATAAGTATATTGCGCAGATCAAAAAAATGGGTAGCGACCGTATCGTCGAACTGTATCAAGGGGCATACGACCGCTGGAATTCCGGTAAATAAAAAAAGTCCTATCGAAACACATCCATGGAGACAGATCGGGTTTACGGATTTTACACTCACATAGAAAGACTTCGGAAAGAGGTGTGAACAAGGATGCAGAAATGGTTCGAAGAGGCCAAGCTGGGAATATTCATCCACTATGGCATCTATGCTGTGGACGGCGTTGCGGAATCGTGGTCCTTCTATAATGGAAGGATCTCGTACGAAGAATACATGAAGCAACTGGACGGTTTTACGGCATCGGAATTTAACGCGGAGAAATGGGCGGACTTGATTGAGAAATCAGGAGCCCGGTATGCCGTGCTGACAACGAAGCATCATGATGGTGTTGCTCTGTGGGATACGCAATATAGTGACCTCAATGTCGTCAAACAGACACCAGCGAATCGGGACATCGTGAGGGAATATGCGGAAGCGATTCGGGAGAAGGGCATCCATTTGGGAATGTATTTCTCGCTAATTGATTGGTCGCACCCGGATTATCCTAGCGTGTATGAAGGTGGAAAGGTACCGGAGGATCTCAGCAGTGTCAATCGGCATTCAAGCCCTGTGGATGGTGTTGAGGATCAGCAGAAATGGAAAAAATTCCTTGAGTTCAATAACCACCAGCTGCGGGAGATCATGACGAATTACGGTAAGGTGGACCTGCTGTGGTTCGATGGGGACTGGGAACGGAGTGCCGAGCAGTGGAATCTGCCAGAGTTCAAGCATTACCTGCAATCTTTTAACCCGGATGTCATCATCAACTCCCGCCTTCAAGGTTATGGGGACTATAAGACGCCGGAGCAAGGTATTCCGATCACAAGACCGGAGGGACCATGGGAATTCTGTACCACGATCAACACCTCATGGGGTTATGTACCAACAGACGATAAATATAAATCCCTAAATCAAATCATTCGAATGTTCTGTGACTGTATTTCGATGGGTGGCAATATGCTGCTGGATATCGGTCCACGCGAGGATGGCACCATCGATAAGAGGCAGGAGGATATCCTGCTTGGTCTCGGAGCATGGATTCGTACCCATGAAGAAGCTGTATTCGGAACGGGTGAAGGCATTATGTCTCGCTATTATCTGGGTGGGAGCACCGTATCCGAGGACAGAAAGACGTTGTATCTGTTTGTTTATGACGAGCCAAAAGAGAATGTATGCATCAAGGGACTATGCAATAAGATCAAGAAGATTACTGTGCTGCATTCGGGCAAAGAACTTAACCATGAGATTCATGGGGGCGTGCCTTGGTTCAATATCCCGGGGACAACGTGGATCCAAATGACCCCTGAGGACACACATGAGCAGGTGACGGTTCTTAAGCTCGAATTCGACGAGGAACTGGAAATGTACGGCGGTTCAGGAGCCGTTGTTACTCATAACTAACATTACGGGAGGGTATGCACCTATAGATGCATGCCCTCCCTCATGAAGCGGAGAGAGAGCGATATGAACCAAAGTGGAGTACCTGAGCCGAAGATTGAGTATGCTCCCAAACATTATATATGCAAGCGTGCGCAGGAACCGCTGATGCTGGACGGCCGCGTAGATAAGGCATTCTGGGATGCAGCCGATTGGACGGATGATTTCGTTGATATCGAAGGCGATCTTCGTCCGAAACCCGGAAAACAGACTCGGGTAAAAATGCTGTGGGACGACGACTATTTCTACTTTGCTGCCGAACTGATTGAAGATCAGATATGGGCTACGTTGACCGAGCGGGATTCTGTTATTTTCTATGACAATGATTTTGAGATTTTTATCGACCCCGACGGGGATACCCACCAATATTATGAGTTCGAGATAAATGCGCTCAATACGGTATGGGACCTGTTATTGGTGAAGCCATATCGGGATGGTGGACCTCCGGTCAACGGTTGGGATATCAGCGGTCTTAAGACAGCTGTACATATTGATGGGGAGCTGAACACACCTGGCGCCGATAACCGAAAATGGAGCGTTGAGGTGGCAATTCCCTGGACCAGCCTGAAGGAATGTGCCGAAGGCAATCGTCCGCCTGTACCGGGCGAGTTCTGGCGTGTCAACTTCTCGCGGGTGGAATGGCAGACTGAAGTGCAGGATGGGGAGTACCGCAAGGTGCTGAATCCGGATACAGGCAAACCTTATCCGGAGGACAACTGGGTCTGGTCGCCCATGGGTATTATTAACATGCATTATCCGGAGCTATGGGGATATGTCGTATTTTCGGATGACGGAACGGATCAGTCCTTTGAGCTGCCGGAAGACGAACGAATCAAATGGGAGCTTCGCAGACTCTATTACCGTGAACGCAATTATTTTGAAGCCCATGGTGAATTTACACAGGATGTGAAGTTACTCATGGGTGAAGAAACATTCATTTGTCAGCCTGTAATTGAAACGACCCGTAGCCTATTCCAGATTAGTACGCCTTCCTCGGACGGCACCACCTTAATCTGCATTCGGGAAGACGGAAAGCTATGGAAGGAGTGAGCCACCTATGACTAGCCAAACCTTGGTGTTTTCGATGGATGCACAGTCCTTGGAGCGGATCGAGCAGAAGTTCCAGGAGAAGCTAAACTTTGCGGATGCCCGTAAAGATGAACTGTTTCATGTGTTTCAGCAGCCTTTAACTGAAGAAGAGGTATGGGCCTTGAAATATGTGTATGCCTACATGCCGGTAAACGACTTGGCTGATTATGATGGGGAATTGTTCCTCAGTCATGTGCGCCGGGCACTGGACATTCGCAAGCGTTTGCCTTGGGGGGAGCGTGTACCAGATCATCTGTTTCTGCATTTTGTACTCCCCTATCGAATCAATACAGAGAATATTGAAGATTTCCGTGGCATTATCTTTGACGAGTTGGCTGACCGGACGGCGAAGTTATCCATGGCGGATGCCATTCTGGAGACCAATTACTGGTGTCATGAGAAAGCGACTTATATTGGCAGCGATCTGCGCACGATATCGCCGCTGACGATGATCCGGAATGCCCGCGGTCGATGCGGGGAGGAGTCCACGCTGGCAGTAGCCGCTCTCCGTAGCATCGGCATACCGGCACGTCAGGTCTACACACCGCGCTGGGCTCACTGTGACAGCAACCATGCCTGGGTAGAAGCTTGGGCAGACGGTCAATGGTACTACATCGGGGCATGCGAGCCGGAAGCTGGATTGAATCAAGGATGGTTCAGTCCGCCAGCCCGCAGGGCCATGCTGATCAATACGAGGATTTTTGCCGACTATCCGGGACCAGAGGACATTACCCTTAATGAGAAGGGATTTACGGAGATTAATTTGCTGGAGAACTATGCGCCTGCTCGTACGATCTGTGTAAAGGTGAAAAATGAGCAGGGAGAACCCGTGCCTGATGCGAGCGTTCGCTTCGAGCTGTACAACACAGCGGAATTTTACCCGATCGCCGAAATCAAGACTGATGCACAGGGAGATGCTTCCTTTAAGACGGGTCATGGCGACCTATTAATTCGTGCGGTTAGTGGTGGCAAGTGGGGTGAAATTCTATTCAAAGCTCAGGATAGCGATCATGTTGAGATCGTGTTGGATTCATCAGAGCAACCAACAGGGAGCGTGGATTTTGATATGGTCCCTCCGCCTGAAGGGGAAGGAGAGGTCGCCACTGTGTTACCCGAAGAGAAGATTCAGGAACACAACCGTCGTCTGGAGGAAGGGGCGAAGACCCGGAGCGGGTATGAGGGAACCTTCCTGAATGAGGAGGAGGCTTTCTCACTGGCTCAAGGGGTTGGACTACCCCAAGAACGTGTATGGGATATTCTTCAGAAGGCACGGGGGAACAGCCGTGAAATTGCAGCTTTCCTGAAGGAGCGTTCCGGTTCATACGGTGAGTGGCCGCTCCGGCTGTTGGAGTCGATGAATGAAAAAGATTTAATTGATACCTTTCGCCAGACGCTGGACGATCATCTGATCGGTGCGCTCTCGCAGCAAGGATCATGGGCGGAAGATACGTTCGTGAGATACATTCTGTGTCCGCGGGTTTCCTATGAAATGCTGGTCCCTTATCGAGGTATATTCCAGAATGCCTTTTCGGCGGACGAGGCAGCAGCGTTCAGGGAGAATCCTTCGACGCTTGCCCGAATTCTTGCACAGGAGTATGAATACCATGAGGATCTCCCTAACCTGAAAGGCAAGGGAAACCCGGCAGGCACTTACAGCCTGATGAAGGGAGATCCGCAGTCGCTGGATATTCTGTTTGTGGCTGTATGCCGCAGTTTGGGGATTCCCTCCCGATTGCATCCAAGCGAGCAGAAACCACAGTACCTAAGTGACAGAGGGTGGGAGGATGCGGTATTCAGTCTCAGCTCACCTCCCAATCAGGAGAGTGCAAACTGGGGAATGCTTCAACTCCTCCGGGATTCAGGGGCTCCGCAGGATACCCCGGCAGCATCTTATGGCGAGAACTTCTCGTTTGCCCGTCTGGAAGATGGTGTCTACAAGACGTTGATATATCCTTATGGCAGCACAGATGTCTATGGCGAGCCATATGAGATTGAACCAGGAGCTTATCGCTTAACGACTGGCATCCGTTTGAAAGATGGAGCGGTAAGAGTACGCTTCATTTACTTTACCGTGCGTGCTGGAGACACTACGGAGGTTGTATTAACTTATCGAGAGACCGAGGTGAATATTCCTGTACTGGGCAAACTCGCACCAGGCAGTGTATTGACCCGTCTGGATGGTTCAGAGGTGGTACTTCATGATCTTCTGGGATCAGAGGGGGCCGTTGCTGCGTGGATTGAACCAGAACGGGAGCCGACCAAGCATCTGATTCGTGAGCTGTGTGAGCTGGCTGAGCCGCTGGATAAGCTGGGCGTGCCAATCGTACTTGTGATCGGAGATACAGAATGGAACGCCTCCTTTGACTCTGGGGCTTATCCGAAGCTGCCGGTACGTACGGTTTTTGTACGGGATTCCAGCTATGCATCCTTGTCCGGTTTCATTTCGAAGCCTGCAGCTCACGAAGCGGGCTATCCGCATCTGTTCGTGCTGGATAATCAGGATCAAATCCGTTATTCGGCGTCCGGGTACAAGATTGGTACAGGCAAGGAAGCTCTGCAGATTGCTGCTGCAATATCTCAATCATTGAATGGATCGGAGTGAAGAGGATGACGAAATACATTGCTGCTGGTTATGTCGTCGATTCTGTTCTTCCCGACATGACGGATGAGGATCTGTTGAAATTAACACATCTGAACGTAGCCTTTGGTCATGTCAAGAATGATGAAATCACCACCGAGCACCTACAGAACGGCGAGGTGGTTAGGAAAATCAAGCGGGAGCATCCGAATCTTAAGGTGCTGCTGTCTGTTGGTGGATGGAGTGCTGGCGGTTTCTCCGAAGCCGCCTCAACGCAAGCGGGGCGGGACAGCATGGCCGCATCGACGGTCCGGGTGCTGGAGAAATACCCTTTTGACGGAATTGATCTGGACTGGGAGTATCCATGTTACGGTGAAGCTGGCATCGCATCCAGTCCTGATGATAAACGGAATTTCACCTTGCTTCTCAAGACGATCCGGGAGACTCTGGATGCGAAGGGCATTGAGGATGGCCGCCATTATCTGCTCACGATTGCGGCAGGGGCTGACCAATACTACGTAGATGGTACAGAGATGGCTGAGGTACAGCAGTACCTGGACTTTGTGCAGTTGATGACCTATGATATGCGCGGCGGCTTTCAGGTTCTGACCGGACATCATACGAATCTGTATACGCCAACCGGAGATCTGTTCCGAATCAGTACGGATGCTTCCGTGAACCTGTTCATCCGTGCTGGCGTCCCGAAGGAGAAGATCGTTATCGGTGCCGCGTTTTACTCACGTGTATGGACTGAGGTTCCGGACCGAAACCACGGTCTCCACCAAATGGCCGGCAGCACAGGCGGCTACGGTCCGGCATTTGCCGAGCTGGAAGCAAAGTACATCAACAAGAATGGTTACGTTCGTTATTGGGATGATGAAGCGTGCGCACCGTTTCTATTCAATGGGACCAGCCTAATTTCTTATGATGATGAAGAATCAATCCAGTGCAAATGCGATTACGTGAAGGATCAAGGCCTGGCCGGGATCATGTTCTGGGAATACGGCTGTGATCCTACCCACCGTTTGCTGGGTGCAATGCATCAAGGGCTCCAAGGTATTTCGGCTGCAAAATAGAAGAAACTCGGCGTACGAAGTCGTTTGGATCGCTCAAAAAGTGAACTTGAAAATACGAAAGAGGATGTCCCATAAGTCATGAATATGACGAGGGCATCCTCTTTTAGCGTTATTTTGTTTTAATGAACCTGACACACGCTATTCGCTCCCATTTGCCCAGATCTGAGATCTAACGAATCACAAAGACGTTATTTCGTCGATTCACTTGATCGTTTAGGTTTTGAAGCCCTTTTATGACGAAATAGCGTTACTGAGGTTCGTTAAATCTTGCAACCGTTGATGATCCGCCTTTTAAGGTACGGTAGGTTCGTTAGCGCTTGGAGCGAGGCGGAATTCCTTTTGAGACAGTCCCTTCTATTTATTCAGTGAATCCTTTATCCAAGACATTCCTCGTCGTCATCATCCGGTGAGTCAGCAGAGTCGTTGGGACGGTGCATTTTGCGGTACTGTCCAGGTGTGTAGCCTGTCTCTTTCTTGAATTTACGAATGAAGTTCGGTGTGTCCAGATAACCGACGCGCGTGATGATATCTTTTAATGGGTCGGTTGTATGCAACAGTAGCCGAATGACCTCATCCATCCGTTTCTGCCAAATATATTGGGTGAAATTCATGCCGATCTTTTCTTTGAAGGAACGACTGAAATACGAGGAAGAGATCGTGAATTTGGATGAGATCGTACCCAGACTGAGATCATAATCCGAGAAATTGGCATCAATATAAGCAACGATTTCATCCATCAGGGAACTTTCTTCCGTCTCGCTCTTCGCCTCGACATGAGCACAGATTTCGGCGGCAAGTCCTGCCAGTTTTTTCTCCAAATCCTCCAACGAATCGTAGGAGGTGATCCTTGGAAGTTGATTAACGACGTGATGAATGCCAAGTTCCGAAGCCGTTTTGAGCATCGTATTCAGAATATCAAAGCAGATGCAGCGCAGCAGCGGTACAGACGGCATTTCGGATTTCAAGGTATTCAACGCAGTTGATACCATCTGAACCGCCACATCGTAACTGCCCTGTTTCAAGCTCTGATCCAGCTTAAGCAGCACATCCTTAGGTACCCAGAAGGAAGAATCCTGTTCACTAGAGCCGGAAAGGGCGTTGAAGAAGGTGCTGCTGCCCTGTCCATGCAGCATGGATGCTTCCAGAGCGGTTGATGCCTCGATGTAGGATTGATTCAACTGCTCTGGATAACTATACCGATTGCCTATTCCGATTGCAGGCGCAACGCCGGTGTGTTCTGTCACCATCCATTGCAGTTGTGCAGCGATAGGCTCCATACGGGCATTCAAGCTGGCTTCATGCCCGATTTCGGCATCAAATCCGACAATGAGGGCCAATTGGTCAGCCTGTGGAAGCTCGACGCCGTATGCATAGGCGGACAACTCCGGCAGTTCCACATCATTCATCAGCTGCATAACCGTACGCTGTTCAGGGTTATCCCCGATGGGAAAAGCATGCATTTCCCAGCCCATAGTCATGACAAAATAATGGGATCGGTTGAAGTGTATGCCGAGCTTGTCCGTAAACTCGGAGGGAAATTCTCCAGTATGACCATGTTTCAGCAGCATGAGCAGAATATGATTGCGAGCATAGGGTTCCTGAAGGTCCACGCGTTGACTGTAATCGTGCAATGTCTTCTTGATCCATTCCAGCTCGTTGGTGGTTGTGGACGTATCAGGATCGTTCTTCAACCGTATGAACTCCATTAAGTCTGAAATCGGATGATATTGTCGACGGGCCAACATAATCGCAAGGATGGTACCCATCGTTACCACGAAGGAGAAAACAAGGATAATAAAGGTGCGAATATGAACAATTCGGCTAAAAAATTGGTTGCTTGGCATAGCAGTAACATAGGTCCAGCCAGCGTCGGATTTGACGGATACAACCGAATGCGGTTCTTGATTTAAAGAGAGACTGTGGGTTCCCGGCTCAAGTTCAAACAGAGATTTGACTTCCTGTTCGGTAATGGTTTCCCCTTTATAATTGGCGGCCAGCACCTGCCCATAATTATCGAAAATATAAGTCATCCCATGGTAGTCGCTGAGAATGGAATCAATCAATCCGGTCAGATTGGACTCGTGAATCAAGTACATGACAGTGCCGTGGGCGGGCGTATTATTAGGTGCAATCGGTACAAGGTAGGCCAGCATGGAATTGGGTACTTTGGTTCCTTGAACGACTTGCTCGGCTGGTCGTATCGTGGGGAACTGAACGTTATTCAAATCCCGGATCATGTCCGTTTTGTTCCATGTATTAAATTTGTAGCGGCCCGTGAATACATCCAGGTTTTCAGAGCCCTGAGACGAGTAGATGCTATCATCTCCGCGGAAGAACAGAAATAGTTCATCGATAATGGAACTGGTCGCCTTGTATTTGACCAAGGCACTAATCGATTCCCTGCTATAGTAGGGATGGTGGGTCCAATAACGGGTTAGCTGCTCATCGTAGGCGATACGAAATGCAATGTCCTGCAATTCTTTCATGCGGTCATCAATGACCGTTTTTGCTTGGGTCAACTGATTGACATTGGTCTGTTCGATCTCTGAACGGAGCGTGTCCACAGCATTGTGATAAATAATAATAGTTAATATAACAAGAGGGATAAGGAAAATGGAGATATAGGATAGTGTGTACTTAAGCAGAAGCTTGGACTTGAAGTGATTCCATTTCATATCTGCAACCTCCCGTTTTTCTTTAGAGCTGCAGCGATAGCGCTCTCATAAAGACAGTGAAGTATTACCATGATGCCGAGCTGCTAGGTGTTCCTACTAAAAATATTAGGAGAACTTCTCTAATAAATCAATGAATCTTTTCTGAGATTTAAGGGGAGTCATGCGGAACGTTTCTTGAGAGAATCGATGTATATAACCATAGCAAAATCCCCTTCGAGTTCACTCCTTTCCTTATGTTACCACACAAGGCTTTTTAAAGAGTATCAACTTGAAGGGGATGATTTTAATAGAGGTTATATTGTAGTTTGTACATTTATATTCGAAGGTCACACCATTTTTTAATCCAGTGGTTCATAATCAAACCAATCGAACAGACTGGGTGCACCTTCTCCTGATGGATTGTGAGCATACATGGCGATGATGATTCCTGTGAAGCCACCCGCCACTTCAGTAGAGAGCAGATGTGTTTCGCCAGAGCCGAGTACAGTGCCAGTTGTTGAGCTTTGCTGTACGGAGAAAGTGAAAGTATCACGCTGGGCCTGGATCTGTAATATTACAGGTCCTGCTTCGCAATCTTGAATTTCCTCGGCTCTTAATGAACCGACCGTTCGCCGGAATATCATTTTTTTGTGACCTTCTACCCGCGTAATAGCCAAATCATAATGATATTTCTCATTCATGTGGACTGTCAATCCCGCTTCGTCGCCATTGTGGGTTGGCTCAAAGTTCAGTTTGGCAGCGATGTTGCATAAAAAATGGCTTAAGCGACGACCGACAAAGGCGGGATTTCCACCATCATTGAGAGACGTAGAGTTCCCTCGCAGGACAAGGTGGCCCGGGTGTTCTGTGAGGGACCAGCTGCCAGGGGCCGGATTTCGCAGGAAGAGCCAGTCCAGACCAAGTGTGGACCCTTTGAAATCATCCCGAATTGCTTTGCGGGGCCACTGGACTTCAGGCAGCTTCGGCCCGGTCATGACAGGCTCGATATGTCCGTCATGACCGATTACAGGCCATCCGTCACTTGTCCAGTTCACAGGTGCGAGGAACGTCTCACGCCCCAAATGATGCCGCATGGGATAGGATGCAGGACGAATTCCAAGGCATACCGCCCACCAGCTCCCGTCATGTGCTTGAACCAGATCCGCATGGCCAGTGGCATGAATACTGCTTTTCATGCTTCGGTTTGACAGGATCGGATTATGTGGGCAGGGAACGAAAGGCCCGTAGGGATCGGTGCTTCGCGCAATGGTTTCCATATGCCCGTATTCGGTCCCCCCCTCGGCAATCATTAGATAATAGAAACTTTTTATTTTGTAGAGATGTGGGGCCTCGGGTGCAGCACCACCGGTGCCTTTCCAGATGAATTGGCTCTCCGTCAGTCTATGCCCCGTCAAGATGTCAATTTCACACTGGTAGATTCCTTCACCCTCAGCGCCATTACAGGCCGATTGAAAGTATGTGCGACCATCATCATCGAAGAATAGGGAGGGGTCTATACCATCCTGGGCAACAAAAATGGGCTCAGACCATGGTCCTTCAGGTTGCCTGCTCCGTACATAGAAATTGCCGCCTGCACTTACATTGGTGGTCGTCATGTAGAACCAGCCATCATGGTGCCGTATGGTCGGTGCATAAATGCCACCGGAGCTGCCCGCTTTGGCGAGTGGAAGCTGTTCGACAGAAGTGAGAACATGGCCGATCTGGCGCCAATTCACAAGATCTTTGCTGTGAAAAAGGGGTACACCCGGGAAATATTCAAACGTGCTGGTTACCAGATAATAGTCCTCGTCAACCCGACAGATGCTGGGATCAGGATAGAAGCCTGGAATTACCGGATTAGTATAGTTCTTCATGTTCTTCATGTTGTGCTCCTATTCATTCCAGAGTTTGATGCGATCCTGGACGTATTTGGTGAATCCCTGTTCCATTTTTTCGACACCTGCATCAATGAGCTTCTGCTGATAGTCATAACAGATGGCATCGAATTCTTCCGGTTTGGACATGACAGCCAGTGGAATCTGCTTCCATGTAATGTCCTTCACCTTGTTGGCTATGATGTTGATCTCATCATCACTTGGCACGGAGATGTTCCATACCGCTCCCCATGGTTTTACCGGGAAGTCCTTCTCATTCGGAAACAGATCCATCCAGGTCGTTGCATCATAAGCTTTAAGGGTTTCTTTCTCTGCATCCGTGTAATTCTCAATGATCTGCTCCGGGAAGTTCTTAGTAAAGTAATTACCAGTGGAGTCTTTGACGCCATCCCCATAATGACCACCGATATTGGTGTAAAGGCCTACGCCGGATTCTTTGGTAAAAGCGATATTGTCATTGATAATACGCTGCTGCACATCCGCAGGCACAACCCGTTTGCCATCCTCCATGGTATATTGCTTGCCTTCAACGCCCCAGTAGTTGAGAATCTGTCCTTCTTCGGAAGCGAGGAAATCCAGAAATTTAATGGCTCGAACCGGATCCTTAGCGCTTTCAGTTATTCCAACTCCCCAGCCGGCCATGAAACCTGTGGGCTGGTAGCGATTATCCTTGTACTGATCAGACAGCATGACAGAATAATGACCATAGGTCTGATCATTTTTTCCTGCTGACTTCAACGCTTTTTCTCCATCGGAGTAACCCCAGTCAGCATCAATCAGACCAATTACGCGACCTGAAGCAACTTTGGCGAGATATTGGTCGTTTTTCTGAACAAAAGATTCCTGATCAAGCAACCCGGTATTATACATATGGTTAAGCCACTGAAAATACTCTTTCTCGCCTTCCGTGCGGAAATGATAGGTAGCTTCATGCGTATCCGGATCAATGTAGTATTCACCATCGCCTGATTTGCCCGTGGTCTCGGCAGCAGGGTTTGTCACGGTAATTTGGATATGCCAATCATCTGCATTCAGTGACAAGCCGATATTTTTGTTGCCATTTTCATCGGTAGGGTGCTTCTCCAGGTATGATCGAATGACATTTTCATAATCTTGCAGTGTCTTGATCTGAGGGTACCCCGCCTCCTTCACAGCCCGATGCTGCAGTTCGAAACCTGCGCCTGCCACGAAGTTGACTCCATCGATAGCTGAGTAGGTAGGAATGACATAGATGGACGGGTCATCGTTGCTGTAGCGCAAACGCTTGATTTGGTCACCGAACAGTTTCTTGATATTTGGGGCATGTTGTTCGATTAGATCGGTAAGATCCAGCATGGCACCTGCATCAACCAATTTGTCCAAGTCCCCTTTGGGACTGATCAGATCGGGGTAATCGCCGCTTGCAGCGATCAGTGCCAGTCGCTGCGCGGGGTCTGACACGGCGAATTCGGCATCAAGCGTAATACCTGTCTTTTTGGTAATTTCCTTACCGACATCATCCTGCATCTTATTCCAGTTCGCGTTGGAATCTGCTCCGAAGAAAGTCAACGTCATCGGTGAAGTATCACTGGCATTTCCTTCATTGCCTTCCACGCCTTCATTACCACTACTGCATCCCGCCAACAAGCTTAAGGAGAGTGTAAGTGCGACAGAGCATTTTGCGATCTTTCTCATCGAATGAACCATATTAACCCCCTGATGTTTTCTATTATTTTTTGAATACGGTTACAATATTGCCCTTAATCTGTGCTTTATTTTAATCACTACACGAGGAATTATATCGATCCAACCGTCGGCAAACCTTGATTTTTCGGACCTGGAGTAGCATGATATAGACATTCAGCCCAACAATGTTCGCGGAGGGGGATCTTTTGAGTAATGCATATTTGAGGTGGTTTACTTCAGACCACGAATTTCCATTTTTTATTCAATATGGCGGACACGACGAAGACATGGAACTTCATAGGCATGTTGATTTTTCTGAACTCGTGATCGTACTGAATGGGAATGCCACGCATATCGTCAACACTGAGGAATCATTTATCAAGAAGGGAAATGTATTCGTGATCAATGGGGACACTCCGCATGCCTACAGGGCCCCTCATGATTTTCAGATATGCAACATTATGTTCAGACCCGAAATGCTCGCTTCCGCCGGACCGGATCTGAGGAAATCCAAAGGATTTCAGGCTTTGTTTGTATTGGAGCCGTTTTATCGCAATATTCACTCCTATCCGAGTAAAATGTCCTTGCCTATTTCCAATCTGGAGTATGTGGAATCACTGATTTCTGTCATGATTGGGGAGTACGGAGGCAAGCAGCAAGGATATCAGACGATGCTGGTCTCCCGTTTTACGGAGATGGTTGTTTATCTGTCGAGGCACTATGATACACAGGATAAGGGGGTAGAGGGTACTAATCTGTTCCATCTGGCCAATGCCATTTCCTATATCGAGGATCATTATCTCGAACCCCTGTCCTTGGAGGAGATTGCAGGGAAGTCGAATGTTTCGGTAAGGCACCTGAACCGGATTTTTCGATCCTATTATCAGATGACTCCGATCTCCTATTTACAGAAGCTGCGTCTGGAAAAGGCATGTTATCTGTTAAAACACGGAAACCTGTCCATTACGGAAATTTCTTATGAATGCGGGTTTAACGACAGCAATTATTTTACCCGCCAGTTCACAAAGGTATATTGTATGTCCCCCAAGATGTATAGACAAACTCTATAACATTCCACTATGGTACGATAGGGTATCTGCCACGGAGTCTGTATAACGATAATGAGGCCGATTACAAAAAAAACAGGATCTCCTAATTGGGAGGTCCTGTCCTGCGTTGCAATGACAAACTTTATCCTGTAATTCGATTCAATTCAATGATTTTAATGCCGTTCAGTAATCCAAAAGACGTCCGTAGTCATGCCATTGACCGTACATTTTGTTTTCTTTCGTGTGTGTTATGAATTTATCCAGTCTACTTTTGAATAGTTCAGGCTGATTTCTAACGCTTTGGATCGTGTCGATCCGAATTTTTTGATAGAGAGCTGGAAATGCCAAGAAATTCGCATAAACCTGCTTTTCCTCTTTTAGTCTTTTCTCGATAACAAAATCCATTTTAAAAGCATCGTGATCCATCTCAGGAAGTACGTTTCTTCCTTCGCCGCTCATTAATCCTAACTTTTCAAGACGGCGGACACGTTCTTTATTCAATTCAGTCCATGAACTTCGTTTGCTTCGGGGAGACAATCTCTGCGCAAGCTGATTTTCGGATATTTTCTTTTTGATCCCATCGATCCAGCCAAAGCAAAGTGATTCTTCGACTGCGTCCAAATATAACAGCGTGTTTTTGGTTGGTTTCATGCTGACAACTACCCAGCAGGACTTCTGAGTCTTTCCATGCTCCTGCAACCAAATTCTCAAATCTTCTCTTGAATTGGCGGTAATTAAATGTTCGTTTTTCATTGTTAAAATATCGTCCATCTTCGCTATACTTTAGCGGGTTCCTGATACCAGAAAAGGGCATAGTCGTTCATGACGGATGCGTGGCCTAATTGACGCAGCATGGTCGATATATTGCCTCTGTGATAGGTCCCGTGATTCACTACTTGCAGCACAATTTCCGAAAGGCGCGTTTGCCGGATACCGGCATATGGATTGTCAAGCAGGATCGTTTGCCCGAGATCATCTTGGCTTTGGAACCATTTATTGTATTGATCCGATAACTGGGCAAACAGATGGATGTATTCATCTACTGAATCCAGGATGTTTTCATTTAACGGCATACATGTTTGCAGGGCTTCTCGCATATCTACCCCGGTCAAAACCAGATACCATGTCTTATCAACCACATAGATATGGTTAAGAGCATGTGCAAGGGTCGGGAACGAGCTGTTTACTTCCTGATTCAGAACAGAAGGCGGGAGTTCCTTGATTCTTCCCAAGATCGTTTGGTTGGCCCATGTGTGGTAGTTATACATTTGTTCTGGCTGGTTCATTTGTATCGTCTCCTTTGAATTGGTTATGGATTGGACTGTTTATAAAATGATTATAAAAAAAGAAGTATGACAACAGACTGTCATACTTCCTCATAAAGTTGGAGTGCATTTCGAAGTTGTTTTTGTATGATTTCTCTCAGTTCAAGAGGCTCAAGAACTTCAACCCCACTACCCAAACTCAGCAGAAAAGAGCAAAGCCATCTCGCTTCCAGCGGTTGATCAACCGGGATGCGCATCGTCATACTTCCATCGTCATGAAATTGTTTATCCGCTTGGTGAAAATGATCCAACGCCTCTGCTAATGCATCCGTGCTCACCCGAAATACTACATCACGAACTTCACCTTTCCATTCTCTGTTAGACAAAGTCGCCTCTTTCGGCACATCGAGATGCGGCTGGAAGGAGCCCTCTGTCAGGGACAGGTGGATCATTCGTGATAGACGAAACTCCCGATAATCCTGTCGTGATCGGCAAAATCCATAAACATACCAATTTCGATATTTAAAATGAAGTCTCACCGGTTCCATAAAACGGGTTGTATATTCATTTTTTGTATTAATGTAATCAAAAGAGATGACTTTACATTCGGTAATGGCAGTGCGTAAATCACGAAGTGCATCCGGAGTCGTTCGATGAGTTTCCAGGTCCACTTCCAGACTTGACGTTTGCTGCTGCGTTCCAACCGTTCTCAGTCGTTCAATCGTTCCTTGCGCACGCGCGTCTTCAAACACGGTGGAGAGACTGCTAAGCACGGTGATCAGGGAATTGACATCGTACGAACCGAGCAAGCTTTTTTCCATCTTGTATCCATCCATCATGCCATATCCGCCCTTATGCCCTTGAAACGAGATGACCGGGAATCCAGCAGCACAGATGGCATCGATATCCCGATAGATGGTTCTTTGAGACACTTGAAACTCTTCAGCCAGCCTGGAGGCAGACAACACTTCATGATTCAGCAGCTTGTAGATGATTGAGATCAATCTCTCCAACTTCATATATAATCCCCACCTGTTATTCCAATTCGTAACACTGGTGATTATTATTACAGATTGTCAATAAAATTCAAATAGTATTTCCATCGGGATATAGTATACAACATTCGGGATTATTTAATAAAAGGTATGAAACCTTTGATAATATTCCTTTACAGGAATATTCATTGTGGGGTATACTTTAAATATCAGGAAGAAGACATTTAAGGTGAAGGAGATGAGATTTACCTAACACACTATAACTGAATGAGGTGAACAGCATGTCAGGACAAAATCCGGGTATGGATATGGCCTTGCTGGGCGCTTTGGCTGAACCGAATCGTATGAATATCGTCGAATTATTACGTGATGGTCCTCTTACTGTGGGGGAAATTGCTGAACAGTTGGGATTACGTCAACCTCAAGCTTCGAAGCATTTGAAAGTGCTTAGTGATCATGGCATTTTGGACGTAAGGGCCGAGGCTAACCGCAGGATTTACAAGCTCCGTCCAGAACCTTTTCAAACGTTGGATGAGTGGGTGCAGTCGTTTCAGAACATCATGGAAGAACGTTTTGACAATCTGGATCATTATTTGCGTGAACTGCAAAGTAAGAAAGACAAACCATAGGTATTCGCTAACTCATAAGGAGGAATGACAATGTTAAACAACGGAATGGCGTCGAGTGTGGAAAATGAAAAGGTACTTGTACTTGAGCGTGTATTTGACGCACCTCGTGAGCTTGTGTTCAGCATGTTCAAGGAAGCGGAACATCTTCAGCGCTGGTGGGGACCGAGAGGTTGGGCCATTCCCGTCTGTAATGTGGATTTTCGACCAGGTGGTGTTTGGCATTACTGCATGAAATGTGAGGATAAGAACCAGGGAGATTTTTACGGTATGGAATCTTGGGGAAAAGGTGTGTATAAGGAAATTGTTGAACCGGAACGGATTGTTTATACCGATTATTTCTCGGACGCCGAAGGCAACACAGATGAGAACCTGCCGACAACCGAAGTAACCATGCTATTCATTGATCTTGGGGGCAAGACAAAGATCGTTAATCGATCGGAGTATGTATCCGCAGAGGCATTGCAAACCGTCATGGATATGGGGATGTTGCAGGGAATTACGGAAACCTGGGACCGTCTGGCGGAACGTCTGAACGAAGTGAAGTAACAGAAAATGAAAACAGCCGTCCGTTTTTAACTGGGCGGCTGTTTGTTCATTATTGAGGTGTAACACGCTTTATTCGCAACTATTCTTCTTGCACATTATAAAGTACACGGGCAAGCAGATTCTGTCCATAATTACCGAAATTTTTGCCGAAGATCGTTAATCCCCGTTTATTCAAAGGTCCGTCGGTAACGGCGATCCGAAAATGGATATCGCTCTTGTAATCCAGGCCGATCTCGTTCAGGGTAACATCCGAGATACGGCATCCATCAATATAACTGCCCTCCTGGGTAATGCGGATCAGCTTCAGCATTCCATATTGGTTCAGATGGGGTGGCCACCAGTCCGGGTTGAACGTACCTCGCGTATTGCCAAAATCGCCTGGGCTCGTCCAGCAGCCAATCTCAATGCCGTTGACGTAGAAATAGATATCCGAAGGGTAGTTGTCGCAGAAACCAGGTGCTTCCGAACCCAATTCCATGGACAACTGGATTTCGCTGAACGTCTGATTAGGCTTGAGGTAGTTGGGGATGCGATATTCCAGATAACCTTCAGCCAGCCAAATCATCTCCGCATCAATACGGAGCGGATCGGCAAAATAGCGAGGATCATCGAACTCGCCGACGATGCTGTCCCGGGTAGCAAGACCACATGTAGGGGCTGCCTGATAATCACTGTAATGACCTACCTGAATTTCAACCTCGTATCGGTTATAAATTTCCTGTGAACGCAGGTCCACCATTAGTTTTTCCTCATTGAGATAACAAATCTTCTGAATTCCGTGTTTGCCAACTGCAGTATTGATCTCGATCAATCCGCTTTCTTCCAACTTTTTGATATGCATGGTGATCGCGCCGTTGCTAAGTCCGAGCTTGGTTGCTAGATCATTGAGATTAAGACTTTGATTCTTTGCCAGCAGCTCAATGATCTGAATCCGGATTTCCGAACTGAGCGCCTTGAAAATATTCACACCCGACATCAGATCTTTAATATAAATCATAGGTGGAGTTCCTTTCCCCGTTCTGAACAAAGCCCTTCTGATTATGGGCTTTTGCACATTTATATGTTTTATTTTAAATAATTATAAATGATTACCCGATGGAAGGGAAGGGCGGAGAAAAGGAAGCCAAATCCCTTGTTTACTTAGCATAAATAAGAGTATTACTTATTAATTGTTAATTATTATCTTTAAAAAATAACTTGAATCATTTCACATATATTTGAAATATACCATTGAATTGTGATGTAACCGCTTTTATAATCCTAGTATACCTAAATTGATTTAATACTTCATGAACCAAATTAACTATTTGATCAGGAGAGGTGGAATTCAGTTTGGAAAAGTTCAAAGGATTAAAAGGTTTGAGGAAAAAGCGTTGGGCATTACCGGCACTGCTGGTACTTGTTTTGCTACTGGCAGGTCAGTCTCGGGCATTCGCGGCATTCTGGAATTTGACCGGAGATATTGCGGTCCATGATCCATCCATCATCAAAGAAGGAAACTCATGGTACACCTTCTCGACAGGTCCTGGCATTCAGGTACTGAAATCGGATAACGGGTCATCCTGGTATCGTGTTCCGCAAATCTTTCTGAGCAAGCCTTCCTGGTGGGCTACTGCCGTTCCGGGACAGAGCGGTTTGGACGTATGGGCACCGGACGTCGAACAGTATAACGGTAAAGTGTGGTTGTATTATTCCATTTCTACTTTCGGTTCCAACCGATCCGCTATTGGTCTTGCGTCTGCGAACAGCATCGGTGCGGGACAGTGGAAGGATGAAGGGCTGGTGCTTCAGTCTACATCTGCCAATAACTACAATGCCATTGATCCGAATCTGGTCATCGATGCTTCAGGCAACCCGTGGCTTGCTTTCGGTTCTTTTTGGAGCGGCTTGAAGATTGTGAAACTCGATAAAACCACGATGAAACCGACCGGAAGCATATCCTCCATTGCGGCGCGTCCGAATAATGGTGGGGCGATCGAAGCACCGAGTATTGTGTACCGGAATGGCTATTATTACTTGTTTGCCTCGATTGATTCATGCTGTCAGGGCGTAAATAGCACCTACAAAATGGTCTATGGACGTTCAACGAGTATTACAGGTCCGTATGTGGACAAAAACGGTGTGAGCATGTTGAATGGCGGAGGAACCCTGTTGGATTCAGGGAATGTCAAGTGGAAGGGACCCGGCGGACAGGATGTGTATAACGGTAATGTGATTGCGCGTCACGCATACGATGCTGACGATAACGGCAATCCGAAATTGTTAATCAACGACTTGCTGTGGGATTCCAGCGGGTGGCCAACGTACTAGTTTGTTTTATATAAATGTAAAATGTTTTAATAAAGTATTGACTAAAGTGATCTGGGTTTGATAAATTTAACAACAGAAATCTTATTTTACTGAATTGAATACGGTTACAAATCCAGATCAGGAGGGGTTCAGATGGTAAAGAAAAAAAGATTGGTCACACTTATGCTTCTAATGCTGGTAAGTGCACTCGTGTTTGCGGGCTGCGGAGGAAGCAGCGGATCAAGCGGGGACAAGGAATTGACATTCATGTTCCGGGGGGGCACGGATGAACAGAAGGCTTATCAAGCCGTTGTTAAGAAATTTGAAGAAGAGCATCCGGGTGTCAAAGTCAAAATTATCGTAACAGCTGCGGATCAATACGCAACCAAATTGAGAGCTGCCATTACAGGCAACAGCTTGCCGGACGTTTTCTATTTCAACCCTGGTGATGTAAAAGCCTATGTGAATAGCAACGTGCTGATGAACCTGACACCTTACATTGAAAATAATGCGGACGTAGATCTGGACAACATCTGGAAATATGGTATGGACTTGTACCGCTATGATGGCAAAATGGCAGGTCAGGGCGATATCTACGGCATGCCGAAAGATCTGGGTCCGTTTGCACTCGGTTATAACAAGACATTATTTGAAAAAGAAGGCATCCCATTCCCGGATAAGGACAAGCCATATACATGGGAAGAGTTCATTAAGGTAAACCAGCAAGCGACGAAGGATACGAATGGAGACGGCAAACCGGATGTATTCGGTACAGGCTTCAACGTACAGTGGGCATTGCAGTCCTTTGTATGGAGTAATGGTGCAGACTGGCTGGATGAGAGCAAAACGAAGGTAACCATTGATGATCCAAAATTTGCGGAAGCATTGCAATTCTTTGCCGATATGCAGAACAAATACAAAATCACACCTTCCATTGAGGAAGCGCAAACCTTGGATACGTACCAACGCTGGATGAAAGGAGAAATGGCTTTCTTCCCTGTAGGTCCGTGGGATATGAGTACGTTCGAGAAGCTGCCTTTCGAGTATGACTTGCTGCCTTTCCCTGCGGGCTCTACCGGAAAATCCGCAACGTGGATCGGTTCACTGGGTATCGGTGTATCGGCCAAAACGAAACATCCGGAAGAAGCAGCAGCATTGGTTAATTACCTCACAGCTTCCAAAGAAGGCATGCAGCAGTTGGTTGATGCCAAAGTGCAAATTCCGAATCTGCTTGATATGGCAGACGAGTGGGCCAAGGATACTTCAACGAAACCGGCCAACAAACAGGAATTCATTGATATCGTAGAAGATTACGGCCGTGCGCTGCCAGGCAACTACACATACAATGCAGAGTGGTACGACCTGTTCTTCACCGATATTCAGCCGGTGCTGGATGGAAAGATTACAGCTGCAGACTATGTGAAGCAGCAGCAGCCCAAAATGCAAAAGCTGTTGGACAAAGCGGTGGAGCAAGAGAAAAAATCTCAGAAATAAGCATGTTGCAACATGCTGAAATAAGGTGACTGAAAAGATTAAAAGGTAGGTTCCAGAGAGAAGCAACCTACGCCAAATGGATAGAGTAGTGTATTCCGTGTTCAAAAAAAGGCGATGCCAGCAGCCTGCTATCACGCTGCTGGCATCATTTTGGATTCCATACGGGCATGTTGCATGAATTGATCAAGCAAGTAAGCAAGCAAGTAAGTAAGCAGGCATCCATCGATTCATGCAACATGCTGATATTAGAAACAGGGGTGAGCGCAGTGATTACAAAATCTAGTTTGTATCGCAAAGAGAGGCTGTACGGATATTTGTTTATTTTGCCTCCGGTTCTTGGTTTGCTGATCTTTGTTTTGTTTCCTTTTCTGTATTCCTTGTACGGCTCGTTTACGGATTGGGATGGCTTGGGACAGATGAACTTTATCGGTTTAGCCAATTTTAAGGATTTGCTCACGGATGATCTGTTTTACAAAGCGATGTTTAACACCTTTTATCTGATGCTGGGTATACCGATTGGTTTGTTGCTTGCATTGCTGCTGGCGATGGGGCTGAATCGCAAAATTCCCGGAACAACGACGTTCCGTGTAATCTATTATATTCCGGTCATTTCTTCCCTCGCAGCGGTTTCCATCATGTGGAACTGGGCATACAACGGGGATTACGGATTAGTGAATCAGTTCCTTGATTTGTTCGGTATTGAAGGCCCTAACTGGCTCGCGAACAAAGACACGGTTAAACCGGCCCTAATTATTATGACAGTGTGGAAAGGTCTCGGTTACACCATGTTATTGTACCTGGCTGCATTGCAAAGCGTATCACGTACATATTACGAGGCGGCCGAGCTGGATGGAGCGAACGGTTTCCAGATCTTCCGTAACATCACCTGGCCGATGGTGAAGCCGGTTACCTTTTTTCTTGTCGTTACGAATATTATTGGGGGTTCCCAGATCTTCACCGAGATGAACATTATGACGCCTACGGGTGGTCCTGAATATTCTTCCGCATCGATTGTCTTCTATATCTGGCAGAAAGCATTCAGTAACCTGCAAATGGGTTATGCCTCTGCGATGGCCATGATTCTTGGTATTTTCATCTTTGTCATTACCTTGGTGCAATTCAAAATGAACGAAAAATCAGCCTATGATGGGGATTAATGTCTAGGAAAGGAGTGAACCGGAGATGTCTTACAGTCAAAAGAGAAAATTAACGAATTCTATCATTTTTATCGTTTTGGCGATTGGTGCTGTTGCGATGATTGCACCACTGATCTGGATGTTGTCCACTTCCGTGAAGGAGAAGCAGGATGTGTTCGCGCTTCCGCCCGTATGGATACCTGAAGTGTTCCAATTCGGAAAGTATAAGGAAATCTGGGAAGCAGGTCCGTTACTCAGCGGGATTAAAAACAGCTTAATCGTGGCGGTCAGTGTTACCGTTGTCGGGACGTTTACGTCCAGTATCGCTGCCTTTGCTTTTGCCAAATTGAGATTTCCACATAAAAACAAACTGTTTCTCGCTCTGCTCGCATCCATGATGATTCCGTATCCGACCGTCATGATTCCCCAATTCATTATGTTCTCGAAGCTGGGCTGGGTGGATACGTTGTTACCGCTTATCGTTCCAGGGTTATTTGGTAACGTGGTCATGATCTTCTTCCTTCGTCAATACCTGCTCAGTGTACCTGATGCCATTATTGAGGCAGCCAAAATTGACGGCAGCTCCTATTTCCGACTGTATTCCAGTATCACGTTCCCGCTGATTAAACCGGCGATTGCAGCTCAACTGATTCTCTGGTTCATGGGCATCTGGAATGATTATCTGGCGCCGATTATTTATCTGAATTCACCTGAGAAACAGACCTTGCAGCTCGTTATTGCGAACTTTAATGCCACGTATGCGATTCAGACGGATTACCCGCTTATTATGGCTGCGTCCATTGTTGCGCTGTTGCCGGTATTGATCATTTTCCTGATCTTCCAGAAACAGATTATTGAATCGGTAGCCATCTCTGGAGTGAAGGGATGAACCCGCGGAAATCATTCCGGAGTTGGACGAATTCAGGAAAAGGAGTTGTTGCTTCCATGTTACTGCTGCTGTTGGTTGGAGCTACAGGATGTTCTGGAGATGGCGCGGGAGAATCAGTGTCCCCGCCGGCCTTTCCTGCTGCTCCCCAAGATAATCAATTGTATGACACCTCCATTCTGGACGACGAATCGCGTTGGACGGTGAACAATGCACACGATCCGGCCATTATCAAAACAGATCAGGGATATTACGTTTATTCCACCGACGTTCGTGTAGCGGGAGAAGCGAAACCCGGGGTAATGGTTCGTAAATCAGATGATCTGATCAACTGGACTTGGGTAGGTCAGGCTCTGCCGGGTATTCCGCAGGATGCACTCGATTGGACAGGGGCAGTCAATCTGTGGGCACCTGATGTGATTCAGGTTGGTGACACCTACCGCATGTATTATTCGGCCTCGACCTTTGGTAGTACCCGGTCGGCAATTGGATTGCAAACTTCAACTTCACCAGAAGGCCCATGGAAGGACGAAGGACTGGTTGTTAAAACAGCGGAGAATGAAAAGGATAAGCTGAATGCCATTGATGCCAATCCGATAGTAGATGCCGAAGGCAATCCATGGATGGTGTACGGTTCATTTTTTGACGGGATATACATTGCACCTCTCGATCCCGAAACCGGAAAGTTCAAGGAGAAGGGGTATGGTACCCGCATTGCCGCCCGTGATCGTGCTACGGAAGAAGGTGCTGTGGAAGGCCCGTACATTGTGTATAACCCGGAGTTCAAAAAGTATTACTTATTTGTCTCATATGACTCCTTATTCGAAGATTATAACGTGCGAGTTGCACGTTCCGATTCAATTACAGGACCTTACACGGACGTAAACGGCATGAACATGCTGGATACGGAGCATCTGCCTCAGTACGAGGTGGGAACCAAAATTTTGGGTGGTTACCGCTTCACGGAAGGTGAAGGCTGGATTGCACCTGGGCATAACTCCGTCCTTCAAGATGGCGCCGATTATTATATCGTGCATCATGCCCGGGGCGAGACGGATAAAAACTGGCCTTATCTGCATGTACGCAAAATGCTGTGGACCAAGGACGGCTGGCCTGTGGTGTCACCAGAACGTTATGCAGGGGAAACCGCCCAAGACATTCCGAAGTCGCTGATCGCTGGGGAGTGGGAGGGCATAGCGCTTGATCCGTCGGTGGACGGACAGGTGCAGGCAGTGCCCTATGAATTGGAGAGCAATGGTCAAATTAAAAGCGGAAAGGGTTCAGGCAAATGGACGTTTGATGGCAAACAAACGCTCACGCTGGAGTGGAAAGAAAGCCCGTGGGGCGGAGATTCCACAGAGGAGCTCAAGCTTCTCCCGTCCTGGGACTGGGAGCGAAGTCAGCCTGCACTTGTGGTTACTGGCCTGAGCGACCGCGGCATTGCCGTCTGGGGCAAACAGATTAGCGCAGCGGAGAAGTAGAGAGCCATAGATATGGCTCGAAGTTAGGTGGAGCCGACCGAGCGAAGCGGTCGACCCCATAGACCGAGCCGCACCGATGGCTCGGAGTTTGGATGTGGTTCAGCGAGCGTGGAAAGAGCGAAGCTGTTGCTTTTAAGGTGCACAAGCAGCGAAGGGGGAGGAAGGAGCCGCAGGAGCGTCTTTGGCATCCGATTTCAACCGCCAAGAGCGGTGGAATAAGGGAATCGGAGGACAAGAGAGAAACAAGGCCCTGCCACCCCCGGAGCGTCCGCGGTGCACCCCCAGCTGGCCGATAGCTTACGGCCAGCCGTGTCTTTAGTGGGGAGAGTCGACCGAGCGAAGCGGTTGACCCCACATTTACAGAGCCACACCGATGGCTCGGAGTTTGGATGTGGTTTAGCGAGCGTGGAAAGAGCGAAGCTGTTGCTTTTAAGGTGCACAAGCAGCGAAGGGGGAGGAAGGAGCCGCAGGAGCGACTTTGGCATCCGATTTCAACCGCCAAGAGTGGTGGAATAAGGGAATCGGAGGACAAGAGAGCAACAAGGCCCTGCCACCCCCGGAGCGTCCGCGGTGCACCAGCAGCAGCAGGTTTTATGTTTTCCGCTTAAGGTCTACAACTCCTCACTCCGAGCCATACACACACATTTGAAAGGGGAGCGTTCTCATGACTGATTCCATTACATTTACCAATCCCATCCTGGAGCAGCGGGCTGATCCGTGGGTGTACCGTCATACAGATGGTTACTATTATTTCTCTGCTTCCGTGCCGGCCTTTGACCGAATTGAAATCCGGCGTGCACAGACGTTGGAAGAGTTGAGAGATGCCGAGCCTGTAACGGCATGGCACAAACGTGATTCAGGACCGATGAGTGCCAATATCTGGGCACCCGAAATTCATTTTATCGAGGGCAAATGGTACATATACTACGCTGCTGCTCATACTAGCGAGACGAACGAGGGCCTTTTCGACCACCGGATGTATGTATTGGAGAATGATTCTGCAAATCCACTGGAAGGTGAATGGGTAGAAAAAGGACAAATTCAAACACGCTGGGAGACGTTTGCATTGGATGCAACGACCTTTGAGCATAAAGGAATCCGCTATCTGGTCTGGGCCCAAAAAGATCCGGATATTTTAGGCAACTCGAATCTGTACATTTCCGAAATGGAGAATCCGTGGACGCTGCGCGGTGAACAGGTGATGATTTCTACACCTGAATACGATTGGGAGATCATCGGCTTCAAGGTAAATGAAGGGGCAGCAGTACTGCACCGGAATGGGCGACTCTTCATCGGTTACTCGGCAAGTGCGACGGACTACAATTATTGTATGGGTTTGCTCACTGCGGATGAAGATGCCGACTTGCTTGATCCAGCAAGCTGGGTGAAATCGCCTAAACCGGTATTCCAGACGTGTGAGGCAAACGGCCAGTATGGCCCGGGTCATAACAGCTTTACCGTATCGCCAGACGGCAAGACGGATATTCTGATCTATCACGCGCGTAATTACAAAGAGATTGAAGGAGACCCTCTTTACGATCCAAATCGTCATGCTCGTGCACAGGTGATTCGTTGGAACGAAGATGGTACGCCTGATTTTGGAATTCCTGTTCCGGATGGAAAGGCTGCGGCTGAAGCGAAATAATAATACTGCATTTTTTAACAGAGTAAGCCCCTAGTCAGCGAGCCATGCGGATTAGGGGCTTTTACTTATGCCCATATTGAGATGGTGGGCTTGAATACGTAGATGAGAGTCTGGAATATAAGCAACCATACCGTTAACCTCTGCGTATGAGCTGTATACAGATCACTACATACAACAATATTAGGAGGCCATATATGGATTCACGCGAGACATTGGACCGGGAACTGGAACAGATTATAAAATGGGAAAAAGAGCAAAAGGACTTGTTTATTTGGGACAAAATTGGTCGTTTGCCATTTGCCATGCTGGATAAAGTCATGCCCAAAGCACTGAAACAGAAGATTGGAGACGCGCTGAACGATGTCGGGCAGTATGTACAGAATGGCGGCAAGTTTCTCGTTCAGAAAAAGAAGGTAGCCAAGCTGCTCCAAGAGGAAGCTATCCAATCCGGGTATTCCATGAAGGAAGATGAAGATACTTATCCTTTTGAAGAGGATGCAGAAGCAGAAGATACTGCAAAGATCCACAGCGTGGAGGGTTTACCTCTTGAAGTACTGGATCGTACTGCGGATAGCATTACGGACAGTCGAACCAAGTTTGCTGCCGCACAAGGAGCCGCAACAGGCTTTGGCGGAATAGTAACGATTGCGGCGGATATCCCGATCGTGATGGGACTTTCCCTAAAAGTGCTGCAGGAGATGGCACTATGCTACGGATATGATCCCGACGAACCGCAGGAACGCATATTCATTGTCAAATGTCTGCAATTCTCCTCTGCCGATATTGTGGGCAAGAAAGCAATTATTGATGAACTCGCCGATTATGATAATCCCGACAAACAGGTGGAGGTTATCTCACAAATGCAGGGCTGGCGGGAGGTTTTTAATTCCTACAGCGAATCGTTTGGTTGGAAAAAGCTGTTCCAGCTCATTCCGATTGCCGGCATGGTATTTGGGTCAGTGAGTAATAAGAATACGATTCGGGATGTCGCCGAGGCCGGAAAAATGTTATATAAAAAGAGGCTGATTCTTCAACGCCTTTCGCAATGATATCAATGAACAAAATGTCTATGAGACCACAGCCACTTGGTGCTGATTCTGATGCTAACGAAGCTATGGCATCTTATAATGACATTTTGAAGGTTGTGTCCTTTCTAACGAATCCCACAATCGCTATTCGTGCTGAAAACTTGCAAAATGATAGGTGAAACGAGGAATAAAGCGTCTGTGATTCGTTACACTGGTGGTTTGCCAGATATGATGACAATAGAACGTGCTAGATTCGTTACACACATGCTCACATTATTATATCTACAATTCACCAGTTCATGCAGGCTGTCGCTGTTGACACTGACACTAACGCTTTTAAAACACAAACGGGATGAAGCCCTTAAGGTAAGGCTTCATCCCGTTTGCACATTTTGGCGTTGACTCGACGCCGGTTAACCTTCTGACGCCACTTTTCGCTAGGCCGTCTTAATAGCTTTCTTTTGTTTCTTTGTGTATTGGACGTTATGCTATATAGATTTTTTTTATTCTTCGCTACCGTTCTCTTCCGCCCAGCGGTTCAGCAATTTATCCGATGGAAGCAGGAAGGTGAAGATGCCGATTAGCGGCAGGAAGCTGCACATTTGCATGACTGGTGATACGCCGAACACATCGATCCAGTTTCCGAGCACGAGTGCGCCCAGACCGCCCATACCAAATGCCAAACCGGTGATCAGGCCAGAGACGGTTCCGATTTTGCCCGGAATGAGCATTTGTGCATACACAACGGTCACCGAGAAACTGGACAACATGATGAACCCAATAATGCTCAGCAATACGGCTGTCCAGAACAGATTGGCGTAAGGCAACAGCAGCGCCAGGGGAGCGGCTCCGGCCATCGACAGGAAGATCATGTTGCGTTTGCCGAAGCGATCCGCCAGTGGACCGCCAAAGAATGTACCAAGTGCCCCGGCAGCCAGGAACAGGAAGATATAGATTTGTGCGTCTTCTGTGGACAAGTTGAATGTATCCTTTAGGTTAAACGCATAAAAGCTGCCGATCGAAGCGACATACCACGAACGGACAAAGACGAGCAGGATCAATATCGTAATGGCAGCAGCAATCTTTTTGCGTAACGCCGGATTGGGAGCACGACGGGCTGCCGCCTGTCTGCGCAAATACCCTCCCGATTGCAGCATGCGTCCATACCAGCGAGCGATATAGATTTGGACCGCAATTCCTGCAGCAGCAATCCCGGTAAACCCAATGGCACCGAACAGGCCAAACGGGATGAAAATCCATCGGGTGAGCAATGGAGCCAGAGACTGACCAGCATTACCACCTACCTGGAAGATGGACTGAGCCAGGCCCCGACGAGGCCCTGCGGCCATATGGGATACTCTTGAACCTTCCGGATGGAATGCTGCCGAACCGAGACCAACAAAGATGACGGAGATCAGGACAGCCATATAACTGTCGGCGAAGGCAAGCAGCAGCATGCCAGTGAACGTAAAGCCCATACCAATAGGCAAGATGGAAGGTGTTGGTTTTTTATCGGCAAACCAGCCTACAACAGGCTGCATAATGGACGCGGTAAAGTTGATGGCGAACGAAATCCATCCGATCTGCGTATAAGTGAGATGCATGGAGTCTTTCAGAATTGGAAAAATGGCAGGAATGACAGACTGGATCGAATCGTTGAAGAGATGAACCAGACTGATGGCAATCAAGATCCGGTAAACGGTACCTTGGGCATCCAATCCGGGTGGAGCTTTTGAACGCACAGCGGCGTCTTTGGATAATGAATTTTGCATGGACATGTACAGTTCTCCTTTGGTCGCGGTCACGAGGGATCAGCGCCTGATGATGTGATGTGCCTAAGCATATTGTTACATAATAGGACAGATTTGAAGGGTCGACAAGGGGAACAGGAGAAATTAACGTTCTCATTTTAATGTAAAAAAAGCCGAATTTCTTCAGATAGAAGAGTTCGGCTTTTGTGTGCTTTATAATTTTATTTTATTTTAAATATACTCTAACTGATGTAACTGCCGATTAACGATTATCAATCGTCTCGGGATACATATCATGATTCATCATGCGATGCTCGGCCATTTGTTCATACTTCGTCCCAGGCTTGCCATAGTTGGTGTACGGGTCGATGGAGATTCCGCCGCGCGGCGTGAATTTGCCCCACACTTCAATGTAGCGCGGGTCCATCAGTTTGATCAGGTCGTTCATGATGATGTTCACACAATCCTCGTGGAAATCCCCATGGTTGCGGAAGCTGAACAGGTACAGTTTAAGTGACTTGCTCTCCACCATTTTCACATCAGGGATGTAGCTGATATAGATGGTTGCGAAGTCCGGCTGACCCGTGATCGGGCACAGGCTGGTGAACTCCGGACAGTTGAATTTGACAAAATAATCACGGTAAGGATGTTTGTTATCAAAGCTTTCCAGAATGCCCGGATCATATTCAAACGTATATTTTACGCCCTGGTTGCCCAGCAGCGTCAGGTCTTGCATTTCGTCAGGTTGTCTCATCGATTCGTAAACGCTCCTTCGTTCCGGCGACGCACGAAGCTTACCGGTATATATGATAGGCACTGTTAACCTCTGTTTGTTTCCAAAATTACATCATGCCGCCCATTCCACCCATACAGCCCATCAGACGCCGCGTTTGTTTCCCCATACCAACGTATGCAGTTGTGGAAGCACACGAACGTCGTTCAGATCGTCAGATGCACTGACTTGGTCGATTAACCACTCGTAACGGGCAAGCAGGGAAGACGCGAGATCAGGTGTATCGGCAGAAGTCACATCCGGGTTCCCGGTCTGCAAAAATAAAGCTGTGCCCGGATACCGTGCATGCACACGGCGGGCATAGTCCAGGTCTGTCTCATCAAAGATCACGATCTTCAGACTATGGCTTCGTTCCACCGGGCCAGCAGCCAGTCGGTGGATCAGATCATCCAGCACAGCCCAGTCGGTGTCCATGCCTGAGCTGGGAGGCTTGGGCGAGACAGTGACTTCGTCGATGTCCGCCAGCCAGGACTGCCAGCGGGAACCCTGCGTCTCCACCGCGATGCGGATGCCGTTCTCCCGCAGCAAGGCGACCAATCCGCCCAGTGAAGCGAGCAGGGCGGGGTTGCCGCCCGAGATGGTCACATGGGAGAAGCGTGAACCGCCGACGCGGCGCAATTCTTCCCACACGTCTTCCGGTGTAATCATCCGGATCAGGTCCTTGCCGCTGCCGTCCCAAGTAAAGGCCGAGTCACACCAGGAGCAGCGATAATCACAGCCTGCGGTGCGGACGAACATCGTTTTCTGCCCAATGACCATGCCTTCACCTTGAACCGTAGGGCCAAAGATCTCCATCACAGGAATACGAGCCTCTTTACTGCGTTTGTGTCCATGAGGAAGCGTGTTATCAGCTAATCCCTCCGCAGGAGGAGCATTTGTTCCATCCTGATTGATGGACGTTGTGAGTTGACCTAGCTCCAATCTACTCATCGATCATCCACTCCCGTCTGGCCTCTGCGTAGCTGGTAGGTGTCTCATATAGGCGGACAAACTCTGTCCGACCGCCTTCAGTCATGGTCACATATGGCTCAGTCTGCAGGGCATGTTCCATTTGTTCGAACAACCAGACCACCATATTTTCAGCCGTTGTATTCATAAGGGGAAGAGTCTCGTTCAAATACTGATGATCCAGATAACCTTCAATTTGTGTTTTCCATATCTCCTTGATATGTCCAAAATCAACCGTAAGTCCTGTCTCACCCGGATAACCGCTAATCCCGAAAACCACTTTATAGGTATGCCCGTGCAAATTCTTGCACTTGCCTTCATAACAATGCAGGTGATGTGCGGCGTCAAACGTGAATTCCTTACTTACAAGTACACGTTTACGGTGATAGCGCAGCTGATCAGGGAGGATATCTTCTCCAATCCGCTGCAACCGTTCCACAATACGAAATGTTCCCGGTTCACTCATCGTACATCCGCTCCTAAAGATTCGGCAGCCGTGCGTTGCTGCACATAGCGATCCAGTCCGGCTTTGCGCAGTTTGCAGGCTGGGCATTCGCCACAGCCATCGCCGATGATTCCATTGTAACAAGTCAGTGTGCGCTCTCGTACATAATCAAAGGCGCCGAGGTCATCCGCCATTTTCCACGTCTGGGCTTTGTCCAGCCACATCAGTGGAGTATGGATGACAAACGGGTAGTCCATCGACAGATTTAGCGTAACATTCATCGATTTCACAAATGAATCCCGACAATCCGGGTAACCGCTGAAATCCGTTTCGCATACACCTGTGACGAGGTGACGAGCCCCTTTTTGCTTCGCCATAATCGCCGCAAAACTGAGAAACAGCAGATTTCGTCCATCGACAAATGTACTCGGCAGTTCGCCTTCCTCATGTGTAATCTCCACATCGGTGCGAGTGAGAGCATTGGGCGCAAGCTGGTTTAACAAGCTCATGTCCAGCACCGTTTGCTGTATACCCAGATCGCGAGCAATCTCGGCGGCACACTCAATCTCCAGCTTGTGACGCTGGCCGTAATCGAAGGTAACCACTTCTACCTCGGCAAATTGCTGTTTGGCCCAGAACAAACAAGTCGTACTGTCCTGGCCACCGCTGAATACAACGACTGCTTTTTCTTCGTTCAACATAAAAAAACCTCTCCATCTTCTTAAGATCAATCCATGCGCATAGGCACAGAGTGTCGGAAGAACAGAGAAGTTCATGAACTGGCATCCATCAAAAAACACACCTTCTCGCAGGCTGCTTCAAAAAAAGCAGGAACGATCTAGTGTCCTTAGTTTTTTACGTACGTTGTTACCTAAAATGTACGCAAGACTTATTGACCGATGAAGGTCAAGTCTTATAGAGGGAGTTCGCGAACCTCTCCCATGCCTCAGGCATGGATTTTCTTCTTCAATTGTCCGGTACAGTATAACACAATTTCAATCCGGCGAGCAGGCTTTCCAATGAGAAGCAAGTTTAATCCGAACTTAACGTCATCTGGATGTATGGATTTATTTAATTAAAACATTTCCAAACGGAATGACTTCCTTCAGAATCCGCTTAAACAAACCCTCGTCGTTCAGATCCTGTTCCAGTCTATGATTTTCACGGCCGGCCTGAAAGAGTACAGAGCCATGTCCTGTCATCTTCCAATGATAGTTCATATGTTGGCTGGCAAGGTTGTTCCCATACACGGTAAGTTCAAGCTGCGCATTTTCAGGATAGGCGATGATGCTGCTCGCGTCCACATAAAGTGGTGCAGTGGGGTGCAGTTCCTGTTGACAGACCTGACCTTGTGTCAGCAATCCGATCTTTCCTTTGCCGGAAAATTTCATTTTGACTGCGTCACGGGTGATCAGCATGTTTTTGATTTTTTGAATTTTGGTATGCATTGTCACACCGTCGGAGTAAAAAAACAGGTGCCGGAAGTCGTACAGCAGATCGCTGTTCTCACTCAGTTCAACTTCCTTCATGGTGAATCCGGGAGGCAGGGCGGCCACAAATTGGCAGGGACCGGTGATTTCGGATTTAATCAGCTTTTTTTTGCGGTACATGCCAGTAATATTCATGATTTTATCATGACGGCTACTGCTGGGACCGCGAAAAGCGACAATTTGCTGGGGGTGCAGAATATGGAGGCGATCGTCCTGGATTAGCGAGAACGTGACCACCTGCCCGGCTCCGCCAGCTTCAGTATTATTCAGGTGTATGTGCATGCGGTTGCTCCTGTTCTTTTATACTCGACCTGAGCGGCGACGCATTCCCCAGCGCATCACTCGGATCAGAATGAAGTATCCCAATATGAGAGAAACGGCTGTGATCACCATTGTCTGAATGCGTTTGGTAGTTGCCGTTTTGGCATCCTGATCATTTTGCAGCTTGCTTACCATATCGGTCAGTTTCTCATTTTGAGCTAGCAGCAACTCGTTCTGGGCTTTAAAGGCTTCGACATTTGCCTGGGCTTGTCCCAATTGAGCGGAGGTCTGATTCAATTGTTCCAGCGTTTGTTGGTAGCTTTCCTGCAACGCATTTACTTCTCCTGGAAGCTCAGAAACACGTTCCCAACCACTATAGATATCTGAAAATATATTGGCATTCGCTGCACTTACTGTAGAAGTCAAGGAAACAGCAAACAATATACATGTGGTGAATAACACCCGAATGAAATAACCCTGAATGGATTTTGGCATGAATGGCACCTTCTTTCGGTTACATAATCGTTTGCCGATTTCGTCGTCATTTGTTGAAATACGGCTCTTTCATTATACGTCAAAACCAGGGCAATGGGTTCAAGATGATCTCATTTTAATTACCCTATATTGAATTAATTTAATACAAACACGGTTGTTTAACTTTTAATTTGCAGGGGTAATAGAAGAGCAGGGTAGCAACCCGGACAGTTCTGCATATGCATCTATCCATTTCTTCCGTTCCGGGTACCTGCTATTCATATTGACGAAAATGAATGAACGAAACGAATATATCCGATGCTCAAAAAGATCGTGAATACAAAGGAGTAAAAACATATGTACACATCAGAACAAACACCAACAACCAAAACGATTATGATCACTGTAAACGGTGAGCCAATCGGGCGTGAATTGATTATTGACAGCGTTACCTATGCTCCAGTTACTAATCCTGAGTCATTACAGTCTTTACACAAAATGGGTATGAATTCAGCGACCGTTTAATTTAGGACCTCTCATATTGAAGTACTCTAAAAGCTTGGCAAATTGCCAAGCTTTTTCGTCGTAAATTGTCGTATTTAGACGGATTAAGGGATGAAAAACTAATATTATGGAAAAATTTCCTGCGAACATATGTTCCGTGACAATATAGTGTCCATTTACCCTGATAACTTAGAAGATAATACCTATAAATCGGGGGAGAGACTACCAGTGAACTCAGTCTTTGAAGTATCTTATTCGTGGAATCGAGAGGCCATACCGACAGGGGGAGCCGACCCCGTATATATGATGGTTGAATGGCGTAATGGAGCCCCTGCCAAAAGACTCAGGAAAATAGCACCCAAAATTGTGTCGAGAGACTTGGAACTTTTGCTTAAACCGGAATTTGGAATTCAACTGAAAGGCATCTATGGTTGCCGCTCCAAAGAAACGGATATTGGCTGGGTTCTAAGACTTGGGGACGTGTACAAGGGAGAGAGTAAGCAAATTTTGCTCGAATTTGCCATGGGACCACGCGTCTCAGGCAAAACAGCTGTATGTTCAGCTTATTGGAGTACACGGAAATTGAAACAAAGCCAGAGGGTACTGCTGCGCAGAGAGCAATTGTATATCCAGTATACTAGCCATTTGGGTATGCTACGACAGCCGGAAGACCCTAAGGTAGAGAAGACGATCAAATTAAGCGAAACGGTCCCTTTGATTAAACAAGCCTTACGTGCTTATGAAAGAGGTCGTTCACAAGAAGGAAGTAATATGCTGCGTCGGCATGCAGATGCTTTGTTAATTGAAGCCGCTCGCAAGCAGGACCTGGATTATTATTATGAGGCCGAAATCGTGGAGAAACTTCGTCACCATTATGGAGTGACTTTTGCTTCCATATATAATAATCGCGAAAATTCCATGTTAGGTGAATAGGGACAAAGAACTAGTGATGACGGTGTGGTTGGGAATGTTTCTACATAATTATTTGAAGGTGAAGTAAAGGAATAAGTCGAATGTACTAAACAACATACTAACAAAAGATGGATGGAGCATTTTCGAATTTATTGAAACAACATAGTGGAGGGTCCGGCAAAATGACAGACCGACTGATCCGATTAATGCGCATTATAACTCTTGTGCAGGCTAAGCCGGGGATTCTGGCCCGTGAACTTGCCGAGCGGTGCGAGACAACGGAAAGGACGATATACCGCGACATGGAGGCCCTCAGTGCAATGCATATCCCGATCGCCAACATGGGACATGGAAGAGGATATATGTTTATCAGCCATTTTGCCATGTATCCGCTGAATTGGTCTGATGAAGAAGCTCAAGCCTTTATGCACCTGGCAGAAGTCATGGAGAATATTCGTCCGTTGCTGAAGCCCGCTTTTGAGAGCGCGTATGAGAAAGTGGTTGCTTCGAATCAGAAAAACAAAACAGAACGAGTGGAATGGACTGAGCAAATTAGCGGGCTATTCAAAGTAGGTACGCCTGCTTGGCACAATGAAAATACGGATCTTCTGAATCATTCCCTTGTGACCTTACTGGAGGCTGGAATATCACAGAACACCATTGAAGGAGAATACCTGTCTCAAGGTAAAAAAGGGATTGTACGGATTGACCCCTATTGCCTCATCCCCCGTGAGTACCGATTTGACCTGTTGGCATATTGTCACCTATCTGAGAAACTGAGAATATTTCAAGTGAGTCGTTTGCACAGGGTTCGTATTTTGCCTCGCACGTTTCGCAAAGATGATTACCTGTTACAATCTTACTTCCGTACGCCACGAGAACATGGCAGCAGTACGGAGTGGATTGCATTCAAGATCAGATTCTCGCCGCACGCTGTGGAGCGTGTTATGGAGGAACAGTTTTTTGCCCGCCCCATTTTAACAATCGAACCGGAAGGCACATTGTTGTTTGAGGCCATATTGAGTGATGAACAAGGATTTCTGACCTGGCTATCTCAATATGGACCCGATGCCGAGATTCTTGAACCCGAGAAATTCCGCCTCATCATGAGAGAACGTCTGGAACGCTGGCGGGGAATCTACAACTGAGACTGTAACATTGAATAGGCCTCACACTCTTGCCTTTTGTGCCATAAGGTAAGGGCTGGGGGGATTACTCTTTGGCCTTGAAAAGGTGTGCCAGATTACCAAAAGGGGATTCTTTATCTTCATCAACACTACTGGAATAGACCACTTTGGATGTTATCCCTTCATCATCAGCTGCACAATTCGTTTCCAGGTTAAATTGGTCAAATTGGTGCATGAATACTTTGGCTGTATTGATGGCATCATCCAATGCACGGTGTTGTGTCCCGTCGAATTCAATTCCGCACAATTCAAGCGCCTGGGCGAGTCCAAGTTGACGGAATTTTCCTTCCCTGTGCACTGTACGTGACCATTGCTGCTGGAGATCATTATGGTTGGTGATCCAGGCGACATCGAGTTGATGCGTACGGCAATGAGAGATCAGTTTGCTGCGATCATCGGGTCCCCAGGAGCACATGTAATAGGGATCACTTCCCATCCAGGTCATAAATTGATTCAATGCTTCTGGAAAAAGAGGGGCTGCATCAATATCCTTCTGGGTAATGCCCGTGAATTGAACCGTGTCGGTTGACAGAACGGATTTATTGGAAGGACGAACATAAGTATGGAACGTGTCTGAAACGCACAGGCCGTTCTCACCATCTGTGACTTTGACGGCACCAATATCTATAATTTCCGAAGAGTAACGTGTATTGCGACTTACCGTGAATTCAAGATCATAAATAATATATGGCATAGGACTAACTCCTTTATCAATTAATACATGGTTTCTATTTCTCTATATTACAGGGAACGCACGGTCATGTCAGCCATCGCTCGGCAATTCATTTTAGTAAATGGAGTGTAACCGGGTGGTTGACAATTTCTTGTAAATGTACTAAGGTGAGCAAAAATGATAACAGCGATCAACGAGGACATAATTATGTCAGTCAGCTTCTACAGAGAGGAAACCACGTAGTGTAAGGTTTCTGCTGCTGCTTCATAATTCCTACCTCGCGAGCTGCGGAGCAGATAACCTATAGGTTGCAACCTCCGCCGGATGGGACCGTTATGCTCAGAAGGACTGCATACTTCGAATCGCAAAGGTTGCGAACAGAAGCGGTGAATGAAGATTGCCCAAGAAGATCTGATGGCAAGCCGAAATCGATAAAATGCAGTTAAATAAGGGTGGTACCACGACACATTCGTCCCTTGACGGATGTGTCTTTTTGCTGTTTATAACCTGATTTACAATACATTCAGAAGATAAGAGGTGTGCAAGATGCGTCAAAGTGAAATGCTTGTTCCAACATTACGTGAGGCACCGGCAGAGGCCGATGCAGCAGGACATCGCTGGTTACTGCGTTCCGGCATGATTCGCCAGCTGGCAGCGGGGATATACAGCTATTTGCCTTTAGGTCGGCGTATATTGCTGAACGTGGAACGTATCGTTCGCGAGGAAATGGACCGTGCCGGCTGTCAGGAAGTATTGCTGCCAATCATGCAGCCAGCTGAGCTGTGGGAGGAATCTGGAAGATACACGCAATATGGCCCTGAGTTAATGCGGCTGAAGGATCGTCATGCACGTGAGTTCGCCCTCGGTCCAACCCATGAAGAAGTGGTAACGGCGCTGGCTCGCGATGAGGTGAATTCCTATCGGAAGCTGCCGTTTACACTTTATCAGATTGGCACCAAGTTCAGAGATGAGCGTCGTCCGAGATTCGGATTGCTGCGCGGCCGGGAGTTCATTATGAAGGATGCCTATTCCTTTGCATCCGACTGGGAAGAGCTGGATCGCACCTATCAGGCGATGAATACCGCATATTCCCGAATCTTGGAGCGGTGTGGTCTGGAGTATATCCGGGTGGAGGCGGATGCAGGAACCATTGGGGGGCAGGGGGAGACCCATGAGTTCATGGCACTTGCCGATGTGGGGGAAGATACGATTGTAACCTGCAAACATTGCGGATACGCCGCGAATCTGGAGAAAGCCGGATATCAGGCTTCCGGATCTTCCCTGAAGGCTGCACCGAATGAAGCTGCCACTTCCATTTCTGACGATTCCATAGCTACGGCCCATAAATGTGATGAGGAAGCAGCAAACACGTTGGTACGAATCCAAACGCCAGGGGTGCGTACGATTGCTGAACTAAGTGCTTTTGTGGGCGAGGATGCTCGGCATATGATCAAAACGTTGCTGTATCAAGCCGATGGTCAATTGGTCGCGGCGCTTGTTCGCGGGGATCATGAGCTGAATGATATTGCACTAAAGCAAGTATTGGGTGCGGAAGAATTGATCCTGGCTGACGAGGCATCACTTGCGAAGTACCCGAATCTGACGGTAGGTTTCCTGGGGCCCATTGGACTGGGTCTGCCGATTGTAGTAGATGCCGATGTAGCTGCAATGAAACATGCAATTACAGGGGCCAATGAAATCGATGTACACTACTCCAATGTACGACCGGGTAAGGACTTTGCTTTGGACAAAGTTGAACAAATCCGTTTTGCTGCTGAAGGTGACGGTTGCCCGGTTTGTGGAGAACGACTGGTATTTACGAAAGGCATTGAAGTGGGGCATATCTTCAAACTTGGAACCAAGTACAGTGATGCGATGGGCGCCTCGTTCCTGGATCGCAACGGACGTCAGTGTGCGCCTGTAATGGGGTGTTACGGTATTGGTGTATCTCGACTCATGGCGGCTATAGCTGAACAATACGCTGGGGAAGATGGCATCCGCTGGCCTGCTGCTATCGCTCCGTATCATGTACATCTGATTGCTGTTAGCTGGAAAGATGAACAACAACGCCAGCTTGCGCTTGAATTGGAACAACAGCTCCTGGATGCAGGATACTCTGTTCTTGTGGATGATCGGGATGAGCGGCCAGGGGTGAAGTTCAAGGATGCGGAATTGATCGGGTTGCCTGTTCAGATTGTAATTGGCCGAGGAGCGGCCGACGGGCAGGTTGAATTGGGATCACATGCGCTGGCAGCAGCAGGTGAAACCAAACGGAAGGGCATGACTGCTCAAGAAGCTATAACGTATGTGAAGGGACAGCTCTAACCTCGAAGAAATCTCTGTCCATATGTAAAAAAGGCTCTAGAAACCGTCTGATAATATCAGAGCATATAATAGTTCCGATTATTATGCGGTAAACTATTTTTGGGGCTGAGCCACAGCCTAAAGCCTTAAAAAGAGGGCTACAGACATAGAATAAAGCTGCGATTGCCTGCTTTATTCCTACCAAATGACTATCCTTTGAAAAGTTGTATTCTGTGTGCAACGGTTTTGGATTTAAGCCAGTCTCCGCATGGTATGCGCGAAGGTATGGATGTGCAAATATGCAAAACATCGCTGCAAATCATTATCCTTTGGAATGGCAGATAGCCTTGCAGGAATGGCAATGATGCGAGTTTTTGCAATAGTCCATGTTTTAGGTACAGGGATGAGACTGTACAGGGAAGACACATTGAGGATTTATTTTTACAGCAAAGCATATTTCCATAAACAGGGCACCTCCAGCTCTATAAGATCATGCTTAGATAAGGTGGAATGACATTGGAAAGGGTGACCCTCAGCCGCTTATGGCGGCATGAGAGTCACCCTTCGTTGCCGGTACAATCATTTCAGATACGGATGCACCATGGATATGATTGGACCGGGTTGCTCTTACTTTAGCTTAAGAGGCTGCAGGCAGCTTCAATTGTTGGCCTGGATAAATCCAGTGTGGATTTTTGATATGGTTCAGCTTTTGCAGCGTCTGCCACGTTGTGCCGTATTTTTTGGAGATGGAGTACAAGGAATCCCCAGATTTAACAACATGCAGTTTGGCAGGAGCTGGCTTGCCTGGTGTCGGTTTCGACGGCGTTTCTGGTGTTGGTGCTTCGGGCTTCGGTGTAGTTGGTGCTGGTGTTTCTGTCGAAGGAGCTTCCGGTTCAACTGCAGGAGCCTTGGCTTCCTTGATCCGGCCGTCTGTTTTGATCGTGACAGCGCCCAGTTTTTGCATGTATTCGATCAATGCTTCATCCATGGCTCCGTACATGCCTGACGTTGTGTATTTCGTAAACATGGTGTACTCGTCACCGCCAACAGCGGTGAAATCATTCGTAGCCAGCGTATACGTTGCTTTCGGATCAAGAGCTTTATCGCCAATCATGACGGAGTGTACACGACTGCCTTTTGCAGCAGAAGAATCAATGCTGAATGTCATGCCGGATACTTGCGGGAATCCACCGCTTGGTTCAGGATAGGATGCTACACCGTTCTCAAGGGCTGCGAGTACATCGGAGCCTTTGACTTCAAGTGTTACAACCTGATTACCAAAAGGAAGTACAGTGATAATATCACCTTTCGTTACGATGCCTTTTTCAATGGAAGAACGAATACCGCCACCGTTTGTGAGTGCGATATCGGCTTGGCTGACGTCACGGATGGCATCTGCCAGCAGGTCACCCAGGTTGGTTTCACCTGCACGTACTTGTTCACGTTTACCGTCCAGCAGAATTGCTGTATTGGCTACTTCTTCTTTCAGGATCGGTTCTTGTTCTTTCTGAATGGAGTTCACCAGTGCGGCAACTTTCTCATTCGGTTTAATGTCTTTTGCTTCTGTTTCATCAATCAGTGTTGCTTGTTTTTTTGTGACTTTGCCACCATCTACCCACAGATCGATGACACCTACAAAGTTGGTGTACTCTCCGGCGCTGGCGATCAATGTTCCATTATCGGACACAAGGCCGTCTTGCAGAACCGTATGGCTATGACCGTCGATGAATACATCAATGCCGGGCACTTCTTTGACCACTTTGAAACTAGTATCGGTGCTGGACGCGTCTTGTCCAAGGTGTCCCAATACAACAACAACATCTACTTTGCTGCGAATTTCGTTTACGAGTACTTTGGCTTCCGCAGTTGGATCTGTAATATCAAGACCTTGCACATTTTTCGGATTCGTTTTATACATGGTTTCCGGAGTAGTTAGCGCAATGATACCGATTTTCACGCCGTCAACTTCTTTAATGAGATAAGGCTCGAAGAGACGAATCCCGTCTTTCTTTTTCACATTGGCACTGAGCATGGGGAAGTTCATCATATCCGCAAGTTCGATGAGGCGCTCAGAACCGTAGTTAAATTCGTGGTTACCCGGTACGATGGCCTGATAACCGATTTCGTTCATGACTTTAACAATGCTTTCGCCGTTAACAAGTGTGGCAAAAGTTGTACCATGTACAGCATCTCCGGCATCGAGCAGAAGGGTATTGGGGTTTTCGCTACGGTATTTGTCCGCAATGCCAGCTACTTTGGCGAAACCCATCGCAGGTGAGGACTCCGCTGCGCGTGCGTGCGTGTCATTCGTATGTAGAATCGTAATATGCTTACCTGTGCCCGGAGTGGTATCCGTTGCAGCTGCTGCGATGCCTACACTGCCAAACAGCAGACAGAGCGTTAGCAGAAGTGAAACGTAAGTCTTCCAGATTTTCATATGAATCAGTAACCTCCCCAAAATAATAATCTCTTGAGCGTTTGCACAACTCATGTTGTATTTTACCAGACTATTATTAGGAAATCTCATGATTTGCGTAAAAATAAGTAACCTGAAAGTGACATCTGATTCTCATGGTGGAAGCTATAGAGGAAATTTGATTTTACAGGAACATATGTTCTTAAATAGACTAAAAAAAATGCTGCACTTCACGTGGCAGTCCTGTACGCAAACAAAATTTCTCCAGTGATTCATCGGGTTCAGGCGTGACCCCTGAAGTCAGAAGTTGAATCGCAAAACGATTGGCCTGTCTTTCCAGTTTACCTGGTGCAAAGTAGGAGTGCTCCTCCAGAAAAAAACGGTTTATACCTTTGTGCAATCGGTCATGTCCAAGTTCATGGGCGCACACAAAACGCTGCCATTCCGGCGGTAAATCATTGTGAATGACGATAAATCTGCGGCGGAGCTTACGGAAATACAGTCCTTTGGTGGATTTGCCCAGATTAGTGAACCGGATCTGTATTCCAATGGCTCGGGCAATGCTGAAAGGGCAGTTCGTCCGGTGTTTTCGAATCAGCTTTGTTACAATGTCATCCATATCATCTCACCTGCTGCTTCATTTTGTTCAGCTCGCTATGCCTCATGGGCGCTCATCCGGCTCGTTTGTTTTTTTGCGTTTGTTCATCTGCTTGGCTTCCCAGAACAGACCTGTCAGCACATCCTTGATTCGTTTCTTGTCCTCGTCATCCAGTGGGATGCCGTCAAACATCAGATCATCCTCATCTTCCAGCATCTTCTTGAAATCCCGACGATCCTTGTAGGTTGCCCACTCGGGGGCGTCCTGAAGCCCGGTAGCTGTGTTTGCAGCTTCAATGTATCCGGCCTGTTTCATCATATCCGCGTAAGGAACCGAGAGTGCATCCGAGATTTTGCGAATGGTGGCGGGCTTCGGAACGCCTCGGACCCCATTCTCAATGCGTGAAATTTGCGAGTTGCTGATTCCTGCTGCTTCGGCGAGCTGATTGATGCTGTATCCCTTTTGCTCGCGCAGTTGTTTCAGATAAGGACCAAAAGCGTGCTCCACCATTCATGCCACTCCTTTGATTCGTACAAGTGTATTGAAAATTATTAAGAAGACAGTTGGACGGGGGAGGTAGATGCGCACTCTATGCCCGTTCCGGATTCGGATCGTTCTTTCGATCGCTGTTATCCCCAGATTTCTTTGTTTCCCTATCCTAAAAGGGAGAAATCCGGTGATAGCGTATGCTTCCGATGTAGCTTTCTTGCAGAAAGCTTTTAGGCGAACGCTTCGTTTCTTCAGAATCGATTCCGTCTCCTTCACTACGTTCGCTCGTGATATGTACCTAAACACGACACAGGACAACTCTCGGTAGCTTCTTAATAAAAATCAAATGACTTATACGAGGATCTTTAATAATCTGTACTATATCGTATATATACCATTAGGTAAAGAGATATGAAACAATTATGCCAAAAGGTAAAGGAAATGAGAGCGAAGGTTTTATTTTATCCTCAAAACGACCCAAAATGAAGGTTTACGTCGATCCCCAGAAAGTGGTATCCTCAAATAGAAATACGAACAAAATACGAACAAAATGTAAAGTTAAGACGAGTTGTACGATGGAGGAAATGAATTATTCCTGCTTCATGGCTGACTTAAATTGATTCCAAAAGGCAACAAAAAACTTGAAAAATGCCGTTACTATTTCTGAGAACCGGATAACCCTAATAAAGATGAGATGAATGCGAGTTTAACTGACCCTTTAAGGAGGAGAATGAATATGGAACTGATGCTGCCCGAATTGGACCGACGCAAAACACAGACTGCTGTTGAAGCCGCGCTGGAAAAATACCGGATTTATAAAACGATTGCTTTTGAAGAACGGGAGGTGATGGTGACGGCGAGTTACGCAGAGCGCTTCCATGGTGCAACGAATGTGACCGGGGATTCCACAGCCAGAACGGCAATTTATAATGTGGATGTACAGCGTGCACGTCAGGCTTACTGCGATACGATAGATTTTGTGGTATCCCGCTTGAGCGAAAAGGAGCGTGTGCTCGTTAGAGAACGCTATTTGAAGGATGACGATGTATTTGACTATAAAGTGTATAACCATGTGTTTGACCCGCCTGTCAGCAAGGATACGTATACGAAGATTCGGACGCGTGCTTTCTACAAAATGGCGCTGGCTTTGTCCGACCGTGGTCTGATGAATATGGAACCATTATCTGTATCTCGCAAAGAACGACAGAAGCTGGGCTGAGAACGCAATGCAAGAAGTTCATCCTTTTATATCCTTCGCTGATTGTATACAATAATTGAACAACAACACTAGGGATCAGTCAAAGGAGAGGAATCCGCATGACGGAACAAGCCGGGATGCAGGAGATGTATACACTGAAGACGATCGCGGAAACGCTCAATACGTCCAACGACCTGAATCTGATGCTGGATACGGTCCTGGGCAAACTATTGGAACTGACGGGGCTGACTGCGGGCTGGGTGTTCCTGATTGGTACGCAGGGAGAATACTCCTGTATTTCTGATCACGGTCTGCCTCCTGCTCTGCTGCGTAAAGACAAGGAGCCCATGCGCTGTGGCACATGCTGGTGCGTGAATCGTTTCCGGGACGGGAGACTCGATAATGCCGTCAATATTATAAACTGCAAACGTCTGGAGGATGCTGTTGAACATCAATGGGGAGATACGCATGACATCACCCATCATGCAACGGTTCCACTGCGGTCGGGGGAGAAGATGCTGGGACTGCTGAATGTTGCTGCTCCGGGGAAAGAGCATTTCAGTAATAGTGAGCTGGCACTTCTGCAGGCGGTAGCTTATCAGATCGGCAGTGCAATGGAACGGATGCGATTATACAGCGCGGAGCAAAGGCGTGCAGATCTGTACGTCAGGCTGGGGGAGTTCAGCCGTTCGCTGGGTATGACAATCAATGATTGCAACAATGCAGATGATATGGCCAAGAGGGTGGTCAAGCTGCTGGGTCATCATTATGACTGGCCTTTTGTCGCACTCGTTTCCCAGAAGAATGGAAGCTTTCGGGTACAGGCTGCCCATACCCATGGCAAGGCTGAGTTGCCGACACGTTGCGACCTTTCTTCCGAGGGGGAGAGTCATATGCGGCGTGTGATTCATTCTCACCGTGCAGAGATATTGTCGGCACCGGAAATTCAAGAAGTTTCTACACGATGCCTTAACGCGGTGAATCCGTCCGCTCTGCCTTTGGGCTTGGCCGCTCCCATTCCATTAAGTGCTCCCGGCGAAACGGCGGTGCTGGTGGTTGGATTGGCTTCGGCCAATGGTTTTCTTCAGGCAGATCGTGAGGTTCTCGATGCACTGGCTGAGCATATTACAGCCTCATGGGAAAGTTTGAGGCTGGTGGATAAACGCCGGGAGCTGACCCGATTGGAGGAACGAAATCGACTGGCCCGGGATTTGCATGACTCGGTGAATCAGATTTTGTTCTCCCTTTCCTTGACAGCCAAAGGTGCGGAGAGCATGCTGGCTGGTTCAGAACAAGAACATCTGCATCCGGCAGCCGAAGCGATGAAGGATATTCGTTCCCTGTCGCAGGAAGCGTTGAAAGAAATGCGTGCCCTGATCATGCAGCTGCGTCCGGCGGGTCTGGAGTCTGGTCTGCTCAGTGCATTACAGGAATATGGTACAGGGCAGGGGCTTCAGGTCGTTGTAACACGGACGGGGATGCGTTCCTTGCCTCGAAGCATTGAGGAAGGGCTGTGGCGCATCGGTCAGGAAGCGCTCAATAATATACGTAAACACGCGGGAGTCACTTCCGCTGAGATCATTGTTCAGTTAAGCGATAATGAAGCGATATTAACGGTTACAGATCGTGGGAAGGGCGGGGCCAAACGGCGTGAGGCCATGCCCCCCACTTCACTTGGCCTGTCCATCATGAGGGAACGTGCCCAATCGCTGGGCGGCAGCCTCGAACTTGTAAGTTCATCCCGTAAGGGAACATCGGTAACGGTCGTCATTCCACTTCCGTTCGAATCTGTATAAAGTCAGGGGGAAGAAGATATGCCGATTACGATTTTGCTCGCTGACGATCATGCGATGGTGAGGCGTGGGTTACATGTTTTTTTGTCCACACAGTCGGATATGGAAGTGGTGGGTGAAGCTTCGAACGGGCTGGAAGCCCTGGAACAAGCAGAGGAGTTGCATCCGGATGTTGTATTAATGGATCTGCATATGCCGGTACTTGACGGAATTGAGACAGCGAGAAGAATTCGTACGCTCTTGCCTGGAATCCGTATCATTGTGCTTACTTCCTTCTCGGATCAGGATCATGTGGTACCCGCCGTGCGTGCAGGCGTGAAAGGATATCTGTTAAAAGATATCGAGCCGGAGAACCTGGCTGTTGCTATCCGTAATGTGCACGCAGGTCAGGTGGAACTTCATCCAGCAGCGGCGGGACAATTGATGCATGTGATGGCTTCCTCTGAATTATCAGTAAATGAGGGGCATCTCCGTGCTAATGCGCATACAGATACTCCGCCTCAGAATAAAGAACAGCACGGTCAGGTGAACGAATCATGTTCGATTGACCGCAGTGGAGGACCGGACATGCTTACCCGTCGGGAGCGAGAGGTACTGGGGCTGATCGCGCAAGGTTTGAGTAATAAAGAGATTGCCGTACAACTGGTCATTACCGAAAAAACGGTCAAGACTCATGTCAGTCATCTCTTGGACAAGTTGGGGCTGGCAGATCGGACGCAAGCTGCGCTTCATGCCGTAAGAAATGGCTGGGTCGTCTGATCCATTTCAACATATTCTCAGTCTAAAGTCGTAGAAACTCAACCCAAAGGTTGAGTTTTTTTGTGCTGCAAGTTAAGTCTATCTGCCGACGATTCCAAGGTGGAAGCAAGGTAAGATGACAGTAGGGGAAGTTGAAACGTAGGATAACGACAGATTGAATGTTGAATTAATTTGAGGGAGAGTGACATATATGAATATCATGGTTTTGGCAGGCAGTAATCGGAAAAATGCAACCAGTACACGGTTGGGAGAATATGCTGTGGAGGTAATTAGCGGTGAGGGGCATGAAGTCAGCCTGTTCGACTTATATCAGACACCGCTCCCATTCTATGCGCCGGATGAAAAACAGAATGAAGATCCAAACCTGGCAGACCTGAACACGCGCATGCTCGCGGCAGATGCCATCATTTTATCTACGCCAGAGTATCACGGCAGCATCAGCGGCGTACTCAAAAATGCGTTGGATCACCTAAGTCAAGCTCACTTCAGTGGCAAACCAGTATTGTCAATCAGTTCATCAGGCGGAGCCGTTGGTGTGAGCTCGCTTTTGCAATTGCAGGCAATTGTCCGCAATTTGCACGGCATTAACGCTCAGGAGTGGATTTCCATTGGCGGTGCACAGCGGAGAAGGTTTGAAGCTACATTTGATGGATACGAAGAATATGAAGGCAGCCAGGATATCGAAGATCGGGTTCAGCGGGTCATTGGTTCATTCTTGAATCTGGCCCAGACGTTAACGGCTGCACGGAAATCTTCCGGGAGTTGAGAGAAAGAAGTAATGGGAGGCCAGCCATAGATAAAGAGAGAGAAAAGAGGTTTTTATCATGATTAAAGGCATATTTGAGACACATCTGAACGTAACGGATCTGGAAAGATCCCATCATTTCTATGAACAGATCGTTGGATTGCCGCATGCTTATGGGCAGAAGGAACGAGGGAACTCCTTTTATTGGATTGGCGGTGAAGGCAACGCCATGCTGGGATTGTGGCAAAAAGATCCTTCCGAGGTGAAGCGGCAGCATTTTGCTTTTCAGGTATCGTTGAAGGATATGAAAGAAGCCGTCACCTATCTGGAGGATAAAGGGATCAAGACGCATAACTTTCTGGATGATGATATCGGTGAACTGTATGTATTCGGCTGGATGCCTGCAGTGTCCGTCTATTTTACCGATCCGGATGGTCATTCTCTGGAATTCATATCGATGCTCCCGGATGAAGCGAAGCCGGAACTCGGCATGGTGCCATGGAGTCAGTGGGAGAAGATGAACGGTCGGGTGAAGGAGGACACAGCATGATTTTTGAAGAAGTCAGGTTATATACAGCACGACTGGAGGACATTAAGCACTTTTATATAGATATTTTGGGTTTGCAGTTGCTTGAGGAGTCCGAGCATTCCTTCACGCTACGAGTTGGATTGACAAAGATGATATTCATGCGGAGTGAAGCAGATCAAAATCCGTTTTATCACTTCGCATGGTTGATCCCAACGAATCGTTTTCAGGAAGCCAAGGCATGGGCTGCGGCACGAGTACGTCTGAGTCGGCATGAGGATCAAGATGAGACTTACTCCACCAACTGGGACTCTCATTCGCTTTACTTTGAAGACCCTGCCGGTAACATCCTGGAACTGATTGCTCATCATCCCCTTCATAACGAGAGTGACCATCCCTTTTCGGAGAAGGAGCTGCTGCAAGTGTGTGAGGTGGGGTTAGTTACGGAAGATGTGCTTTCCACGGTGGATGAACTTGAGCGGATGGGATTGAAACGATGGAGAGAGATTAGTGATACCTTTGCCCCCATAGGTGATGCGAACGGTCTGTTTATAGTGGTGAAAAAGGAACGAACCTGGTTCTTCTCCGAGCAAAAATCAAACATATATCCACTTGAAGTGTCGATCCGTGACGTCGGAAAACTTCGCATTGGGTAAAATTCGGACCAAAAGGCAAAATGGGCATATGTGCACGATTTGAATCATCATATAGAAGTAAACGCTTTAAAAGGGGTGTTTTGCATAAATCCGAATGCAATATGCTAAAAAACGGTTGCTGGTCGTTCGTATTATTAGTTTGGCATCGATGAAGGGTGGTGGCATGTTGGATCGACGTTTGTTGGAAGAAGGGCTGACCATCATGGTATCCAGTCGGGAGCGTACAGGTGATTTGTGGCACGTCCATTATGGAGCGGGAGCTATTGCGGCTTATTTTTGGGTACGGGAAAATCGTCTCACTGCCCTTGCAGCGGGCAGCGTTACGGCTGAGGCGAAAGCGATGCTTCGCCAGCACGGGTTGAACGATGAGGTGAGTTCCTTGAAAGGTGAAGTTTTACCGAGGGAAGAGTCCGAAGCTCGTATTACGGCAGCGCTGGATCGAACCATCGGCGAGCTGCACTGGGTTGGACATCAGGCCATCTACGGTGCCCTCAGTCTGAAAGCCATTCGTGAGCTGGATGGTTGGGGGACGGAGCACGACATGGACCAGATGGTTGAACTTATTGATTCGTTTGAGCGAACCATACCGGGGAGATCCTGGGTGAACACCACCGTGAAAGAAATTCGCAGCTTGAAAATAGATGAGGCCGACGGGTTCCCAGATATTGAACGACCAGAACAATTATCCCATCTCATTCTGGATGAGCTTGGTGCTTTCCGGACGATCTATCAGGCGGAAGCGCATCATGATCTAATCGGTCATATGCTGACCTATGGGCACGCGCTTAACATATTATATGAACTGGATTATCCTGCGTTGTTCCACAAAGGCATTCCTCCATTTCTCACCATGGTGAAGGCACTGCGCCTGAGCCGGGATGTGGATGTTGAGCAGGAGATGCCAACGCTGCAATCTCCAGTCGATCAATTGCCATTGATCCGTGCGGAGCGTTCCGAGGCACTGCCACATGAGCTGGATTACTGGCTTACCGACAGACGTTCCCGTGACTGGAACGGAGGTCATGTGTTCAAATTTCCATTCAGCTTCTATCATCACGCCCGAAACGTAAACTCGGTTCCGGAAAGCTGGGAAAACTTCCGCTATATTATTGCGTGAGAAAATATACATTCAAGAGAGGGAGCACTGCCTGAGAAGGCGATGCTCCGTTTTATCGTTTAACGGGGCCAAATTTCAAGGATAAACAGGATCAGCATGACTCTGGATACCAGCATGTATGGTGATCTTCGGATAGGTTGACGCGCTGTCCATACTCCCCAGGAACTCATCAGTGCAATACTCCCCCAGAATATCCACAAGGGAATGCCTTCGGGCGTCAATGGAAAGGACAGCGGGGGCAGTCTCGTGAAACCAGTCCCAAGAAGAACAATGGTCATATAGACAAACACAACAAAAAGCAGCTCAAACAGCAGGGTTTGCAGCCAGAAATAATAGATGTGGAACACTCGAAGCAGAATGACCGTGACCAGGATAAACAGGATCCCAACGGATGAGAATGTTGCAGTGGTCCATCCAAGGAGAGATGTAGTTACAACATCGGTTTCCTGATAAAAGGTATACATTGTCAACGCATACATAACGGGGCCAGCCATATAACTGGTAATAGCGATCCACAGATAGAACCAGAGCTTTTTTTTCATGATCGTATCCATCCTTTTTTGTAAATAGGGTTTGCAAGCCTGCTTTATATCATATAAACAGCATCAGGAATGGATTGGTTGGATGATCCGGCAGAAGTTTCTGCTAGAAAACGACGTTTAACCGCTATGATGGCGTCGGTATTCAGACTTTATACGTACGGATAACCGTCAGCGCGACCGATTTAAACATGTAATATTATATTATCGGATCAGCAGCAAGTGACATATCCCGATAAGCACATACGCTAATGTACAGACCGGCCAGGGCTGGTTTTTTTCATGCGGTGATTGCACACTTGCTCTGATCGGGTACTAAAGAAAGACTGAATATATCTAACAGGAGGTTTTAGGATATGAAAACAGTATTGTATGTTCCACTGGATGATCGTCCAGCGAATCTGGATGACGTCGTTGTACAAGGAAAAGCAGCCGGTATCCATATCATTACACCGCACCTGGGTGACATTCAAAATCGTCTGGATTCCGAAAAAACGGTTGAAGGCACAACTTTGCTTGGAACGTCTACGCCTGCGTATGGGAAACCGTCCAACATTCATGATTTCATTCTGAAGCATGCCGCCAAAGTCGATGGATTCATCCTCTCTTCGGATATGCTGGCTTATGGCGGGCTGATTGGCAGTCGCCAGCTTCGTGAAGATGGAGGGGGCGCATATCCGGATTACGACCAGGACACCACCCGTTTGCTCGATGTGATCAAAGCCATTAAAGGAAAGTATCCACGCAAACCGGTGTTTGTAATGGATACCATTATGCGACTTGCCACCACCTCATTTGCAGACGGCCTCGCATTGGATGCGTACAACGAGTCACGTGCACTGATGCAGCAGCCACGCCAGTCCTTTACGGCATTCGAGGACATTGTGAACGGGTACAACCTGTCTCCAGAGTCTACGGAATATGGGGAAACGACTTATTTTAATAAAGAACAATACTACAACACCAGACAACATAAATTCAAAACGAATCTGTACATCCTGGATCAGCTCGCCCGCAAAGGATATATTGATTTTCTCGCCGTAGGTGTCGATGATGCGAATACACAGGGCGTTCAGATTAATGAAATCCATTATGTGGAGGCACGGATCAATGAATGGCTCGGTGGGACGGATGGACAAAACCCTGATCGGGCGATTATCCTTCCAGATGCCGATGGTTTGGGTCACGCTCTGGTGGCACGCATGGCTAACCAATTGCTGCGCGGCGGGGCGAAAACACGTTATGCCGTGAAATATTTCGGTCCACATGGTTCCACGATCATTAATACCTACGAATATATGAATCTGCACGAGAATGTGGTGCGCCATGTGGATGTAGTAGGTGGTGTGGTTGTGGCGGATTCGGCTTACCCGGCACCTGAAGCGGGAACGGATACAACTTCCAATATGGAAAATGGGAATGAATTAACGAGTGCTACATCTGTCGATGAAGCTTCTTCGTTTGACATGGCGTCTGAGCTGGATCGCATGACGAATCGCCATCCAGGAAAACCGGGGGAAAAGCCGGGGGTGGACATTGAGATTATTGCCATTACGGCTCTGGATCAGGTTCAGGCGGCTGTGGCGCAATTGACGAGCAATGGTGAGAAGGGTTTTCCTTCGGTTTTGATTGATTTTGTAGGAAAAGGTCCAGCCAACGTCGATGTAGCCGAAGCACTCCTGAACAGTTCGTATACGGGTCGGGTCTTGGGTTACAGCGCATGGAATACGCCGGGGAACAAAATCGGTATGGCTGTGGGCATGGGACAATCCCGTTATGCTCTGATTACAACAGAAACACATGCCCACGCGTTGCGAGATGCCATGAATGCCCAAGGGTCGTTGTTGTTCAAGCGTTTCCTGAAAGATTACTACTATAAAGCTGTAGCGATTGCCGATATTCGGACGTATTCGAGAGCGCATGTGCTGTATACCAATGTGGCAACCCTTGCAGATCAGAACATGTCACTCTTCAACTCCGAGGAGGATTACGCTCATCTGCAGACGTTGCTGCGGGATTTGATGCAGGCCCATACAGCGACACTAGCGGGAAAACCAGCTTTCGCCCAAGGAAATGTAGCGATGAGGCAAATTTGTAATGGAAAAGTGGTCTATGCGGAGTATTGCAGTGCACTGTTGGAATATGCAAATCCCGATTTCATCTGGGGACGTGCGTTTGAGATCACATTGAATCCGAAGGTTACGCTGAAATAAGGTGCTGATGGTATGAGACACGCGGAGTCGTCTTTTTTCCACCCCAGTTACTCCCTTAATCGCACCGAAGTCGTACGAATCACCATCCGCGCTAGGGATGAAAGGGTGTAAGATTGTATTATCGGATCAATAGCAAAGGACACACACCGAAAGCTCATACGCTAATGTACAGACCGGCCACAAAGAGCCGGTCTTTTTGATGCGGTGAATGGTGTCCGAGCTTTGGCTCCGGTAAATATTCAGAAGCTGCGTTAAGGGGGAATTCGCTGCTGCTACATTGTCGCTGCGCAATGCGGGCAGAACGCAAATTTGCAGCTGAAGGGGGCGAAATGAATGTGTCTAATCGTAGTGGATTAAACACTTTGGCACACACAGACCGATTAAGCAGCGCCATCAGGCAAACGCTGAAGATGAAGCTGGAGGCGCTTGTCCCTGCCTGGAATGGCCGAGTACAGGATATTTCTGCACCGGGAGAGGTGTTAACCGGACCATGTGCCGTGATTGCTTTTGCGGAAGAAGTACCGAAGTCTGCTTGGGCGGGGTATAGGAGGGTCATCAAAATCTCCCCATATGCACGTCCCGAAGATGGGGGCGCTGAACAAGTGGAAGCATGGTCAGCAGTGCTGATGGAAGGACTGCATCAGGTTCGGCTGGAGGATGAGGAAGGCGGGGCATTTACCTGTATCTATCTGGGCTCCTCGGACTGTGATCGTGTGGACGCCAGTTCTGGACTGGTGACGCGCAGCCTGCGGTTTGGGGTGTATGTTCCGGAAACGATGGAACGCGCTCAAGCTGAAACAGCAGATTCGTGGATGGCTGCACTTCAAAGCTGGACACAAGCTCAGCTCGGACAGGAATGGTTCGTATATGGGGATGTTTGGCCTGGAGGTTATAGGGCCCAGTCCATATTGTGGCGATTGATGGGATGCAATATAACAGCCGCAGGGACTTCGGCGTTGGAGGTTCGCAAGCAATGGATTGGTCATGTGGTGGCTGCGAATGTAGGAGATGTCCGACAAACGGTCACACATCTGGTTGAACAACTGGCTGTGCAGACCCGAATCGCTTTGACGGATAGAGACGATACGCGATATGTGACGGTGGATGAAGTTTCTGCCGACTTGCAGGCAGACGCCTACTTGAATGGACAGATTCGTCTGACGCTGCAGCAACGTAATCGTCGTCCGAGTACGGATGCACCATTGATCCGCGAGATTCATCATAGCAAGGGGATAGAGTAAACGTTAGTCGAGAGGAACTCTGAGTACAGGTTCCAGATTGTAGCTTTAAAATGATAACTTTAGCATCAAAACCGTAGGTTCATAGGATCAAAAATTCATAGTTCAAAATTATAGCTTCATGCTTCAAGATCGTAGCGCGGAAGTCATAACGTGAGATTATCGTTTTGCAAAATCATAGTCAAACAATGAGGTGAGATGGCCATGGCAAGCTCCGTGAAAAAAAGCAAACAGGCTGCCCCGCAATATACGCGGGCCGAGCTGATGAATCATGCCGAAGCCCTCTTTGCCGTTAAGGCAGAGGTGCTGTATGGTGCGCTGTACGAAGCAGCGCAAGAGATGTTTTCCATTGAAGAGGCACAGGTGCGAATTAACCAATTTATGAAAGCGAAGGTGAAGGGATAATGGCAGGCGGAACTTGGGAGCAAACGAATCGTCCGGTCCTTCCGGGCTTATATATGAATTTTCAGGCGGCAGCGTCCTCGGCCATTCAGGCGGGTAATCGTGGGACGGTAGTTGTGCCGATTAAGGCGAACTGGGGGCCTGTAGGTACTTTTGTAGAAGTTGGCAGTGAAGCTGCAATTGAACGTATTTTCTCGGCACATGCTCTGGATAACGGAACAGCCTATACATCCTTAAAGCTGGCTCTGCTGGGTGGACCGAAAAAGCTGCTCGCTTACCGGGTAGCCGGAGCAACGGCAAAAGCAGCCACGCTTACGTTGAAAGACAGTAGTGATGCAGCCGTTCTACAACTGGACGCCAAGTATCCAGGCGACCGAGGTAACGGGTTCTACGTCACGATTCAGCCGGGTGTAATTGATAATACGAAGCATGAAGTTCGCTTGTTTGAAGGCAATCGGGTGCTGTACGCGCTTCTGACTGTGGATATTTCGGCAGCTGGCCTGGCGAAAGCGATTAATGCGGATGAAAGTAATATCTGGGTGAACGCTCAGGCGATTGGTGACGGTGCGGGTGTTGTTGCAACCGTTGCGGGAGCGGCGTTCAAAGGCGGCGCAAGTGGCAACGATGGACTCACCAATGCGGAATATATTGCCGTGCAGGGCGCACTGGAAGGTGAGCAATTTGACGTGCTAGCACTGGATCATGCGGCGGATGCGCCTTTGCTAGCGAGCTTTGCTGCATGGGTGAAACGTGTGCGCGCTGAGGGTAAACCCGTCATGGCTGTATTCGGCGGCACCACGGCGGATGATACTTCCGCAACAGCTGCACAGAAGGCTTCTGCCCGTTCACTCACGTTGAATCACGAAGGCGTAATTAATGTCGGTACGGGAGTGCGTCTGGGAGGAGCGTTCTACAGCTCGGCGGAAACGTCTGCTTATGTCGCAGGTCTAATTGCCGGACAACGTTTGAATGAATCTACGACATATGCACCAACTCCGTTCGATGACGTGACACGCCGCTGGACTCGTGCAGAACAGGAGCAGGCGGTACAGAATGGTGTATTTATTTTCTTCCATGATGGCCGTCAGGTGAAGGCGCTTCGCGGTGTGAATACACTCGTGACCCCTGCCGCAGGACAGAATAATGCCTGGAAAAAAATCCGTTCCATCCGTGTGATGGATGCGATTAACACGGATTTGCAGCGTTCCGCTGAAGATACGTATATTGGCAAAGTGAACAATACGGAAGAGGGGCGTCAGGCACTAATCGGTGCGATGAAAGCCTATCTGGCCCTGCTCGCTCAGAGCAATGTCATTGAAGCTGAGGGATACGATGTCGTTCTCGATCCGGCGTATTATGGTGCTGCACCGATTCTCAAGCCGGAGGCGGATCAGGTATTCCTGCAATGGAATGTGAAGCTGACGGATGTGATGGAGCAGTTGTTTGGAACGTTTTACGTGCAATAAGCAGTAGAGAAGAGAAGATCGGTTAATTAGATTGACTAAAATTATTTGAGCTGATGTTTTACACGATAACGGAGAGGGCAGAAAAAATCTGGAGAAACAGAGCTAAAAGTTTTCTGAAAGAAAGCTACATCGGAAGCATACGCTTCGCCTTTATCACCGGATTTTCCCATCTGAAAAGAGAATCATTAAAATCCGGGGATAACAGCGATCGGAAGATTGTTCTGCCCGCGGAGTTATACCGTGTAACAATGATCAGTCAACCATTCCAAGGAGGAATTGTCATGTTGGATGCGTCAAGAGTAATTCTCGGTACCTATGGTCAGCTGCATATCGATGGTGTGTGGCAGACCAATATTAATAAGCTGGAGGCCAGTGTGGAAATCGAGAAGCGTGAGTTGAATCTGGTCGGCAACGATTGGAAAGTACACAAGAATGGTGCGAAAAAAGGAACTGGCACAATGACGGGTTACAAAGTCACTTCGGATATGATCATGCGTGGTTTCACCAAATTCCAGATTATCTCGAAGCTGAACGATCCGGAGTCTTACGGACATGAGAGTGTCTTGCTGAAAGGCTGCATGGTGGATAAAATCCAGCTCGCCAACTGGACAGCGGGTGAGGAAGTGCCGGAGGAAACAGGTTTTACGTTTGAAGGATTTGAATTGTTGAACCCGATTGTTGCGAACTAAGGATGGAATGACTCCGAACTTCGGAAAGACCTCGTAACAAAGCTTGTCTGATCAGGCGTACGGGCAACGAGACTTAACAGAAGCGGGATACACAGGCAGGCCGAGAAATTCTCGGTCTCTTTGTTGTCCCTGAATTTGTAAGATGGCTGACTCAATTGTGAATTAAAAAGGAGATCGCACCCTATGAGTATGAATGAGAATCTATCTGAAGAACAAATTTTGGATCAATTGTTTGAAGCAGCAGAGCGTTTGCCGGAAGAGAATGTACGCATCCAACGTTTGGATCTGTTGCTTACCCTGCGTGGATTAACGTCCTCCAAAGTGGATCAGATCCGTGAACGCTGTACGATTCGGAAAACAGTCAAGGGCCGCACAGAGGAAAAGGTGGATACCGAAACATTTAACGCGCTGTTGATTTCCGAAGCGACGGTAAAACTGAAAGTACGCAGTCTGGAACTGTCCGGCTGGGGAGACAACCGGATTACGGGCCGCATGAAGCTGTCCGGTGGTGAACAAGCAGTTCGCCGTATGCTGCTCGCGGGTGAGCTGGACGCCGTTGGCGACAAAGTGCTGGAGCTGTCCGGCTTCGGTGTGGAGATTGAAGACCTAAAAAACTGATTCACTCCGGTGGGATGACCACGTTCCTGTATCACATGTGGGTCCGTCATCATCTACGGCCCGGAGAGTTCTGGTCTTTGCCACGTGGGGAACGCTCGCTGTTAATTGCTTTCTCGGAAGAGGAAATGGCAGCGATCACCTCGCAAATGAATCGATAATTAGAAAGGGCAGGAGGTGAAAGAAATGGCAGAAATGATTGTGGGTTTATCCAAATCCAATGCGGAAATGCGGACGACGATCCGGTATCTGGATCAGATCCAGCGTTCGACCGAACGTCTGGGCAGAGTACGCTATCAGAGTTTGATCAAGGTGAACAATGAGTTGAGAACGACCGGGCGCAGGCTGGAAAGTATTTATAGCACGGCTGTGCGATTGAGCAGGCTGCGGATTGCTCCCCAGGTTGATCTGGCAGACCATGCTACTCCAGCATTAAATGGTTTGTTGAAAAAAATGAAGCAAATCCAACCTACGATGTTAAGAGCTGTAGCTGATGTGCAACTCAAAGTCAGCCATCAAATTTCAGACGTGTCCGTTAATGTGAATTCACAACCGTTAAATATGAATACACAACCATTAATTGATGCTTTGAGTGTAAACACGCAATCTATTAGTATGTTGAGTGCCAAGCTGGATTCCATCAATATTGGGGCTGCTTCGGGAGGCGAAGAAAAGCCTAAAACCTTCCTGCAAAAAATGAAAGGTATGTTTGATCGAGGTAAATCGATCTCATCTGGAGTGCAAAAGGGATTCGCCGCCAGAAGTAGTGGGAAAAAGTTTTGGAACGAAATCAAAAGCCCATCTACACCAGGCAATAAATGGAAGAAAGCTTTTAGAGTTACGAAACGCGGGGCTACTTTTATGAACGATTTCTCGACCGCAGGTTCCGATTTAATCGGTGGTATAGATGGAATGTGGGGAGATGTGAAAGGGTTATTTGGTGGCGGTGGTAGTGGAGCAGGAGGCAATGGGGGTCCAGGTATTATCAGTAAACTAGGTGGTGGGTTAGCCAAGGGAGCAGGCAAGTTGCTTGCGCCGATTCGTATGCTTAGCAATATTAATGATCTTGCAAGCGCCCCTCCAGAGGAACGCGCGCGTGCGGTCGGTTCTGTTGCTGGTAGTGCAGTAGGAACTACTCTTGGCAGCATCCTTGGCAGTGTAATCCCGGTGGGTGGAACCCTGGTAGGCGGTGCAATAGGTGGCTGGCTTGGCGAGAAAGCTGGTGGCTGGGTTGGCGATAAGGTAGGTGGGTTTATCAAGAACAACGCGGAGGGCATTTCGAAACTGGCGAACTTTGCTCTGGAGGGAACGAATACTGTTATGGAGAAAACGAAAGGTTTCTTCAATGGTATCTCCAATTTCTTTGGTGGTTCGAAGAAAGAAGAAACGCCTGCTGCATCACCGTCTACAGCCTCAATAGCTCAGGCAACAACGGTTGCTGAGCCAACTCCAGTACCCGCCGGCCCACCGATGCCGCCACCTGCCTATGTTCCATCTGCACTCACTACAACCGGGCCAATGGCTTATATGAACAGCAAGTTCGGTCAGCCTACGGCAGCCGGATTCATGGGGACAAGCTTGATGCAATCCCAGGCAATGGCACTCGGTAATGGAGCGCAGACAACTGCGAATGCCAATGGCAAATCGTCCACGATGACCGTTCAAATTTCCGAAGAGCAGATGAGCAGTCTGTCCGGTTACCTCAAGGATTTTAAAACCGAGACAACCAACCAAATCTCCGTGAATGTACCTCAAGGCGCTGTGCAGGTGACGGTCCGGGAAAATGCCATCGACTACGATGCGCTTTCACTCCAAGTTGGACAGCGAATTTCCGGAGAGTTCCGCCGTGCGATGGAAAACCGAAAAACCATTATGGCCTAAGCAGAAAGGAGGCCTGTCATGACTGTATTTGAAGATAACGTGGAAGGTATCAAAATGGAATTTACCCTGATCGATGGGAAAACGAAGTTTCAATTTCCGGTGAAACCGGAAGAACTGACGATCTCCCGATCCAAGGGGTACGAAACGATTAATATGCTGGAGCATGGCGAGTTTGATTTTGCGCAGGGGGAGAAGGTGAAGGAGATCACCTTCTCTTCTTTTTTTCCAAAAGAATACGATGCGTCCTATTGCATGTACGAGCCTTTGCCTGATCCGCGGGTAGCGATGAATATGCTGAATACGTTTCTGGTGTCGAAAAAGCCGCTGCGCTTCATCATTACGAACACGGGGGTGAACGTGCCGGTGTATCTGATCTCGCACAATACGACCTTCCGGGGCGGCGAGAGCGGAGATATTTACTTCGACATTACGCTGCGCACATGGCGAGATTCCAAAGTGGAGAAGGTTGGCGGTGCAACATCAGCGAGCAAGTCAGGTTCTCGTACGGATCTGAAAACGAGCAGCAAGACCTACACCGTGAAATCCGGCGATTCCCTGTCCAAAATAGCAAAGCTTGAGCTGGGCAGCAGTTCCAAATGGAACGAGATTTACAAGCTCAACGCGAAAACCATCGGCAGTGATCCGAACCGGATCAAGCCGGGACAAAAGCTGGTGATGCCATGACCTACAAGGTTATTGTGGACGACAAATATGACATCACCAAGCTGGTGGAGACGATTACGCTGAAGGATTCGCTCGACCAGATTGCCTATCAGGCGAACATCCGACTGGCGGTGTCTGCTTCTTCCGGTTTGCCTGCGATATCACCGGGTATGGCGGTTCGGATCAGCGGGGTTCCTTTTGGCGAAAAATCAATGGTTCACTTGCTGCACCCTGCCGTCATTTGGGAAGCGGAAAGCTCGAACAGCGGCACCAAACGGCTGTCCCTGACCGTCTATGACCGGATGATTTATTTGGAAAAATCGGAGGACGAGTTCCTGCTGCCGAAGGACCAGACTGCCATGCAGCGGCTCAAAACGTACGCCAAGGAATGGAAGATCCCATACGCCGAGCTGCCGGATACCAAAACGAAGCTGAGCAAAGCGGTGTATCGGTCGCAGACCATTTTTTCGATGATGTTTGCCGATCTGAAGGAAACGGCGAAGTCCGGCGGGGACATGTACCATCCACGGATGACGCCCGGTGGGTTGCAGCTCTTCCAGGTAGGAAGTAATGCGAAGGTGTATGAGCTGGATCGACTGATCGATCTGACCCAGATGCGTACGCTCGAAGGAGCGGTTACCAAAGTTAAAATACTGGCAGCTTCGGAGTCTACGAGTGGCAAAGAAGTTCCTTCCAAAGTGCTCGCGATTGAGCAGGACGGTGTAGCCGAACTGGGCACGCTGCAAAAGCTGATCGAGGACGATCAGGTCAAAACGGCGACCGCCGCCAAAAAGCTGGCGAAAAGTCATCTGACGGGTATTCAGGAGACCTTTACGATCTCCGCACCGGATGTGAATACGATTCGTGCCGGGGACGCAGTGTTATTAAAAGGACTTAAGCTGATCGTCATGTCGGTCAGCCGTGATCTGTCTGCCGGACCTGGAACGATGACGTTGGAGCTGGGGACGGCTGAGCTGGTAAAAAGGAGGTATTACCTTGAATAAAGATGATCCGTATGGGCATTTTGCTGACGTCATGCGGGGTGCGATGAGTACACATTCTCGTCAGGCTGTGAGCGGTATGGGCGCGGTATTGGGTACGATGACCTCTTCCGGCGTGAAGCTGGATGATTTCAAGCACGAAGTACAGGACTATCTCGTGGCCGAGCTGCCGGGCACGCTTGGACTGCCGGAGCGCGAGGCTGCTGGCTCGATTTCCGGTATACCTGACGTGGCAAACGGCGGAACGACGGGCACGGGACGGTTTCTTTTACAAAAAGGGGAAGTGGAAGAAGCAGTGTGGTCTCTTGGAAAAGGGTTGAAAGCGGGAGATCGGGTGCTGGCGATGCGGGTGAATGGCGGTAACGACATTGTGGTGCTGTGTAAGGTGGTGAGTGCGAATGCCTAGTTTGTTCCCGGAAACGGGTGTGGTCTGGGGAGATGAGGAGGACCTGTCTGGGACGGCTTCGGAAGAGGTGCGCTTTGGACGGAGCTGGCGATTCGATTACGATGCCGGGGATTTTGTGCTGACCCCAAGTGGCAAAGTGGCTGCGGCAGGTGCTCATGAAGCCTGGGTGCAGTGGTGCATCAAGGCAGTGAAGACGCCGCGGTACAGGCATGTAATTTACTCTCGAAATTATGGATCGGAGCTGGAAGAACTGGTTGGTCAGGGTGACAGCCGGGGTGTGATGGAAAGTGAGATCACCCGGATGGTTACGGAGACGCTGCTGGCTGATCCACGCACGGATTCGGTAGATCAGTTTACGTTCGATTGGAATCGGGAGCAGTGCATGTTCTCGTGCCGGGTGGCGAGTGTGCAGGAAGAGATGTTTATTTTGGAAAGTGAGGTGATCTGACGGGATGGCTGAGATTCCGCGTTATTTGGAGGACCAGACGGAGGAACAGATTATGCAGCGGATGCTGGATCGTTTGCCCGCGGATCTGGACAAGTCGGAAGGTTCTTTTCTGTGGGATGCGGAGGCTCCGGTTGCTTTTATGCTATCCGAGGCGGCTTTGTGGGCGCAGGAGTTGCTTCGGCGTGGATTTGCGAGTACGGCGGCGAGCAGTGATCCGAACTTCCGTTCGGAAGAGCTGGATTTGCGGGCAGGAGAGCATGGCATTACGCGCCGGGCTGCGGTAGTGGCGCAAGGTTCGGTTAAATTTGCGGGTACGCCGGGGAAAGTAGTGCCTGCGGGCACGGTTGTGGCTACTTTGGCAGATGAAATTTCCGGTGAGGCTTCACTCGAATATGAAACGGTTGGTCGTGTGGAGTTGGGAGAAGATGGTCTGGGTAGTGTTGGCGTGCGTGCGCTCGTTGCGGGAAAAGAAAGCAATGTGCCTGCGGGCACCGTGACCGTGCTGTCTACACCTGTGAGCGGAGTTACCTCTGTTACCAACGTGGAGGTGATTAAAGGCGGTGCGGATATTGAGGCAGATACGGCGCTGCTGGAGCGATTTTATGCCAAAGTCCGCAACCAGGGGACAAGCGGGAACAAGGCACAGTATGTGCAGTGGGCCAGTGAAGTGCCCGGTGTTGGTGCAACACGGGTTATTCCGTTGTGGCAAGGGCCGGGCACGGTGGGGCTGTATCTGCTCGATACGGACAAACGTGCCGCGGGAATCGATCTGGTGGCGGCTGTGCAGAAATACGTGGACCCGACGCAGGATGGACAAGGGGAAGGGGCTGCCCCCGCTGGCCCTGTGGTGACGGTTATGCCGGCAGAAGAAGTGCCGATGAACATTCAGGTGAAGCTGACGCTGGCGAGTGATGCGACATTGTCCGATGTACGGGCGATGATCGAACGCGGGGTGACCGCGTATTTGAAGCAGTTGGCCTTTGCCGATCCACTTGTGCGCTACACCCGTATTGCTGCAATTCTGCTGGATATTCCGCCGATTATCGACTATTCGGAGCTGACCGTGAACGGTGTGAGCGACCAGAATATCGAGATGACAGCGAGTCAGGTGGCGGTGCTGGGGACGGTGGATGTGCATGAGTAGTGTGCCTGGTGTTATGGATTCTAAAATCATGAGCCCGAAGGGAAATGAGCTGTTCTCGTATTTGCCGAGTTACTATGAGACTTCGCGCGTCATGCAGGCCGATATGCAGTCCAAAGGAACCGAGATGGATCTGTTGTATCAGGCGCTGGATGAGACATTGGATCAGTTTTTTGTCCGCACGGCGACGTGGGGCCTGGACTTCTGGGAACAGGAGCTTGGCATTGAGACAGATCGTCTCAAACCTGTGGAGCAACGGCGTGCCGTTGTGGAATCGAAACTGCGTGGTGCCGGGAAATTCTCCGGCAGGCTGGTTGCGAATGTAGCTGAGGCATATGCCGGGGGTAAGGTGGATGTGACGTTTCAGCCGGAAGCGTGGAGTTTTACAGTGAGCTTTGTGGATACGCTGGGCATCCCGCCCAATATCGACGATCTCAAACGCGCGATTGACGAAGTGAAACCGGCCCACATGGCTGTGGAGTATGAGTATCGATATTTGGTGTGGGACGATTTGGACAAGAAACAGAAAACTTGGGATGAACTGGACGCCGCGTCCTTGACGTGGAATGAACTGGAGGTGTGGGCATAATGCCAAAAGAAACGGATCGACTGAAATTGCCTCTCCCCTTGGGGAACGAGAACGTTACCAGGGAGAGTATTAATGGGATTTTTGAGAAGATTGATGCAGGTGTGGCGACGCAGGCGGATTTGGAGACGCTTCGTGAAGCGGTGAGCAAGATGGATATTCCCGATGCGTCGTTGACGCAGAAGGGGAAGGTGCAGCTGTCGAGTAAGACAGATGGCTCGTCTGAGACACTGGCGGCGACGGAGAAAGCGGTTAGGGATGCGAGGGTGGCGGCGATTAGCGCTGCGGCTACGGACGCGACAACAAAGTCGAACGCGGCTGAAACCAATGCTAGAGACTATATAAATGCTAAACCCTGGCAAAGAGTCAGGGTTACTGCTGACGACGGTAGTACAATGATGTTAAGTTCCGGCTACGACATCAATAGTGATATGTCTACAGGTTTTTACAGGGGAGTGGGTATTGTCAACGCGCCTGACTCCGGTTGGTGGCATTTTGAAGTGTTAAAGCACGACAGCTCTTACGCAACTCAAGTAGCCTATCCATTGGACAGGTCTTACACATATCGGATGCGTGTAAAGTCTGGTGGTATATGGGGTCCTTGGAGTCCTGACGTTTTTCAATCTGGCGTTGATGCGAAAAACGGCATAGTGGGTGCCATTAACGCCAAGGGTGGAAGTGCATCCACATCTGACACATGGGCGCAGTTGTCGGCTAAGGTAACTGCGATTAAACAACCATATAGAGTTTATAATGCAAGCGTGTGGTATGCAGGCGGCACTATATCCAACATTCCGTTCAAACCATACATGGTCATGGTGTTTGTGAGTGGTGTTAAATCGGATAATACTGGTGGTTCGACCGTTGACGTAAGGGCTTCCGGTACGATTGGCGCTTACGTCAACGAATCGGGGAGTACAGTCACTATCGGAGGACCAGGCGCTCAGGGTTATTACGGATCTTCTAGCGCTGCTATGACCAATGTGGTATTTGGCGGTAATTCAGTTAGTTTCAACATAAGTTATGGTGGATATGCGTCAAACCAAGGCAGTCTCTCTGTGCAAGTTTTCGGATTATAATTATTATGCCCTCTTGTGCGGGCAGGGGGCTTTTCATTTTGATAACAGAGGAGATGAGTTGGAGACAGTAGGAAAATGGATTGTGGCCGCTGGTAGCGCCGCAGCAGCATATTTCTTCGGGGGCTGGTCGGGGGTACTTGGTGCGTTGCTGATATTTGTTGTGTTGGACTATTTGACAGGGTTTGCGATGGCAGCCATGACAGGCCACGCTCAAGAACAATACGGGATTGTTCGGCATCGCACGTAAGGCACTTATTTTTGCCATGGTATCGGTGGCTCATCTGGTACACGGACATTTGTTCAAGGATACGGTTGCTACTATTTTATATCGCGAATGAGCTGTTCTCCATTATTGAAAATGGAGGAAAACGGGGTGCACTGATTACGGCTTTCAAACGATATATTTGAACGTATAGTTACAACACTTTAGATCAGATGCCAGTCCTTGATTGGAATAGCAGACCTGACTTCAATTCATTTCTCACCACTAAAAAGGAGGTGAACCATGACCACAAACAAACTAACCACTGCGATCGCTGACGCTCTGACGCAGCATTTCCCTAACATCCCGATCCAACCTGCAACTGGCAGCACAAGTCCCTTACCAGACGCCAAAGGCATCACCTACCGCCTGCTGTCCGCCCAACTTACCCGGGAACGCAGCGATCGCTTCGTGCAATCCCATGCCTTTGAGATCCGCTGGCTTGATGCAGGCAACATTCCATCCACCCTGCCGGACGAGCTCTTCGAAGCGCTGGAAACCATCGAAGTAGAGGGAACCCCCTATCGAGCAACGGAGCTGCGTTGGGAGACCGAGGGCGCTACACCTCGATTGCTGGTGTACTACACGATGCGAACCAGCAAAGTGTCGGAGTCCGCCCCTGCCATGCAACAACTCGAACAGCGCCCAACCGCACTTAAAGCCGCGAAAGAATAACTATATAAATTGAACTAAACATTTACACGAGAATGGAGGGACAGAAATAACCTGAAGAAGCGGAGCTAAAAGCTTTCTGAAAGAAAGCTGCTTCGGAAGCATGAACTCGCCTTTATCCCCGGATTTTCCCCTTTGAAAAAGGGAATTAAAAAAATCTGGGGATAACAGCGATCGGAAGGTTGTTCTGTCATCGGAGTGGCAAATGTAAATATTTTTTAGTTGAACTTTAAATAATCAAATGAGGGATTTACATGAAAGGAATGGGAGGCGTATTGGCGATGTTTACAAAAAAGGAACCGGAGCGTAAGAGCCCCGCAACCAACCAGAAATACAGCAAAGCACAGTTCGCTGAATCCAGGCAATTGAGCCGAATGGAGAAAGACATTTTGGCAGCGGTGCTGCTGGAACAACATACGTACTCCATGGAAGAAGCACAGCAACACATCCAACAATTTATGAATGGGGAGGCACAATAATGGCTGGAGGAACATGGACGACTCAAAACAAGGTACGCCCTGGCGTATATATGAATTTTGCATCGGAGGGCTCATTGCCGGGTACGGTAGGTGAGCGAGGAACGGTGGCTTTGGCATTGCCATTGTCATGGGGACAAGCGGGCACGATCCTGACTGTACAAGCGGGTGAAGATGTACAAGCCAAATTAGGCTATGACTGGCCCCAATTGCTGCTCATCCGTGAGGCGTTGAAACGGGCACAGACTTTGCTTCTCTATCGTCTCAATGCGGGTACAACAGCCAAAGCAACACTGGACAAACTAACGGTGACAGCTCAACACGGCGGTGTGCGTGGTAACGATTTGGCAGTTGTAATCTCAGCTAATATCAATGATCCAGACCAATTGGATGTCTCCACTTTGCTTGCGGGTAAGGAAGTGGACAAACAAACGGCATCTACCATCGAAGAACTGGAAGCCAACGCATACGTTACATTCACTGGTGCAGGAGCCCTCACAACTACAGCCGCGCTCCCACTAACAGGTGGACAGGATGGTACAGCAACCAACCAGGAGCATGCGGATTTCCTTACGAAACTGGAAGTACTGGATTTTAACACCGTCGGTCTGATCTCGGATGACGCCACATTGAAATCGGTCTACACCGCCTACATCAAGCGTTTGCGCGACACTGAGGGCAAGAAGGTACAACTGGTGCTGGCAGATTATCCGGCTGCGGATCACGAAGGAGTGATCAGTGTCAAAAACGGCGTTGTGCTCGCAGACGGTACCGTTTTGACGCCGAAACAAACGGTAGCATGGACGGCCGGCGCAACAGCTGGAGCCAATCTCAATGAATCCCTGACGTTCCGTGCCTATGACGATGCCGTGGATGTTAACGGCCGACTGACGCACAGCGAGACGGAAGCGGCACTGCGCAATGGTGAGTTCGTCTTTACGGCGAGCAGCAACCGCGCGGTGGTGGAGCAGGATGTGAATACGTTCCGTTCCGTAACACCGGATAAGGCACGTCATTTTGCCAAAAACCGTGTTGTTCGTGTGCTCGATGGCATTGCCAACGACATGAAACGGATTTTCGAGTCCTATTTTATCGGCAAAGTCAACAACAACGAAGATGGGCGCAGCCTGTTCCGTTCCCAATGTGTTACGTACCTGAAGCAGCTTCAGGATATCGGGGCAATCCAAAATTTTGATTCCAAAACGGATATCACTGTTACTCCGGGAAATGAAACAGACAGCATTCTTATCGAGATTCAGGTTCAACCAGTAGATTCCGTTGAAAAAGTATACATGAAAGTGAAGGTGGTTTAAGATGGCATTTTTGAAAGCAAGTGACACGATCTCCGGCCAGGAGGGCCGCGCATACGCAACGATTAATGGACAGACCGAAGAAATGTTCTATGTGAAGACACTGGAAGCAACGGTGGAGAAACAAAAAGCAGAGGTCAAAACCCTTGGCCGCCGCGGTGTACAGCACAAAGCTACTGGTTGGTCCGGCTCGGGTTCCATGACGATCTTTTATACCACCTCCCGTTTCCGTGAGTTGATGCTCCAGTACATGCAGAATGGCGTGGACACCTACTTCGACATTGAAGTGACCAACGAAGATCCTTCGTCCACCATTGGAAAACAGACCGTGACCCTCAAAGGCGTCAACCTCGACAGTGTAATCATGGCATCCCTGGATACCGAATCCGAGGCGTTGGAGGAAGAAGTAAGCTTTACCTTTGAAGATGTCGATATGCCTGTATCGTTTAATCTGCCTAAGTAACGTAGAACTTGCAAACATATGAACAATAGATCTATAACGAGTTTGACTTTAGCAACGGGTTTGTAAAATAAACCTATTCAACTTGCCTGTGTTACGGGCTATTTGTCGTGTCCAAATTCTCGTGCAAGTTCTCTTCTTTTGAAGAGAATTTGCACATTCTCAGCACAGTACACTTGCTCTTCGCAGCTTCTTGCGGCGGGGAGCCTAACTTTAGAGGAGGAACTATACATGAGTGGATTGAGTATGTTTTTTGCACAAAATGCAGCGGCGGATACAACGGAGGAGTTTATTGTATCTTCCCGTTTCAAGGATGAGAAAGGCGAACCGGTTGCTTGGAAATTACGCAGCATGACCGAAGATGAGAACCAGGAGTGCCGCAAGGCAGCTACCCGCAAAATCAAGGGCAAGAACGGGGTATACACACCTGACATTGATGCCAATGATTACATGGCTCGCCTGATGAGTGCCAGCGTGGTGTACCCTGATCTGAAAAATGCGGAGCTTCAACGTTCGTATGGCGTGATGGGGGCAGAATCGCTTTTGCGGAAAATGCTGCTGCCTGGGGAATTTGCTTCACTAGGAGAACAAGTCCAGAAGCTGAACGGCTTCAATCAGGACATGAACGAACTGGTGGATGACGTAAAAAACTAATTAAAGAGGGCGATTCCGAAGCCAACCTGGCTTATTACGCTCTCCATGAATTGAATATTCTTCCGCATGAACTAATGGCCTTCTCCATACGCGAGCGAGCGGCCATCTACGCCATGATCTCCATTCGGGTGGAAGAAGAGAAGAAAGAGCGGTCCAAGAGCCGCGCCCGGAAAAAATAAAAGGGAAGGAGGGAGAAATGAATGTCTGATACAAAGATTGATGTAATCAATCCTCCATCCGTAAATAATCTGATCAACAACTTGAATCTGGTCCAGGTGAGAACAACCGAAATTTTGAACAATTTCAACCAGATTAACCGGATTAATTTGAATCAATTTAATCAGACGAACATATCCAACCACTTTAATCAAGTAAACCAGCAACTGAATGTAACCATTAATCTGATGGAAAAGCTGGAGGATACGGCTGATGATACAAGCGATTCCTTGGGTGATAATCTGAACAAGCTCTCCAAGTGGCTGCAAATGATAAAGTCGGCTGGGAGTGTCGTGTTAAAAGCGGCTGCTGAGGAAGAAGACTTCAAGTATCGTTACATGGTTGCCGCTGAAGACCCGGTGCTCGGGGAAGGCATCTATAATAAGTTTCGAGATCAAGCCTCTAAAAGTGGTCAGAACACTAATGATTCACTGAAATCTTCTCTAGGCTTCTTGCCTTTGGCACAGAATACAGGTCAGGTAGATCAGTTAAATGAACTGACTCAACGTTTGAGCATGTTATCACCGGATGGTAAAAGTCTGTCAGATGCGTCAAAGGCCATTGTTAGTGCTATGAATGGAAAAAACTCAGATTTGGCAAGTCAATTTAACATTCCGGAAAGTGCATTGAATGGAGCCGGCTTGGGTGAATTTATTCAAACGAAAGACCTTGACGGCTTCATACAAGGATTGCAGACGGTTCTTGAAATGCAGGGATACACACAACAGGCCTTTGATACTATGCTTGATTCTCCATTGCAAAAATGGACGGCTCTTGTGAACCAGTTCAATGGTATATTGTCTGAAATCGGAACGAAAGCGTTGGAAGTTTTGTCTCCGGTACTTGATCGGTTAAATGAAGCAATAAGCTCAGGCCAGTTCAGTGCTTTTATTGAATGGATTGGTGGGGCATTTGCAATCATCGCTCAGGTAGTGGCGTTTATCGTGGATGGGTTCATTAATTTTGCTACAGTCGTGCAAGAAAACTGGGATATCATTGCACCTATTTTGACTGCGATCGCTATGGTGCTGCTCTACAATATTATTATTTCACTTGGTATGGTGATCGCTGAGGTGTATTCTCTCGCTGCGGCATGGTTGGTAGCTAATTGGCCTGTGTTGCTTGTTATTGCTGCAATTGCACTACTCATTTATATTTTGCAATTATGCGGAGTTACAGCCGGAGATATGGTTGGGACGATAATCGGTTATTTTTATATGGTATATGAACACATGAGATCGATTTTTGCATCGATTCTTAATTATGTAATGTCCTGGGCTGAATTTTTCATTAATTTATTCATTGATCCGGTCTATGCATTCAAAAAGCTGTTTGTTGACATGGGACTCATTGTGCTACAGATCCTATTCAACATCACGAAGGGAATTGAGGATTTCGCAGGTGGTTTCAAAGATCAGATCAACTGGATCATAGAAGGCATAAACAAAGTGATACCTTACCTAAATAAGATTTTTGGTACAAATTGGGGAGGTATTGATCTGCTTACAGATTCAAATGTTCATTCGATGAGCAATAAGATAAAAAGCCTGATGGATGATCTTGAAGCAAGCACACCTGAGAGCGAAAAGGATGTTGTGAAACTGTGGAGAATGGATGCCTCAGCAGATTATAAAGATGCATTCGATGCAGGGTGGAGCCAGGGGCAGGGTTTGATGGATACCACTAAAGGTATATTTTCTAACAGTTCTGATAAATTACCCGGGAATTTCGGAGGTGTTACTCCCAGAACACCTTCCATGCCATCAATGCCAACTGCACCTGCTCCCACCGTTGTTCCCAACAACAATATGAGTAACATCAACAAGATTAACAATATCGGACAGGTGGACAAGATCGGTGACGTGGATGGCACAGTGGATGTGACGAGCGAGGATCTGAAACTTATGCGTGAGCTGGCAGAGATGCAGGCTATTCAGCGATTTGTCAGTCTGACACCAACTGTCCAGGTCACCACAGGGGATATCAACAGTGGACATGACGTTGACAGCATCATCAGCAAAATCACCGATGGACTGAACAGTCAGATCGTCTCCAGCGCCCAGGGGGTGTATGGTTAGATGGAATATTATATTCAGCTTAGTTTCAACAACCGATCCGAATACATGTATTTCCCGGTGACACCAGAGAGCATCGAGTTCTCGGATGCGGGGGATGGCAGTACGTTCAATGTTAGCGCGCTAGGTGAGATTAACGTGATCAAATCGCCCAAGCTGCGTGAAGTCAGTTTCAGCGGGATTTTTCCGGCAGACTACAGTCCGTATCATCTGAACTACGATGCAAGCCATCCGGCAGTTCAGAAGCGGTTTTACCGTGATCCATATGAATATGTTAAAAAGATCATCCGCTGGATGCAGACGGGCAGACCCGTGAGGCTGTTCTTTTCAAGTGCCAGATACACAATTAATATGGCTGTTTCCATTGAGAGCTTTGACTGGAAGGAGACAGCGGGCACGGTAGGGGATATTCAGTATGATATCAAGCTGAAGCAGTTCATTTTCTATGCCGCCAAAAAAGTAGTGCCTCTTAAGGACAGTAAGGATAAAGCTGCCTCGAAAACGAAAACTAAAGCCTCCCGGCCCAATGAAAAAATCCAGGCCAAAACCGTCAAGCTCAAAGCTGGAGACTCCTTGTGGTCGGTTGCTAAAGCCAATCTGGGAGATGGATCTCGTTGGAAAGAGCTGCAGAAGCTGAATGGCATCAAGGATGCACAGTTGAAGAAGCTGCCGATTGGACTTGTGATCAAGCTTCCGTGAAAGGAGAGGACACATGCAGCAGCAGATTAGCTTGGATAACAAGCGGAGAAACATGAAAGAGCAGCTATGGCTGGATGACAAGCAGGGTAACATCTGGGATATTAGCGAAATTGCCGGCGACATTACGTACAAAACCTCCCGCATCGGCAAGCCTTCCTCTCTGGAATTCACATTGATCAAGGGCAGTCTGTACCAGAACACGAAATTCACATATGAGAATGGATATGTTGTGAAATATATCAGCAATGAGGTAGGCATCTTTTACGGATATATCTTCTCGGTGGATAGCGGCAAGGACGAAAGTGTCAAAATCAAAGCCTACGACCAGACACGCTATCTGGCCGCAAATCAGACGTACAAGTTCGTTAACGCAACCGCTACGGATGTGATCAAACGAATTGCTACTGACTTTCAGTTGAAGGTGGGCGAGCTGATTCAGCCGAAATATGTCATTCCTCGTATGTTGTTTGATAATAAAAAACTGATCGACATGATCTGTGAGGCGTTGGACCGGACATTGATTTATGGCGGCAAAAACTACATTTTCTACGATGACTTCGGCAAGCTTGTGCTTCGGGATGTGGAAGAGATGCCTTACGGCTTTGTCATTGGGGATAACAGTCTGCTTACGGATTTCAGCTATACGCGGTCGATTGACGACCAGACGTATAACAAGATCAAGCTGTATCGGGATAACAAGGATACGGGAAAAAGAGAAACGTTTGTTCATCAGGACTCAGGCAGCATCCGTCAATGGGGGCTGCTTTTTTTGTACCAAAAAGCGGACGATGGCCTGAACAAAGGCCAGATTGATGACATGCTGAAGACCCTGATGACGCTCCGTAACCGCGAGACACAGACACTGAAAGTGGATGCACTCGGCGATTTCAAGGTGAGGGCGGGCAGTTATGTCAACATCCAGATTGAGGAACTGAAGATCAATCAATATTTTCTGGTGGACGAGTGTACGCACAAGGTACAGGGGGGCGTGCACACGATGTCGCTGGATTTGAAGGTGGTGTAACGATAAATGATGCTGGACGTGATTAAAAAGGCGGCGGTGGCCGCCGTGGATGCCAAAGCTCCTGTTCAGATAATGTACGGAAGCGTGACAAACACCCAGCCGCTGGAGATTACCGTTGAACAACGGCTGGCATTGGCTGAGCCTTTTCTGGTACTGCCGGAATCCGTAGCAAACAAAGCTTGGACAGTAGGTGACCATGTCTTGTTGTTACGTGTTCAGGGTGGGGACAGCTTTGTTGTGCTGGATCGGCTGGTGAATCCATGATTCCACAGGGTGCCCAAATGAGTGCAGAAGATCAGGAAGAAGCTGCTATGCTTCCAAGTCTGACGTATGTATTTCAAGCTTCGGGACAGCGGATTGGAAGACTGCAACTGGATGGAAAAGATGCGGTAAAACAGGCGGTGTATAAAGCGTTGTCCACACGCCGCTACGAGCACCTAATCTATTCTTCGGATTACGGCATGGAATGGTCTTGGGAAGGAATGGCTGGGAGATCCATGGTTGAATCGGAACTGGAACGCTGGATTCGCGAAGCGTTGCTTCCGGATGATCGCATTTCGGATGTAACCGAGTTCGATTTTGTCCACGAGGCAGATGGGGTAAGGGTATCTTTTACCGTGGAAACGGATTTTGGAAGCTTCAGGCAAGAGACGGAGGTGAACATGAATGTATGAGGAGCAGACGTTTGAAGTCATTTTGAATCGAATGCTGGACAGGGTCCCGGATGGTGTGGATAAACGTGAAGGCAGCATTATCTATGATGCGGTTGCGCCAGCGGCTGTGGAAATGGCTCAGATGTATATTGAGCTGGATGTGAACGCCAATCTGAAATTTGCAGACACAGCTTCGGGGGAATACCTTGATCGGGCTGTAGCCTGGTCAGGCATCACTCGTAAAACGGCAACCCAGGCACGTTGGGTCGGTAGCTTCAAAGATAATGGAGGTAAACCCGTTGAAGTTCCTTTGGAGAGTCGTTTTTCCACGGGGGATCGGGTGTATGTTGTTCTGGAACGCATGGCGGCTGGACAATATGTGTTGGAATGTGAAGTCGTGGGAGCGGAAGGCAATGAATATACAGGGGCGTTGCTGCCCATCGATTATATAGCTGGACTGACGACAGCCGAACTGACACAGTTGCTGGTTCCGGGCGAAGACGAAGAGACGGATCAGGCGCTATATGATCGCTATCAGGATAAAGTATCCCGTCCGATAACAAGTGCGAACAAATATCAATATGAATTGTGGGCACGAGAAAACTCTGGAGTAGGTAAAGCGAAGGCTTTTCCGCTGTGGGATGGTCCGGGGACAGTCAAAGTGGCATTGCTGAATAATGAAATGAGAACACCCGCTGAGGCGGTTATTGAAGCAGTGCAGAATTATATTGATCCAACCCAGGATGGGATGGGCGAAGGCGCTGCTCCAATCGGACCCGTGGTCACGGTTGTGGGAGCGGAGGAAGTGCCTATTCATGTCGAGGTGCAGGTCACGCTTGCTTCTGGTTCAACGTACGAGGCAGTGAAGACACTGATTGAAAATGGTGTTACTACCTATCTGAAGGAGCTGGCGTTTGCTGATCCGCTTGTCCGTTGGACACGCATTGCCAATGTCATTCTGGATATACCGCCCGTGATTGATTATAGCGATCTGCTGGTGAATGGGGGCATGTCCAATCTGGAGATTAAACCGGGTGCAGTGGCCGTTCTTGGGACGGTGAAGGTGACGTGAATAAGGCTGAGGTATTAATGTCCCTTTTGCCCCCGTTGTATGAGAATGTGCTGGAGATGCAACTGCTCACGCAGACGGAAGGTCAGGAATTGGATAGGCTGGTTCAGGGATTGGATGACGTTTTGGATCAGTTTTACCCGGAGTCCGCGACATGGGCATTGGATCGGTATGAGCGGGATCTGCAAATCCCCACGAATCAAGCCAAGCCGAACGATCAACGGAGATCGGTCATCATTTCCAAAATGCGCGGCAGTGGCAAAGTCTCTGGTTCGATGCTAAAGAATGTAGCACAGGCGTATGAGAGTGGCGGGATTGATGTATCGGTTGAGCCGAGTGAATACCGGATTATGATCCGTTTTGTAGACACATATGGTCTGCCGCCCAATCTGCACGATCTCAAGGCTGCAATTGAGGATATCAAACCTGCGCATATGACTGTGGAGTATCGTTTGCGATATTTGACGATTGCGGAGGTAGAGAACATGACGCTGGCCGAGATCGAACAGACCCGGCAGGATAAATTTTTAGGAGGTGGAGCTTAAAATGAGTGAACCGAAGACACCGAATCTTGGATTGAACAAAATTGATCGTTCCTCTCCATCGACCACCTATTTTGATCTGGATAAGTATTTGGATCAAAACTGGGAGAAGATTGATGATTTCTCGGAACAGATGGAGGAAAAGACTGGGGAGACAGCCACACAGGTCAGCGGTATACAGGAGCGACTGGATACGGAGAAGCGTAGATCTGTGACGTTGGAGCCAGGATTGCAAGTTGTTAATGCAGAACGTGCCTCAGCATTTAAGTTGGAAGGTTTGAAGGGCCGTACGCTGGTGAATTTGTTGGGGCGTGATGGTGGGTGTGAGGCTGTGAGTGACTGGTTTACAACCACTGGTGTTGCGGCAGCACTGGATTCATCGGACAAGGCACAGGGAACCAATAGTATTAAAATCACAACCAAAACTGGAAACACCGACGGGAGCTTATATTATCTCCTTGGGACGATTCTTTCCAATAGTAAAAATTATCTTGCTATTGCAGATTTGAAGAAAGGGACATCCACGAGTGTATCGTTATCTTTATGGAATGGGACGGTAAACGTTTCGGGTACGGTAGTTACAGCGTCAAAATTCACTCCTTCCGTCCTCTTGATTCCAGCACCTGCCGTAGGGGCAGCGACTAACAATTTGCAAATTTCAGTAGGTGGAACCGAAGCCGGACAATATAGTCATGTCGATTCTGTACGTTTGTATGAAATCACCGCCGCAGAGTTAACGTCCCTATCCAGTATGACAGCGGAGCAAGTTGCAGCCAAGTACCCATACGTCGATAGTGTTCAGCCTGTCCGAAATCCGTATGCGATTCGATATGGAGAGAATCTGCTACCTCCGTTTTACGAGTGGGAAGCAGGCATTGCAGCTGGTGATAACATGTCCATTGATAATCCACACAAAGTAACGATTAACGCGACGACAGTTGGTGGGAGCTTCATTCGATACTATGTTCCCGTTCTCCCCTCGCAACAATATACATTATCCGTAACAGCTCAAGGAGCAAACGCAAGGCCGTATATCTACCTTTGTCGGAAGGACAGAACAAGGATTGACAGCGTGAAAAATCCTTTTGGGACGATAACGCCGTCTCAGGAAACGGTTTATTTGGAGGTCGTGCTTAATACATTGGACTCAAATAACATTGTAGCTACAGGTACGGCAGTCTTTACCGAAGCTTCGATGACAATTGGCAGCGCAGTCCAACCGTTCAAGCCACGTGAAGACGCCATGCTCGCGTTTCAAACGGATCTATACGCCGATCCATTAACTGGTGCGAATGCTGACGAAGTGTTCGAGAAGGATGGGCAATACTTCAAGCTGGCGAAGTGGAAGAAGATAACGGAATTATCGTCATTGTCAGGATGGATTCCTTTAGCGAATGGAACGGGGTGGAAGTCCGTAACAGCGTCGGGAGCCAATTTGCCTCCTGCTCTTATATTGGGGCCAGTCGGCGTAACGTATGGGACGAAGTTCGACGGAAAGGTGCTGAGACAATACGCATCACCGGAGACGGCGGACATGATTTGGATTGCATCCGACAATTCGGTACGCGTAGCGATCTCAAGCGCCGACAGCGGATGGGGAGATGCATACACACCGACAGCCGAAGAGATCAAAGCGTATTTCATTGGATGGACAATGTTCAACGGAGCAGCGGGTACAGGTGTGGGTAATAGTCCAGATGTGCCATCAAATAATGTATACAATGGTACAGGAACAAAATGGTGGGCACGGCGATCAGATGGAGTAGCACGTACTTGGGCAGATGCTACTAATGCATTGCCTACGACTCAAGCGCAAAACTGGACACCGTACCAACTGGTCTACCAGCTTGCAACGGCTAATGTCGAACCTGTCGCTTCTGAGGGGCAATTGACGTTTATTGAGGGGGACAATCAAATTGAGGTCGGAACGGGGATTGTGTTGAGGGAGTACGCACCTATCACTAAAAATCCTCCCGTCGCTGCTGCAATGAATGATGCGTCATATCCCTCTAGATATAAAGTCAAAAAGTTTATTCGAGCTTATAAGAACGGTAAGTATGATCCAGCTTGGTACGCAAGTACGTTGAATTCTTATGGTCTTGAAAAAGCACGAATCAATTGGGCTGATTTTGACGAGACGGCAGCCTATAGAGTCACATACCTGATGATGGACACGTCTCCAACAACGTCATTTGTCGGATCGATCGCAGAAAACGAAAAGTCGTTGATTACGGACTTGGTACAGGACGTTCAACAGGCTACGGCTCGGCTTAGCGTTGTGGAGTTGAAAAAGGCCGAGAAGGACGCCCCTGCATGGATCACGCCGACGCTACTTAATGGGTGGGTTGATTACGATACTGTACGCCGTCCCGTAGGATATTATAAAGACTCAGAGGGATGGGTTCACGTTCAAGGGTTTATCAAAGGGGGCGCTACGGCCTTCGGGACTGTAATTTTTAATTTTCCAGAAGGGTATAAACCTGATAAACCCATTGAAGTTAACGCCACTTCTGCCGACCCCACAACCTCGTACGCGTCAACACTTTACGTTGGGACTAATAGTTTGCAATGTGATTTGGGAGTAAAAAACTCGTTTTTGATCCTTGATTTTAAGTATCGTGCAAAATAAAGGAGGGTCTATATGAAAGCCGTACCTAAAGTAACTACAGACGGGCTCTATATCGAGGACGTGTTGGTGGACGATGCCTTTTCTGGTGTCGTCCCTTTGTATGCCAAGTCGGAGCCTCCTGTTTTCGATCCAGAAGAGAACACAGAGGTGGAAAATCCGGTAAATGAGCCGCAAGAGCCTGTAATAGCGGGTTACATTGTAGGAGTTCCGATCACATCCGGCCTGTTCCGTCCCCTCTTTCATCTGGAAGCCTGGGAGGCTTACCAAGAATCTCCGGAAGCTGTCCCGAAGACGAATCAACCCGTACTGTGGGCAGAAGGATTAAGTCAGGAAGAGATTGACGAACTGACCAAACCGCTGCCTAAAGAACCTTCGGAGCTGGACTTGTTGAAGCAGCGTCTGGCGGAAGCTGAAGCAAAGAATGCACAGTTGACTGAGGAAAGCACGCTCAACCAAGTTGCTCTTATGGAGCTGCATGCCATGATTTTGGAGATGACTTCAGGCAATAGATCCGATAAGGGATAGGTTTGCTGATCTGCTAATCCGCTGTGGTATAGCACTCATGAGGGGTGGTGAAACGATGTTGGCTGTATATGTGATGTTGATTCAAAAGGGGATGATCTCCCTTGAGCAAGTGCCATCAGAGAGCCGTGACAAAGTGGCTGAAGCACTGGGCGAAGGGGATAGTCAGTAGTAGGAACGCCCGATCATGGAGCGTATTTTTTTGTCCATTTGGAGAGGTAAGGTTTTTTATTTTGACTATAAGGAGGTGAAACCATGGAACGATGGGACACCCTATGGAAATGGGGTATTGCACTGATGAGCAGCTCAGCAACCTACTTCTTCGGCGGCTGGTCAGGCGTACTAGGCGTCCTACTCGTCTTTGTCATCCTCGACTACCTAACCGGCATCGCGGCGGCGGGAATGACTGGTAAGCTTGAGAGTAATGTCGGCATGTTTGGCATCGCGCGAAAGGTATTTATTTTTGCAATGGTATCGGTGGCACATCTGGTGGACGGTGTTCTGGGAGACGGACATTTGTTCAGGGATGCGGTCGCCTTTTTTTATATCGCGAATGAGTTGTTGTCCATTATTGAAAATGGAGGCAAATTGGGCGCCCCGATCCCGCCTGTGATCCGGCAGGCGATTGAAGTGCTCAAGGGTAAGGGAGGAAGCGGGGGGATTCCTGGTAACTATACTCCCGATTCCAGAGAATCTTTTGTACACTCAGACCATAAGGACGCTGATCAACAGACCAGAGATGAAACGAAGTAAGGACTTAGCATCCATTCAAATGTGCCTAGTAGCAAGAGATAGAGCGATTTTGGAATCGAAAGTCCAATCCATTAGCTACAAGTAGTGAAGGAGACGGAATCGATTCTGAAGAAGCGATAGCGGTCGCCTTTGTCTCCGAATTTCTACCTTTAAGAAAATGAATTAAGAAAATTTGGAGACAACAGCGATCGGAAGAACGATCCGTATCTGGAACGGTCACGTACCGACTCGGTATTTTTTCCTTAGTTGGTTGATGGAAACCCAATAGATTACCAATAGAAGTTAGATAGCAACGACATAAAATACGAAACAAATTGAGTAAGCAGCACCTAATCTTATCCAAATAGCAATACGACATAACAACATACTCACAGCCATCCGAACTTATCTTTCACCAACAATCAGGACATGCACACAAGCAACCCCTGATTCCCTAGCATTAACTATATACAAACGGCAATTTGCCGCATAAAGGGTGTGAGAAACGTGCAAACGAGAAGCTCGGGCAACACGCAGGGCATTGACGTCTCCCGGTATCAGGGCACGATCGATTGGGCCAAAGTGAAGGGAAGCGGTATGACGTTTGTGTTCATCAAGGCGACCGAAGGGCAGACGTATACCGACCCGAATTTCCAGAAAAATGTAAGCGGCGCGCTGGCAGCGGGCATGCTGGTCGGGACGTATCATTTTTTTCGCGCAACTACTACCGACGGTGCCAAGGCCGAAGCGGCACATTATGCTACGACACTGCAAAAAGTAGGAGGCGCCAAGGCGCTGCAATTACCTCCTGTCATGGACTACGAGAATAATCCGGGTAACCTGAGTAAAGCTCAGATCAATACGGTAGCCAAAGCTTTTTTAACAGAACTTCAACGTCTCACGGGTGTGAAACCGATCATATACACAGGCAATTCATTTGCCGGCAATTTTGACACTTCGCTTGGCTCGTACGATCTGTGGATCGCGCGTTACAGCAACACACGTGTTCCAGATAAGCAGCCGGCATGGAAACGTTGGACGTTCTGGCAGTATACGGACTCGGGCAAGGTGAGCGGGATCAGCGGCAACGTGGATATGAATGAGTTTGAAGGATCGGCAGCGGAATTGAGAGCAAGATATGCAACAGCAACACCAAAGCCGCAAGAGCCATCCGAACCGACCAATCCCACGAATCCAACCGAACCACCGAAAGGGGGCGAACCGATGACAGCCGAAGAGAAAGCAGCGTTTGATGCGCTCAAATCCCAGGTCGATAAACTGCAGGCGCGCCAGCAGATGGAAGTTCCAGTCTGGGCAAAAGCGGCCGTGGATGCAGCACTGGCATATGACACCAAAAATCCGTTATTCAGCATCGATAATGGGGCGAGTTATGATTTTTACCGTTTTATCACGGTCATGTACCGCAGAGGTTTATTCAAAAAATAAGCCTGACCTAACTTATAATAAGCTGGCCCCGGTTATAACTGAGAGAACACAACAAGGGACACACGACGCTTTTTGTCGAACAGTGTTCCTTTTTTGTGTTTTATGTAAGTGATATTAACATACATAATAAAGTTGAAGACTTATGTCCGTAAATCTCTTGTCTAATTGATGAATGTGATGTAAAGTAAGTTACACGAAATCGATTTTCACCACTGTTTAATTTCATAATCCTCCTCATCATGACAAGACTTTAACATGCAAAGTTAATGTAATGTCTCCCTGTTGTAAAATCCAACATCTGTAGATCAATCTCACAACGTATGACACAATCCAATCTAACCTGCTTAATGGACCACTAAAATGTCCTGTTTAACCTACTATGTACATCATCATTTAATTGCCACCATATGATTTTTGCCCATTACATTCTAGCCATGACGATCTGACTCCAAGCCACATCCCAGGCCAAACTCCACACCAGACCAAACTACCGTTCTCTCTAAAATCAGCCTTATTCGATCGTTACCAAGTCGGTACCATTCTATTGTTGCTTATTGACCTAAGTTCAATTATTGCACAACAACCACAGGTATTTAGAAATCGTCACATCATCCATAAATTCTAACAAAATGTGTACGGTTACATTGCGTTTTATATTTAAGCCTCAACATATCCAAACTTCTAACACAGGTATCGCAGGCTTCTAAAGCCTTTCATTTGATACAAAGCACCAAACCGCCAGCATTGGAGTTTTTTCACGCCAGTATCACACACATTATGAGACAGGGAAGGGTGTTGTACGTATGCGAATGAGAAAAAAGTGGTTATCCGGTGTCATGGCCATGGCCATGAGTACAGTGTTGATTCTATCGGGCTGCTCCAGCACGAGTAACGAGGGTACGGGTAACTCCCCTGCTCCAGCGGAAGGCAGCGAGCCTCCGGCAGAAGTGGCAGCACAGGATACGATGATTATGGGACGCGGCGGAGATTCCGTGGCACTCGACCCGGCGATCGTTACAGATGGGGAGTCGTTGAAGATTGGACATCAGGTATTCGACTCGTTGCTGGACTACAAAGAAGGTGGAACCGAGGTTGTTCCTGGACTGGCTGAGAGCTGGGAGATTTCGGCGGATGGGCTCAAGTATGACTTTAAGCTGAAGTCGGGTGTGAAATTCCACGATGGTACCGACTTCAACGCAGAGGCTGTGGTGTTCAACTTCAATCGATGGAGTGATCCGGCCAGTGAATATAAATTCGAGGGAGATTCCTTTGACTATTACGATTCCATGTTTGGTCCAGAGGATGCACGTGTGATCAAGGAAGTAAAGGCGATTGACGCGACAACGGTTGAGTTCACCCTGAACCAGCCACAAGCGCCTTTCCTGCAAAACATTGCGATGACGCCATTTGGCATTGCAAGTCCAACCGCGATTCAGGAGAAAAAGGAAAATTTCAAAAGCGAGCCCGTAGGCACAGGCCCATTTGTATTCAAAGAGTGGAAGCGGAACGACTCCATCACCCTGGAGAAGAATCCGAATTACTGGAAAGAGGGCCTGCCGAAGCTGAACAAGGTGATTGTGCGTTCCATCCCGGATAACACGGCTCGCTTCAATGCACTGCAAAACGGCGAGATTGATGTCATGGAGGATCTGAACCCGGATGATCTGTCCATCCTTGAGGGAAATAGCGAGCTGCAAAAAATAGAGCGTCCACCATTTAATGTGTCGTACATTGGCTTCAACTTTAAGAAAAAACCGTTTGATAACGTAAAAGTAAGACAAGCCCTCAACCATGCGGTGAACAAACAGGGCATTATCGATGCCTTCTTTGCCGGACAAGCACAGCCAGCGGTGAACCCGATGCCGCCAACACTTTGGGGGTATAACGACAGTATTGAGGACTACGCTTATGACTTGGAAAAAGCAAAAGCGTTGCTTGCCGAAGCAGGTTATCCTGACGGATTGCCCGACCCGGTAACATTCTATGCCATGCCTGTATCCCGGCCGTATATGCCTGATGGCAAGAAGGTGGCCGAAGCGATCCAGGCCGATTTTGAGAAAATCGGAGTGACCGTCAACATTGAATCACCGGAGTGGGCAACGTATCTGGATGATGCCAAAGCTGGGGAGAAAGACGACATTTACATGCTCGGCTGGACTGGTGATAACGGTGACCCGGATAACTTCCTGTACACGCTGCTTGATAAGGATGCAATCCCGGGCAACAACCGCAGCTTCTACGTAAACGAAGAATTGCATACGTTGCTGACGAGTGCGCAGAAAGAAACGGATCAGGAGAAACGTGCCGAACTGTACAAGCAAGCGCAGGTGATTATTAAGGAAGATGCTCCATGGATACCACTTGTGCACACCACGCCAATTCTGGCAGGGAAAGCGAACCTGAAAGATTTCGTACCTTCCCCATTGGGAACGGAATCCTATGCCAACGCCTACTTCGAATAACGAATACGTGAGTTGAAATCAATTAATTTCACAAAACAGAGAGTGCGGAACCAATCTGAAGAAACGAAGTGTTCGCCTAAAAATTTTCTGAAAGAAAGCTACGTCGGAAGCATAAGCTATCCCTGGATTTCTTCCTATTTGAAAAGAATCAAAACCTGGGATAACATCGATCGGAAGATGGTACTGCAATCGAAGTGGCTAGTGTAAATTGATTAGTTCAAAACGTTGGCGTACACGCAGTGCTTGGCAGAACCCGCATCCGGATGAAACTACCCAAAGCATGGATGTTCGCCAGCGTTTTTTTATAAGTGCATCTTGCATGAATTTTGCTTGATACATCGAAGGCAGGTGAATGAGGAGTGAACAGTTACATCGTCAAACGTGTACTCGTGTTACTGCCCGTGCTGCTGGGCATGACCCTGATCGTCTTTTCCATTATCCACGCCATTCCGGGTGATCCGGCTGAGACCATACTCGGGCAAAAGGCAACTGAACAATCCAAGCAAGCTTTGCGTGACCAGCTCGGACTGGACAAACCATGGATTCAACAATATTTCGCCTATCTGGGCGATCTGTTTAAGGGAGATCTGGGCACATCTATCCGCACCAAGGTTCCCATTGCCCAGGAAATTATGCCATATCTGACGGCGACACTCGAATTAACGATGGCGAGTATGCTGTTTGCGATCATTATCGGTGTAAATGCCGGGATCGTTAGCGCGTGGAAGCATAACTCGTGGTTTGATTACTGCTGCATGGTCATTGCACTGGTGGGTGTGTCGATGCCAATCTTCTGGCTTGGGTTGATGGAGCAGTGGCTGTTTGCGAACAAACTGCACTGGTTGCCTTCCATCGGCAGGATGAATGCGCGTGATCCCGTTGAAGCCATTACGGGCTTGTATGTACTGGATACGATGATTGCTGGACGCTGGGACCAGTTGTGGACAGTAACAAAACATTTGCTGTTGCCAAGTATCGCGCTCGGCACGATTCCGATGGCCGTTATTGCCCGGATGACGCGTTCAAGCATGCTCGAAGTAATGAGTTCGGATTATATCCGTACCGCGAAGGCGAAGGGGCTTGGACCGTTTTTCGTCGTCTATGGACATGCATTGAAAAATGCATTTATTCCTGTGCTCACCGTCATCGGCATACAAACCGGATCATTGCTGGGTGGAGCTGTACTCACTGAAACAATCTTTGCTTGGCCCGGTGTTGGTCGTTATATATATGAAGCCATTAGCTCGCGGGACTATCCGGTGATCCAGAGCGGCATTCTGATCGTGGCGTTTTTTTTCGTGGTGATTAATCTGATTGTGGACTTGTTGTACGCCGTATTCGATCCGCGGATTAGTTATAAATGAGCATGAACAGAAGGGAGACGCCGCATGGCCAAATTATCAACCAATACCGGGGCGCCAATGGATACCGCGTCTGCACCTGCATCAGGTCCATGGCGGGAAGCCTGGCGAACGTTTCGGAGAAATCGGCTAGCGCTCGCAGGTCTGATCATTATCGTTTTTTTCATCCTCTTGGCCTTTGTTGCCCCGTATATTGCGCCGTATGACTATAAAGAGCAGGTACTCACAGACCGTCTGCAAGCCCCTTCGGCCGAGCATTGGTTCGGTACTGATGATCTGGGGCGTGACGTATTCTCCAGAGTGCTGCACGGAGCGCGCATTTCATTATGGGTTGGTTTCTTCTCCGTGACTGGCTCTATTGTGGCGGGTGCGTTGCTTGGACTGATTGCCGGGTTTTATGGAAAATGGGCAGACATGCTCATCTCGCGTTTGTTCGATATCCTGCTTGCTTTTCCGGCTATTCTGCTGGCGATCGCCATTGTGGCGATTCTCGGTCCATCCTTGCAAAATGCACTGCTCGCCATAGCCATTGTGAATATTCCGACCTACGGACGGCTGGTTCGTTCAAGGGTACTTAGTTTGCGACAGGAGGAATTCATTACGTCGGCGCGTACGCTAGGGGCTAGTAATATGCGGATTTTGTTTCGGCACATTTTGCCCAACAGCCTCACTCCGCTCATCGTACAAGGCACATTGGGGATAGGAACGGCGATTATTGAAGCGGCTGCCCTCGGATTCCTCGGCATGGGGGCGCAACCACCCGATCCGGAATGGGGCAAAATGCTGTCGGATTCCCGCCAGTTTCTGCAAAAAGCGCCGTGGACACTTATTTTTCCCGGACTTTCCATCATGTTCACCGTGCTCGGCTTTAACTTGCTGGGGGATGGACTGCGCGACACTCTTGATCCAAAAATGGCCAAAAAGTAGAAGTTTGCATCTTTAATTGTATCTCTAGTTGCATCTCTGTTTTTATCTCTACCTAAGTCTCCGACTCTGTTCCAAATCTAACGAACCTAGGAAGCCTAATTCTGCGATTTCCTTCCAATTCCCCAGACTAACGAATGACACACACGCTATGTTGCGAAAAACCTGCGGAAAGCCTCGAAAGGTCGGCTAAAGGTTAGAAATAGCGTGTCTACGATTCTTTAGATTATGAAATCATCCTAAAAAGGCCAACTAACGTCTGTGAGGTTCGTTAGCGTGTAATTTGCCAATGCTGCCCAAGGCAGTCATCTTATGCGTCAGTCACTACAGTAAGGGGGATGGATGTCCCTTCGAAATTCATTAGATGTGAATGTTGTGATACGAGCTACTATTCCAACATCCTCCTAAACAAACTGTCTCCAGGCCGGTCCGAACTTTGGTTCGGGGCGGCTTTTGTGTTGCATGGTGTATTGAGCTAGAATGGTTATAGATGTGCAAAACTTGAAGTGTTATTCGATCATTTTGTTAAATTCACACCCAGAGTATTGACACCCAATTTTGCCATATGTTATATAAAAGGAAGGGTTTAGCACTCCGACCATCAGAGTGCTAACAAATGATGTTTTGACTACACGACTACATATGGAATGATTGTGTTTTTGAATATGGATAAAGTTAAACTTGAATAGGATATGCATGAGCGTGGAGGGGTTAGAAAAGATTTGCACACAAGTGAGATCAACAGATTTTTACTTGAATAAAAATCGCAATGTTTAAAATCAGTTGATGAATGGTGCGGCAACAGTGAAGGGAGCGAAATCGATTCTGTAGAAGCGAAGCGTTTGCCTTTATCACCTAATTTCTTCCTTTTTAAGAGGAAATCAAGGAAATTAGGGGATAACAGCGATCGGAAGAACGATTCGTAACCGGAACGGCTAGACCGCAGAAATCATGCATTTATTTTAATTGAGCGATTGAGTGAATCGAAATAATCTGGGGATCAAAGAGATTGAAGGCTTTTCTAGCAACGTAACATTCTGCATGGAGTATTCAAAGGTTTACTTTCTATATTCAACCAATTCATTCGATATCCAAATTTGAAAGGAGACCACCCATTCATGGCTAAGAAAGAATTCCAGGCTGAATCCAAACGCTTGCTGGATATGATGATCAACTCCATTTACACCCAAAGAGAAATCTTTTTGAGAGAATTGATCTCCAACTCCAGTGACGCCATTGACAAAATATATTACAAAGCACTGACAGACGACACACTCGTCTTCAACAAAGAGGACTACTACATCAAGCTCACCATCGACAAAGAGAATCGTACGCTCACGCTGACCGATACCGGAATTGGGATGACCCAGGAAGAGCTGGAGAACAATCTGGGGGTTATCGCGAAGAGTGGCTCGCTGGCGTTTAAGAAAGAGAATGAAGCCAAAGACGGCCACAACATTATCGGACAATTCGGGGTTGGTTTCTACTCTGCATTCATGGTGGCGGACAAGCTGACCGTAACCAGTAAAACGCTGGGCAGCGACGAAGCATGGAAATGGGAATCCGAAGGTGCAGACGGGTACACGATTACTCCAGCCGAGAAAGATTCCGTAGGTACGGAAATCGTCCTGACCATCAAGCAAAATACCGAAGAAGATTCGTATGACGAATTTTTGGAAGAGTACCGCCTGAGATCCATCATCAAGAAATACTCCGACTTCATTCGTTACCCAATCAAGATGGATGTGACAGGACAGCGTCCGAAGGAAGGTACGGAAAATGAGTTCGAGGAGTACAAAGAAGAGCAAACCGTGAACAGCATGGTGCCGATCTGGCGTAAAAATAAAAGCGAATTGACCGAAGAAGACTACACGAACTTCTATATGGAAAAACGCTACGGTTTTGACAAACCGCTCAAACACCTGCACATTAGCGCAGATGGCGCAGTGGTATACAATGCAATCCTGTTTATCCCGGAGAACACACCGTTTGACTATTATACAAAAGAGTATGAAAAAGGTCTGGAACTGTACTCCAATGGTGTATTGATCATGGACAAGTGCGGTGATCTGTTGCCGGATTACTTCGGATTTGTCAAAGGTATGGTAGATTCGGAAGATCTGTCCCTGAATATCTCCCGTGAAATGCTGCAACATGATCGTCAGCTCAGCCTGATCGCGAAGAACATCAAAAATAAGATCAAGAGTCAACTGCAAAGCCTGCTCAAGGATGAGCGTGAGAATTACGAGAAGTTCTACCAAGCGTTTGGCCGTCAGCTGAAGTATGGCGTATACAGCGACTATGGCGTGAACAAGGATACCCTGCAGGATTTGCTCCTGTTCTCTTCTTCCAAAGAGAAGAAATTGGTGAGCCTGGACGAGTACGTTTCCAGAATGCCGGAAGATCAGAAGTACATCTACTATGCATCCGGTGAATCCATTGAACGGATTGAAAAGCTGCCACAGATCGAGGGTGTACTCGACAAAGGCTATGAAGTCTTGTTCTTCACCGACGACATCGATGAGTTTGCAATCAAGATGATCATGAATTACAAAGAGAAAGAATTTAAATCCATCTCCAGCGGTGATCTGGGCATCGAGGACAATGCAGACAAAGAAGAGACGGACGCACAGGACAACGATAACAAAGAGTTGTTCGAAGCGATGCAAGCACAGCTCGGCGGCAAAGTAAAAGCCGTTAAAGCTTCGAAACGTCTGAGAAGCCACCCGGTATGTTTGTCCACGGAAGGCGAGCTGACGATTGAGATGGAAAAAATCCTGAAAGCCATGCCGAACAGCGAGAATGTACAGGCGGATAAAGTGCTGGAGATTAACATCAATCACGATGTTTTCAAATCCCTGAAAGACGCATTCGCACAGGATAAAGAAAAACTGAACCTCTACACAAGCCTGCTGTATCATCAAGCATTGCTGATCGAGGGACTGCCGATTCAAGACCCGGTAGAGTTCACCAACGACATCTGCAAGGTTATGGTCTAACCCACCATCTTCACTCCGACAGGGCATTTCCGTCCTGTCGGTTTTTTGTTTTTACCTTACCCATACCGGGGAGGGTAAGGGGGAGGCAGAGGATTATTTGAGTGATGAATAAACAATTTAATGGTATTCTTTAGCCTCTTAAAGGCGATGTAATGTCATTTTAGATTGAGTGTGAATCAAACAGCGAAAGTAGTGAAGGGGACGGAATCGATTCTGAAGAAGCGAAGCGTTCGCCTTTATTCCCGAATTTCTCCCTTTCTAAAGGGAATCAAAGAAATTTGGGAATAACAGCGATCAAAAGAACGATCCGTAACCGGAACGGCCACGCAAACTGTATAGGGCACTTTTTTCGTCATAAGTTACTTTCAATATTAATCATTATCATTTAGGTGCACGAATGATAGTCTGGCAGGGTATAATAAAAAGAGATGACTGTGCTTCACAAGTTGATGTGAGAAGAGATGACAATCGCAGATAGGTTTTGCTTTTCGAAAACGCTGATTATGTGTATAATCACTCAAAATAGAGACAGTTGGCTAGGAGTGATCAACATGCAATGGAACGATCTGAGAGAACATAGACAATACCCTGAACTGACAAAACTGGATGGAGCTCGGGCGGCATATGAGCGGGACTATTCCAGACTGATCCATTCACCGACCTTCCGTCGGTTGCAAGGCAAATCGCAGGTATTTGGCGCTGGAACAGGCGATTATTATCGCACACGATTAACCCACTCCCTGGAGGTGGCACAGATTGCACGGGAAGCGGCACGGAGCCTGCTTCGCCGGTTTCCGGAGGTAGACTGGAGTCAGGCGGACAACCCCGGATTGATTATTGATTCGGAAGTGGTGGAGTGTGCGGCGATTGCACATGATTTCGGCCACCCTCCCTTTGGACATAAAGGTGAAGAAGTGCTGGACGGCATTCTTGATGATCTCATCAACACTGAGGTCAAGAAAATCATGAAGAAGAGCCGCGGGGCCAAGTCCCCCCAACAGGAGCTGGAGATTTGCGCGGAGTTGAAGCGGAAATATGAACATTTTGAAGGCAATGCTCACAACTTCCGCCTCATTATGTATTTGGAGAAACGCGAGGATATCGACGGACTGAATCTGTCTGATGCAGTACTGCTGGGTATCAACAAGTACCCTTACCCCGGCACGGAGAGCAAGAAGGGCATGTATCACCATGAATGGCAGTACATCCACGAGATTCGCAATCGTTGGCACATTCCGGATGGCAAGAAGACGCTGGAAGCACAATTGATGGATCTTTGCGACGATATCGCGTACTCTGCGCATGATCTGGAGGATGGTATCAAAGCTGGCAAGATTGAAGTGCATGAGCATTTCCTCCAAGATCCGCATATCAATCGATTGATTGTGGATAAGATTACCACGCTGGAGGATCTGTTCTGGAACGGATGGACAAGGGAAGCGATCGGGCAAAAGGTAGAAGAAGTGCTTGCTTCGTTTCTGCGCATCTGGAATGAAAAGATGCCGTTCTGCGAGCATGATTACTCACGTACCCGCCGTGAGGTCAAGGCCTACTGGGTCAGCCTTTTTGTCGCTAGCCTGGGGGTACTTGATAACGGCGACTGGAAGAAGGTTACGTTTGTCCGCGAGGGTGCTGAGGACCTCGACATGCTTCGTACGGTGAGTGTGCTCAAGAGCTTCGCCTGGGTGACCATGATTCGGGACCTGCGAGTCCAGCGGCTGCAAAAGCGCAGTGAATGGATGATCAAACGTCTATGGGATGCTTTCCTTGATCCGGAAACGTCCAAATCCATTATTCCATCCGATTGGCTGCAACGGTACGAGAAGGACCAGGCAAAGGCTAATCCAATCTGGACGTGGGAACATATGGTGATCGATTATATTGCCGGAATGACAGATGCTTTTGCCGAGAAAATATATAATGAACTTTACGGTCTCAAGGTCGGTTCCATTTACGATCTGGACTAGACAAGCGAGATGGAGGGGATGAGCCGCTTGGGTGCGAACATCAGTGCAAAATACAATCTGGGCGTACTTGACCTTGTTCCAAGATTGGAAGGTGCTACGGCAGAGCAGGCCCTTCAGCAATCGGTTATCCTTGCGCAGCGTGCCGAGACTTGGGGGTATTCAAGGTATTGGACGTCTGAGCATCATGATATGGACGAACTTGCATCGGCATCACCGGAGGTGTTGCTTGCTCATATTGGGGCGAGAACCAGCACGATCCAGCTTGGCTCTGGAGCTGTGCTTCTTCCGCACTATAGCCCGCTTAAGGTAGCAGAGTCATTCCGAATGTTGGCGGCGCTCTACCCGGGGCGAATTGAACTCGGATTGGGGCGTGCTCCAGGCGGTGGTCCTCATGCAACGATGGCATTGAGTGGCAATTACTTGCAACATGTGTCCAAGCTGCCTGAATCTCTCGCTGCACTGACGGAATTGCTGGAGGATCGTTATACTTATGAGGAGCATCCGGTGACCGCTCGCCCGATTCCTGAGCTGCCTTTATCCTTATGGATGCTTGGGACCAACGTAAAGAGCGCTGAGTTCGCTGCCCGTTTCGGTATGGGGTATGTATTTGGTCAATTCATGAGTGACGCAGATGGTACAGAGGCTGTGCGACGTTACCGGGAGGGGTTCATCCCAAGTCCCCATCGGAAAGAACCGGAGGTCATGGTTGCTGTCAGCATTTTGTGTGCGGAGACAGAGGAAGAGGCGCTGTCCTGGAGTCATGAAATGACGAAGAACCGGAGAGCGGGAGGAAAAGAGGTTCAAGCCCAGCCTGATCCCCATACCAATCCTGACACGAAGGCTCATAATTTGGACAATGCCACCGAAACGGAAGCACAACGCCATTATGCAGGCACACCTTTGCAGGTTTGGGAAAAGTTACAGCAGGTGAGCGACAGACTGGGTACCAATCGATTGCTTGTGGTTACGGCTGGACCGGATTACGGGCGTAGGTTGTCCTCTTACAGGTTGCTGGCTGAAGCGTGATGTACATCAGCTTACTCCTAACCTGCTTCCTCATTTTGTTTCAAAATCTAAAGAGCTGCAGATCGGGCAATTCCGTATGCTGCAGCTCTTTTTCAATTTGTTATCATTTCACAATCTTTTACAAGATAAAGCATGTCCTTAACAAAAGAATGTTATAATACTTTACGTCTGTTTTTCGATAAATATAATATAGAAAGAGTATTTTGCAAGATGCCAAAAGAAGGGTAAAACAACGACAAAAGAACCTAAATTCGGAAGTAGCCGAAGATGGGCCTAAGGAGGAAATCATATGTTTAGCAGATTCAAGATCAAGAGTATCGGTCTGCGTATCAGCATCGCGTTCTATCTATTAATCCTCTGTTTAATTCTTCTTAGCGTCACAATTGTTACACAGATGAACTCCATGGAAAGAAACACAAATGAAATCACCAATAACTGGATACCTTCGCTTCAACAGATTAACCGTTTGAACTATACGACAGAACATATTTTATCATTGAGCTATCGCCATTATGATGCGCAGGCCGGGGACAAAGCGACCATCGGGGAAGAGCGTACCAAGTTCATTCGGGAAACGGCCCAGGCCATTAAAATATACGATCAACAGGAAAAGACACAGGAAGAAAAGGAACATTGGGATGCATTCAAAACGAAGTGGGAAGCTTACCTCAAGATCAACACGCAATCCATTAAGCTGAGTGATGAAGGACAGGAACAATTGGCCAAGGAAGTATCTGAAAAAGGGGCCGATTCCTTCGATGCCATGCAAGTCGATCTGGACTATATGGTGGAATACAATCAGGAACAATCCAGCATCTCTGCTGCGCAGACAATTCGATCCGTGCAGGATGGAAGAATGATTATTATTGTGGGTGTGCTGGTGATGATTCTCATCACGGCCATCAGTATTCCAATTATTCGTTCACAAGTGGTTAAACCGTTGCTCCGGGTGATCAGTGCCGTGAAACTGATTGCGGAAGGTCAATTGAATGTTCAGGATATACATACCAAACATGAAGATGAAGTTGGTGTGCTTGCCAAAGCGGTGAATGACATGAAAGGTAACCTCACTTCGATGGTACTGAATGTCAGACGAATCGCCGAAGCCGTTAATCACCAAAGCAGTGAGTTGGCCATCTCCTCCGAAGAGGTTAAGATCGGCAGTCGCCAAATTGCCATAACGATGGAAGAGTCGGCAAAAGCGGCAGAGAGTCAGGCGGAAACGGCTGTAGAATCCGCTCGTACTGTTGAAGGATTGAACAACCATATCCAGGAGCATTCCGAGCAGGGAAACCAGCTTCGACTGATGTCAGACCTTATTTTGAAACAGGGGCTCAATGGTCGCGAGTCGATGGAACAATCCGTAAACCAGATGCAGCAGATCGCTGGGGCAGTGTCGTCTTCCATGAACAAAATGGAACAGCTTGACCGCAAAAATGAAGACATCTCCCAACTGGTTCAGGTAATCCATGATATCGCACGCCAAACCAACCTGCTTGCATTAAATGCTTCCATTGAGGCTGCCCGTGCAGGGGAGAGCGGACGCGGATTTGCAGTCGTCGCAGCAGAAGTGCGGAAGTTGTCCGAAGCCGTTCAAACTTCGGTGGAAGAGATTACAGTCATCACAGAGGACATTCAGAGGGATTCCCAGGGTGTCGTTGAGGAATTGCGTGCAGGTGTGCTGGAGACAGAGCGGGGGCAACAGCAAGTACGTAATTCCGGCAATCTGTTCCATACGATTAGTGAATCGGTCGAGGGCATGGTTCAGGTCATTGCCACGATGACGGATGGCTTGGAGGGCATGCAGGAGGCGAGCGGACGCATGAATGATTTTAGTCAACAGATTTCGGCAGTGTCGGAACAATCTGCGGCGAGTGTAGAGGAAGTGTCTGCTTCGGCCGAAGAGCAGGTGAGTTCGATGGAAACGATTAGCGGCAACATTCAAACCTTGAAAGAATTGTCCGATGATCTGCTGGCTTCCATTGAAAAATTAAAAATATAAACCACTTCTTATAATAGAAGAAACATGAAGGACGGCTACCATGTTGAGCAATGCAAACAGCAAAAATTCAGTTAACGGAAGTTATGTGTATACCTTTGCCTGTCATGAAAATGAACGTGCATTATGTGAACTGGAGCTAACCACGATGCTCGTTCCTGATATAGTTATCCATTCCGGCGAGCGTGCCTATATTCGCTCCCATGTCTGCATTCCACCGGGCAGAAGTCCATTTGTCCGGGGCAGACTGGATGTGATGGCCGAGGCGGATACGGTGGCAGATCTGAAGCCTGCTGCTTCACAAATCAATCTGTCTACTGGTGAAACGTTCAAGGTGGTCTGCCTGAAAGAAGGAGATCATATGCCGGACTATGCGCATTCCCGTCAGCTGGAAAAAGAGCTGGGCATGTGTATTAAGGGCAAGGCGCTGATGAAACAGCCCGATGTGACTTTTGGACTAATTCATGCAGACGGAAAATGGATCCTGGGCCAGTGGATCGAAGCCGATCGTTCGTGGCATACCCATCACCAGAAGCCACAAAATTATTCCACAGGCCTTGGTGTTACACTCGCCAGAGCGCTGGTCAATATAGCGGTTCCGCAAGTGGAGGGTCATCAGTTACTCGATCCGTGCTGTGGAATGGGAACCGTCGTCATTGAAGCTTTATCGATGGGGATCGAGGCGATTGGCAATGATTTGAATCCTTTGGCGGTTCAGGGGGCGCGCACTAATCTTCCTCATTATGGGTATGATCCGGCCAGAATTACTCTCGGGGATATGAATGATTTGGAAGGTTTTTACGATGCAGCCATATTGGATATGCCTTACAATTTATGCTCTGTTCTTCCCGATGAGGAACAACTTGGCATGTTGAATAGTTTGAAGAAGCTTGCAGGCAGGGCGGTTATCGTTTCCACCGAAAGGGTAGAGGGGAACATTTTGGATGCCGGATGGAACATTGATCAGTATCGAACGGTGAGCAAAGGTACGTTTATACGTCACATTTGGCTTTGCACGTAGCATGAGTATCACTGAACAATAGAAGAAACCTCCAATCAGGAAAGATTTTTTTCCGAATTGGAGGTTTTTGTTTGGAATGGTAAGGGAATACCTAAGTAAAGATTTGTACAATTTTGCATGGAATAAAATGGGTATTTTAGTATTTGTGACTATAATCCACTAAATTACGCGGAAGAGTTTTACCAGCGACATAAGCTTCCAGGTTTTGCACGAAAATATCAAGTGCCCGTTCAGTGTATTGCTCTGTACTGCCGGCAATATGCGGCGTAATCAGAACGTTGTCTTTGCCCCATAATGGATGATTGGAAGGGAGAGGTTCCTCCTCGAATACGTCAAGTGCCGCAAAGGCAACCTGTCCACTGTCCAATGCACTAAGAAGAGCTTCCGTATTTACACTTGGACCACGCCCAACGTTGACGAAGCAGGCACCAGACTTGAAATGTTCGAATGCTGTCTGATCATAGATATGATGGGTTTCATCCGTAAGTGGCAAAATATTGATGACATAATCGCCCTGCCTGAGAGCTTCATGGAAGCCGGACATGGTGTACATGTGGTCTACATTCGGAACATCTTTTCCGGAGCGGCGCACTCCGATCACCTTCATACCTAATGCTTTGAGAATGCGCGCGGTTTCTGATCCAATCTCTCCGACGCCGACGATGACTGCTGTTTTGCCGTTCAGTTCAGGCAGTGGCTTGCCTGGCGATTTCCACTCTGCCTGTTGCTGGTGCAACATGGCTTGTCTCAACCAGCGGCTGTGGGATAACATCATACCCAGAATAATTTCGGTAATGGGAATGGCGTGTACGCCATTAGCACTGGTTACCAGTGTGTTTTTTGTTTCCAATTCGGAGAAAGGAAGGTTGTCCACACCTGCAGACCAGACCTGAACCCATTTCAGAGCACTGTCTTTTTTCAGCGCATGCTCGGTCACCAAAGGAGACCAGCCAACGATGATTTCGGCTTCCTTTAACTCCGATGAGTCAATCTCCTTGGCTTTGCCAACCGTAAGTGAGTAGCCAGGTGCAGCGTTCAGAATACGTTGTTGCTGTTCCGTGGATAATGAAGGGAAACATACAATTTTGCCCATAGGTAGTGGCCTCCTGAATTTCAATTGTGTTGTATTTTTAGTGTAGCAGAAAAGAAGATGATGTGCGTAAAGGCAGGAATGCAGCCTCATGTGCAAATCCCAGAAATTGTGTCACTCTATATTTAACCAACTTGAAACCATAGAGACGACTATGAAATAATAAAACGAACTTTGGAAGAGGTGTGTACCATGAATAAGTACTCATATAAGGACCTTCCGTCACGACGGGAAAGATTATTTATTGCACTTCGGTTGCCGGCACATATTCAACATTCACTTCGCCTGTCTGCCGAACTCGTGCAGGGAAAACTTGATTTTCGCAAATGGACGGATCATCGGGATTATCATATTACATTGCAATTTCTGGGGGATACCCTTGTTAGTGACATTGGGCAACTTCGCAAAACCCTGCGCTCTGCAGGCGCTGGATTCCAGCCTTTTGAGCTGCGAGTCTCCGGCTGGGGAACGTTCGGTTTGGAAGAAGCACCGAAGGTACTATGGAGAGGTATTGAAGGGGAACTGGGGCAACTGAATCTGTTGCAAAAACGAATCGTGGAAGCGACTTCATCCCTTGGATATAAGGCGGAATTGAGACCTTATTCTCCGCATATTACCATTGCGAAAAAATTTCTGGGACAGGTCCCAGGAAATGAGGATAAAGGAATATTTGGGGTTCTCCCTGAACAGGATTTGAGTGATAATTCGTGGTTGATCCAAGATTTTGTGCTATATGTGACACAGCCAGGTCAGACGCCGATGTATGAGGTCGTGGATGCGTTTTCTTTTTCCTGAAACTCATTATTATGACATAAAATCACATTGACATTACGTTATTCCCTATGTAATATTAGCCAACGTTATTCAAATTCTTTTTTTGTGGTTACTTAGATTAGGGAATTGTTTCGACAGGAGGAATCTTCGAATGGATATTATAAGCAAGAATCGTTGGGTGGCACCGATGTTATCTGTGCTGCTTGTATGTATAGTGGGGGCTAATGTCGTTCAGGCGACTGGAAAGTGGAATGAGGCAAGTGATAGCAAACAGATGACTGAACTTGCGGCTTCTGTGGAAAATAGCGAAAATTCTTTTAACGGGGACAGGCGAATGATGCAAGACGGGACAAGTCTGTCTGCTGATGGGTCTATCCAGACTAGTAACTGGACTAATTCGCTCCCTGCCAAGAACTGGCTGACGTCTGCTCAGGAAGAGCAGGAACTGAAGGAAGCCAAAGCTAAACATGCGGCCCGAGCTGTAGCTGCGGCCAAAGCAAAGAAAGAGGCTGCTCTGAAATTGGCAAAGGTAGAGCGTGCCAAAGCGGTAGCTGCAATTACCACTCCCCCCCAAAAACTTTACTTTACGCGGACCAAACTTCTGAATCAGGAAGACTCGAAACTTGCGACCTGGTCATACAGTGTGTCCGATAAAGAGCTGTTTCTGCTGCAAAAAATCGTCATGGCAGAGGCGGAAGGTGAACCGTACGAAGGCAAAGTGGCAGTTGCCAATGTTGTCTTAAACCGGCTGCGGTCAGCCAATTTTCCCGATACCATTTACAAAGTGATCTATCAGAAATCCCAATTTAGTCCTGTAGCGAACGGGCGCTTGAAGCGTGTAACTCCCAATGAGGACACGGTCAAGGCAGTGAACGCAGCGTTAAATGGGAAAAAAGAAGTAGCCGATGATACGTATTATTTCCTGTCATTGACGCTCGCAGATGATCTGACAGTGGCTCATTCCCAGAAAAAAGTGAAAACCATCGGGCATCATACTTTTTACAAGTAAAATACCTATAAATTCTGCAAACAGGCAGGGTAGTTAACTATGTTCTGACAATATCAACTCTTGAGATGCCTTGAACGCAGTTTTATTTCGTTGTTTTCATTTTATTTTTGATGAGGGTTTGTTATTAACATTACCCTTTTTTTCAGTAAATCATACGGAAAAATGAATGAAAAAAGAAGGTTCCCTTCCAGTTAACGGAGGGGAACCTTCTTTGCATATGGCCTGCGGATATGAAATACCCTCGTAGAACGTCTTGAAGGGGTCATAGAGCTGCTAGAATGGGATTCGGGTACCTGACAGCGAAGTGGCTCCTATCCCGGCTGTGAAGCGCTCCTTGGGCGCGGATGTCAGTTCGGCTGTAGCCGGGAACAATAAATCATGGACAGCCTGGGCACAGCACGTCGGATCATAGCTGGATTTGTTGCTGGGTTTGTGTACTGCTTTCAGCTGACTTTCAGCTTGAACTGATGCAGTTCCGTCACATAACTCTCTGAAACGGTTGGTAATGACGTCAGCAGAGTGAATAACCTGACCGTATCCGGCTTGTACAAAATATTCACAGTTTTCTTCTTCCTGACCAGGCAACGGAGGTACGAATAGCATCGGTAATCCTTTTGCCAGTGCTTCTGTACAGGTCATGCCGCCTGGCTTCGTAATCAGTACATCAGATACATCCATCAGTTTGCTGACTTCCCGGGTATACCCCAGAATGCGTATATTCGGATGCTGGAAGCAGGACATCTCCTTCAGCTTTGCGATCATTTTCTCATTGCTTCCCAGACAGAACAGCAACTGAACGCGATCCGCCCAGGAAGTGAGGGCCTTCATATGCTCTTCATCAAAAGAAAGTCCCCATCCTCCGCCCATTAGCAGGGCAGTAGGCATGTTCTGGAGGCCCATTTCCTGCCGTAGACCCACCTTGTCTCCTGCTTCCCAGAAGTCGGGATGTACAGGAATACCGGTAATTTGAATTCGTGAGGGTTCAACACCTCTGATTTCAAGAAGAGCCTTTACCTGTGGTGTGGAAACCAGATATTTGTTCACCTCGGGATTGATCCAGGTTGCATGTACGTCGTAGTCTGTGACGAGCGTGTACAGCGGAATATTGAGCCCCTGGCGCTTAAGCCGGGAGATGACCGCATTCGGAAAAGGATGCGTGCAAATGACGGCATCGGGTTTCAATTGGGACACGACTTGAGCAGTCTGCGTATAGAAAAGCCGGTGCAATGCCAATTTCGTGAATCCGTTCAGCGATTTGTTATACTGCGTCCGATACAGCAGACTGACCAGCTTGGGCTGAACGGATAGTGTCTTCCGGTATGCGGACAGAATAAGTGGAGCCATCGTTGGATTCAAAAATTTGCCGAGCTCAATCACCCGGCTATGCACATGTGGACTAATTTTTTTAATGCCGCTTGCGAGCGCATGGGCGGCCTGTGTGTGACCGGTGCCGAAACCTTCGGATAACAAGAGCACTCTTGGTTTTCGCATGAGTTCACCTTTATTCATCAATTTAAATTTAATGTTCATACCGCACGATGCATTACTACATGAATATACAGCGAAGCGGAAAATCATGTTCATTCGTTACATATTTACACTACAGTTCATGTTCTGATACCTCGAAACTTCGTCTTTACCCGTTTATTGGAGTCATCATACACTATAGACGAGGATAGAAGCAGTTTCCACTGCATTTCGGTTAAAAAAAATTAACACAAATTTTTAATGTTAGGGTTGCAATCTGATAATGAGAGTGGTAATCTAGTTTTTGACCGAGTGACTGAATTGTATTTTTGGTCATTCAATAGGACGATCCATGAAAATGAGGAGGGATATGATGGCTCCGATTGACAGGAGACAGCAGGTCATTCATGCAGCCGCGCAGTCGTTCGCCATGTTTGGATACAAGGCAACCACGATGGATCAGGTAGCGAAGATTGCAAACGTTGGTAAGGGAACGATCTACACTTTCTTTACGAATAAAGAACAATTGTTTGACCAAATCCTGGTGGAAGTGATTCAGGAAATGAAGAACATTGCTCACCGTGAAGTTCATCAGGAAAGTGCCTTTTTTGATAATCTGTTTCGTGTGCTTGATTCGTTGCTGGAATTTCGACGTGATCACGATTTGCTGGTTAAGTTGTCCCAGGAGCTTAAGGATTTTGGTACACTTCAGGCCAAGGAAGGTTTGGAAAAAGTGGAGAAGGTCATCTCCGATTTTCTGGCTCGTGAGCTTGAGAAGGCAAGAAGTAATGGAGAGATTCGCGACTGCGATCCACAGGTAGTAGCCTTTATGATGATTCGTTTGTACATCGCCCTCACCTCAGACTGGAGCAAGCAACACGAACCGCTGAGCAAGGAGGAAATCAAGAACTACTTTCGCCTTTTCTTAATGGAAGGAATTGCTGCCGCAACGTAGCCCTGATTTTATTCTACTATAATATGGGTTAGTCATTTGCACGAAAGCAGTGAGGCTTGTCGAGAGACAGGTTTGTTTTTTGCTCTAAAATGACCATTTGAGTAAAGCGGTCAATAAGTGTTTCGGTAAATTTCTGGAACACATCAAATTAATTTCACTATGGTTACCCTGCTCTTGGAGCAGAGAGAATAAGGGGAGAAAATGACATGAAATCTTTATCCGTGTTTTTCAAGGATGTGGGATCGGCCGTGAGAAACCCGAAAGTATTGATCCCCGTTATCGCCATTATGTTTATTCCGATTTTGTATAGCGGTATCTATTTGGCCGCTTACTGGGACCCGTACGGTCATGTGGATGAAATGCCTGTTGCCGTTGTCAATATGGATAAGGGCGCCGAGTTGGAGGGCAAGTCGCTGCATGTTGGGAAGGACCTCATTGATGAGCTGAAGAAAAATGCAGATTTTAAATGGGACTTTGTCAGTGCCAGTCAGGCCAGAGAAGGCATGGAAAATGACAAATATTATATGCAAATCACGATCCCGGAAAACTTCTCATCCCAGGCCACCACGCTGCTTGATGACAAGCCCAAGCCAGCTGACCTGATCTACGAACCGAATGGTAATTACAGTTTCGTGGGCGCACAGATTGGCAAGACGGCAATCAAGGATCTGAAAGCCAAGGTGTCAGCCAAAGTTACAGAATCCTATGCGGAGACGCTGCTCGACAAATTCTCCGAAGTATCCGACGGATTGGCTGAAGCTGGCGACGGCGCAGGCGAGTTGAATACAGGTGCAGGCAAATTGGATGACGGAGCCGTGAAGCTCAAGGATAATCTGGCGAAGCTGGCTTCCGGAACACTGGAACTTCAGGAAGGATTATCCCCATTAAGTGATGGAGTCAATGCCCTGCACACGGGTGCAACCAAACTAGAAAGTGGAACAACGAATCTGGTATCCGGGTTGCAGCAGCTTCAAGCGGCGGCTACGAGTCAGCTTCAGAGCGGTGCAGACCAGTTGAAGGATGGTAGTACAAAGCTCGAAAATGGACTGAAATCTTCCGTGGACGGCGCAGGCAAGTTGCAAGCAGGGTTGCAGTCGTCCGAGCAGGGCAGCGCGAAACTGTCCGAGGGTCTGCAAAGTGCAGTACAAGGCAGCGGCACATTGGCAACTGGTCTGCAATCGGCAGTAGACGGCAGTAGCAAGGTGGCTGACGGTGCTCAGGGCATTGCTGACGGGTTAAAGCAGCTTGCTGCATCGAACCCGGAACTGGCAGCCAGCGAGGATGTGCAGAAGTTGCTTGCAGCCAGCGCAGCTGTTGCAGACGGAAGCAAGCAGCTGCATGAGAGCGAGCAGAAGCTGGCAGCAGGTGCGGATCAACTGCACCAGGGAAATCAGCAGCTGGCAGCAGGTGCAGCCGAGCTGCACGGAGGGCAGAAGCAGCTTCTGGCGGGTGCGAACCAACTGGTGGATGGTCAGCAGCAGTTGCTGGCGGGCGCCGGACAGCTTAGCCAAGGCGGAGCAAAGCTCTCCGATGGCCTCAAGCAGTTCAGTGGCAAGCTCGGCGAAGCTGCAAGTGGCGGTACGCTGCTCGCAGATGGAGCCAAACAACTGGGCTCGGGAACAACTGCCCTGCAAACGGGTGTAGGCAAGCTTAGCGGTGGCGTGAGTTCACTCACAGACGGTTCCAAGCAACTGGGTGACGGAGCAGGCAAACTGGCTGACGGTCTCACTGAGCTGAAAGATGGATCGAATGAGCTGGCTACCAAACTGAATGATGCAGCTCAAAAAACATCAGAAGTCAAGAAAACAGACGACGTGGTAAACATGTTCGCAGAACCTGTGAATACGTCAGAGGACACCGCAGAGAATGTGAGCAATTACGGTACAGGGTTGACGCCGTTCTTCCTGTCCATCGGTTTGTTTGTAGGATCACTGATTTCTACGATTGTGTTGAAAATGCGTGAAACCTCTGTACCGGGTGCAACAGGCTGGAATCGTTTTGTCAGCCGTACACTGGTATTTGGCTCCATGAGCATTTTCCAATCGGTGATCGTTGCAAGCTTCATGTTATACGGTCTTGGACTGGAGACACACAGCGTTCCGCTGTTCTATCTGTTCACGATCATTACGGGACTGACCTTCATGTTGATTGTTCAGGCCCTTGTAACTTGGCTTGATCTGCCTGGACGTTATGTCGTCATATTGTTGTTGGTCTTCCAGCTGGCAGCAAGTGCGGGTACCTTCCCGGTAGAGTTGATTCCATCGTGGCTGCAAGCATTTAGCCCTTGGTTACCAATGACGCACAGCATTATGGGCTTCAAGGCCGTTGTATCGAGTGGCAATTTCGATGTGATGTGGCATCAGGCTGGAATTCTGGCCATCTATGCGGGTGTATCTGTGCTGTTAACCTTGGCTTTCTTCCTTTGGAACGGCAGACGTCCCAAAAAAGAAGCCGAAATGGCCGAATCCGGTCAAGTCGTGACGGCTTAAGCGGAATTGGACCCGGAACAGGACAAAATGTTGAAAATAAACTTTGGACTTAAGTATCAAAATTATGCAATATAGTAGTCAAATAGTGCAAAGAGTCTGTGACCCAAAAATGGGTTGCAGGCTCTTTTTGTATACAAATGCATAGGGATGCAGAGATTCCCTTGAACAAGGCATGAAGATTTGACCGGAATATGGATAAACACAGGCCACATATGGAATGATTTTCTTTTGACTGTAATTAAAATCAGTTGTACTCTGACATAAAATGTGTATAATTATTCGAAAAAGAGATGAATTTAAACGTCATTACACTAAAGCTGTACTGCAAAACATTTCTTATCAGAGGTATTAAAAAGTTTAAATTGCGCTGATGTTAGCTCGGTGTTAAAATAATAGAACTATAATCAAAAAACGTCGTTTTATTTCAGCGACCGTGCCAGCGGTTGTATTGTTGTTATACTAGGCTGTTTGTCGGATTGTCCGATCAGCTCATCTCAATTCATGGTGTCTGCCTCAATGGCAGCGCTCTTAACCGGGACAGTGACAACTGTCGCCCTCGTTCATTCAGCAGGCTCTTATCGAAAGGCCAGCTCCTCCCGTTTCATTGTTGCCTGTTGCCTATGTTCTTGATCTTTCCGAAAACTTCATTATAGAAAGGTTGCGTTCCATGAGACACATCGGATTACCTCCCAAACAGGGTCTGTATGACCCACAGTTCGAAAAAGATGCATGCGGCATGGGTTTTGTTGCCAATATCAAAGGAGTACCTTCACACGACATTGTAAGTCAGGCACTGACCATGCTCAGTAACATGGAGCACCGCGGAGGACAGGGAAGCGAACCCAATTCCGGTGACGGAGCCGGTATTCTGATCCAGATTCCACACCGCTATTTTGCACAGGAAGCGGAACGTCTCGGCTTTGCATTGCCAGAACAGGGATTCTATGGTGTGGGGATGCTATTCCTTTCCCAGAACCCTGAGATTCGCAGCGCACATGAAGAGAGCCTCAAGAACATCATTGAAGAAGAAGGCCAGACGTTCCTGGGTTTCCGTGATGTACCTACTTTTGATGAAATGCTGGGACGCTCTGCACTTGCAGCGAAGCCTTATGTACGTCAGGTGTTCATTGGCAGATCGGCGGATATTAAGGATGAATTGGGATTTGAACGGAAGCTGTACGTCATTCGCAGACGTGCAGAGTTGGCTATTCGTTATTCGGCGGATGAAGCTGAAGGTGGTTCGTTCTACCTGCCAAGCTTGTCCTGTCGCAAAATCGTATACAAAGGCATGCTGACAACCGAACAGGTTGGACAGTTCTACCTGGATCTTCAGGAAAATCTCGTCGAATCCGCAATTGCGCTCGTTCACTCCCGCTTCAGTACGAATACATTCCCGAGCTGGGAACGTGCGCACCCGTATCGTTTCATGATCCACAACGGTGAGATCAATACGATGCGTGGCAACGTGAACTGGATGCATGCACGCCAGTCGTTGTTCGAGAGTGAATTGTTCGGTAATGATATCTCCAAAGTAAAACCGGTTATCAATCCGGATGGTTCGGATACGGCGATGTTTGATAACACACTGGAGTTTCTGTATCTGAGCGGCCGTTCATTGCCACATGTGGCCATGATGATGGTTCCGGAGCCTTGGAGCACAGATGAGGGAATGGACCCTGCCAAAAAGGCATTCTACGAATACCACAGCACGATGATGGAACCTTGGGATGGACCGGCAGCGATGGCCTTTACCGACGGTTTGCAGATCGGTGCAACACTTGACCGTAATGGTCTGCGTCCTGCACGTTATTATGTAACAAAGGACGACCGCATTATTTTGTCCTCCGAGGTTGGGGTGCTTGATATCGCGCCAGAAGAAATTCTCTACAAAGACCGCCTGCGTCCAGGACGTATGCTGCTTGTAGATACAGAGCAAGGCCGCATCATTGCTGATGAGGAAGTAAAAGCACTCATTGCAGCAGAAAATCCATATCAGGATTGGCTCGATGAGCATCTGATGGATCTGAATGAGCTGCCGGACGCACCGGAGCTGCCTGATCCAAAACATGATAATGTGACCCAGCTTCAACTGGCCTATGGATATACATTTGAAGAATTACGCAAAGTGTTGGAGCCGATGGCTTCAACAGGAATGGAAGCTACGGGTTCCATGGGTTATGATGCACCGCTGGCGGTACTGTCGGATCGTCCGCAGCGGTTGTATAACTACTTCAAGCAAATGTTTGCCCAAGTCACCAACCCGCCGATTGATGCGATTCGTGAAGAGATTGTCACGTCAACGGCAACAACGATTGGACCTGAGCGGAACTTGCTGAACCCTGAACCCGAGAGCTGTCGCCAGATTCGTCTGGATACACCGGTATTGTCGAATGAGGACTTCGCGAAGATTCGCCACGTTCGTCGTCCGGGCTTCCGTTCGATGACAATCCCGATCTTCTTTACAGCCAAAGAAGGCGCAGAAGGACTTCGCAAAGCGATGGAACTGCTCTTCGAAGCTGCGGATCGTGTCATTGACAAAGGTCATAACATTCTGATCCTATCCGACCGTGGTGTGGATGCCGAGAATGCGGCTATTCCAGCATTGCTGGCAGTAGCAGGTTTGCATCATCATCTGATTCGTAAAGGAACCAGAACCAAAGTCAGCATTTTGCTGGAATCGGCAGAGCCGCGTGATATTCATCATTATGCTTTGTTGCTTGGTTACGGCGTAAGTGCCGTGAATCCTTATCTGGCGTTTGAAACGCTGGATGACATGATTCAGCAGGGACTGCTGCGTGGCATCTCGCATGAAAAAGCTGTCAAAAACTATATCAAAGCCGCTACCAAGGGCGTTATTAAAATATTGTCCAAAATGGGAATTTCGACGATTCAATCCTATCGTGGAGCTCAAATCTTTGAAGCCGTAGGTCTGAAATCGGACTTCGTTGACCGTTACTTCACCTGGACGCCTTCCCGAATTGGCGGGATTGGACTGGAAGAAGTGGCAGCGGAAGCGTTGACCCATCATAACCGTGCCTTTACGGACAAAGACGGCAATGACAAAGTGCTGGACTCCGGCGGTGAATACCAATGGCGTAACGACGGAGAGGAGCATCTGTTCAATCCGCAAACGATCCATACACTGCAACATGCAGTACGTACCGGGGATTACAAACTGTATAAAAAGTATTCCAAACTTGTGCAAGGCGAAAATGATCAGTTGCTGACCATTCGTTCCATGCTGAAGTTGAAACCGGTCGGTCCTGCAATTCCATTGGATGAAGTTGAATCTGTGGAAGACATCATGCGCCGTTTCAAAACAGGGGCAATGTCCTTCGGTTCGATTAGCAAAGAGGCACACGAAGATCTCGCTATCGCCATGAACCGTGTTGGTGGTAAATCCAATACAGGTGAAGGCGGTGAAGATCCGGCTCGCTTCATTAAAGACAGCAACGGTGATTCTCGCCGCAGTGCGATCAAACAGGTGGCATCCGGTCGTTTCGGAGTTACGTCCAACTATCTGGTCAATGCCGACGAGATTCAAATCAAGATGGCACAGGGAGCGAAACCGGGTGAAGGTGGACAGCTGCCAGGACGTAAAGTGTATCCTTGGGTCGCTGAAGTTCGTGGGTCTACACCAGGTGTTGGTCTGATTTCTCCACCGCCGCATCACGATATCTACTCGATTGAAGATCTGGCAGAATTGATCTATGACTTGAAAAATGCCAATCCTCGTGCAGAGATCAATGTAAAACTCGTGTCAGAAGTCGGTGTGGGTACAATCGCTGCAGGTGTTGCCAAAGGACGTGCTGACATTATTCTTGTCAGTGGTTATGACGGAGGTACGGGTGCATCTCCGCAAGGTTCGATTCGTCATGCGGGAATGCCTTGGGAGCTGGGCCTTGCAGAGACACATCAAACACTGATGCTGAACAATCTGCGTGACCGTGTCGTATTGGAAACGGACGGAAAAATGCTTAACGGTCGTGACCTGGCCATTGCAGCACTGCTTGGAGCCGAAGAGTATGGTTTCTCTACAGCTCCACTCGTTGCACTTGGCTGTATCATGATGCGTGTTTGCCAAATGGATACATGTCCAGTCGGGGTAGCGACACAAAATCCGGAGCTGCGTAAAAATTACACAGGTGATCCAGCTCATGTCGTCAACTTCATGCGTTTTGTTGCGGAAGATGTTCGCGAAATTATGGCTGATCTTGGTTTCCGTACCATCCAGGAGATGGTAGGCCGTACAGATTGCCTTGAAACCGTGGAAGCTGTCGATCATTGGAAGAAAAAAGGTGTAGATCTGTCTGTCCTGCTGCATGTGCCTGAAATGCCGGAAGGCTCTGCACGTTACCGTACACAGCATCAGAACCACCAGTTGGAAGAAACGTTGGATATGCAAAAGTTGCTGCCATTGGCACAGCCAGCGCTCGAATCCGGTCAGCCGGTAGAAGCAGTACTTCCAATTACAAACGTTAACCGTGCGGTAGGTACCATCTTGGGCAGTGAGATCACTCGCAAATATGGCCTCGCAGGATTGCCGGAAGATACGATTCAATTCAAATTTGTCGGCTCTGCCGGACAAAGCTTTGGGGCCTTTGTACCTAAAGGCATGACCTTGACCGTTGAAGGGGACTCCAATGACTACGTGGGTAAAGGATTGTCCGGAGGTAAACTGATTGTGATGCCTTCACCAAAAGCAACATTTGATGCAGAGGATAACATCATCATTGGTAACACTGCTCTGTATGGAGCAACAAGTGGTGAAGCCTACATTCGCGGAATCGCAGGTGAGCGGTTCGCCGTGCGGAACTCGGGGGCCAAAGTGGTTGTCGAGGGTGTGGGTGACCATGGTTGTGAATACATGACGGGCGGACGTGTCGTCGTTCTGGGGGATACAGGTCGTAACTTTGCAGCCGGGATGTCTGGAGGGATTGCTTACGTTTATGATCCGGAAGGTACATTCCTGAAACGTTGTAACCTGGAAATGGTACTTTTGGAGCGTATCGAAGATGTGTCCGAAAGTGCAGATCTAAGGGGCATGATCCAGCGCCACGTTGCCAATACAGGCAGTGCGGCTGGTCAGCGCATTCTGGATAACTGGCAGCAATCGGTTGATCAATTCGTTCGGGTTATACCGAAGGACTTCAAACGGATGACTGAGCAGATTGAACGGATTCAGGCGACGGGACTGACCGGAGAGGCGGCCCTGCTGGCTGCCTTTGAAGCCAACATGCGTGAACTCGCACGTGCTGGTGGTTAAATCACCACCCCTGTTCGAATGCATGAACAGGTTGTCTTAAGAATTAAGGAGCTTTATGGCTGCCAAACCGGCGCCGTAGAGCTCCTATTTTGTTTTCGACAAAATTAGAACCCATACAAAAAACGCTATCGCCATGAGACGACAACATTGAGGAAGTTTCTCAAGTATAATAAGGCTAGTTTTGGAGTGCAGGGAAAGTATAAAGATAAGAGAGGTTAGCGGAATGAATATGAAGCATCCCAGGGGCGATCGTAAGCCGACAGGTAAATCAGTCGAAGCAACTCAGATGGACATCATGAAAGTTTTACTGCAATGCGGAATCGACCCGGAGCGTTGGAACCATTTCGTTTCCTCCGACAATAACAAGCGCCCTTGACAACCATCGACAACGAGAGAATGGAGGGAAATGAAGACAGTAAAAAAGCCCAGCAACCGGAAAGTAAACTTCTCGGACTGGGTCTTCTTTACGAAATTAATCCATACTGCGTTCCATCCGGACAAAAGCAATGAAACGACGAGCCTCTTCTTCGGTCAAGGGTTTACCATCAATCATCAGGCCGAAGCGTTCCAGCACTTCCTTATCCGATAATTCAAGGGAGTCGACAAATTCCCGAACATCCTCATCCATGACGACATCACTTTGTTTGGTACGACCAATGAGATAATCAATGGATACGCCAAAAATGTCAGCAAGCCTCGTTAACACTTCGAAATCCGGTTTACGTCGGTTCTTCTCGTAGTGGGAGAGAGCAGCTCTTGTAATATGAATGGAGCTCGCAAGTTCTTCTTGAGTAAGTCCCCGCTGTTCCCTTAATTCAGCAATGCGATTTCCGTAGCTCATAAGCTATTTCCCCCTGAACGCCATCAAATATATATTGAAACAATCCTGAGCCAAGTTTTTGATCAGGGCAGCTTTCCTGCATAATTGTAAAGCCTTAGAAGTACGAGTTGTATATAGGTCTGTCTAAGGACATCTCATATTGTCGTAAATCAAAAGAACCATGTCCAAATACCGCTTGACATGATACGTATTGTATCGTAAATTGGACGTATGGAGTTACAAAATGTATCATTTGGATATTTTAAGTATGAACAAGTTACCTGATCCATATACCTGTGAGAAGGAATAGAGGTAACTCTTGCAAGTTAATCCATTCTAAAAGGAATGAAGCCATGAATTCAATGATCCAGGAATGGGCTGATCTGAAATTAAATGTCCATATGTACATTCAGGAGTTTCATGGCCAATTGGTAGACCGCAAAAGACGCCCTGTGCTGTTACTTGGGATGGACACACGAGCGATCACCTTCCTGAGCGACCTGAATCTGCCGATCTCATCAGAGATGCTGATTGGTTTGGATGTAGAAGATAGTCATGTATGTGTACGACTCCACGCAAGGTTGCAATGGAAACAGCCTTTCGGTGAGCTCACATTGTATCATTCAAGCTTGCATATTCAGCAAGAGCAGACACTATATATAACTGGACAGTTAAATGCAATGATTCGTGAAGTTCAGTTTCCGACGGTTTCCCGTTTTCAGTATGAGAAGGCATCGGAACAACCTGCCTTGCAAGAAAGCTATCATTATATTGATTTTATCATATGAGTTGAACACATTCTAAACATATTCTGAACAAGCATGTACTTAACGCCATTTTACTATATTTCATAGCGTTATGCATTAGTTCTTTAACACCAAAAGCAATTTGCGCAATGAATACAGGGGCGAGGGGGATCATACATTGAGGAAGTTTGGATATGGTTGAAATGCACTGCCACATTTTATCCGGTCTGGATGATGGCCCTGTTCATATGGAACAGTCCATTGCGATGGCTGAGAAGGCGGCAGCCTCAGGAATTACCTCGATCATTGCTACTCCGCATCACCTGAACGGGCAGTACAACAATCAACCCAACGTGGTTAATCAGGCAGTGGATCTGCTTCGAGCAGAACTTCGCAAAAGCAACATTCGCTTGGAGATCCGCCCCGGACAGGAGATCAGGGTGCATGATAACCTGATTGGAGACTTATATGCAGGAAAATGCTGCACACTCGCCGGGAGTCGTTATATGTTGCTGGAATTGCCCTTTGGCCATATTCCCTCGCAGTTCCCCGGGATACTCCATGAACTTAGAATAGCGGGTATCATTCCAATCATCGCTCATCCCGAACGCAATCGTCTAATTCAAAATAATCCTGATTTGTTGGTTGAATATCTTGGGCAAGGTGCTCTATGTCAAATTACGGCCCAATCAGTCCTAGGACTTTTCGGACGAAAAGTTCAGAGATGGTGTTTTCATTTTTGCAAAGAAAACGGATTTCATTTCATTTCATCAGATGCTCACAATATGGAAGAGCGGACGTTTACAATGAAAGCCGCGTATCACCTGCTTGAACGCCGATTTGGAAATCAACTGGTTCAAAACTTGCAAAATAATGCGCGCTCGGTATGGAATAACCAAATCGTAAAGCTTGAAGTGCCCGTGATTAAGAAACGCAGCGTATTATTCTGGAAACGGGCTAAACATGTATAGAAGACACGTTCTTCATCATGATTGCTGACTTGAATGGGAGGAATACGAGATGGAGCTAAAAGAGTACATGCAAATTTTGCGCAAACGAATTTGGATTATCATTGCTTTTGTTGCTGTTGCTTGTATTGGCGCAGGTGTTAAAAATTATTTTTTGACTGTACCGATTTATGAGGCGAATGCCAAATTAATAGTTAACCAGGCATATAATGCCCAAGGTGTGCCAAGCCTTGATATTGGTTCAATTCAAACCAACATTAAAGTGATTAATTCCTATATGGAGATCATTAAATCTTCGGCAATCCTCGATAAAGTAGCTGCTACATACCCCGATCTTGGCATGAACAGCAACCAACTGGGCCAAAGCATTCGGGTAACCACCGCGAATGAATCCCAGGTTATGAGTTTGACCGCCACCGGTTTATCTTCTGAAAAAGCGGCGAAAACCGTAAATGCAGTTGCCAAAGTATTCAAATCCCAAATCCCCGTAATCATGAAAGTTGACAACGTAACTATTTTGAGTGAAGCCAAACCTACAGATTCCTCCAAACCCATCAATGTAAATCCAGTTATGAACATCCTGATCAGTTTCCTTGTTGGCCTTCTATTATCTATAGGATTTATATTCCTGTTGGAATACTTGGACGACACCATGAAGACGGAGGATGAATTGGAGAAAGAACTGGGTATACCTGCACTTGCTGTGATCTCCAGAATCAGAAAAGAAGAGGGTCGTTTTTCCAAGCAATCAACAACATCTCAAAAACAGGTAGGTGATGGCCAGTATGCCACGGTTAACCAATGAAAAAGGGACCCTTGTAACAATGGCTAATCCTAAGTCTACTTCATCTGAGGCTTACCGGAAGTTAAGAACCAATATCCAATTCTCATCTATTGATAGTCAGATCCAGACGATCATGATTGCTTCGGCATTGTCCGGTGAAGGAAAAACAACAACCATTGGTAATCTTGCAGTTACCTATGCTCAGGAAGGGAAGAAGGTTCTGCTGATGGATACGGATTTACGTAAACCTTCGGTACATCGCATGTTTAACGTGCCCAACCATGTGGGACTGACCAGTGTATTGTCCAGCCAATATAAGGTTACAGAGGTACTTCGGGAAACCGGGGTGGAAGGGCTGCATGTTCTTTCCTCTGGTCCTATACCACCTAATCCTTCAGAGATGATTGGTTCTCGTAAAATGACAGCCCTGCTCCAGGATTTAAAAGAAGAATATGATGTTATTTTGTTTGATACACCACCTGTTCTGGCCGTTACGGACGCATTGATTATTAGTTCGTTATGTGACGGTGTCATCCTTGTTGTAAGTGCGGGCAAGGTGAAGAAGGATCTGGTTAAAAAGGCAAAAGCCCATCTTGAACATGTGAATGCACGTATTCTTGGAGCCGTTTTAAACAACGTACAGGTGCCAAAGAGCCGTAGTTCTTACTATGGAGAACAAGCATAGCGAAGGTATGGATTGATTCACAAATATGATTGTCAAGGTCATGTCTACTATACCTTTATCAAGGTAGGCACTCGGTCACACTGTGGGTAGTGTACCTTAGACGTAGATCGTCGAGGGTGTGATGTGAGGATGGGTTTAATGCCCTTTTATGAAATTAAAAGTAAGAATTGCATCAATTTATTTCATGGTTTCATGGATTTAAATGGTCCAACTCATGCTTTTAAATAAAAAAATTAAATGGATAGGGTGGTATTTATGACTAAAGTGAGGAAAGCAATCATTCCCGCAGCCGGATTGGGGACCCGATTTTTACCCGCTACAAAGGCAATGCCAAAAGAGATGCTCCCTATTGTGGATAAACCGACCATTCAATACATCGTTGAAGAAGCTGTGGCTTCCGGAATTGAGGATATCATTATTGTAACGGGCAAGGGAAAACGTGCTATTGAAGACCATTTTGACAGCGCGTTTGAACTGGAGCAAAATCTGCTCGATAAAGGAAAGCTCAGCTTACTGGAAGAGGTCCGGAAATCCTCCAACGTTGATATTCATTACATAAGGCAGAAGGAAGCGCTTGGACTTGGGCATGCAGTCTGGTGTGCTCGGAATTTTATAGGCAATGAACCGTTTGCTGTATTGCTTGGCGATGATATTGTGGTTTCTGACGTACCTTGCACAAAGCAGCTCATTCAGCAATATGAGAAGGTTAACCAATCTGTACTCGGCGTAAAAACGGTTAGTCCAAGCGAAACCTATCGCTACGGAATTATTGATCCCCTGCATACAGAGGGACGTTTATCTTCTGTAAACAGCATGGTTGAGAAACCGCCACTGGGTTCAGCGCCTTCCAACTTGGCCATCATGGGTCGTTACATTTTAACACCTAAGGTATTCGAATACCTGGAAGAACAAAATGTGGGGGCTGGTGGCGAAATCCAGCTCACCGATGCACTTCAAATGTTAAATCGGGATGAAGGCATTAGCGCATATGATTTTGAAGGCTCACGGTTTGATGTCGGTGAGAAGCTGGGTTATATTCTGACCACACTTGACTTTGCTCTCAAAAATAAAGAGTTGCGTGCCCCGGTTCTGATGGCGATTGAAGAGATATTGATGAAGGAACAATTGAAACAAATGCTTGTAGCTGGAGGGGATAGTCTGTGAAACTTTCAGGGCCGGAATACTTTGGGAGTGGGGAAACCATAGTCAAGGAAGGTACTGCGGCAGTGCTTGAGCAGCCTTACTCACAACGTGTTGGCGGGTATACTGATGTGATGAAACCGTTCATCGATTTTGTTATAGCAGTTGTGCTGCTGCTGATTACATCACCGGTCATGCTGGTTGCAGCAATGATGATCAAACTTGATTCCAAAGGACCTGTAATTTTCAAACAAGAACGTTACGGGAAAAACGGAATCAAATTTAATATCTATAAATTCAGAACAATGCGTACAGACGCTCCGAAGTACAGTGCCTCCCCAACGGCAAGCAATGATCCGAGAATTACACGGCTGGGTAGAATACTTCGCAAAACCAGCCTGGATGAATTACCGCAATTGCTTAACATTATCAAGGGGGATATGAGCTTTATAGGTCCGAGACCTGAAATGAAGCTCATTGTTGAAGAAAGCTACACGGATCTGGAGCGCAGACGTTTTCTGGTGAAACCGGGGATTACCGGATTGTGGCAGGTAAGCGAGGCTCGCAAGGAGCCCATTCATCATAATCTGCAATATGATTTCCACTACATCGCCAATGTCTCACTGAAAATGGATATGATGATCATCTTTAAAACGATCGGCGTGATGATTAAAAGTAATACATTTTAACCTACTCTTTATATCATATGGAGCGTGATCCAATTGAAACATATTGTAGTGACGGGTGCGGCCGGGTTCTTGGGCTCACATCTGGTCAAATCATTAATTCATCAGGGACATCAGGTTACCGGAATAGATAATCTTTCAACAGGCGTTGCCAGTAATCTGCAAGAGGTGGCTCATAGCCCCCTCTTTTTTTTCCATGAAGCAGACGTTACGCTGCCCGACTCACTGGATTTCCTGGTTGAACAACCTGTGGATGAAGTCTATCATCTGGCTTCACCGGCCTCACCCAAATTCTATCAGGCAGATTCGATCGGTACGATTTGGGTGAATACCCGAGGAACCTACCATTTACTTGAACTGGCACGAGTCAAGGGAGCAAAGTTCCTGTATTCGAGTACAAGTGAAGCTTACGGAGATCCCGAAGTCCATCCACAGCCCGAGAGTTATCGAGGGAACGTAAATACTTGGGGGCCCAGAGCCTGTTATGATGAGGCCAAGCGTTTGGGCGAAGTTTTCTGCTATGAATACTACACGAAACACAGCGTTTCCGTGAAGGTGGCGCGTATTTTTAATACGTACTCATCCGGACTCCGGAATGATGATGGTCGAGTTATTTCCAACTTTGTGACACAGGCGCTGACAGGCCAGGATATTACGGTGTACGGGGACGGATCACAGACTCGCTCGTTCTGTTATGTGGATGATAACATCCGGGGATTACAACAATTGATGGCTGAAGACCAAGCGAACGGGGAAATTATCAACATTGGTAATCCCACGGAATATAGCATACTTGAAGTTGCTAATCTGGTTAAAGAACTTACGCAATCGGACAGTAATCTCGTATTTTTGCCATTGCCTGAAGACGACCCCAAGGTTAGACGTCCGGTGATTGACAAGGCTCGGGAGATTTTAAATTGGGAACCGGAGATTGGTCTGGAAGAGGGTTTAAAACTCACCATTGACCATTACCGGGCCATGCTGCAGGAAACTTCATGAAGCTGAATAAAGTGAGTTGAGATGCGTGCCAAAAATAGTGATTGCCCACAGTTTGTATCCGCCGCATGTTATTGGAGGGGCTGAAATATCTACACAGATTCTTGCCCAGACCCTTGAACCCAGTTATGACGTTAAGGTCATTACGGTAGGTGGACACAAGGAAGGCGAAGTGCGGACAGATATCGTTAACGGTATCGAAATTATGAGATTGCCATTTAACAATCGTTACTGGATTGGTGATTCTGCGAGGCAAGTATCTACTTCTGACAAAGTGTTATGGCGAGTTCGGGATATATTCAACATCAGGCAGTATCGACATATTAAACGATATCTTGCGCTGACACGTCCGGCTGTTATTCATACTCAGAATATTACGGGACTCAGTCTGGCAATTTGGAAAGCGGCCTTTGAACTGGATATTCCGGTGGTGCATACACTTCGAGATTTCTCACTAATTGAGCCTATTCAAATATCAGCATATTCCAGATTGTACAGACAAGTCTCCAAGAGATACAGCCGCTCGATCTCGTCGGTAATTGGCATATCCGAACACATACTTAAGACGCATACAGCACTGGGGTTCTTCGAACACGCCTCCAAACATGTCATCCATAATATTGTAGAAAATAATGATCAGGTACAGGAACTGTATGCTGGCAAAAAAGTTCGTCATGATCAGCCGCTTAACATCGGATATTTTGGACAATTGACCGAAGTAAAGGGTGTTCAATATTTGATCGAAGCTGTGAAAAAATTAGATGAGAAGGTTGCGGGGAAGCTGTTCATTCATGGGGATGGTCCAATGCTTCATCAGCTGCAGGAACTCGCCGAATCAGAACCACGCATCATTTTTGTGGGCAAAGTGGATAAAACACAGATTGCCCCTCAGATGAAGGAGATGGATCTCACCATCGTTCCTTCCACATGGGATGAACCTTTTGGGAGGGTGGTCATCGAATCGTATCAGGTAGGCACCCCCGTATATGCCTCAAAGGTGGGAGGCATGCCGGAGATTCTGCTGGATATCGGAAAATTTTCATTCACTGCTCATAGTGCTGATGCCATTAGTAAGGCGATCCTCCACTATTATGAGCTGTCCGAGTGGGAAAAAAGTCAATTAAAGCTTCAATGTTATGCACACAGCCAGTCTTTTAATGAAGATTACCTTCTCAAGGAACATGCCAGCATCTATGAGAAGCTAATCAGGTGTGGAGGTTAACATGTACATGACTTCTTTGGATGCCAAATCTCATCCGTATGTCCAGGTGAGATCCGAATCTCCGTCTTCCCTATTTACGGTGTCCATTCACTTTTTACTCATCTATCTATCCATCTACGGTTTGATATCCATATATGTAGATAATATTGTGATTCGCTCGTTGAAAGATGTAGGCATGGTGCTGATTTCCTTATTCGCACTTACTAGAGTATATCGTCAGCAGATAGCTTTCTTAAACCCGTTCCTGTTTATATTGACCTCCATTATAGTCCTGGGAGCACTGAACGTACTCATGGGTTCCAGCGTGGTCACTTTGATCTATGGCATCAAAATTACGTTTTTACCTTTGGTAATGTTATTTGCAGGCATGCTTATGGCGCAATATGGTGGAATCTATGCATTTGCTAGAACCAATCTGATTATTTTTATAATGCTGATTGCAGGATGGTTAATTCAATATGCCCTGGGTATAGAAAAGCTGATCACGATGGGGTTTGTATACGGAGTAAACATCAAAAATTATCTTGAGGGTGTACCACGTTTGTCTTCCATTACGTATTCACCTGATGGCTATGCGTATGCTCTGCTTATGACAGGGATCATTGCTGAACGAACCAAAGCGGCAGTGAACCATCGAATTTTTCGCATAGCTATCCAACTGCTGACGATCAGCTTTTTGTTATTGTCGACCATTCGATCGGCATTATTACTATGGTTCGTATATCAAGTGATTATGTTCTTTCTTCATGTTCGTAAATATAGCAAGAAAAACACACTGATCCTGGCAATTACATTTATGTTGCTCCCGGCAGCTGTATTTTTCGGGGGCAGAATGCTGCAATCCAAAAATCTCCTTTCCAGTTCTTCCTTATTGGATCGATTACAGACATGGGGAAGCAGTCTCACTTCTCCGTTCACGATGAACGGAGTCATTGGCAATGGCATTGGGTCGGTAGGGGCTGCAAGCCGGAGAACACATATGATGGGTTTGAATTCCAGTAATTTTGCGGTAGACAATCAGTACTTTTCCTTATACGAACAGACAGGTTGGATCGGACTCGTGTACTTTTCCATTTTATTTATGTGGATTGTCGTCTCGCTTGTGAAGCGAATGAATACTTTACCGGACTCGAATGGTTTGCGTCTGCCCCAGGTAGCACTTTCTCTTGGAGCAGGAGTGGCAGCAGCGAGTTTAACAACGAATGTACTTGAGTTGTTTCCTGCCAACGTTTTCTTCTGGATGGTCATGGGAATGGCTCTTTATCAGTATCGCGAAGCAGACGATATACCTTACAAAGCGGGTGAGCTTAAATGAAGGTTTTGCATATAGGAGAGTATGTTGTTGGTGGTGTAGCGACCTACTTAAATGAACTCGTCGCCTACCAGCGTCATATTTTTGATGTTTATTTACTGATGAGTGACTATAATTCAGCTTCTGATTTCGATTTGGAGTCAGATCGCATTTTTCGTTACAAGTACAAGCGCCACCCCAAACACTTTTTTTCAGCCATGAGGCAGATTCACCAAGCCATACAACGGATTCAACCGGATATTATTCATGTTCATAGCTCATTTGCGGGTATGCTCGCAAGGGGCTTATTTTTTATTACGCCTAGAAAAGCGAGCGTGTTTTATTGCTCCCACGGGTGGTCCTTTTTAATGGATACCAAACCATTGCACAGAAAGGCCTATTTCATGATCGAAAAAATATTGGAGTTCAAAACGGATTTTATCATCAATATTTCAAAGTATGAGCTGGAACAGTCCGTTCAATTAGGGATGTCTCCTGCCAAATCAAGGTTTGTGTACAGTGGTCTGCGGGATCGTAAAAATGACCAGCGACCAGAGCATTCTTCGCCCGTTATTCGTGAGGATATGGAGAAGACAAATGTCATTCAGCTCTTATTCGTTGGCAGATATGATCGGCAGAAAGGACTGGATCTCCTTCTGGATGTATTCGGTAAATATCCTGAGCTTCAGCAGTTAATCCGGCTATATGTCATCGGTGATAGCGTACTGGAGAAGAATGAGTGGAATTTTCCTGAAAATGTAGTTCGGCTGGGATGGGTGAACAATGCGGAAATTGATCACTATTACGAGCAATGTGATGCGATAATCATGCCGTCCAGGTGGGAAGGCTTACCTCTTGTAGCTCTGGAAGCCATGAAGAACCGCAAGCCAGTGATCGCAAGCAATCGAGCCTCTTTGCCAGAGTTAGTCTCACATGGCATGAATGGGTACATCTTTGATCTTGAACGACCCGAAGAGCTGAGAGAGATTCTAATGAATCTAGATAAAATGACCCTGGCTGCCATGGGAGAAGTTGGTCATGGTATTTACAAAGAGAAGTTTAGCTCTGATCGAATGAATGAAGAGTTCGTTAGTCTCTATTATGAAGCGAGGGATATGGGCGTTACCTTCCATGAGGTTCATCCGGCTTCACGCCTGGAAATTTCAAAGAGAAATGGAGAATGACATGATTAGAATATATATTAATGCCCGCTTCCTGACTCAGACCGTTACTGGGGTACAGCGGTATGCAATTGAGCTTATAAAGGAAATAGACAAACTCATTGAGGAGGGAGAGGTAGATGGAACAAGATATGAGTTTTGTCTGCTTTCCCCCGCCAATGTTATTACCAAACTTGAATTAAAGCATATCCGTCACCAAGTGATCGGCAGATTCAAGGGGCATCTGTGGGAGCAGCTTGAACTTCCGCTCTACGCAAGAAAAGGGTTGCTGATTAATCTTTGTAACACAGGCCCGGCGTTTAAGCGAAATCAGGTCGTTACGATTCACGATGCATCCGTATTCAGTTATCCGAAGGCCTTTTCTTTTGCTTTCCGTTCATGGTATCAGTTTTTAACCGTTAGGTTGGGGAAAATATCCAAAAGGGTGATCACGGTATCCAATTTCTCCAAAGGAGAACTGATCCAACACTGCAAAATTGCCGCGCAAAAGGTAACCGTCACTCATTTGGGTATTGATCATATTCATCACAGGCAGGCAGCTCAAGGGACACTGGAGAAATACGGAATTCAATCACCATATGTCCTTGCAGTCAGCACCATGAATCCGTACAAGAACTTCAAGTTGATTTTGGAAATTTTGCCTGAGGTGAAGGCGCAAAATTTGAGTGTGGTTATTGTTGGATCGAAAAATAGCAAGGTATTCAGCAATCATGCATTGAACGAATCGGATGGGGTAAATTGGGTGGGTTATGTGACGGACGAAGAGTTAAAAGCACTGTATGAACATGCGGCTGGCTTCATTTTCCCGTCATTGTATGAAGGATTTGGATTGCCGCCGCTGGAGGCGATGGCGCTCGGTTGTCCGGTAATTGTATCTTCTCGAGGGTCCATTCCGGAAGTATGTGGGGATGCTGGACTTTACTTTGATCCTCATCACCCGCAAGAAGCTGCTTCACGCCTAGTCGAGATCATGTCTGATCCGGAGCTTGGTCAGAAATTGTCCATTCAGGGCAGAGAACATTCGGCTTTTTTCTCCTGGAACAAATGTGCCAAGGATACGGTCAACGTTATTATGAGTACGGTGTAAGAAGGCTTTATGTTGTCTTTTAAGGGAGATAAGACCTATGAATAAAGTATTTGTTGCTATTGATTTCCCGCCTGAAAAAGGAGGGATTCATGATTATGCTTATGGACTTATATCTCAGATTCCGGCAGAAGAGACTACGGTTCTAACGAATAAAATAAAGAATGTTGCCGAATCTGAACAATTCGACCAGAAGACCGATTTCGAGATTATTCGAAAACGTATTTTTTGGGATTCCAATAAACTTCTGCTCATCCTCTCGCAGCTAATTCTGATCATTCAACTTATTCATCTGAAATGGCGCAAAAAGACCGACGAAATACATTTTGTTAACATATTCCCGGTAGGTATCGCAGGCCCGTTGATGAAGTTTTTTTTCGGGGTGAAATACTTTCCTTATGTTCATGGACTCGATGTGATGGGGATGGTGAACAGCAGGCTATTTCCACTCCTGTTATTCATTTTGAAGCGGTCCGACAAGGTGATTTCCAATAGTCAATATACCAAGTCCAAGCTGGTGGACCTGGGCATTTCGGAACAACAGATTGTCATTATTCCACCAGGATTAAACGTAAGCAAACTAAACGGCGGTTCTGAGTTCAATGAAGATATTCGGGATAAGTATGATCTGCATGGCAAAAAAGTAATGATAACCGTCTCTCGTCTGGTTGAGCGCAAAGGGCATGACGTTACACTTAAAGCTATGAGCCAGGTGATTGAGCGGGTTCCAGATCTTAAATATGTAATTTGCGGAGATGGCCCCCATAAAGAACAGTTGGAACGTCTGGTGAGACAGTACGGGTTGGATTCTGTAGTTGTTTTCACAGGGCGGACGACTGACCATGAGCTGCATCAGTTATATGAATGTTCTGATTTGTTCATTATGCCTAGCCGTGATATCAAAGAGAAAGGTGATGTTGAAGGTTTCGGAATTGTATTCCTTGAAGCCAACTACTACAGATTGCCTGTGATTGCGGGGAATAGTGGCGGCATACCTGATGCGGTAAAGGACGAAATAACCGGTTATCTCGTAGATCCAATGGATGAGAAGGAAATTGCGAATCGGATTGAAGAATTGATTACCGACGAGGGACTGGCCAGAACAATGGGGAATAACGGGTATGAGTGGGTTACCAATCATTGTCTATGGTCGCATCGTGGGAAGCTGTTGAAGCAATTAGCCTAAATTAAAAAATGTAATTGGGGTGAGATCATGAAGGCTTCAGTATCCATTTGTACACACAACAGAGCAGTAGACACGATGCAGGCTGTTGAAAGTGTTTTGAATGGGGATACGGGTGGTACAGATTACGAAATTCTGGTCATTGATAATCATTCAACAGATAACACCAAAGAATTATTCGACTCACTCAACTTGCCAGAGCATGTTCGCTATATTTTCGAGCCGCAACTAGGGTTATCTTATGCTAGAAATAGAGCAATCAAGGAAGCAAAAGGGGAATTTATTTTATTCCTGGATGACGACGCATTAGCGTGTCCTAACTGGATTAAAGAAGTCGTTAAAATATTTGATATGGATCCCCGGATTGGATGTGTTGGTGGGAAAATAAATCCCATTTGGGAGGGTGGGAAACCTGATTGGATCCCACAGGATATCGTTAGTTTGTACACGTTAATGGATTTTTCTGACGAGGTTGTTGAAATGCAGGCGCCATCTATTCCTTTTGGAGCTAACGTAGCATTCAGAATGAGTATTTTTCAGCAGATTAAACCGTTTAGAGAAGATTTAGGACGTGTCGGTAGTAATTTAATGTCGAGTGAAGAAAGTGAACTAATCGGTCGGGTTCGCTTAGAATATAAAGTTTTTTACAGTCCATACGCTATTGTAGAGCACAAAATAGCAAAAAGTAGGCTGACTAAACGATGGTTGCTACGAAGAGTTTATTGGCAAGGCATTAGTGATGCAACACGTTATAAGAAGAGCGGATGGGGAATATTCAAGCATACGGTAAGAATTGTTCAAGCGGCGTTTTTAATATTGATCTCATTCAATAATGTGCAAAAGGTAATGAGTGAAATGGCCAAGATATCTTATCGTAACGGGACGATTGTCGGATCTTTCCGGAATGGCAGAGGATTGAACACCTGATGAATATGGCCATTGCCAAAAATCCAAGACAGCGCAGTATGGTACAGACCATTCTCATGACCAGTTTTGCCAATATTCTCATTATGGCTGTAACGACTCTCACGTCTATTATCACAGCCCGCATGTTTGGGGCAACAGGTAAAGGGGAACTTGCGGCTGTACTGTTCTGGCCAGCCTTTATATCTGGTCTAGCTGCACTAGGTCTTCCAACCTCGTTAATCTACAATGTCAAAAAGAACAGAAATCAATTACCAACCTACATCAGCATGAGTTTTGCGGTTCAAATTCCTATCAGCTTAATAGCTGGAGTGGTAAGTTGGTTTGGTATCTCTTCCTGGCTGACCGGATACTCGGAAGCTGTCATTTCCATTGCGCGCTGGTATACGGTATCCATGGTTCCTGTCATGCTGTTTATGGGAGTGCTTGCAGCCGCCGCTCAAGGAACAGATAAATTTCATATTTATAATTTATCGAGGCTGTTTGCTCCCTTATTTAATCTTTTAGGTCTGGTAGTGCTATGGGTAACAGGGATATTGACGGTGGAAAGAGCGATCATAGTCAGTTTTGCAGCCAATGTACTAGTATTAGTATGTTACATGTATGCCATGCGTCAGCAAATATTCAGTTCGGTAAGCAAATTGGCTGGTCAGTTCAGAACCTGTATTCACTTATTCAGTTATGGCATTCGAGTATACGGTGTAGAATTGCTTGGTACTTTGTATAACCAGTTCGATAAAATCATTATTTTGGCTTTGCTTACACCCAAAGATTTTGGGCTGTATTCGGTTGTTTTTGCCCTTTCCCGAATGTTTAACGTGGTTCAGACTGCGATAACCAATGTAATCTTCCCGAAGGTCGCAGGCATGGAACAGCAGAAGGTTTTGACCCTTGTAGGCAGAGCCTTCCGAATCAGTATGGTTCTTATGACGATCATCATCATACCTAGTATGTTGATTGGTCGTTTTTTTATTGGATTATTATTCGGACCCGAATTTCTGGAGGCCAGCGGTGTATTTTATTTGTTATCTCTGGAATGCATTGTTGGCGGAGGATCATGGATCTTGGCCTCTGCATTCAATGCGCTAGGCAGACCGGGTGTAATCGTACTTCGGCAGATTGTGGCATTGGCTGTGACCATTACATTATTTTTTGTGCTCACTCCGCTCCTGGGTCTATACGGAATAGGGTTAGCATTATTGTTGGGTTCCTTTGTTCGCATTTTGATGTCTCTGGCATCAGTATCCATTATTTTCAAAATGCCCATGCATAAGATGCTGTACAACAAGGAAGATATTACTTTCTTAAAGGAAAGATTGAGAGAGAAAAATTTACTCAAAGGAGCCGGAAAAGATGTCAAACGTGCAAAAGATTCATCCCATGGATGAGTTGAAGAAACGGCTTGAATCCATTCTGGAGGTCATACCTCCCCATTCCAAAATTTATTATATTGATTACCCTGTTCATAGTAATTGTGGTGATCTCCTTATTATGAAAGGAACAGAGACCTTTTTTAAAGACTGTCATATTCACGTAACCCGTAGATATAGTGTTCATGATTTTAATGATCAGATTGAAATACCACGAGATCAAATTATTGTACTACATGGTGGTGGGAACTTTGGTGATTTATACGAAGCACATCAAAAATTGAGAGAAAATATTGTTCAGCATTATCCGAATCATAAAATTGTGATTCTTCCTCAGACGATATTTTACAAGGATCAATCCGCTCTCCGAAGAACCGCCGCTATTTTTAATCAACACTCAGATCTCCACATATATGTTAGAGATGAAACATCGTATCAACTCGCTTCTGAGAATTTCTCTAACTGTAAGGTTAACTTAATTCCTGATATGGCACATCAATTATGGCCAATTCAAGTGAAACATTCCCCTCGCAAAGAAAAGTTGAATTTTTTTAGGACAGATATCGAAAAGATCTCTCAACAATCTTTGATTTCAACAGAGCAGCCAGGGGACTATCTGGATTGGCCAACATTATATAACAGATATGAAAAGAAACTGATCTATTACATCAGTAAAGGACTAAAAAAGCCTTCGACAAGAGCCATTTCGCAATTTTTATGGATGAAATATAGTGATTATTTGGTAAACAAGGCAATTCGTTGTTTCGCTGACTATCGCATGATTCATTCTTCCAGACTACATGGGCATATCCTGTCTTGCCTAATGGCAAAACCCAATGTGCTGATCGATAACTCTTATGGAAAGAATTCGGGATATTATCGGATATGGACTCATGAAGTGAACACGGCAAACATGGATTCCTCCTCAAAAGCTAGCTCTCCACCTGCGCCTAAGTATATGGAAACAACCGCAACAGTATAAAAATCCGGGCTCAATGTGTGTAAAATATAGAGAGTGGAGTGATGACTATGAGAATCGTACTTCTCTCCGGTGGATCAGGCAAGAGATTATGGCCCTTATCCAACGATACGAGATCGAAGCAATTCCTGAAAGTATTGGAGGGCCCTGAAGGGCAGACGGAATCCATGGTGCAGCGGGTATGGAGGCAACTGCAGCATACGGGGCTAAGCGAACAAGCCACAATTGCAACGAGTAAGCCGCAGGTGGAGATTTTACGGAGTCAACTGGGCGATGAGGTTGATCTTGTCGTTGAGCCGGAACGCAGAGATACCTTTCCTGCGATCGCCTTGGCGGCGGTTTATCTGTACTCGGTACAGGGTGTAAGTCTGAACGAAACGGTGGCTGTACTTCCTGTTGATCCATATGTGGAGGAATCCTTTTTTTATAAAGTTACAGAGCTTGAAGATGTATTGGATGAGTCTGGTGCTGATTTGGCATTAATCGGGGTGAAACCCACTTATCCTTCAGAGAAATATGGTTATATTATTCCAGATCAACATGAAACTGAAGAACATATACAATACGCCAAAGTGTCACGTTTTCAAGAGAAACCCTGTGAAGCTGAAGCGGCAGAAATGATCGAACAATCTGCCCTTTGGAATTGCGGGGTTTTTGCATTCAAGCTGAATTATCTGATTAATCTGCTGATTTCCCTTGAGCTGCCAATTCAGTATGAGGAGATGCTCAAACAATATGGAAGATTACAGAAAATCAGCTTTGACTACCAGGTCGTGGAGAAAGCCAGTCATATTGTGGTTACACCTTATGAGGGGTATTGGAAAGACCTTGGTACATGGAATACGCTGACGGATGAGATGAGCACCCATATTGTAGGCAGAGGTGTAGTGACGAACAGTTCGGTAAACACACATCTGATCAATGAATTGAACATCCCGGTGTGTGTGCTGGGCGTATCCAATCTGATCGTGGCTACAAGTCCGGATGGAATTCTGGTCAGTGAGAAAGAGGCAAGTCCCCAGATTAAAGAGGTTCTTAAGGATAGCAATCAACGCCCCATGTATGAAGAACGCCGCTGGGGTTGTTACAAGGTGCTTGATTATACACGTAATGCCAAAGGAGAAGAGGTATTAACCAAACGCATTATTATTGGAGCGAACAAGAATTTCTCTTATCAATACCATCTCAAACGAAATGAAGTATGGACAGTCGTTTCGGGACAAGGCGAGTTGATTCTGGATGGTGAGCTGAGACTGCTGAATCAGGGGGAGATCATTTCCATTTCGGCAGGCAGTAAACACAGTGTGAAAGCCGTAACGGAACTCGAAATTATCGAAGTACAGATGGGCAGCGAGCTGGTAGAAGAGGATATCGTGCGAATTGAGATGGAATGGACAGATATTATCCAAAATTGTGTGAATTGGGGGAAAACAAGATGAATATTGCGGTGATTGGAACAGGGTACGTAGGTCTTGTATCGGGAGTATGCTTCTCGGAAATCGGCAATCAGGTCATCTGTGTGGACAACAATCAAGCCAAAGTTGAAATGCTCAATGAAGGTCATGTTCCCATCTATGAGCCTGGACTCAAAGAGCTGATGGCTTCCAACATGCAAGCGGGAAAACTGTCGTTCACTTCCAATATCGCTGAGGCCATTAACCAGTCCGATATTATCTTTATTGCTGTAGGTACACCCTCACTTCCGAGCGGCGAAGCCAACCTGAGCTATGTAGAGCAGGTGGCTGTTGAGATTGGAAGTCACATTGAGAGCTATAAAATTGTAGTAACCAAGAGCACTGTACCTGTAGGCACCAATGATCGTGTCCGCGAGCTGATCAGCAGTATGTCATCCCAGCCTTTTGATGTAGCTTCTGTTCCCGAGTTCCTGCGGGAAGGAACAGCGGTCAAAGATACGTTGAATCCTGACCGGATTGTCATTGGAACAAATAGTGATCGTGCGATTAAAATACTAAAGAAACTTCATCGGCCATTGACGGAGAATCTGGTCATTACGGATATTCGATCAGCCGAAATGATTAAATATGCTTCCAATGCATTTCTAGCAACCAAAATATCATTTATCAATGAAATCTCGAATATATGTGAAAAAGTAGGGGCCGACGTTACACGAGTAGCCGAAGGCATGGGCTACGATAAGCGTATTGGAGCTTCCTTTTTAAAGGCAGGCATTGGATATGGAGGTTCATGCTTTCCAAAAGATACACAGGCACTAATTCAAATCGCAGGCATGGTCGATTATGATTTCAGACTATTAAAATCTGTTGTACAGGTAAACCAGGATCAGCGTTTCCATGTCATTCACAAACTGGAAGAGGCGCTGGGGTCGTTAAAAGGAAAAACAATTGCAGTCTGGGGATTAGCCTTTAAACCGGATACAGATGACGTGCGAGATGCTCCAGCGATCGATATTATTCAGCATTTAAGCAACGCAGGAGCGGTGATAAAGGCTTATGACCCCATTGCAACTGCGAATTTCCGTAAAGAGGTAGATGTAGCCTCCATCTCGTGGGAAGAGAATCCACTCCACGCTGCTGAAGGTGCAGATGCCCTGTGTGTGTTGACTGAATGGAAGGAATTTGCTCATATTGATTTGGCAGAATTGGCCGAAGTCATGAAGGATCCCATTATGATTGATGGTCGTAATTTGTACAGTGCGGAACAGATTCAAACATCTAATCTTCAATATTATTCTGTTGGTCGTCCGGGTTTGAAGAAGCTTGAGGGGAAAACGGCAGCAATCATTTAATCAAACCAGTTATCATCTTGAATGTAAGTGAGGAAGATCCCATGAAAAAGTGGATTAAAATTACAACGTGGATTGTTTCCCTTTTTGTGATTGTTGTGTTTGGTTATGCCATATATCTCTACCAATCCGTTAAATCAACTGCTGACCAAATTTATGAGCCTCGAAATCCTGTGAAGCCTGTCTCCGTCACGGAGAGTAGAGGTGGGCTTCCAGTGGATATCCATAGTAAAGAGCCTTTTAATGCACTCATACTTGGCGTGGATGAGCGTCCAAATGATGCGGGGCGCTCGGACACAATGATTGTGCTAAGTGTGAATCCAGAGAAAAAACAAGTGCTCATGTTTAATATTCCAAGGGACACACGAACCGAAATTGTCGGACACAATACAGAAGATAAGATCAATCACGCTTATGCCTTCGGAGGCGTGGATATGTCGGTCAATACCGTCGAGAAATTTTTGGGAGTTCCTATTCATTATTATATGAAAGTGGATATGGAGGGCTTTGCCAAAATCATTGACCTGGTCGGAGGCGTAGATGTAAATAATCCTTTTGCCTTTGATTATGAGGGACAGCGTTATGATCAGGGGAATATTCATCTGGATGGTGTTGCTGCGCTCGGCTTTTCAAGAATGCGCTATGATGACCCGAAAGGAGATTTGGGTCGTAATGATCGACAGCGTGAGGTTTTGAAGCAGGTACTTAAGAATACGATGCAATTTTCCAGTGTACTTCACATTCAAAATATGCTTGATGAACTGGGTACTCATGTCAGAACGGATGTTACTTTTGATGAAATGAAGGAACTTATTCTTGATTATCGCAGTGATCTGGAGAATGTCGATACAGTAGAGATTCAGGGTAAAGGCGAAAAAATCAATGGGATATATTATTATATTGTCGATCAGCAGGAAAGGGATCGCATTCACGGAATACTGGAAGATCATTTGAAGAAATAAAAGATAAGAAATAAAGAAAATCGTAAATGTTCCAAGAAAGAAAGTGGTGAAGACATTGCTTATGGAGGAGGACTTCGGGAAAAGAAGACATAAACATAAAAGCAGTCAACGAACGTATGTGTATATCCTTTCAATGCTGCTGGTTGTAATCTGGGTACTGGTAATCTGGTCTTTTTCGACACAGTCGTATCAGCAGCAGACCATCCAGCCTTTGCTGCATAAGTGGGCTCAAAAAGTGAACATCGGATCCGCATTACCAGATGTTCAATTCACCTATGGCGAGCATGAGTATTCGCTAAGACAAAGACCTTATGATTTTGCCGAATTTATATTTCGCAAGAGTGCCCATTTATTTATATATGCAGTGCTGGCAGGGTTGGTTTATGGTGGCTTGCGATACAGGAAGATGCGGTTGATGACATGTATCTTTGCAGGTTTGGCAGTGGTGGCCGTGATTGCGTCTGTGGATGAATATATTCAGCAGTTTAGCCCGAATCGGACCAGTTCGATTCGGGATGTCGGTGTAGATCTGCTTGGCGGATGCGGAGGAATTGCCATAGTAATGGGACTTCAGACGATTCGCAGGACAATCAGATCATCAAGGTATTCTCCAGGCAAAAGAAAGTGATTTCCCAGGAAATGCTGCTCGTCGATTCCAGCTTCTACTTGTTTGCTATCCATCATAAGTATGGGAGTAGGACAAGGGGGGGCTGGACTTGCTGCGAAGAAGGAACAGGAATGCGCTGCTCAAAAAAGTCGGATTTATAGCTCTTGTGTTACTGCTGTTGTGGCTTATAGGCAGAACGATTCCCTATTTGTTTCGTGCGGATGCACCAGACGAAGCTGCTGCAATTGTCGAAGAATTTTACAAATATGAGCAGACGGGAGATTTCGGCAGTTCGTGGGAACTTTTTCATCCCTTAATGAAGGAACGGTTTCCCAAAAGCGTCTATTTACAGTCCAGAGCACATATTTTCATGCAGCACTTTGGGGTGGAAACCTTTGAGTTTGAGATGGAAAAGCCCGAGCGGGAGTTTGACGTAACTGTAATGGATGGTGTGGAGCCATTCCCGGAGGCGTATCGTATTGGAATTACACAGCAATATACAGGAACCTTCGGGCAATTTAAAATTGTGCAGACCTGTTACGTTGTGCAGGATGGGGAGGATTGGACATTGCTTTGGTATTATCCGAAGAATGGAGACAACCAGCATGAAAGCAGTGACCAGACATGAAAAATGATAATAACCCATACAATGAACCGATTTGTATCATTTGGACGAAAAGGAGCTCTATGAATGCGAGACTTTTGTCGCATTTATAGAGCTTTTTTTGCATTTTATCTCTTTTTATGCCAGTAAATCCTTGACATTGGTCCTGGTGTGAAGTAAATTACGAGTTAGATACAAAATGTATCAAAATCCAGCGTCTAACGACAAATAACAGGGACTTCAATGCTCCTTGTGAGGGGAAGGAATATCATTGATCGAAATGGACCGCTTTTACTGTGTCAGTTGTGGGATGATTGTGTCGGTCGCTAGGGGTTCTGTCGAACTAAAGGAAGAGGACTGTGTAGGCAATCACGTATTTCGCACCGGATTCTATCGGAGTGAGATGCCGCTTGGATGCTGTGAAGCGTGTGTAGTTCAAACGAAACGCCAGGGGAAAACCCAGTTTGCGGGACAATATACTAAAGATTATGATACACTGTGTTCATATGAGAAACGGGCATAATGTTAATGTCCGTCGATGAAGGAGGAAATGGAATGCAGCAGGAGCCGGTCGTCCGTCTTCAGGGCGTCAGTAAAATCATCTCCTCCCGATCATTGGTCAGTGACCTGACTCTGGATATTTCTCCGGGGCAGGTTTTTGGTTTTTTAGGACCCAATGGGGCGGGGAAAACAACAACGATTCGAATGATGGTTGGACTCATGTCCATTACTAAAGGAGATATCATCATCTCGGGGCACAGTGTAAAGAATGAATTCGAGCAAGCGGTAGCCCAGGTAGGAGCCATTGTCGAGAATCCGGAAATGTACAAGTTTTTAAGCGGATATCAGAATCTCGTTCACTTTGCCCGTATGTCACCTGGCATTACAAAAGAAAGAATTGCCGAGACGATTGAACGTGTCGGGCTTACAGCTCGGATTCATGACAAGGTAAAGACCTATTCTTTGGGGATGCGCCAACGTCTGGGTGTTGCACAGGCCATATTACATAAACCAAAGTTATTGGTACTGGATGAGCCAACCAACGGGCTTGATCCACAGGGAATACGGGAACTCCGGGATTATTTGCGTCAGCTCTGCCAGGAGGAAGGAATTACTGTTTTTGTATCCAGTCACTTGTTGTCGGAGATGGAGCTCATGTGTGACACTGTTGCGATTATCCAGAATGGCAAGCTGATCGATGTGAGAAATCTGAAGGCTGAAGCGGGGGCGGATGTCCTTGCTGAAGTTGCTTTTGAGGTAAATGATGCGGAGCGTGCGGCTGAACTGATTAGCGAGGCTACAGTGCAGGGCAACGCCATTGTGATTCGTTTATCCCGGGAGCAGATTCCGGACATGAATGCCAGACTGGTCAGCGAAGGGTTCCAGGTATACGGTATTCGTAATGTGACCCGTACACTGGAAGATCAATTTTTGCAAGTGACTGGGGGCGGAAGCATTGGGTAGCTTTTGGAACTTGGTTCTGAATGAGAATATGAAAATTTACCGTAGATCGCTCACTTGGACATTTCTCTCCATTCTTGCGATTTTCTCGTTATTATTACCAGTTTTGTTTAGACAGGGTATGGGATCGACTGGGATTTCAATCTGGGAGTCAGCCTCAACAACAGTGGGTATTGTTTTTGTATTTCTTAATAGTATTTTCTGTGTTGTCATTACAACTGAAGTGGTAGCAGGAGAGTTCACTTGGGGAACAATTAAGCTGCTGCTCATCCGGCCGTGGTCACGAAGCAAAATTCTGGCTTCCAAATATGTGGCAGTGATTGGTTTCAGTCTCTTAAGTACACTGCTCATTATCATTCTGGCGACGGGAATGTCGTACATCCTGTTTTCACAATCATTGCCGTACGACCAGGGTGATAGTGTTAATACTGCTGGGCACGTTATTGCATCATGGGGATTTTCCTACGTTGATCTTTTTATTACTATCGCAATTGCCTTTATGCTCGCCATTGTGTTTCGATCAGGAGGATTGTCCATCGGGATATCTCTATTTATTATAATTACCAGGAATCCGTTGTCTTTGATTTTCAATCCGAACCGTTATGAATGGACGAAGTATGTCCTGTTTACTAATATGGATCTTGGAAAATACATGGACTCTGCAACAGGATCGGGACTAATTACCCAAGCTAATGGAGGCATGACACTTGGGTTTTCTATTGCTGTGCTAGCTGTATATTATGTCATTTTCATGTTGATCTCATGGGTTGTATTCAACAAAAGAGATGTGGCAGGCTAATCGCCTGCTTCTTTTTTTTGCCCAATTTCTCCTTCAGGATGGAAAATAGAGTATATTCAGCATCCGCTGTGGCATGACTAGCATTTAAGGGTACATATAATAATACATGAGCATGCGGCATGGAATGGAACACGCTGTCCAAGCTGTATTAAGTTGCAATACATACATATTATCGCCGCAGTCGTATTTGGCAGAGCAGCGTATGGAGGGATCACGTTTCTTGATAAACAACAAGTTTTACCGTATATGCACAGCGATCATTTTGCTGCTGCTCATCGTGTATCTGGGGGATAAAGTCAACTTTATTTTCAGTCCTCTGACCTCGCTGATTCACATCATCATGATTCCGCTGCTGATTGCCGGTTTCTTCTATTATCTGCTTCGCCCGCTCGTCGATTATATGGAAAGGCACAAAATGAAGCGAGCTTTGTCGGTAATTCTTATTTATGTGGTGATTGCGTTAATCATGGCAGGGTTCAGCGTACTGGTATGGCCTTCATTGCGGGAGCAGCTGTTGAATTTTGTGGAAAATGCCCCGGCACTGGTTACTTCGCTTAGCAATCAGTTAAGTGAATTCGAAAAGAGCGGTTTCCTTTCCAAATATTTGCCCAAGGGTTCCGATCTATTCTCACGGCTTTCCGAATTTCTGAGTCAAGGGATTACACAGGTGACGGATTATGTATCCGGGTTGTTCTCGGTGGTATCCAATCTGGTCATCATTCTGGCGACATTCCCGATTATGCTGTATTACATGCTTAAGGAAGGCAGCAAATTTGGAACCAATCTCACACTGTTGCTCCCGAGACGTTACCGTAAGGATGGAGAAGAGACGGTCCATGAAATCGATGAAGCACTAAGCAATTATATTGTTGGGCGGGTTATTGTTAATGTGGCATTGGGTATTTTGATGTACATTGGTTTTCTGTTTCTCGGGTTGCCCTATGCCCTTCTTCTAACAGTTGTATCCATCATTCTGAACTTCATTCCCTATGTGGGGGCATTGCTGGCAGCCATTCCCGTCGTCATTGTGGGGTTTATCGAGTCACCTTCGATGGCCATCTGGTCACTGGTCATCATTGTGATCGCCCAGCAAATTCAGGATAACCTGATCTCACCTTACGTCTATGGCAAACAGTTGGATATTCATCCGCTTACTACCGTCATCTTGCTGCTTGTAGGCGCGGATTTGGGAAATATTCTTGGAATGATCATCGTGATTCCGCTATATATGATCCTGAAAATTATAGTTCTCAAAATCCATTATCGGATTGTCGAAGATAAGACTGAACTTTGAATGGAATTTAAAATACAACTTTGTCATGTGTCTCCACTAATGTTTGTCCTTGAATAACATAGATAAGCTCATCAGGATAAGCCGCATATCAATGGTGAAGGGTCAGGTAAGCTTGCCCTCACGATTGATATGCGGCTTTATTCATATGCGTCAATCTCCCTCTTACTCACACCTCATTAATTTCATACGTATTGCTCATTCGTGTTATATCTGTTATACTTGATATATAACAGATGACAAAAAGAAGGTGAACTCTTGATTATTCAACTTGATATGCAATCCGAACTTCCCATCTATTCGCAATTGGTTTATCAAATTATCGAAGGCATTGCTAGTGGTGAGCTACAACTAGGTGAGGCGCTACCTTCGGTTCGGAATTTGGCAGCAGATATTGGTGTTAACCTTCATACGGTCAATAAGGCTTATACATTACTCAAGCAGGATGGATACATTCTAATCCATAGACAAAAGGGAGTCGTAGTAAACCCTGATGGAATGCCTGATTTAACGGATGAGTTTTTGAAAAAGCAGCAAAGAGAACTAAGACCGATGATTGCCGAAGCGATATGTCGAGGAATGACCAAAGAGGAGCTATCTGCAGTATTAGATCAAATCTATGTTGATGTAAAGATGGGTCACAACAAGGAATAAACGAATCAAAGGAGTGTGTTATGTATGCAGCTATTCAGTGTATTGCCTATCATATTAATCTTTGCTCCATTAGCCTTACTTCTATCCTTTGCGCCATATGTGACAAGGGAAACCATTAGCTTTGGGGTTACGGTAAGTGAATATAATTACTACACACCCATCTTACGTAAGCTACGGAGAACGTTTGCTACCGTAAGTCTGATCGGAAACGGGATGATTATAGTTGTCTGTCTGTATTTACTCCGATCTGCTAATGAAGAGTCTACCGCAATGATTACCGGTGTGTGCACAATGATGTTCATTGTGTACTGGGCAGCACTACATATATTATTCCATTTCAAGATGAAAAAGATAAAGGGAGCACTTCCAACTGTAGAAGCACCTCAAAGGGTTAACATTGATACCACCTTCCGCCAAAATAAACTCACCTATTCCAACTATTGGTTTCTAATTCACATGGCTATTATTGTAGCTATTGCAATCATTTCGATCCTGAATTATAAGTCACTACCTAACATCATTCCAATCAAATATGATCTTCAGGGCAATGTCACTTCCAGTATGCCTAAAACCTACCTTTCGGTACTGGCTATTAATCTTGTACAGCTAGGAATCATTGCACTTCTGATGTTGGTTAACTGGAGCATTAAAACAAGCAAACAACAGCTTACCACGGCCAATTCTGCCCAATTTGCTGCTAAAAATATTCAATTCCGCCGTAAATGGTCCCTATTTACATTAATAACAGGGTTGCTTATTACCATTTTATTTGCCTTCATTCAGATGAATATGTTCGTCCCTAATCTGGTCTTGTTAACAGCTATTAGCTTCATCATTCCTGCGGTGATCGTTTTAGGCGCTGTATGGCTGTCTCTCACAGGCAGACAAGGCGGTGGGGAAATTCGTAATCATCAAGAGGATCGCGAACGATCTAAGGAACAGCCCGTGAATGAAGATGATTATTGGAAGCTAGGCTTTATTTACTTCAATCCCAATGATCCTTCTCTTACCGTAGAAAAACGTTATGGCATAGGCTGGACGATTAACTTCGCTCGCCCATTATCTTGGGTCTTGTTCTTATTCATCATTGCTATTGTGGTTATAAGCATAATCCTGAGCCAATAAATGCTCATTCATCTATGCATTGAATATAAATCATTAGGAGGAATTATTACGATGAACAATTGGAAAAAGCTGTTACTTTCTCTTAGTTTCGTATGTCTCATCCTGCCAGTGACATCGATCTCAGCAGCTGCTGAAGAACCCGCTGGCAGTGAAAATCTAGTTCCTATTCGTGAGATTGCAGAACAGAATGGGGCAGAGGTATCTTGGCAACAAAAAACAGGACAAATCACGATACGAAAAAATGAACTTACTATTGTAGTTAAGGTAGGGGAGAAACAGGCGATGGTGAATGGGCAAGTTGTACCCATAAACAAACCTGTTCAGCTAACGAAAGGAGTTGCCTTTATGGATGCGGGATTTCTTACCGAGGCATTGAAGGCAGCACCTGAGGATATATTCATTTCACTTATAAGTGAAGGCAATGGCAAGGAAGCTGCGAAGTATGTTCATCCCTCTGTGAGTGGAGTGTTGTCACCCACGTTGTTGAGTCAGTTATGGGCAGCATTAGAAGGTCAAAATGGTAAAATTACTAATAAAGCCATAGCTAAACACGTAGAAAATAACACAGTGCATCGCAATGTCACCTACACTTTTAAGACAGAGCTTACTCGTTTAAATATTACGGTCAGAATGAATCATAACGGGTTAGTGGATGACTTGTATATTGCCGCTGCTACACCAGATGTGTATCAAAAACCGAGCTACGACAACCCATCTGCCTATACAGAACAAGACATTACGGTTGGTCAGGGTGATTTAGCTTTACCAGGGACATTAACCTTGCCGAAGGGAGAGGGACCTTTCCCAGTCGTAATTCTAGTACATGGATCTGGACCCAACAATCAAGATTCTGCCATTGGTGGTGCAAAGCCATTTCGCGATCTTGCGGTAGGCTTAGCTTCACAAGGAGTTGCGGTATTAAGATACGATAAGGTCACATATGAGCATACCTATAAGGTCGCTTCACAGCCTAAATTCACATTAAAACAAGAAAGTGTGGATCAGGTAACCGATGCAGTAGAACTACTTAAAAAGAATACACAGATTGATTCTACAGCGATTTATGTAGCTGGACATAGTCAAGGCGGGTTTGCATTACCGTTGATCATTGCTGAGGATAAACAACATGATATTGCAGGAAGTATTCTACTTGCTGCACCAAGTAGTAGCTTTGTGGATGTGCTTACCGAGCAGCAGGACGAATTGGTAGATCGGATGAAGCAGCTTGGTTTAGACACGGAGATCATTAAAGGACAAGCGGATTTTTATAAAAATGTTGCTGCCATAGTTAAAGATCCTAAATATTCTGTAGATCATCTTCCTGAGGCGTTTCCACTTCAACCTGCTTATTGGTGGTTTGAGCAGAGAGATTATGTGCCTGCGGAACTGGCTAAAACACAAAATACTCCTATGCTTATTATACAAGGCGAAAATGATGTGCAAGTGTCTATGAATCAATTCCAAAACTGGAAATCGGCTCTTCAAGATCATTCCAATGTAACGTACAATAGCTATCCAAAGGTAAATCATCTTTTATCTAGCTATGATGGACTTTCGATTGGTCAAGAGTACGCTGAGCCGTCTAATGTCTCCAAAGCCATTATCGATGATATTGCGAAGTGGGTATTAAAATCAAACTAAAAAACGGGACGGTAAGTCCTATTCTTGGTTGAGTGATAACATGGGAAGGGACACATTAAGCGGGAGATAATAAGAAGAGCACTTACCAATATAGGCAAGTGCTCTTCTTATTATATATGAAGTTGCTTTATTTAGCCCAATTAGGCGCATCTTTCTCGTCTTCATCGGTGTAATCGGACATGGTCAATGGTTCTTTAGGAACAACGGCCACTTTGTAGAAACGATTCTTGTCTTTTTCCAGCAAAACGAAGGTCAGATTCTCGAACTCATATTCTTCCTGTTCATTCATCTCTGGGCGATGACTATAGAGCCATCCACCAATGGTATCCCATTCATCAGCATCCAGGTGGGACATAAACATGTCATTTACCTTGGACAAGGATACCTTGCCGTCCATAATCACGTAGTTCTCATTGATGACCTGAATATCTTCCACTTCGTCTGCGTCAAACTCATCCCGAATTTCCCCGACAATCTGTTCAAGCACATCTTCGATCGTTACAATTCCGGAAGTTCCTCCATACTCATCGACCAGCACGGCAATATGCACGCCATCCTTCTGCATCTTCTTAAGCAGATCCTTGACCGGGGTCGTCTCGTGAACAGCGGATACCGGCTGAATCAGGGAAGACAGATCGACAGGTTCGTCGTTTCCGTATAACTCCAAGAAAAATTGTTTGGTATTGATGATACCGATAATATCGTCTTTGCTCTCATTTACAACCGGAAAACGGGTATATTGTTCCTGTCGGATAATATCCAGATTTTCCTCGTTTGATCTATTCACATAAAGGCAGACCATATCAGTCCGGGGTACCATGATTTCTTTGGCAAGCATCTCATCAAAAGCAAAAATCCGGCTTACATATCCGAACTCGGCCTGGTTGATCTTTCCACTCTCAAAGCTTTCATTGATAATAATCTGTAATTCTTCTTCCGAATGCGCATCTTCATGTTCTGATGCAGGTTTGATTCCGAACAACTTGACCAGTTGATTCGCTGAGCTGTTTAACAGCCAGATAAAAGGATACATAATTCGGTTAAACCAGATGATAGGTGTAGACGTCAGCAGAGCAACGGCTTCGGCTTTGCGGATTGCAATCGTTTTGGGGGCAAGTTCACCAACGACCACATGCAAATACGTGATGGCAACAAACGCAAGAACAAACGATAAGAATGAAGAAACAGCCTCAGGTATGTTCATGCTTTCAAACACAGGGTGGAGAATTTTCTCAACCGTTGGTTCACCCAGCCAGCCCAGTCCCAGAGATGTAATCGTGATACCCAACTGACAGGCAGACAAATATCCGTCCAGGTTGGCAACGGCTTGTTTGACAGCCAAGGCACGCTTGTTTCCTTCCGCAATCATTTGGTCGATCCGGCTCGGACGAATCCTCACCAGTGCGAATTCCACTGCAACAAAAAACGCCGAAAATCCTATCAAAATCGCAACCAATACTAAATTTAACGCATACCTCTCACTGTCCATTAACTAGTCTTCTCCTTTAAGTAATAAGTTTTTAACGAATATTATATCTAATTTTACGTAAGAAGACCACCTCCCGATGAAGAAAACAGGAAGAGTCTGGAAGCGGAGTTGCTCAAAAGTGCGTGATACTGCTAATTTGCTGACTTGAAATAATAATATGTAGAAGATAACACAGTCAGAATATACACCGACAGAGCATGGAATGACCTGCTGATCAACAAGGGTAACCGATGTTCGGATGTAAAACTTTATCTAAGCAAACGTTACGAAAGGGGCTAACATTGGGTATCTATGATTAGTTAAAGGCTTTATCGTCAAAGCTGATGTAGTGAGAGAGAACGGCAAGATTGAACCTTGCCATGAGGGGGAAGCCGAATGTTTTGGCTGGTCATTATACTGCTCATATTTATTTTTCAGGCGGCCACCATTCTCTTGCTGGAATTTCGTAATCCAGCGAAAGCTGTGGCTTGGCTGTTTATTTTAATTTGTGTGCCTTTGATCGGTTTCGTTGTGTATTATTTTGTGGCGCAGGATTACAGCAAACGTAAGAAAGTCCGTAAAGGCGGGTCGCGAATCTTTCGGGAAATACGGGAAACGATCTGGGAACAGGCCCATATTATCGAGAATGCCAGTCAGATGCCGGGCAGCCGATACATACATCAGCATCGTTTGTTTAACCTGCTGTCACACCTGTCCGAGAGTCCGATTACGGGCTGCAACAAGAGTAAAGTATTAACAAATGGTGAAGAGGCATTTGCAGCCATGCTGAAGGCAATGGAACAGGCAGAGCATCATCTCCATGTTGAATTTTATATTTTCCGTGATGACGTTATCAGTACAAAGTTTCAGGAAGTCATGATCCGTAAAGCAAGAGAAGGCGTCAACGTGCGGTTCATATGCGACGGACTGGGCAGCCATAAAATGAGCGGGAGCTTTATCCGCAAATTACAGGATGCTGGCGTAGAGTTCCATTACTTTCTTCCACCGCTTATTGCAACGATTGATCGGAGGGTTAACTACCGAAACCATCGTAAAATTGTTGTGGTGGACGGAAAGATTGGATTTGTGGGTGGAATGAATGTTGGAGATGATTACCTCGGGAAATATCCCGATGTTGGATTTTGGCGGGATACCCATGTGCAGATTGAAGGGGATGCCGTATATTTTCTGCAAAATACGTTCCTGAATGACTGGAAACTGGCCTCCGGCGAGCAGATTACGGAACCTCAGTTAACCGAGCTGTTCCCGCCCCATATTTGCAGCGGAAAAGAAAGAATTCAGGTTCTGGCCAGCGGGCCGGACCAGGAGTGGGATGCTATTCAGGAAATGTGCTTTGGTGCGATTTCTGTCGCGTGCGAACGCATATACATTACAACACCCTATTTTATACCAGACCCTGCTCTGTATGAAGCGATCAAGACAGCTGCCGTCAGCGGGGTCGATATAAAGATTATCATCCCGTATCAATCGGATTCCCGGCTTGTCCATCTGGCTTCGTTATCTTATGTCGAAGAGTTATTGCGAGCCGGAGTGAAATTTTATCAATACCGTAAAGGTTTCGTACATGCCAAGGTTTTGATTGTGGATGATTTGCTTGCGACGGTAGGTACAGCCAATATGGATATGCGCAGTTTTTTCTGTAATTTTGAGTTGACCGCAGTGTTGTTTGAGGCATCATCCATGGAACGACTCACAGAAGACTTTGAACGCGATTTGGATGATTGCAGTCAGATTAATGTAAAGGTGTTCCAGCAGCGTTCTCGGTGGCAAAAAGGGGCCGAAATGCTTTCTCGCATGCTTTCTCCGCTGCTTTAGCCGTTTTAGGGCCGATTTCTCAAGATAAATTCACTTTTTGTGAATTTATCTTCTTTTTGCTAACTATTTTGCTCAAATTTGATCTTTTATGATATAATAGTTATATAAATTATGTCTTGGCGAAGGAGGGGAGTCTGCGGGAAAACAGGCTCCCTTTTGCTCTCTTTTGAAAGTGTCAACCGGAATTAAGACATACTTGAATACATTTCATATAGCCTTTAGGTGCTTTTAATACAGGGTGCGTATTGAATCGGAACGATATTGTTCTTCTATATGCTGAAGTCCCTCTAGGTACTTAAATGATTTATGAAATGGATTCACATATTGATCAAAATGGGGGGGATACGATGTCCGATGTAACGGTTAAAGAACTAACATCCAAGCCGGACCGTAATGTAAAGAGCTCGGTGTTTACACTAAAGCTGCTGCAACGTATTGTGATGATTCTGGTCGGTGCTGCACTGATGGCTGTGTCACTCGAAGTATTTCTCGTGCCGAATGGCGTTATTGATGGTGGAATAACAGGGATCTCGATTATGGTGTCGGAGCTTACGCATCTGCCACTGGGTGTATTCCTGACTTTGCTCAACTTGCCTTTCCTGATTCTGGGCTACAAGCAAATTGGTAAAACGTTTGCGTTATCTACACTGCTTGGGATCGTCGTAATGTCCATTGGAACAACATTGCTACACAAGGTTCCTGCATTGACGCCAGGTGAACCGCTGCTCGGAGCCGTATTCGGCGGACTGATCCTGGGTGTGGGTGTGGGTCTCGTTATCCGGTCTGGTGGATCACTGGACGGTACGGAGATTGTAGCCATCCTTCTAAGTGAAAAATCACCATTGTCTGTAGGACAGATCGTACTGTTTATTAACGTATTTATATTCGCAGGTGCAGGTTTTGTATTTGGCTGGCCGAATGCGCTGTATTCCATGATTGCTTATTATATCGCGATGAAGATGATTGATATTGTGAACGAAGGACTCGATCAGTCCAAATCGGTATGGATCATTAGTGAGAAGTACCGTGATATCGGTTCTGCCCTGACAGACCGTCTGGGTCGTGGTGTCACTTTCCTTGATGGAGAGGGCGGATTCAGCGGAGACGAGAAGAAAATCATCTTTGTAGTGATTACCCGTCTTGAAGAAGCGAAGCTGAAGTCCATCGTTGAAGATTGGGACCCGCAAGCCTTTGTGGCGATCGGTAACATTCATGATGTGAAGGGTGGACGTTTCAAGAAAAAAGGCATTCATTAGCGAGTCTCATCGAACGTAAACAAACAAAAAATATAGCCGGCCCCTTGGTTTGAGGGGATCGGCTATTTTTGTTTTAAATGCTGGATAATCAGCTCAACAGGCTGGGGCTCGACTGCTGCGATCAAATCTCCCGTCTGCGTCAGGCGTTCCACGATATTCATGAGGTGATAATCCTTGATCGAAACGTTGTTACGAACTTCATCCCAGGTGAGCGGGGTGGAGACAGTGCCGCCAGATTTGGCGCGGGGCGTATAGGGAGCTGCAAGTGTCTTGCCTCCGTAGTGCTGAAGGTAATCAAAATAAATACGGTCCCCCCGATCTTTTTTGAGTCGCTCCAGTGTAAATAGATCCGGATGTTTCTGAGTGACGTATTTACCTACAAAATGACCAATATCCCTCAATTCATCAAAGGTTACCCCTTTACGAATGGGAACAATAATTTGCACACCTGTGGCACCAGAGGTTTTCGGTACCGATCTCAAACCAAGAGAAGTTAGTGTTTCCCCCACGATCAGAGCTGCCTGCATGATGCGGGGTTCCTCCTCCTGGGAAGGGTCCAGATCAATCATCCACTCACAGGGCAGATGGCTGCCTACCGCATGCAGGGAAGGGTGAAACTCAAGGGCAGCGAGATTACCGAGCCATAACAGGTCTGGGAGCTCGTTCATCACCACGTATCGTATTCCCTCATGCATTTCAGTCCGTACAAAATCAGGAACAGGCTCAGGGGCATTTTTCTGATAAAAAAATTCACCGCCTGCACCATGTGGATAACGTATCGTGGTGAGAAGCCGATTTCGGGTGTAGGTAAGTAGATAAGGTGCCAGTGCAGCCAACTTTTGCAAATAGATGGCCTTGGTTACACCTGCTTCGGGCCATAGCAGTTTGTCTGGATTGGTCACGGTGAGTTCCATTCCATGAATCGTTATCGTGCCCTTTACCTTATGGGCCATGCAGAACACCTCCTGTGGTGAACAACGCTCGTATCAGATGGCTAAATTGCATTTCTTTTCTCGGGCAAATCGACATGGAAACTATTGTCCAAAAATAAGCTGACTTACCTGACACTCCTCAGGGGTTACGGAAGCAAAAGTCTGTATACTGGGGTGACGTAATGTCCGATGGTGTGTCAGTTCCATAAATTGCACTTTGACACCGATTCGTGGTTCTATCCATGTTGTCTCTGCGCTTCGTTCCGGCTCGTTATGAAACGGTCTGTCCTTGCGAATGAGCGGTTTCACTTTTTCGGTTAGCTCACGCCAAGTGTCCGAGTTCAGCTTACCTGTGCCAACATGACCAATATAGACAAAGTTGGGCCCATCATATACACCGACTGCAATTGCATTCACGATCCCGCTGCGGTAGGTAACGCCTCCGATCATGGCATACAGATCGTGCATAATCTTAACCTTCTGCCAGCGTGAGTCTTTGCCGTTGATTCCATAGGTACTGGAAAGGTCTTTGCATACAATCCCCTCCATCTGGTGTTGCCTCATGACAGTGAGCAGAGCGTCGGCATCTGACGTATTGGTCACCTCCTGAACGTGGGGAGCAGGATTCAGTACTTGATGAAGCAAACGCTGGCGATTGGCGAGAGACTGATCTGTGACCCAGACTCCATCGCAAAACAGAATATCAAACACCATATAAGTCACCGGAATCTGGTTTACAGCCTGGGCGATGCCATCCGGTCTGGTCATGCGATCCCGCCGGAGGACGTGGTAAAAGGACGGCTTCCCTGTATCCGGGTCAAGAGCAATAACCTCCCCGTCCAAAATATAAGAATGGACTGAGCACAGATTACGTGGCAGAACCAGTTCGGGATACTGTGCTGTTCGATTGTGCAGCCTGCGGTTGATAAGCTGAATACCATGCCCATCTTCGTAAGCAAGCATGCGGACCCCATCCCATTTGATCTGGGCAATCCAGTTTTCTCCGGCAGGGATAACCTCCCGGGATACGGGTTCAAACGGAACCACGGGATTGAACATGTATTGTACTCCTCTCTAGTGTTAAATCTGCCCGGAGATGATCCTTCAGGTGGAATTGTGCAAGCTAACTCTTTCGCAAGTGGGCCTTCAATTTATGTATTGTCATGAGCAGCAAGGGGATTCCGATACCACATGTCAGATCCCAATCTATCCAATAGGATATAACCTCCTTGAGATAGAAATTTTCATTGGGAGCGATAAGAATGGACAGGGCCAGAATCAACAGGGCACCAGGCAAAATGAGTGGACGATAACTGGATAACCGGAAAAGATACGTGGTTCCGAGTATAAAGCTGTAAAAGAACAGAACACTCTTGAAAAAGACGGCAATAATCCAGACGGACGCCATAAAGGCTTCGATTCGCTGCAAAAAGTTGCCGATATTGATCTTCAGCGACAGATTAAATGCTGCGAACCAGTGGTGCTCTGTCATGAATGGTCCCATGACCAGAAGACAGATGGTGAGAGTCAGAGTAAGCATCAGTCCGCCTATAATGGTGACCAGGAGGATATCTCTTTCCCAATGAGGTTCTTTTTTGACGTAAGGAAAAAGCATAAGAAAGATACATAATTGACAATACGGATAGGTAAGCACAGCGACAAAGCCTTTGAAGGGATTAAGGAGTCCTTCTGCAAGGACTGGCTTGATATTATTCACATGTGAATGCGGGAACAGACAGACCGTCAATATAAGCAGAAACAGCACGATTACGGGGAGGAACACCTCGGCACTCCTGCCTATGGGTTCCAGACCGGAGAAGAGTCCCCAGACAAGACTGCAAAGAAAGAGCAGATTCACAATCATGAGCGGTGATTCAGGCAGGATCTGGGTCGTCATGAAATCACCGATTTCTCTTATAAACGCAGAGGTACTTATCAGGAAATAGAATAAATAAAAACAGCTGAAGAAAGCACCGATCCAGGGCCCCAGCGTTTGCAAAACATGTTGAATCAGATTCATCCGTGGCTGCAGCTTGTATGTAATAAGCATAATGGAGATTACCCCGGTTCCTCCAGCAACACCCAATAAAGCGGACAACCATGCATCCTGATGTGCATATGAGGTGATCATCGAGGGGAAGACGATAATCTGCTCACCGATGGTGCATAAGAACATCAGTGAAGCCAGTTGTCGGACCGTTAAACGCCCCTTTTCAATCATATGGGTTCTCCTTTGCATGTCTATCTGGGTATTTGGTTAGGATGCACCAATTTCTCCAGTTTTATAAATAAGCATGCAAAAGCCCAGACGACTTTTTGCTCCAATGGTACATGGAGAGGACAGGATCTGGGCCAGATTAGGTATGTGGAGGACTTGATTCGCTTCATAAGCTTCGGGGGGACTTGGAATTCACCTTAAAGGGTCGTTGTAGTAAGGAGAATACGGATATTTTGCGGATCTACAGTAAACCAGCTGTCACCTTGTTGTTCTAGAGTTGCACCTGATTGGCGCAGTTGCTCTACAGCCTGCTCTAATTGCTCATGTCCCGAGTAGATGATGGTAAAGTAGTCAATCCCTGTAGCATTGTCCGGATTCACAGGTGCGCCGTTACCAGCCCAGATGTTCAGCCCGATGTGATGGTGATAACCGCCTGCAGAAACAAACAGGGCAGACATGTTGGCGAAGTTGCCCACGATATCGAAACCAAGCGCACCTGTATAGAAACGACGTGACTCTTCCAGACTGCGTACATGGAAATGAACATGGCCGATGACCGTTCCGGCAGGCAGGCCCTGCCATGGCTCGTTCGCGGCTAGAGCAAACAGACTTTCCACATCTACGGGATCACTCGACATAATGTAGTTATTATCTGGATCGCGCTTCCAGGTGTCCCGTGCACGGTCCGCATAGATTTCAATTCCGTTCTGGTCCGGATCGGAAATATAGAACGCCTCACTGACCAGATGATCTCCTTGGCCAATTTCGATACCGGATTCAGCGAGATTACGGAGGGCAAGGCCCAATGACTTGCGGTCAGGCAGCAGGATGGCAAAGTGATACAGGCCAGAAGTGGAGCGAACAGGCATCGTCACTGCATCCGTTAACTGCTCAAGCCGCAGGAGAGAATGCACTCCATCGGCTGTCATTGTAGCGACTTTTTCGCTGCGTTCAAGCACCTTCAGTCCGACAATCGTAGTATAAAATTGAATGGATCGCTCCAGATTGCTGATTCGCAGGCTTACTTCACCCAGATGGGTTGTAGCAGGAATTTGATAAGTAGAAGTCATAATGGTTTCCTCCTGAAAAGAGTTTATTGGTATGGGCTGGTTCTCTCATAGGTCATGAAATAGAGCTATTATGCGGAATAGATTCATATCAAAGTAAAGGGAACTGTATATTTATAAATGAGTTACTTTTCATAAGTTAATATAAAATATAAACCAACTTTCGTCAATCGAATTTTCCATGCAAAACAAAATCCGGCATCATGGCCGGATCTGATCTCCAATGTTGGATATGGAGAAAAAGCGAATCTCTTTATGGCTCGGCAGCTTCGATAACTTACACTTTGGGCTTGGGAGCAGCTCTCCTTTTTTTGACAGGAGCAGGAGCTTCAGTGTCACCCACAGCGGTTGCCTGTTCGGCCGTTTTTTTCGGAGCACGTTTCTTGGGTTTGGCAGTGGTAGTTCCAGGATCGGCAGGAATGGGCTTCACTGCTTCGATACTTGCTTGCAGCGCAGCCATTAGATCCATAACATTGGCTTCCGGTTTGGCCGGTGCAATTTTGATCTCTTCACCTGCCACTTTGTGATTGATCAGATCCAGCAGTTTGGCACGGTAGTCGTCTGTATATTTACCAGGTTCGAAAGGGGTCGATAACTGGTCAATCAACAGTTTTGCCATCGTCAATTCCTTTTCGTTCACGTTCAGAACCTCAGGCAAGTTGGGAACCTGAGAGACGGGACGAATCTCGTCGGGATAGAAAATGGTTTCCATGGAGATGCAGCCTTCCAGTACACGGATCGCAGCCAGACTGCTCTTGGAACGAATGGATATTTTGGCGATGCCGATCTTGCCGGTATCTCGCATGGCTGTCATTAATAATTGGTAGGCGTTACCTCCCGCTTGATCGGGGGAGAGATAGTATGTTTTTTGAAAATAGATCGGATCAATCTCGGTTAAATCCACAAAATCCAGAATGGTAATGGTTTTACTGCTGGAATCATTTAAAGCCTCGAGCTCATCTTTCTCAAACAAGACGAATTTGCCTTTTTCATACTCATATCCTTTGGTGATTTCTTCCCATTGAACCTCAACCTCGCAGGAAGGACATTTGCGTACATAAGCGAGTGGGCTGCCGCAGACTTTGTGAATATAACGCATGGAGATATCTTTGTCTTCGGTAGCAGAGAACATTTTGACAGGCACATGAACCAGACCAAAGCTGATAGCACCTTTCCAGACCGTATGCATGAGGGCGGCTCCTTTCCGTGAACCTTTTTTTCAATAGTATAGGCATCTGACGAACGGGATAACCGTATTTCCAAGGAACTGTATGGTTCAGACAGACTGGGGGATGATAACAGAAACATCCCTGGGTCTGCATGTGAAATGCTAACCATTAAGAGGGATGATGCTGCAACTAGTATGTACCACGTCAGGAGGTGAACCTTTGAAGAACAAACGAGATGAAGCCGAAGCTCATGCCCACACGTTCTCCCCATATCCCCGTGCCGACTCGGAAGAGTCTGAGGATTTTCATACGCCGGCAACAGCGGTCAACTGGGAGGCCATCACCTCAGAAGAGCAGCCGCTTGACCGGGAGTCGTTCATGTTGGACATTGACCGCATGGTGAATGAGGGACTGGGCGGGGGGCAAGTTACGGAAGATAACGGTTATATTGGTGATAGTACAACAGATAGTATGGTTCGTGAATCTCATGATGATCCGGAAGGGGAGTATGAATAAAGATGATGGATGTGAAACGCGCAAAAGCCATTTTTGATTCCAAGGATACGATTGCAGTTACGCTGGAAGGAGATCCCGTCTGGATTGAAAATGTGGATGAAGCGAACGGTATGGCAACGGTGCAGGTGGGTAGCAGACCGGGGAATACCCAGACAGTACGTGTAGACCGTTTGGAAGAATAAGAGCAACATAAGAGGCTTAAAGATGTTCAAGCATAGCCGGTGCCGCAGGGTGCCGGTTATTTGTCGTTCCTGTGACGCGAGATCAGCTTCCAATCTGCTTCCGATCCTTCCATGTTGCGGGGGAAGAAAGGGACCGATATAATAAAGTTCAAAGTGAACTCAGGCGGCTTGACCGCCAAAGGTGGGGCGTATATTGAATCAGACGCATGAGCAGTGGGTGTATTACTCCCATGGCATTGCAGATACAGAAGTACTTGCGTCCGCACTTGCTGAACAGGCAACCGCCGGCATGGTGATTGCATTGGACGGTGATCTGGGTGCGGGCAAAACGGCATTTTCACAGAAGTTTGCCTGGCATTTGGGTGTACGTGATGTGGTCAACAGTCCCACGTTTACCCTGATCAAGGAATACGAAGGGCGTCTGCCCTTGTATCACATGGATGTCTATCGCATTTCACTGGAAGAAGCAGACGAGCTTGGGCTGGATGAGTATTTCTATGGAGCCGGAGTCAGCCTGGTGGAGTGGTCGAGTATCATTCCCGAATTGCTCCCGCAAGAACATTTGCATGTGCAGATGGAGACGACAGGCCCGGAGGATCGAACGATTACACTGGATGGGTATGGCGAGACTTACGCTGCTATATGCCGACAGTTCAGACAGAATGGAGTCATAAGATGATGGAAGATTTACAAAAAAAGCCGCGTCAGCGGTTTTTGGCGTTGGATACCTCGACTGCGGTGATGGCAGCCGCGGTAATGGAAGATCACGCTCTTCTGGAGGAACGCAATGAACGGGCAGAACGCAATCACTCGGTGCACGTTGTGCCTGTAATGGAGCAGCTGCTGGAAGCCAGCAGCACGCAGCCGGGACAGCTGGACGGCATTGCTGTCGGCATTGGCCCGGGATCGTACACGGGCATCCGCATTGCGGTGACCGCGGCGAAGACGCTGGCCTGGGCGTGGGACATCCCCGTTGCCGGGGTGTCCAGCCTTCAGGCTCTGGCCTGGGGCGGCTGGCACAGCGGCCTTGCCGCCAAGGCCGAAGCTGCGGCAGAGGATGCCGCAGCCGGGGCTGGCGGAACGCCATCCGCGGACCAGGGCGGCACGGGTGCCGCCCCTGTCCACTGGATCGTTCCGCTTGTGGATGCGCGGCGCGGTCAGGCCTATACCGCGCTGTTTGCCTCCGCCGGGAGCGCTGCGCCCCGGCGGCTGGCCCCAGATGCCATCCGTCTGGTGGACGGATGGCTGGAAGCCCTCGCCGTCCGCATGGCGGAGGCGGCGCCGGAAGAGCGGCCCGCTGCCGTCTGGATTGTCGGCGAGACGGGCCCGCATGCGGCGGCAGCGGCTGAGCTTCGCTGCCCCGCAGGAACGGCGCTCCAGCTCGTACCCTATGAGCTGGAGGGCCGCTGGGTTGGGCGCCTCGGCGCCGAGGCGCTGCTTGCAGGTCAGCGGGATGACGTGCATGCGCTTGTGCCCAACTACACCCAGCTGGCTGAAGCGGAAGCCAATCTGCTGCGCAAAGGCTAACAGAGGTTGTTCAAAAAGTCCGCTTTTGATTACGAAGGATGCCTAGTGGCATCATCAGCATCGAATATGGAATTCAGCCGAAGTAGGCGGATGCTTGCGAAGAATGTTTCCTTCGGAAACATTGTAGTTGCTCACGTAGTTTTCCCTACGCTCCGCTACTCCATTTCTAGCTTCATCCCATCTTCTCGGTACTGAGAACCGGTCTTTTTGAACACGCACTAAAAGGGAGGGGAAGCGGATGGACAACGTGGAGAATGACGGGCAGGAAGCAGCCCTTCAGTTCAGATTCATGACTCTGGATGATATTCCCGATGTAATGATTATTGAACATGAGGCCTTCACCCTGCCCTGGACGGAAGAAGCGTTTCAGAATGAATTGACACACAATCATTTTGCTAAATATATGGTCATGGAACTGGAAGGAACAGCAATTGGCTATGCTGGCATGTGGACGATCATGGATGAAGCCCACATTACCAATATTGCAGTCAGGGAAGCTTATCGTGGGCGCAAGCTCGGCGAGAAGCTGTTGGACGAATTGATGAGAACGGCGGCTTATCTCGGGATGGAACGAATGACGCTGGAAGTCCGGGTTTCGAATCGAATTGCCCAGAGCTTGTATCAGAAAAAAGGGTTTGAATCGGCAGGTCTTCGCAAAGGATACTACTCCGACAATGGGGAGGATGCGATGATTATGTGGGCGAATTTGCCGCCTGCGAGCCGGAGCGGCGAAGAGGAAGGAAGCGTAACGGATTCATGAAGGATTTCAATGAAAAGATAAGTTCAGCACCATCTTATATATTGGCTGTGGAGACAAGCTGTGATGAAACGTCCGTAGCGGTAGTCAAGGATGGACGGGAAGTGCTGTCCAATCTGATCTCCAGCCAGATTGAGACGCATAAGGCATTTGGCGGAGTAGTGCCTGAAGTGGCTTCGCGCAAACACGTTGAAGTCATTACATTGATGCTGGAACAGGCTATTGAACAATCCGGCATCCGTCCGCGTGATCTGAGTGCGATTGCCGTCACGCAAGGGCCTGGACTGGTAGGTGCATTGCTGGTCGGCATTGTAGCGGCCAAAACCATGGCTATGGCTCTTGGCAAGCCGCTCATTGGCACACATCATATTGCAGGACATATCTATGCCAACAGACTTACCCAGGAGCTGCAATATCCAGCGATGGCATTGGTGGTTTCGGGTGGTCATACCGAGCTTGTGCATATGGAATCCGAAGGCAAGTTCAAACTGATCGGTCGTACGCGTGACGATGCGGTAGGCGAGGCTTACGACAAAGTGGCACGGGCCCTGGGCTGTCCCTACCCGGGAGGACCGCATGTGGACCGGATGGCTGCTGAAGCAGAGCAGGCGGTACCTTTGCCGCGTGTCTGGCTTGAAGCAGATTCGTATGATTTCAGTCTTAGCGGTCTGAAGTCGGCTGTACTGAATGTTCTGAATCAAGCCAAAATGCGCGGAGAAACGCTTGAACCATCTGCTGTGGCGCGGGGCTTCCAGGAAGCGGTCGTCGAAGTGCTGGTAGAGAAGGCAGTGCGGGCTGTTCATGAGTATGGATCGCGTCAATTGTTGTTATGCGGTGGCGTTGCAGCAAATCGGGGTTTGCGTTCAGCTTTGCAGGAGCGTTGTGCGAAGGAAGGGCTTGAATTGCTGATCCCGCCGATGGAGTATTGTACCGACAATGCTGCGATGATTGGAGCTGCGGCGTACTTGAAATGGCAGCGGGGAGAAATCTCGGAATTCGATGCCAAAGCAGATCCTGGACTTTCACTTGAGGCATGGTCTGTTCAATCGCTATAGAATGATTCATACACATTAAGACTTGACAGCCAGATGTGAAGAATGTATATTAGTTACAAATTTAAACAGGAATTCAGATTCCTGATTGTAAACGCGATGAACAGGAACAGTAGGGTAATTCCCGGTCTTAGAGAGCTGCGGGGTGGTGCAACGCAGTCGAAGGAAACCTGAAACTCACCTGGAAGCGGAACGATGGAACACGGTAACTCCCCGGGAGAAGCCGAAGGCCGATGATGGCCCAAAGTACATGGTTACGGGTTGCCTCCGTGAATGGGCCGTTGTTGATGGAATACGGATGACATATCGGTAGGAAATCAACGATAACTGAGGGGGCTTTTGTCACTTGGGGCGATGATAACGGTATGGACGCATACAGGATCAGCTCAAAGGAAACGAAAGTCAACAAGAGTGGTACCGCGAAGGTGAACAGCCTGTCGTCTCTTGCAATATTGCAGGAGATGGCAGGCTTTTTTGATTTTCAAAATAGTATTGGTTATCAATCCGCTGTTGTATTGGTTATGGGTCAGTTGTTATATACGATAAATGTAATGAACGGGAGCAGTAAAATGACAAAGCGCTCAGAGAGCTGCGGGGTGGTGCGACGCAGTGGCTGATATCATTTGAATCTCGCCCGGGAACAGAGCTGTGGAAGCATGAGGGACGATGTTTCGTCCATTTGTCCTTGCGGACGAAAGGGTCATGCGTTACACAGTAACGGCTAACCTCCGTTACAGGGTGTTTCTCCAGCTGGAGAAGTGTTGTAGGTGCGGTTGTACGCAGCAGCAATGCTTATGGCTGGAGACGACGAGGTGGATGGTCTCTGGCGCAAGCCTGGATCATCAAGCAAGAGTGGTACCGCGGAGGGATAATAACCCGCCGTCTCTTAGATGAGATGGCGGGTTATTTGTGTTTGCTGCCGGCAGCAGGGTGGGTGATAGGCATGAATAATCTGCATGAGAAGAACTGAGAGAGTGTAAGTCGACGTACACTCTTGTATGTCCGAAATAAGTTCATGAATAAGGACTAGAGTAATGTCCGAGTTGTGAGCGGTTAACGTAGCGAGCCTGGATATTCGATCAAACACAACGATGAACAAAAACATACGAAAACATGTCATGTGAACAGCAAGGTTCTGGCCTGGTTCCAACGCAATGAACATTTTATAAATTTGATGGAGGTTGAAGGATATGACAACGAACAATAATAAACGCATGATCGAGATTTTTGATACAACACTGCGTGATGGAGAACAGGCACCGGGAGCAAGTTTGCAGCCTGAGCAAAAAATTGAACTGGCACACCAATTGGCTTCTCTGGGCATTGACGTCATCGAGCCTGGATTCCCGATCTCAAGTCCGGGTGAGTTTGCGGCGGTTCAGGCGATTTCCAGACAACTGCAAAACGTTGAGATTTGCGGTTTCGCGCGTGCGGTCAAGGGGGATATTGATGCAGCTGTTCGAGCAACGGCTGACGCAGCACGCCGCCGAATTCACCTGTTTATCTCCTCTTCGGATATCCATATTGAGCATCAGCTGCGCCGTCCGCGCAGCGAAGTCGTGGCTACCGCTCGGGAGATGGTATCTTATGCGCGTCAGTTCACAGATATTGTGGAATTCACCGCCATGGATGCGGCTCGTACGAAGATGGATGATCTGATTGAAATGGTTGAAGTGGCCATTGAAGCAGGAGCGAGTGTTATCAATTTGCCGGATACGGTCGGGTACGCGCTGCCGCATGAATATGGAGAGATGTTCCGCCGGGTACGTGAAGGTGCAAGAGGTGGAGACAAGGTTCGTTACAGCGCACACTGTCATAATGACTTGGGGCTTGCCGTTGCTAACAGTCTGGCTGCGATTGCGAACGGTGCTTCCCAGATTGAAGTAACCATTAACGGTGTAGGAGAACGGACGGGCAACTGTGCATTGGAAGAGCTGATTATGGCTTTGGAGACACGTGGAGACGCTATTGGTGCAACCACGAACATCAAACTGAACCAGATGTATGAGACATCGCGTCAGATTAGCCGTGCAATGCATTTCCCGATTGCCTACAACAAACCGGTGGTAGGACGAAATGCCTTCCAGCATGAGTCCGGTATTCATCAGGATGGTCTGCTCAAGAACAGGAATACGTATGAAATTATGGACCCGGAAGCGCTGGGTATTCCGCGCAGCATGATTATTCTGGGCAAACACTCCGGTCGTCACGCTTTGAAAGACCGGGTTCGTAAATATGGTTTTGAACCGGATGAGCAGCAAATGGAACAACTGTATGAGGTATTTAAAGAAACAGCCGACCAACAGAAAGTGGTTAGTGATGATCAGTTATTGCAGATGGTTAGCCAGACCATGAATATTCCTGCTCAAGATTATGAGCTGGTTGAATTGCAGGTAACAGCAGGCAGCATGACCGATCGAATGGCAGCCGTTCGCATTCGAACCAGCGCAGGAGAGCAATCCTACTCTGCCGTTGGCGGTGGTCCGGTAGATGCAACCATCCGTGCGATTGGGCAGAGTATTTCAGATGATATTACGTTTGTGGATATGGAGATGCACGCCTTGAGCGGAGGAGAGGCTGCGAGTGCAGAAGCTGCGGTAACCGTGGAACGGGCAGGACGTGAATTCAGAGGAACCGCTACGCACAATGATATCGTCATGGCTGCTGGTCTGGCGTATGTAGCCGCTTGTAATGCTGCTGGATTGAAGGCAGAATCTTCTGAGAGTGATGAGCCTGTGCACGCATAAATAGCAATTAGCCTTTTAGAGAATTTTTGATGCTAACAAAGAAGAGCAAAGCAGGCCTTGAATGAAAGAGGTCTGCTTTTGTCCTTTTATAGGAGATCACATACGAAGAGGGGGGGCGATTTGTCAAGATGTGATTATAGTTATCCACATATTCAGGATAATTTGTGGGTAACTCTGTCAAACCCAAACCAGTAATGTTTTCGGAAATAAAGGTTTTAGGGGATAGAGATCCCCCTTTATATCCACAAAGATGTGGATAACGTGGATAACTTGGTGGATAAATATGGTTTTTGTGCAGAAAAAGCTATTCTACCGCCGTATAATTAACTAAATTAAGTTGATTGCTATATTGCTTTCTTGTGGATAAGATGGAGGGTAATCAACAGAAAAATATGTCCCGTAGTTCGAGTGAATTTGACAAATATGAAAACCCTCTTGTCAAAACCCTATAGTTATAATTAACAAAAAAGCTGATTCCGTCAAGGAATCAGCTTTTTGTTTGCTATTTGTTCCACGCAGCAGGACAGCAGGGAAATGGACTGAAAGGGCCAGCTTATTCCAAAGCTAATTCTTCCCACTCTTCATAAGCCTTGGCAAGTTGAAGCTTGTGACTCTCCGCTTGTTCCTGTAGCTCTTGCAGCTTCATGTAATCCTGATATATTTCAGGCAGGGCCATCTGTGCCTCAAGCTCCGTAATCTCCGTTTCCAGCTCCGCAATCTGTTGTTCCAGAGCTTCCTGCTTGCGCTGGCGGTTTCGTTCTTCCCGCTTGGCCTGCTTGTCAGCTTCGAATGAAGCGGCTCCGGATTTTTCGGTTGCAGACAGGCCTGGATCCGATTTCGCAGAGTTTTTGGAGGAGGCAAGGCGTGCTTCAGCAGCTTCGCGTGCAATGTCCTCAAGCTCCTGTTTCTTCTCTACATAATCATCATAGTTGCCGAGGTAGTGTTCTGTTCCACCTGGATGAAGCTCAACAATACGCTCAGCCATTTTGTTAAGGAAATACCGGTCATGGGAGATGAACAGCAATGTGCCTTCATAGTCCATCAGTGCGGCTTCAAGCACTTCTTTGGCGAACAGATCAAGATGGTTCGTAGGTTCATCCAGAATGAGCATGTTGGCTTCCATGAGCATGAGCTTGGAGAGAGACACACGAGCTTTTTCTCCACCGCTGAGCGAGGAGATTTTTTTGAGTACATCATCTCCACTGAACAGGAAGTTGCCAAGCACCGTACGAATCCGCGCTTCCTCCATGCCTGGATATGCACCCCACAGCTCTTCCAACACGGTATTGGAAGGATTAAGTCCCGTCTGTTCCTGATCATAATAGCCAATCTGCACCTTGGTACCCCATTGGATCTCACCGCTTACAGGACGCAAACTTCCGGTGAGGCATTTCAGCAAGGTGGATTTGCCAATACCGTTCGGACCGATCAAAGCAACCGTTTCCCCGCGTCTAAGATCAAAAGATACATTGCGGAACAGCGGCGAGGCCTCATCGTAAGCCACGGATAGCTGTTCCACACGGAGCACTTCCTTGCCGGACATGACAGCCGTTTCAAAAGAGAAGTGGGCTTTCTTCAGATCTCCCATAGGTTTGTCCAGCCGTTCCATCTTATCGAGCGCCTTGCGGCGGCTCTGTGCCCGTTTGGTCGTTGAAGCACGGACGATATTCTTCTGAACAAATTCCTCCATCTTGGAGATTTCATCCTGCTGTTTCTCATATTGCTTCATCTGGCTTTCATACTCGGCAGCTTTAAGCTCCATGTACCGACTGTAATTGCCCGTATATTTTTTCGAGCGATGCCGTTCAATCTCCACGATGGTTGTAACAAGCCGATCAAGAAAATACCGGTCATGGGATACAACGAGCAGTGCGCCAGAATAACCTCTCAGATAATCCTCAAGCCACGTTAAGGTGGCGATATCGAGATAGTTGGTAGGCTCGTCCAGCATGAGCAGGTCAGGGGCCTGGAGCAAAATTCGAGCGAGCGCAAGGCGGGTCTTTTGACCTCCGCTCAGTGTGGCAATCCGGGTATCCGGTGAGAATTCCCCGAATCCCATCCCGTGCAGCACGCTGCGAATGCGGGTTTCCATCTCATAACCGCCATGATCCTTGAACCAGTCCGAGCGTTTGGCATAACGCTCAAGCAGATCTGCATATTTTTTCTCGTCTTCCATCTGGGCAGGGTCAGCAATATCCTGTTCCATCTGACGCAAATCTGCTTCAGCCTGGGTCAGATGAGCGAATACATTCATCATTTCATCCCATATGGAGCGGTCCGATTGCAGTCCGCTGTTCTGGGCAAGGTAACCGAGTGTCGTTTCCTTGGATTTGAAAATCTGCCCGCCATCGTAGGACATTTCCCCTGCCACAATTTTGAGCAACGTGGATTTCCCTGCGCCGTTAACACCGACGAGGCCGATGCGCTCGCGTTCTAATATTTGTAAGTTCACGCCGTCCAGGATCGGATCGACACCAAAACGTTTGATAATTCCGGATACTTGCAGCAGCATAAAATTAAGTTCCTCCATAGGTCCAGTTCGTGATTTGACAACTACATCTCAGTTTACATGAAATACAGAGCAAATGCACCGATTGAGAGTGCCTGGGGCGTGTAGTCTTTTTGGTCAATCAATGATAAACTGAAAGAAGGCATGTTATTACATGAGGATTTTGCAGAAAATGAATCATTTGGCCATTCCAACAAGATGACAACTGGTGCATAACATATAAATTGTTTTTCAATGAGAGCTAGTTTACCTTCCCGATCAACAGGAGGTTATCCAAGGACATGCAGGATCGTACGGGACAGAAAAGCCGCCTTCGTTCCAAGCTCAGGCAAAGCCGTGATCTGATGGATGGAAGCATGCGTCAACAGGTGATGACTGAGATTCAGGTGGTGACGAAGCGGGAGCTGGGGCGCCTTAGGCGAGACAAATGGAAGCTGGAGAACAAACCTCTCGTTCTATTCAGCTATTTGTCTTATGGAAGCGAAGCATCGACGGCCTTTTTGTTTGAAGAGGGCTGGAAGCATGGAGATCTGATGCTCGCTCCGAAAGTGCTGGCCAATCCGGCTCGTATGGAATTACGGCGAGTGAACGGGGAGCAGGATATTGAGCCGGGAATATGGGGTATACCTGAACCCAAGGATTCCTGTGAAGTGCTGCAATCTGAATGCTGGCCGGATATTGATCTTGTCGTAGTACCCGGGCTGGGATATGACCTTCATGGTGGACGCATTGGCTATGGGGGCGGTTATTATGATCGCTTTGCCGAGACACTTGCAGCAACATGTGCAACAACCGGCAAAAGACCATTGATGGCTTCATTCATATTGCCAGGACAACTGCAGGATGAAATTCCGATGGACCCGCTCGATCTGCGGCTTGATCTGTTGTTGACAACCGAAGGTATAGTACATATCGAATAAAAGGTTGTGATGTAATTGAATTCAGAAGCGAGTAATGACCAGGCTTCCAGCGGGAAATTGACCCATTTTAATGAACAGGGACGAGCCCGGATGGTTGATATTTCAGGCAAGGAAAGCACCGTACGCACAGCTGTGGCGGTATCCAAGGTGACGATGAATCCGGCTACGCTGGAAGCCATTCGAGCGGGGCGTATCGGTAAAGGTGACGTTCTGGCTGTGGCACAAATCGCCGGCATTCAGGGCGCCAAGAAAACATCCGACTGGATTCCGATGTGCCATCCGCTGGCGCTGACGGGTGTGGATATCCGGTTTCATGACAACGGTGTGGATGAATTACAGATTGAAGCCACGGTCAAAACCGAAGGGAAAACAGGTGTCGAGATGGAGGCGCTGACGGCGGCCTCGGCTGCGGCACTGACGATCTATGACATGTGCAAAGCCATGCAAAAAGATATGATTATCGGTCCAACCATGCTGAATTCGAAGAGTGGTGGCAAAAACGGCGATTTTAGCCGATGAGGGTTATTTATTTTTTCATAGAGGAGAAGGGTGATCTTTATGGTGTGGAGAACAGCAATCCTGACAGCCAGCGACAAAGGGGCCCGAGGAGAACGTGAGGATACGAGTGCCCAAGTGATCCGGGAGCTTGTGGAAGAAGAACTGGGTGGGGAAATCGTGGAGTACCGCATCGTTCCGGATGAACCCGATGAGATTATTGCGGCTTTGATTGAGATGACAGATTATTTTCACGCTGATTTGGTATTGACTACAGGCGGTACGGAGCTTGCGATTCGTGATATTACTCCGGAAGCGACCCGGCGGGTTATTGAACGGGAAGTTCCAGGTATGGCTGAAGCCATGAGATACAGTGTCATGGGCAAGAATCGTTCTGCGATGCTATTCCGTGGCGTATGCGGCATTCGTGGACGTACATTGATTGTCAATTTGCCAGGTACACCGAAGGGTGTGCATGAACATCTGGCGGCGATTATGGACCAGCTTCCGGAAGCATTGCTGATGGTTACGGGTCAATTCAAGCAGTAGGACCAATACCGGAATTACATGTCTTTTTGTGAATATTACGGGTTATGTAAGTGGTTACATCTATGGTATGATGGGCTTAATTCTAAAAAGTACAGTAGCTGTATCGTTCAAGGTTGCGGGTGCAGGTTCGCAGCTTCTAGTAGGGTTGAGACAAGGAGGAGGATAACTATGGGATTTGGTGGTATTGGACCAACGGGGATCATATTGCTAGTCATTGTCGCTTTGCTATTGTTTGGACCGAACAAGCTGCCTGAACTGGGGCGTGCAGTCGGACGAACTTTCCGTGAATTCAAGGAAGGTGCACGAGACATTATCTCTGATGATGATTCCAAACGCAAGGGGCAGGAAAAGGCGAAGCCGCTGGCATCGGAGAGCACAGCTGCAGACAAGCCTGCTGATAAGCGCCTGCCGGAATAATCTGTACGGCAACGAAAGAGAAATCCCTTCCTGCCGGAAGGGTTTTGTATTTTAAGCTGGCAATACTGGGGGGCAGGCATGACGCAGCAAAATGAAGAAATGACGATTACGGAACATCTAAGCGAGCTGCGAAAGCGGCTGATCTACGTATTAAGCATTTTTGTGCTGGGTCTGGTTGCAGGTTTTTTCGTAGCGGACCCGGTATATCGCTATCTGACGAAGGCCGAGTCAGCACAGGGTTTTGTGCTGCACGCCTTTTCGTTCTGGGACGGGATTGGCATCTACATGAAGATTGCCGGTCTGTTTTCACTGATTATTACGCTGCCATTTACAGTGTTTCAGATCTGGAAGTTTGTTAGTCCCGGATTGCGACCGCGCGAGCGGAAAGCATCACTGAAGTATGTACCCTATGTTTTCCTGTTATTTCTTATTGGAGTGGCATTCTCGTATTACGTTGTCTTTCCAATGGCCCTTGCCTTCACTACGGCAATTACGGAGAAAATGGGGCTTGTGGAGACGTACGGAATGAAGCAATATTTCAGTTTCCTGTTTGGGATTGTGTTGCCCGTATCCCTATTATTTGAACTTCCTTTGCTTATTATGTTTCTAACAGGACTTCGGATTTTGAATCCGATTCGGCTTCGCAAAATGCGGAGAGTTGCTTATTTTGTCCTGATTATTATTTCTGTGGTCATTACACCTCCAGATTTTATATCGGATATTCTGGTGATGATTCCCCTGCTCCTGTTATATGAAATTAGTGTGTTTCTATCTGCAATCGTATACCGCAAGCAGCACGCGGCAGACGCAGAGATCGAATCTCGCTACGTTCGTGCTGAAGATGAGAAGCATGCGGGTTAGAGAATTAAATGCCATATTGAATATTCCTGGATAAAGGACTGCTGCTGGAATAGGATACATGGCAATATGCCCGGAGAAGACGATCTGTTCTGCTCCGGGTTATTTCTGTAGATTTCCATAGACGCAACAGGACAAGCAGGCATATTCTAATCAACAATGGATACAATGGAAGAAGGACTGCCTGGGAACGTTGCAGGAGGACGAGTGGATTCCGTAGAATAAGATTAGCATAAGACCACAAATATGCTGGCAAAATGAGTGCTGTTTGGCTGAGTTGGTGTAAATCTGATGTAAAATCTCGCAAGAATTCATCAAAAGGACTTGAAATCATGCTTCAAGTTGAGTATCATAAAGTTGGTTGTTAGCACTGAACACTGTCGAGTGCTAATACATATGGCTACAACCCACGATGCAACGTTATATAATTTCAAAAGGAGGCTATTTTTCATGATCAGACCTTTAGGTGAACGCGTATTGGTAGAACCACTGGAGCAAGAACAAACCACTTCTTTCGGGATCGTACTTCCGGACTCCGCCAAAGAAAAACCGCAAGAGGGTAAAATTATTGCAGTTGGTGCTGGAGTATTGAAAGACGGAGTACGTGCAGCTCTGGAAGTGAAAGAAGGAGATCGTGTTATTTTCTCCAAATATGCCGGTACAGAAATCAAATTCGAAGGTAAAGAATATTTGATTATGAAAGAGAGCGATATTCACGCGATTCTCGACTAATTTCAAATTTAATCGGTTAACCGAACCATATAGCAACACCATTTTAGACCAAAAACTAGGGAGGTTTTCTTAACATGGCTAAAGACATTAAATTCAGTGAAGACGCTCGTCGCTCCATGCTTCGTGGTGTGGATGCATTGGCTAACGCAGTAAAAGTAACACTCGGTCCTAAAGGCCGTAACGTGGTTCTGGAGAAAAAATTCGGAAGCCCGCTGATCACGAATGATGGTGTAACAATTGCTAAAGAAATCGAACTGGAAGATGCATTCGAGAACATGGGTGCACAACTGGTTAAAGAAGTAGCAACCAAAACGAACGATGTTGCCGGTGACGGTACAACAACTGCAACTGTACTCGCTCAAGCGCTGATCACAGAAGGCTTGAAAAACGTAACTGCAGGCGCTAGCCCAATCGGTATCCGTAAAGGGATCGACAAAGCGGTTAAAGCTGCTGTAGCTGAACTGCAAGCAATCTCCAAACCGATCGAAACTAAACAATCCATCGCACAAGTTGCAGCGATTTCTGCAGCTGACGAAGAAGTAGGCGAACTGATCGCTGAAGCTATGGAAAAAGTGGGTAAAGACGGCGTAATCACGGTTGAAGAATCCCGTGGATTCGCTACAGAGTTGGAAGTGGTTGAAGGTATGCAATTCGACCGTGGATACATCTCTCCTTACATGATCACAGATACGGACAAAATGGAAGCTGTTTTGGACAATCCGTACATCTTGATCACAGACAAAAAAATCTCCAGCACGCAAGACATCTTGCCATTGCTTGAGAAAATCGTTCAACAAGGCAAGCCGCTGGTATTGATCGCTGAAGATATCGAAGGCGAAGCATTGGCTATGCTGGTTGTGAACAAATTGCGTGGTACATTCAATGCTGTAGCTGTTAAAGCTCCAGGATTCGGTGACCGTCGTAAAGCAATGCTGCAAGACATCGCTGCCCTCACTGGCGGCCAATTGATCACGGAAGAACTGGGTCTGGACCTAAAATCCGCTGTTGTGGAACAACTGGGTACAGCTCGCCAAATCCGTGTAACGAAAGAAAACACAATCATCGTTGACGGTGCTGGCAACAAATCCGATATCGATGCACGTGTTAGCCAAATCCGTACACAACTGGAAGAAACAACTTCCGAGTTCGACAAAGAGAAACTGCAAGAGCGTCTGGCTAAATTGTCCGGTGGCGTAGCAGTAATCAAAGTCGGTGCGGCTACTGAAACAGAATTGAAAGAACGCAAACTGCGCATCGAAGATGCCCTGAACGCAACTCGCGCTGCGGTTGAAGAAGGTATCGTATCCGGTGGTGGTACAGCGCTTATGAACGTATACAACGCGGTTGCAGGTGTAGCCCTGTCCGGTGACGAGCAAACGGGCGTAAACATCGTCCTGCGCGCTCTGGAAGCACCAATCCGTACAATCGCAGCTAATGCTGGCGAAGAAGGTTCCGTCATCGTGGAACGTCTGAAAAAAGAACAAACAGGCGTGGGCTTCAACGCTGCGACTGGCGAGTGGGTTAACATGATCGAAGCAGGTATCGTTGACCCTGCGAAAGTAACACGTTATGCATTGCAAAACGCTGCTTCTGTAGCGGCAATGTTCCTGACTACCGAAGCGGTTATCGCTGACAAACCAGAACCTGCAGGTGCTGGTGGCGGAATGCCTGACATGGGCGGCATGGGTGGAATGGGCGGCATGATGTAAGTAAAGGTGTAAAAACCTTTGTAATGCAAATAGATTAAAGGCTCCCGAGAGGGAGCTTTTTTTCATTTCCGTCACGGTGTGACCAGCAATACACTTCTTAATAATCTGATCAAGGACTGGGGGTTATGAATATCCTGAGATTGGAACCTTGTATCTATTATTTTCGTATGTACCTTGATACATAGAGGAATTAGTATAATAGTCTGAGGAGGGGATGAATTGAGAAAGAGTACAAAGTGGGTATTATGGATTCTGGGCTTGATGCTTGGTGCAATTTTTATCAATTTTCACATGAATCTATATAGCTTCGCTTATGCGCTAATTACCGTGCTTTTACTTGCCTTTATGGGATGGGGATTCTTAGCAAAATTAAAGAACGACGTACGTCAGCATGAAGACCATCATAGAAGAGAGCACCAATCTGCGATCGATGACATCGATCGATACACAAGGTAATAACTAATACCATAAATAGCATCCAAGATATGTTACAAGCAACTTGCTGAAATATTAAAGGCTCCCATGTGGGAGTCTTTTTAATCTTGATCATGAAAGAAATGATGATGTTTTCATCTATTGCCAAATAGATAGTTGTTAAGTAAAATAAACATATGAATGGATGTTCATATATTAATATATGTTTTGGGGATGATACATATGTACGATGTATTGGTTATAGGAGCTGGGCAAGCAGGCTTGGCAACGGGTTACTATCTTCAACAGTCGGGGTTAACCTTTTTAATCGTTGATGCTGCCTCATCTGTGGGGGAATCTTGGCGTAAACGGTACGATTCCTTGAAACTATTTACCCCACGAATGTACGATGGATTACCCGGGTTACCTCTTAGTGGGGATAAAAATGGTCTGCCAAGCAAAGATGAAATTGCAGATTATTTTGAGAGCTACGCTAAACAAATGGATTTTCCTATAAAGTTAAACTGTTTAATCACCCGTCTCTGGAAGCGAGATGAGGTGTACTATGCTGAAGCTAATGAGGGAGTGATTGAAGCGCGCAATATTATCGTTGCTACAGGACCTTTCCAGACCAAGAGTGTTCCTCATTTTGCGAAGTCATTATCCGAGAATGTGATTCAACTTCATTCATCAGAGTATAAAAACCTCTCTCAATTGCTTCCTGGAACAACAGTAGTCGTAGGCGGAGGGAATTCAGGTGCCCAAATCGCCGTAGAACTAGCAAAAGATGATAAACAAGCAGTTTACATATCCATAGCTCGAAATATAACATTTAGGCCTTTGCATATCATGAAACGCAGTATATTCTGGTATTTTGAAAAGTTTGGAGTATTACGTGCAAGTGCAGATCGTATGGTCGGAAAGTGGTTACGAAATCAGCCTGAGTACGTATATGGCTATGAGTTAAAAGAGTTGATGATCCAAGGAAAAGTTAATATGCTTCCACGTGCTATAAATGCAATAGATAACCGCATCCTGTGTGAGGATAGTAGTGGGACACCAATAGACAATATTATCTGGGCTACTGGGTTTAAAAGAAATGATGGTTGGATCGATATCGATACTGCTTTTAATTCTCAAGGTATACTTATACATAAGAGAGGGGTATCACCGGTTGCTGGACTGTACTTTGTAGGACTGTCTTGGCAAACATCACGAGGTTCAGCGCTATTAGGGTGGGTTAAATACGATGCTCAGAAGATCATTAACCATCTGATTCAAAGGTAAGACACATAATGCTAGAGCAGACGTTAGGGATGATTAGCGAATATCATAATCCCAAAAGGAGGGATTTTATGAAATTATATTTAAACTGCCATGGATTCTTTGTACTATAGTACTTTTATCTATCAGAATGTCGGGAACGATTACTGATGCGGAGAAAACCAAAGACCCGATAACCTTTAAGATGAGTTGGAACAATCAAAGTGAAATTGTAAATTTTGAATAACTCTTCGCAGTGTGGAGGTGGTTTTTTTTGGATATGTGGCAACTATTAATCGCGTGGATTTGCATTATTTGTTTAATGATCACTTTCAAAGATAAAATCAGTAAATGGATACTGTACCTTGTATCGCTTTTTTGTATAGTGATCACTTTGATTTTTGGGTTTATCCATCAATAATACATATCAGACGTTGAGCCGATCCGTAATGGAGCGGCCTTTTTCACGCAATTGCAACGTACTTCGTTACGATATTCCAAAAGTAAAGGTGCGACTATCTTGAATGATAAAGCGATATTCCAATCCATTCCGAACCGTTGCCCCTTCAAAATCGGTCTGATTCACATCGCGATCTAATAAACCGATATCCTGTATGATGTCTTGCGCATCATTATAGGTGTAATCGCTATTGGTTGTAAGAATGAGTGTGGCAATAGCGGTTAAAAGGGTTCCGTCGGTTGGTTCGCTGACATCACCAGTCCCGTATAACCTGACTCCTTGTACTCTTTGATCTGAATCCAACACACCAATCATACGTAAATCATCACTAAAGACATACTCGAAAGTTCTTGTGTTATCTTCTGAGGACTCTTTCACGTTCAGATGGGTCATACCTAAACCATTTAATCGGTATTTACCTACAATTGAATTGAACTTGTTCTTGAACTCCTCCGTTGTCATGTTGAAGCCAGGGTGTTCTGTCTGAGTTGTCCCGTTATGGACAGTCTTATCCGTCAAAGATATCTTACCGTAAACCCCGATACAACCAATTACAAGACATATCCCCGTTAGAATAACATGCCTATTTGTGTTTCCATTTTGTTTCCTTGCGGAAAGGACCGTCAAAACAAGAAATACGAATGATGCAATGAATGCAATTAAGAACAGGGTTATAAATAGAAATTGCAAAATCTCACCTCATGCTCATTATAATATGCCTCCCTATATATGTCCTAATTTGAGCGGTGAAGTGCATGCTTCTTTGGGAAATATTCTGCTTCTTCAAGCCGCGGCGATGACTGCATTTTTCTTGAATAATGTTTGGATTGTCGGTATGTTTAGAGCGGGTGGAGATAATCTGTTTACGATGAATATGATCTTACTGACAACATGGGTTATTGCATTACCTGCGGTATAAGCGTTATCGCTCTTAGAGTTGCTATAGTATTCAATATGCATCGTAATCATAAAGAGGAATGGGAGGACTGGGCATGTCTCTTGCAGGTGAAGAAAGAAGACTAAGCATAATGAACTTGCTTAACGAGCATGGGAAGGTCATTGCGGGTGACCTGGCTCGCATGTTTGAAGTTACAACAGAGACGATTCGCAGAGATTTGGATGAACTTGAGAAAGAAAATAAGCTGAAAAAGGTCTACGGTGGTGCGATCAAGCTGAAGGTGGAAGTAGAACCTGCCTTGTTCGAGAGAGCCTGTGTCAATCAAGAGGCGAAGGAGAAAATCGGGTATCTGGCATTTACGCTGATTGAAGATCACGATGTTATTTTTTTGGATGAAGGTACAACACCGCTCCAGATTATTCCGTTTCTATCCCGGAAGAGAGATGTCACAGTTCTAACGAGTTCAATCTCTGCCATGATGTCCTTGATTGAGCTGAAGAAGCGAGAGCAATTCGATGGCCGGATCATTATGCTTGGCGGTGAAGTGAGTGTGAAGCATCTCCGTGTGGCTGGTGCAATTGCAGAAGCAAGTATGTCAGACATTTTTGTGAATAAAGCCTTTGTAACGGTAGATGCGTTATCCATGGAACATGGATTCACAAGCTATGATTATGAGAAAGCAACTTTGACTCGCAAATGGATTCAGCAATCGGAAAACTCTATCGTTCTGGCGGATTCATCGAAATGGTATAAGCGATCGATGGTGAAGATCTGTGATTTCGAGAATGTGGATATGGTTATCTCGGAACTGGAGCCCCCGGCAGAATGGAAAGCGCAGCTTGACGAATCCAATACCAAATGGATGATGCCGAGTGAAACTCACGTGTGAAGACGAATGTATGAACAGTAAAGTGAAAAAAGGAACTGCTGTCGCAGCTCCTTTCTTCTCTTAATCGGGCATAATCCAGACGATTTCGGCAATGCGCACAAAAAATTTCTTCTGTCTTTCCTCCAGCACAACGTGGTCATGCTTAACAGTGACGACACATCCGTCAAGTCTGCCGCGTGTCGTTTCAAGGATAACCACTTTTCCGACCAAGGACATCAAGCTCTCGACTATACAATGATCTACCTGATGGACCACAATGTTATGAGGCATGTGGTGCATGTAAGGTGAGTTAGCCATATGATGCATCATTGGATAATTATTCACGAAAAAACCTCCCAAATCATTTATAGGGCATTCTATGCGGTTGCCTACCCATACGACACAGGATGATTGCTTTGAAAACGAACAAATCGTAAATCTGAATGAGCCATGACAACTTTGCTGTGAATCGGAGCGTTTGAATTTTGATGTTCTTTTCATCTCCATTTCAGATTCCATTAAGGTAGCAGGGGTAAGATAAGTCTTGTAAACCCCTTCTCGTGTTAAATAGATGTGTGACTAGCCCCGTCGGATCGTCCGGCGGGGCACTTTTTTCATTTCATTGGTTGATGGTATGATAGGTAAATACATATACGCAAGTAACGGAGGGATGATTTGTGGACCCCAGCCTGCACCCACTGTTCAGACCCATTCAAATGAATGGAGCAGATTTGAACACCTATTATATTGAGCAAACCCCATCTGTTTCCCTGCTGGCTTATGTAGCCTGTTATTGGGAGTCGGGTTCTATTCCGGATTCAGAAAAGAACCAAGGTACAGCAGATCAGCCTTATATGTCTGTGCCTGCTCGGGTATTGCCAGATGGTTGCACGGACATGCTGATTACATACAACCCCATCCGTTTGGTACATTCATACGCGTACTGTGGCAATTATACACATCCGTTCGTTGTACCTGAGTCAGCCAATGTGTCTGCTTCTTCCGAATACACATTTGGCGTACGCTTTTTCCCGGGGGGAGCATATGTCTTTCACGGTTTGCCGTTGGAAGAATTTACGGACAGGCGAATTCCGCTTGAGGAATGTTGGCCAGCCAAGCTGAATGGACTTCAGGAGCGGATGGCTGAAACGAGTTGCTTTGAAGAACGGGTACAGGTGATGAATTCCTATTTGAGCCCATTGTCCGTGCAGGCCCATACATATGAGAGTGATATGATGAAAAATGTGCTGCACCGTGTATTTATGGATGGAGGGCGGATGAGTGTCAGTGAACTGGCAATGCGAGAGGTTATCAGTGAACGGCAGTTGCATCGGAAATTTGCAGAATGGATTGGAATCAGTCCAAAGCGATTCAGCGAAGTTGTTCGTTTTCACCGTGTCCTGGACAGTATTCATCAGGGGCATACGGAGGATGGGGTAGAGCTGGCCTTGATTCATGGTTTTTATGACCAAGCCCATCTGATTCGTCAATTTCGCAAGTTCTATGGAGACACCCCGCTGACAGCTGCCAAAGAACATCATCAGATGTTGTCCGATTTGTACAATAAATCAGCTGCTCAATCCGTTATATTGAATTCATGACAATATATAAGATAAAGGAGAGACTATTTATGAATGGAACAATGCAAATGCGGGATCATCTGCTCCGTGAATTGGAGACAGGGGTTCGTACGGGAGCTAGCTTGATTCGCTTGATCCGTCCAGAGGACTGGGCTTATCGCCCGCAGGAGAATATGCGTTCACTGGTGGAACTGGTCCACCATTTTATTCAGATCACGGCATCGGACCTTGTGATTATGCAGGAGAAAGACGAGGCAGAAGTTGGTTTGGTGGAGAATAGCTTGTCGGGGATCGAGGACATTGAAAAACTGGAGGCGACCCTCTGGAGCAATTTGGAAACCTACAAAGCGTATATCGTTTCATTGAGCGAAGAAGATCTGTTAAACCGTTCAACCAAAGCCTTCTATATGGAGCATGGCCATTTGCAGGCCCAATGGCAGATTGAAACGTTAACGCATGTATTCCACCACCGTTCACAGCTATATAACTATCTCAAACAGCGGGGGCATGAGCTGAACTTTTTCATGCTTTATGCTTAACAATCTTAGAATGTGAGTGCATGGAATTGGCTTCGCCGGATGATCTGGCGGGGCTTTTTGATTAGGCAGTCTAGCATCTCTATTAAAATGGACAGTATAACACTGTCATTTACCGTTACATTAATAGATTCCAAACATAGAATACTGTATCAAAGCAAAAAGGAGGTGATTTCCATGGCCATCCTTTTACCGCAACAGTTTTACAACTTGGCTGCAAGCGTGGGCAAATCGTATTATGAGAACCTGGCTGGAGGTGTCAATGCCAGCATCACGGTTAACAACTTTGGTCCGTTCGCAGTCAGTTTGGTTGTTACTCGCGTGGATGCACCTGTCATCACGTATTTAATCCCTGCCGGCAACAGCCTTACACTGTCTGTAAACTTGCTGCTCGTAGCTGCCTTATTGACGAGTGCAGCAGGTGCTTCTACAGGTACGATTCAAATTGCAACATCTGATTTCTGATTGATGTAATTCGTTTGTTGAGCCTCTGTCGGACATGTTGCCGACAGGGGCTTAAACTATTTTTGAGGATAGATATGGCTGATGTGAAGATGGTATCATATGGGATGTGTTAAATAAAACCTGTGGTTATAAGAATGATATTCTTACGCCAAACGAAAGGAAGATTCGATGTTGAAAAAGATATTCATCTACGTTTTGGGGGTAAGCTTGGGATTGTCTTTATTCCTGTCTCCGCATGCTATTCAGGCAGCTTCTGTCATGAGTACCCTCGAGTACAGTAACGGATCGACGTATTATGGAGAAACCCAAAATGGAAAACCGCACGGATATGGAACAATGAGCTGGGGAAAGAGCAAAACCTACAAAGGAAACTGGATGGCAGGCAAACGTTCAGGTCAGGGTGTTTATAAAGTAGTTACGCGTGGTGAGGACAGCATTACAGAGCTTAAGTATGACGGGTTCTGGAAGAACGACAAAAAGGAAGGGAAAGGTGAACTGCAAAGTACAGAAACTTCACTGACAGGTGAAATGCAGGAAGCGCGAATTCAGACCGGAACATTTACAAAGGATCAGTGGAGTGCCGGGTATGATGTTTGGCATGTTACAGTGGCAGATCCTCCGTATTCTTTTATTTATAAAGATTCGAAAATGAGTCTTAAAATTCTGGGGGATGCCGGAAATATATTAAATGGATTGAAAGCTGGTTATTTCTTCTCGTTTACATATCACAAGGGAAAAGTATACAAAGAAGTTGGTGTCGGGGATGAGTACAGTCCCAAGCAATTTAGTTCTTTTGTTAAGAGTGTAGAAAAAGAAATTAAGCCTCTTATCAATCAGTTCGAGAAGCTGGCTCAGCAATTATAGGTATAAAGCTTAAGTAAGGGTACAAATCAAAATGTTGTTTATCCAGATGGCTATTCGAGTAATTCTATTTAGAAGTAACAGTAGATTGAGGTTAGGACACAGGAGGTTATTGGACGATGAACAGAACAACGTTTCTGGAAACCGAGCGATTGGAATTTTCGACATGGAGCGAAGAGGATCGAGCTCTGGCCTCTGCTTTATGGGGAGATCATGAGGTGACGAAGTGGATCAGCAGCAAGGGATTTCTGAGCGAGGATGAAGTGGAAGCAAGGCTGGCGCTGGAAATAAAAAGGCAAGAGGAGGTGGGGGTGCAATACTGGCCCCTCTTTGAAAAAGATTCGGAAGTGTTTGTCGGTTGCTGCGGCTTGCGCCCGTATTCTCCGGAAGAAAACATATATGAACTGGGATTTCATCTGACCAGGGATTACTGGGGCAAGGGTTATGCGATGGAGGCTGCACGGGCGGTAGTTGACTATGCATTTGGAGAACTGAAGGTTGAAGGACTGTTTGCGGGGCATCATCCTGACAATGACGTGTCGCGTCACATGCTGTCCAAGCTTGGCTTCGAGTATGTACGCGACGAGTGTTATGAACCGACTGGTTTGATGCATCCGTCCTATTTGCTGAAAAAGAGATAAATAATTTGCCATTCAGGGCAGCTCATAGATTTAAAATGTATAAGCTTGAATGGATAGCAGTAGTGACGGTCATTTTTGGGTAAATGGGTTTTCATCGTTTTTTTATTTCATTTTCAGCTTCTATTAAGGTAGTAGGGGTAAGATTATTCTTGTAAACCCCTTCTCGTGTTAGATAGATGTGTGACTGACCTCGCCGGACGCCGGTGAGGTATTTTTTTGTTTGTTTTATGGAAAATGAAAAAACAAACATAAACAAAAATAAACAGAGTATATTTTTCTGTGTATTATTGACTTATAAAGATAAACAAAGGTATAATGAATGTGAAAAAAGGAACTTACTATTGTGCGACGGCCATTCTATTTTTTATCATAAGGAGAGAATGATGATGAACGTGACCCTTACCAACGAAACAACGCAGGCAGTTGGTTTCCATATTCCTTTTGTCCGTGAGATGGCGGAAATTACCCAACATATGTGGAAAAATGGCTGGGATGAACGTAATGGAGGCAATGTTAGTTATCTTCTGGAGGAAGAGGAAGTTGCTAAATACATCGATATCAACCATGTGATCCGCAGGATTAAACCCGCATTTTCGGTACACGAACTGGCAGGGAAATATTTCATCGTGACTGCTTCGGGCAAATATTTCAAAAATGTACTGGCTGATCCGGAGAGCAATTTAGGGTTGCTGCGTGTATCGAGTGATGGCCAGGCGTTGGAAGTGCTATGGGGCTTCAAGTCAGGGGCGAACCCAACGAGTGAATTACCTACGCATTTTATGAGCCATATTGAACGTCTGAAGGTCGACCCAAACCACCGGGTTGTGATGCACAACCATGCGACCCATGTGCTGGCAATGACGTTTATCCATGAGCTGGATGAGATGAAATTTACAAAGACGTTGTGGCAGATGTGTACAGAATGTGTGGTCGTATTTCCTGACGGTGTGGGTATTATTCCGTGGATGGTGCCTGGATCGAATGAAATTGGACAGGAAACGGCTGAGAAAATGAAGGAATACCACGCGGTCATCTGGCCGCAGCATGGGATCTTTGGAACAGGCACAACGATGGATGAAGCTTTTGGTCTTATAGAGACCATTGAGAAGGCAGCCCAGGTTTATATGCTGATTCATGGTCACGAAGTCCGGCAGCGCATTACGGATGAACAACTGGTGACATTGGCTCAGGTGTTCGGTGTTACTCCACGTCCTGGCATTTTGGGCATGTAGGTTTGAGGGCACGAGATCGTATAAAAAAGAGAGTACCAACACAGCCTAATGCGGAATGGTCTTTGGTTTAGTAAACCGAAGGCCATTTTCTTTTTTTCGGCGAACAATCGCCGTTTTGGCTCAAAAAAGTTCAAAATGCTGAACAAGATCGGCTTTGTTATCGATTATTGAATCGTAGTATGCATTATCACGCGCTGGCGTATTTCGGGTGAAATGACGTATTGTCATTAGCCCTATGATTTTGCATAATAACAATGCTTCACAGATGATGGATGGAAGGAAGTTATGATCATGCTTGGCAAAATGAAGAGAATCTTAATAGGCAAGCCTATGAAATCGGCTGAATTGGATGCAGAAAAATTGGGGAAATGGAAGGCGCTTGCCATTCTGTCTTCCGATGCCCTATCGTCCGTTGCCTACGGTACGGAGCAGATCTTACTGGTGCTGGTTGCGGCCGGAGTCGCCGCCTTATGGTACTCTGTTCCAATCTCCATCGCCGTGTTGGGATTACTCGTCATTTTAATTTTTTCCTATCGCCAGACGATTTTTGCTTATCCAACAGGAGGCGGCGCGTACATCGTTGCCAAGGATAATCTCGGTACGGCTCCGAGCCTGATTGCCGGAGGATCATTGCTGGTCGATTATATTCTGACGGTTGCGGTAAGTTCGTCTGCAGGGACCGATGCGATTACATCCGCCTTTCCGATGCTTCATGATTACAGCGTAATAATTGCGTTGGTTATGATTGTGTTTCTGACGATTATGAATTTGCGGGGAGTGACGGAATCCGCTTCTGTACTGGCGATTCCCATATATTTGTTTATCTTTTCGATTGCGATTCTGATTATATCCGGGGGTATCAAATTTCTTGCGGGTGGCATGGAAGCCGCTGCGCCTGAGTTTGGAACGAGCATGTCTCATGTGAGCATGTTTCTGCTACTGAAGGCATTCAGCTCGGGGTGTTCGGCTCTCACAGGAGTCGAAGCGGTGAGCAACGCCATTCCAAACTTCAAGCAACCTGCCGAAAAAAATGCTGCGGGAACTTTGATGCTGATGGGCTGTATTCTGGGAGCCATGTTTATTGGCATCACGTTACTTGCCTATGGTTACGGAGTGAAGCCTGATCCCAAAGCCACGGTCATTTCCCAGATTGCCGAAGCCACGTTTGGCAGGGGCACGATGTATTTTATTATCCAGGGTGTAACGGCACTGATCCTGTTCCTGGCAGCGAATACGGCGTACTCGGCTTTCCCGCTGCTCTCCTTCATGATGGCGAAGGATAAATATATGCCGCATATGTTTATGGTCAGAGGAGACCGCCTTGGCTTCTCGAACGGTATCATTTTTCTCAGTGTGATGTCTGCATTGCTGGTGGTGGGATTCAAAGGAAATACGGAAAGCTTGATTCCACTCTACGCGGTGGGTGTGTTCATTCCATTTACCTTGTCCCAGCTGGGCATGATGATTCGCTGGATCAAAGTCAAACCGTCCGGCTGGGGTGTGAAGCTGCTCGTCAATACGATTGGTATGCTGACCACACTGTCGATTACATTGATTTTTATATTCACCAAGTTTACGCAAACGTGGGTTATCTTTATTTTCCTGCCACTCGTCGTCTATGTGTTCATGCGTATTCACCGTCATTATTGCAACATCGCGGATGAATTACGGATTGATATCAAGCTGGAGAAACCGATAAGAAAGGGCAATACGATCGTCATTCCGGTGGCTGGTATTACCCGGGTCGTGATGAACACGATCAGTTACGCGCAAACAATGTCAGATCACGTGGTTGCCCTGTATATCGGGTTTGATGATGAAGCCATTCGCAAGATGGAGCAGAAGTGGGAAGAGTGGAACCCGGGTGTTCGTTTGGTTGTAATTAAATCAAGATACCGCAGCATTATGGGACCGCTCAAGAAATTCATTGATACCGTAGAGTGGAAAACGGCTGAAACGGACCATATTACGATTCTGATTCCGCAGTTCATCACCAAGCATTGGTGGCAAAATGTACTGCACAACCAGACCAGCTTCATGATCCGCGCGTATCTGATCAATTATAAAGACGTGATTGTCACGACTGTGCCATATCATCTCAATCGTTAAAAGGCTTCGTATACACTGGCATGAAAACAGTATGTTTTGTGCGTTCATGCAATTCATATGATCCCAGGAATATCAACTGAACATTTGAGTTAACATTAAATATCCAGTTTTCTGTTAAATCTATGGAGTGTATATCTAATCGCTTTCATCTTCCCTTTACACACAAAGCCGCATGAACCTTCCCGAATGGAGGGAGTTCTTGCGGTTTTTTTGCTGTTCGCTGACCACGGTTAGAAGCTTCTTTAACCTCCCTAATTTGGTAAACTCAGTTGTCCACGATTAACGCTGCGTTGATTCAGAATCGATTCTGCTGTGACAGTTGGCTTTTACACTAGATAACGTGGGTGATGAAGTTCATACACCGAATGCGTAGATCAAGGGGGAAGAAAATCCGATGAGTGAGCTTGACAACCGGATCGGCTTGCCTGCTGCAAGACGGCGCGTGTCCAATACGAGTCGGCGCCGGACAGCTTCGCTGCGTGTGCAGCGGATGCGGGAGAACATGCTGGCCTATGGTTTCCTGGCACCATCGCTGCTTTTATTTGCAGTGTTTTTGTTTTATCCGATGTTCAAGTCGGTGTACCTGAGTATGCATTCCACGGACCCTACTGGACAGATTGCAGCCTATGTTGGACTGGACAATTTCAAGGCGGTGTTCCAGTCCGGACTGTTCCTGCAAGGCATGAAAGTGACGCTGCTGTTTGTCCTGTTTACCGTGCCAACCGGCATGCTCGCGGCCCTAATTCTGGCAGCTCTGACACATAACCGTTTCAAGGGAATGCGTGTGTTCCAGTTTGTATTCTCTCTGCCTGTGGTATTGTCTGTCGGTTCATCGGCGGTCATCTGGAAGTTTCTGTTCCATCCGACCTTGGGCATGCTGAATTATTTATTAGGAAAAGTTGGAATTGATCCGATTCCCTGGCTGACCAGCCCGGATTGGGCCTTAATCTCGATCTCCATCATGACCATTTGGATGAATCTCGGATTTAATTACATTATATTATCCAGTGGATTGCAGGGCATCCCTGATGAAATTTATGAGAGCGCGAAGATGGATGGCGCAGGTCCTTTGCTTACTTTTCGCAAAATCTCAATGCCACTGTTGTCGCCAACCCTGTTTTTTGTCACGGTCGTATCGATCATTGGTGCGTTCCAATCATTTGGTCAGATCAACATTCTAACCCGGGGTGGCCCGATGGACAGTACCAATGTATTCGTCTATTCCATCTATCAGGAAGCATTCGTTAATTTCCGCTTTGGAACGGGCAGTGCGCAAGCACTAATCCTGTTCGCAGTTATTATGCTGCTGACCCTGATTCAGTTCAAATGGGTGGAAAGGAAAGTGCATTACCAATGAGAACGCCTTGGACAAAAACGTTGCTGTATGTGTTGCTTACAATCTGTGCGGCACTCGTGCTGTATCCGGTGCTGTATACCTTTTTCATGGCCGTGATGACGCCGGAGGATGCCAGTGCGTATCCGCCCCATATCATCCCGCGGTCCATAGATTTGTCCAATTTTGTGGAAGTATTCGATATCGTTCCGATTGGTTCGTTTATCGGAAATACGTTCCTGGTCGCAGGACTGACGATGCTTGGTCAGCTTGTTACAGCGAGCATGGCAGCCTATGCATTCGCGAAAATGGAGTTTAGGGGCAAAAACGTCATCTTCAGCATGTTTGTGGCGACGATGATGATTCCCTGGGAAGTCACCATGATCCCGAACTATCTGACGGTGCGCAGCTGGGGCTGGCTCGATACGTACCAGGGTCTGACCATTCCGTTCCTGGCAACGGCGTTCGGCACATTCCTGCTGAGACAATTCTTCATGCAGCTTCCGAAAGAATTGTTTGAAGCGGCGAAGATCGATGGCTGCGGGCATATCCGGTATTTTGTATCACACGTCCTGCCATTGTCCCGTCCGGCACTTGGAACACTGGCGATCTATTCGTTCCTCAGCATGTACAATTCTTATCTGTGGCCGCTGCTCGTCACGAACAGTCCGGAGATGAGAACCGTACAGATCGGGATCTCGATGTTGGAGTTCCAGGAATCCACTGCATGGAATCTGGTGTTTGCTGGCACAGCGCTTGTTATTTTACCGTCGCTGCTGCTTCTGGTTTTCGGTTTGAAACAGCTTGTCCGCGGTATGGCTGCAGGCGCGCTGAAGGGTTGATTCAGTTAAAAGTTTTATGGATTTAACGGGTTTGTGGTTTGGATACCCAGGAGCGAATAAACAAGGCCTCACTCTTGAAATAAAATGTTGAGAAGATAAACCACGTAGTAGTGGAGGGGACGAAATCGATTCTGTAGAAGCGTAGCGTTCGCCTTTATCCCCGGATTTTCCCCTTTGAAGGGAATTGAATAAAATCCGGGGATAACAGCGATCGAAAGAACGATTCGGACCCGTAACGGCCACTCCGTGTAATCTCCAAGGTTTTATTGTGACGTGAGCCTCAAAAAAAGGAGAGCGATTATGATCGGGTTTCGTTTGAAAAAAAGAGGAACATTTGCATTAATGTTTGCTGCACTGATGTTGGTACTGGCCGCTTGTGGCGGAAAAACAGATACAAGCAGTCCGGCAAGCGGGGCTCAAGCCGATGCGGCTGCAGCTGAACCGGTACAACTGACATGGTGGCACTCGATGTCGGGCGCAGGGGAGAAGGCGATTAACCAACTCGCTTCCGATTTCAACGCAAGCCACCCGGACATTCAGGTGAAGGCGATTTATCAGGGGAAATACGATGAGAGCCTGAACAAACTCAAAGCTTCCATGGGTTCGGAAAGTGGCCCGGACATTATCCAGGTATACGAGATTGGCAGCAAGTTCATGATCGATTCAGGCATGATTACGCCGGTACAGCAATTCATCGACAAAGACAAGTTCGATCTGTCCCAGCTGGAACCGAATATCATTCGTTATTACACCATCGATGGCAAACTGAATGCGATGCCGTTCAACACATCGAACCCGATTCTTTACTATAACAAAGACATGTTCAAAGCAGCAGGTTTGGACCCAGAGAACCCGCCTAAGACATATGAAGAGTTTGAGCAAGCAGCCAAAGCACTGGCGAAAGACGGTAAACCGGGTGCATCCATGGCGATCTACGGCTGGTTTATGGAACAGTTCTTCGCGAACCAGAATGCAGATTATGTAAACAATGGTAACGGTAGAAATGGTGCAGCGACTGAATCCATGTTGAACTCCGAAGCAGGCGTGGAGACATTAACATGGTGGAAAAAAATGATGGACGAGAAAACCGTCTCCAATCTGGGACGCAGCACAGACGATACGACCGCTGCATTTACCGCACAGCAAATCGGCATGACGCTGGATTCTACCGCTGGATTGCGCAAAATTGTAGAGGGTGCTGGCGGCAAGTTTGAGCTGGGAACAGGATTCCTGCCTCGTCCTGCTGATGCCAAAGAAGGTGGCGTCGTGGTTGGTGGCGCAAGCTTGTATATCATGAACAACAAATCCGAAGCACAACAGCAAGCCGCTTGGGAATTCATCAAGTATCTGGCAACACCTGCGGTACAAGCCAACTGGAGTGTTGCGACAGGATACTTCCCTATTACGACAGCAGCCTACGATGAGCAAGTATTAAAGGATAATATGGCGAAGTACCCGCAATTCCAGACAGCAGTCGACCAATTGCACGCTTCTGCGGATTCGACAGCAACATCCGGGGCCGTTATGGGTGTATTCCCCGAAGCCCGTCAAATTGTCGAAGGAGCGATCGAAACGGTCCTGAATGGACAAGGAACTCCACAAGACGCATTGGATGCAGCAGCGAAGCAAATTACAGACAAGATTGCACAGTATAACAGTACGGTGAAAAAGTAATGTGTTTGTTTTTAAGGATTGGATGCGGCGATTACGCTGCATCCAATTTTTTTGTTCTAACAAGAGGAATAGTCTAACAATATTTGTTAATGATTCCGAAAATAGAATAGGGAGTTGAAATGGGGAGTCCAATAGGTATGAACGAAATTAAAAATGAGAAGGAGAGTAAAAGAATGAAAAAAATAGCCTTTCTAATCATGGTTTTTATATTGTTGTTTGTCTCAAGTGCTTATGCGGAGGATCGCAAAGTTGAAGATATTCAGCTTATGCCAGCTAAAGTCGAAGTAACAGTCGGGGAGAAAATCGATTTTGATGTGGCTTTAATTTATGATGAGGAGAATATGATGACCAGTGTTGATTATCCCTTTCTAGGTAACCATGTTGGTCTCTCAAAAACAGACTATACCATCAGCAAACCACATATACTCAAGTTATTGAGCAATGGGATGTTAAAGATAACGGGTGTGGGTTCATCCAAAGTTACCGTTAAGGTCGGAAATATCGAGAAATCGGTTGTCATATCAGGTAGCTTGAAGGATGCCATTGATGGGGGATATATCAAAGAGGGTGTAACATTTGTTCCAATGACAGAGGTATTCAAGGCACTGGGGGGAAGTGTTACTTACATTGCTCAACAGGGCAACTTTGACATTAAGGTTGGTTCTACAACAATAACGCTCCCCAAAACGGGAACAAAGGCAACACTAAACGGAGAGCCGTTAACGCTCAAGTCACCACTGCTTATTCATAATGGCGTAACCTTGTTTCCTGCCTCTGTTCTCTCAGATGCGTTGGATGGAGCACTGACGTACAACGCCAAAACGAAGCAAATGCAAATATCCATGGGTAAAGGAACAATGGCTGTTAATATCGAACAACCTGCCAAACCAAACAATGTAACAGCCACAACTACCCCAACGAAAGGAAAACTATATGCTGTGCCTGCTTCGGGGGATATGAAAGGATGGAGTATTCTAAAGGGTCACCCTTACGAGAAAAGTACCCGTGTTTATTTCAAGGTGAATGGATCAATAGTTCAGATTCATACTAAGGATATAAGCAAGGTTGATCTTAATAAAAAAGTAACGTGGACAGACCTAGATGGCAAAAAACACACAAATACGATCAAACAGTTGTATATTGTTTTTGGGAAATTAAGTAATGAATATAGCAGTGAGTTATTATATAAAATGTTTGGGGAAACCTATTCAGACTGGATATCTATATCGTCAGTGAATGCGGAAAAGTATGTTGATCAGTATTTGGAGCAACAAGGTTTGATCTAATCACTTGGAAGCAATATTTAGTCTTAACGTTTACAATTATTATGTCTCACAATGTTCCACAAGGACGTCTCTGAAACTGGAGATTCCCTTGTGTTTTTTTTATCTGTTTTCATTTCTTTTTACATATCTGATCCAAAATTAACATTCCTTTGATTAGGTTTGAGTTTGTTCTTAATAATTCACTCTTAAAATGAAAACATGTGGGGGAGACAAACTCGCATGTTTTTCTGTGTGGACATATACAATCAAAGGCTGGGCGTAACAAAAATAGGGATGGAGTGGTTATCGTTAAATGTCGAAAAAATAAATGTAATTTCTTTTATGTTATATTATCTTACGTTAATTGTACCTAAGTGAACATGAATGTGACATTTTTAATTTCGGAAAGCTTGTTTTCATCTGAAAATTAGTACTCTTGTACGGTTTTAAGCGAAAAAACAAGTATGATTTATGAAGTGTATGTTCTATTTTGTGACATATAAAAAGAATATTGTTTACACGGAATAGAAGTTCAGTTATCTTATATTTGAACTAATGTACAAGCTTCATGAACAAATGATTGTAAAATCGACACATGGGGGTAGGTAAAAGATGTATTGGATGCAAATGAAAAGCTGGCTCAGGTTGTTCCTGGCCATGGTCCTGTTGATAACAGGGGCCATTCCGGCCGGATTGTTCAACAGTAAGGCCTCTGCGGCAGATGAGCCGTTAACGGTTGCTCAGGCACAGGCGAAGAATTCTGACAAATCTATAGCGACTGTTGAAGGATATGTAGTTGGTTACTACAACAGTGGAAGCTCTATCCAGCTAAGTCCTCCGTTTACTTCTGACACAAACTTTGCACTGGCAGATCGACCTGATGAAACAGATGTGAGCAAAATGATGCCCGTACAAGTACCCACAACTGCTCCTCGCAGCACTTTTGGACTACAAAGCAATACTTCCTTATATCATTCCAAAGTTCGAATTAACAGCGTTAGTTTGGAAACCTATTTTACTGTAAACGGAATTAAAAGCACTGCTTCGACCATTTTCCAACTGATCGATGAGACGCCGGAAACCAAAGTGGCAAACGTCACAGCAAATCCATCCTCGGGTGCAGTTCCAGCAGGCACACAGGTTACACTGGCAACAACTACAGTTGGTGCAGCCGTATACTATAAGTTAGATGATGAAAATGCTTTTCTCCCATATACAGTGCCAATCACAGTGAATGATACGATTCACATTGAAGCTTATGCACACAAAAGTGGATTGATGGATAGCGATATTACGCTTCTTGACTATACCATCGTCGACAACACCCCCATTTCAATCTCCGAAGCACGAAATAAATCTGAGAATACGCCTGTTACCGTACAAGGGATTGTAACCTACCGAGAAGAATCGGGTGGATTGGCGAACTTGTACATTCAGGATGATCATGCTGGAATCGTTATTCGTGGAACGGACGCCACTGTGGAGCCAGGTGACCGTATTGAAGCTTATGGACCACTGACGATCTATAACGGTTTGCTTCAGGTAGAGAAGGACAAGACTGGATTTCCAGGCGGTTATATTAAGGTATTGGATAAAACACAAGAAATCCCTGAACCGGTTACATTGACATCCAAAGAGCTTACGCCTGCTGAAGGCGGAGGAAAGGGTACAGGTGGCATCTATGAAGGGATGCTTGTCGAAGTCAACGCAGTTACAGTGACAAGAAGCAGCAGTTCCACCTTTTATGCGACAGATGCCGATGGCGGAGAGATCACGATCTATGCCAAAAATAGCCCTACTGCACTGGCAACAGGCAAAACATACGAAAAAGTGACAGGGGTTTTGACCTATCATACAAGTTATGGTCTTGAACTGATTCCACGTACAGCATCGGATGTTGTCGAAAATCTGCTGTCTGTTACAGCAAGTGTTCCATCAGGAGGTATTATCAAAGGATCAACAGTCACTTTATCCTCGCCAACAGCAGGAGCAGAAATCTATTACACGATTGATGGGACTGAGCCAACCCAAACATCTGCAAAGTACAGTGCCCCGATTACATTAGAAGAGGACACGGTGGTTAAAGCGATTGCTGTATCAGGTGGAAATACAAGTGATGTGTATAGCTTTACTTACAAAGTTCTTCATGAACTGGACAATCTTAGAATCCATGATATTCAAGGGACTTCCCATAACTCTTTGTATGATGGTTTGGCTGTCCAGAATGTCGAAGGTATTGTGACTTATGTTGTAAATGCAAGTTCCTTCTATATACAGGAAATTCCTGGAATGGAAGATGGCGATGTGAAAACATCCGAAGGCATACTTATCTATAAGTCTTCACATGGAATGACAGTAGGTAATAAGGTGAAGGTGTCTGGTCAGGTCAAAGAATATGCAACAGCGACGACCGAACTGTCAACGACAGAGATCGTAGCGACAGCAATAACAGTTGAAGACAATAACCTAGAGCTTCCTGAACCTGTGATTTTGGGAACTAATGGTCGTATTATCCCAACCGTGATTGATTCAGATCAGTTCGGGGAGTTTAACCCGGAGACGGATGCGATCGATTTTTATGAAAGTCTGGAAGGCATGAGAGTTCAACTTGATAATGCAACAATTATCGGTCCGTATTCCAGTGAACCGGGTGTGGCCGTTGTCGTTGACAATGGTCCAAATAATCCGGTACGTACACCAGCAGGAGGTGTCATCCTCACTGCGGATGGTAGAGAACCATATGAGAGTGCGCTTAATCCACAACGTTTGTTCATTAACAAAAAGCCTTCTCAGGCGGTCAAAACCGGTGACAAGCTCACCGAGTCCGTCAAAGGTGTTATGACGTATTCCAACGGAAATTTCAAGGTGAATCCGGAGGGGAACCTTCCAGCTATCACTTCCGGGGGGCTGGAACAAGCAACAACAACGATTCAGCAGGCCGATGGTAAGTTGACAATTGCAACTTTCAATGTGGAAAATTTCAGCAAGAAGGATGCAGCGAGAGCTGTCAAAATCGGTGGAATTGTAGTCAATAATCTAAAAAATCCTGATATTATTGGCATTATGGAAGTACAAGATAATGATGGAGCTACAGACAGTGGAACAACTGCTGCGGATGCAAGTTTCCAAACCCTAATTGATGCTATTGCATCTAAAGGCGGCCCTACTTATAAATACACGGATATTGCTCCAGAAAACAATAAGGATGGTGGAGCTCCGGGAGGGAACATCCGCGTAGGATTCTTATACAATGAGTCACGTGTAACCCTGAAACAAGGAAATAAAGGGGATGCAGTGACGGGTATCCAAGTGGAATCGGACGGGAGTTTGTCCCTGAATCCTGGACGCATTGATCCAACAAACGATGCTTTTGCAAGCTCGCGTAAACCGCTCGCCGCCGAATTCGAATTCAATGGAGAACGTGTTGTTGTGATTGCAAATCATCTGAATTCCAAAGGCGGCGATTTGAAGCCTTACGGAAGTATACAGCCGGCGACAAGAAGCAGTGAGATTCAACGTGCACGACAGGCGACTGCTGTGAACGGTTTTATTAAGGAACTGTTAAGTAAAGACCCAAAGGTCAATGTCACAGTTCTCGGCGATTTCAATGACTTCCAGTTCTCCAAAACATTGAACATTGTTGAAGGGAATGAATTGGACAATCTGGTAAACAAACTGCCAGAGAACAAGCGCTACTCCTACATCTATGACGGGAATTCCCAGACACTGGATCACATTCTGGTGAGCAAAAACCTGTCTGATACTGCAGTAATCGAAGCTGTTCACGTGAATGCTGATTTCGAAGACTCTCATGGGCGCGTCAGTGATCATGATCCGCTGCTCGCCCAGCTAAGCATTGGAAGCACAGCGGAAGAAGGCGACTTCAACCTGCGTGTATTGCACACCAATGATACGCACGCGCATCTGGATAACATTCCGCGCCGCGTAACAGCTATCAAGGAAACACGCAATGATAACACCCTTGTGCTGGATGCAGGGGACGTATTCTCGGGTACACTGTATTTCAATCTCTTTAACGGCCTGGCCGACCTGGAGTTCATGAACATGATCGGATACGATGCCATGACCTTCGGAAACCATGAGTTTGATAAAGGGCCAAGTGCACTGAAAGCTTTTATTGAACAAGCGAACTTCCCGTTTGTGAGTGCCAATATCGACTATACCAAGGATGCGAATTTGGGTAGCCTGTACAACGGTACCATCGGGAATCCAGGCGAGAATTCTCAAATCTATCCGGCCATTATTACGGAAGTGAACGGTGAGAAGGTTGGAATCTTTGGCTTGACGACACCGGATACCGTATCCCTTTCCTCGCCGGGAGATGATCTGAAGTTTAGGGATTACAAGGCAAGTGCTCAGGCTACGGTGAACATGCTGAAAGATGAAGGTATCAACAAAATCATCGCGCTGACCCATCTGGGTTACTCGGAAGACCTGAAGCTGGCAGAAGCTGTAGAAGGCATCGACATTGTGGTTGGTGGTCATTCACACACCATTCTGAACAAACCGGTGGTTGTGGATACGCACATGGACCCGACGCTTGTGGTACAGACAGGTGAATATGACGTTTCGTTGGGTCAACTGGATGTAACGTTTGATGAAGCAGGCGTGTTGAAAACATGGAACGGCAAGTTGCTGAACCTGGATGCGAAGGATGCCTCTGGAGCATACGTCTACGCCAATGATCCGGAAGCAACAGAGAAACTGGCAAGTTATGCAGGGCCTCTGGCCGAGTTCAAAAAAGAAGTCATCGGTAAAACGAATGTATTCCTTGATGGCGAACGCGGCAGCGTACGCAAGCAGGAAACCAACCTTGGTAATCTGATGACAGACGGCATGCTGGAGAAAGTGAAATCCATAGTGAAGGAAAGCGACGTTAAAGGATATGTCGCCATCCAAAACGGTGGAGGTATTCGGGCTTCGTTCCAAAAAGGAGATATCACGTTAGGTGATCTGCTAACCGTGATGCCATTCGGCAACAACTTGTCTGCATTAAAAATGACAGGTAAGGAAATTACGGCTGCGCTTGAAAATGGCGTGAGCGGTGTGGAAACAGGAGAAGGGCGTTTCCCGCAAGTTTCAGGCATGCGTTTCTACTACGATTCCACGAAGCCGGGTGAGAAAATTGATGCGATAACCAATACGGTGACCCAAGTCGGTCAACGAGTCCTCAAAGTACAAATTAAAAATGCCAATGGCACGTATACGGATATCGACCCAAACGGGTATTACATCGTCGCGACAAACTCGTTTATGGCTAACGGTGGAGACTTCTACCGCGCCATGAGAGTGGCGAAGGATGACAACCGATACTATGAACTGAATCTGGTGGATTATGAAATCTTCCATGAACATTTGGACCGTGTAGGTACGGTAAACCAGACAACGGAAGGACGGAGTACCGATCTGAAGGGAGCGCCACTTCCGGGTGATGGGAATGGAAGCAACCCTGGCAATGGCGGCAATCCGGGCAGTGGTAATAGTGGTGGAGGCACAACGACACCAACCACACCTGTAACGCCAACGAACCCAACTACTCCGACCACACCAACAACACCATCCGTCCCGGGTAATGGTAATAGCGGAGGAACCACGCCAACCAATCCGGGTACAGTTTTAAAAGATATCGGCAATCATTGGGCGGTAGCTGCCATTGAGCAGGCCATTTCCCGGGGAATTGTGAATGGATATCAAGACGGTAATTTCCGTCCGAATGCTCCGGCAACACGCGCCGAGTTCATTGTGATGCTGGCAAGAGCATTTGAACTTCCAGCCAGCACTAAGGCGTTGACGTTCAAGGATGCTTCCAAAATTCCGGCTTGGGCACAATCCTTTATTGCTCAAGCTGTAGAACAGGGAATCATCAGTGGATATACAGATGAGACGTTCCGTGCATCCGGCAAAGTATCACGTGTGGAGATGACCGTTATGCTTGTAAGAGCATTGGGGCTTCCAGTTGATTCGAAATCCACATTAACCTTTGCAGATGCGAATAAAGTACCTGCATGGGCCGTACCTTACATCGCAGCTGCATATGATGCAGGACTGGTGAAGGGTACAGGCAAGAACATGTTTAATCCGCTCACGGAAGCAACTCGTGCTGAAGTCGTGACATTGCTGATGTCAGCAAGTGAGTTTCAGGCGAAGTAATAAATACTAGTCAATCTTCCTATGAAAAGGGAGCCAATACGCTAATGAAAACAGCTTGCAGACCTTCATCTGCAAGCTGTTTTTTTACCAATTAATGACTGTTCATTTTCACCAGAGTAAGGTATAGCAGACAGGATTATAGGGAAGGAGTGTTGACATGCAAGATCAACCGGTTTTAATCGCACTATTAGCTATTGCTGCAGGGATTTTCAGTTTGTTAGGTGGGATCAACAATTGGGATTGGTTTATGAAGAGTTTTAGAGCAGGTCTCTTTGTGAAAACCATGGGACGTCAGGGTGCAAGAGTGGTGTATGGTATTTTAGGTACTGTGCTGATTACCATTGGTGTATTATTGTTGCTGATTGGGTAAGCGTAGAAAAAGAGAAGAAAAGAAAAAATTGTAGAGCCTGAGTACATAAATCAGTTTCACAGCCTTTAATGTAGAAGGTAACGATTAGTACGTTTAGCTTTATGCTTGAGATTTTCGAGGTTAGTTAGGATGTGGAAGTTAGCTTTTTAAAAAGTCTTGAAGCCCAAGTCGGTTTACCCTGGGGAATGTGTAGACAAATTTTGCCAACCGCGAGTGAGTCGCTGACACCTAATCCCATCCGGAGCCAAGCTTTTCATTGAAAGGGAGAAAATCCACTTTAACGGCACTTCAGGTACACTTTGGCTTCCAGCAGGTTTGAAGACACAGCTTATTAAAAGTTACATAAAAAAAAGACCCCCGAAAATTTCCAGGAGTCTTTTTACCAAATTCAGGTTTATCCATCTCAATCTGGTTTAATTATCTTTTAGATCTTCAATGGAATTGATGTCCATATAGGTTGGTACAACCAGACCTGTTTTGGCACCGTCCATATTTGGACCGAGATCATCGATCTGATCTTTGTACTTGTTATAATAATCTGCAGAGGTGAGCGGCAGCCATGCGGCTGGAGTTGCATCCACATCACCATTGGCGATACCGGTCCACATTGGACCAATCTCTACCTGTAGGGAGGTTACTTTGTAACCCAGTTTTTCTTTCAAAATGTACTCCAGCAAGTTGGTACTTGCAATCTCGGAGTCCCAGGCTACGTAACTCAGTTTAATTGTATCTCCATTCACCGGGGTCAGACCTTTGGTCCATTCAGCCACTTTGTCGCTATGCTTTTCAGCAAAAGCAGCTGCGGCTTTTTGGGGATCCTCTCCGTCCTGAATGGCGACCATGATTTCACCCATATCCTCAGGTGTCCAGGAGAAGCGATCCAGGAATTCATAAGCGACAGGTTTGTCTTCCTTTAGCCCTTTACGGGCAATGGTATGAATTTGTTCGGCTTCGCCATAGACACCTTCCGGATCGTCCAGGTATTTCAAGTCATATGCGTTGAACATCCAATGCGGTGTCCAACCGGTAACGATAACCGGTTCTTTATTCTTAACGGCTTTATCCAGCGTAGCTGTCATTGCGGCTCCTGAACCTTCGACCAGTTTCCAGTCAGACAGACCGTATTTCTCAATGGCACTCGCTGTGGATTTCATGATTCCGGCACCTGGATCGATACCGATAATTTGATGATTTACTTCATTTCCCACATTGGCATTCGCCGATGGAGTAGAGGAAGGAGCACCTGTTTCCAGATCTGCAATCGAATTAACATCTGTCATGTACGCAGGTACAACGAGCCCTGTCCGTACACCGGTCATGTTGGCGCCCAGATCATCCACCTGGTCTTTGTATCGTTCCCAGTAGTCAGCGTGAGTCAATGGCAGCCAAGCTGCTGGAGAGGCATCTACGTCGCCTGAGGCGACACCCGTCCACATCGGTCCAGCTTCAACCTGAAGGGCGTTAACTTTATAGCCAAGCTTGTTTTCCATAACATATTTCAGCAAGTTGGTACTTGCTATTTCGGAATCCCAGGCAACATAGCTAAGTTTAAATGCATCGCCGTTAACTGGCGTCAGACCTTTGGTCCATTCGTCAATCTGATCTGCATGTTTCTCAGCATAGTTTTTAGCCGCTTCTTCTGGAGATGTGCCGTTTTGGATGGCGCTCATCATCTCGCCCATTTCATCAGAAGTCCACTTGAAACGGGACAGGAACTCATAAGCAACCGGATGATCCTTTTTCAAGCCTTTACGTGCGATGGTATGAATTTCTTCTGCATCACCAAAAGATTTTTCCGGATCATCCAGATATTTCAGATCATATTTGTTGAACATCCAGTGTGGAGTCCAACCAGTAATGATGATCGGTTGTTCAGCTTTAAGGGCTTTGTCCAATGTAGCCGTCATCGCTGCACCAGATCCTTCAATGAGGGTCCAATCCGTCAGATGATAATCATCGATGGCTTTGGCAGCGGACTTCATAATACCTGCACCCGGGTCGATACCAATGATCTGATAATTGACTTCTTCGCCAATAGCATTAGCTGGAGTGTTGTTACCGCCGGCAGAAGAACTATTGCCACCAATAAAGTATTGTGAGAAACCAGCTACGAGTACAACCAGTGTTGCCGCAGCCGTAATCCAGGCTTTTTGTTTCGACGAGATGCGGGAGGTCTTCTTTCGACCTGGCATAAACAGATTTTGCGTGAAACGGTCGAGCACAATCGCGAGTACCACGACAGCCAGACCTGCTTCAAATCCTTTACCGATCTGCAACTGCGTTACCGCACGATAGACTTCCGCACCAATACCCTGTGCACCGATCATGGAAGCAATAACAACCATGGACAGCGACAGCATGATCGTTTGGTTAATCCCTGACATGACAGTAGGCAATGCAAGAGGAAGCTGTACTTTGAACAACTTTTGCATGGATGTGGAACCAAAAGCATCTGCTGCCTCAACGAGTTCGCCTGATACCTGCTTAATGCCAAGGTGAGTCAGGCGAATCGTAGGTGGAATCGCAAATATTACGGACGCGATAACACCGGGAACCACACCAAGACTGAAGAAAGTTACAGCTGGCAGCAAGTAGACAAATGCAGGCATGGTCTGCATAAAGTCAAGCAATGGCGTAATAATCCGGGCTGCGGTTTTGCTGTATGCGAGCCAGATTCCGATTGGAACACCAAGCAGGATGGAGATTAATCCTGACGTAATAACCAGGCCCAATGTATCCATAGATTGGGACCAATATCCAAGGTTATCTACGAGCAGGAATCCAATAACCGTAAAAAGGGTTAGTGGTAATCGCCCAACGAGATATGCCAGTATACCAAGTATTACAATGAACAGAAGCGGATGGGGAAGCATGAACAACCCGGAGAAAAATCCGACAACCTCCTGAATCACGATAGATATCACTTTAAATAATCCGGAGAGCGAAGTGCTCATCCAGTCAACAATGGCTTCAATCCACGATGCTAGTGGTATTTTGGGAATCATTTGCAAGTTCCTCCTTTACTGCAACTTCACCGCTAAGTGCTCCAAGCAGGGCACCGCGGACGATAACACCTTGCAGACGGCCATTTTCGCCAACAACAGCGAGCGGCACATGGGCTGAACTTACAATTTCGAACAATTCATGAATCAGGGTTTCAGGCGATACAGTAGGCCCATCCGTGATCAGAATATCGTTCAACACTTTGTTTTCCCGCATTGCACGGGTTGCATCTTCTGCAGTAATGACACCAAGCAGTTTCTTCGAACGGTCAATGACAAACAGGTTGGAAATACCACGTTCGCGCATTAATTCGAGGGCAACACGAGGACCACGGTCAAGTGTAATCGTTTCAGGACGTCGCATAACATGAGATGCGGTAAGGACTTTGGACAAATCCACGTCTTCGACGAAGCGGGCCACATATGAGTTGGCCGGTTGAATCATGATTTCTTCCGGAGTACCGATCTGTACGACTGCGCCGTCTTTCATGAGGGCAATGCGATCGCCGATGCGCAGCGCTTCGTCCAAGTCATGGGTAATGAAAATAATAGTCTTTTTCATTTTATCCTGAAGCTCAATCAGCTCATCCTGCATATCACGACGAATCAACGGATCAAGTGCACTAAAGGCTTCATCCATTAACAGTACTTCCGGATCATTTGCCAGCGCACGAGCCAAACCTACACGTTGTTGCATCCCGCCACTGAGCTCATCCGGCATTTTATCTTCCCAGCCTTTAAGGCCGACCAGTTCAAGCGAGGTTTTCGCTTTTTCCCGACGTTTATCTTTATCTACCTTTTGAATCTCGAGTCCATACTCCACATTATCGAGAACGGTACGGTGCGGGAATAACGCAAACTTCTGGAACACCATGCTGATCGTTTTCCGACGCACTTCGCGCAATTGTTCTTTGTTCATCTTGCGTAAATCTTTGCCATGTACGAGAATCTCTCCCGATGTCGGTTCAATCAGACGATTGAACATTCGAACCAGCGTCGATTTACCACTCCCTGATAGTCCCATGATGACGAAAATTTCGCCTTCTTTAATTTCCATGTTGACCCGGTTGACACCAACCGTTATCTGTTTTTCTTTGGCCAACTTTTCTTTACCCCAACCTTGCTCCAATAATTGAATCCCTTGCTCGGTTTGGGGGCCAAACAGTTTACTTACATTCTTAACTTCAAGTATGGTCATGTTTTCACCCCTTCTGATGTGTTGTGCACTTCGAACGGCTTTCAGCATCCACAAGCCCATACACTTGTGCGCCCAGCCACGAAATCCGGTAATTGCTTCGCTTCCCGTCTTTCTGGGTAACGTTTTGTATTCTAACAATACTTAACCTGTATAGCAACTGAATAAACAGTACATAATGTTTGTACAGTAAAAACTGTACAAAGTTTTCCGTCCATATGCTCTGTCATCCTCCTTATTTTGGCTAATAAGGCATCTTTACATTTGATATCGCTTTTCCTACAATAGAAAATAAGCTGAATTAAAGCTGTTTTTATTGGTTAAAAGATAGTCGTAGGCAGATGCAACCTGGTAAAGTTCCCCTTAACATACATTGGGTGCCTAAAGTCCTCTGGCATATAGGATGTCCTGCAGGATACTTTCCCATGTAAGCAGGATCTTAAACCGTTGCAATTTATTTTGCCAAGACTGGGAATGTTCAGAATGGAGGTTGCAAGCATGGGCTTGGACCATTTAGAAGAGGAACAGCAAGCAACCGTTCTCAGAATCCGTAAACGCGTCATTGAAGCCATTGGACGTAATATGGATCTCTACGGAGTTACGCTGTCCACGGGACACTTATATGGATTGCTTTTTTTTGCAGACAAACCAATGACCCTTGACGATATGGGCCGGGAAATGGAAATGAGCAAAACGAGCATGAGTACCGGCGTACGCACACTGCTGGATCTAAAAATGGTGAATAAAGTATGGAGCAAAGGCTCCCGGAAAGACCTATATGAAGTGGAGTATGACTGGCATCAGACGTTTACGGATTATTTCGTGATTAAATGGAGAAAAGCCGTGGAGAGTAACCTGCAGGTACTGCGCAAATCCGTTGATGAATTGAATCGTTTGATTTCTGACCTGGATGAACAAGCAGATGCTGAACTTCTTCACATTCTTATGGAGGACAAGCATAAAGTCCTTCAAGCAGAAGCCTATTACAAATGGTTAGACCGATTGATAGATACCATGGAAGATGAAGAAATATACAAGCTGGTTCCGAAGGAAGAAATTAAGGAACATTAATAACAACAACCAGAGCCCTCTCCAGACTGGAGAGGGTTCTTTGGTGCTTTCACTCATGAACCGAAAATATACATAGGTTGCTAATGAAGTGATCCGGTTGAGTACCGCGATAAGTATCATACAAGTGTGGTGTTTTGAAAAAAAAAGTTTCGCCATAAAAAAGAGGATACCTCGAGCCGTTTGGGCTGTAAGGTGATCCTCGTCTTGGGATATATATAATTTTAGTTAGGTGTTACCAACAGGATATCGTCCAGGAAAACATCACTAAGCGACTTTTTGCCTGTACCATTCGCTTGGACGTGATACAAACGGTACAAATCATTTGCGTTGATGTAGAACATTCCCGGAACATCCGCCATGAACTGGAATGTATCCCATTCATCTCCCGCAAGCTTGGTTACTTTGAGAGAGGGGTTAACGGAGTAGAGGCCATTGGTGCCCGATATGTATGCCATTGTTGGTGTGCCATTGGTGAATTGATTGCCCACATAGCTGACATTACTCAGATTCAGATTGGCAGATTTAGATATCTTGTTGCCAGAAATGGTTTTGGCGTATGCCTTTTTATTAGCATCCACAATAATCATTTTATCTGTACCTAATGCGTCCACTTCCCGAATGCTCTTGCTGTGGACCTGGAGCGTCTTGCCTGAAGCGGTCAATGCATAGGCTTTGCCAATTGCATAGTTATAGTCCTTGTTGCTGTCCAACTTGATGCCTTTGTTATACACATAAAGGTTATTGCCCCAGCCACCAGAATAAACTGCGTTGACATCGAGCTTTGCTTTTGGGTTAACAGCTGTGGCTTTGCCTGTGTTGTAGTTAACTTTATACATCACAACAGCATTGGTGGAATATACCTGTTCATACGGGTCGGTATTGACCATGAGTTGAAGCTCATTTTTGGCTGGGTGCATAAAATAACGACCTTCTACTGCGCCTGCAGCAATCCGCTGTACGGCTCCGCTGCCATTGGATGCTTTGGAAACGATCCAGGTATTTCCGTTAACGAGCGCGTTATAGTATACTCGGCCTTTCGTTACAGTGAGGAGCGGAAAATCTGTATCCGCTTTGTCAGCAATTTTTTTGGCAGTCGAAGCCTCGCTGTCACCGTTCGCGCGATAAATGGCACCTTTGGTGTCCATATAATAGATGAACCCGTTGTCTGAAAAGTAGTTTAACACCTCTGTAGCATACGTTTCAGCTGAATCACGTGATCCGTCATTTGGGACGCGAAGCAATGTTGTGGACGATTTGGATTGTGTGTAGTAGAGGTAAGAGCCTGCCTCGACAAGGTCAACCCCTTCGAAATCCAGCAAGACTTCAGTAGTGTTACTTCCGTCACCGGATACTTTGTACAATACCCCATCGGAGTCATAATACACAGTAGATTGGCTGAGCGAGGCTGCTTGCGCGGCGTTCCCGCCTCCCAGTGTCGTTGCTGCCAGCAACGTAAACAGCAGCAAGGCGCAGATGGTACGCTGCACCCGTGAGGACCATTTGTTCATGAATCAATCATCACCTTTCATCTTTATAAATACAGTTAACACCTTAAATTATATCGGTAAACTATGGAAAAAATGTTATAGGTCTTACTCGGCAGTCACCTACTTAAATCTGACTTTCTGCCAGCTGCTGCCGGCTGTTCCACAAGGTGACCAGACGAAGCAGAGCGAAACTGATGAGCAGAAGCACCGCTCCAATCAGGAGCAGCATGAATGGACTAATTAGCAGCATGCCGCTCGCCTGACCGGCAATCAGTGCAAGCAACGGAATGACCACTAATCCACCCAGTTGATAGGCTTCCTGGAATCCACGAACCTTGGCCGAAATCAATACATTAAACAAAATGACCACGAGACTGCATGCCGGAACCACCCAGAGAACGAGAATGATCCAGTTCAGATTGGGGAACATCCATTTCCCAAACATCGGGTACATCAGGATATTGGCAATGATTCCGTAGATGATGAATGTAGTCCAGGATAACAACAGGGAAGGAATGAGAGCAGCCAGCACTTTTCCTTTGAACAACGTTTCCATACTCATCGGTGTGAACAGAAGACCTTCCAGTGTCTTTCGTTCCTTCTCACCTGCAAAGCTGTTCGCCGTCAGAATGCTGGATGCCATCACCGGAATGATGAGAAACAACGGGGCAAACATGTACAAGCCCAGATAATAGACAATACGATGGTTATCCGTGGGCATGGAAACGAGCCGGGGGATCTGGCCGGAATGGGTTAAGGTATCCAGTGTATCAAGCAGGAAGCTCATATTGCCCAGGGAACGAAGTTCCATCCTTGAGGCTGTCCACAGAAGTACCGCGGGCATGATGATACCGATAATCAATGGAACGATCAACATGGGCAACCAGAGCTGAACACTGGCTGTGATGGCTTGAATGTCTTTACGTACAAGTGCACGTATGGCTTGGCGGTTATTCATGATGGTGTGCCTCCCTAATAGCAAAATAAATACTTTCCAGATCACTGCCCAAGATTCGTGCCTGATAGACTTGTCCGCACTCTGTTAATCTCCGCAGCAGAACTGGAATCTCATCCCGGGATTGGAGCTGAAATATCGCTTTATATGTGGAGATCACTTCCGGCATATATTCTGTTAAGGACAGCCAGCCGTTCGGTATGGTCGCTTCAACTTCAATTCGTGGTGTGGTCAGATAACGGTTCACAATCTCCTGCTCCGAACCTTCTTCCACTTTGCGACCTTTTTCCATAAAAATATACCGATCACACACGGCCGAGAGCTGGGACAGCACGTGAGACGAAACGAGGATGGTCATGTTTTCCTCCTGGTTCAGTCGACGAATGATACGGAGTACCATCTGGATTCCGTCAGGGTCAAGTCCGTTGGTCGGCTCATCCAGAAAGAGGATGGAAGGGCGATGCAGCAGCACCCGCGCAAGACCTACACGTTTTTTCATGCCTGTGCTGTAGGTGCCGACTTTCCGATGCTGATAATCCTGCAATTCGAACAGATCCACGAGTTCGTCGATTCGTGCTTTGGCATGTTGTACACCGAAAGCTTCAGCGAAAAAGATCAGGTTGTCACGTCCGCTCATATTTTCATACAATCCGCTCTGTTCGGTTAGTGTGCCACATAAGGCTAGTACGTTCTCCGTCTCAAGGAAGGGATCAAGGCCGTTAATTCTCACTTGTCCACCCGAAGCGCCAAGAACACCGTTCATGATGCGGATCAGGGTGGTTTTGCCCGAGCCGTTGGGCCCAATCAGCCCGGTAACGCTCCCTTTTTCAACCTTAAAGCTGACATCGTTCAGTGCCTGATGCACTTTAAATTGCTTGGAAATGTTGCGAACTTCAATCATGTACATTCACCGTCCGATCTGAGTTTGGAGATTATACGTCTAACCCGATCATATCGTTCAAATGAATGTCAAAATTAAAGTTTCCTCCTTCTTAAGTCCCAAACACATGCAGAAACTTCACCCTAAAGTCTGGAGAAATCGGGTCTCAGGTTTGTTTTCACTGTACCCATTACCATGTATTCTGGTTAAAAGGATGCAATATCCCGTTTCATTGCCATCCATAACGTGGTAATTAGACCTAAGGCCTCTTACATATTTGGAATGCCTGAATATTCATCTAACGCCGGTCTTGGTTAACCAGGGCCACTTTGGCGTCGCCCTTTGACGTATCCATCCGGTGGACGCCTGTTTCCAAAAAGTACATAATCTATTCGTCTAACACATTATATGCACACATACCCTCTGGGGCATCTGATGTATTGGACTATGAGGAAGGTGAGCGAAATGACAGCATCCAATGAATATCGCTTTCAAGTGAACCTGAGCGGTATGATCCAGATTTTATCGAACCATCTATACAGCAGTCCCAAAGTGTTTTTGCGTGAACTCATGCAGAACGCTACCGATGCCATTACAGCCCGAACGGAGGCAGAGCCTGGCTTTCAGGGCGAAGTTCGTGTGGAACTGACCGGAACAGGTGAGCATCGCACGATGATGGTGGAGGACAACGGTATAGGCTTGACTGAAGCCGATATCCATGAGTTCCTGGCAATGATCGGACAATCCTCAAAGCGGGGGCAACAGGCCCTGCTGGATGGAGAGACTTCTTTTATCGGGCGGTTCGGAATTGGGTTATTGTCCTGTTTCATGGTGAGTCATGAAATCGTCATGTTGACGCAATCCGCGAAGGGCGGACCCTCCATGGAGTGGCGAGGCAAGCCGGATGGCACATATACGATTCGGCAACTGGACACTCAGTTGTCTCCGGGAACCAAAGTGTATCTGCGCTCCACCCCGGATGCAGCCCATTATTTTGAAACGGAATATGTGAACGAAGCCTTGTTCTATTATGGAGCGCTGCTGCCTTATCCGGTTACGCTGCATAGTGATGGTGTTCAGCATATCGTAAACAGTCAGTCACCAACCTGGCTGATGGAGCCTGAACTCGCGCGGGGACGCAGGGCGGAGGTGCTGGCTTTTGGTGAACGCTTGCTTGGAGAGAAGTTTCAGGATTACATTCCACTGACAACAGCTTCTGGCCGTACAGGAGGCATTGCTTATGTGCTGCCCCATGCCGTTAATCTGAATGCCAAGCGTTCCCATCGGGTGTATCTGAAGAGAATGCTGATTTCGGAGAAGGCCGAGAATATTTTGCCGGATTGGGCTTTCTTTGTGAAATGCCTGATCTGGACAGATGAGCTTCAACCGACGGCTTCACGAGAGCATTTTTATGAAAATGAAAAGCTGGAAGAGGTACGCTCCGAACTCGGTGATGCTCTTCGTCAAGGGTTGGCCGACATGGCAGAGAGTCAACCGGAGCGGTTGCAGAAGCTGATACGTCTCCATGCCCTGTCGATGAAGGCACTGGCTGTGCAGGATCAGGAATTTTACGCGATGATTCATCGCTGGCTTCCGTTTGAGAGCACTCGTGGTCATCGGGAACTGGGCGAGCTGATGGACGAGGGAGAGACGTTGTACTTCACTACCTCGGTGGATGAGTATCGCCAGATTCATCATGTCGCCTCTGCCCAATCGATGCTGGTTATTAACGGTGGATACATCTACGACAGTGATTTGATGGCGATGCTGCCACTCGCAGTACAGCATGTAAAGACGGAACGATTACAGCCGGATGAAGTATCCATGAGCTTCACCGACGTGCCGCCGAGTGAACGGAACCAGTATTATGATGCGCTGCGCCTCGCTGATTCTGCATTACAACGTTTCCGCTGCCGTGCAGAGGTCAAAGGGTTTAAGCCGGCGGATTTGCCTGTGCTGTTCACACTCTCGCAGGAGTCTTCCACGCTCCGTGCCTTGGAAAAAGCAAGCGAGGAGAGTACAGAGTTGTTCTCTTCTGTCCTTGGTTCATTGTCTTCAGGGATTAGTTCCGCAGGATATTCGACACTGTACCTGAACATTAACAATCCCATTATTCAGCGAGTACTGACGTCACCAGATGCCCAAATGACCCCGATTGCCATGGAGATGTTGTATGTCAACGCACTGATGATGGGGCATTATGCCATGAATCGACAGGAGCTTGAGGTGCTGAATCAAGGCATCGTTCGGTTTATTGATTGGGGTTTGCGTGCGAATATGGATCGTAAGGGGGATGCCTGATGAAGACAGAGATGGATTTTGAGGATTTGATGGATGAAGCCTACGGCTTGCCAAATGGAACAGCAAAGCTGGGCATGCTGGAGGAAGCGGCAAGAGTAGCCGATGTGCATGGCATGGAGGAGGAAGCGTACGAGGCGCGTTCGGAGATCGTGGAGACGGCAACATTTTGCGGTTATCCGATGAAAGCATTGATTGCATTTTCCTGGCAGCTGGGCAAGTTTGATCAACAACCTGAACAATATGACGAAGAAACGTTAATGTGGTCGTACAAATGGATTTTGGGCGAGTTATCCAGCTTCCCGGAAGTGTCTCGCGATAAAATGATGGAGCTGTTGGAGGACTTTGGACGTCGCTTCAAGTCATTTGGATACAGTGAACGTTCGTACTGGTATTATCGTTTCCGCATATCCATGGATCTTGGCGATCTGGAGGAGGCTGGAAACAGCTATACGAAGTTCAGAAGCATGGACCGTGACTTTATGAGTGATTGTGAAGCCTGTGAGCAGGATGAGATCATGCGATATTGGATACTCGTTGGAGATGATGAGAAGGTATTGGAAGCGGCGAAGCCCATTTTGAAAGGGCGAATGAGCTGTGCCGAAATTCCGCACTTGACCTTATCGGAGATTTTGATGCCACTATACCGACTTGGGAAGATGGATGAAGCTGACAAACATCAGGCCAAAGGTTATCGCATGATCAAAGGACATAATGATTTTGTGCAAAGCTTTGCCGAGCAGTTGGATTATCTTGTACGCACGAACCCGGCGAAGGGCATCGATGTACTGGAAGAAAGTCTGGTGCTCGCGATGGATCACGAAGATCCGTTTGCCAAAATGATGTTCTATGCCAGAGCCGCACAATTGCTGCGCCGCTGGGCCGACGAATCTCCAGGATACCGCTTGCGGCTTCCTGCTTCATTCCCATATGAAGGAGATCCGGGAGATTTACGTAAACTGGCTGAATATTTTGCAGCCCATGCCAAAGCATCTGCTGAGAAGTATGATCAGCGTAATGGCAATCACCATGTCTCTTCGATGTTGAGCGAGGTATAGTCTGAATAATTCACTAAAGTGCTAACGAACTCCGCGTCACTAAACCAAAGCAGGCTTGTTCATAGGGAGGAAGATCCTCCTTCGAACAAGCCTGCTTTCTTTTTATACTGTGAGTATTATGAAGTTCAGTTTGGTATTCAGGTTATTGAGGAGTCACAGTTGCTGGATCGGATGAAACATCAGCAGGTTCCTCATCTGAGGAAGTTTCCGCTTGCGGCTGCTTTGTCATCAGGTCAGCTACGATCTTGTCGGTAGGCTGCGTAAACAATTGGTACATAATCGCGGCTTCTTCCTGGCGGATCAGTGGTTTGCGTGAGAGGAAATCCACTGATCCATCCTCCAGCACCTTCACCTCCGGGCCGTGGATGCCTAGCTTAACCATCATCTGGATCGCAGGCACTGCCCAGGCATCTGTCTGCCCGGCCAGCTTCACATCCACGAACAGTTCGTTCGGGTATTGCAGCTGGAGTGTTCTCCAGATCATCACCATCGCTTCCTGACGGGTGATGACCTGATCCGGCTTGAACTGTTTCTCATCTGCACCCGTGATCATGCCGGATTCATAACCAAGCTGAATGTAACCGGCAGCAGGGTGTGTAGCCCAGTCGGTATCCGCAGGTGGTGTCGTTTTGCTAGCTTTCAGCCCGCTCATTTTAAGCACATCTTCAATGAATTCAGCCCGTGTAACAACATTTTTGGGTTGAAAAGATTCACTTGCATCATTGGTATAGTATCCAAGCGATTGTAATCCATAGATGGCCTCAGCATACAGGCTGTTCGCACGGACATCACGGAAGCCTTGGGGTTTCTGCCCTTTCTTCTCATATCCGAATGGATTGAGGTAAGGTTCTTTCATATAGATGGTTCCATCCGCATTTTCCTTAAACGCCGTGAATTGGCCTGTTAATGCATCCTTGAAGAGATGATCTTCAATCTGAATCAGGTTACGTGAGCCCAGAAAAACATCTGAAATACTCAATTGTCCGGGCTCGTTGCCGCTTTCTTTCAGGGAACTGACAATGGTGCTGAGTCGCAGATCTGCGTAAAGCCCGGTTAAGCGTTGCAGCTCATCCGCAGATTGAGGCGTATACTCCTTGAACTTGACCGGCTCTGCATATTGCGGGAAGAACGTCTGGATAAAGGCCGGGTAGAACAGATTACGAAGTACTCCCGTCTGGTTGTAGGTAAGGAAGACACCTGTGTTTTGCTCAGGAATTAGGAAGAGATAAGAGCTGAATCCATTGATGTCGCCTGCTTTGGTAATAATTTTGGAACTGCTGCCTGCACCCGGAAGCTGAAAAGCGGCTTCGAATCCATAAGTAGTGTCAGGTAACAGTGGATGAATGGACGAACGGTATTGTTCCATGCTTTTTATTGTAGATTCTTTCCAAATATGTTCGTTATCCTTCACACCATCATTCAGGAAAGCGATCATGAAACTCCCAATATCCTCAGCCGTTGACAGCATGCCGCCTTGGGGCATAGGCGTTGGGGAAAGGGTGTACAGATCCAGCGGATTATGGGCCGCATCATAGGCTGTTGCAAGTTGGTTTTTGAACTTGCCGTTCAGCATAAAACTGCTGTTATCCATACCCAGAGGTTTGAAGATATGTTGCTGCATATATGTCTCGAACGGTTCGCCGCCGACATTCTCCACAATCATGCCAAGCAGCAGGAAGGAGAAGTTATCATACATATAGGCGCTACCAGGTTCCCTAACGACAGGTGGCATATGTAACTTTGCATAATCCTCCATCGATACGCTTTTGTCGAAGTCATCATGGATGTCTTCCTGCTGCGGATCGCGAATCTCGAATCCAGTGGTATGTGTAAGCAGATTCTCCACCGTTACAGGTTTGTCAAAAGGATTATCGAATTCCAGCCCCTTCACATACGTCTGAAAATCAGCTTTTAAATCCACCTTGCCTTGCTCCACGAGCTGCATAACAGCTGCTGCCGTGAACGTTTTGGAGACCGAGGCTATGCGAAAGGTGGTGCTTTTCGGATCAACGGGCGTTTTGCTCTCCAGATCGGAATAACCATACCCTTTCTCGGCCATAACTTTCCCATCCTTGACGACGACAACGGAAGCCCCAACATATTGGGCCTTGGCTTCGGGGGAATCAAAGAATGTATCGAGAAATGCTGTAGCTGATTCGCTCGTCAGAGCTGTTGCTTTCCCTTTTTCGTTGACCACAGGGGATGCGGTTTCCGCTTGCACGGCAGGTGCCCATAGACTGAGGGACAGGACAAACGTCATGAAAGCCCCGGTTAGAGAGGTGAGCCTGAAGCGGGTGCTTCGATTGGATAAATGCATGCAAACACTCCTTCAAAAGAAAATTTTGTAAAACAATCTCTCCCGTGTATTACTGATTACTGGCTCTTTAGGTTTCACGATAGTAGAAAGTCAAGAGGCATCTGCACGTAACCGTAGGTCACTTTGACTCGCTGAAGGCCGAAGCGACCGTCGAAAACATACGAGTGCACCGAGACCCATCAATACATACAGGATGGCCATGGCATATGAAGGAAGAAAGGCCCCAATCGACAGCCCAAGACTACCCAGCAGAGCGGCCGTGTTATAACTCATACCATCGACAGCCATATAGGCAGCACGGTCCGAATCGGGAATCATGCCAGCAAGCAGCACCTGACGTACAGGAGCATACATGAGTTCACCAATGGTCAGCAGTACAGCAGATGTGATAAGCAGCCAGGCCCAGTTACTAAAAGCGAGCATACTGAAACCGGCGGTGTACATACACATGCCAATCGTCATGATAGAACCGGATTGGAAGCGACCCATCCATTTCGAGAATGGGATGGCCACCAAGGCTACGAGTACCGTGTTGATGGCCATGATCAGACTGAACATCTGCAGTCCTGTGATGTCCCAACTGAACAGTTGGGCACTGAATTCACTTTTCAGACGAACGGCGATGTATTTATCCAATTGGAATTCCAGCGCGACAGCCAGTACCGTTGCGGTGAAAAACACCATAAAACGTCGGTCACTAAATACATCACCATAAGTTCTCAGCATATTCTTCTTTATTGGAGCATCCGTTTTGTCCAAGTATGTTTTATCCATTGTTTCGTGAATATAAAACAAGAGGATAAATAGTGTAACCAGACTCTCCAGCCCTACCAGACTGAACAAAATAAAGCGGAAGGACTCGAATAATAACCCGCCCATCAGCGCGCCGATCGTAACGGCAACGTTGGTGGTCCAATATTGCAGCCCGTACACATACTGACGTTCATGTTCATTGCTCACGTCCACAATCATGGCATTGGCAATGGGCATGGTGATACCTGAACTGACACTGCTGAGCAGAAACATGACACAAGTCAAAAGCACTGAATCCATCCAAGGCGAGTTGGCAGCAGCCAGCCAGAACAGGGCGAAAACCTGCATACTTTGGGCGATCACCATCAGTTTCTTTCGTCCGATTCGGTCAGACCAGTACCCTGCACCCAAGCCAACGATCATGGAGGCCACAATATTGACGGTTAGCAGCATGCCCGCCCAGCCTGCACCAATTTGGACGCTCAGGTAGATCGCCATAAAAGGAATGATGGATTTCTGAGTCAGATCCGTGAAAAAATCAGTAATGATGCGAATTTTGATGTTGCGGTGCAATTCAGTGTATTTCATATGTAACTCTCTTCCTCTCCTGCTGGTCTTGTCGATGTACCTGAGTATAATGGAGGAAAACCTGAAGAAAAACTGTAAACGCACAAAGATGTATTTCGTATTTTAATCAAGAGGAAAAGGTGGGGGATTTGTGGAGGTCATCGAACATTACATACAGTTGCGTAAGGCCTTTCCGAACGCAGATGAGGAGGAGGAAATACACACAACGATTGGTGAACTTGCGGAACATTTATGTTGTACAATGCGCAATATGAATCTGATTATGAATAAATTCATGAATCATGGCTGGATCAACTGGAGTCCACAACGTGGCAGAGGCAGAAAATCAGTGCTCGTCTTTTACCTGCCGCTGCTTCAGGCTGCTCAGGAACGGTTCGACCAACTCTTGCAGGGGAACAAGTTGGAGGATGCCTACGTGCTGGCTTCAACAATGCCATTTTCGATGAGAGAAATGTTGATGCAAGGATTACAGGGCCAGTTCGGTCTGCGTTCTGATCAAGATGCTCGTGGAAGAATAGATACGCTGCGTATTCCACAGGAAACTCCCTTTGAGACACTGGACCCAACGCAAGCTGCTATGTGGGGAGAAGTTGGAATTATTGCGGAGGTATTTGATCGCTTGGTACAGTACAACGCTGAACGCCAGGTTTGTGAACCGAGCCTTGCGGTTGCATGGGAGAGCAACCAGGAGGGAACGGTGTGGACATTTTATTTGCACAAGGGTATACGGTTTCACCATGGCAAGATACTCGATGCAGAGGACGTTAGATATACGTTTGAACGGATTCTTTCAGCTCAGGAGAGCCCTTGCAGGCCGCTTTTTGACTCGATTCATCGGATAGAGACGTTGGATGAGCTTACGGTGCGCTTTGCGTTACGGTTCTCCAACTATATGTTTCCGGATCTGATGAGCAGCATGAGTGCTTCCATCCTGCCCCGTGATATGGAGCTGGACCCGATGCATCCGATGGGTACGGGACCTTACCGGTTGACGCGCAATCATCCCAAGCTGCTTGTCCTGGACGTTTTTCCATCCTATTTCAGGGGCCGGGCTTATATTGATCGGGTTGAAATATGGCAGCTTCCCCAGTCGGGTCTGGTGGAGTCGATAATCAAACGGGACTTGTTTCCGGACGGACAAGCTCGTTCAGTACAGCATGAAGTTCAGGGCGGTGTGTACATGACGTTTAATATGCGAAAAGAAGGACCACAGCAGGATCTATACTTTCGCCAGGCTGTTCAGCAACTCATGGACCCACAGGAGATGGTGGAGGCCTTGGCACGCACAAGTGTACAGGCTGCCTATAGCCTGGTTCGGGATGAGTCCAGGGAACAGTGGATGACTGAACTAACAGATAAAAATGAACATTCGGAACAAAATGAACCCATGGACCGCCCAGAGCAATTTGAGCACGATCATCTGTTTCTTCTACAGGCATCGAAGCCGCGACCTGAACCTTCTGCTGATTCTTCTCTTGCACGAGCTTCTAAGCTATTACAACGCAGCTGCTATGCAGGCCAAATCATGGAGGTGTGGGTAGAGGAGGGCGAGAAAATGGAGGCAGACATGGCCTGGTTTGCACAGCGCTGTGAGCTGATTGGACTGAAGGTGCATGTTATGCCAGGTAATCCGGTAAATGCCGTATACCATGATGAGTTTTCTTCTTGCGATTTGATCTACACGGGTGAGGTGTTCGATGAACATCTCACACTGAGCCTGCTAACGATGTATACGTTCCAGAATACGTTACTTCTGATTGCGCTTGATGACCAACGAAAAAGGGAGTTGGAAAACGAATGCAGACACGTCGTTATGATTCGGGATACTACGGAGCGATTGCGTACGCTATTGCTGTTGGAGAATCGACTCATTCAAGAGGCGTTGTTACTGCCTGCGTACAGCTTCAGGGAAGAGCATGCGCACCATGCCTCGCTTCAGGATTACCGTGTAAGGGCATTTGGCATGCCTGATTTGCGTCGATTATGGGTGAAGCGAAGTCCGGTTACGGACGAAGGTACTGGAAGTTATCCGGCGTATATCCCATTGTGGTAAGGGTTTGGTCACTACAATGGGATAGGCCGTTAAGGATGTTTTTTTAGACTGAAGATGACTTCTTAAATTCTATGGGCGTTGTACCCGGCTCAAGCAGAAACGGAATGGATAGAGCGTTGATGCTATCATGGTCATCCGTCTTGAACGTAAACGTAAGCTTCAGGCCAAACAGGACGAATTCAACGGCAAAAGTATCTTTTCCGGTGTATTCCATAGGCATTTCGATCTCATTAAGGATGGCCTGTAGTCCTTCATTCGTCTGTTGAATGGTTAATTCGCCATAACCCGGATGGGTGAAGGTTCCCACATATGCAGTTGCGGGCCGATCATGGGGATGAACTTGAGGTTCCTCCGTTTTCTCCTCTGCCGGGGTTTCTGGCGTTGTTGGATTTTCTAGAGATGTTGCGGCGACTTCTTCGGATTCAGTCGATTCCCCGGTCATGAGTTTGGTTAATTTGCTGCTCCAGTCCACGGGCTCCAGTCCAAGCAGACGATCGATGATGTTAAAAGCAGTTGTGTAGGGAACAATGCTCCCATTGGTATTACTAAGGACTACGACACCGATCTGTTCCTCCGGTAAAAAGGCGACCTGCGAAGCGAATCCATCGATTGCTCCGCCGTGATGAATCATGGCGTGTCCGCGATAAGGTTCGATGAACCAGCCGAGACCGTACGTGCTAACCGGAAGCTCTGTCCCTTGGAACGGTGAATCGCAAGGCATTTGCGGTCTGTGCAGAGTAGCCATTTGTTCCTTGGAAATCAGTTGTTTCCCGTCATGCTGTCCTTGTTTCAATTGGAATTGAACCCATGCGATCATATCAACCAGATTGCTGTTAATGGAGCCAGCAGGACCTACGGCATCAATTTTCCGAAAAGGTATTCTGATGTTCTGTCCGTCCTTTTCCATATAAGGCAGGGCAAAATCGGGTTGAAGCTGCATCTCATCAACAGAGAAGACACTTGAATTCATCCCGAGAGGGTTAAACATGGACTCCTGAACAACATTTTCCCATGAAGTTCCTTTTAGCTGACCCACTAAATAACCAGCCGCCATATACATCAGGTTCTGGTATTGCCATTTATTCCGAAAGTCCTCATTGGGCTCCAGATACTGAAGCGCGTTTACGAGCTCTTCTCTGCACCGTGATGAGTTATACCACACCATCTCGTGCCTCGGAAGTCCGGAGCGGTGACAGAGCATATCGCGAATGGTCAGACGTTCCGTGGCAACCGGATCGAACATTTTGAAGTCATTCAAATACGTTCTCACAGGCGTGTCCCACGTCAGCATATCCTGATCGACGAGCAGCGCGGCCGTTGAAGCTGTAAAGGCTTTGGTACTTGAACCGATCGCGAATAATGTGTGGGGTGTAACTTCGAGCTTGGACTCCAGATCGCGATAACCGTACCCTTTTTGCAAAATGACTTCATCCTTGTAGATGACAGCTACCGCCAAACCTACACCTTTCCATTGTTGCAACTGTTCTTCCACAAAATGATCCAATCCATCCAGCCTTGAGTGAAGATAGGTCGTGTTTATTATTTACCTCCAATTTATAATAGAGTGTTACTTCAATAGAAAGATAAGAGCAGTATGTAATTACATAGGTTGAGTTGTTATCTGTATTTACTATGAAGATTTTGGATGGATTTTACATCCGACCCGGGACTGATTTTGTTACCAAATAGGTGTATTGCGACAATGACAATGGGATGCTTGTCAAACTAGTCCGCATATATCGAACAAGTCCCTCATAACATGTACTAATCAAGTAGGGGTTCTGCTGTACGCACAATCCTGAAGTGAAAACATGTGCTAAAGGGGATGATGTCATGCGCCGAATATCATGGATGCTTGCCATGGTATTGGTCTTATCGGCCTTACTTGCTGCGTGCGGGAAGAAGGATGCGGCAGCCGTGGTCAAAGATCTGAACGAAGTCGTAGGAGAAATGGAAAGTTATCAGGGGGCAGGCATCATGACGCTGCATACCGGAGATACGCCGCAGCAGTACAAGGTCGAGGTATGGCATCAGAAGCCTTCGTATTATCGTATCGCGTTAACGAATGCCAAAAAGGATGTAACGCAAATTGTACTGCGCAATGATGAGGGGGTATTTGTCCTGACGCCGAGCCAGAACAAAAGCTTCCGTTTCCAGAGCAACTGGCCGGATAACCAGGGCCAGGTTTACCTCTATGAGACGCTGATCCGCAGCATAACAGGTGACTCGACCCGCCAGTTTGCCGATGAGAAGGAGAGCTATGTATTCGACGTAGCTGCCAACTATAATACACATGCATTGGTCAGACAGAAAATATGGCTGAACAAAAGCGATTATGCACCGAAACAGGTAGAGGTTTCGGATTCGAATGCCAATGTGGTCGTTGATGTGAAGTTCGATAGCTTCAAATTTGGTACCGAATTTGAGAAAGACGCTTTTGACATGCAGCGTAACATGACTGCAGCTACCCAAGATGGCAGCAAGGCTGGTAACTCAGGCGCTGCTCCTGCTGAACAGACAGGTAAGGGGGATGGTAAAGAGCCTGCCAATCCTCAAGCTGCACCAGAACAAGGTTCTGAAGCGAATCCAAGTGGAACAGTTAGTGATGGACAGACGGGTGTGAGCGATAACACGGATCAGCAAGGTTCAGAAGATCCGGCCAGTGGTCAGGGGACGGAAGAACCGACATCGGCCGAGCCGGAAGGTTCAGACAGCTTTGGAGTTATTCAGCCAACCTATGCACCGGAAGGTGTCAAACTGAAAGACGATCAGATCGTGGAAGGATCAGGAGACTATTCGGTAATGCTTCGTTATGAAGGAACATATAATTACACGATTTTCGAAGCAAGGCCGCAGGACAGAGCCGTGTCGCTTGCACCATCCAGTGTAGTTGATCTTGGGTTCACTTTCGGGATGTTGAGTGGAGATGCCTTACAGACACTTACATGGATGACCGATGGGGTGGAGTACCGAATTACCAGTGCAGATTTGCCTGTAAATGAGATGGTCCAAATTGCAACATCCATGCAGGAAGAGTCAGGGAAATGATTCCGAAAGTATAGTCGTCTTAACATGAGGAATGCTAAGAAGCATCGGAGATATTATCTCCGGTGCTTTATTGTATAGGCTGTGATCTTCCCTGTAAAATATCAGTGTTTTGTACCAATTCAGTTTAGTTGAATACAATTGTATCAACCTGCAACAACCTCGCGTAAGATGAATAAGAATGAATCTCTGTGCACTCAATAATGCAAAACAAATGCAAAACACGCTTCTACGCAGGAGGAACCGGGTAAATAATACCGTATAAGCAGATTAGTCATGTTATGGTGAGATGAATATCTCTTCATTTGTCTGGCTTATGGGTCTTATTCTGTGTTTTCCCCCGACTTCAGGATAACGCTCCTGTATGTGTTTTGGACTGCGGATCTTCAGCTCATTTGACAGTCACATGCTGGAGCATTACGATGGAGTCTGATGTGAGCCGGATTAAGATGACTAGAGAAGGTGACTTAACGTGCAAGAACAATATCGGCCGACCCAAGCGGAGATCAATTTGGATCATTTGTGCAGCAACGTAGAAGCTTTCCGCGAAGCATTGCCGCAAGGCATGAAACTGCTCGCTTGTGTGAAGGCAAACGCCTATGGGCATGGAGCAGTGGAGACGGCCAGAGAACTGGAACGAGTTGGCGCGGATTACTTAAGTGTAGCTTTTCTTGACGAAGCGCTGGAATTGCGACAACACGGGATTACGCTTCCGATTCTCGTATTGGGTTATACACCGCCTGAAGGTATCGCTGAAGCCTGGAAACATGATGTAACCATTACGCTGTTCAGCAGGGAAGTACTCGAAGCAATCCACCATTTGGAGACAGGTACATCCCAGCGCAAGCTAAAGGTTCATATCAAAATCGACAGCGGCATGGGCAGGCTTGGCCTGTTGCCTGGCGAAGAAGCTCTGGCTTTCATACAGGAGGTCGCGGCCCTGGATCAGGTGATGCTGGAAGGCATGTTTACTCATTTTGCCAAAGCGGATGAAGAAGACAAGACCTATACACTGGAGCAGTATCGACGGTTCCGAGACGTGGTTGAAGCGCTTCGGGATCAGGGATGTGTCATCCCGATTATACATACGGCGAACAGTGCCGCCGCCATTGATACACCTGAATTGTCCTATGATATGGTACGCGTGGGGATCAGTCTATACGGACTGTATCCTTCGCCAGAGGTGAACCATCAGGTGGTGAAGCTGTCCCCGGTATTGACACTGAAAACAAAGGCGGTTCTGGTCAAAACGCTGCCGCCCCAATGGGGTATCAGTTACGGAACCCGATATGTAACACAAGGGAATGAACGAATAGCGACATTGCCTATCGGCTATGCAGATGGATTTTCAAGAATGCTGACAGGTAAAGCCCAAGTGCTTGTACGCGGCCGCCGCGTTCCCGTCGTCGGTACGATCTGCATGGATCAGTGTATGGTGTCGCTACAATCTTTTGCAGAAGAAGCAGAAGAAATTCAAGCCGGCGAAGAGGTTGTTCTCATCGGCCATCAGTCTGACGGCGTTATAACCGCAGATGAAGTGGCCACCCAGCTAGGTACGATTCCCTACGAAGTGATCTGCATGATGGCGCATCGAATTCCACGGGTTTATACCCGTGGTGGAGCAGTAGTCGCCAGAATCAATCCTCTTTTGACATCCTGACAGGTCGACTGGACGCTATTTCCAGGAAACTTTTTTTCAGAACAGAAGGAAAACTGTCGGAGCATCTCGAATTATGAAGGATGACTGGGATGAAAAATCCTGAAAAGAGATGTTTGCTCTGTACGAATATTGTTCCCCGTGTTTATAATGGAGTACAGCATACTTGATATACTCGGGGCATATATATTCCTTTGTATAAAAGTTCTGGAAAAACGTAATACTGGTTCACAATGGCGAAAGGTTTGTGGGGGTGGAAGAAAGGTGGCCAACTTGCAGAACACCAAGCGGATCATGATCAGTTTGCCTGATTATCTTTTGCAGGAAGTGGATGGCATCGTAGCGCTGGAGAATTCCAACCGCAGCGAATTGATTAGGCAGGCCATGAAGCTGTATTTGACGGAGCGTAAGAAACGTTACATCCGTGAATCAATGCAGCGAGGGTACATGGAGATGGCGAAGATTAACCTCACCATGGCATCCGAGGCCTTTCACGCGGAGGAAGATGCGGACAGCACTCTGGACCGCTTAGTTAGCGGGGTGTAGACATTGATCGTAAAACGCGGTGATGTTTTTTTTGCGGATCTTTCTCCCGTTGTCGGTTCCGAGCAAGGCGGAGTCAGGCCGGTTCTGGTCATCCAGAATGACATCGGCAACCGGTTTAGTCCTACTTGTATTGTGGCGGCGATCACCGCCCAGATCCAAAAGGCAAAGCTGCCGACGCATGTGGAGATTGATGCGGCGGCACATGGCTTTGACCGGGACTCGGTTATTTTGCTCGAACAAATACGGACAATTGATAAGCAGAGGCTGACCGACAAGATTACCCATCTGGACGAGGAGACCATGAAACTGGTCAACGAAGCCTTACAGATCAGCTTGGGCTTAATCGATTTTTAAGGCAGCAGGCAGTTATTTCTTTGTTCTGCCGTGCTATCCGTTGACAATGGATGTTCCTTCACAGGAGCACACAATTCAGAACGCAATCACAGGAGCGTACTACAGCCTCACGGCGGTGGTGCGCTCTTTTGATTAAAGCTCCTTGAAAGCGTAGAACATTGAGAGGCTTTTCGTTATAATGATACCTGAGAAACCGTTTACGCCAATCGACATATAGAGGTGGAGGAGAAATAATGAGCATTTATATCGACCAGGGGAAACTTCAATTTCATCTACAGACTCAAAAGGCAAGCTATGTATTTCAGGCACTGCCTTCAGGATATTTGGTACATTTGTATTATGGCAAAAGACTGCGTGACACCGATCTGAGCTGGCTTCACGTGCGCAAAGAGCGTGCTTCGTTCAGTCCGAACCCGGTACCCGAAGACCGGACGATCTCGTTCGATACCTTGCCGGTGGAACTGCCGGTATACGGCACAAGTGATTTCCGTAATCCGGCCATCCAACTGGAGCTTGAGAATGGCTCGACAGTTTCGGAGTTTACGTATACAGGCCATCGATTGGTCAAAGGAAAGACAGCGCTTACTGGACTGCCAGCAACGTATGTTGAATCCGATGAAGAAGCAGAGACGCTGGTTATTGAGTTGGAAGACCGCGTTGCAGGCATCAAGATCGAGCTTTCCTATACAGCCTTTACGGCATTTAATGCGATTACACGCTCGATGCGTATCGTTAATGAGAGCGCTACCTCAGTGAATGTGGTGCGTGCGCTCAGTTCTTCTGTTGATTTCCCGCATGCAGATTATGAATTGTTGCAATTGTCAGGAGCTTGGACACGGGAACGGGATATCGTTCGCAGACCGCTTGCTTCAGGCCTGCAAGGGATTGAAAGCCGTCGTGGTTCAAGTAGTCACCAGCAGAATCCATTTATTGCGCTAATGACACCAGGCACGGATGAAGATCAGGGTGAAGTTTACGGATTCAGTCTGGTCTACAGCGGCAGTTTTACCGCACAGGCGGAAGTGGATCAATTCCACACCACCCGTGTGTCACTCGGGATCAACCCGTTCGAGTTCAGCTGGAAGCTGGAGCCGCAGGAAGCATTCCAGACACCTGAGACCGTTATGGTCTATTCGGATGCAGGACTGGATGGCATGTCTCAGTCCTATCATGAACTGTACCGGGAGCGTCTTGCACGTGGTCAGTTCCGCAATGCCGAACGTCCTGTTCTGGTTAACAACTGGGAAGCAACCTACTTTGGGTTCGATGCGGACAAGATCGAACAGATAGCTCGCGCTGGACAGAAACTGGGCATTGAGCTGTTTGTTTTGGATGATGGCTGGTTTGGACATCGAGATAGTGACAACTCCTCGTTGGGCGACTGGATTGTCGATAAGAACAAATTGCCACAGGGTCTGGATGATCTGGCGAACCGCGTAACAGGTCTGGACATGCAGTTCGGATTGTGGTTTGAGCCTGAGATGATCTCACCAGACAGTGAGCTGTACCGTGCGCACCCGGACTGGTGTCTGCATGTACCTGATCGTCGCCGGACGGAAGGTCGTCAACAGCTGGTGCTCGATTTCTCCCGTCAGGATGTACGCGATGAGATTGTACGCATGTTAACGGATGTTCTTGGATCTGCACCGATCACTTATGTGAAATGGGACATGAACCGGAATATGACGGAAGTGGGTTCGGCTTTACTTCCGGCAGACAGACAGCGCGAGACGGCGCACCGTTATATGCTCGGATTGTATGAAGTAATGGAACGCATCACTTCATCCTTCCCGAATATTCTGTTCGAGAGCTGTTCGGGTGGTGGTGGCCGCTTCGATCCGGGTATGCTGTATTACATGCCGCAGACGTGGACAAGCGACAATACGGATGCCATCTCCCGCTTGCGGATTCAATACGGTACGAGTCTTGTGTATCCGGTGAGTTCGATGGGTTCACATATTTCCGCGGTGCCGAATCATCAGGTGAACCGGATAACTTCCCTCGAGATTCGCGGCCATGTCGCGATGTCGGGCAACTTCGGATATGAGCTGGATTTGACCCGTTTTACAGAGGAAGAGAATGCTATCGTGAAGGCTCAGGTTGAGCTGTACAAGGAAATTAGGGGAACGATTCAATACGGAACGTTCCGTCGTTTGCTAAGTCCGTTTGAGGGGAATGAAACGGCCTGGATGTTTATTGCACCGGATGGCAGCGAAGCTGTTGTATTCTACTTCCGTGTGCTGTCCGAACCGAATGCACCGCTCCAGCGTCTGAAGCTGAAGGGTCTGGACCCTGATGCGGATTATCGTCTGAAAGGTGGCTCCGAGACATTTACCGGGGATGCGCTGATGTATGGCGGGATCTCGGTAGGAAGCGCATCAGGAGACTATCTGAGTGAATTGTTCCGGTTCGAGCGCGTCTAAATAAGTTGAACTACAGATTATTTACACGGATACTACGATGACAGAACAACCTTCCAATCGCTGTTATCCCCAGATTTTTTCGATTCCCTTTTCTCAAGGGGAAAATCCGGGGATAAAGGCGAACGCTTCGCTTTTTCAGGTTTTTTCTGTCCTCTCCGTCATCGTGTAAATGAGTAGTTTCACTTATTTAGAGTGCAGCTGCATATAAAGTCCTAATGAGCAAGACCGGACAGCGTCGCATTGACGTTTTTCGGTCTTTTTTTGACGTAATGGGGAAGGCTGGAGGAAGACGTAATTCTGTCAGAACTTGTATACCAGTGGAATGATGGAAATCTGGACGTGATTTTGTGATAATATAGGGTAGAGTGGTTGAATCAAATGGTTCAATCAAAATGTAATTACAGCAGCAAAGCTGCCCTGAAATGATTGTAACAAACGATTCAGGAAGGAAAGAGGGATTTATTTTGTCTGAACAGGAAACGGTTCTGGAACCCAATGAAGAAACAATAAAGGCGGAACGCCATGAACGAATCATCAAACAGGTAGCCAAGGAACTGTCACTGTCCTTGAAGCAGGTCCGCACCACGTCGGAGCTTCTGGACGAAGGCAATACGATTCCATTTATCGCCCGCTACCGTAAGGAAATGACTGGAGAGCTGGATGAGAACCAGCTGCGGCTCATTGAAGAACGCATCGTTTACTTGCGCAATCTGGAAGACCGCAAAGTGGAAGTCATCCGTATTATAGAGGAACAAGGCAAGCTGACCGGAGAATTGAAACAGTCTATTACTCAGGCAGTCAAGCTGCAGGAAGTAGAGGACTTGTACCGTCCGTTTCGTCAGAAGCGGAAAACCCGTGCCAGTGTAGCGAAGGAAAAAGGTCTTGAACCACTCGCTGTATGGATCTGGGGTCAACCGAAACAAGGCAATGTCCTGGAGGAAGCTGCTCGTTATATCGATGCTGAACTTGGGGTAGAGGATGCTGAGGCTGCACTTCAAGGAGCCCAGGACATTCTGGCTGAGAATATTGCAGATGATGCTGCTATTCGTGCCTGGATTCGCCGTTACACATTGGATCATGGCATGCTGACTTCGGAAGCGAAGGATGCCGAACAGGAGTCTGTATACGAGAACTATTATGATTATCGTGAATTAGCCAAAAAAATGCCTCCTCACCGTATTCTCGCAATTAACCGCGGTGAACGTGAAAATATTTTGAAAGTGGGTCTGGAAGTGCAGCCTGAACCGGCTCATCGTCATATGGAAGGACAAATCATCAAGGGTGCATCTGCAGTGCAGGACATTTTGCGTGCTGTGATTGAAGATGCTTACAAACGATTGATTGCCCCTTCGATTGAGCGTGAGGTTCGTGCAGAATTGACGGAAAAAGGCGAAAACCAAGCGATATCCGTATTCTCGGCCAATCTTCGCAACCTGTTGCTTCAGCCGCCGATTCATGGCAAACGTGTGCTTGGTGTCGATCCTGCCTATCGTACCGGCTGTAAACTGGCCGTGGTCGACGATACGGGCAAGCTGCTGGAAGTGGCTGTTACGTACCCAACGCCACCACATAACAAGAAGCGTGAAGCTGCCGAGGTTTTCCATCGGATGATCAAGCAGTATGATATCGGATTGATTGTTATTGGTAATGGTACCGGATCACGTGAAACAGAACAGTTTGTTGCCGAGATTATTCAGGAGAACGGGGACGAAAATCTCGTGTATCTGATTGTCAATGAAGCTGGGGCGAGTGTGTATTCTGCATCCAAGCTGGCCCAGGAAGAATTCCCGGATCTGGACGTTGCGGAGCGAAGCGCTGCTTCGATTGCCCGCCGGGTGCAGGATCCGCTGGCTGAGCTGGTTAAAATCGATCCCAAAGCCATTGGGGTAGGCCAATACCAACATGACGTATCCCAGAAAATATTGGAAGAAAGCTTGAAGGCTGTTGTGGAATCCGCAGTTAACCATGTGGGCGTGGATGTGAACACGGCTTCACCTTCACTGCTGTCCTATGTTGCGGGTGTAAATGCCACCATCGCCAAGAATATTGTAAAATATCGTGAAGAGAACGGCCGGTTCACGAATCGTCGCCAGCTGCAAAAGGTACCGCGTCTCGGTGCCAAAACCTATGAGCAATGTGTAGGCTTCATGCGAATTGGTGAAGGCGAGAACCCGCTGGATCGCACACCGATTCACCCTGAATCGTATAAGGTCGTTGACCAGCTCTTTAAGGAGCTTCAGGTTGCGCTGGACAAGCTGGGCAGCAAGGAACTGTCTGTGCTCCTGTCTGAGCAACAACCGGAACAGCTGGCTGTGAAGCTGGATGTGGGTGTACCTACACTGCGTGACATTCTGGACAGCTTGCAGCGTCCGGGTCGTGACCCGCGTGAGGAAATGCCGCTACCGATCTTCCGAACGGATGTGCTCAAAATTGAAGATTTGGTGGAAGGCATGGAACTGCAAGGTACGGTTCGTAACGTGATTGACTTTGGTGCCTTTGTTGACATCGGCATCAAGAGTGACGGACTTGTCCACATCTCACAGCTGAGTAACGGTTACGTCAAACATCCGATGGATGTTGTATCCGTTGGGGATAATGTAACGGTATGGGTGATGAATGTGGATACCAAAAAAGGCCGTGTCGGCCTCACGATGAAGAAGCCTGCTTCTTCTCAGCAGTCTTCCTGATCCAACATAAAAGATCGGAGAACAGCCTTCCCTGTATTGGGAAGGCTGTTTGTTGTCAGCTATAATACTACTGTTGCCCGTACTGTATTCTTCGAAGGAATTTTATGAAAGAAGTGAGAGCTTGAGGTGGACGAAAGAGAATGGCGTAAGATCTTATAGTTCGCTGTCCGCGCTGCGCGGGGTGCCACTTGTCGGTTTGTTACGATAAAAAAACCAGCATTCGTTTAGCAGCTTGATCTGTCTGCTGTCCTTTTTGTGAAATGCACGCATCAGTTGATTGCAAAGCCATTGAGGCAAGGGTATCTCCTCCTCTTGCATAATTCATCTGTACGTTAGCATATGTGGCAATAGCCTGGACTGTGCGGATTAACCTGTGAGTAACTGGGAAATTCGACACCAGAGAAAAAAGCGCAACCTCCGATTGGGGAGATGCGCTTTGGTTCCGTTTAAAATAAAGTCTATAAAGAATTAGAGCGATTCCATCTCTTCTTCATACCATTGCTCCAATTGGGCCTGAAGCGCCCGAATCTCAGTGAGCAAGGAAATTAATGGATAGTGTGTCTCGCGCAGTGCTGCGAAACTTTCTTCAAGGGCATTGATATAATCCAGACCGCCAATGATGGAGAGTTGCTCGTCCAGGAGATCAAGATTGTCACATTCAGCAATGGCCCAAGGCAATGCAGGCACATCTGCTGCGGTGAGTTTATCAATCTCTTTGTGCAGGCGCAGGTTAAGCGCACTGAGTTGGTAAGCGTAATCGGCAGGCATTTCCACAAACTGCAATTGCTGTTCCTGCTGCAGGATGACGTAGCGCATTGTAGGCATAACGAGTAATAATCTCCCCTCATACATTCTACTTGACAGTGTAGCCTACGAAACGGTTAAAATTCAAGTATTATAGTGGAAAAACAAATGGCCCAAAGGGTGTGAAAGGAAAGAAACCGATGGAAAATGAGGAATTGCAACAATGGATTGAGCAGGTGTCACTGGACCATTTCGGGGTTCCGTTCACTCACGAGGCACTGTTTAACCGCCGTCTGACCACTACAGGTGGGCGTTATATGCTCAAGAGTCACCGCATCGAAATTAATCCTCATCAGCTCGAAGCCTATGGGCGGGAAGAGGTTGAGAAGATCATCAAGCATGAGCTGTGCCACTACCATCTGCACATTCGTGGACGCGGCTACCAACACCGTGACCCTGAATTCAAGGCTCTGTTGCAGAAGGTGGGCGGTTCGAGGTTCTGTCAGTCCCTTCCGGATGGAAAGGGAAGAAAGCCATTACCCTATCGTTATAAACTGGTGTGCAAGAGCTGTGGCACGGAATATTTGCGTAAACGAAAAGTAGACCCGAAGAAGTACCGCTGTGGTCGATGTGCGGGCAAGTTGTTATTGCAAGAAATATAGAGGGGCATTTAGCATCAGCTAAAGGACGAAATGGGATCTGCAATGGATCTGCTAGAATTGTGTATTTGGGATGGTTCGTTATATTTAATATCCAGTTTATATCGATCTTAAGAAAGTTGTAATCTTTTTGGCGACCTTATTGTCATTATTTCATAGTAAGCTGGTGTAGTTGGGATCACCAAAAAAAGTAATGGCGTAAGGAGGGAACGAAGATTGGCAGAGTATAGGGTGCTTGTAGTGGATGACGATCCCGATATCCGCAACGCGATTGAAATTTATTTACGCATTGAAGGGATCTCGGTGAGTAAGGCAGCAGATGGGCAGGAAGCGATAAGAAAAGTCAGGGAAGAAGAAGTTCACCTCATTGTAATGGATGTAATGATGCCTAATCTGGACGGTATACAGGCAACTCTCAAAATACGCGAGAACTGCAATGTACCGATTATTATTTTGTCTGCCAAAACCGAGGACCACGACAAAATTCTTGGTCTGAATATTGGAGCTGATGATTACATAGCCAAACCCTTCAATCCATTGGAACTGGTGGCCAGAGTGAAATCCCAACTGCGCCGATTTACAGGACTTGGAACACAGCAAATCGACAGGGGCGATGAACAAGAAATTGAGGTCAGGGGACTGGTGCTTAACAATAGGAGGAAGAAAGTAACGCTGGAGGGTGAAGAGATTCGATTAACTCCAACGGAGTTTCATATTTTGAAATTGTTGATGGAGAATACGGGGCGTGTTTTTGCCATTGATGAAATCTATGAACGTGTTTGGAAAGAGCCGGCCTTTCAGCCAGAAAACACGGTGGCTGTACATATTCGCCGGATCAGGGAGAAGATCGAGTTTAATCCAAGAGAACCGAAATATGTAAAGGTGGTGTGGGGCATTGGCTACAAGATGGAAGGTTAATGTGATCCCCTATATGATTCGATTGGTTATGATCAGCTGCGGCACTCTCATGTTTTTTTATGTCATCTCACGAAGTTTCCAGAATATTGACTTTGTTTTTTGGGGCTGGGGTGTTCAGAGTGATCCGTCTTTAATCATATGTTTGTTCCTGATCGCTGTTTTATATGTGTATAGAAACCGATTTCCACTGCCTTCGGAGAGTAATTATGTGAAAATGAAGAATTGGTTGTCGGTCAGATTGGCTATGGATGTACAAATATTGCTTTATTTTGTCATCGGTCTACCGTTGTTCTATGGAACGGTTCTTGTCATGCAGGGGAATGGCGTGCGGATTAGCCAACATGAGTGGATCAACGATATTGTCATGTTTATATCTGCATTTCTTTTGTCATCCGTGCTGCTCTGTTTTGCTGGGGAGTATGGTAGGGCGGGGATTCGGATGATCGCGGATCGAGCGGCGCTTCGTCAGACCGTCAATGAATTATGGTTAAGCACGACGATCCATATGATGCGGGATGAACTGAAACATGCGACCCCACCTGAAAATAGGATCCTCAAAACACTCATCGTTTGGTCTGTATCTCAATTCGTATTGTTGATCATTGCGTTCGTGGTAGAGGAATTTAGATTTCCAATTTTGCTGCTGATCGTGGCGTGCAGTGTGATTATTCTGGGTCAGATCGTGCGAATCATTCATGGTTTGCAAGGCTTAACACAAGCAGCTTCGGCCATGGCTTTGGGACGTATGGACGTTCAGCTTCCCCAGCAGACATACGGTATGCTGGACCAGCTGACGATACATATGAACGGCATGAAACAAGGAATTCAGCGTACCGTCGAAAAAAGAGTGAAAAGTGAGCGAATGAAGTCGGAGCTGATTACCAATGTTTCACATGATTTAAAAACACCGCTGACCTCGCTGGTGAGTTATGTGGATTTGTTAAAACGTAATGAAGGTACTGCCGAGGAAAAGGCAGAATATATTGAGGTGCTGCAACGCAAGACGAAGCGGCTGAGTGTACTTGTTGAAGATTTATTTGAGGCGGCCAAGATGGCCAGTGGAGATGTGGAGCTTCATCTGGAGCAGGTTGATGTTGCAGCCTTATTACATCAAGCCTTGGCGGAATATAGTGAGTCTATCGTACAGTCTGGTTTGATTTTCAGAGTAAGTGACAGGAATGGTCCGATGTACGCTCAGTTGGATGGAAAACGTACATGGCGTGTATTCGAGAATTTGCTTGGCAATGTCACTAAATATGGAATGAAGAATTCAAGGGTGTTCATTGAATTATCAGAAGATGATTCGTATGTGATATTGTGTATCAAAAACGTTTCTACCTATGAAATGCAGTTTGCGGCAGATGAAATTTTTGAACGTTTCAAGCGGGGCGACCATTCCCGGAGCGCGGAAGGGTCAGGACTGGGTTTATCCATTGCGAAAAGCATTGTTGAGCTGCATGGAGGGAGAATGAACATCAAGATTGATGGCGATCTGTTTAAAGTGACGGTCCATTTTCCAAAATGCACTCGGCAGAAGCAATAAAATAATCATCGTGACCGACTTTTCTATGCACTCGAATGAGAGATGCAAGGCTTCTAAGAAAGTCACTCGGGCATGTTGACTTGGCTAATTAATCATGATAAATTAAATTTATTCAAGATTAATATTCCCTGATAGCTCAGTTGGTAGAGCACTCGACTGTTAATCGAGTTGTCACAGGTTCGAGTCCTGTTCGGGGAGCCATTTCTTGGAGAGATACCCAAGTGGCTATAAGGGGACCCTCTGCTAAGGGGTTAGACTGCGTAAGCGGTGCGAGGGTTCGAATCCCTCTCTCTCCGTTCTGAAACACTTCTCTGCAAAGGGATGAGAACCTAAAGGTTCGTCGAAGCATACACTTCGTAAGGAATACATCGCAGTCTCGAATGAAGTGAGAGTATCCCTCTCTCTCCGTTCTGACTACAAACATAATCCCCATTCGTATGAACCATTAACGGTTTGTGAGAATGGGGATTTTTGATGTTTCGTCTTTTTTGCCAATGAACAGGATTGCCTTATAATGAAATGCCCAGCACTTCATATAAACCCTTCTTGCCTGCTTCCGTGACTTCAACCGCCCGACTGCCTGGCTTCTGGTGGGTCCAATCCAGCTCGGACAAGCGGCGCCCCAGTTCGTCTCCCAGTAAACCGGAGATATGGTGGCGACGTTCACTCCAGTCGAGGCATTTGCGAGCTAGAGTACGGCGTGATCCAGTTTTCCCTTCAAGTGTAATGCCAAATGAATTAAACCATTGAACTCCTTTCGCTGTAATTTGGTAATCCTTGGACTGTTCATCCTCTGATTCTTCGAGATAACCTTCTCGTAATAAAGCTTCGCACAACGCTATCCCCAATTTTCCGGCCAGATGCCCGTAACAGGTTCGAGCAAAGCTCAGATGTTGAAGTTGATTGGATTGTTTGAGAGACCTAACCTGTACAGGTGGGGCAATACTGCCCATCGTTTCAATCAAAAAAGCGATTTCCTTGCCCGCCAGACGGTAGTACCGATGCCTGCCTTGACGTTCAACCACAAGCAACCCGCCTTCGACCAGCTTGGCAAGATGGTTACTCGCTGTTTGGGGTGTGACACCAGCCATATAGGCAAGTTCACCGGCGGGCAGCGCTCTTCCATCTAGTAAGGCTTCGAGAAAAACAGCACGACTCGGATCAGCGATTAATGACGCAATAACAGTTATATTCGGATATGCATTCATATTTCGATGATACCTGAACTATTAGTGTATTACAATCGAGTCAGGCTCATCCACATGGGTCAGATTTAAGCTGTGGGAGCCGAATGAATGGAAACAGGAGTGGAGCAAATCATGAAGCACGAACACCGTAGAGAACGATCTGCCAAGGGGCAAGAGATGAATCAACATGAAACGATTAATCCAAGTATTTTATATTATGGCACCCCCGTATTGTTACTGAGCACATTAAATGAAGACGGATCGACCAACTTGTCCCCATTGTCCTCGTCGTGGGCGCTGGGAGATTGTCTTGTGCTTGGGTTGGGTGTTCAGGGCAAGGCTTATGAGAATCTGAGCCGACACCCCGAATGTGTTATTAATTTGCCGGACGCTTCCATGTGGAGGCAGGTGGAATCCTTGGGACGTTATACGGGTACATATCCGGTTCCCGAGGAGAAAAGACAAATGGGCTATAAATTTTGTTCCGAAAAATTTGAAGCCGCTGGGTTGACCGCTCAAAGTTCGGCTCTGGTTCAACCTGAGAAAATAGCGGAGTGTCCGCTTCAGATCGAGGCTTCCGTGCAGCACATCCGCACACCGGAGCATACGCCTTTTATGGCCGTTGTTGAGGTGAAAGCACTGAAGGTACATGCACATAAGACGCTTATATCTGGATTGAACAAAATTGATCCGGCGAAGTGGCACCCGCTAATCTATAATTTTCGGCATTATTATGGATTGGGGGAAAGACAAGGGGAGAACTTCCGCGCTGAATAGGGACAGGTATAAGTTAAAAGTATAGATGCATCCTATGTAATCCGGAATATATAAGTGGGGGCCATTGGGTCTTCACTTTTTTCAGGTACCTTTTGAAATGGATGAAAGAATGCCACGAATGATTATTGTTTTAGTTAAAGAATGGGTAAATTGTAAAGAAAGATACATGTAAGCATATACATAAGAGAGGTGATGTGCGTGGAAATGGAATACTTGATGCGTGTACTCATAGCTGGCATATGCGGCGTTTTGATTGGATATGAGCGCAAGAACCGGATGAAGGAAGCGGGAATACGTACTCATTTTGTTGTCGCTGTGGGTGCTGCATTGATGATGATTGTATCCAAGTATGGCTTTCAGGATCAGGCAGGCTGGGTTAATCTGTCGCTTGATCCCTCCAGGATTGCGGCACAGGTGGTCAGTGGGGTCGGCTTCATTGGAGCCGGGATGATCTTTACACAGCGCCATACGGTCCGGGGATTGACGACAGCTGCCGGAATCTGGGCGACTGCCGGGATGGGACTGGCCGTTGGTTCCGGATTGTATTGGACAGGGGCCGGGGTGACGCTGCTTATTGTATTGGCCCAGATGCTGCTGCATCGGCCGACACGCTGGTTGGTATCCGCGAGAACAGAGACGTTGACGATTCGTTTGCTGCAGGAGGGAGATACACTGAAAACCGTTTTGGCTTTGCTGGGACAGGAAAAAATATCGGTGATCGGATTCAAAACAGAACAGCAAATAAGCACAGACTCCAAAGAGGAGACTGTGCTTGAATTCACGTTGCAGCTGCCGGGTTCATACCGGGGTGAGCAATTGATTATTTTATTGCAGGATATTTCTCATGTTCGTTCCGTTGAGATGAGGTGAAGCCAGGTTATCGCTAAGTAGCTAGATCGCTAGGTCCTAATACCGAACCATTACGAAAAGCGATTACTGACCGCCTTCAACAACGGACTCCGGCTGGGAAACAGGCTTTCCTTCAAGAACACAATGAATGGCATGGGCGACACCATGTTCCACATTAGTCAATGACACCGCCTTGGCAAGCGCCTTAATTTCCGGTTCTGCATTGCCCATGGCAATACCGAGCCCTGCCATTTTCAGCATGGATACATCATTGAAATTATCACCGATGGCAGCTGTATCTTCCATGGAGATGTTCAAATGCGCAGCCAGTTTGGTTAAGGCGTTACCTTTGGATACATCAGGATGCTGCATTTCGAAGTTGTGTTCAGAGGATACCACCATGGCTACATCGGAGCGGGAGGCAAAGTATTGGCGTCCTTGCTGCAATTGTTCCGGGTCCAATGAAAAGGCCATAATATTGTAAATGTAAGCTTCAGAAGGAATCTCCTGATGGGAGTTTACGCGGTGGTAATCTTTCTTGTCATAGTGCTTCTTAACGGCGCGAATGAGGCGTTCAATGTCCTCCCCGGGACTTGAACCCAGAATGCGGTCCATCTCAGCGAGCATCGCCTCATGGCTGCTAATGGGGGCGTATATACCTTGTTGTGTTGAGGCTTCGTAGTAACAATGATGATCTTCCAGCCATTGCATCACCGATGCGGCCGTTTCTCGCTCAAGCGGAAGATGGAACAGGCGTTCACCGTTGGCATCATGGATGGTAGCTCCGTTGGAGCCGATGACTGGCGTGTGAATTCCGCCTTCGCTGCTTATCGTTAATACGTCGGAATAGACCCGTCCTGTAGCGATCGTGACCTTCAATCCTTCTTGTTGTGCCTTATGGATTGCGGCTGCATTTTCCGGGCTGATCCGGCTGTCTCTGTTCAGTAACGTTCCGTCCAAATCGGTAGCAAATAATTTCATATGTTACAACTCCTTTTCAATTGTAGGTTCAGGAATGAGGATCTCAACCTGCTGTTCGGCTAGAAAGGTTCGCCAATCTTGGGAAGGCCATTGATCTGTGATTAACACATCCACGAGTGACCAGTCTGCAAAACGATAGCCATAACGCTTATCAAACTTGGAATGATCAGCAAGTACAATAACCTGTTTGGCGGCCTGCATCATTTTGTGTTTTATTTTTCCTTCTTCTTCAGAAGCACTAAAGCCGTCCATCGTAATTCCGCCAATGCCGATAAAGGCTTTATCTACATAATAATGGGAAAGAGTTTCAATAACTGAAGTACCATAGACATAACGCTGTTCTTTATCGACTTTACCGCCCAGCAAACGAATCTCGACAGCCGTGTGATTGGAGAGAAGATCAGCTGAATAAATGGAATTGGTGAGGACCGTACAGGACTTGCCGTTCAAATTTTCGGCACAAGTCTGCACTGTAGTGGAAGAATCCAGGATGATCTGTTCACCTTGGCGGACGATCGCAGCGGCTAGCTTGCCAATAGCTCTCTTTTCATCTGAAATGTGAAGCAGACGATCTTTGTACGATCTGTGCTCAACGGGTGGAACGGGGAGAATTGCACCGCCTCGGGTTCGAATTATCGCATCTTGTTCTTCGAGTTTGATCAAATCCCTGCGGGCCGTATCCCGGGAAACGTCAAACAGGGATACAATATCATCAGCTGAGATGCGACTGTGCTTGCGCAGATGTTCGATGATCAGCTGCATTCGTTCTTCCTGAAACAAACGTGATGCCTCCTTGTACGTATCTAACCGTGATTATTATTTACTTACTGTTCATTCAATTATAAGTAGTAATAATGAAGTTTGCAATATTATAAGTGAATATAAGTGAAGTTAAGTTTTTTGATCTTGATTTTACAATTTACGATGATTATGATGATAAATATGTGAAAGAGAAATCATTAACATTATGGGGGAGAGAGCAAAAAAAAAAGAGGGCAAGAAGTAGTTGGGAAATAAATATTAAAAAAAGTGTTGCATGTTTCGATTCGCCTATGATATACTCATTCTTGTCGCCAAGAAAGACAACTTGTTAATAAGGCCCGTTGGTCAAGGGGTTAAGACACCTCCCTTTCACGGAGGTAACAGGGGTTCGAATCCCCTACGGGTCATTATCTTCACCACCTCAGGGATGTACAATCCTGATGAGGAATCCTCAAAAAGTCATAGCTCCTATACAAAAGAGTTACGCATGGCACATCCGGTGAAGTTACAGCAAGAGCCATTAGCTCAGTTGGTAGAGCACCTGACTTTTAATCAGGGTGTCGAAGGTTCGAGCCCTTCATGGCTCACCATTTTCACAATTGAATATGCGGTCGTGGTGGAATGGCAGACACGCTATCTTGAGGGGGTAGTGGGTGTATACCCGTGGAGGTTCGAGTCCTCTCGACCGCATCACAGCAACAAGCGTTATAAGATAGACTCTCATGGTTATCCGTGGGAGTCTATTTTTGTGTTATGCGAAATAGCAGAACGTATTTCTGGGATTAAAAGGCTGAGGATTCAGGGAGGTTGTGGTATAATTTAGGTACATGCAATGATTATTACGGTTGGAAGGCGGTTCTGTATGCAGTCGATCTATGAGCGAATTGAACACCTGATTGCCGAACGAGGAATGACCAAGAAGGCTTTCTGCCAACAGCTGAAGATCAGCACAGGCAATCTGGGTGACTGGAAACGCGGTAAATCTATTCCGAGTACGAATAAACTAATTGAGATTGCTTCGTTTTTTGATGTGAGCCTCGACTGGCTCATGATTGGGCGTCCATCCAAGGAGGCGATGGTGCGGGAAAAACGGGAGGATTATTTTTTTGACGTTTTGCGGCAATTGAATTGCCAAGAAAGCGAATTATCGACTGTGGAGCAGTCTTTTATCAGTGAATATATTGAATTTACCCGTTATCGCAAATCCAAGGAAAGCAGAGATTCAAGCGACTTTCGTTACAAGGGAGAAGATAATCCCAAAGGGGACGAGACGTTGTAGTGCAAATTTAGTGAAAGTTACATCTTGACTGGACCATCTGGATATATAAAAAACCTCTGAACAAATCCGAAACCCGTCGGAAATTGTGCAGAGGTTCTTTGTCTTTTAAACTCGTTGCAATATGCAATTCCGAAAGTTAGTCCGATATACGTATAGCTTCACTTGCGGAATGTGAGGCTTGGTTTGCCCAAAAGGGTGGGACGAAGGGAATTCCAGATCCGAAGGCATTGCTCTTGAAGTTCCCAGGCTGCCATGCCGAGCAAACGAACACCAATCCCGCCTGTAGCGAGTAAACTGGCTCCGGCAAGCATGCGGCCATCTGGTGGCAAGGTGGACCGTACAGATTCCAATTGTGCTGCGCCCAATCCAGGGGCGATCATCCACAAAGCAGCAGCATGAGTATAGCCCATTAACGCTGCGGGTGATTTCGGATCGTCGGATTCTGGTTCGAGTCCGAATCGATCCCATACGGCCAACTGCTTCCCATGCCAGATTTCTGTCAGACTGCGATAGCGCTTGAACTGAAAGGCCTCACCCCGATGAATCCGTCCAGCGGACCAGATATCCGCGTATGCAAGTACTGCTTGTTCTCCTAGCTCAAAGGTCGTGGTGAGTGCAGAGGAGCTGCCTTTGAATGGAATGACGCATTCGGGAAAGTACTCCAGTACCGCTCCTTGTTCCAGTCGAAAGTGATGGTTCACAGACGACGGAACAGTAGGTGTGGGATGGAGCCTCGTCGCTGATGTGCTGCTTAGCATGAGGTGGGTGTTCTGGCCCAACTGCCAATCGGATCGATAATGATCACCGTTCAGCACACCTGGGGAAACGTCTGAAGTATATACACATAATTCATCTCCGCCACCCGGAGGCCGAAAGGATCGACTGAACCGGAGAGGGGCGCTGTAATAACGATCCGTCATGACGGTGCGCCCGCCTTGGAGGGCAAGTGAGGCCCTGAGCTCGCTGCGGCGTATCACGGCCTCTCCAGCACTGCGGTTCGGTCCAGATTCAACTCCATCATGTAAAGGGGAAGATGAATTAATGGCTGTGGGTCGTGCCGTGTTCATGGGTGTGCGTAAGCAGATGCGCAGCGGAAGCATCGTCATCCATATATTGATGTTCAAGCCAGTGTACGATCTCGGATACCCCTTCGCCGCTCATCAGGTTCGACATCACATAAGGGCGCCCTTCACGTACCCGCTCGGTATCATTCTTCATGACTTGCAGACTTGCGCCAACATAAGGCGCGAGGTCAGTCTTATTAATAAGTAATAGATCTGAACGAGTGATGCCTGGGCCGCCTTTACGTGGCAGTTTTTCCCCTTGAGCCACGTCAATAATGTATATAAAAACATCCGCCAGTTCCGGACTGAAAGCTGCAGACAGGTTGTCACCACCGCTTTCGATAAAGATCAGCTGCAGATCCGGGAAGCGTTCAATCAACTCATCAACGGCTTCGAAATTCATGGAAGCATCCTCTCGAATAGCGGTATGCGGGCATCCGCCTGTCTCTACACCGATAATACGTTCCGGTTCGAGGGCATTCTGACGCAGTAAGATTTCGGCATCTTCCTTCGTATAAATATCATTGGTAATCACGGCCAGACTGTAACGTGTACGCAGTGCCTTGGATAGTTTCTCCACAAGGGCTGTTTTCCCTGAACCTACCGGCCCGCCGATCCCGATTCGCATCGGGCGACTCCGATCAAATATCTTGCGTTCCCATTCTGCATGATGCGTATGATTAGCTCCTCCACACATAACAAATTCCTCCTTGGTTTTGAATTAATGTCGTTAGGACATGAACAGACGGGCTGGCAGGCTCTCATGCCGCATGGCATAGATTTCCTGGGCAATACCGAAGCTGTGCATATCTTCCGGTTCGTTATTCCGGATTCGAGACCATTCAGAGTCAATATCATTCAAAAGTTTCTGGATCAGCATTTGTGCTTCAGTTTGCCCGATGGGTAGAAGACGCAGAGCGCCGTTTACATAAGCGTTAACAGAGGTGTACAGATGTCCGGTGACGGCTTCGTCTAGTCCGATTTCCAGCTGATAATTGATGTAGCCGTGAATAGTTGTAATGCCGCAAAAGGCACCGTGTTCCTGTACGGCTTCATCAATTAGTGAAAAGTCCATCCATGGGTAAAGTGATCTCGCAAGCTTGAGCAATCGCTTCCCCATTTTGTGCCCACTTTCCCGCAGTTCCCTGGGTGTCCGCTGGGCATGTACACGTTTGTCGTAAAGGGCGAGCAGGGCAGCATTCTGTTGCTCAATAGCCTGGTAGACACCTTTGATGGCGAGGCCATCGAGCCGCACGAGGCTGGAATGAAGCTGGCTGCGAATAAATTGTTCAAGCTGGGCGGTGGTTTTTATCGTTCCATCATGGGTGTATGCCTCCAGACCGAACGAGTGGGAGAACCCGCCGATGGGCAGGGCCGAATCCAGCAGTTGAACATAACGGAGTAATTTCATGCCGCTGTGCATCATCATGCGTGCCCCCCCTTGTGTATTTAATTTACAATCCAAATCTAATATAAATTTTTGGGAATATAAGATGAACAAGCGGTTTACACGAGAACGGAGAGGGCAGAAAAAACCTGGAGAAGCGTAGCGCTCGCCTTTATCACAAGATTTCTCCCTTTCAGAAAGGGGATCAAAGAAATCTGGGGATAACAGCGATCGGAAGGTTGTTCTGCCAGCGGAGTGATCAAGTGTAAACGGAACAGTTCAGCTTATATTTCGCTTTTTTATATTAGATGTCAAAACATGAAATAGCGTTGTGCCATTGGCAGTTCATCTGCGGGCTCGCAGGTGAGAAGCTCGCCATCAGCCCGTACCTCATAGGTTTCGGGATCGACTTCAATGACGGGAGTTACATCGTTGTGAATCATGTCTTTTTTGCTCACCGAACGGCAGCCTTTAACAGGTTCAACGCGCTTGTTCAAGCCTAGCGTCTCTTTGATCCCTGAATCCGCTGCGGCTTGGGAGACAAAAGTGATGGACCCTTTGGCGACTGCTCCGCCGTATGCGCCAAACATCGGTCTTCCGAAAACGGGCTGCGGCGTAGGGATTGAAGCGTTGGGATCTCCCATCTGGGCAAAGGCAATCATACCGCCCTTAATGACCATTTCGGGTTTTACTCCAAAATAGGCCGGATTCCAAACGATCAGATCAGCCAATTTGCCGACCTCCACGGAACCGACAAGATGGCCAATTCCGTGAGCGATCGCCGGGTTAATCGTATATTTGGCGACATACCTTTTGATTCGATCGTTATCAGACGGGGAGCCTGAGGTCAGTTCGAGCTTGCCTCGCTGCTTTTTCATCTTGTCGGCGGTTTGCCAGGTGCGAATAATGACTTCGCCAACCCGCCCCATTGCCTGCGAATCGGAACTGATGATGCTGAATACGCCAAGATCATGCAAAATGTCTTCGGCCGCGATCGTTTCGGGCCGAATCCGCGAATCGGCAAAGGCGACGTCTTCCGGAATGGACGGGTCCAGGTGATGACAAACCATCAGCATATCGAGATGTTCTTCTACCGTATTACGTGTGTAAGGACGTGTTGGATTGGTGGAGGAGGGGATGATGTAAGACTCTCCCGCAGCGCGGATAATATCTGGCGCATGTCCGCCGCCAGCCCCTTCGGTATGATAGGTATGAATGGTGCGTCCATTGATGGCAGCCAGTGTATTCTCCAGAAATCCGGTCTCGTTCAGCGTATCGGTATGAATGGCTACCTGAACATCATGTTCTCCGGCTGCGGTTAGGCAGGCATCAATGGCGCTTGGTGTTGTACCCCAATCTTCATGCAGCTTCAGTCCGATGACACCGGCTTCAATCTGTTCAATTAATGGAGCGGTACTGGAACTGTTGCCTTTGCCCAGAAAACCGATATTCATGGGAAATGCCTCTGCGGACTCCAGCATACGGTGGATGTGCCAGGCTCCGGGTGTGCAGGTGGTAGCTTTAGTGCCTGTTGCAGGTCCTGTGCCGCCGCCGATCATGGTCGTTACGCCTGAAGATAATGCCGTTTGAATCTGTTGTGGACAGATAAAATGAATATGGGTATCGATGCCTCCGGCGGTCACAATCATGCCTTCCCCGGCAATGATTTCGGTCGATGCGCCAATAACCAGCGCGGGATCGACTCCATCCATCGTATCCGGGTTGCCGGATTTGCCGATAGCGCAGATGAGGCCATCGCGAATACCGATGTCTGCTTTTACAATCCCCCAATGATCGATGATGATAGCGTTCGTGATGACTGTATCAGGCGTGCCTTCACTGCGTAGGGCGGATGTGGACTGGCCCATTCCGTCCCGAATGACCTTGCCGCCACCGAATTTGCTTTCATCCCCATAAACAGCATAATCATGTTCAATCTCTGCCCATAGTTCTGTATCTGCAAGCCTGACGGCATCCCCGGTTGTGGGTCCGAACATGGACGCGTATTGTTCGCGGCTCATTCCTTTCATAAAGAGTCCTCTCCATCCTGCACAGGGGGCGCAAATGCCTTCAGGAATGTTTCCAGCTTCTGTGGATCGGGTGGCTGATCCGCCGCCCCTTCGGTTAATCCGTTAAATCCATAAATCTGACGTTTTCCGCCAAATGTAGTGAGTTCGACCGGTTTTTCTTCACCGGGTTCAAAACGGACAGCGGTACCTGCCGGAATATGCAGGCGGTGCCCGAAAGCGGAAGAACGATCGAAGTCCAGTGCGGCATTGACTTCATAGAAGTGAACGTGAGAACCGACCTGTACGGGACGGTCGCCACGGTTCAGTACGATCAGTCGCATGGTTGGGCGATCGGGATGACAGACGATCTCATCATCCTGTTTCAAACGATATTCACCAGGGATCATGAAGTTCTCCTGCCTTTCTCAGCGTATAGGTTCATGGACAGTGACCAGTTTTGTTCCGTCTGGAAAAGTGGCTTCCACCTGTACTTCGGGGATCATATCGGCTACACCCTCCATACAGTCTTCACGTGTCAGGATCGTGCCGCCGTATCTCATCAACTCGGCAACACTCATGCCATCGCGTGCGCGCTCCATGAGTTCGGAGGTTAGCAATGCGATGGCTTCGGGAACATTCAGCTTCAGACCGCGTCCTCTGCGTTCGCGGGCAAGATTAGCGGCGACAGTAATCAGGAGTTTTTCTTTTTCCTGCTCAGTCCAGTGCAAGGCAATCCGACCTTTCCCTTAGGTAGTCTCTATCTTTATGGATAATGTTGTATGTTAATTATACTCACACAGGGTGGACCCTTTGTCAATATGGTTCTAATTATATTAGCAGTATGCATGAAACGAGCATGCATGAAATAAAATTGTGTAAGCATTATTGACATGGTGAGTGTGACCCTCCATAATTTGGATCAACGAACATTTCAGTAATATATGACCTTAATGTTCGTCAATAGACTAAAAAAAGGGAGTGTAAGCTATTGAAGAAGAGGTCGGTCAAGTTATGGGGTATTTTGCTCGGTGCGGTTATTGCGTTGACAGGATGTGTAGAAGGTGGCACGCCGCCTAAGGCATCAGGTTCCGTTGAAACAGGAGAGTCAGCTTCACCCGGAGACGCGATTAAAGTAGGTATTCTTCACTCCCTAAGTGGAACGATGGCGATCAGTGAAGTGTCCGTTAAGGATGCGGAGATGCTTGCCATTGAAGAGATTAATGCAGCAGGCGGAGTTTTGGGTAAACAGATCGAGCCTGTGGTTGAGGATGGTGCTTCCGATTGGCCTACGTTTGCGGAGAAAGCAGGAAAACTGCTTCAACAGGATAAGGTAGCTGCTGTATTCGGAGGATGGACCTCTGCAAGTCGAAAGGCCATGCTTCCGGTATTTGAACAGAACAAGGGTCTGTTGTTTTACCCGGTGCAATATGAAGGATTGGAATCATCACCTAACATTTTTTATACAGGAGCCACTACGAATCAGCAGATTGTTCCATCCGTAACCTGGTTGTTGGAGAACAGGGGCAAGAAGTTTTACCTGCTGGGTTCGGATTATGTTTTCCCGAAAACGGCCAATCAGGTCATCAAAGCCCAGCTTGCAGCTGAGGGCGGCGAGGTGGTAGGTGAAGAATATACACCACTGGGGCATACGGATTACAGTACGATTATCAGCAAAATCAAGGCTGCCAAGCCGGATATTGTATATAACACGCTGAACGGAGACAGTAATGTCGCCTTTTTCAAACAATTAAAAGATGCCGGGATCTCATCGGACCAGATGACGACTCTGTCGGTGAGTGTGGCGGAGGAAGAAATTCGGGGGATTGGTGCAGATGTACTGAAAGGACATCTGGCTTCGTGGAACTATTATCAGACGACAGATACACCTGAAAATAAAACATTTGTTGAAAAGTATAAAGAAAAATATGGTGCTGACCGGGTGACAGCCGATCCGATTGAAGCGGGATATGTGGCAGTCTATCTGTGGAAAGCAGCTGTAGAAAAGGCCGGATCAACCGATGTGGAAAAGGTGAAGGAGGCTGCCAAAGGTATTGAATTCGATGCGCCGGAAGGAAAAGTGACGGTGGACGGAGAGAACCAGCATATCTACAAAACGGTGCGGATTGGCGAAGTGCAGGAAGATGGACAGTTTAAGGAATTGTGGAACTCCGGTGCGCCAGTCAAACCTGATCCGTATCTGAAAACCTATGAGTGGGGTGCTTCCCTCAGTAACAAATAGCGCAGAAAGTTCACGTCAAAACTCCTGAATAACCGATGAGGGTGAAACAACACACCCTCCTACAATATCGCGGTAAAGCGTTTGTGTGATAAATAAATGGTATCTTGTGTGAAATGTCAGATGTTCACAGCATAAGGAGGGAAAGGCGATGGATATGTTTGTCCTGCAAATGTTCAATGGGTTAAGCATCAGTTCCATCCTGCTGCTGATTGCATTGGGACTCGCGGTTACATTTGGATTGATGAATGTCATTAACATGGCACATGGTGAATTGATCATGATTGGCGCTTACGCTACGTATGTGACACAAAACCTGTTCATTTCGTATGCTCCGCAAGCTTGGTTCGATGTCTACTTTATTGTGGCTCTGCCGATCGCCTTTGGTGTGGCGGCTCTTATAGGCTGGTTGCTGGAAGTGGTGCTGATCCGGCATCTGTATGGGAGGCCGCTCGACAGTCTGCTTGCTACCTGGGGTGTAGGCATGATGCTGCAACAATTGGCCCGAACGATATTTGGGGCGCCCAATGTAGGGGTATCCAGTCCGGCTTGGCTTAACGGAGGTCTGACCATCGCGGACGGCATTGTGTTTCCGTATAAACGTCTTTTCATTATCGCATTGGTTGCGGTTGTGCTGTTGTGCATGTATTTGTACATCTATCGGACTTCTTCCGGGAGACGGATGAGGGCGGTGATGCAGAATCGAAGCATGGCTGGCTGTCTCGGGATTTCCACCAGACGAGTGGATGGCATGACCTTTGCGATTGGTTCGGGCATTGCCGGCATCGCCGGATGTGCGTTGACACTGATTGGCCCGATTGGCCCCTCGCTGGGGACGTATTATATCGTGGATGCGTTCATGGTGGTTGTACTGGGTGGTGTTGGAAAACTGGTGGGGACCGTGTGCGGTGCGCTCGGAATCGGCATGTTTAATACGTTATTCGAAACATACACTTCCGCCTCCATCGGCAAGGTGCTGGTATTTGTCTGTATCGTGGCTTTTCTGCAATGGAAGCCTCGCGGACTTGTGGCCATGCGGACCCGGAGTCTGGATTAATGCAAAGAAGGGGGTTATATGATGTCTGCACTTCTCAAGGCGGGTAGTCTGAAAATGAAGATCATCTGGGCGGTTATCCTGATCATGATGTGTCTTGCTCCGCTCATTTCCACGGAATTCCGGCTTAGTCTATTGGCGAAATTCCTGGCGCTGGCCATTCTGGCCATCGGTCTGGATCTGATCTGGGGGTATGGAGGTGTACTTAGTCTGGGGCACGGTGTGTTTTTCGGACTGGGCGGTTACGCCATGGCGATGTATCTGAAGCTGCAGGCCAGTGGTGCTGCTCTTCCTGACTTTATGGGATGGAGTGGTCTCAGTAGTCTCCCGTGGTTTTGGGAACCGTTCAGGTCGTTCCCGGCAGCGTTATTACTGGGTATTGCCCTCCCGGCATTACTGGCCTTTGCTCTGGGTTGGTTCACGTTCCGTAACCGGATTACTGGCGTTTATTTTACGATCCTGACGCAAGCGCTTGTCCTCATTGCCGTAACGTTGTTTGTTGGCAAACAGGAATGGACAGGAGGGACCAATGGTATTACAGGATATAACGCCATCTTTGGATTCACACTTCATTCAGCAGGGACAACAATCGCACTCTACTATATAACGCTCGCCGTTCTGGTAATCGCCTATCTGCTCTGTCGCCGGGTTGTGAACAGCAGGTTCGGTCAGGTGCTTGAAGCTGCGCGGGATGGGGAGAATCGGGTTCGCTTTCTTGGATATGACCCGGCAGGGTTCAAAACGCTGGCCTTTGCCCTTTCCGGAGCGCTTGCGGGAATCGCTGGAATGTTATTTGTACTCCAGGTAGGGATTATATCGCCTTCCATGATGGGAATTGTACCTTCCATTGAAATGGTGTTATGGGTTGCGTTGGGTGGGCGTGGAACACTGATTGGTGCGGTGATCGGAGCTGTGGTGCTGAATGCAGCCAAAACAGGCATCAGTGAGGCTTATCCGGAAGGTTGGTTATTTGTGATCGGAGGACTCTTTGTAACGGTGGTATTGTTCATGCCAAATGGGCTTGTTGGTGTGTACCGTCACGTGGTTCGTTTGCTGAAGCGGAGAGGAGAGGTTGTGCATGTTCCGGTCAGTCAGGAAAAACCTGAAGTCTACTGAGGTTCCGGTGGTCTTGGTCGCTGAAGGAATCACGGTGGCGTTTGGAGGCTTTGTTGCGGTCAAAGGCATGAATCTGAAGCTGTATGAGCATGATTTGCACTTTCTGATCGGCCCCAATGGTGCGGGGAAAACCACGATGCTGGATGTCATTTGCGGCAAGACCAAGCCTGTGTCCGGTGCGGTAAAGATGGCTGATGGTACAGAACTGACTCGTCTGAAGGAGCATCAGATTGTACGGAAAGGGGTAGGACGCAAATTCCAGGCTCCCTCGATCTTTGGGGGCCTGACCGTGATGGAGAACCTGATGCTGGCTGCGGAGACTCGTCGTTCTCCTTTACAGGCTCTTGGTATTCAACGTTATGGTAAAACAAGTTCAGCGATGGAACGGATTAAGCACCAGATTGGTCTGCAGGATCGTGTGGATGCGCGTGCAGGGGCACTATCACATGGGGAAAAGCAGTGGCTTGAGATTGGTATGCTGCTCCTGCAAGAGCCGCGTGTATTGCTGCTGGATGAACCAGCGGCAGGCATGACGGATGAGGAAACACATAAGACGGGCCGATTATTGCAGGAGATTGCGCGTGAAAGGTCTGTTGTAGTGGTAGAGCATGATATGGAATTTGTTCGCGAGTATGCGGCCAAGGTAACGGTAATGCATGAAGGCAAGCTCTTGAAGGAAGGAACGATGGCGGAAGTGCAGGAAGATCCGAGGGTGGCTGAAGTGTACCTGGGCAAAAGGAGAGATGACCATGCTGTCACTGAAACGAATTGAATCCGGTTATGGGGAAAGCAATGTACTGCGGGGCGTGAATCTAGATGTTGAGCCAGGTCAGGTGGTGTGTCTGATGGGTCGCAATGGCGTGGGAAAGACTACCCTGATGAAAACCTTGATGGGACTACTTAAAACACGCAAGGGCAGTATCCAGTGGAAAGGTGAGGAGTTATCCGCCCATGACTCAGCCAAACGGGCCAGGGCGGGGATTGGCTATGTGCCGCAAGGGCGGGAAATTTTCCCTCAGCTTACGATTAAGGAGAATTTGTTGCTGGGACTGGAGACCGGCGCTCCGGGTGTGAAGACGTTCCCGGAGGATGTGCTGGCGATGTTTCCGGTGCTTGCCACGATGTATGGACGGCAGGGTGGTGATCTGAGTGGGGGGCAGCAGCAGCAGCTGGCATTTGCCCGTGCGCTCGCTTCCCGGCCCGGTTTGTTGCTTCTGGATGAACCGACAGAAGGCATTCAGCCTTCCATCGTGGAGGATATCCGGCAGGTCATTTTGCAAATTAAGGCAAAGGGCGAGATCTCTATCTTGCTGGTGGAGCAAAGCATTGATTTTGTACGCGGTGCTGCAGATTATATCTATGTAATGGACAAAGGAGCGATTGCACTGCAAGGAACGCCGCGAGAGTTGGATATGTCGCAGTTTGAGCACCATCTGTCTGTGTAGCTAAGGTTCATGGCGTAGGATGAGTTTAGGAGCGCTTGTCCAGAATGTTGGAGTACTTGGGATATAGACGCCGGATGCAATCCGGGCATATATCATGGGTGAATTCGGCATGTGTGTGCTTCTCCAGATAACTCTCGACAGAGTTCCAGGCGTCCTGTTCATCCTTAATCTGTTTGCAGACAGCGCAGATGGGTAGCAGCCCGCGTAATGTGCGAACTTCGGACAGGGCCTTCTTTAGCTGCTGTTCTATGTGTTTTTGTTCGGTGACATCTGTGTGAGCAATTAGGGCAAGATCGGACAGCAGAGTTGGATCGGCCTGCCTTAACGGGGTGAGCTCCAGACGGAACCAGCGCTGCTCCCTGTGGGTCGTTTGAATGGAAATCTCGTATGTACAACAGTCGTTAAAGGGTTTGGTGATATTTTTCAACTCTTGAACAATCTTCGCATTCTTTGCTTTCTCCTCGCGTGATATCCACGCCTCCATGAGCTGGAGGTAATGGGAGGTTTCAGGTGTTCTGGAGGTGTCTGATATGTCCAGCTTGGGAGGCGGCTGTCCGAGCCCCTGCTGCCAAGCGGTGTTGCAGCTTCGAATGATCCAGTTGTGGTCAACGATGATGAGCTGGTGATGCATGGACTGGAACGATAATCTCTCCAGATCGGATATTAAATATCTCATGAAATGAGGTCCTCCTTGGCAGAAGTCTTATCTTAAATCATCAGGAATTTCCAAAATGTCTGCGACCTGGTTCCTGAACCGGGTTGCTTTGCGTGTGCCGTGAATGAGATTGGAGAGACGGTATGGCGGAATGCCGTGCTGTTCGCAAAATGTCTTCTGGTCGACCTGGAGTTCGGTTAGCCGTCGTTTGATCGCCCAACCGAACGGAGTAACAGGTTTCTTTTTGTTCAAAAGGGTTCACCCCTCAGTTAGAATGTAGTATTCAGCCAATCATTCTTGATGTAAAATATATGGATATGCGAGCTGTAAGATTTATTATATACGTAATTGCGTCATCTAACAATTAAAAAAGACGGAAATAAGTGTATTTTAATATGTTAAATGGCGTAAATGCGTTAAATAGGCAACATAACTGACATAAAAAACACGCCAGCAAGGAGGTTGCGGCGTGTTTTTTGTGTCTTACTGTATGAGGAGGTGAGTGATATGGAGGCGAAGGGGGGAGAGATTACGCCCTGTAGGCGTGAAGTCCTGCTCCAAGCATGTGAAAGCTGGGGAACAATGCTTTCATGGACATTGAGGTTGGTTGTACCAGTCCATCCGCAGCGGAGGCGCTGACGGTATGCCATTCATGCTCCAGGTCTGCGGCCAGGCGAACCAACAGGTCCTGTGTTGTATTGGTGTTGAGGGGGATGACTTTGGAGGCTTCGGTTATGCAGGCACTCATGGCTGAATGCAGATAACCCAGGGCCGCCTCCTCGACAGGGATATCGAGGTGGTGGTTAATCCAGGCGTGAACAGTGGAGAGGCAGCCAACGGATTCATACTTAGCCAAGGTTTGTTCAAGTTCGCTAAAATCAATCCAGGGGTGGAGTGCGTGAGCCAGCTTAATCAGTCGTTTGCCCATTGTGGAGGCGTGTTCTCTGAGGTGTACTGGGGTCCGCTGGACATGGACGAGCTTGTCGATGAGAGCTGTACGCCACGCGTCATTATGATCTGTGGCAGTGTAGATACCTTTAATCGCCATGCCTTCCAGACGGACGATGCTGGGGTGCAATTGACAGCGCATGAATGATTCAAGATCTTCGGCACTACGAATGGTCCCTTCAGTGATATGGGTATCCATGCCGAAGGAATGGGTGAACCCTCCTACCTGGATAGAGGAATCAAGCAGTTTGACGTAATCGAGCAGCTTATTCCCACGGTTCACAGTCTTTCGCCTCCTACGTTCGTTTAATGTTATGTTAAATAACATTAAACTCCTTTTTAGTTCGCTTTATGTGTGTAAATCCGAATTATATAATATATATATTCACATAAATATCCGCTTTTTGTCAATGGTTTCTTGGTTTTTAAATTTGGGAATCTTATAATGTTAATTTATATAACTATGAATGTTATATTTGGAAAAGTGAATGAGTTGTCTGTCTCTTATAAAAGTAGGGGGGATCAGCCGAATCGAATATTAAACGAGATCAAATTTAATCATATGCGGTTCATAGGAGAAAATGACGAGATAATACGATTTATGGAAGGAAAATCGCAGTTGAAAGGATAATATTAAAAATGCTTTACATTTAAACATGAACCGGGTATAATCAATTCTGTTGCCGATTATTTACGACATGCGGTCGTGGTGGAATGGCAGACACGCTATCTTGAGGGGGTAGTGGGCGTATGCCCGTGGAGGTTCGAGTCCTCTCGACCGCATCATAAGAACGATGAAGAAGAAGCTTCCCATACGGGGAGCTTCTTTTTTTGGCTTTTTACAGTATAAATGGTTCAGACAAAAAAGGTCATCCGTTTACCCCGTTTGCAGGTTCATTCTGTCTGCAGGGTCCGGATGGCCTTAACTTATTTAAGCAATTCTTTGATGTCTGCTTCAATTTTATCAGGTGTTGTTTTGGGGGCATACCGTTTCAGAACACGTCCATTCTGATCCACAAGAAATTTGGTAAAGTTCCATTTGATGGATTTGGAGCCAAGTACGCCCGGTGCTTCTTTGGTAAGATGCTGAAATAGAGGATGAGCGCTTGAACCGTTCACATCGATTTTCTCAAACATCGGGAAGCTGACACCATAGTTCATCTGACAGAACTCGGCAATATCATCCGAAGAGCCTTTTTCCTGTGCAAACTGGTTGCTTGGAAATCCGAGAACTTCAAATGGGGAATCTTTGAATTTGTCCTGAAGTTCTTGCAGCCCTTTAAATTGGGGCGTGAGACCGCATTGACTTGCTGTGTTCACGATAAGCAGTACTTTGTCACGATAGTTGGACATTTCAACTTCCTGACCGCGAAGGGTGTTTACTTTGTAGTCGTAGACTGATATGAGAATCGCCTCCATTTCATATTCTTCTTATCTCCTATTATATTGATGACAATTAAATATTGCAAAATTTAAATTTATTTTAGCACAATGTAAGCCTTTCGTGTATGAACAGTGAATGATTAGCTATGTGAATTTCGCTAAAGGGAGAATTAGAGAGCTTTGACGAGATGGGTAGAGAATGGATATGTTGTAAGCGTTATTATTGAAGTGAAATGGCAAAAATCCACCGATTCGGTGATCTGCACAGACTTTACACCGGTAGGGCATGGGTGTATGATTCATATCGTAATTCCAATTAAATTAAATTTTACATGAAAAACGAAACAAACGATAATATCGCTCTGATTATGTTCACAAAGGAACGATGTTTTAATCGCTGAGTTTCCATTCATTCATGGGTGGGAAACGGGGGAACCAACAGGATGAACTGTCCAGGACAGTAGGCATCCATGGGGTGAATTTTCCGGTGACAGCCGGAAATAGGGCGACTCTCGCGTCCGAATCCGTCAGCTAACCTCGTAAGCGTTAAAGGGAGAGGCAACAAGCCGTACGCTGGTTCATAGTGTCTTTTTGCTGTGGATTAATGAAGAAGCGTCCGGGAGGCCTTGGTCCCCCACGCTTCTTTTTTGTTGTCTTTTCACGCCAAGGGAGGAACGAATGATGGATAAAGAGATGATCTTAGTGACTGCTCCAAATGAAGCAGGACGTAAATTTATCAAATTGCTGATGTACAAAAAAATGCCGTTTGCCGTTCTGACCAACAGTGCAGGTGAAGAGCGCAGGCTCCGGAGAATCGGTGTGGAGCATGTCATTCGCATGAACACGGCTGCAGCTCAGAAATGGTTTTTGCCGCAAGGCAGTGTCGGCAATGTTTTTATTTTTGAAAATAGCCTAAACCTGACCTGTCGATATTTGCAAATCTGCCGCTCATGGACATCCAAGTCCTTGTGTGTCATTACAGAACAGAGCCATCCGAAAGGGATCTATCGGGGGATGGGAGCTGACCGGATTGTGTACTCTTTAAATGGGGAAGTGGGGTTCCTGCTTAATGGGTAGTGTTTAGTTGTTGTTCCTGTTCCATACCTGTGATTGATCCGGTGTCAGCTGCCTGTTATAATTGAAATCATAAATAAACGGAATCTTGAGGAGACTCATGCATGATGGTGGGTCTTCTTTTTTATGGTTTGGGAAATGGGGATAAGAATTTCCTGTGGCTAACGAGGAGGAATAGGCGTGCCGGAAGTACGTGGGATAAAATGGTTGTTCTTTGATGTGGGGGATACGCTCGTGGACGAATGGGAGCCGGTGGATGATATTATCGGTCAGTTCGTGCGTGAGGCTTGTGCGCTTGGTTATCAGGTGGAGATGCAGACGGTGCGGGAGCTATTTGCCGCCTCTTATCGAAATTATGAGCAATGGCCGATGAAATTGGCTATTCGAACCCTAATCAGTGATGAGGGGCACCGCGAACAGATCCAGGAGAAGCTGAAGTTCCGCAAAGAGCTTGAGCGCCCCTTCGCGTCAGCCAGTTCTGTTCTCCAGACGTTGTCGCAACACTATAAGATTGGCATTATTGCTAATCAAAGCCCGGGAACAGAGAGTCGGCTGGATAGCTATGGTTTGCGCAAGTATGTGGATGTGCTGGCCTGTTCGGCTGAAGAAGGAGTGTCCAAGCCTGATCCTGAACTGTATGCTGTGGCGCTGAAACAGGCAGGGTGCAAACCCAAAGAGGCGGTTATGATTGGAGATCGGATTGATAATGATATTATTCCGGCCAAGAAGCTGGGCATGCATACGATCCGAATTCTACAGGGTTATGGCAGATTTCAGCCAGAGCTTGCAGACGAAGATCGTCCCGACTGGACGATTGAATCACTGGAGGAACTACTTCCGTTGTTGGTAACTCAGAAATCAGACAATTAACCTATAGCGTTATATGAGATCTAATCGATATGGATATAGATATGGATTAGGATTAGGATCAAGTTGCACCAACACCATACAAAAGGCTGATCGACTCAAGAGATATGTTACTTGAGAGGATCAGCCTTTTTGAGTTATGAAAAATATTGCTAGTTGCCGCTTACCTAGAATAACAGAATGGTCTGGATGATCAGATACACATTCAGGATAACGATAACTCCGGCAATGATCCAGGAGATGATTTTGAGCCATAACTTATTGGCAAATGCCCCCATGCTTTTTTTGTCACTCGTAAACATCACCAGCGGGATGACGGCAAAGGGCAGCTGCAGCGACAGTACAACCTGACTCAGAATGAGCAGTTCCTCTGTTCCGTGCTCTCCGGCAATGGCTGTAACGATTACAGCCGGGATGATGGCGATTAGGCGTGTGACCAGACGACGAAGCCAGGCCGGAATACGAATGTTCAGGAATCCTTCCATTACAATCTGCCCGGACAGCGTTCCGGTGAGTGTTGAGTTCTGGCCTGAAGCCAGCAGCGCTACACCGAACAGGATGCTTGCAATGGTGGTACCCAGCAGAGGTGTCAACAGATGGTAGGCATCTGTAATTTCCGCAACCTGGGTCATGCCTGCACTATGGAACACGGCAGCTGATACAATCAGGATGGCTGCATTGATGAACAGGGCCAGCGTTAAAGCGATGGTTGAATCCATGGTGGAGTACCGAATCGCTTCTTTTTTACCCTGGGGTGTCTGTTCAATCTGACGGGTCTGCACGATGGAAGAATGCAGATACAGGTTATGGGGCATGACAGTTGCACCGATAATTCCGATAGCGATGTAGAGCATGGCTGGATTTTGCAAAATCTCGGCACTGGGTACAAAACCATGCATGACGCCGCCCATATCCGGTTTAGCGAGAAACAGGTCAATACCGAAGCAGAGGGCGATGGTAGCCATCAGCACAATGACGAGGGATTCCAATGCGCGGAAACCTTTATTTTGCAACAGAAGAATGACCAGTACATCAACTGCGGTAATAATAACGCCATATAACATGGGAATGTTAAAGAGCAGCTTAAGCGCGATCGCTGAACCAATGACCTCCGCAAGATCGGTGGCTGCAATCGCAAGCTCACACAAAATCCATAACATCATGACGACAGGCATACTGAACCGTTCACGACAGGCTTGAGCCAGATCTCTACCCGTAACAATTCCGAGTTTACCAGCGAGTGACTGCAGCACAACTGCCATCAGGTTCGAGATCAAAATAACGGATAATAAGGTATACCCAAACTGTGAACCACCCGCAATATCGGTTGCCCAGTTTCCGGGGTCCATATAACCTACGGCAACCAGGTAACCTGGACCAACAAAGGCAAGGAATTTTTTCCACCATGCAGCATTCTGAGGCACCTTCATGGAGTTATGGGCTTCCCCCAGAGAAGGGGCCATACCCGCAGCCAATGGCTCATTTGAAGGAGTCTTGAAGAGATTTCTTTTACTCATAATATAATCACCCGACTTTGAAGTATTGATATTCTATATGAAGAGGAAACATTGTGTCTCCTTAGATTAAATTTGAAAATTGAAACCCAAATCAAAAGCGTTAATAAACTGCTTTCGATATATCCAAACGTTTATGTCGATACATACATTGTACTACTTCAATTATTTTTGTCTAGTGCAACTTTTGTGTATAGGGACAAAATATGGCGAGGAGTGAATTGTGCCTTAGTATATTACCCAAGCTTGGATAAATTACCTATGATGTCTCACATGCATGAAAATGATAAAGATGTAAAAGCTGAATAAGGGCTCCAGTACGTTTCAAAATAAGCCAGAAGTTTAAATTGAATAGTAGGCAGTAAAAAAATCGAAGGTAAAGGAGAGATTTTTAATGGAAGCTTTATATACAGCAACAGCGACAGTTAAAGGTGGACGTACAGGTTCAGTGGCTTCTTCGGATGGTGTGCTCAAACATGATTTGAAAATGCCTAAAGAGCTGGGTGGTTCCGGTGGTGAAGGGACAAACCCCGAGCAGCTTTTTGCCGCTGGATATGGAGCATGTTATGAAAGTGCACTTGCCAATGTCGCCCGTAAAGCAGGTGTGAAGCTGGAGAATGTGGTCGTTACAAGTAACGTATCCATCGGCAAAGATCCTGCGGATGACGGTTTCCAACTGTCGGTTCGTCTGGACGTGAGCATGCCTGGCGTGGATCACAGCCAAGCTGAAGATCTGGCGCGCAAGGCACATGATTTCTGTCCGTACTCCAAAGCAACACGCGGTAATATTGATGTGGTACTTAATGTAGTCTAAGCCGTGACTCGATGGAGTAACGGGGAACATATTGAAGCAGAGTATCCTTGGATACCTGATGTTCAAGCACAAGACCCTGCTGGTATTCGGCAGGGTTTTGTATTTTAAAATACAGTTTGTGATGCAGGAAATTGCATGTTGAACAGCGTACTATTTTACATAATCTACTCTTGCTTGATGTCATACATTCGAAGAAGGGGGAAGGATAATGAGTATTGAAGAGATGATCGAGCGGCGATTTGTATGTACAAAATGCAGGGGGACGGGCTGTAACATTAAGGAAGTATCCATGTCAGGGGCAGGTCTTAGCAAGATGTTTGATATTCAGCACAATCATTATCTCTTCGTCGCCTGTTCTTCTTGTGGGTATGTTGAAGTGTTCGATCCAGACGTGCTAAAGGGTAAAAAACAGGGGCAGGTGGGTACCATTCTTGATATTCTGTTTGGTGGATAAAGGTGTGTGAGTTGACATCGAACTAAAATTTCTTTAATATGACTTAGTACTGAGAAGTGTCAATGTCAATGCATGAACCAAATTTGAATTAACAGGTGATATCCATGTCTTATAGACCAAGTATTGCAAAATTGCAAGTAGCCAGCAAAAACGAAAAAGACGGATTGTATGAATTTACCATGAAATTGGTAGATGGCACACAATGCCGTGTATTCTATTCCAAATCCCCAGAATGGAAAATGACTGCAATTAGCCGTCTGCAGAAAACGCCTTGTCCAGTATGCCGCAAAGATTTCATTTGCAAATGCATGGACCAGTGGGCAAATGACTTGCATCAACAAATGATCGATGACCAATGGATGGAAAAGGCAATTGCTGAGTAATTGCTAAGACAGATACGAGCGTGGGCACAGAGCCTGCGCTCTTTTTCTATTTTCCGTTACACTTAAATAAAATGTGAAAAAAAACGGCCGGGATGACTCAAAACGGGTAAGTTACTCTAATAGCACACGTGAGGAGGCCACGATTATGACAGTGAATCAAACGGATCAGCATCAAGGACACCCGATTGTGCTTGTAGATGGAGTCTGTCATTTCTGCCAAGGATTAACGAAGTGGATTATCAAGCGTGATCCCGAGGGGACATATCATTTTGCATCACTCCAATCGGATGTAGCGAAAAAATTGCTTGAGAAGGGCAATCTGTCCACAGACAGCATGGATACATTTGTACTCATTGTGGACGGAAAATATTACACACGTTCAACTGCAGCGCTGAGACTTGCCAAAGGGCTCAAATTCCCTTATCCATTATTGTACGGGTTGATTATTGTACCGAAATTTATTCGGAACGCCATCTATAACATGGTAGCTCGCAACCGGTATCGCTGGTTCGGTAAAGATGAAGCATGCATGTTGCCTACACCCGAAATAAAGGATCGATTTCTTTAAAAAAGCTGACATGAGACATATTGTATCATTACTTGTTGATTAATAACGGAAATAATTGGGTAATGACTACGGATAAACTGTATATTGGGAGGCAAATCATTTGAAGAAGTGGACTACATTATTTATTGGGGCATTATTAGCAGTAAGCATGACAGCTTGTGGTAGCGATGCGGATAACAGTACGGCAACACCCCCAGCTGGCAACGAAACGTCTAACGAGGGCAATACAACAGCGGAGCAGGAGACAAAGATCCCTACATTGGACGAGTTGATTGAGAAAACGAATGCTGCGACCAAAGACATGAAAAGCTTCACGACTGAAGCCAATATTGATCAAAATTTGAAACTGGCGGCTGGCGAACAGTCCCAGGATCAACAGGTGAAAACATCGCTGAAGATGGATATCATTAAAGATCCGATGATGATCTATCAGGAGATGAAAATGGAAATGTCCGGACAGGAAGCGCAAAATGTGAAGCAGTACATCACTTCGGATAACATCTATTCGCAGGTGGGAGAGCAATGGGTCAAAATTCCCGACGAACAAACGAAACCACTGATTGAGCAGATGAAGGCAAGCATGAATCCGGAAGGTGAGCTGGAGCAATTCAAAAAGATTGCCGAAGACACCAAGATTACGGAAGAGGGAGACAACTACGTCATTAACGCTGACGTATCCGGTGATAACGTGAAGGAACTGGCCAAAGCGGTCATGGAGCAAAACGGATCGGATCCTCAAACTCAAGCGATGCTTGATCAAATGAATATTACCAGCATGAAAATGAAATATATGATTAACAAAGAAACCTACCTGCCTGCAAATACGGATGTCAACATGGTCATGGAGATGGAGCAGGAGGGACAGAAAATTTCGATGGACATGAAAATGATCAGCACGTTCTCCAACCATAACGGCGTGGAAGAGATCAAGATCCCGCAAGAAGCATTGGATAGTGCGAAATAAGAATCCATCAGCTGTAAGCGAATGTTTATTCTCTGATGAGAATATACTCCTATCCAGTAATAGGATGATATATCGTTTGAAAGGCACCTTTGATCCATTTGTGTGAACAGACACGTTCCACGAATGAATCAGGGGTGTTTTCTTTTTTTTTGCTTGCATCCTGGTCGAGTTCAAGGTGGTATAGTATAGTCATGTAAGCGATTGAATTTAGAGTTGATGGGAAGTTGAAGGAAGTCTATTTAAGGGTGGAGGTCGAAGAAATGATTGAATATGCACATATACACCACGTGAGTCTGGCTGTACGTGATCTGGAGGTTGCGAAGAAATTTTATTCCGGTTTGCTCCGTATGAAGGAGATTGAACGTCCGCCTTTCAACTCCACAGGCACATGGTATGCGATTGGAAGTCAGCAGCTTCATCTGTTGCAGCATCCGGAGGGACACACGCTTCGTAATGCCGGGATTGATACAACGGATGGACATTTTGCGATCTGGGTGACCAGTTATAAGGAGACATTGGCCTGGCTGGAAGAGCAGGAGATTGAATATGAAGCGAGACCGGATAGCGTTGCCGGGTTCTCACAGATTTTTGTGCTTGATCCTGACCGCAATATTATTGAGTTCGATGCGCCTTATCATTCTTGATTGTATTTGCGTTTGAATAAATGCCTTGCTCCCCCAGAAATTGTATGCTATATTATCCATACATTCATAGCACGTGACGGAAGCACCGTCCATATACTGCATATTTTGCGGTTATTGGACGGTGCTTTTTTGTGCATTTTTGCAGGGAGGGAAGAAAAATTGATTGTTCTAAAGGCAGTGCTGGCTTCCAAAGACAAAGAATATATTAGTGCCTGGCTTGATTTTGTACAAGGGAGCCAGCCTGGCTCCGGTATACGCTTTACTGCTTTTTCACAATGGGAAGCGTTCAGGGATCACATGAATGAACAGGAAGGCAGGGAGCTGCCGGATCTTGTGGTTGCGGAACCGGAGTTTCTGAACAACTGGCTGAGTAATGGTGGCGAAACTTCGGGTATTCCTTGGTTGACGCTCAGTGAAGGACTGGATGAAGTGGATGAGGACAAACGGCTGATGAAATATCAACCTTTGCCTGCACTGTTAGATGCTGTTCTTAACGCTTGCCGACAGCCCCGTCGGAGAAAGGTCCATCGCCCAGGACAGGGGACGCTATCCATTGCAGTTATATCTGCTTCCGGAGGATGTGGCAAGACAGCGGTGGCAATGCATATGGCGAAGCAGCTGGGGATTGCAGGATATGCCGTTCTGTATCTCAATTTGGAGACGCTGGATAGTTCGATGCCGTTTCTGGAAAAGGGGTTGTCTAGAAGTGCACAGCGTATAACTGATGCAGAAACGGGACTGTCACGTCTGCTTTACGATTTGAAGGTGGGAAGGAAGGAATCAGGTAAACAAGGACAAGTGCAATCTATGTCCAAAGGTGTTGACAGCTACGTGCTTCGTCACGAAGCTTTGAAGTCGGATGTATTCTGGCCTCTGTCCAATCGGAAGGAACTGCTGCAAATGTCCCGTGAGGATACGAATATCCTGATCCAGTATCTGGCGGACTGCGGACAGTATGATGTGCTCATTCTGGATGGGGATTCAGGCTGGGATGGTCGCAGTGAAGGGATTCTGGATCGTGCAGATGCATTCGTGTGGCTGATTGAGGATGACATCTCTTCTATGCACCGCTGGGGTCAATGGATGCAGCATATGGAGCGCACAAGGCCGGAACTCCTTGATAGTGTACTGGATCGTGCCCGCTTCGTTGTTAACAAGTACCGGGACAGTGTCATCAACGTCCTGCCAAGACCCGATCTGCATCTGGACGTAGTGCTGCCCTATATCCCTTCATGGAAGCAGCTGAGTAAGGAGGAAGTGATGCTTAGCTCACCGATCTTTCAACGCGAAGTAAAGAGACTCTGCGCCATGATCGTACAGGACGGGGAAGAAGAACTGAAGCAGGCGGGACGAATGCAGAAGGGTGATGGGTGGTCGTTATGACGGATGCATCCAAGGTGATACTGGACCGTGAAGAACAGTTTCAAATCATGCGTCGGGAGGTCAGGGCTGGCCTGGATCTAACGTCCTCTGCGGGGGACGAAGAACTGTGGCAGGGAATTGAGCGTAAAGTACTTTCTGATCCGAAGCTGGATGATCTGACCTCCGGGGAGCGACATACGCTGGTGCAGCGGTTATTTGACTCCTTTCGAGGATTGGATATCCTGCAACCATTGGTGGATCATCCCGAGATCACGGAGATAATGATCAACAGCCACCGGGAGATCTTCGTTGAGCAGGAAGGTGAAGTCAGACAGATCACACTGGAATTCGAGTCCAGTGAACGATTGGAAGACATTATCCAGATGATTGTATCCGGGGTGAACCGGATTGTGAATGAGTCTTCTCCAATTGTAGATGCGCGGTTAAAAGACGGCTCGCGTGTCAATATCGTGCTGCCTCCGATTGCGTTGAAAGGTCCGACCATGACGATTCGTAAATTCCCGAGTGAACCGATGAAAATGTCCGATCTGATTGATAAAGGTGCCCTGCATGAAGCAGCGGCAGAATTGCTGCAGCAGTTGGTGCGCAGCAAATACAATATTTTTATCGGCGGTGGAACTGGATCGGGTAAAACAACTTTTCTCAACGCATTATCCCAGTTTATCCCGGCGGATGAACGGATTATTACGATTGAGGACTCTGCTGAATTACAGATTGTCACGGTACCGAATCTGGTATCGCTGGAAACACGGAATGCCAATACCGAGGGCAAGGGCCAAATATCCATCCGGGACCTGATCAAATCATCCTTGCGGATGCGTCCGAATCGAATTGTCATTGGTGAGGTACGGGGGGCGGAAGCGCTGGATATGTTGCAGGCCATGAACACTGGACACGATGGAAGCTTGTCCACAGGACATGCAAATACGATCTCCGATATGATCAGCAGATTGGAGACCATGGTACTCAGCGGAGCAGATCTTCCCATTGCAGTTGTTCGGCAGCAGATTAGCTCGGCAATTGATATTTTTGTGCATTTATCCCGACTGCGAGACCGTTCACGTCGAGTGACCGAGATTAGCGAAGTGATCGGCATGCAGGAGGGAGAAGTGCTGCTGAATCCACTGTTTCGTTTCCAAGAGATTGAAGAAAAAGAAGGCAAAATTATTGGCGGACTCGTGCAGGTAGGGAAGCTAAGACAAGTGGAAAAAATTCAGATGGCGGGACTTGGAGAATGGCTGAACGAGTACATAGAACGTTTAAGTGATGGGTTCATTGAATCGGATAACAACGTAGATTAGTTGATTTTATTGGAAGGTGATGAAGTTGGGCGAGGCCAGACAGGCGTTAATGGACTACACCGTATATACGCTATCCCGGAGACAGCGGATGGTCTGCATGCTGATTAGTGGTTTGTTATTCTTCGGTATCGGTATTCTGTTCTATCACCACTGGTTGGCCGGACTGATATTGGCGACGGGATGTATATGGGTACCGAAACATTGGACCAAAGTGCTGCTGGAGCGAAGAAGAATGACTCTCAGTTTACATTTTAAACAGGCATTATATGCGTTGTCCTCCGCGCTGGCTGCGGGTAAATCGGTAGAGAACGGATTTAAGGAATCCGTGGAGGATCTGCGCATGCTGAATCCTGAGGCAGATACAGATCTCATTCGTGAATTCACTATTCTGAGGACGCGGATGGAGTATGGACAGCCCATTGAAGAGGCGCTGCAAGACTTCTCGGATCGGGCCAAGATTGAGGATATCACTAATTTTGCGGATGTATTCATCACATGTAAGCGAACTGGTGGAGATCTGGTCGAAGTTGTGCGGCGAACTTCGGCGGTCATTGGTGAGAAGTTGGATATTCAGCAGGACATCATGGTGGCAGTGGCACAGAAGAAGTTTGAATCCAAAGTGATGTTTGCTGCTCCGTTTATTTTTCTGATTTTTCTCAACTTTACGGCCAAGGATTTTATGGAGCCCCTATATAGCGGGATGGGTTATCTGATCTCCAGTGGTGCATTGGTGTTACTTGCCTGCTGTTATCTGTGGATTACACGCATTATGGATATCAAAGTATAAGGAGGTGACACGATGCTGCTTCCCGTTATTTTCGGAGGGGTGCTCGCGGCGGGATGGCTGGTGCTGGATCGAACACGAGGGCAGACCTATCGGCATTTGCGCGAACTGGATATGGAAGGATTACGTCTGAAGAAACTGCATGGTCCCTTTTTGTTTTTGTTGGAGAAGTTCGAGGTGGGCCGCAGATTGCCTGTACTTATGTTCCGCATGCAGCATGCTATTCAGAAAATGTATGGCATACAGCATAGTGGCGAGAAAACGATGCTCTACTGTGCTGAAATGCTGACGTATTCGTGGCTGATGTTAATCGTAGGCTGCCTTTTGTCACTCGTTGGAGATATGGGGCTGGGGGGGATGGTGGGTGGACTGGCGTTGGGTGTTGCACTGCCCTTAGCGCTCTACAAAGATCTGAACACTAAGATGCAGCGAAGAGATCAGGACATACTCATGGAATTACCGGAGTTGTTGAACCGAATTGTTTTGCTGGTTGGTGCAGGGGAAACGGTGCAACGCGCCATTGTTCATTGTGTAGCCAGTCAGGAAGAACGGGATCATCCACTATACAACGAGCTACGCAAGACGGTTGGAGATTGGAACAACGGTTATTCGTTTCAGCAATCTTTTGAACAGTTTAGCCGCAGCTGTGGTGTACAGGAAGTGACGATATTTACAACAACTGTACTGTTGAATTTCCGGCGAGGGGGAGGTGACTTTGTATTGGCGCTGCGGGATCTGTCACATGTGTTGTGGGAGAAACGCAAGGCCGTTAGTCGGGCAAAGGGAGAACAGGCTTCTTCCAAACTGGTGTTTCCGATGGTACTGATCTTTTTTTCGATCGTGGTAATGATCGGAGCGCCAGCTTTTATGATGATGAATATGTAGGAGGAATTGGGATGCTGGAATTGGTGAAAAGCAAGGCAACTGCATTTTGGAACGAAGAAGACGGGCTCGGTACACTGGAATTGATTCTGATTATTGGTGTAATTATCATTATTGCATTGATTTTTAAAGATCAAATTAAGGCGCTGGTAGAAAGACTGTTGAAAAATGTTAGCAATAAAAGTAATGAGTTTTTTGAATAAAAATTTTAAAAAGGAAGAAGGGAGCTTCACCATTGAAGCCTCCCTGGTCTTCCCTATTGTGTTGTTTATTCTCGTGTTACTGTTATTTTTCTCCATGTACATGTATCAAAAGACATTTCTGAACCAACATGCGTACGCAGCTTCTGAACGTGCTGCCTACAGTTGGGATAACAGCCACAAGCAGGCGATGACAGGTGAAGTTGTGGCTGGGGAACATGACAACTTGTACTGGAGATTGACCGATGATCGATTGCTCGGAGCGCTATTTGGATGGGCGGGAACGGACAATGAGGTTATTGTCTCTTTACCCGCGGGAGATGGCGGAAGTCTATCGGAAAAGAAACTGTCCCAAGCGGGACAAGGCATGCCTTCTGGCATGAATGGAACGATTGAATATCAGAACTCGCTGATCCAGCGAAAAGTAACGACCAAGCTGGAGCAGGTGATTTCTTTACCTCTGCCTTCTTTTTTATTTGATTCAGGTAACAATGTGCTAACGCAAGGATCATCTACAGTTGTAGAACCGACGGAATTTATTCGAACGGTGGATCTGGTCCGTTATTATGCAGCCAAGTTTAAAGGCAAGGGCGGAGCCACAGCCAGTACTGCCGCAGAAGCAGGACAGGTTGTACAACATTTTGGCAAAACCAAAAAATGAGGAGAGGAGGAGGGAACGCTGTTCAGAAAAAAAGACGGTGAATCGGGAGCCGTAACCGTGTTCTTGATCTTGATTTTGGCTGGAATCTTTATGTTTGTTTCCATTTTCATTGATTATGCACGTATTGCTGCTTTCAAAGTACAGGCAGAGCGAATGACGCATGCAGCGATAAGATCTGTGATGTCAGCCTATGATCCTTCTCTGCGGGAGTATGGTCTATTTGGATACGGTGACAGCAGTGGTGAGGCCATCATGGCCAAGGTACTGAATGATAGTGTGAAGCTTTCGGCTGTGAAAGATGGATTTCCAATCCTGGATATCCAATGGGATACCACTTCATTGAGCATGGAGCGTGAACTGGGCAGATATGATATTTTTAATCGCCAGATTCAGGAGGATATGAAATATCGAGCGCCGGTTGATTTTACCCTAGAAGTGGTAAACCGTTTCAAGCCGATGTCGGAAGAGATGAAAGAAGCCGCGCATACTGTGGATCTGCTCAAAAAATTGCAGAAACTGTATGACAAACGAGAGGAATTGCTGGACGAAGCAATAGTCAATCAGACGGTATCAGCCGAAAAGCTGAAGGGTCTGCCAACACTGATCATGAATCCGCCTTCCTCTGCCATTTACGATGAAATGCTTAGAGACACACCAGAAACAGCCGCTGAGGTAGCAGCCCGTTATGCGGATTATCTGAACAAAAAACAAATGGATGAAGGACTGCCCTTCAACCAGCAATCGTACATGCTGGAGCTGGCTCGTTATCGGACAGGCGTAGGTAATGTGGTGACAGGCATAAGCATGATCATACAGCCAGCATTGCAGGCTCATCAGACAAAATTGGAGGAAGCACAAGCCAAGATTGAAGAAGCTCGAAAGATCAACGAGGAAATGAAGCGGGTAATCGCTGAAGGGGAGAACCGTTCACAGAATGCCAGCTACGAAAATGTAGGGAACTCAACGCTGCCTGGAACGAGCCCTCCATCTACCGGTTCGGGAAATGAAGCTAAAAGTACACGCTCCCTGGCTTCGGAACTTGTAAGAGACAACATACTGTTTGATCAGTTGAATGCACATGTTCGTTCACAGAATTCGGATTTTGCCAATGTCAGAAACGACAGTATGGAACTTAATACGCAGCTTCGCACCGTTACGGTGATGAGTGGTGTTTCTATTAAACCAGCGGTTAGACAGGCTAGCCAGGTCACGGAACGATACATGGACACTTACGTGCGAAGTGGACCGTCCAATGTCATTCTTCAAAGCAAACAGCAGTTGGAGAACGGTCGCGGATCTGATGTCCAACGCAAAGCGAATGACAAGGAATCCAAAGGCAAGTTGAAGGAAGTTAAACGTATGTTGTCACAGATTGAAAACGGCAGCTCTGGATCAATGGAAGCCTTCAAACAGCTGGAAGAGTACTACAATGCCAACATAGCTTTTAACGAAGCAAGCCGTGAAGAAGCCAAAAAGGCAGAGATTGCCGGTGACCCGTACGACTCAGGTGGAGACGCCATGAACGGAATGGACAGTTTATTCGGTGGGATGTCCAGTCTGCTGGATAGCCTTGGCGATGAATTGTTCCAGAATGAGTACGCACTGGCGTATTTCAATTCGATGGATTTTGGACAGTTGTTTAACTGGACTGAAGGTAGTGGGAATGCTGGTGAAGTCTTCAAACTGGAGAATCAGGAATTGGAATATATCGTCTATGGTTTTCATAATCCTTCGGGCAACATTGCCGCTGCGTATGCAGAGATCTTTGGCATGCGTCTGGCGATTCGAACTGCAGAAGGATTAATGGAGAATAGCAAGCTTGGTAATCCACTACTTGTATTATCTGCTGCGATTTTATACGGAATTACAAACGCTATAGCTGATATGGTGAAATTGGCCAAAGAAGGAAGCGTGGAACTCTCCAAGTATATCAAAGTCAAGCTTACCTACAGAGACCATCTCAGACTGTTTCTGTTGATGCATAGCAACAATGAACGCAAAATGTCCAGAATGTTGGCTTTGATTCGAATGAATACCGGAGTGAATCCAGATGAGAAACAGACATATGCTTCGGGCAATATGCGCAGCAGTATCAAGCTGTGGTTTCTGCCAGGGGTCACCAAAAGCATAGGTGCTGTTATGGGCAGTGCAGATCAGGTAGAGGATGGGCGATTTTTCATTGATCGGAAGACCGATTACTCCTACTGAGTAATTTGGGTTGTTTCGATGGAGGGATTATGGATAAGCAGCATCAGCAGGGAAAAATTTTGGCATGTTTACAGAACCGACTAACACAAATTTGCAGACTGGAAAGATTAAAGTCATGGCGTGAACAGAGACGTTCTCCTCAAAAGGTGCGTTCTCCAGAAAGAGAATATGGAAGCATCGTTTTGGAAGCCTCACTGGTTCTGCCTGTATTTCTGTTCTTTGTCATGTTCTTGATTTACATCGTGCAGATGACTCTGGTATCGACAGCGTTGCAGAGCACAGCAGGGGAAGCGGTGAAGCAGTTATCCACCCAAATCTATCCTGTTTCCCTCGTATTCACCCCCTCTGATTCCGCTGGCAATGGATCGGAAGGTGGATGGAAAGTTCCGGAATTGTCCTTGACAGAATGGGCTGAAGAGTACGCCTCTTCTCTACCGGATCCGCTAAGCGATTGGGTGCGTGCAGCCGCTGCACGAGGTGAACAACCGTTACAGGAAATCAAAACATCCATTCTTGAGACCGTTCTTGATCCAACCGTTAAACCGCTGCTCAAGCCTTTTATTAATACTTCTGTGTTGGAAGTAGATCGTGTGCATGTTAACGGGATTTCTATACCTGATCTCAAAAATAAAACGAATCCTTACTTCCGGCTTGAACTGAGCTATGAATTACCTGTTAAAGTCCCCTTCTTAGGGAAATCTTTACGGATTCAAGCGGCCGCGGCAGAACGGGTATGGATCGGAGATACAGGAGAAGGTTCTGACAGCAGTGGAGGAGACGCGGATTCTGCAGGAGCAGCAACCGTGATATCCAAACCGGAGCCGGCATACATAGGCAATAATGCGACAATCAAGGTTAAGGTTGAGCCTGGAGCTACAGCGAATTTAACGATTTTTTACAAGTCCGGTGAAAGTTCAGCCAAGCATATCGGATGGGCTACTGCCGATGAAAATGGTGTGATTGAATGGAACTGGTTTGTTGGTACACGTACAACGGAGGGGACATGGACATTTGTTGTGGAGACAGCGGATGGTGCCAAGACGGTGACCGAGTTTAATGTGGCTTCCAGAAAATAATAAAGGAGATGTTGGAGGTGGAGTGGTTTTACTTAGCCTGTGGTCTATACGTAATTGCAGCTTTTGTTACAGATGTTCGTTCGATGAAAATCCCCAATCGTTTAACTATACCAGTGACTGCGGCAGGGTTTCTGGCCCATATTATCTGGGGAGGATGGGAGGGATTCCTGTTCTCAGCAGTTGGATTCTCGGTTGGGTTCGGTGTGTTGTTGCTGATGTATATGATTGGGGCAGTGGGTGCGGGAGATGTTAAATTGTTTGGAGGAATGGGTGCCTGGACGGGGCTGGTCTTTGGTATTCATGTGATTATTTATTCCGTTTTGTATGCAGGGGTAATCGGCCTGGTCATTCTATTGTTCCGCAGGGATTCAGCGAAACGAATTCGCGGCATGGCGGGAAATCTTGCCGGTTTTTTCATGCTGGGTTCGCTCAAGCTGGTTAACAAGGAAAAGACGTTGAAGTTTCCTTTTATGCTGGCCGTTTTGCCCGGATTCATCAGTGCCTATATCTACATGACTTCATAAAGAGTTTATAAAGTTTGTGGAGTTTGGATTATAGCTTATAACGGAAAGAGAGGATTGGCATGTATGGATTAAAGAGAGATTTTATTCGGAACGGCGGAGCATTCATGGTTTTGGAGAAAGAGGAAGGGTTGCGAATGGATGAACTGAGCCGTGTGCAGATGGGCATGTTGTCTTCCAATCAGATTCCAAGGCTCCTTCCTGTCCATATCCGGGAATTGGATCGAAATGTAACGTTGCAGTATGACATTTCGGGGTACAAGATGTTATCCCAGATGTTAAAGTCCGGAAAAATTCAATTGCGTGTGTTATATGGTCTATTGTTCCAACTGGCGGACACCTTCACAGAATGCCGACAATATATGCTGGACTCCCGTAAATTGCAGATTCAGGAAGATTACATATTCATCAATGGCTCATTTGAACAGGGAGAACTTGGCATGGTATACATCCCGATCATGGATACGGTTGAGGTAGATTCGACCCCACAGCAATTCCGTGAACTGGTTATCAGGCTCATGGCCCATGTACAGGAACTTCAGGGAGAAGGCATTCAGCGTGTTCTCCAGCTATGTGACAGTGAGTATTGGGATATCGGTCGGTTGCGTGAACTCTTACTTGAATTATACGCGGATGAGCAGAGTAATTCAGGCCAAGCATCGTTTCTGTCCTCTCGTATTTCGTCTGGATCAGCTGACAGTAAGTTGGATACTCCACAGCTGGCGGTCCCAGAGCAGGAGAGTAAGCAATCTTCCATTAGAGTTGGACAAAATCAATACCGTCAATTTGATCAAAATAGTGCTGCTGAGCAGCAGTTGAATCCACACCAGCAACCGAGGGTCTCTATGTCCGAGAAAGAGAACCCGCGTAACAACCCCTTCTCTGGCTTTTCCGGTAGACGTTCACCAGGCGAGTCTTCATTACATTCCAAAGGTGTTACAGATCTGTCACAACGCCAAACCATTGATTCATTTCAAGGGGAGGTTTTGGAAGAAGACGAGAAGTCGGGGTCCCAAGTGACCTATATCATTTTGGGTTGTATGGTTGCCATGGCGCTGGTATGGAGATTTGTTTATATGGAGCAACCCGGTCAGGCTCAAATGATTCTATCCGCAGCATTGAGTGCTGGATTGCTTGGAGTCGCGGGTTGGGCATGGGTGACCAAAGGTAAATGGGTAAAATCGAAGTCCAATCTGCAAGGCAAAAAGATAGCAAATGATGAAAATGAGGATTTCACCGAAGATAAGGAATTGGGACAGCCACGCAATGGACGTTTTCAGGTTGAGAGAATAACGGCTGGACTGGAGAAGGAATCATCCAATAAGCGTTCTGCTTTTTTTGGATTGGGTAGAGGAGGAGACAAGCAGAAAGAGAGCAGAGAAGAAATGTTTCAGGAAAGCTGGCGTTGGAATGCTACTGATAAGTCGGCCGATTTTTTTGAATCCAGACCATCTGGCGACGTAAATGCTCGCTTTCAGAATATGCATATACCATCCGAAGCATCAAATGTACCGGTTGTTCAGCATGCTGTCGAAGTCGCGGCTGTTACAGGAGACTTACCTCGTCATAATGCAGGAGCGGATGCAACGGTAAACTTGCAGAGCATGGCCGGAGGTGGTTTTACAGCAGCAGGTCCAATGGTGCCTGCCTTTTATCTTGAACGCCGATCAGCAGCTGGAGATAAAAATGAACGGATGGATGTCCGCGGAGCATCTTTTGTCATCGGAAGATCAGCGGACATAGTTCAATGGGTTGACTCAGCAACCGGTGTGTCCCGTGCTCATGTGGAATTGAGCCGGAACAAATCGGGCTATGTAATTAAAGACTTGGGTTCCGTCAATGGAACCGTTCTTCAAGGCAATGTTCTTGCTCCGTACAAGGAATATCCATTGGAAGATGGGGATACCTTTACGTTGGCTGAGTCTGTTTACACGTATCGATCAGTCGGATAGGCCGCGGTGCTTCAAATCTTCAAGCGCTTTGGTTAATGTAGGGAAGGTGAACTGGAATCCGTGGTCCAGTGCTTTTTGCGGGATAACCCGCTGTCCTTGGAGAAGTACCACAGAGAGTTCTCCAACCAGTGTTTTGATCAGAACTCCTGGTACGGGGAACCAGTGCGGACGATGATACACTTTGCCTACCGTGCGTCCGAATTCATCGTTGGTAACCGGGTTGGGTGAAGAGGCGTTTACTGGGCCAGAGATTTCTTTATTATGGATTGTAAAATCAATCAACCGCACAATATCCATAATATGAATCCAACTGGTCCACTGTTTTCCACTTCCAACCCTACCCCCAACACCAAGCATATAAGGTATTTTCATTAATGGAAAAGCACCTCTTTTATGACCAAGTACCAGGCTAACGCGAATCTTAACAAGTCTCACATGTTTGATGGCATCGGCAGCAACTTCCCATTGCTCCGAGACACGGGAGGGGAAATTCATTGATTTTTGTGGACTGTTCTCATCAAATGTTTCTGTAGGAGAGGTACCATAGATCGCCATGGCAGATGCCTGAACGACCACCTCCGGCTTGTGCTCCAGTGAATCTATCAATCTAGCCACACGGGCTACAGTGGTGACTCTGGATTGAACGATCTCCAGCTTCGCTTTGGTTGTCCACCGTTGATTCAACGTTTCCCCGGCAAGGTTGACCAAGGCATCCATTCCTTCCAGCAATTGAGGCTGTTCTTCGACCTGTTCCCATGAGATATATGTAAGGTTGTGGCTGGGATTATGTAGATCTGGCAGCTTGCGTGTAATAACTTTCACATGATGTCCTGCCTGAAGCCAGTAATCAACGAGTGCTCCTCCGACAAAACCGGTACCTCCACAAATCGCAATCTTCATCTTTGACGACCTCCTCGATATTCTGCTGGGATGTGATATGTATTCTCCGATCAACAAACAGCCCCGGACGGTAAGTGCTGCCTTGCTGGGAATGACTTACCTCACGGAGCATGTTTGCTGATATGTAACTGACATACTGACGGTTGTTTTGATTAAAAAGCACTTCTATTTATTCATCAAATGTTTATAAGGCGAATAGTCAATTTGGTTTTTCTCCAGAAATTTCACCAAAAATTTATTATCCCGCTTCGGTGTAGCTACAATGTATCCTTTAATGCAATGATCTCTGGATACTTCAGCTGCATTATCTTCGACCGCAATTTTACCGATCTCGGCAGCAATAGAATGTTTGGCAATATCGCGAAAGGGTCCGGGCACAGGTTCCACAAGCTGGTCCAAAAAAGCTTTTGCTTCATCGGTCCATAAATGGCGGCTGGTTTCCACCCAATAATTTTGCCAATCAAGCTTGGATTTTCCGTCTGCCTTTGGGAGCACCTTCAAAAACTTGCGCATCATAAAAAATCCGCCAACACACATGCTTCCAAGTAAAACAAATGTCCAGAATGCCATCGTATTCATAAACCAATTGCTGGGGGAACTGCTGGTCAACGTCAAAGCGAAGAAGCCGAACATCATTACGGAGTCACCTCGGTTCATTGATTTCCACGGAAAGACGGATTCCGCCCCCCCATGTTCCAAATGCCAGCTGTAAAAAATAGCCTGTACCCCGAATTATAGCGCATTTCTAGATTTATTTCGATAATCGCGTTAGAATAAGGATTAATTCAGAAAAAGGGGGATCAATGATGCTGAAAATCGGCTCCCATGTGTCCTTTTCGGACAAGGGATTATTAAGTGCAACGAAGGAAGCGGCTTCGTACGGTTCCAGTTCGTTTATGATATATACGGGTGCACCGCAAAATACCCGTCGCAAGCCTATTGAGTCCATGTTTATTGAGGAAGGCAAACTTGCCATGCAAGAAGGCGGGATGGAAGATATCGTTGTCCATGCGCCATACATTATTAACCTCGGTTCCTACAAAGAAAACACGTATGAGCTGGCCGTAAGTTTCCTTCAGGAAGAGATTCGCCGTACACATGCGATTGGTGTCAAAAATATCGTGCTGCATCCGGGCGCATTTACGGACAAGGATGCTCACTATGGCATCGGACGTATCGCTGAAGGATTGAATGAAGTGTTGGACGGTGTAAAAGAGACGGATGTTAATATCGCTCTGGAAACGATGGCCGGTAAAGGAACTGAAATGGGCCGCAGCTTCGAAGAGATCGCTCAGATCATGGAGAAAGTTACACACAATGAACGACTTACGGTATGTATGGACACATGTCACATTCATGACGCAGGTTATGATATCGTAAACGACCTGGATGGTGTTCTTGAACAATTTGATCGTACGGTAGGGCTTGACCGCATTGCCGTAATGCATATTAATGATAGTAAGAACCCTGTGGGCTCACATAAGGACCGTCATACACCGATTGGCTCCGGCTGGATTGGTTTCGAGGCGATTAACCGTATCGTGCATCACGAGGCCCTTCAGGGACGTCCGTTTATTTTGGAAACGCCTTGGATTGGGAAAGAGGCCAAAACGCAGCGTCCAATGTATGAAGCAGAGATCGCATTGCTTCGCGGGGATGTCGCTGGTCGATTCGGTCCGGAATTCCTGACAGAAGTGGAACAATTGCATCATTTCTTCAAAGGAAAAGAGATTGAGTCCCGTTCGTATGTTCTGGATGTTTGGACATTGCTCAAAAATGATGCCAAAGCCAAAAAAGCCGACCCGCGTGAACCGTTGGAACGTCTGTATGACCTCGTGGCTGAAGCTGCACTATTCCAGCATTTGAGTGAAGAACAACTGAATCATCGTTTGATCGCCTGGCTAGCAGGAAAAGAACTGCTGGTTCAGGCCTAGTTGAAGGAGGAAGAATAACCCGATGGAGATTCACGCTAAACAAGCACGTCCTGATGTTAAAAACCGCGCCGATCGGGCGCGGATGCTCATTTCCTGTCCGGATGGACCCGGAATTGTTGCTGCAGTATCGCATTTCCTGCACCAGCATGGTGCAAACATTGTACAGTCGGATCAGTACACCATGGACCCGGCTGGCGGCATGTTTTTCATGCGGATTGAATTCGATCTTCCGCAATTATCCGTGAACCTGCCTAAACTGGAAGCGGATTTTGCAGAAGTCGCAGGTCGTTTCAAAATGGATTGGAGTCTTTCTGCGGTTAGCCGCAAAAAGAGACTCGCCATCTTTGTATCCAAGGAAGATCACTGTCTGGTCGAGCTGTTATGGCAATGGCAGGCTGGTGACCTGGATGCAGATATCGCGCTTGTCGTGAGCAATCATCTGGACATGAAGGATTATGTGGAATCATTTGGTATTCCTTATCATCATATTCCGGTTACAGCAGATACGAAGAAGGATGCGGAACAACGTCAGCTTGACGTCATTGGCGATGATATCGATGTGATTATCCTTGCACGTTACATGCAAATTATCTCCCCGATGTTTATTGAGCATTTCCGCAACCGGATCATTAACATTCATCATTCGTTCCTGCCTGCCTTTGTTGGTGGTAAGCCGTATGCCCAAGCGTACAACCGCGGTGTGAAAATTATCGGTGCGACAGCTCACTATGTTACGGAAGAACTGGATGGCGGACCGATCATTGAGCAGGATGTACAGCGTGTAAGCCACGGGGATGATGTAAGTGAACTTAAACGGATTGGACGTACCATTGAGCGTGTAGTTCTTGCCCGTGCTGTCAAATGGCATGTCGAGGATCGTGTTCTGGTTCATGAAAATAAAACAGTTGTATTTTAAGCTGATGCTTTAATACTGTGCAAGGTTGATTCGAAACGATACGGTTTCTATCACCGTCAAAGAAAAGGCGAATTCCCTATTCATACTTGAAAGGGAGCTCGCCTTTTTTGGTGTGCTGCCATACCTGTCCGCATACCCCTATTGCCAATCCAAACAACAGATGGCCAGCCAGCCAGTATAGTATCGCTTTTCCATCGTACAGATCGGGCACGCGAGTAGACAACTGAGATAGCGGAATGTACAGGAGGGAAGAGAGAGCGCCGATCAAAATACCTTTGGACATTGGATGCCCAGAACGCTGAACCCACCATATGTAGAATGTCCCGATGACTATGGAAACGACAAGATGTAGGACAAATTCGATGTATTCGGGTAACGTTGGCGGAAGCCATGGAACAAAATCGATATTCAATAGCAAGATGTAAACCTTCTCGTCGGTGTACGCCTCAATGGCTTTTAAAAAGAATCCAAGCACAAATCCGGAAAAGATGCCTGTTAAAATCCCGCACTTCCAGGGTAATGTGTTCTTTAACGGTTTTGATGGCTTCGCAAAATGATGTGGCATGTGCTGATCTCCCCTTCATTTTGAAGTAAAACCTAATGTATACAATAGTCCAAATGTTGAAGCCGGAATAAGGACCATTATATGCAAAAACAACTTTGAAATCTAAAAAGAGTATGGTTTTCCGGTTAAAGGTTATACTTCATGCGATGGATTTGCGAGGATCACCGAGCTGGAACATATGTTGAAATGCACTGTACAGGGCGTTTTCTTTCCTGCTGGAAACAAATCCCTCGTCAAAATCAGCCGAATTTTCCCGATCTTCTAAAAGAAGGTTATGGAAAAGCTTCACGCCAAGTGATACAATACAAAAGTGAATAAGTCAAAATGAAACACTCAAGCGGATTCACTTATTGTGAAATTCGGTTTACTTGTATGATGAGAGGGATTCGCTTGCGCAACCCGACTTATCTAAAGACATGAGGAGGACAAACCATGACTGACAAGAACGAAGCGATTCAAAAGGAAGAGAACAATACGATCGATAACCTGTCGATCACTACCGTACGTACACTGGCGATTGATGCAATCGAGAAGGCAAATTCCGGCCACCCGGGTATGCCTATGGGCTCCGCTCCAATGGGGTACCAACTTTTTGCAAAAACGATGACACATAACCCGGACCACCCAACTTGGGTTAACCGGGACCGTTTTGTCCTGTCCGCAGGACATGGCTCCATGTTGCTGTACAGCTTGCTGCACCTGAGCGGGTATGACCTGCCGATGGAAGAATTGAAACAGTTCCGCCAATGGGGAAGCAAAACACCGGGTCACCCGGAATTCGGACATACTGCAGGCGTTGACGCAACCACCGGACCACTGGGTCAAGGTATTGCGATGGCAGTCGGTATGGCTATGGCTGAAGCTCAACTGGGCGCAACATACAACAAAGACAAATTCAACGTAATCGACCACTACACATACGCAATCTGTGGTGACGGTGACTTGATGGAAGGCGTATCTCATGAATCAGCTTCCCTGGCTGGACGTCTGCACCTGGGCAAATTGATCATGTTGTTTGACTCCAATGACATCACACTGGATGGTAAATTGAACCTATCTTCTTCCGAAAGCATCGCGAAGCGTTTTGAAGCTTATGGCTGGCAAGTGCTGCGCGTTGAAGATGGTAACGATCTGCCTGCAATCCAAAAAGCAATTGAGGAAGGTCAAGCAGATACGCTTCGTCCTACACTGATTGAAGTGAAAACTGTAATTGGTTATGGCAGCCCGAACAAACAAGGTAAAGGCGGCCACGGCGGTACTCACGGATCTCCACTGGGTGCAGATGAAGCCAAATTGACAAAACAATTTTACAAATGGGTTTACGAGGAAGATTTCCACGTACCGGCTGAAGTTCGCGAACACTTTGCACAAGTGAAAGATCGTGGTATCTCTGCAAACAAAGCATGGGACGAGAAATTTGCCGAGTACAAAAAAGCATTCCCTGAGCTGGCAGCTCAATTCGAAACGGCAATCAATGGCGACCTTCCAGAAGGTTGGGATCGTGATCTGCCTAAATATGCTGCAACAGACAAAGCTGTATCCACTCGTGTAGCATCCGGTAATGCACTGAACGGTCTGGCACATAACGTACCTAACCTGACAGGCGGATCCGCTGACTTGGAAAGCTCCACAATGACTCACCTGAACAACCTGGAGAACTTCACGCCTGAAGACTATTCCGGCCGCAACATCTACTTCGGTATCCGTGAATTCGGTATGGCTGGAGCAATGAATGGTATGGCACTGCATAGTGGTGTGAAAGTATTCGGAGGTACGTTCTTCGTATTTACAGACTACCTGCGCCCAGCTGTTCGTCTGGCTTCCCTGATGGGGCTGCCGGTAACGTATGTCCTGACTCACGATAGTATCGCTGTTGGTGAAGACGGTCCTACCCACGAACCAATCGAGCAATTGGCATCCCTGCGTATCATTCCTAACCTGACGGTTATTCGTCCGGCTGACGGTAATGAAACTTCCGCAGCTTGGGCTTATGCGCTTGAGAACAAGAGCAACCCGGTTGCACTCGTACTCACTCGTCAAAACCTGCCGATTCTGGAAGGTACTGTTGAAGGTTCCCGTGAGAACGTGAAACGTGGTGCGTATGTTGTCTCTGATGCAAAAGAAGGCAAAGCTGTTGCTCAAATCATTGCAACAGGTTCCGAAGTGCAACTGGCTGTCAAAGCCCAAGCAGCACTTGCTGAACAAGGCATCCAAGTTCGCGTAATCAGCATGCCAAGCTGGGATCTGTTTGAGAAACAGGACAAAGCATACAAAGAATCCGTCCTGCTTCCGGATGTTAAAGCTCGTCTGGCGATTGAAATGGCTCACCCAATGGGCTGGGAAAAATATGTCGGCGATCAAGGCGACATTCTCGGAATCAGCACATTTGGTGCATCCGCGCCTGGCGACCGTGTTATCCAAGAATATGGTTTCACTGTGGAGAACGTGGTTAGCCGCGTGAAAGCATTGCTGTAATAGCTTCAAAAGCGCTGCAATGAATGGGATGAGTTCAACTTCGAGTCCTGTCCAAGCAGCAAGTGATTTCCGACAGATGATGGGTGGGCGACCACCCTGATCTGTTTTGCCTTTTGTTTTCATTAACTTCAGGGGGAGCGGGTACGCATGTCACAGTTTGATCAAGTCAGTGTAGTCAAAGAGGCCAACATTTATTATGGAGGTCAGGTAACCAGCAGAACAGTTATTTTGGGGGATGGCAGCAAGGTGACTCTGGGCATTATGCTACCAGGCAGTTATGAATTCGGTACAGATTCCCGTGAAATTATGGAGATTCTGTCCGGCGACCTGAGCGTATTGCTTCCCGGAGAAGAAAATTGGCAAGTGATTCAAGGTCAAGCTACGTTCCACGTGCCTGCTGAATCCAAATTCAAACTGGAGATACGCAGCGTTACCGACTACTGCTGTTCGTACCCGGCGGAATAACACAAGAAGGGTAACCGGAACCGCAACATGCGGATTCGGTTTACCCTTTTTGCTTCTTGAACTTTAACGACAAAGTTCAGGCTGCAAGCTTGTCAGTCCCAAGGATTTGCAGTATCCTTATGCTAAGTTGTTTCGAATGGAAAACGGAAAAAAATATGCTACCGATATCAGGAGGTTTTACAGATCATGGCAAAAAAAGTGAAGTTCGACTACAGCACTGCCCTGCAATTTGTCAATCAGCATGAAGTGGACTATTTCGCTGAACCGATTCGTTTGGCTCACGAACAGCTCCACAACGGTACGGGAACTGGATCGGATTATCTGGGCTGGATCGACCTGCCTACCGCTTATGACAAAGAAGAATTTTCCCGTATTCAAAAAGCGGCTGCCAAAATTCAAAGCGATTCTGAAGTATTGATCGTCATCGGTATCGGTGGATCTTACCTTGGTGCTCGTGCAGCGATTGAGATGCTGACGCACTCTTTCTACAACAATCTGCCTAAAGACAAACGCAAAACACCGGAAATCTACTTTGCAGGAAATAACATCAGCTCCACGTATGTAACTCATTTGCTGGATCTGGTTGAAGGCAAAGACTTCTCCGTTAACGTTATCTCCAAATCCGGTACAACAACGGAGCCAGCGATTGCTTTCCGTATCTTCCGTGCAGCGCTGGAGAAAAAATACGGTAAAGAAGAAGCTCGCAAACGTATCTATGCAACAACAGACAAAGAGCGCGGTGCATTGAAAAAACTGGCGAATGAAGAAGGCTATGAATCCTTCATTATCCCGGATGATGTAGGTGGACGTTACTCCGTTCTGACAGCAGTAGGTTTGCTACCAATCGCAGCTGCCGGCATCAACATCGAAGAAATGATGCAAGGTGCGGCGGATGCATCCAAAGAATACAGCAACCCTAACGTAGCCGAGAACGAAGCATATCAATATGCAGCTGTTCGTAACGCACTGTATCGTAAAGGTAAAGGAACAGAGATTCTCGTAAACTACGAGCCATCCCTGCACTTTGTATCCGAGTGGTGGAAACAGCTGTACGGAGAGAGTGAAGGTAAAGACTATAAAGGAATCTATCCTGCATCCGTTGACTTCTCGACTGACTTGCACTCCATGGGTCAATTCATTCAAGAGGGTAGCCGGAACATCTTCGAAACTGTCATTCAAGTTGCTGAAGTGACCGAGCATATCTCAATCGAAGCTGATCCGGATGATCTGGATGGTCTGAACTTCCTGGAAGGTAAAACGATGGACTTTGTTAACAAAAAAGCGTTCCAAGGAACACTGCTTGCACACACAGATGGTCAAGTACCAAACCTGATTGTGAACATTCCAGATATGTCTCCATATTCTTTCGGATATCTGGTATACTTCTTTGAAAAAGCATGCGGCATTAGTGGTTACCTGCTCGGCGTCAATCCATTTGACCAACCAGGCGTGGAAGCATATAAGAAAAATATGTTCGCTTTGCTGGGCAAACCAGGCTTTGAAGAAGAGAAAGCAGCGCTGGAAGCGAGACTTTCCGAATAATTCATCGGTCTGCTCATATAGTTAAAGAAAGTAATGTAATTACATGGGGAGTCATTGTGAAGCAATGATTCCCGGATGTTTAAACCAAGGCAGTTCGTCCACGTCCGCGTGGGGAACTGCTTTCTTGCAAAATGGATCAAGTTGGAAAGTTGGATAGGGATGATTGAACGTTATCGAACGGTTCGAGGACCAGGTAGTCTGGAAATTGTAATCAAAAAGTCGCGATTTATCGGTCATATTATGCCGGTCACGACTGAAGAAGAAGCCAATGCGTTTATTGATGAAATCAAGAAAAAACATTGGAATGCCACTCACAACTGCTCGGCTTATATGATTGGTGAGCGGGATGAGATCCAGAAGCAATCCGATGACGGCGAACCAAGCGGAACCGCTGGGAAACCCATTCTTGAAGTGATCAAAAATCAGCAATTGAAAAATGTGGCTATTGTGGTTACCCGTTACTTTGGAGGAATCATGCTTGGAGCAGGTGGGTTGATTCGCGCTTATACGGATGGAGCAGTTGCAGCCATTGAGGCGGGGGAAGCCATCACCAAAGTACTGCATCGTGAAGTATTTGTTGAACTGGATTACACATGGCTGGGCAAAGTGGAAAATGAATTAAGGAGCCGGGAAGTCCGTACAGGTGAAACTGGATTCACCGATAAGGTTACGTTGACTTGTCTTCCGCCGGATAGTGAAACCGAGGCATTTGTAGCCTGGATCACAGATTTGACGCAAGGGCAATCCCGGATCACGGAGGGACAGCGGCTTTATTTTATTGAAGGGGAATAAAATATATGGCTAGAAGAGCAGTCGAACAGGAGTTGTCGAGGGAGCGGATACTGGAGGCGGCGAGGCATCTTTTTATTACCAAAGGATACCGCGCCATTTCGATGCGAAGCATCGGCCAGCATCTGGGCTATAGTCATGGGTCGCTGTATTATCATTTTAAGGAAAAGGCAGAGCTGTTCTATGCCATTGTGGTTGAAGACTTCAATCATCTGGGGCATCTGTTGCTGCAAGCCATGGTCAGGCCAGTCGTGGGCGGCGTGAGCAAGGTAGAACATATCATGATGGAGTTTATTCGTTTTGGTCTGGAGAATCCGTATCAATATGAGATCATGTTCATGATTCGGGATGAAGAATTGCTATCCTATTGTCGTACGGAGCAAGGAAGATGCTTTGAATTGTTTGCCTCCATTATTCGACAATACATGAATGAAGAGGGTTGTACGGAAGAAGATATTCAATGTGTACCACGTACGCTGTTTTTGTCCATGCATGGATTCATATCATATTATATTCAGGACCGTTTGACCTTTGCAGAGATTGAGTCGGCTGCATTGTCTCATGTCAAAGTGCTTTGCCGCAATCTCCAACACCAGCCTGGCGTCCAATAAGGCGCTTTTGTCGCACTCCTATACTTCAGGGCGGTGAATTGTCATAACATTAATTCTTTATAACGTTGTCTCGCGAAAGTTTTTTCGTGAACAAGACCATGACAGGCGGATCACATCCTGAAATAGGGTGGACCGCCTGTTTGCTTTTTTGCGCTTCTGGAATAGGGTTAAATAAGGTCAAATGAAGCTAACCTTCCATGAGTTTAAGAAAATATTCCCGCTGACGTGGGCCATCGAATTCGCAAAAATAGATTCCCTGCCATCTGCCAAGCAGTAACCTGCCCTCATGTATAATCACCGTCTGTGATGGTCCGGTTGTGATTGATTTCAGGTGAGAAGCCGTATTCCCCTCAGCATGCCGATATTCAGGGTGCTCCCAAGGATAGACTTCGTTCAAGCGGAGAAGTACGTCATGCTTGACGTCCGGGTCTGCATTTTCATTAATGGCAATGCCTGCCGTCGTATGTGGACAATAAATCAATACAGTCCCATGCTGGACACCGCTGTCACGGACGACCTGCTCCACCTCCCGCGTAATATCTTTCATCTCATCCCGTCGGGATGTCGATACATTTTTCGTATATAACATATTACACCACTCCTTTGCGCCAAAATGTGTCCCCTAAATTGTACCTTACCCACTACATACCAAACAAACCACGTATTACGATGTTATAACAATTACACGATAACGGAGAGGGCAGAAATAACCTGAAGAAGCGAAGCTAAAAGCTTTCTGAAAGAAAGCTGCATCGGAAGCATACGCTTCGCCTTTATCGACGGATTTCTCCCTTTAGAGAAGGGAATCAAAGAAATCTGGGGATAACAGCGATCGGAAGGTTGTTCTGGCGGCGTAGTGGCAAGTGTAATTTTTATGAAATCATCTTATGTACGCCCCAATTATATTCAATAAAAGCATTGACGATTAGCACTGCAAACTGGTAAAGTATCAGATAAGCAAAAACCAAGTAGACTAATGGGAATAATGTTGAAGTAATAAAATCCAACTTAGGAAAAAGGTTGTATGGAAGCAGGAAGACTGCCGACCGGACATAGAACCGGAGGCTGGGAGGGAATGCAGCAATGAATACCGTTCTTCGTCATAAGGGATGGACTTGGGGATTCCGCAGTACCGTATTGTTATATTTTATCGTACTCATTGTACTTCCAATCATCGGTGTGTACGTCAATTCCTTCTCTGAAGGATGGAGCAACTTTATCCAGAGCATTATGGACCCGATTGCGTGGAAAGCCGTGCTGTTAACCATTCGGCTGGCCGTTATAGCTACCGTGATTAATGTCGTTCTGGGAACCATGATCGCTTGGGTACTGACACGTTATCGCTTTTTTGGAAGGTCGTTCCTTAACAGTCTGGTAGATCTTCCTTTTGCACTGCCAACAGCTGTTGGCGGACTGATGATTATGCTGCTCCTGGGTCCGGTTAGTGCTATTGGGAAACTGGCGGAATCCATGGGGTTTGAAATTGTATTTCACCAGCCTGCAATTGTGATCGCGATGACCTTTGTGACGTTTCCTTTTGTTATTCGTGCGGTGCAGCCTTTGCTCGAAGAGATCGACCCTTCGGAAGAGGAAGCCTCCTACACGATGGGTGCATCGAAAGCGCGCACGTTCAGGCAGGTCATTCTTCCGTCCATGGCTCCAGGCATGATTAGTGGGGGGATGCTGGCATTCTCCAGGGCACTTGCCGAATTTGGAGCTGTTGTGCTGGTGGCGGGCAATATTCCGGGAAGAACGTTGACAGCTTCCGTATTTATATACGGCGAGATCGAAAGTGACAATCCAACCGGTGCGGCTGCCGTCTCCGTACTGCTCTTAACACTCTCCTTCCTGATCCTCTGGCTGATTAATCTGGTGCAGATGCGGGGGAGAAGAGGATGAGAAGACTATTAATCGGACTGACGTTTGCAGTGTTCACTGTACTGCTGATCATCCCGCTTGGACGTATTTTTATTGGTGCATTTGAAGACGGGGCAGGAGGATTCCTGGAAGGGCTGTTGCGCCCTGAGGCGCTGCATGCCTTGATGATGACAGGACTTGTTGTACTTGTCGTCACGCTGTTAAATACATTGTTTGGCGTTATGATGGCTATTTATCTGGTTCGCGCCGGATGGATGAGTGACCGGGTAAAAGGGCTGCTGAACAGCATTGTGGATCTGCCCTATGCCGTTTCGCCAGTCATTGGCGGATTGATGATTGTACTACTGCTCGGCCCGAACAGCATTATGGGCGCTTTTTTTGAAGGGATTGGATTCAACGTGGTGTATGCCTTCCCGGGCATGGTCATTGCAACGTTGTTTGTCACATTCCCACTGATGGTCCGAGAGGTGATGCCTGTCTTGCAGGAGCTTGGATCTCAGCAAGAAGAAGCTGCTTCAACGCTTGGTGCATACGGCTGGAGAACGTTCTGGAGTGTTACCTGGCCATCCATCCGCTGGGCAGTTGTGTACGGTCTTGTGTTGACGGTTGCACGCTCGCTTGGGGAATTTGGTGCGGTGCTGGTTGTATCGGGTAACATCATGAACAAAACGCAGACAGCAACAACGCTTGTATATCAGGATGTTGAGAATTTTAATGTAGCTGCCGCAAATGGTGTGGCATTGGTACTGGTTACCTTTTCCGTCGGGCTGCTGCTTATGATGGAATGGGCCAAGAAGCGAAAGGAAGTGCATTGAGATGCATGTGGAAGTCCGTGATCTGAACAAACATTTCGGTGATTTTCATGCGGTAAAAGATGTCTCGTTCGATATTGCCAAAGGCCATCTGATCGGTTTGCTGGGACCCAGCGGAGGTGGGAAAACATCCATTCTGCGTATGCTGGCGGGTCTGGAGAACCCGGGTTCCGGGGAGATTCGTTTTCACGGAAAGATCGTCAACCATCTGCCTCCACAGGAGCGGGGAATCGGATTTGTATTTCAGAACTACGCCTTGTTCAAACATATGACGGTATTTGATAATATCGCCTTTGGACTCAAGGTCAAAAAGACACCTAAAACCCAGATCCGTGATCGGGTCATGGAGCTTGTGGAGTTGACGGGGCTGAAGGGGTTCGAGCAGCGTTATCCGCATCAGTTGTCTGGTGGACAGCGTCAGCGTGTTGCTTTTGCCAGAGCATTGGCACCGGAGCCGCAGCTGCTGTTGCTGGATGAGCCATTCGCCGCCATTGATGCCAAGATCCGTCAGGAACTGCGTTCCTGGCTGAGAGAGCTGATTGAGCGGGTAGGCATCACTTCGATTTTTGTAACCCATGACCAGGATGAAGCCATTGAAGTTGCCGACGAAATTATGATTATCAGCCAAGGGCGGTTGGAGCAGAAAGGCACGCCATGGGATATATACAAGAATCCGGAGACACCTTTTGTTGCCACATTTATCGGGGAATCCACCGTTGTGGAGGACGCTTCACAGCTCAAGGGCTTCGAACATGCGGTCGAAGGAGAGCGCACACGTGCGCTGATCCGGCCTGAGTATATTGAGATCGGTTTGAAAAACGAGTTTAGCATGCTGTCCGCTACTGAAAAGGGAACGGTTAAACACCTTCATTTTCGTGGCAGTGAATGGATGGTCGAAGTGGAAGTTGAGGGACATAAACTGATCACGTATCGTTCCCTGGAAAAAACCACCTTGCAAGTCGGCCAACAGATCCGGGTACTTGTCCATCGGGCGTATCTGTTCAATGATTCCGATAGCTGGGTGGTGGAGAACCGATTGAAGGAAGATCCAATGCCGGTCATCATCTAAGCAGAGCATCAATGGTTCAAGGAACCATCTATAATTTTGGAAAGAGGGCTGCCCATGCAGACGAGGAAGAAGAAAATCACCCCTTTATATGCTGTCCTCATGCTTCTGCTCGTCTGCATGACCGTTGGATGCAGCAAGCAGGAGGATGCGAGCGAACAGAGCGGAGCATCCGCAGACGACCAGTCCAATACGCTGGTTATCGGTGCTTACAGTGTAGCCAAAGACGCCGTTGGAGAGTTGCTGCCCAAATTTCAGGAGGAATGGAAAGCCAAGACGGGGCAGACCGTTCACTTCCAAGAATCCTATGAAGCTTCCGGCACGCAGGCGAGAGCCATTGTTGGCGGATTTGAAGCCGATGTTGCGCTTCTCGCAATGGAGAGTGATATTGATAAGCTGGTCAAAGCCGATCTGGTCAGCTCCAATTGGAAGCAGACACCGAATGAAGGCATGATCACCCGTTCGATTGTTGTTCTCGGTACAAGAGCAGGTAACCCGCTTGGGATTCGTGATTTTGAAGATTTGACCAAGCCGGGTGTGAAGGTGCTCTATCCTAATCCGAAGACGTCAGGCGGAGCCCAATGGGATATTAATGCCATTTACGGTGCGGGCTTGAAGCTATCTGAGGAGCAAGGGAAAAAAGATCCTGCTGTGGCTAAAGCCTTTTTGGAAAAGGTACATGAGAACGTCGAGTCACTGGATAAGAGCGGTCGATCCTCAATGGCGGCTTTTGAATATGGCGTGGGGGATGTTATCGTCACGTATGAGAATGAACTGCTTGCCCGGATTGCCAAGGGAGTAAATTATGACATCGTCGTTCCCAAAAACACGATCCTGATTGAAAATCCGGCGGTTGTTGTAGACAAATATGCGGATAAGCATGGCAATCGTGAATTGGCTGAAGCCTTTGTAGCGTATCTGCGTACGCCGGAGGCCCAGCGCATTTTTGCCAAGCACGGGTTCCGTTCGGTAGACCCTGATGTGTTTGCAGAGACAAAGTCTGCGTTCCCGACGCCCGAAGGTCTGTTCGATATTAATTACCTCGGCGGATGGGATAAAGTGCGCAGTACACTGTATTCCAAACGAGGTGTATGGTACCAGGTGTTGGCGGGATTATAGACCATACCATATCACACGGTTATTGAATTTTAGACGATAAATTATGACCCAAACCTTCATTTCACGATATAAAGTGAGCTGGAGGTTTTTTGCATTTCTAGACTAAGATGTTAATTCATTTAAACCCGATAGGTTAAGTTGGAAAAAATCGTTGCTTTTTGTTTAATCCTTGCCTATACTAACTAACAGAACATCAAATTACAGCGAGGGGAAATATCATAATGAAATCTAAAAAAATGTGGCTGTCCATGATGCTGGTACTGGTTATCGCAATCATGACTGCATGCGGAAGCAGCGGTGACGGAACAAGCTCTTCGTCTAATACCGGAGAAAATACAGCAACGACAGATAATGGTCAACCGAAAGACGGCGGCAGCATCATTATTGCTGTTCAGGATGACCCTAAAGTGATGAATCCGATTTATGCGGGTGACCGTGTAACGTTGACGATTGATCAATCCTTATATGCTCCACTGTTCAATGTGAATGATGGCAAAAAAACGTATGTACTCGCAGACAGTGACAGCTTCTCTGATGATCACCTGACGTATACGTTGAAGCTGAAAGACGGGCTGAAATGGCATGACGGACAGCCTTTGACAGCGGATGATATCGTGTTCACGATGGATAGCATCCTTGATGAGAAACAGCACAGTTCTTCCCGCAGTCAGTATGTTTTTGATGGCAAACCGGTGAAAGTAACCAAGATCGACGACCTGACGGTGGAATTCAAATTGCCGGAAGTATCTGCTGCTTTTGAAGGAGCATTGGTTTCTTTCTATCCAATTCCTAAACATATTTTTGAAGGCGAAGCCGATATTGAGAAAAGCGACAAAAACAACAACCCGATCGGTTCCGGTCCGTTCAAGTTCAAGGAATACCGTCCGGGCGAATACGTAACACTGGAACGTTTTGATGATTACTTTGCAGGCAAAGCTCATCTGGATAGCGTGACGTACCGTGTAGCGAAAGATCCAAATGCGGCGAACCTGGCCCTGCAAAACGGCGAAATTCAAATGCGTATGGTCGACACACAGGATTACAACAAATTGAATGACACAGGCAAATTCAACATGCTGACTTACCCGGAAGGCCGCTTGCAATACATGGTGTTCAACCTGAACGTGCCTTCAATGCAAAAGAAAGAAGTTCGTCAAGCCATCGCTTATGCTTTGGATAAAAATGAACTGATTACCGCTTCGTATTCCTCAGCTGATTTTGCTGAACCGGCTCCGTCGATTCTGACACCGGATACGTTATACCAAACGGATGATGTTGAGAAATACGACTACAACGTGGAAAAAGCGAAGCAACTGCTGGCTGATGCAGGCGTAAGCAACCTGAAATTACGTCTTGCGTACACAAACACTAACAAACCACAAACCAGCCAAGCGCTGTACATTCAGCAAAAACTGAAAGACGTTGGCATTGAAGTGGAATTGCTGCCGATGGACGGAACGGCTTATGGTAACCGTACACTGGACATGAACAATACAGACTTTGAACTGTCCTTTGGTGGATACATCATGGGTTATGAGCCGGATGCCTATAAATCTCTCTTCCTGAGCGATGCGGCATACAACTACTCCCATTACAAAAATGCCGATTTCGACAAGCTGTGGAATGAAGCTGCCGTTCAAATTGACGAAACCAAACGTGGCGATTTGTACAAACAAATCCAACAAACCGTAGCAAATGAAATGACTGTATACCCCATTGCCTACACGAAAGCTGTAGTCGCTGTGGATAACACATACGGCGGCGTTGAAGATGCAAATCCGAAACCAGTCGTTATGCTCGAAGATCTGTCTAAACTATTTAAAAAATAATCATATAGAATGAAACGTATCGGAGTGCCCGATGTGAATCCTTGCTTCAATCCACATGCGTTCATTCTATATAACAAGCCAATAACGCCGGCCGCGAGGCCGGCGTTGATTCGGAGGTGCCCATGTGAACAACTATATTGTCCGAAGGATCGCACAAGCGATTCCGCTTCTTTTTGTAATCTCCATCGTATCGTTCACCTTGATCAAGCTGGCGCCCGGCGATCCGGTGCTTTCCTTTGTTACCCCGAATATGGGAGCAGAGGATGTGGAACGTATTCGGCAAAACCTCGGACTTGATCAGCCGATGTACGTGCAGTATGTCGTATGGCTCAAAAATGTTTTGTCTGGTGATCTCGGTTATTCACTGGTGAACCATCGACCGGTTGCCGAGATGATTATTGAACGCTTGCCTGCAACGTTTGGCTTAATGGGGGTGTCGCTATTATTATCTTTGCTCATTTCCATTCCGCTCAGCATGATTGCGGGCTCGCGTCAGAACAGCCTGTTTGACCGTGGACTCAGCCTGATCTCGTATATCGGGATATCGATTCCAAGCTTCTGGTTCGGTATGATGCTGATCTATTTCTTTGCAGTAGAGCTGCACTGGTTGCCGAGCATGGGTATGCGAACAGTCGGTATGGACTCCGCATGGGATATTATCAAACACGGTATTCTGCCATGCACAGTATTGACCTTTATGAACGTGTCCGTGTACATGCGCTATATTCGATCGAATACAATCAGTCAACTGGAAGAGGACTATGTTCAGATTCAGTATGCCTACGGTGCAACGAAAGGAACGGTACTGCTTCGTCACGTGCTCAAAAATGTACTGCTGCCTGTAATCACCATTCTGGGCATGTCTTTGCCGGAGTTGATTGCGGGAGCATTTATTACGGAGTCCGTTTTCTCGTGGCCGGGAATGGGCTCGCTCGGAATCTCGGCCGTTCACGGTCTGGATTATCCGATTATTATGGGTATTACGATGATGTCTTCTGTGCTGCTGGTCGTCGGAAACCTGATAGCTGATATCTTATATGGCGTGGTAGATCCACGAATCAAGACAACGGGGTGAGACAAAAATGAATTCAATGCGCTGGCGTAATTTACGGACGCAGTTCCGGCAGCAGAAACTGGGCCTTGCAGCTGTCATCATATTGGGCATCTTTGTGCTCGCATCCCTGTTTGCGTTTCTGTCTCCGCATGATCCTAATGAAATTGTAGTGATGGAACGGCTTCAACAGCCAAGTGCAGATCATTGGTTTGGTACGGATGATTACGGACGGGATTATCTGGCTAGGGCCTTGTATGGAGGGCGGGTATCTCTCGCCGTAGGTTTCCTGTCGATGGCGATCGCCGTTATTGTAGGAACTCTTGTAGGGACGGTTAGTGGTTATTTTGGCGGCTGGGTGGATAATACGTTGATGCGTATTGTTGATGTGCTCATGTCGATTCCATCCTTCTTTCTGATGCTGATCCTGAACGCATATCTCAAGCCGGGGATTGGTACGATTATTGTCATTATCGGGGTGTTAAGCTGGATGAATATTGCCCGGATTGTCAGGGCTGAAGCGATGTCAGTCAAGCAGCGGGAATATGTGCTGTATGCGCGTGTATCGGGTCAGAAGCCGGGCCGGATCATTATGAAGCATATCATTCCCAATGTCATACCCACCATCATTGTGGCAGCCACGATCAACATCGCGAGTGCAATTCTGATGGAATCGTCGCTAAGCTTCCTCGGACTGGGAGTCAAACAGCCGAACTCCTCATGGGGAAGCATGCTTAACGATGCGCAGGGCTTTATTAGTGAAGCGCCGTATATGGCGATCTTCCCGGGACTGTTTATTTTGCTGACGGTGCTATCGTTTAACTTCTTGGGCGATGTGTTCCGCGTAGCCTTTGAGCCGAAAGCGAACAAGCGATAGATGATCGTTTACTGCCAAATTTTTTAGAATAGAGAAGTTATTCTGATCGCGAAGTAATTCAGTGTAATATTAATCTTTTAACTTATATAGTCGACAACCCATATCATGTAAACAGCGGGGTGAATACAACAATGACAGATTTATTATCGGTCAAACAACTGAAAACGTCCTTTGCAACGCGGGAAGGTGAGATACAGTCCGTCCGGGGTGTGAGTTTTACGTTAAATGAGGGCGAAGTGGTGGGACTGGTCGGCGAGTCCGGCAGCGGAAAAAGTGTAACCGCCCGTTCGCTGATCCGACTGATCCAGCCGCCAGGCCAGATTACGGATGGTCAGATTTTGTTCAGGGGAGAAGATTTGCTGACCAAGTCGGACAAGGAGCTGCGCAAAATCCGGGGTAACCGCATCTCGATGATTTTTCAGGACCCGATGACATCACTTAACCCAGTGGTTCGTGTAGGCAAACAGATGACAGAGGTCATCCGTCGTCACCGAAAAATGGACAAGGCGGCAGCACGCAAGGAAGCAATCGAGTTGCTGCGACAAGTGGGCATTCCCTCTCCGGAAGAGCGAATTGACCAATATCCACACGAGTTCAGCGGAGGCATGAGACAACGGGTAATGATCGCTATGGCTCTGTCCTGCAAGCCGGAGTTATTGATCGCTGATGAACCGACGACGGCACTGGATGTGACCATTCAGGCACAGATCTTGCAGCTGATGCAGGAACTGAAAGAGTCCACGCAGACGTCCATTCTAATGATTACGCATGACCTTGGCGTTGTTGCGCAGGTCTGTACCCGTGTAATTGTGATGTACGGTGGACTCATTATGGAAGAAGGGCCTGTGGAACGTATTTTCGCTCATCCTCAGCATCCATATACCCAAGGGTTGCTGCGTTCCATTCCGAAACCCGGCGAGGAAGGTGGACGCCAGCGGCTGGCAACGATTGAGGGCACACCGCCCAATCTGCTTCACCCACCAACCGGGTGCCCATTTATGGAACGTTGCCCACACGCCATGGAGGTATGCAAACAGATGCCTGCGTACACTGAGACTGCGCCCGGTCATCGAGCGCTATGCTGGTTGCTGGACGATAAGGCTCGGGAACAGCCTCAAGTACAAGCAGATGCAACGTCAGAGGAGGTGGAGAAATGAGTTCAGGAACAGATCAGCGTGAAGTATTGCTGGACGTGCGTGGATTGAAAAAATATTTTCCGGTCCGTGGTGCTGGCAAAGGCAAAGACGTCGTGAAAGCCGTGGATAACGTTAGTTTTCATATTCACAAGGGAGAGACATTTGGGCTGGTTGGAGAATCTGGCTGTGGCAAATCAACGACTGGACGCAGCATTGTGAGACTCTTCGATGTAACGGACGGAAGCATTATGTTTGGCGGACAGGATGTTGCCAAGATGAATGAACGCCAGTTGAAGCCGTTTCGCAAACGAATGCAGACGATTTTCCAGGACCCTTATTCTTCACTAAATCCGGGTATGGATGTTCAGCAGATTATTAGTGAACCCATGGAAATTCATAATTATGCTTCCAAGGCAGAGATGAAGGGACGAGCGCTTGACCTGATGAACCGTGTGGGCCTGAAGCCAGAACACGCGGAGCGTTATCCGCATGAATTCAGTGGAGGGCAGCGTCAGCGGATCAGCATTGCCCGGGCATTGTCGGTGAACCCGGAATTCATTTTGTGTGATGAGCCGTTGTCCGCTCTGGATGTGTCCGTACAGGCACAGGTGGTCAATATGCTTGAAGATCTGCAGGCAGAGATGGGACTGACCTATTTGTTCATTGCCCATGATTTGTCGATGGTACGCCACATCTCGAACCGGATCGGTGTGATGTACCGCGGCAAATTAGTGGAAGTTGCACCAACGGAGGAACTGTACCGTAATCCGGTACATCCGTACACCCAGGCATTGCTGGCGGCAATCCCTGTACCTGATCCAAGTGTACGGAACGTGGCACCACCGGTCTACAGCGGGGATACCGATCCTTCCGCCCGGGGACGGGATGAAGAACCAGAGTGGATGGAAGTTTCGCCAGGACACTTTGTATCCGGCTATCGGGACAGGATATAATGGACTAGGCTTGGATATGTGGATAGAGTGTATAAGGTATAGAGGAAGGTGTGAGCAGGATGAGTGCTGAATTTAAGTTGTCCCAAAATACAGCCATTCGGTTGGAACAGGCACGTGGCAAAGGCATGTCGGATGCAGCTTTGTTGGAAGCGATACAAGCCAAAGATGTGTCTGCTTTTGATGCCGTGTCTGAGGAGCACTACAGATATGATGATCTTTTCTCCTATGCGGACGAGCATGGCGAGAATCTGGAAGGTGCGGTTAAAGACGGTTACCGGATTACCTTTAACACTCGTGGTGGTCTGGGCATCTACTTGGAGAAGTCCTTCGGATTACAGCCGGAGAAAGACTTTACTGTCGGTGAAGGCATCGTAACCGGGTTGAAATTAAAACAGGAGCAGGCAGAAGTGCTCGCCAAACGCCTCGCATCAAACTGGGTCATTACCGAGTCTAAGGAAGTGCCTGAGGGCCAAGAGTTGACGTTGAAGCTTAGGGCTTTGGTTTAGTTCATAGCGAATCAACGGATAGGGAGTCTGACTGCGAAATGTCAGATAACAGGCTGTCCCGTTTGCAGTGAATAACTGCGGCGGGATAGTCTTTTTTTTTGCAAAAATAGAGGTGGGAGATTACAATCTACATATCATTAATCGGATGGAACATGAATTTGGAGTGTATTGCTTCCGGGATAGAGAGGGGACTAACATAATGAATCAACTAACTTTCTTGGGAACCGGGGATGCGATGGGTGTTCCGCGGGTGTATTGTGATTGCGCCGTTTGCACAGAAGCCCGAATTACGGGGATCAACCTTCGCAAACGTGCTGCTGTTTTGATTCATAGTGATGGCGAGCACGAACCTTTCATGATTGACTGCGGACCGGACTGGAGGTCACAGATGGAAGACCAAGGGATGCGGATGGTGCAGACGCTGCTGATCACACATGCGCATTTTGATCATATTGGAGGCCTGCCTGAATGGGCAGATGCGTGTCGCTGGTTGGGTGTAAAAGGGCAGTTGTATGCACCACGGGAGGTGATTGCGACCATTCGGAGCCAATTTCCATGGCTCGGTCGTCATATGGATTTTATGGAAACAGATGCGGATATCGAGCTTGGTGGATGGAAGGTGCACTCCTGGAAGGTGTGCCACGGTCATAATGGCTATTCGTATGCGTATCGACTGGAACGTGAAGGGTACAGCTGGGCATATTGCTCGGATGCCATTGATCTGAATGCTTCGGAGAAGCAGCCGTTGTACGGGCTGGATCTGCTGGTCCTTGGAACGAGCTTTGTTCATGAACTTGCGGAATTCTCCACCCGCTCGGTGTACGATATGGTTGAGGCGCAGGAGCTGTTGCAGGATTTGCAGCCGGGGCAGACCTATTTTACACATATGTCTCACGACGTGGATATACGCCAGAATTATGATTTGGATCAAGGGATTACGCTGGCACTTACCGGTCTGAAGGTGAAGTTGGGAGAATAGGACAGCCATGCTAAAAATAAATTCAGAAGAGCGTATCCTTTGCCGGAGGTTCTTCGTTTACATAGTGTAAGGCAAATACAGCAAGTGAATTGAAGCAAGATCAATCAGGAACCAACAAAGGGGGGCCCCAAACATGGCCTTTGTGAAGTCCGTGGATTGCAGAATCAACAGACCACATGAGAATAAACGAATTGAATCATATAGCCATTCCGGTGTTCAAACCGGATATACGTTAGAGCAAACGATGGAAGCTGCGCTGCCGGATCTGCTGGGTTCGTTGTATGCCTATTGCATGTCATTGACAGGTTCAGTTTGGGAGACAGAGGATCTGGTTCAGGATACATGTGTTAAAGTACTATCCTCTTCAGCTACCCGAAGAACGAGCATGACAGAGGACATGAACTGGGAAGCCTATCTCATCCGCGTTGCGCGCAACACCTGGATTGACGCCATACGGAAGCGTGAGACATTGGCGAGCAAACTGGAAAGCATGAAGCCATTGATGCAGGAATATGAGGAAGAAGGGCGTTTCGAGGAAGTTGAGTTCGCTGTTCAGATCCTTGTGGATGAACTGCCACCGTGGCAGCGAGCGATATATATGTTACGTGATTTAATGGGATATACGACGGTAGAGACTGCTGAACTGTTGGATACGACGGAAGGTGCGGTCAAAGCTGCCCTGAGTCGTGCCCGCTCTGCCCTGGCCAAAGTGAGGCACAGCCTGAACGAACCGGATTCTGACCATACGAATCAAGTGGATGAGGACCAACAAAATCGGGAGGAATTGCGCAGTTATTTACTGGCGTTCCGCAGTGGTGATACAGCCCGTTTAATTGATCTATGCCTGAATCAGACGGATGATCCGATGGCTGTGGCGGGGACGATTTTGCAGCAGACTCTGCCGTCTCAATCGATGCAGCCCGTGATGTACAGTTATTCATGCTCCGATACGAATTCCATGTCGTATGGGGGAGGATATACGGTCAGCATGGTTGCGTAAACCGGGGAGGCAAATTGCATGAACGTGGTACCTTATGTTGTTGAACAGACAGCCCGCGGAGAGCGGAGCTATGATATTTATTCCCGTTTGCTGAAAGATCGGATCATTATGGTATCCGGGGAAATTGAGGATCAGATGGCCAACGCCATCGTGGCCCAGTTGTTGTTTCTGACCGCAGAGGACCCGGAGAAGGATATCCAGATGTATATTAACAGTCCTGGCGGTTCCGTGACTGCCGGATTCTCCATCTATGACACGATGCAATTCGTGAAGCCTGACATTTCCACGATCTGCACAGGTATGGCGGCCAGCTTCGGTACGATCCTGCTGGTTGGTGGAACAAAAGGGAAACGGCTTGCATTGCCAAACAGCGAAATCATGATTCACCAGCCGCTTGGCGGAACACGGGGGCAGGCCTCGGATATGTTGATTCATGCCAACCGGATTATCCAGCACCGTCAGCGACTTAACAAGCTGCTTGCTGATCATACGGGACAGCCGATGGAGCGGATTGAAAAGGATACAGATAGAGATTACTTCCTGACCGCTGCGGAAGCCGTCGAGTATGGTCTTGTGGATAAGGTGATATCCAGCACGTAAGGGACGAAAGGCAAGGATTGAATTTCGTCTTTTTGAATTAGCAGGTTAGCCAGTAATTGCTGGTTAGCCTTTTTTGTCATTTTACGATGAGATAAGTCAGGAGCACATGGTGTCTTTGGCTTTCGGGGCTAGGTCTGTATTGGTGTTGGAAACAAATGTGAAATAACCATTGACTAAAAGTATATATAGTGTGTATATTTTATATATACACTATGTGCGCAAGCGACTGAATTATGACCATGAGGTGAGGTAACATTAGAATTCTAATATCCAATGCATCAAGCGATCCGATCTACATACAGATCCTGACCCAGATTAGACAGAGCATTTTAAGCGGGGAACTGGCTGCAGGGGAGACTCTGCCCTCAATCCGTCAACTTGCGAAGGATCTACAGGTGAGTGTAATTACAACCAAACGTGTCTATGAGGAGCTGGAGAAAGAGAAGCTGATTGATTCTGTCGTAGGCAAAGGCAGTTTTGTCTCCGGGGCCAATCAGGATTTTATTCGGGAACAGCGGCTGAAGCGAATGGAAGAGAAAATGCTCGATATCCTTCGTGAGAGCAAGGAACTGGGCATGAGTGCTCAGGAAGTAATTAAGCATTTTACGTTGTTAGTGGAGGAGGAACACACATGACGAACGCAATTGAATTGCGCAACCTATCGAAAACGTACCCCTTATTCAAACTGGATCAGATATCTTTGGATGTAAAACAAGGGTATATTACCGGACTTATCGGACCTAACGGGGCGGGGAAAAGCACACTGATCAGCCTGATTACCGGATTGATTCGTCCAGACTCCGGGAGCATCAGAACGTTGGGAAACGCGATCCCTACTCAGGAAGTTAACGTTAAGGAGCGCATTGGTATTGTTTCTGATGAATGTTTCTATTATGAGCATCTTACGATACGTGAAATGAAAAGCATGATTGCTCCCTTTTATAAGAAATGGGATGAAAAGCAATTTAACTGCTATCTGGAGCAATTCGAATTGTCTCCCAAAAAGAAGATTCAGGAACTGTCCAAAGGCATGAAAATCAAATTTTCACTGGCTGTCGCTTTATCTCACGATGCAGAGCTGCTTATCATGGATGAGCCGACATCCGGGCTTGATCCTGTGTTTCGGAGAGAACTGCTTGACCTGCTTGCAGATATGATACAGGATGAGACCAAATCCATTATTTTCTCGACTCATATCACAACCGATTTGGAGCGTATAGCAGACTATATTACGTTCATCAATAAAGGAAGGATTATATTTAATGAAACAAAGGATGATGTGCTTGAAAGGTACACGATCGTAAAAGGAGACATGAAGCTGCTAGATGCGGACACCCGAAGGCAATTCGTTGGAATCCGTGAGACAGCGGTCGGTTTTGAAGGCTTGGCAGATAACAGGGCGGAGGTAGAACGATTGTTTGGTAATGATGCTCTTTTACACAGACCCTCACTCGAAGATCTCATCTATTTTACGGCCAAGGGGGAACGGCATCATGCTTAACTTGATTCGCAAAGATTATATCGCTTTGAAAAGTTCGCTATGGACGATTATTTTTTATTTTGTTGTATTCAGTGTCGCATTTATCCCGACAGTGGAAATGTCGATGTATTTTGTAGGGATCTATACCGCATTCGGTTCAATTATGCTTGCAACCATGATTGATATCAAAAACCATAATCATAAATTTCTTGTCACGCTCCCGATCAGCCGCAGAAACATTGTGCAAGCGAAGTATCTGTCTGCCGTTCTCTATACACTTTTTGGAGTTTTCGCTTCGTCTGGCGCTCACTGGCTGCTTAACGTTCTTTTCCCTGAATTGAACAAGCCTGACCTATCGGCACTGGACATCCTGATTTCGATTGGAATGGTGCTTGTTCTAATTTCGATCTACATGCCTCTTTTTTACGCCCTTAGTAAAAAGGGAGCCGGAATCATTAATACGGTATTCATGTTCGTTCTTATTATTTTAGCGCAACCTGTTGCCTGGCTCATGAGTATGGCAGGAGAGAACGGAATGGGGCGTGCTTCGGTTTATGTTGTGGTTTCAGTTTGCATTCTTCTATTATTCATTGCCTCCTATTTTGTAACGGTCCGTCTGTTTGCAAGGAAGGATCTATAGGATGAATGAATAAGAATTTCAATAAAAAATAAAAACATCAGCTTTCTGTTTAGTCTGGCATTCGAGATGACAGAGCTCAAAAAGTCGCCATATGGCGACTTTTTGTGTTACGGAAGATGTTATATCTTCGCAACCTGCCGGACAAGTTATTCGTTCATATGCAAATACAGATTTTTGCAAAAGGAACATTATAAAAATTTGGTCAGCGCAATCAGCCTGCTCATGCCTTCCCGGATCTGCTGTTCGTGCGCATAGGAGAAGGAGAGACGCAGCTTACGACTGGCGGCCGCATCGGAAGGATCGAACACTGTTCCCGGCACAAAAGCGACGGAATGCTCCATGCATCGGTGAAGCAAGCGCCCTGTATCGACTCCCTCCGGAAGCTCCACCCAAATGTTAAGTCCACCCTCAGGACGGGTCCATGTCCAATCCGTTTGTTGAAGACAGTGTTCCATCACTTCCATCCGTAGCTGAATGGCAGTACGCAGCTTGGACAGGTGCTGATGCATGCGTGGGGACTGAAAATAACGGAGAAAAAGCTTCTGATTCAGCAGAGGTGATCCGTTATCCGTCAGTGCTTTGACGGCCTGTAATCCCGGCATAAACCGGGGGCGACACATGATGGCTGCAATTCGCAGCCCGGGCACCACGTATTTACTATAACTGCGAATATAGAGCGTGTGACCTGTCGTATCGTATGTGAAGATCGGCGCGGGAGGTTTTTCCTTGAAATAGATATCGTAGGTACTGTCGTCTTCCACCAGAAAACATCCATACTGTTCTGCCAGTTCAGGCAAGTGTTTGCGCTGTTCTGCCGGAATATTGATCCCGGTTGGGTTCTGGAATGTGGGTGTCATGTAGAAAACACGAGGCTTCTCTATCTTCATCAGATGTTCGATCTGTTCCAGATCATAACCCTCCGGGTGAATGTCGGTGAAAATCAGCCTTGCCCCCTGTTTGCGGAAAATTTCCATCGCAGGGCCATATGTTGGTCTTTCCATGAGCACACGGTCCCCGGGTCTGACGAGGCTTCGGGAGATCACATCAATGGCCTGCTGTGCACCAGAAGTAATCAGCACTTCATCGGCCGAGATATAGAAGCGTTCCCTCGTCGTCAGATGGCTTGCCAAGGCACTACGCAGCTCCAGATCTCCCTGAATCGTGGAGTATGTGCCTAGCAGACGGGGGTATAGATCCAGCAAATCCCGCATCAATTCTCCCCAATAGCGGTTTGGCAGCAAGGCAGGGTCGATTAATGATTTGGAAAATTGGTACTCCGCCTCCAGAGATTGCACGCGGGCAAGTGAATCCCAATGCAGCCAAGCAGACACAGCTGGGTCATCGGCCTGATCTGTTACAGTAGTGGGGTCGGCAGGACTGACAAAATAACCGGACTTATCCTTAACGTAAACGTTCCCACGTTCCTTTAATTCCTGATAAGCCTTGAAAACGGTGAGACGGTGTACACCGAGCAGCTCGGACAGGCTCCGCACGGACGGCAGTTTCTCATGTTCTTTCCATTCTCCAGCCTCGATCCGTACAACCAGATAATGTACCACTTGCTCATATAGTTTAAGGCTATTGTCCGTCATCATCATCGTTTTGCCCACCCGGCTCACGCTCCTTTTGAACTCTATTGTAACAGCAAATGAGAGCGAACTGTTCTGTTTTATTCACTCTGTTCTGTATACGGTGCTATATGATGGAGAACAGATGAAGGAGGGGCTAGCATGGTTGCAATAGCATTTACCGTAATGTGTCTTATTTTTGGAACAACGTTTCTAGCGATTAAAATTGGCGTGGAGGCAGGCATGCCGCCTTTTCTGTCGGCCGGACTACGCTTTATCATTGCAGGTGCTCTAATGTTTGCGTGGATGTGGATGAAAGGGAAGGTGAACCTGTCTTTATTGTGGCGGAAAGAGATGCTCTTGACGGGGGCTGGCCTCACGTTCGGTACGTTTGCCACCTTATATTGGGCTGAACAATATGTAAGCTCGGGTGTGGGCGCGATTCTGTCAGCAACAGGTCCACTGATGATTATGGTGATGCAGACAGCGTTGTTACGTCAAAAAACATCTGCGCGCATGATTGCAGGCTGTCTGATCGGTTTTGCCGGAGTTATCCTCGTCGTGCTGCCGGGTGTGTCCATTGGTGGCAATTCCCTGTGGCTATGGGGCTGTATTGCCGTATTGGTGGGTGAAGTCTGTTACTCTGCGGGTGCATTGTACTCCAAAAAGGTCATTAACCAGTTTAAGGAGGCCAGTCCTGTAGCGATCAATGCGGTGCAGATGATGTACGGAGGATTGCTGTTATCCGGGCTCTCGGCAGTGACGGAATCGTGGAGCACAAGTGGACTGGAATGGGTGCCAGCGGTATCATCTCTGATCTATCTGACGGTAGTCGGTTCGATGGTCGGGCACAGCTTGTTCTATTGGATTATGTCTCGTACTAACCCTCTGTTCCCGGCGACATGGTTATACATTTCCCCACCGATTGCGGTTGGTCTGGGTGCTGTTCTCTACAATGAACATGTAAGCTGGGTTACGTGGGTTGGCGTTGTGCTAATTGTTTCAGGTTTGCTGGCGATGAATGAGAAGGTGGTGGGCTGGCTTGGTAAAAGAAGTCGTTCTAATCGGATGGTTCAAGCATCCAAACCAGTGATAAAATAGGCGCCTGGTAGGTCTCAATAAACTGTTTGCCGACCGATAAACTGTTGCTAGTGACCAAGCGTTTTGATTCATACGCGACACTCGAATGAAAGAGTTTCACGAACGCAAAAGAGCTGAAGGACAACCTCATAAAGGATCAGAAACCCGAAGTATCATTCAAGACTTGGGTTTCTGATCAATCTGAGTAGCCTTTAGGACTACTCTTTATTTACTAATATTAAACCAACCTTGCATTTCTTGAATTACATTCCAAAGTTTTTCTGGAATATTAAGCTGGTCGAATTTCGAAACGTTCAATTCAGAATCTATCTCGGCTTCACGTCCATTTGCGACCTTTTCAACCCAGTTAGGATCCATAATTAACGCATGCCCAATGGCGACTAGCGGCAATCCTAACTCCGCAGCTTGAAGAGCATCATCCGGTGTTAGTATGGAACCAGCAGCCATCACAGGTACCTTACCGTTTGCTCTTTCAAGAATTAATTCAAGCCGTGTTTTTTCACCTTGACTATCTACTGGTGTTGAAGACACATGATCTAATGAAGCATGAATATAATCTAAATCCTGTTCAACAAGGAAATCAATTAATTCATACGTGTCTTTCATACGTAATCCGTCCACTTTGTGGGATTCTTCAGGGGAAAGGCGGAAACCAATCATAAATGGTTTTGCAGCATGTTTTTCAATGACATTTTTGATTTCGTTAATAATCGCCAATGGAAAACGCAAGCGATTTTCAAGTGATCCTCCCCATTGGTCCGTCCGTTGATTTGTCGCTGGCGACCAAAAATTCTGAATTAAAAATCCATGTGCCCCATGAATTTCGACGCCATCAAATCCGGCTTCAATCGCTCGTCTTGTTGTATCTCCAAAAGCACGTACAATCGACAAAATCTCCTCATGTGATAGTCCTCTTGTTTCTGGAGTTGAACCTAAATTAGTAATTTCGGGTTGCAATGCACTCGCACTAACTGCATCCAATTCGGGCAAAGCTTTATTACCAGCATGAAAAATCTGTAGGATCGCAGGAGAGCCTCCACTTTTCGCTGCTTCAGCTAATTTTCGTAAACTTGGAGTAAATTCATCATTGTATCCGGCGAATTCATTCGTAAAACCCTGTCCATTCGGTGTAACATGAGTACACCCTGTAATGACGAGTCCTACTCCATTCACTCTTTGTTTGTAATACTTTACTTCGTCATCCGAAATGGTAAGATCGTCATTACTTGACCAGGTTGTCATAGGTGCCATAACAATTCTATTCTTCATTGTTATTCCACTTCTGAATGTGAAGGATTCAAATAACCTACTATATTTTTGATTCATTTCTTTAACCTCGCTATCATATTTTCTTTTCTATTTTAGTGTAATTGGTTACTGTTACGTTAAGTAAAGGACTTATTTTTATATGATTATATATAGAATTTTTGTGTTTTCATTCTCTTTATGATATATATTTAGTTACAGTAACTGTAACTAAGGGGGACAAATAGATGTTGTATTCAATGACCTATGTAGTGGAGAATTTAAATGTATCTGCGAAGACACTTCGATTTTATGAAGAGCAGGGGATATTACCGAATATATCTCGTGACGAAAAAGGTCGTAGAGTTTATAACCAACAACAAATAGATTGGATTTCTTTTATTCGTTGTCTCAAAGAGACAGGAATGCCTCTTTCAAAAATCAAGGATTACAAGGAACTTTATGAATTGGGAAATAGCACCTATTTGCAAAGAGAAGAAATGTTGATGCAGCATAAATTGGAAGTTCAGAAGAGAATTGAGGAAAGTCAAAGACACTTGGAAGAAATAAACTATAAACTAGCCATGTATGAACTTCAGAAAGAAGAGGTTATGAAAAATCCCAACTATAACTTTAAATGTCACGGTCACGGCCTGGAGATTAAGACGGTGAATTAATGTACTTAACTCAACTTTCGGTGTGACCAAGCCTAGGTTGTGAAGTTTAGCGGGTGGAAAGGCTAAAGCCAAGCAGGAATGGGCTCTCCCAGGTCGTAGAGCAGGCATGCGATACAATGACGTCACAGTAACTTGGGGACCCCGTTCGTTCTACTCGGTTTGGCAAAAAGTAGCCACAGGAGCGTTTGTCGATTCCCGGATGTATGCCGGTGAGAACAAGAAAGTATGTTGTAAGCGAAGGAACATACATAGTCAAAGCTAAAAGAACAGCCCTGCACAGCGAGCTATCGCTGAACAGGGCTGTTTGTTTGTATTGTCCATAATACATGTATAAAAGTAAAATGCTTTGCTGAAATTCTTACTCCGCGTTCAGTACAAACTTCTCAATAACCTGCTTCACGCCATCTTCGTTATTGCTCGCGGTAATGTAATCTGCCAGCTCTTTCAGAGCAGGGATGGCATTCCCCATCGCTACACCCAAACCAGCGACTTCCAGCATTTCGTGGTCATTCCAGGAATCCCCGATGGCAATGCACTCGCTCAATTGGTGACCGAAGTGATCTGCCAGGAACGTAAGGGCATGACCTTTCGTTCCCTCGTGGTGCATGATTTCAAGGAAATATGGCTTGGACTTGGTGATGTGCACTTCAGGTCCGAGCAGTTCGCGCAGGGCAACCGCAACCTCGTCGAGGTAACCCGGCTCATCGATAATGAGCAGTTTTGGTGTTTTTTGCTCGATCACTTTGATGAAATCCGGTTCGATATGGTACTGAGTACCGTTCAGCTTGGCGTAATCACGCAGCTTGTCGTTTTCTTCACGAGCATACAGCTTATCGTCAATGTACGTTTGCAGGTGCAGATTGTGCTCCAGGCAATAGTCGTACAGTTTGCGGGAAGCGTCCTGTGGAACGTAACGCTCGTAGAGTACTTTTTCGTCCAACAGGTTTTTCACCAAAGCGCCTTGATACGTAATGATGGGCACGTTCAGCTTCGTTTGGCGAGCGAGTGCTTGGGCAGAAGCATAAGCACGTCCGGTTGCCAGTGTTACAACGACACCATGAGCAACCGCTTGTTCCAGGGCAGTCTGAGTTGCAGGCGTTACTTCCTTGTTGTCGTTGATCAGGGTATCATCAATGTCGATTGCGATTAATTTGTAGGTCATCTGTGTTGTTTCTCTCCTTTTTATCTGTATCTATAAAAACGAACGAATAGATAAGCATTACACGAGACCACTCCGACTGCAGACTCATCTTTCGATCACTGTTATCCCCGGATTTCATTGAATCCATTTCCTCCATAGGGGAAATCCGGGGATAAAGGTGAACGCTTCGCTTCTCCAGATTGATTCTGCCTTCTCCGTTAACGTGTAATTCTGGAATTCGTTCTAAAACTATACTCACATCTAAATTTTATTCCTCCAGGAAAATAAGGCCAATAAAGTCCTCCAGCTCCAGGTTGCCGAAGTAATGTTTGACATCCAGACCCTCAAGTGCAGTACGCACCTCGGATTCCTCATAACGCTTGCCACGCAGCATGTTCTCGATATCCGCTACGTCGCCTACGCCGAAGAAGTCACCAAAGATTTTGACATCTTCAATGCGTCCATCTTTGATATTCATGCGCAAATCAATGATGCCGACAGGGAATTTGCGTGTATGTTTCACATTGCTCTCCGGTGACAAGCCGTAGTTCCAATCCCAGTTGCTATAACGCTCGGCGGAGATTTCCTTGATTTTGTCCCAATCTTTCTCCGTGAGTTCATATTGAGGAACGTCCTGTGGCTCCATACGGAAAATATGACGCAGCAGCTCGTCCCGGAATTGTTCAATGGTCAGATTGCTGTCAATCAGATCACGAATGTTGGCAACCCGGCTGCGCACGGATTTGGTGCTCTTGGACTTGAACTTCTCCGGGTTAACGTTGAGCGAAGCCTGAACATGATCAAGATTCAGGTTGAACATCAACGTACCGTGACTGAACATGCGACCGCGCGTAGAGAACTGGGCGTTGCCCGAAATTTTCTTTTCTCCAACTTGCAGATCGTTGCGTCCTGTCAGTTCGGCGTTCACGCCAAGCTCTTGCAGTGCTTCCACCACAGGCTGGGTGAATTTGCGGAAGTTATGGAAGGATTGCCCGTCATCGGCTGTAATAAAACTAAAGTTAAGGTTGCCCAGATCATGGTATACCGCTCCGCCTCCCGAGAGACGGCGTACAACTTGAACACCGTTATCCTGAACATACTCCATGTTGATCTCTTCAATGGTATTTTGGTGTTTTCCGATAATAATGGACGGGCGGTTGATGTAAAACAGCAAGTAACTGTCATCCATCGGCAGATGCTTCAGAATGTATTCCTCAATGGCGAGGTTTACAGAAGGATCTGTAATGCCCTGGTTATCAACAAACAGCATGGTCATTCCTCCATTAATGTATGTGAGGGATGCATATCCCTTATGTAGTGATGCTTGACGGAATTGAAATTCCTTCTCTATTGTAAACGAATTGTCGAAAGGACACAAAGAAATTGAAGCCGGACAGGGCTTGAATAGCCAAATTCAGGATTGACCCTTGCCTGCCAAGCCATCCATAATAAATAGGACATGCAGAAAGGATGACGGACAGGATGACCAGTTTAATTGAAGTTTTTGGACATGGCGGTGACGTGGAGACTGCCGCGGCTCGTTTTGGAGGGAATCCAGCGGATTTCCTCGATTTTAGCGCAAACATTAATCCTCTGGGTCCCCCGCGGGAAGTGCTGGAGGCTCTGGAGCAAGGGTTGCATACGGTACTTCGTTACCCTGATCCGGGCCATCGGGCGTTCAAAATGCTGCTTAGTGACCGACTGGGTTTAACCCCGAATTACATATCTGTGGGCAACGGGGCAGCGGAAAGCATGGCTCTAATCTTACTTGGTCTCGCGCCGCGTAGAGTAGGTACGGTAGAACCCGGTTTTTCAGAGTACAGTGCATTATCCAGACAATTTGGAGCAGAAGTCCACCATGTTCAAGGACGGGAAGAGCTGGACTGGCGAGCAGAACCGGAAGATATTGAGAAGCTGATGGAGCAGGTGGACCTGCTTTTCCTTGGACAGCCCAACAACCCCAATGGGGTACAGTATCCGGTGGACATTCTACATCGACTTGCGCGTAAAGCTGAGATCACAGGCACAATATTGGTGGTAGATGAGGCATTTATAGATTTTATTCCTGTGTCACAGCGGCAATCGCTTGCGCCCAGATTGAAAGAGTATCCACAAGTGGTCATCATTCATTCGATGACCAAGTTTTATGCGATACCAGGCCTGCGTCTGGGGTATGCGCTGGGTCGTCCCGAACTGATTCATGCGATGACAGAGAAGCAGGTCACCTGGAGTGTGAATGGGCTGGCGCTGATTGCAGGAGAAGCTTGTCTGAGGAGTGGAAAAAGCTTTGAACAGGAGACCATGGTGCTGGTAACACACGAGCGGAAGAGATTAACGGAAGGCCTGAAGGCTTTGGGATGTAAGGTGACGCCAGGGGAAGCCAACTTTATATTGGCTGCTTTGCCAGAGCCGTGGACATCAGCATCGATGCAGGCTGCTCTGGGTGAACGCGGGATACTGATCCGAAGCTGCTCAATGTATCCGGGACTAGGGGAACGTCATGTACGCTTTGCGATTAAGGACGCGGAGGCTAGCGGACGTTTGCTGGGAACAATGGGAGATATAATCGGGCTTAAAACGTCTACTGGATCAGAAGCAGGAGGACAGAACGATGGTACTGCCATTCTATGATAGTTATAAACGATGTACCGATGTACAAACAGACCATCCCCATGCCGAATACAGATCTTCTGTGTGGCCGGGGCTAAGGATCTCTGCATATGAACGGCATATTAAAGCGTCAAGCCCCTCTGTTGTAAAAGCACTTTCAAGTGCTGTGTATGGAGGCGGCATGATTGAACTGGACCGTATATTCAACATCTACGTGGACAGACATTATCGCTGTGACGATCCACCGCGTGATATTGCCGATCTATTGACTGAATGGCAAGAGCAACAGGATCAATGCGCGGGACTTCTGACTGCGGTTCGATTGGAGCACACAGCCATCCAGGAATACAAAAGCGATGAGTTCGGATTACTTTGCTGCACTACAGCAGGGGTATCCAACGCTGCGCGGGCAGGTTCTGCAAGAACCGTGTTTGATGCTGCAGGGAATGAGATCGGAAATGAAACGGGGCATGAGACTATGCCTCAGAAACATGGGAAAAGTTCGGTTTCAAGCTACACTCCCGGTACGATCAATATCATGTTGTGGATGAACGGATGTATGACCGCTGGAGCAATGGTGAATGCCGTTCAGACCGCGGTAGAAGCGAAGGCAGCTGCGTTAGCTGATTTTGGTGTGGTGGATTCAGAGAATGGTCTGACCGCAACCGGAACAACAACGGATGCCATCGTGCTCGCGGTGAGTCAGTCAGAAGAAAACAGACCCCTCATCTGTTACGCCGGTACGGCTACGGTCATGGGTGCAGCCATCGGCAGGCTGGTGTATGACACGATAACGGAAAGCCTGCAAGCCGCGCAGGAGTGGAAAGAGAGGAATAACAAGCCATGACATTTTTGCTGCATCAATGGGCTTCTTGGCCGTTTTGGATGGGAATGGCTGGAGCCTGGATTATTGTAGGAGCATACATACTGGATCGCTGCATTGGAGATCCGCGCTGGATTCCTCATCCGGTGATTGGCATGGGTAAGGCCATCTCTGCGCTGGAGCGAGTGATAAGGTCGCGGGTGGACTCGAACCAGGCTCTCAAAAGGGCAGGCGTGTTATTTCCCGTTTTAATTGCAGGGGGAGCTTTTGCGGTAACCTGGGCATTGGTGTATGTGCTGGGTCTCATTCATCCTGCCGTTGCGGTTGGAGCTGAAGTGGTGCTGATTGCAACCACCATTGCTTCCAAAGGTTTGAAAGACGCAGGTATGGAAGTCTACCGCCATCTGAGTCAACAGGATTGGCCTGCGGCGAGACGTTCACTGGGTATGATCGTGGGACGTGATACGGCCCATCTGGATGAACCGGAGGTTGTGCGGGGAACGGTGGAGACGGTTGCCGAGAATATCGTGGATGCCATCGTTTCTCCACTGTTCTATGCGCTGATTGGTGGTGCACCTCTTGCCATGGCCTACCGGGCCGTGAACACACTGGATTCAATGGTAGGTTATAAAAATGAAAAATATCTTCATCTTGGCTGGGCATCTGCCCGTCTGGATGATTGGGCCAACTGGATTCCCGCACGGCTTACCGCCTTGCTGTTGATTATGGGAGCCTGGTTCATGAATATGGATGCCAGAGGTGCAGCGCGCTTGGTATCCCGAGATGCAAGGCTGCATCCGAGTCCCAATAGCGGTTTTCCCGAGTCGGCGGTGGCCGGAGCGCTGGGTATCAGACTTGGTGGACATAACGTGTATCATGGTGTGGCTTCATTTCGGGCTTATATGGGCGAGCCTACAAGGCGGATGGAAGCAGAAGATATCGTGCGCACGACAAGACTAATGTTTTGGTCGGCAGGTTCTTTTGTTTTATTATGTTGGCTGGTCACCTTCGGGATATGGGCTGTTGGAGGTACACTGCCATGGATATAACTGCTGGACAAGGTGCAATGCAAAGCCGAGAGATTATTCTCATACGTCATGGTACTACGGCGTGGAACTTGGAAAAAAGATATCTCGGGCATACCGACATCAGTCTGTTGCCAGAGGCAGAACAAGAGCTAACTCCGCTGCGCGAGCAGTTCAGCAATGTCATCTGGGACGCCCTGTATTGCAGTGATTTGCTGCGCTGTCAGCAGACACTCGCACACATTGCACCGTTTCAAGCGGGACAAGCCAAGCTTGATCCCCGCCTAAGGGAAATCGATTTTGGTCAGTGGGAGGGGCTGACCTATGAACAGCTCAAAGATAATCCAACGTACCGAGACTGGATTGATGCCCCGCAGGAGGTGACGCCCCCGAAGGGCGAGTCCTGGAAGGCATTTTCTGCGCGAATTGAATTATTCCTGGAGGAGCGCCTGTTGTCCTTTTCACCAATACTGTACTCTCGTAACACGAACGTGCCGAAAATCACCGTGATTACGCATGGAGGTGTCATTCGTTATCTGGTATCCCGTCTCATTTCGGGTCAAGAATTTTGGGATACACAGGTGATACCAGGACAAGCGATAAAGATCCGGCTGGATGGTTATGGGGAAAGCTGGGTTGGCACCAGATTGACTTTTCCGTAAATCGGGTTGTAAGGATGTATAATATAACCTATAATCACAACAGAAGTGTGACTTAGCAAATGCATCATCGGATGGAGGCTCAACAAGCTCTACCAATGATGCAGGATGCTCACTTGAATGGTTAAACAATATCAGCGACCAAGGGTCCCGCGTGCATGCAGCAATGTTTTATGGGCTTATATGAGGCCATGAACGGCAAACGGGTGAAATAGGGAAGCCGGTGTAAATCCGGCACGGTCCCGCCACTGTAAATCAGGATGAATTCCTGTAAGTCAGGTTACCTGCCCTGGACGTTTTAAACCGGTGTTCCTTCGAGGAAAGGACAGCGTTTCGGGCATTTTTCTGTGCATATACAGCGCCAAGCTGACCATGTGCAGATCGCCACATGCGAGACGTCATCCCTAATCCTGACCCAAGGATTGGGGATTTTATTTTTTCATATAAGATGAACCGAATAATTACACGAGAACGAAGAGTGCAGAACCAATCTGAAGAAGCGTATGCGTTCGCCTAAAAGCTTTCTGAAAGAAAGCTGCATCGGAAGCATATGCTTATCACCGGATTTTTCCCTTTTCAAAAAGGGGATCAAAAAAATCTGGGGATAACAGCGATCGGAAGATGGTACTGCAATCGTAGTGGCCTAGTGTAAAGTTTTATTGGTTCAACTTATATAGGAACACAAATTCAAGCGGAAATGGGACAGGAGCACTACTCAACAGAATGAATAGAGAAGGGGAGAATGAACACAATGAATTTCAAGACATGGAAAGGCACGGCGTCCCTGCTAAGTGCAGCGATGCTGGCATTGGCTCTGGCCGGATGTGGTACAACAACAACGAAAGAGGGTACGGGAACCTCACAACCTGCACAGGAGCAATCCCAAGGGCAGACACAAACGGATCTCAAAACACAATATCCAATCACGGTCACCGACGCTACAGGTGAATCGTTTACGTTTGACAAAGCGCCAGCCAAAATCGTATCTGTATCACCAGCTGAAACGGAATCCCTGTTTGCACTCGGATTGGACGAGCAGATCGTAGGGGTATCCGACTATGACGATTATCCGGAAGCCGCAACGAAAAAACAAAAAATGGGCGGCATAACGAAGCCTAACGAAGAATCAATTATTGCAGCTGAAGCAGACATCGTATTTACAGGTATTTCGATGAGCGAAGAGTCTGTGAAGAAACTGCGCGATTTGGGCATTACCATTTTCAAAACAAATCCCAAATCAGTTGATGATGTGATGACCAACATCGAAACCTTTGGTAAAATTACGGATCATCAGGAAAAGGCACAGGAGATCATCACCCAGATGAAACAGGACGTGTCTGATGTGACTGAAGCTGTGAAGGCGGTTAAACCGGAAGAGAAGAAAAAAGTATATGTGGAATTCTCCCCAGGCTGGACTGTAGGTAAAGGTGAATTCATGGATGAATTGATTACACTGGCCGGAGGTACCAACATAGCATCCGACAAAGACGGTTGGTATGAAATTAACGAGGAGAATGTTATTGCTTCCAATCCGGACGTTATTCTGTATGCGAATGATGTCATTGATGAAAATTCCAAAACACTGGATCAAATCATCAAAGCCCGCAGCGGCTGGGATCAAATCACGGCTGTGAAAAACGATGCAGTCATCGGCCTGGATGCCAACCTGCTGAGCCGTCCGGGACCACGGGTAACCCAAGGTCTGAAAGAAGTAGCCAAAGCGATCTATCCTGACCTGTTCAAATGAGCAAGAAGCTGGCAGTGTACGGAATGGCCGGGATTGTGCTGCTTGTATTGACAGTGCTCATCTGCACTGGCATCGGTTCGGTTGCCCTGCCTGTCCGGGACATTGCAGGCATCCTGCTTCATCGCATTCCCTGGCTGGGCAACTGGATTGTTCCTGACTGGAATACAGCAGCAGAACAGATTATATGGAAAGTCAGGTTCCCACGCGTACTGCTGGCCGTACTTGTAGGTGCATCACTGGCGATTGCCGGAACGGGATTCCAGGGGGTTCTTCGTAACCCTCTGGCTGATCCGTTTACCTTGGGCGTATCGTCCGGTGCATCGGTGGGTGCGGCTTTTCTGATTTTTTTCGGTTTGCAGTATGCGCTGATCGGGATCTGGACCTTGCCACTGGTCGCGTTTCTGACGGGAGTAATCACATTATGGTTTGTGCTGGCCCTCGCTCGTGAGGGACGCAAAATACCGACACACAGCCTGATTCTGGCTGGGGTGGTCATGCAAAGTTTTCTGGGAGCAGTCGTTTCCTTCCTGTCGACGATGTCAAAACAGACCATTAATGAAATTATATACTGGACGATGGGAAGCCTGTCACTGCGTGGGTGGTCGTATACGGCCATCCTTTTCCCGTATTTCGTGCTGGGATTGATCTTCCTCTGGAGTCGTGCGCGTTCATTGAATGTGCTTGCCCTCGGGGAGCGTCAGGCCGCGCATATCGGGGTTAGGGTGGATGGATTGAAGCTGTCCGTGCTTGCAGTGGGTACGCTGCTTACGGCAGGTGCAGTCTCCGTATCCGGCGTAATTGGTTTCGTTGGATTGGTCATTCCGCATATTCTTCGACTGATCGTTGGGCCTGATTATCGCTTGCTGGTGCCTTTGTCCGCGATTGGTGGGGCCATCTTCATGGTCTGGGCAGACACAATTGCACGCTCATTACTGGCGCCGACCGAAATTCCGCTGGGTGTAGTTACGGCCTTTGTTGGAGCGCCATTCTTCGCGTATCTGCTGCACCGGAACAAAAAGCTGCGGAAAGGGATGATGCCATGAGTACGATCATGAGGACAGGCCTTAGCGAGAGCATGCCATTGATCGAAGTCACGGGAGCAGGGAAAATGTATGACAATCATCGGGCGCTGCATGCGGTGGACTGGCAAGTCACAGAGGGTGAATGGTGGGGCGTTGTGGGTCCGAATGGCAGTGGCAAATCAACCTTGCTTCAACTCCTTGCCGGAACCGAACAGCCGAACGCAGGCCGCATTCAGATTGATGGAAGGGACATTTCCTCATACACTCGTAAAGACTTGTCACGTATGATTGCCGTATTGCAGCAGGATGGTCTCCCGGCCATCTCTTATCCCGTAAGGGATGTTGTCGAGATGGGTCGATATCCTTACCAGAACTGGTTCGGAAAGGAACCGGCGGATGGAGCGGCAGTGGTCGACCGAGTACTCGAAGAATTGGGCTTGAGTGACATGGCCGAACGGCCTTTGGATGAACTTAGTGGTGGGCAGCGGCAGCGTGTTGCTCTTGCCAAAGTCATGGCTCAGGAGCCCAGACTGTTGCTGCTTGACGAGCCAACCACCTTTCTCGATATCAAATATCAATTGCAATTCATGGAGTTATTATCAGCGTGGCGTCAAAAAAATCATATTACCATTGTGGCGGTGCTGCATGATCTGAACCTGGCCGCCCAATTTTGTGATCATATTCTGGCACTCCGTGACGGGACATGCGTAGGGAATGGTACACCCCATTCGTTGATGACGGAAGAGAACATCTACAGGATATTCCATGTGAGCCCGGCCATGGTGTGTCATCCCGACAATGGATTGCCACAGCTGCTGCTGAGGCGGGAGAAGAAGTGAGTGAAGCGGGGGCGACCCCCATATCTTGATGAAGGAAGTGCTGGCTGTATGAATAATGAACAGGTGTTGAAACAGTTAATGGGTCGGATCGTGGGTCCTAATCAAGAAGTCGCGGCTGAAGCCTCTGCACATGTGGATGCATTAACGAAGCCACCCGGCAGTCTGGGCAAGCTGGAACAGCTGGTTATTCGTCTAGCGGGAATCACCGGTGAGGCTCGGCCTTGCTTTGATCGCAGATCTGTAATCGTGATGGCTGCGGATCATGGAGTGGTTGAAGAAGGAATTAGTGCTTTTCCTGCTGAGGTAACTCCGCAAATGGTCCTGAATTTCCTCGCTGGAGGAGCCGCTGTCAATGTCCTTGCGCGCCACGCTGGAGCGAATGTAATCTGTGTGGATATTGGAGTGAATGCCGATTTGGATCATCCGGATTTGGTCTCGCGCAAAGTCCGCAAAGGCACAGCCAACATGGCGAAGGGGGCTGCGATGACCCGTGACGAAGCCATTCAGGCCATTCTTGCAGGAGTTGAAGTGGTCTCGGCTGAGGTAGCGAAGGGAACACAGTTGTTTGTCACTGGAGAGATGGGCATCGGTAATACGACTGCAAGTGCTGCAGTGATGTGTGCATTAACCGGAACAGCCCCTGCTTCAGCAGTGGGTCGGGGAACAGGTGTGGATGATGCCGGTTTGCAGCGCAAAGCCGCAGTGGTCAGCCAGGCCCTTAGCGTGAATGCTCCCGATGCAGAAGATGCACTCGATGTATTGTGCAAAGTGGGTGGACTGGAGATTGCCGGACTGACGGGTGTAATTCTTGCGGCTGCTGCAAACGGATGCCCTGTGGTGGTGGATGGATTTATCTCCACCGCTGCCGCATTGATTGCCAGACAGCTGGCTCCAGTGAGTACAGAATATATGATTGCTTCCCACACATCACATGAAAGCGGACATGCCGCGTTGCTTCGTGAACTTGGTCTGAAGCCCATGCTGGACCTCGACATGCGATTGGGTGAAGGTACTGGTGGCGTGCTCAGTCTCCATCTGATTGATGCGTCATGCCGTATTCTCGCGGAAATGGCGACATTTGCAAGTGCTGGGGTATCGGACGGCACGACAGAAACTCAACCCAATGATGCTTCATCCGCTTCTCCTGGTTCATCCGTTCAAGGAGAGGTATCTCCATGAGTGTACTTGTGACGGGTGGGGCGCGGAGTGGAAAGAGTTCATTTGCCGAGCGCCTCTGTATGCAGCGATCTTCTGAGGCCTGGTATGTTGCGACAGCACAGGCCTATGATGACGAGATGCGCGAGCGTATACGTCTGCATCAGAACCAGCGGAATGAAGCAGGATATCTGTGGCATACGGTGGAGGAACCGCTGGAATTGGCTGAATTCATTACTCGTATGGGAGAGTCCTATACGGGTACATCTGCTCCGACCATTTTGGTGGATTGTCTTACATTGTGGTTAACCAATGTGCTGTTAGCTCATGAACATGAACCTGAGCAGGTGCTGTACGATCATATGGATGCGCTGGTAGCAGCCATTAAGTCGTATCCGGGTCTACTTGTGCTTGTCACCAACGAAGTGGGCGATGGCATTGTACCCGAGTATGCGCTCGGCCGAAGATATCGGGATTTGGCAGGTATTCTCAATCAGCGGATTGCTGCGATTAGCCGGGAAGTGTTTCTGGTGACTGTGGGTATTGCGATTGAGCTGAAAAGCAAGGAGTACCGTTTATGAGTAAAGGAGACGTTGACCAAAAACATGCGGCTGCGGCCGCTTTTCAATTTCTGTCCCGTTTCCCGGTAAAAATGCAGCTTGATTTCGTCCCGCCATTATTGCGGGAGAGTGTAGTGTATTACCCGCTGGTTGGTGCGGCCATCGGATTGTGTGTCTGGCTGGGCGGAGCCCTGACGGGTGCGCTGCTTCCATCGTTTCCGGCAGCGGTATTAACCTTGACGTTATGGGTATGGTTAACCGGGGGTCTTCATCTGGATGGTTGGATGGATACGGCAGACGGGCTGCTCAGTTATCGCACCCGTGAGCGAATGCTGGAGATTATGAAAGACAGTCGTGTGGGGGCCATGGGCGTGATCGCTTGTGTCCTGCTGTTGATGATGAAAGCAGCTTTGATTGCTGATTTTATCGCACGTGGCAACTGGGCCTATGGAGCTTTGCTTATCCTGCCGATGATCTGGAGCCGTTGGTTCATGGTGTATGCCATGGCGGCCTGGCCGAATGCCCGGAAGGACGATGGACTTGCTGTCCTGTTCAAGGGATTGGGAGAGCGGCGGGAAGTCCAGCGTGCACGCAGCTCTGCGATAGGGCTTACCATTTTGGCAGGTGTGATCACGTTGGCAGTGGTATGGATCTTACAGCCGGATACAGCTATGTTCCAGGTACTGGCGACAGAGAATGGATTGGGAACTTTACCCTGGTGGCTATATCCCGTTGCAGCGATCATTGCGGTGCCACTGGCTGGCTATGTAATTGGCAAATTCGTTGCCGGGCGTATCAGTGAACGGCTGGGCGGACTTACAGGGGACACGTATGGGGCTATGAATGAGTTGCTGGAAGCCGCACTGCTAACGGTACTTAGTCTGTTGCAGGGATTCTTTTTGATATAACGCGGAGAGCTGAGGTGAGGGAAGGTGGAAGAAACGTCTGCACAAACGTCCAAACAAACGGCGGCAGTATTAATGCTGCAAGGGACAGCATCGGATGTGGGGAAAAGCGTAATTACGACGGCCTTATGCCGAATATTCAAGCAGGATGGCTTCAGGCCAGCTCCGTTCAAATCACAGAATATGGCTTTGAATTCGTACGTCACCGAAGACGGCAAGGAAATCGGCAGAGCCCAGGGAGCGCAGGCTGAGGCATGCGGCATTGAAGCGACGACGGACATGAATCCGATTCTGATCAAGCCGATACGGGATATGCATTCCCAGATTGTGGTGCACGGTGTACCTCTTGCACAGATGAGTGCGTGGGATTATCGGCAGTATTTTCTGCCCGAAGCCAAACAGACGGTCATGGATGCGCTGAATCGGTTACGTGGGACGTATGATATTGTACTAATGGAAGGCGCCGGAAGTCCTGCGGAGATCAATCTGAAGGATCGGGATATCGTTAACATGAATTTGGCGGGCTGGGCAGATGCCCCGGTCATTCTGATCTCGGATATTGATCGTGGCGGCGTATTTGCCTCCATTGTAGGTACACTGGAGCTGCTCGAGCCACATGAGGCTCAGCGTGTGAAAGGGTTCATCATTAACAAGTTTCGTGGCGATCTATCCTTGCTGCAGCCAGGTTTGGACTGGCTCGAAGAACGGACAGGTATTCCCGTACTAGGCGTATTACCTTACATAAGCGATATTCAGATCGAAGCGGAGGACTCGGTGGTGCTCGACTCGATGCGTCACGGCAAATCCGGTCAGCAGGAGCTTGACCTTGCGGTGATTCGTTATCCGCGTATTTCCAACTTTACTGATTTTGACGCACTTTCCCGGGAACCGGATGTGAATGTGCGATACGTGACTTCTCCCGATGAACTGGGGCATCCCGATGCCATTCTGCTTCCGGGTACGAAGGATACGATTGGAGATCTGGCATTTCTACGTGCTTCCGGACTGGAGCAAGCGATTGCCAGCCAGACGGAGCGTGAACATGTTCAACTTGTGGGCATATGTGGTGGGTACCAGATGCTTGGGCAACATCTCAAAGACCCCTTCGCTGTGGAAGCGAATCAGGTTCAGGAAGCGAATGGACTTGGATGGCTTCCGCTCTCTACAACGTTTCTCCAGAACAAACAAACGGTAAGAGCCTCCGGGCATGTACACGGTCTTCATCCAATACGTTTGCACGAGGAAAGCGTTACAGCAAGCTCGTTGTCCATCGAAGGTTACGAGATTCATATGGGAGTTACCGAGTGTCATGATCCTGAACGTGTAACTGCCTTGTTCGAAATCGCCCATCCGGGTGGTCAGCCCTTCAATGAAGGCTGGGGCACAATGGACGGAAAAGTGTGGGGGACGTACCTGCATGGTTTGTTTGAAAGTGATCAGTTCCGGCGTTCGTGGCTTAATGGTCTTCGTGAAGGAAAAGGGCTTGCTCCGCTGCTGGAGACGTACAGTGCCCGGGAACGCAAGGAAATGGAGTTTGACCGTGTAGCCGAATCATTACGCTCTTCATTGGATATGCAGCGTGTGTACGAGATTATGGGTGTTCAGGCACCTTAATAAGATGCGTCCCAGCATATTGTCCAAAAGAATACCCCCATGGTGCAGCCGTTCCCTATAACCTGGAACGATACTGAACATGGGGGTATTTGCAAATTCTGATGATATGATTTGATTAAATGTGGGAATGATGGGTTAATGGTATACCTGTTAGTTTATTTTGAAGTTCTTCATGGCGGATTGCAGTTCTACGGCTTGTTCATGCAGATGGCGAACGGTGTTCGAGTGTGAATCCATCTCGCTGAGTTGAAGATCCGCTGTAGAAGCAATTTGCTGCATGCTTTGACGCGACTTGGACGTAATCTGAGCCGTTTCTTCCACGGATGCACTGACTTCTTCAGCTCCGGCAGATACTTGCTGAGTAGATGCGGATACCGTCTGAATCGTCAGATTTACGTTCTGAATCAATTCGTTAAGCTGCTGGAACGCGGAGCCTGCCTGTTGAACCACGTGAGTACCTGAGCCAATCTCTTGGGTTACGCGGTTCATGGCATCAACGGAACGTTCTGCGTCTTCACGAATGGTACCCAGGTAATCGGAGATTTCCTCAGTAGCTGTCTTGGATTGTTCCGCCAATTTGCGTACTTCTCCGGCAACGACCGCGAACCCGCGTCCATGCTCTCCGGCGCGTGCTGCTTCAATGGACGCATTGAGGGACAGCATGTTGATCTGTTTCGTGATTTCAAAAATGGATTGAACAATGGTCCCAATAGCGATCGAACGCTCGTTCATTGTTTCCACATAACGCAGAGATTCGTTTGCAGTCTGACCCACACGTTCCATTTGCTGAATGGCATCCTGAGCCAGACGGTTACCATTAACCGCTTCGGTCGCAGCATCTCCGATCTGCTCGGATACTTCGGCGGAAGAAGAGGCAATATGCATGATGCCCTGCGTAATTTCTTCCATGGCTCTTGCATTTTCGGCTGCGCTGGAAGCGATACTTTCACTGCCTTTCTCCACACTTTCAGCAGAACGGCTGGAATCTTTCACCATATCGGACATGGATTCAACCCGCTTGAGCAGATCATTGGAGCCTTCCACAACCTCATTGGACGTAGAGAGGGCACGGCTAATCATTTCTTTCAAATTATGAGTCATTGTCTGGAAGCTTGAAGCGAGCTGTGCGATTTCATCCTTGCCTCTAATCTGAAGTTCTGCGGTCAAGTCACCTTGTGAGATCTGTTTGCTATGTTGAACGAGCTGGATGATCGGTTTGGTTACTCTTTTGATCATGCTTGTCGAGATAAGCCATCCAAGCACAAAGACCAATGCCGTAATACCGAGGCATAACCAGAAAATCTGGGCAATTTTGTCCTGGATGAACTGTGCATCCATACTTACAGCCATGATCATGTTACTTCCTGCTATTGGGATAAAGGCTGCTTTATGTACACCGAAGGAATCGGAATAAACCTCGCTGATTTCCATTTCTTTCTTCTCAGTGGCTGTATTCATTGCCGCGTCTACGTCTATTTCATCTCCGGCTTTCATGCCTGAGGAGGCGTTCGCGATCACAACGGTAGCTTTATCTTCCTGGACAGCTACAACATAGGCCGCGTCCAAATTATGCTCTTTTGCTTTACCAGCCAAATAGGATTCAACGGTCAATGCTGCTCCATCCGAACCCGCGCCGCCACTTTGCACCTGCAATATTTTGGAGGCGGATGTATTTTTGTATATATCCTGAATGGACGTATTAAGGACCTTGTCGAACTGCGGAAGCACGTAGCTTTGCATGATATTCATGGACACGGCGTAGAAACTGATACTGAACAACAGGGAAGCAACCAGCAAAACGAGGAACAATGTGCCTCTGATTTTACCGGCAACGGTGCGATTTCGAAACATATAATCATCCTTTCACGTCATGTTCATTAACATTGTCGCTTTTCCGTCATCGTAAGACTAAATACCAACGAAGAAAGGCCTAATTTTCACGTTGAGAAAACTTGGGAATAAGCGGATATACCTATATTACAAAATTAACCGGAGGTTGAATACTATAATTTTCACGATTTCGTGTATTTTTTTCAGAAATAGATGAATCAATTACATACATATTACATAATATCAATTAATACCTACCAGAATAGTTTGTTATGTGATATATTGTTGAATATCGCTTTTGAGCGAGTAGAAAACCGAATATCCGGTTACTCACACTGAGGAGGATTTATACAAATGAATACCTTTTTAATCATTTTGAATGTCGTGGTTATGCTCGCTCTTCTGGGTGTCCTGTTCTGGATGCAGAAGAAGCATGTTTCCTTTACGAAGCGTGTATTTGCGGGGCTGGGCATTGGAGTCGTATATGGCGTCATTCTGCAACTGATTTACACATCTGATTCTGACATTATCACCAAGTCGGTCGATTGGTTTAATCTGGCTGGTTCAGGATATGTTCGTTTGTTACAAATGGTCGTGATTCCATTGATTATGGTTTCCATCATTTCGGCCATCATGAATTTGAAGGGCAAGCAGAATCTTGGCAAAATGAGCCTTTCGATCATCGCCATCCTGCTCATCACGACGGCGATTGCCGCAAGCGTGAGCATTGTGACGAGCTTGAGCTTCAACCTGACTTCCATTGAGATTGAGGGTGGAGACAGAGAGCTTGCACAGGGGCAGAAGATGGAGGAACGTCTCGTTGACGTGAAGGATCAGACGATTCCACAGCAAGTACTGGAGTTCATTCCGTCGAATCCGTTCGCGGATATGACCGGAGAACGTCGTACATCCACGCTGGCTGTTGTTATTTTCTCGGCCTTTATCGGAGTAGCGGTACTGGGACTGGATCGCAAAAAACCACAGCAGGCGGAAACGTTCCGCGGCATGGTTAATGCGGTATATGCGGTGGTTATGCGGATTGTAACACTGGTGCTAAGGCTGACCCCTTACGGGATTCTGGCACTGATTACGAAGGTAACCGCAACAACGAACCCAGATGAGATTCTGAAGCTGATCAAATTCGTCATTGCTTCCTACGTGGCGTTGATCGTCATGTTCATCATCCACCTGATTATTATCTCACTGTTTGGCTTCAATCCTATTACGTATGTGAAAAAGGTTCTGCCCACGCTGATATTTGCCTTCACATCCCGTTCAAGTGCGGCAGCGATTCCGCTTAACGTGGAGACACAAACGAAGAGACTGGGCGTATCGGACGGGATTGCGAACCTGTCGGCAAGTTTCGGGGCTACCATTGGTCAAAACGGCTGCGCCGGGATCTATCCGGCCATGCTGGCGGTCATGATTGCTCCTACGGTTGGGATCGACCCGATGAGCTGGGACTTCATCATTACCCTGATCCTGGTGGTCGTGATCAGTTCATTCGGCGTAGCCGGTGTAGGCGGCGGGGCAACCTTCGCTTCCCTGATCGTGTTGTCTACGATGAACCTGCCGGTTGCTTTGGCAGGCTTGCTGATCTCGGTTGAACCACTCATCGACATGGGCCGTACGGCGCTGAACGTGAACGATTCGATGACCGCAGGTCTCGTATCCAGCAAAATTTTGAAAGAAAACGATCAGGATACATTCAATGATCAAAGTCGTGATCTGGATTCCGCCGTTCAGGCGTAATGGATTCGGACTCACTTTTCACCTCTGACATGCAGGTGGGTGTGTAATTACCATAAGCTTAATCAGCCGTCCTTCGGGTTAACCCGGAGGGCGGTTTTTTGCAATCAAGAGCAAGCTGGAGTTATTTAGTGCTGTTCAACCGTAGTGAAATGTGATAGAGTATTCATGTTTTGGCCCGGAGCCAAACCGCGGTTCGTAACCATCCCGCGTAATCAAAACTAGGAAGGCAGTGTATGATTTGTGTTTAATTTAGGATGGGGAGCGCTTTTTGTTCTCGTAACGTATGGCTTTTTTCTGTTGTGTTACCGCTTGTTCGGTAAAAAGGGTCTGTATGCCTGGATCGGTGTGGCAACAGTCATTGCCAACATTCAGGTGACCAAAACGATAGATATTATGGGGATCGTTCTGACGCTGGGCAATACGATGTATGTCAGCATGTACCTGACCAGTGATCTGCTCAATGAGAAATATGGACCAGGTGAGGCACGTAAAGCTGTATGGTTCGGGTTCTTCACATTGATTATGACGACAGTACTTATGCAGATGGTGTTGTTCTTTGAGCCCGCATCGACGGACTTTGCACAGGATTCAATGAAAACCCTGTTTGGTCTGCTGCCACGTCTGGCACTCGGAAGTCTGTCGGCCTATTTCATCAGTCAGTTCCTGGATGTGCGACTGTACAGCTGGCTGCGCAAGGTGGCGCCAGGGCGCAATCAGTTGTGGATACGTACCAACGGCAGCTCGATTATCAGTTCGTTTGTGGATACACTGGTATTCTGCACAATCGCTTTTGCGTTCATCTATCCATGGGATGTCTGGCTTGAAATTTTCCTGACGACGTACGTGATCAAATTTGTATTGACCGCGGTAGGAACGCCGTTTCTATATGCTGCACGAAGCTTTAAATTCAAGGATGAAGCCTAGATTTGTAGGTAAGTCCGTCCGCTAAATGCTAAATCCAAACACAAAAGTCCCGCAGAACCATGCATTCATGGTTTCGCGGGACTTTTGGTTATGGCACCTTATTTTCTTCAGGAAAACCGAATCGCAAGGGGCCTGATCCCAAAAAGGATTAGTCCGTCAGGATTTGCAGCTCTTTCGGATAGGATGTCAGCACCTCAACGCCAGTTTCTGTCACAAGTACATCATCCTCGATACGTACACCGCCTGCGCCGGTTACATATACGCCAGGCTCAATCGTAAATACCGTACCTTCCTCCAGAATGTCCATGTTCTGCCCATGCAGGGAAGGATACTCATGCACGTCAATACCCAATCCATGCCCGACTCGGTGCAGGAAACGCTCGCCATACCCGGCTTCTTCCGTAACCTGACGTGCAGCACGGTCAATCTCCGCACAGGTAACGCCAGGTTTAACTGCACGAATGGCAGCTTCGTTTGCTGCGAGCACGGTGTTGTAGATCGTTTGGAGTTCAGGTGAAATGTCACCAAAGGCAAATGTGCGCGTAATATCCGATGCATACCCACCCGCGTATACACCCATATCAAACATCAACAGATCCCCGTGTTGGAGCTTGCGATCCCCTGGCGTGCCATGTGGCAGACCTGTTTTGGGCCCAGTGAGTACCATGGTATCGAAGGAAGGACCGTCTGCACCCAGTTTTTTCATCTGATATTCCATCTCGGCAACCAGTTCAATCTCGGTAACGCCTGTACGAACGTGGGAAAGCCCCTGACGAAGTGTCTCTTCGATCAGATGGATGGCGTGGCGAATACGAGCGACTTCATCCGGTGTTTTTTTCACACGCAAGGTGCGAAGCAGAGGACCGACATCTTCAAAGTTGGCAGCGCCCAGCGAGGCGGTCAACTGTTCATAACGTGCGACCGTCACGTATTCTTTTTCGAGACCTACGCGGCCCAGACGCCCCTGATAGCGCTCAAATAAGGCGTAAGGATTGTCCGTATCTGAATGCGTGGCGATGTTGGATACCGAAGAAGCGGTAGCGGCAGCCTCCTCGTCGAGTGCGGGCACGATCAACAGCGGCTCTTCGCCGCGTGCGAGAACAAGCCCAAGGAAACGTTCATGCGGATTGCTGGCAAAACCGGTTAAATAGTAAATATGTTTCGGATCTGTAATGAGCATGGCGTCCAATCCTTGTGTAGACAGACCCGCTTCCAGACGGGATAAAGGAGTTTGATTCATGAGTGTATTCGTCCACCTTTCATTCGTTCTATCTTTCTATTATAGAAGAATGTCGGGGAAATCCAAATGGGAGACCGTGATGCCTGGAAAATAGCTTTAATTCCCCGTTTAAGCGGCAGAAGGGAAGGGTAATACAGGGCGAAACCGCGTAGGGTTGCTTACTTGCTCGCTCGCTTATTTACTTACTATGGATTATACAGTTCTTGAAACCAGGATTACACGATATAACAACGACATTAGAAGGGAGATATATTCATGAATAATCGACTAAGCGTTCCGTTATATGCTTCGTTACTCAGTATAGCTTTGTTGACTGCATGTGCTTCGGCTGACCCGACGACAGAATCGCAGCAGATTGGGGCAGGTCAGGGGCAGACAGCCGAAGGTGGCAATAACCGTGCGAGTGGTGGAGAAGAGGAAACAGACGAAAATGCTGTAATTCCTTACGAGGCTTCCGTGCTGGTCGACGGACTCCATGTGCCCTGGGAGTTGGTTAGTGTGCCTGATGGGCGAATGTTTGTAACGGAGCGACCGGGTACCATTCGGTTAATCGAGGATGGAGAGCTGTCACCTGAACCGCTGATTGAATTTGCTGCTCCGTTTAATGAAGAAGGGGAAGGTGGCTTGCTCGGCCTTGCTGCTGATCCGAACTTTGACAATAATGGCTACCTGTATGCGTATCACTCCTATCTTGAAGGCGAGGACATTGCCAATCGGGTATTGCGCTTGAAGGTGAGTGATGGGAAGGCAACTATAGACAAAGAGCTGCTCAGTAATATTCCTGGCGGGGTGAATCACAATGGAGGACGGATCAAGATTGGTCCGGACAATCTGCTCTATATTACGACAGGTGAACGATATGAACCGGAGCTGGCCCAGAACAAAGACAGCTTGGGTGGCAAAATATTGCGGATTGGTCTCGACGGATCGATCCCAGAAGATAACCCGTGGCCGGATTCACCGATCTACAGTATGGGACATCGAAATGCACAGGGACTGGCCTGGAACCCGGACAGTGGCTATCTGTATGCCACAGAGCATGGACAGCGTAATTTTGATGAAATCAACCGGATTGAAGCCGGCGAGAATTATGGCTGGCCTGAAGTGGAGGGAGACGATGATGACAGTGGCACATATCAGGTTCCACTTGCACACAGTGGTAATGAGACTTGGGCCCCGTCAGGTTTAGCTTTTATAGAAGAAGGGCCATGGGCTGGGTCTCTGCTTGCTGCCAATCTGCGGGGTGAGCAATTACTCAAAATTACACGGTCTGAAGATGGCACACAAGTAACACAGGTGGAACCGATTTTTGAAGGCGAGTGGGGGCGTATTCGCAATGTAACTGCCGGGGAAGACGGGAAGTTATATGTGCTGACGAATAACCGGGATGGCAGGGGATCACCGCGTGATGGAGATGACCGATTGATTGTTCTTTCGCCGCAGAGTTGAGAGTAGACTAGGGTGCAAACGATTGTATTAATCGAACATGCCCTCGTGATTATCAAAATAGAAAAGGGTTGTCCCGCCATATTCATGACGTATGGGACAGCCCTTCGCTTCATTATTTAATTAAATATAACTTAGTTGCTGCTACCGATTAGTCGGCGCTTTCCGCGAGTTCGGCGATGCGCCGACCGGGCTCATCGGTGTACTCACCACCATGATAACAAAGCACTTTCTCCAGCTTCAGGCCGAGAAGCCTCTTCAAGCTGCGCAGTGCTTCAGGCATGTCCGGTGTTGCGGGTGGAGCAGGACCCACCAATTCATCATCGACCACACGTAATTCATCGGCAGCAAGCAAGAACTGTTGCTCCCGGATGTACAGGCAGATATGTCCTGGGGTGTGCCCTGGTGTATGAATGACCTGAATACCGCCTTGTAGAGGCAGCATGTCACCGTCCTCTAATACTTTGGAAATGTTGAACTCAGTCCGTTGTGAGATCAATTGTTCCGCCAGCTCCGCTACGGGTGCAGGCAGCAACGCCTTGCGTTCCGGAGTGAATTTGATCATGGGCTGTTTCCCTGTGATATACGGAATTTCATCGTTATGCGCCCAGATTTCCACATCTGGAACAGCACTTACAAGGGCACCAAGGTTACCCATGTGGTCTATATCGGAATGTGTTAAAATAATGCGCTTGATATCAGACAACTGAACGCCTTCATGCTCCAGTGCGGACTGAAGCTCGGCGAATTGGCCAATCATGCCTGTATCCACAAGCGTAACGCCATCTTCATCGCGCAACATGACAGGGTAGATCGGGTTTTTCCCCGCAGGTGTGACAATATGAAGATGTAGAATCGTAATATCCATGGATGGATTGTTCATATATGTTTCCGGATCGAATCCGGAGCACCTCCTTTATCGTGTAGGACCATTTTCCATTTTGCAATTTATCATGTATTCGTTAATTCTCTGGCTGATTATATTTCAAGTATTTTCTATATTTCTTCACTGTATCCAGGATGAATTCAAACTCTTGTTGCGCATCGTGATTCTCTCTGATGACGGAAGCATAAGAAAAGTTGGAATGAATAAGTTTATTTCGAAGTTGAAACACTTTGGCTATTTCTTGTTCAACGTTCTCCTCTCCCGATTTCGGGGAAAGGTGCTGACTTTTCAATTCAGCCTGAAGGATTTCGATATTGGATAACGAACGATATGCAGGATTTTTCATCAGCTGGATCGAATTAAACTTCTTTTGGTACGTTTGTTGGTATAGATGATTCAGCAGGTCTTCAATAATTGTGCATAATTCAATCGTCCATGAACTATATTTTCGTTCTTTCCGATTTCGGGTAAGATGTTTAACCTCTTCATCGTTCCGCAGTTTATCCTTTTCGTGCAGTGGGGAGTCTATCTTTTGCTGAAGATTTTGAACTTCCTGCTCGATCAGTGCAATCTCATGTTTCGCTTCTTTTTTCAGTTTCTTGAAGTCTTCTTTGGTTAACATACGTATCCTCCCTCTACGACCAATATGTGATCTTTCAATTATCTCATATTGACGGCAGCAGTGCTTAGAAAACAAGAAGACGATTGTCCCCAAATAGGAAGAACCTCTGGTTCAAGAAAGGAAGTACCTGATGTCCATTCCAACAGCAATTGTTACGGGAGCCAACTCAGGAATGGGTCTGGCAACTACCATTGAACTTGCAAGGCGAGGATATCGCGTAATTATGGCGTGCCGCAGCGAGAAACGCGGACAGCAGGCTCTCGAGGAGGCCTTGCGTCAGTCCGGTTCTACTGCGATTGAACTGATGCTGTGTGACCTGGGGTCACTGGAGAGTATCCGTCATTTTGCCCAATCCTTCCGGGAGCGTTACGATACACTTGACGTTCTCGTTAATAATGCGGGTGTCGTCATGTTGAAGCGTCAAGAAACCTCCGATGGTTTCGAGCAAGCTATCGGTATTAACCATCTTGGACATTTCCTGCTTACCTTACTCCTCATCGAACCATTGAAGTCTGCGAAGCAGGGGCGTGTAGTGAATGTTTCGTCAGGTGCTTACAAAGCCGGCAAGATCCACTTTGAAGATCCCCACCTGCATAAAGGGTATAACCCGATTAAAAGCTATGCTCAATCCAAGCTGGCTAACGTGCTGTTCACCCGTGTTCTGGCTCGTAAATTGGCGGATACCCGGATTACGGTGAACTGCCTGCATCCCGGTGCGGTTGGCACAAGTATTGGCGTAGATCGCAATACCGGGTTTGGCACACGTATTATGGCTTTGGTGGGCAAGCTGCCCTTTTTTCTCTCTCCTGAAGAAGGAGCGCAAACGGCTATCTATCTCGCGACAAGTCCAGAAGTCGCAGGGGTAACCGGACGTTACTTCTATCAGCGGAGGGACCAGCAACTGAAAGCTCATGCTCAGGATGCTTCAGCCGCGGAGCGTTTCTGGACGTGGAGCGAAGAGCAGGTTGGACTCAGACCCGAAGAGAAATTGTAATTGCGAATTTCAATGCAGAAGGGGCCGCTCACAATGAAGTCATTAATTTAGAAGCGAAGCAGCCCCTTCTACCTCAGACTGTCTGTTTTTACGATCGGATTAGACTACAGCTTACAGCTAATATCTGATCGATCCGCTCAGGCTTTGGCCTTCACGGCCTGCTGAATCAGCTCGATAAATGCTTCTATGCGCTGAATGCCTTGATCGCCCTGACCGTATGCACGGACAGAGGCGGAAGAGGCATTTTTCTCATTTTCCCCGAGTACGAGCGAGTAAGGTATCTTTTCCATCTGAGCTTCACGGATTTTGTAGCCGAGCTTCTCACTGCGCAAGTCTGTTTCTACCCGAATGCCGGCAGCCCGCAGCTGGCTTTGAACTTGAAGCGCATAGTCTGCGTAATGATCTGACACCGGCAGCAGCTTCACTTGGACTGGTGCGAGCCAGAGTGGAAACGCACCGGCGTAATGCTCAGTCAGAATGCCGATGAAACGATCGATCGAACCATAGATGGCACGATGGATCACGACTGGACGGTGTTTCAGGCTATCCTCGCCAATATAAGTGAGATCGAACTTCTCGGGCATTTGAAAATCGAGCTGAATTGTTCCGCACTGCCAGCTGCGCTTCAGTGCATCAAGAATGTGAAAGTCGATTTTCGGACCGTAAAAGGCACCGTCACCCTCGTTAATGCGGTATTTCACACCGCGACGATCAAGTACATTTTGCAGTGCTCTTTCTGCCTGATCCCACAGCTCTTCCGATCCCATGGAATCATCCGGGCGAGTGGACAGTTCAATTTTGTACTCGAATCCAAAGATGTCGTACATGCGTCCAATCAATGAGATCGCCTGATTGATCTCATCCTCAATCTGTTCTGGCATCACATAGAGATGCGCATCATCCTGGCAGAAAGTCCGTACCCGCATCATGCCGTTCAGGGCTCCAGAGAATTCATGGCGATGGACCTGGCCAAATTCCATCATACGAATCGGCAGCTCACGATAGGAATGGAGTTTATTTTTGAAAATCAGCATGTGTCCTGGACAGTTCATTGGTTTCAGGGCAAAAGTCGCATCGTCCACTTCCGAGAAATACATATTGTCCTTGTAATGTTCCCAGTGACCGGATTGCTCCCACAGACGGTTGTTCATCATGAGGGGAGTCCGAACTTCCTGATAGCCTTCCTGTAACTGCAACTCACGGGAGAATTGCTCCAGTTCTGTACGGACAGTCATGCCTTTGGGCAGATAGAAGGGCATGCCGGGTGCTTCTTCGGAGAACATGAACAGTTCAAGTTCTTTGCCCAGTTTGCGGTGATCCCGTTTCTTCGCTTCTTCGAGCATGTGCAGATGTTCATCCAATTGGGATTTACTCGGGAAAGCAGTGCCGTAGATGCGTTGCAGCATTTTATTATCCGAGTTGCCGCGCCAGTATGCACCAGCCACATTCAGCAGTTTGAATGCCTTGATCCGACCAGTGGACGGAAGATGAGGGCCGCGACAGAGATCGAAAAACTCCCCTTGGTCATAGATCGAAAGCTCAGCGTCCTCTGGTAAATCCTGAATGAGTTCAAGCTTATACGGGTCCTGAATCTCTCCAAAGATACGAAGTGCTTCTTCCCGGCTAACTACCCGGCGGCTAATTTTCTCATTTTCTTTTATGATTTTGTTCATTTCTTGCTCAATGGCAGCCAAATCACTGATTGATAGAGCATGTTCCAGATCTACATCGTAATAGAAACCATCTTCAATGACAGGTCCGATGCCCAGTTTCACTTGTTCTGCACCGTAGATGCGTTTGAGCGCCTGTGCCAGTATATGAGCAGCGCTGTGTCGGTAACGATAAAGGCCTTCCGCGCTGTCCAGTGTAACGATGACGAGTTCGCAATCTTGCTCAAGCTCACATTCGAGATCGACATTCTTACCATTTACAATACCGCCAATGGCCTGTTTGCCCAGACTAGTGCTGATGGATGAGGCGACCGCTCCTACAGTGATGCCTGCGTTGTAAGAACGTACAGCTCCGCCTTGCAGGCGAATTTCAATCGGATGCCCGGGTTGCTGTTGGTCATTCGATTGGTTGCTGAATTGGCTGTTATTATTCGGATTACTCATGTGAACCACTCTCCAATATTGAAATTTGAAGCGCAAAAAACACCCGTCCCGGAAAAGGGACGAGTGCGCTCAGCTCGTGGTTCCACCCTAATTTGGTTATGAATGCTCCTGAACACGACCAGCCGCCGCAAGCAAGAAACATCATAACCCTCATTGGAATCCGTTATCGGGGATCAGGCGGTGAACTCTACTGACAACTTTCCGGAATTCAGAAAGAAGACCGAAAAACTGAGGTTCGAGCTCACGGCTGCAGAGGGGTAATTCCGGTTCGTTCGCTGAAGAAGGTTTCACCAATCCCTTCTCTCTCTGGGCAGCACGCAAACGGAATCTTGTCTCTGGTCATCGCCAAATATGCAAAATCGATATCTAATGAATTGATCTGAATATCGTTCAAGTCCATATCAATATATGGGAACAGGTGTTATTGAGTGTCGATTATATAGATTGAAAATGAAAAGGTCAAGCGGAATGTTTTTACCCATGTTCTGATTGCCCATCCCATATTAATCGAATGACGGTCCCCTCACCAGAAGTGGATTGTACTTCAATCCGACCCTTCATCGCTTCAATTAAGCCTTTCGTAACCGCCATTCCAAGGCCTGATCCAACATCGGATGTGCCTGTATCCGTCCCTCGATAATATCGTTCAAACAGCCTCCAGACCAGTTCCGGGTCCATTCCTTGACCGTCATCGGCAAAATGAACACTGAACTCCCCAGCCTGTTTACCCGGATGCACACTAACGGTCAGAGTCGACTCCGCTGGATTATGCAGAAGGGCATTAGCGGTCAGATTATCCACAATGCGTTCAAACGAAGGAATATGTACATGGCCGTATACCGGAATTTTCGCAGGTCGGAACACGATACGCCCCTCGCCATATACCGGGTTGCGTTCTGCACGCTGGACGAGATCATGCAGCAGCGTATTTACGTCAGTTTCTTCAACAGGTGGCTGGTATCCACCGCTTCGCAATCGGTACGTCATGGCAAGGTCATTCACAAGCCGGTCCATATACATGGATTTGTCCAGCATAATGCCCGCGAATTCTCGTACTTCTTCCGGTGACCAGCTGTATTTCTGTGCTTCAAGCATATGGGCGTATCCCTGGATGGAGGACAGCGGTGTCTTAAGGTCATGCGTTATACCGGCAATCCATTCCTCGCGCAGTGACTCGGTCTTTTTACGGAGCTCTTCGTCTTGTTTCAATGTTGCGGATAATGCCTGCATGGAGCGAAGCACTTCGGCATACACGTGGTATTTCCGTTTCCATTTGCCATTTCGTCGCTGGCTGCGAGGTGCGCCTCCAATGCCTTTGGGTTCTTCATAATGTCCCTGTTCCAGGCGCTGGAGCCATTGGAGCATATGAAGCATGGGAGAACCGAAACGATTGGCATACCATAGGGCCAGAAGGATAAGCAAAATGACAACGGACAGAAGCAGCACGAGTAGAGCGGGTGCCAAAATGAATTTATATGGATTCTGATCTCCTGACGCAGATGGGTCTACAGGTATGCTAATCATCCAGGTTGTGCTGTTCTGTTCATCGTACAAGGTTGCGGTCGATATTCCATACCGACTGGGATAACGAACACGCAAAACCATTTCCTGAATGTTATAGCTGCTGGGGACGCCTATGGTGGGTTTGTTAAAGGAATCCAGTTCATGGCCGTAAGCGTCCAACACTTGCAGGTAGGCGCCTTTGGAGCGAAGGGCATCCTGTTGTTTGGGCTGAAGAACAAGCTCACCATTCGTGTAATAACTGCTTTGTCGGGCTTGATCAAGCAAGGATTGGGCCTGATTGCGCTCGCCGTACAGCAAGGTAAAATTCTCGCCGTTTTTCTCCCGAATCAGCATGATGATCTGATAGGGGAACGGCTTTTTGGCTTCCCAGTATGCAATCAACTCTCCAGGCTTATATTGCTTCGGAACATCGTCGGGGGTATGGAAATCGTCAATGACATAGCCCTTCTCATCCAGAACCTGCAACCATCCCTGATTATGTTTAACCTGCTCCAGCAGCTTGGGGTCATATTGGACCGTGCCATCGGGCTTCATCTCTGCAGTATTGATTAATTGGTCCAGTCCGCTTGTAGCGAAGTCATCCACCAGACTTACTTCATTTATCCTTTGAACGACCCAGTAGGTGGCTGCAGAACCCAACAGGATGATTAGGATTACTGCGCCAGCGAGCATCCCGATAAACCGGGTCATCAATCTGCGACGAATACTCATAAACGGGACGCTTTTTCTGGCTGAATGAGCTTGTAGCCAAGACCCCGGACGTTCACAAGAAAGACAGGGTTAGAAGGATCAGCTTCAATACGCTCACGGATACGGTGGATATGTACCATAACGGTGTTATCGTCGCTGATGGCTTCCGAACCCCATACCCGCTCATACAATTCCGATTTGGTGAAAATACGATTGGGATGCTTGCAGAAAAAGAGCAGCAGCTGATAGACAAGAGCCGGACAGGTTACGGGCTGCCCCTCAACTTGCAACTCACCGGCTTGTTCAAATACTTGAAAACGGCCAAAATCATAAATCCCTTCCTGCAAGGCAGAAGATGACGAAGTTACGTCAGAAAAGGGTGGGTTCACAGTTATGGTTGTCCCCATTTTGGTAGGCAAATAACGTTTCAGCAGCGATTTGATGCGAGCTACCACTTCGAGTGGATTAAAGGGTTTGACGACATAATCATCCCCTCCAACAGCGAAGCCGGTTAACTTGTCATAATCCGTTGTTTTGGCAGTCAAAAATAGAATCGGTGCATCAGTGACTTGCCGGAGGAAAGGACAGATTTCCAGTCCGCTTTTGCCGGGCAGCATGATGTCGAGTACGATGCAATGATAGGTTTTATTTTCACAGGCGGTGAGGGCTTCTTCTGCAGTCGTGACGGTGTCAATATCCACAAATTGCTCTTTGAGCAGAACGGTTTTGAGCATATGCAAAATGGCTTGTTCATCATCAACAAGCAGGATGGAGACGTGGTCCATGATGTGAAATGACCTCCTGGGGTTTCCTTTTGTTTTATTGCTAATCATACCATCCATATGAACAGTTTGGCGTGTTAGATATCTTAACGGAATCTTAATTATGAGCCAATGGAAGCTGTCACAATTTAACTACAAGTAAGGAAGGGTTAGACGAAGCATAAGATTCATTCGGTACACTTAACTGGAAAGTATAGCGATCAATAGAAGGGGTGTTGAGAATGAACAGCGAAAGTCAGCTGAATTCAGAGCAAGCTTCACACAACAAATTACAGAGCAGGAAGGGCTGGAAGATGCTTGCGATTGCCCTCAGTGCTTGTGTGATATTGTCTGCCTGTGGTAACGATAACTCGATTACATCCGAGGAGGGGGAGAAGCAGTCAGCCGAACAGACGTCCAATACCAATAAAGAGGGCGAGAGCACTTCTACGGAACAAAATTCCGGTTCAGAAGCGAGTGCAATGGTTACCCCCGACAATTTTGTTGATACCCTGATGAAAGGTTCCAAGGAAGACATTTACCGTCAGTTTAGTCCGCAAATGAAGGAAGCGATCACACTTGAACAGTTCCAAACGACTGCAGACGAGTTTTTAGAGGGAGTAACTTCCCTGGATCAAGTGTTCGCAGCTGAAATGAACAATTTGACCGAGTTCGCCTGGAAAGATCAAACAGGAACAAAAGGGATTCAAGCCTATTTTACCGAAGCCAATCAGATTGATGGTATGTTGACCAAGCCACTGGAGAGCCATGAGGATACAGATCCAAAGTTCACCAAAACCGAATTCCATCTCCCTTTAAAGGGTGAATGGTATGTGTTCTGGGGAGGCAATGATGTGATGTCGAACTATCATTACGAGCATGAAACACAGCGCTATGCGCTGGATATCGTTCGGTCCAAAGAAGGTTTTAGCTATAACGGGGATGCCAAGGTGAACGCAAGCTACCATGCTTTTGGTGAACCGCTCTATGCTGCTGCGGACGGGACCGTAGTGGAGATCAGGAATGACATTCCAGACAATACACCAGGCGTTATGAATCCGGAAGAGCCAGCGGGGAATTATGTGGTCATTGACCATGGTCAGGACGAATATAGCATTACAGCACACATAAAAAAGGGAAGTGTAGCAGTCAAAAAGGGGGATAAAGTCAAGCAGGGAGATCTCATTGGAGAACTCGGCAACTCAGGGAACTCCAGCGAAGCTCATCTGCACTTCCAGGTATCGGACGGCCCGGATCTGTTCAAAGCTCGTTCCATCAACATTCGTTGGGCGGATCAAAGCCAGCAGTTAACCCGCGGCAATACCATTCAGGCATTGCCAGAGTCATAAGTATCAGGTACCAAGGGATTGAGCGAAACCAGGCTTCGCACAGGAAGGTCGGTTCGGGCCACCAGGTCAGCATTTATTCCGACAGAGCGTTTGGGGGATGACGACGGCTTGCTTCCTCCGTTATAATACCGTCATAAGATAGATAGAATCGATCTGGATGATGGAGGAGTAGACATGAAGCTGGATAGTGTGCAGATAGAGTATGCGCGCCGTGAGGACTTGCCAAGGATTGTGGAAATCTATAATTCCACGATCGAGAGCCGGATGGTGACGGCAGATTTGGAGCCGGTGACTGTAGACCAGCGTATTCCGTGGTTTGAGGAGCATTCATCAGATCATCGCCCGCTCTGGGTGATGAGGCATGAGGGGCAGGTTGTAGCCTGGGCCAGTCTTAGCTCCTTTTATGGACGACCTGCGTACAATGGAACAGTGGAAGTCAGTGTATATGTGGATCAGGATTGCCGGGGAATTGGGGCGGGTGGACGACTGCTGAGCACGATTTTTGACGCTTGTCCTGCACTTGGAATCAAGACGATTCTGGGCTTTGTCTTTGGTCATAATGAACCAAGTCTGGGATTATTGCGGAAGCATGGCTTTGAACAGTGGGGGTATTACCCTGAAGTGGCTGTGCTGGATGGTGTCAACCGGGATTTGGCGATTTTGGGCAAAAAAATATAACAAAGTATCAAAACAAATGAAAACCTCCGAATCTACAGTACGTGGATTGGAGGTTTTTGTGCTTACATAGAACAAAACTGTTGGATGACTTAGGTGCGCGATACGCCCAGCCTTTGTTTAATATCCTGAATCTGTGCCAGATGACGCTCTACAGCTTCCCAGATTTGACTAGGAATGTCGTCATTACGAGTGAACATCGTACCATCCTCTCCTTTTTAGGAGTTTAATGATGTCAGTTTGTGTATACAGTATCTGAAATGTGGTTGCTTGGTGTATACCATAGGGAAAATCAAAGATAAATATGAAATTATGTTTAATATTCTATGTTATAGGAAGTTATAAGATTTGAGATAAGGCGATTTATCAAAAACAAACCAGATTCAACTGTTGCCATCGCCAAAAAAAGGATTGACGCTTAGTGCTGCTGGACTCTATAATCGATAACAAGTAACTCGATATGTGAGGAGTCCTGACATGGTATGTTAGTAATTGACGAGGTGTATCATCATACAGCATTGCAAATATCATCGTCCGATTTATTGTACCTTATCCAACAGCTCAAGGTCAAAAAAGAAAACGAGATCGAAACACTCAAACATAAAATCGAACAATTCGAGCAAAAAAAACGTGCGGAAGAAGTGGCATATCAATCCTTGTCTACCGTACGCAAATGGTTTGCAGGACGACCCGCATCCCATCACCAGGCGGTGGAATATATGGTTCAGGTGAAGGAACGTTTTCGCAAAATGGAGCAGATTCGACGGCGGATCCGAGAACTGGATCGCATTGCCGAACGAATCAAGCATCCGGACAGTATTGAACGGGACGAAATCGAGCTTACGCCCGAAACCATCCGGGAAATCAAACAGCTTAGGGAAACGGAGGATGTACAAGCATGACTTTGGAGACGTTAAGCTCCGGGATTGATACGGTCTGGGTCGTACTGAGTGCAGCCATGATTTTGTTGATGGAGGGCGGATTCGCCCTGCTGGAGGCTGGATTTGTACGTTATAAAAATAGCGTGAATATTATTATGAAGGTTTTTGCTGACATTACGATTGGAACATTGCTTTTCTATGCCATCGGATTTGGCTTGATGTATGGCTCCGATGTTGGAGGTTTTGTAGGGATAACCGGATTTTTCCTGAATGGTGACCTGTCTCACCTGGATGTGCCCGTATCCTTGGAAACATTCTGGCTGTTCCAGGCGGCGTTTACCATTGCTGTTATTTCCATCGTATCGGGTGCTGTGGCTGAGCGGATTAACTTTCGAGCCTATCTGCTGTACATCATATTGATGACGGCGATTATTTATCCGATTGGTGGACACTGGGCATGGGGCGGCGGCTGGCTCAGCAAGCTGGGCATGCAGGATTTCGCCGGTTCCGCTGTCATTCACGCATTGGGCGGATTCTCGGCACTCGCCGCTGCGATCATTATTGGGCCACGGAAAGGCAAATACACGCCGCTTGGCGTGAGTGCGATCGCGCTTCCGAGTAATCTGCCGCTAGCGTCTGTAGGTGCATTTCTGCTGTGGTTCGGCTGGTTTGGCTTCAATGCAGGAAGTACGCTCAGTGCGACAGATGTAAGAATCGGTCACATAGCCATCGTTACGATGTTATCTGCTGCTTCGGGCGGTGCGGTTACGCTGCTGTACACCTTGTTCCGTTTCAATCGTTCGGATGCACCATCGGTCATTAATGGCTCGCTTGCCGGTTTGGTCGGCATTACGGCGGGTTGTGCATTCGTCGGTGATGCAGCGGCGATATTCATCGGTGCAGTATCCGGGTTGCTCATGATGGCTGCAACGAATTGGCTGGACCGCAGGCAGATTGATGATCCGGTAGGCGCGTTTCCTGTTCATGCCGTATCCGGGATGTGGGGAACGATTGCCGTAGGTTTATTTGCAACCGATGGTGGCTTGTTCACGGGAGGAGGCTGGAGGCTGCTGGGTGTTCAGGCGCTCGGACTCACGGCTCTGGTCGTCTGGGGATTTGTTATGACCTGGATCGGACTGAAGCTGATCGGCAAGATTGTTCCTGTCCGTTCCACGGAAGAAGAGGAGGATCTGGGTCTGGACATTAGTTACCATGGTGTAATGGCCGCCCACCAGTCGCATGAATTCCTGGATGGCGAGGAGCATATTCGGGCGTTCCAGGATGAGTCACCGGATCGGCACCATTAAGAATGAATGGAATAGATCATAAAAGGGCTGACAGCGGATGTCAGTCTCTTTTTTCGTTAGAAGCAGGGAAAGAAGAGACAGCGGAAGAATATACAGATATGAACCTGAATATGTCTCACCAAGATGTATTGTCAAAAGGGGAGGATCTGCATGATTAAGCCTGAACAATGTGAACGTCTGACCAGAAAAGCCCGGAAAACACTTGAGGAATACGGTTTGGGTAATGCTGCCGATCTGCTGTTATCTTCAAGTCGTTGGGGAATTCGCCTTGATGTATCGACAGTGGATGAGTACCGCAGAACAGGGAATTCACGTGTTGGTGGAAATCCGGATCTGCCGGAGCAGATGAAATGGCCTGTAACACAGGATGGAGTGCCCATGACGTTCCTGGCCCAGTTGAATCTCGTGGACTTAACGCCTTATACGCCAAATGATGGGCGCGGGAGTTTGCCAGAACGGGGTATGTTATACTTTTTCATTGGTGTGGATGAACCTGCTTATCATATTGAGCATCGTGTGATTTACGAGCCGGGCGCTCATAACCTGACGAGGCGGGAGCCTGAGGGCGAAACCGCGTTGAATGAGAATGATTTTGTAGCGCATTCGGTAACAGTACTGCCTAATCTTGAGTTTCCTACATATGCATATATTGATGCTCTGGCATTGAATGCACTTGTTGCTCCGCTGGCTGGTGGAACGGTAGCAGTCGAAGGGGAGGAAGGTCTATATGATCGATACCTTGAATTCGAATCCGACTGGAATCATCCAAGTACACAGAACTGGGGTGGCATGTTCGGATACCCTGACGGTCAGCATCCGGATGCAGAACATCAGGCGCTGCTGCAAATCGTACTTGGTGAAGAGTATGGTTATGACAAGCAGGCGTGTGAGAAAAAGCTGACTGCTCATTATGGCGGAGATGAGGAACGGACGCGGCAGGAGCTTTCAGATACGCTGCTTCTGTTGAAAATTGATACGCATGACGCCATCGGTTTCCAATGGTGGGACTGCGGGGAGCTGCAATTTTTCATTCGCAAGGCTGACTTGCTCGCGGGACGATTCGATCAAACGTATTGTTCATTATATTCAAGTTAAGTCCGCATTGGCTATCATAGGAGCAACAAAATGTCCCAAATCCCGTCTATAAGAGGGAGGCGGGACTTTTTGTTTGTCTTGCTGGTTTTTGGGTATAGCTGGTTTATATAAAGGGGGATATGGGTTGAATTACGATCATATGTTCTGTATAATGGAATAAAAAGGGAGTGTATCTGTTGATTGATTCTGCATTTAAACATATTGATATGGCCGTGACATCATTAATTGATTTATGTGATCAACTGTCCGAACAGGATTTGGCTCTGACTCCAATTGAAGGTAAACGGCCGGTTGGAGAATTACTTTCACATTTATCTGTCATTTGTCGTGCGGATGTACATATTTCGGAGGGAGCTTCCGAAGAGGAAATGGCTTTGTTTTACGAGAAAAATCAGCCAAATACGCTGAGCGAGATCAAGGAAGCGCTGATTGCGAATCAGATGTACCTCTACCATCGGTACAGGCAGTTTAATACGGAGGAATTATTACAGGTGACGGACTCCTATTGGGGCGCATCGTACAGTCGTCTGGAGTGGCTGCTTGAGATCATGGGACATGTATATCACCACAGAGGCCAACTTCATATGATGCTGACGCTGACTGGCATAGAGCCCACAGTGGCATTGTTTAAATAGAAAAAGTAGATCCATTATACGAGATTTTGCCTGAATAGGAACAAGACTTAATAGAATACATAGAGCGTGTTATCCGCAACAAGCAACGGTTAAACCCGGATTAGAGAGATGATACTGTACGTAATAATGGGGATTTAAGTGGAAGGGACAATATTACATATATGAGAAAAATAGACTGAACGTATTCAGGAAATGTATAGGGTAATAATTTTCGCAGCTTCATCCTCTGGTGGTATACTTTGAAGAAGAAATGAATCATGGAATGGAAAGGAAAAATGCCGTGGCACAGCCAACAACCATTCTGCTTGTGGATGATGAGCAGGATATTATTAAACTGATGGAGATTTATTTTGGCAATGAAGGTTATCGGGTTCTGAAAGCAAGTGATGGAATCGAGGCTCTTGAGCAATTGAAGAAAGAGTCGATTGACCTGATTATTCTGGATGTCATGATGCCTAATATGGATGGAATTGAAGCGTGTATGAAAATTCGGGAAGAGCAGAAAATGCCGATCATTATGCTGTCCGCCAAAAGCATGGATATGGATAAAATCACAGGGCTGAGCATCGGCGCTGATGATTATGTGACCAAACCGTTTAACCCGCTTGAACTTGTGGCACGGGCAAAGTCACAGCTTCGCAGATACCATACCTTCAATGAAGGGCGGGAAAAAAAGGAGCATGAATGGGTGATTGATGATCTGGTCATCAATACCGATACCCACGAGGTGTGGGTGGATGAGCAGCCTGTGCGTCTGGCTCCCCGTGAATTTGCCGTTCTGGAGCTGCTCGCGCGACATCAAGGTTCCGTGCTTAGTATGGAGCAGATCTACAAACAGGTCTGGAAAGAGGAATTTATGGAGTCCAACAACACGGTCATGGTACATATCCGCAAAATTCGTGAGAAAATCGAACTCGACAGCAAACATCCCAAGTTCATACAGACGGTATGGGGTGTTGGGTATAAGATGATCAAACCACAATAAACACGTGCGTCTACAGGGTGAATTGCATACAGAGCGTGAGCAGGGAGTTCCGAGATGAATTCAAAATTAATTAACACAGTCCGGTGGAAATTTATTTACGCATTTTTGCTGAGTGGCATCTTGACAGCTGCTATTTTGTATGGGGGCAGCACCGTTGTACGATCCATTCTGGATGCTCAGACCTATCCTAATTATTCGCTCCCTGCGAGGGGCATCAGGTGGCTGGTGAACAATATTGGGTCGGTGCCATTAATGATTATAGTCGGCATACTTGGCTTCGTGCTGTTCTTTTTTATGTTTACGCGCAGGGTGATGCTGGTTTTGGACGAGATTACGGCGGGAATTCAGGAAGTTGCCAAAGGGGAGTTATCTCATCGGATTGAGGTAAACACATCGGATGAGTTTGGCGTTGTGGCTGCTAGTATCAATCAAATGGCTGAACAATTGCAGCTGTCATTGCAAGAGGAGCGTAGTGCGGTCGCAGCTAAAAATGACTTGATTACGGGCATTTCTCATGATTTGAGGACTCCGCTGACCTCGATTCTCGGATTTTTGGAGTATATTGAGAAGGATCGGTATCAGGATGAAATTGAGATGCGCTATTATGTGAGCATTGCATACGAGAAATCCTTATCATTAAGGAAGCTGATTGATGATTTGTTCGAATATACCCGTGTCAGTGGTGGGAGCCTGCCCTTGTCATTAACTTTCTTGAACTTGAACCCTTTTCTGATGCAGCTTGCGGAAGAGTTCACTCCGATTCTGGAAGAAGCGGGTATGACATACAAGATCATCGGTGGACAAGAACCTTTATGGATTCAGGCCGCTCCGGGAGAGCTTGTCCGTGCGTATGAGAACCTGTTCAGTAACGCAATCCGTTACGGGGCACAGGGGAAAGTGATGGAGATCGCGTTATCTCTTGAAGGTGAAGAAGCCGTGGTGCGCATCAGTAACTACGGTGAACCGATCCCGGCACAGGATTTGCCGCATTTATTCGATCGATTCTACCGGGTGGACAAATCCCGTTCTCGTGAGACGGGCGGTACCGGACTGGGGCTGGCCATTGCGAAGTCGATGATAGAATTACATCAAGGAAGTATTGCTGCTTACAGTGAACAGGGGAGAACTGATTTTGTTACACGTTTCCCTGTAACTGCTGCCCCGATGAACAGAAATCAAGAGGAATGATAACCTGAATAATTCTTGTCAAATGGAAGAGAACTTGCTCATTCAGTACTTATGCAAAATGCTGAATTAAGAAAATGATAAGAAGTTACCCACTTCCTCATTAAGAAATATTCGGTATTCTTAACCTCAATCGTATACAAGAAACTGCGAAATATAGGAGGATACCGAATATGAGATTTTTAGTACAAACGGTCAGACTGAGATACATATATATTTGCGGAGCAAGCGCGTTACTTAGCGCAGCGCTCCTATTTGTCGTTTACCATACGTTACGTTTTGCCCACCATCATATCCTGCCTGAGACAACAGGGACCATTCGGGTTATGCACTGGGTGATAAACCACATCGGCACAACGCCATTGGTTATACTCATCGGTGGCGGTTTGTTTGCATTGTTTTTTTGGCTTCGATCCCAGAAGATTGCAGATGACCTCAAGGTTATTGGTCATGGAGCCCATGAACTGGCAAATGGCCGAGTTCCAGCAAAAATGGAAGTGTTGAATGGTGGGGAACTGCGGCAGATTGCTGCCGATCTGAATGAAGTTGCGCACCGGCACCGGATTCAGACGGAGCGGCTAAACATTTCAGACCAGGAGTGGATAGATAGAGAGCCGAGAGGGGAAGATTGGTTCAGTTCTGGTATGTATGAGGATGAGAGTAGTCGGCAACAAATGGCGTCAGAACGTGAAAAAATCCATAAACGTATTCAGGAGGATTTGGATGGATCACATTCGATTGGTATAAGTATCGATCTGCCGATTAAACTGACGCTCTACGGTGTTCGATCCTCGCTGGATACGATCATGGAGGGACGCTGCCGGGATGAAGCGGAGATACAGCATTGGGTCAGGCTGGCGTATGAACAGACATTAAGGTTGGAACTTGCCCTGGATTCCATGGGAACGAAGGCGCAGGAATTTCCGGGCTCCATTACACATGGATACAAGGACACGGGATGTTGAGGTTCGCATTAAAGCGCTGGATCTATCACATATTTGATGCGCTCGTTCTCATCGTTATTTTTCTTGCACTTGGTTATATGTGTTTGGTTTATTACGGGGAGAGTGTACTCCGTAACAATGCTCAAGCCATTTCGGTGGCCTCTTCCACCATCATTTTCAATGCGGATGGAACAGAGATTTCCAGATCGCATACCCAGACTAAAGGATATGCGGATTATGCTGATTTGAAGGACATGCCCGATCTGTTAAAGCAGGCGTTTCTGACTACGGAAGATCGACGTTTCTATCATCATGACGGACTTGATTTTATCGGAATTGGCAGGGCGGTTGTGCAGGATGTTTTACATATGAACCTGAGTCAGGGAGGCAGCTCCATTACACAGCAACTGGCAAGGAATCTGTACTTGAACGGAGATAAAACGCTGGTTCGCAAGGTGAATGAAATGTCGATTGCCATGGCGATGGAAAAAAGGTTTAGCAAGGATGAGCTATTGGAGCTATATTTGAATCATATTTTTATGGGACGTCAGCAGTACGGGGTTAAAGCGGCGGCGTGGCGCTACTTTGGAATTAAGGATTTACATCAGCTGGAGATCTGGCAAATGGCTACGCTCGCCGGAATTCCGAAGGGACCCTCCATATACAATCCGATAGATCGGGAAGACCTGTCCAAAGAAAGGCGAGCTGTAGTTCTTGGCCTGATGCATGAGCAAGGAATGATTACAAAGAGACAGATGGAGGCAGCGCGAAGTGTGGACTATACACCGCCAGATACAACTTCTGCATCAACTCCAGGCTCGCAAGTACCTGCTTATGTGTCAGCTGTCGATGCGGTGATCGAAGAAGCTTCCCGCCTCACAGGCAAGAGTGGAGCAGAGATTCAATCCGCTGGCTGGACCATTCGTACGGGATTGGATGATCAAGCTCAGCTTGCGATGGAGCAGGCGTTCCGCGAATCTTCCCGGTTCACGGATGACCTTAAGGATGAGCAAGTGCAGGCGAGCATGGTCATTATGGACCAGCATAATGGTGAAGTCAAAGCGATGATGGGCGGGCGATCCCCTGTGAAAGGAGGCATCAATCGGGCGACCACGGATGCAAGGCAACCCGGTTCTGCATTCAAGCCAATTATTGCATATGGACCTGCACTGGAATCTGGTCGTTTTAAGCCGGATAGTGTGCTGCCTGATCAACGCATGAAATATGGCAGCTATCAACCGAGCAATCTGGATGGGCGTTACAGAGGTACAGTTACGATGTCGCATGCGATTGTACAGTCCATTAACGCTCCTGCTGTGTGGCTGCTGCATGAGACAGGGCTTGGACGCGCACATCAATTTGCAGATCGATTAGGCATTGAACTGGGCAAGGAGGATCTCAATCTGTCGATTGCCTTGGGTGGTTTGCACAAAGGGGTATCTCCCCTGAAAATGGCCCAGGCCTACTCTGTGTTTGCCAATAACGGCAAGCGGAATACAGCACATCTGATTCGTGAAATTACGGATTCACGCGGCCGAACGATCTATGGTTTTAAGCCAGAGAACAAGCAGGTGATCTCCGCCAGTACAGCGAATGCTATGACCAGCATGCTCCAGGATGTAGTCAGTCAGGGAACGGGAAGGCGGGCACAGCTGAGCCAGCATAAGGTAGCGGGGAAAACCGGGACAACACAGGCTGCCTTACCTGGTGTAGGCAGGGAAGCCAATCGGGACTTGTGGTTTGTGGGGTATACCCATAAGTGGACGGCAGCGGTCTGGATGGGATTTGATCGTACGGATGCTGAACATTATATGAGATCGGGAAGTGGTGTGGCGGCGGATTTATTTGCGTCGGTTATGGAGCGTGCGATGCCATAAGGAGAAAGGTTTACTGCACATCAGATGAACAAGAATTCACCAGAAGACATGAGGTAGTTCTGTTTTATGGATCGTCCAGTTATCGAACAAGTGGGTGCAACGTTGAAAACACCGCAGATTCTTGATGATCCTTAATCAACATGGGCTAGAAATAGGAAAGACCCGTGAAGGACAGCGTTTACCCTGTCTACAAACGGGTCTTTATCGTTTTAGTGATATTATATTCGTCTGCTGTCAGGATTTTGCTCGCAACGATTCGGGTAAACGACGAATCATCTGGTTCAATACCTCGGACAATACAAGTCCGATGGCAATGGCACCGGATAACATGAGTGCCTTGGCAGCCATCTCCATGGCAGCACTGTAGTCATTTTGTACAAAATTACGCATAGCATTATATGCCAGTCCCCCCGGAACAAGCGGAATGATACCAGCAACGCTAAAGATAATAACAGGCGCACGAAACATGCGGGAGAACAGCTGGCTGATGACTCCTACCGCGATGGTGGCTGCCAGTGTCGCAGGAACGGCATCCGTAGCATATTCGAGTACAATATAGATGATCCAGCCGATCATGCCGACAAATCCACCGTGAAGCAGCATTCGCCTGGGTGCGTTAAATATAATGCCGAATGCAGCCGATGCGACAAAGCTGGTCAAGGCTTGTTCAATAAAATGAAGCATAACCTGCACTCCTCCGTCTTACGTAAAAAGTGAAAAAACAACAGCGATGCCGGTACCAATCGCAAAAGCTGTCAAAAATGCCTCGGCTCCCTTGGATAACCCGGACACGAGATGTCCAGCCATCAGGTCACGCACAGCATTGGTAATCAGCAGCCCCGGTACCAGAGGCATGACTGAGCCAATGATGATTTTGTCCCGTTCATGACCCGCACCGATATAAACAAGTAAAAAGGCAAGCAGGCCAATGACAAATGAGGCTGTCAGCTCGGCAAAAAACTTCACCAGTACCAGTCGATGGAAGACAATGACCGCTGCATAGCCGATGCCACCGCAGAGTACCGCTGGGAGAAAGTCAATCCATCCTCCGCCAAACATTATGGTAAAGCACCCACTGGATAATGCTGCTGCAATAAGCCGCACAACCGCAGAATAAGAGGAGGGCTGTCCTTCAATTTGTTGTAACAAGGCATGTGCCTCTTCAACGGTCAGCTCACCTTGTCCAATTCGCCGGGAAACGGCATTCACTTCGGATACCTTGTGCAAATCCGTGGTTCGTTCAGAGATCCGAATCAGCTTGGCAGGCTCGGTTGCATCAACCGAGAAGAAGATGCCTGTGGGCACCACATAACTATGCGAATGGGGAAGGCCCAGCGCGGCAGCCATGCGTTTCATCGTATCTTCCACACGGTAGGTTTCACCACCGCTTTGCAGCATGATTTTGCCTGCCAATAGACAGATTGCAATCACACGGGATTGTTCAGTATGATTTGTCCCTACCAGCTCCGTCTCAGACTGAGGCACGGGTGGAGGATCATGGGGGATGTATTCCAACCGGATCAAGCTCCGTTCATATGAGATAAGGCTTGTGCCGACACCATTGTATCATATTTCACACGTTAACAAGGAAACATACCGCACGAACGACAGGAAGCCTTTCAAGTAGCGGTGATTCACGTATATGTTCAAGCCAAAACGATATCAAAATCATCACGACAAAACTAAAAAAAAGCTTCGCTTCCTAAGGCTCGAAGGCACAGGAGCGGAGCTTTTTAGGTTAATTGCCGATATAAGCAAAAACAATTACATCAACAGCGTAATAACCAACAGCTCATACAGCACGAGGGGCAAAATGGTCGGTCCAAACAAGGCGCGCGGCTCGGGATACCCATGCATCGGTGTAACCTGGAGATACAATATTCCCCGATCTGCACTGATAATGACACCTTCCCATACCTGACCATCGATATTCTGGACTTGCACCTTCTTGCCTACATGCTGCCGGGCTGTATGATGAAGCATATTCCGCACACTTTGCACGGATTGGAGCATCGGTTGATTGGCTTGGTACACGACCCGCGCGGATGGTGTGGATGTGGATTCGGACATGATGCACAACCCTTCCTCAAAATAAGTTCTTACTTCAAGGTATGCATCTGCCTACAAAAGGTGTTTACACAAATGCCATCTCAAGGCTTCCCTGCCCATTTTCATAAGCCACTTTGCCCAGTGCGCCATTCACAAAGGTTAACTGTGGCGGGATGTGGCCCAGATCTACATCATACAGTACGGGAACATCCATATCCCCCAGCGCTGAATTCAGGGCATCGGTGAAATTGAAATCCCCTGTATCCGAATACCCGGCAGGTCGGCCGAACATGAAGCCTTTAACGCCAGTAAACCAGCCAGCCTGTCTCATCTGCCACAGATGACGGTAGATATCACCCGCATTCATCTCACAGCTTTCCAGATACCAGATCGTTCCTTCTTCTGCACAGTACTGATCCAGGTACGCTTCAACAGGTGCGTAAGGCGTACCAATGAGACATGTGATTGTATCCATACAGCCCCCGATTAACCGACCTAAGAATGTAATCGGAGAATCCATACCATCGGGCTGCCCCAGCTGTTTCCAGTGAGAAGGGGTATCCAGATTAAACCTCGACAACTCCGGTTTCCATTCCGATTGATAGTGAGAGGAGGAAGGTTGAGTGATCTGCCCTCCCTGGCCGGTCTGTAATACATCAATCCAGCGGGCGGTCACCGGATCGAGCTCATTGGATCTTAGATCTACGTAGTTCGTACCATGTGCTGAAGCCGTTCCGGTGATCAGGGTGTAAGCGAATAAAAAGGTACTGATATCCGAATATCCCATAACCCATTTGGGAGGCAACGTTTTCAAAGCATCCCAATCTAGCAGGGGCAGAATATCCATTAGGAACTCCCCACCCCACGGAGGGATGATGGCCTGAATTCCCGGGTCTCGAAAGAATGCATTGATTTCAGCAGCGCGTTCCTCCTTGGAGGCACTCACACATTTGCTGTTGTGACGTAGCGACGGGCTTTCCTGAACGCCAAAACCAAGGCGCTCCATATTGTGTCTACTTTCTTCGAGGTAATGGTGCAAGGATTCGCCTACACCGCTGGACGGTGCAGCTACGCCAATCGTATTTCCCGGCGTGAGCGGTTGCGCGTAACGGATCGAACGCTTATTCATGAATACATCGCCCCTTCCTGTGGATGGTTCCTCATACTAAATCACAGTATCTACACTCAATCTTTGGAATAAAGTTGCATGACGGCTTTTAGGCCAGGTACGGTAAAACTGGCTAGCGGGGAGGGGAGTTCGTTCAGTGGGAACCAGCCGATTTCGCCAATGGCACCACCTTCCTCCAGATTGCGGGCAATACCGTGGATGACCCGCGCGAAATAGAGGACGGATATCCAATGTTCTTCCTGTTCCGGACGAATGGTTTCGGCCGTGCAGAGTAATCCCTCGATGGCAATCTCCAGATCGACTTCTTCCTTGATTTCCCGAATGACCGCCGTTTCCAACGATTCGTAAGGATCGACCTTGCCTCCTGGGATACTCCAGGTGTATTGTTCCGGTTGTCGATTCCGCCAAACTAAAAGGACTTCATTGCGTTCGTTGAGGATGACCGCTCCAACACCGATGCGAGGTTGAAGAAGGATATCCGCAGTAACCTTAGCTTCTGAATCGGACCACGAGGATTCTTCGGCTGCAAGCAGTCGTGAGTCTATGTTAGCTTCTGTCTGTTTATTACCTTGGACACGAGTAGACTGAAAAGCCAATGGCAGCTTGGTCTGCATTGACCATTCTTCCGCTAGAATACTCATCGAGATCAGATCATAATGCGTGCCATCCCGCAGAACGGCAGAACGCTGGCGACCTTCCTCCCGAAATCCGGCTTTCAGATATGCGCGTCTCGCAGCCTCGTTGTATTCAATCACTTCCAGCGCAATCCGATTCAGATTCAATTCATGGAATCCATAACGAATAATCAGGGCAAGAGCATCACTTCCGTAGCCTTTACCACGATCTTTATCATCACCAATACCGATGGCAAGTCGCGCAGAGCGGTTATTCCATTCAATTCGGTAGAGGGCGGTGAATCCGATGAACTTATTGTCCTCCAGTGTACGCAGCGCAAATTCAAAACCGTTGTCTCTCCGAACTGCGGATGATCCCGTCTCATCCGGCGTTAGCGGCACAGCGATATCGGTATCGAGGTTACGTAAGTAATCATAACTGTCGGTGAATCGGGAAAGCCGCATACAGTCTTCCGGGCAAGGGGCCGCCAGCCGGACTTTGGAACCATGAAAAACATTTAAGTTACGTGGAGTCATGTTGCACCTCTTTATTCTATTCGATATGAAATCGATCATTTTATCCCATTATACTACGAAAGGGGGAGGATACCGAAAAAAGGACATAACCAGTGGAATTGATCCTCCTAATGAGGAAAAGAAAAGCGACGCTAAATACGGTTAATATAGATCATCTGAATATTTCCGAATATTAGACAAAACAAAAAGCAGCCATAGGCTGCTCTAACATCCATTATTTCAAATCCTGCAACAGGTTTTTCATTTTCTTGTAATGTCCGCTCACCCGATCAACCATGTAATTATATAATAGCTGGTTTTCCGAAAGATTCGCCATTTCCATATCAATGTCAACATTATTGCCATTATTGTTCATGGCCGTTTCATTGTTCTCGACAATCCGGTAGGGGACTACGGAAGAAGCAGGATTACTGACCGGAAAATGCTTCGGATGAGTCCGGTGCATGTCCAAATTCTCTGTTTTACCATTCTCAATGATACGTCTAAGCTCTTCCTCAAACTCCACCGATTTCTTTTTGTAATTGGGCGTGTCTGCATTGGCAATGTTTTCAGTGGTGACCTTGTGCTGCACGTTCAGCACTTGTAAGAGAGATTCGTTACGTCTGGAAGTGTTCGTTTCGATCACGGCTCAGTCTCCTTCACTGGAAATGCAATTGCTTTCATCATAAAAAAATAAGATGCAGTCTGTCAACTTAGGCAAAAGAAAAGGACAAGCGCACATGTCGGAGGTTTCCGTTAAGAAACTCTGCCTTCATGATCTCTTATCCTTGTTGCAGTTCCTGTGAATCGATCCTTATGAATCAGTCCTTATGAAGGACGACTTATATTTTTGCCATAATAAATCTCGTCCATCTCCAGCTTCAGCCACTCCGTAATTTCCTGCTGCTCGGCCTTGCTTAGCTTATCCTTGGTGTACCCAAACAGATAATTATCAAGATCGAATTCCCTCAGCTTGCATTTGGTATGGAAAATGTTCTCCTGATAGACGTTCACGTCAATCATGTCAAAGCTGCTCTTGACCTCATCCGGGATGTAATTCTGAATTGAGCCGATCTCATGATCAATGAACAGCTTGCGTCCGCTCGTGTCGCGTGTAAATCCACGAACCCGGTAATCCATTGTCATAATATCCGTATCAAACGAGTGAATCAGATAGTTCAGTGCCTTTAGTGGCGAGATTTCGCCGCAGGTCGACACGTCAATATCTGCCCGGAACGTACTGATGCCTTCGCTCGGATGGAATTCGGGATACGTATGGACGGTAATATGACTTTTATCGAGCTGCATGACGATATTATCGGGCAGGGGACCAGGCGATTCGTCAAAGGATTCCTCAGGAATTTCCACAATGGGCCCTTCCGAAACAAGCATCGTCACACTTGACCCTTGAGGCACATAATCCTGTTGAGCAACATTCAGGACGTGGGCCCCGATGATGTCGGACACATTTCTCAGAATTTTGCTCAGTCGGTCCGCATTATACTGTTCATCAATATATTCAATGTAAGCTTGGCGTTCATCTTTGGTTTTCGTATAACAGATATCGTACATATTGAAACTCAGCGACTTGGTCAGGTTGTTGAATCCGTGCAGCTGAATGCGCTGTTCTGGCGTTAATGTCATGGTTGCAGTTCCCCTTTGTCCCATACGACATGGTAATCGCAGTAATAATACTACTTATACCCAACCTGCTGCCAAAAAAAACATATGTATCAATTCATGTACGACTTCCCCGCTACAATAAAAGGGCATGGATGTGTACATCATCAGTACGTCATGCGAAAGTTGAACCGTCATCCCTCAGAATGAAGAATCTCCGTAATCCATTACATCGTTCATCCGTTCATCCTCGGCAACCGATTGGATATCCTCCGATGTGACGCTGATAATCGTGTAATCTTCGTTCAGCTGTTTTTTCACGGCTTTTTCCTTGATAAAACGGGGACTGCCTTCCCCGGCATCTTCATCATAGACGAGCAGAAGGCCATCGCTTTTGCGCAGCAGCAAGTCATCCCGCGCAGTGAATTGCCACGGGCCGATATACGGCTGGCGACTAATGGCCCCATAATAGTCTACACCTTGCAGGATGGAGCGGTAATACTCCTGTTTGTCTTCCTTCCATTGTTCCTCCGGGTTCTGAAAAGCGGTAATGATCGACAGCTTCAGATCCGGAAACGTCTCCTTCAGCTCAAGTACCACTTCGCAGGCCCAGAGGTCCACGCCGTATTGGCCTGGCGTCAGCACCCACTCCAGCCCGTCTTCAACCAGAGGCGTAAGACGGGAGGAGATGGCTTTTTTGATGAAAGGAATCCCCTCGTGTTTCTGTCCGAAAATCTGTAATTCATGTGCCCGGTAACCGGTAATCAGCAAGTTTTTCAGCAGTGGTTCCTCCTTTCAGGCATTCGGCCAGTTCTGGCACCGAGGCTTGTCCTGTCCAGAATGGCTATAATCGCTGAGTTAGCGATGCCCGGTAGCTGAATCATCCTGTTCGTTCACTGGGGAGCATCTGCGCGGAACGGATACAGGAACTGCTTCGGAATATCCGTCTCAAATCTCATCAGTTCACCTGTCGTTGGATGGATGAACGAAAGTACACGTGCATGCAGTCCGAGGCGTCCCAGTGTTTTGGTGCGAGCACCATACTTCTTGTCTCCTGCGATGGGATGGCCCAGATCTTCCATATGCACACGAATCTGGTTTTTGCGTCCCGTTTCCAGACGGACTTCCAGCAGGGAGAACTCACGGTTCGACTGCAGGCGCTTGTAGTGTGTAATCGCGTGCTGTCCATCATTCGGGCGAGAACTGGAATACATCTTCAGTGTTTTGGTTTCTTTCAGCCAGGAGGAGATGGTACCCTCTTCCTTCGCTACTGCACCTTCCACAAGGGCAACATACACACGTTCTTGTACGTTCTCTTTCCAGTTGTCCTGCAGCTTTTGCTGCACTTCTTCGCTCTTGGCGAACATCATGACACCCGAAGTGTCACGGTCCAGGCGATGGACAATAAATATCCGGTTCAGCGCGTTGGTACGGCGAACATGCTCGGTCAGCTGGCGATAAGCGGTAAGGTCATCACTTTTGTCAGCGGCAATGGATAGCAGTCCGGCTTCCTTGCGAATGACAATGATATCATCGTCTTCATGCAAAATGTTAATCCCCGTCAAGGAAGGAGCGGCAACGGCGCCTTCTTTGCTGATCGTTACAATCTGTCCTGGCGTCAGCTCCAGATTAAACTTGGTAACCACCTTCTGATCGACGGATACCTGCCCGCGACCGAGAATGGATTTGACCGCATTCCTTCCGGACTTCAGATGTTTCAGCAAGAAGTTGAGCAGCTCATCCGGTTCGGTTACTTTGTACGGGCGCGGTGGTTCTTGCTTACGATAATAGGAATTACCCGAGCGTTTGGCTGCTTTGGGTTTGGAAGCTCCGGATTTCTTGGGTCCGGCCGAGGTTTTGGCGGCTACTGGCTTCTTCGCCGTTCCTGTATTGCGTGATGCGGAAGGTCCTGATGATTTGGCGGAAGTAAAAGTGGACCGCCCGGACCGCGCTGTGGATGAACCTGTAGATGCTTTCCCCTTGGCCGATGTATTGCCTGTGGGGCGTTTGCGTTTATTCATAAATAGTGATCTCCTTCTGAACAGCCTGTACCGCTTGTGTGCATACGATCCGTTCATTTCGTTATGCAGTTCAATATACCATTAACCGGGGGCAAATAAAAATAGGTGGATGGAATCTGTTACCCATCCAGTCCAAAGAGAGCCGAGATTCATAGAATAGCGTATCCCATAGCATTGGAGGTGTTACTCATGGGTGTGTTCCTCGATATGAGATCTTCGATGAATTCGGGAACCGTAGGACAACCCGGTTTGTCTCTGGGTCCATCCCCGGAATTGTTTGGCTCCATTGGTCTGCAGACCCTTGGTGTTCCGAATCCAATTATCGCCTTAAATGGCACGGTTGGTGTGACCGGAGAACTGGGAGATACATTTGTTGTTGAGCTTGTACGGGGTAGCGTTTACGATCCGTTCTTTGTCATCTATCGCGCGGAAGGTACGGTAGGTCAGACCGGTGGGGCTGAATTTCATTCGTTCACTGCACAGGATCTGTCCGCACCACCTGCGCTGGAAAGTGTGTATTCTTCGTTTATTTCCGGCGTGTCCACATCGGTACGGACTGGACCTGAGATGTTCTATGGTATTGCATCCTCTAGGTAGTTTCTATGAACAGAAGGTTCAACAGGAAGAGTATTATCGTATGGCATCTTATGATGAGCGAAGCTTGCTAATCCTGCCATAAGCCGTCCTAAAAGGATGAGGCATCAATCTTGTTGGCGCTAACAAGACTCATGTCTTGCCGAAAAAAAGAAACACAAAATAATCCCGGCTGCAAGGAGTCCGGGATTATTTTGTGTTTAAGCAGTTCATTTTACCCTTAGTTGGCGCGTCCTTTCAAAATGATGTTGTTGGCTTTGCCAAAGTCGATGGCGACTTTGCCCGCGAGTGCCGCTGTGCGCTCGGCAAGTACAACTGCGTTCACTCCACAGGAGAAGAGAGCTACATCGAAGGTATCCCGATTTGTCTGAATCCATTGCAGTGTTTCTTCCATCTGGTCCCAGCTGTCGAAGGGCAAGGCGGCTGTAATATCCAGATGGTACGGTTCCTGAACAAGCACGGCTCGCAACGGCTCAATCTCCCGGGTAACGAGCAGCACCCGCTTGCCTGCAAGCATATTCCAGAAACGGGGCATTTGCGCGAGTTCCCGATTGATACAGGCATGGCAAGTCAGTGCCGGAGAGATCCCGAAATGCGCGAACACGATGTCGGTCAGTTGTCTTTTGAGATGCTCCGGGGCTTTGATCGTACTGTCCCCGTGAGGAAGAACGCCTACGATATCTGCCCGTTGCAAGGAAGCGGCGACCTCATCCCGAAGCTGCAGGTTGGGTAGGCGAAGTCCCTTTTGTCCCAGATTGGCCTTGATGGCCCAACGCTCCTTCAGAACCTGTTCCGTGGTCCAGACCGTTTCCTGGGACATGACGATATTCTCCCCATCGCCCACACGAACCAGAGAGAAGGGACGCTTCTCCTTCACCGCGGTTTCAAGTTGATCCAGCACACCATCCATTTCAAGATAGATTGAATTCATTGTGGTATAAGGCCCCCTTTGAAAATTCAATTGCTCTATTCTATGTTGCGGCTTCGGTAACGTATTGTGTGTTCAACCCGGAGGGCTCATCTTTGGTTGTATTTCAATCTACTGCCGGGACCGACAAGTGATGGTCGGCTTATGTAAAAGCTGATTTGTGGAGGAACCCGTGCAAATGTCCGGACCGATTCTATTATTTTTTCATACGTTATAGAGTCAGCTGGATTGAAGAGAGCTTCTGTATAGCAGTCTCGGGCAGACGGAGGCATTTTTTGTGTGGAAAGGGCTGTAAAGACTATGAAAACAGTCTGACTGAATTGAAAGAAGACCACAGAAGAATGAGGAGGAAGGGTATGTCCAGAAAAGTGGTTATTGAAATTAACTTCAACAATTACGGAATGGACCCTCAGCGGTTGACAAGAGATTGGCTGGAGCGGCGAATGAGCATTTTCCGTACATTCACCCTTCATTGCCTTAAGGCGCAGACGAATCAGGATTTCCTGACGGTGGTGAAGCTGTCCAAGGAATCGGGGGAGTTGATGCAGGAGATTTTGGCTGAACAGGAGCCGCTGCCTGCCAATATTCGTTTTGGAACAAATATCGAAAGTGTGCGTGCCATTCTGGCTTTTGCTAAGGGAGCAGAGGATATCTATATAGCCCGACTGGATTCGGATGATCTATATCACAAGACGTTTGTTCAGCAGCTCTATGATGTGCAGCCACAGCCCGGAACGATGGCACTCATCAACCAGAATGGATACCTGTGGGACAGCTTGAATCATGAAATGGCTCCAGCGTTTCACCGTTCCCCGCAATTCTATGTCTACCTATATAAAACGGCTGAGTACGCTGCGGGATACCGGGTGAAGCTGCCAGGCAGGGGAACACATGGCAATGTCATCGATCTGCCGCACGAGCTGCTGGTTCCGCGCAATTACGTGAATGTTGTGCATTCCAACAATACGTCTGTCAAAAAAGTACCGCCCAAAGATCGATTGAGCCGGGAAGAGATGGCTGCGGTACTACGAGAATTCATGATCTGAACAGGGAGGGATTCACCTATGATTCAAGGACAAACGATTCTAATTACCGGAGGAACAGGATCCTGGGGACAAAAACTGACGGAGGTACTGCTGGAACAAAATCCGGGCGAGATTCGGATTCTTTCGCGTAATGAGTACGCCCAGATTGCGATGCAGCGCGATTTCGGTCATGATGCACGATTGCGTTTTGTCATTGGAGACATTCGTGATTATCGGGCGGTGGAGGAAGCCTGTCGCGGGGTGGATGTTCTCTTTCATCTGGCTGCACTGAAACACGTTCCGGTATGCGAGGATCAGCCGGATGAAGCGTTCAAGACCAACGTCATTGGGACGCAGAACATCATTCGCGCAGCCATTCGCATGCAGGTGGCGAAAGTCATTGACGTATCCACCGACAAGGCGGTAGATCCGATTAACGTATACGGCATGACCAAGGCTTTGGGGGAAAAGATGATGATTCGTGCCAATGGGCTGAGCGAGTCGACCCGATTTGTCTGTATTCGCGGGGGCAATGTGCTCGGAACCAGCGGCAGTGTTGTTCCATTGTTCCGCCGTCAGATTGATGAAGGCAAGAGCCTGACTATTACGGACAAAGGCATGACCCGCTTTTTCCTGACGCGTACGGAGGCGATTCATCTGTTGCTGAAGGCAGCTGAGGCTGCGGTGGGCGGAGAGACATTTGTCATGAAAATGAAGGCTTGCAAGATGACCGATCTGGCTTCGGTAATGCTGGAGCAGGCAGGTCGGCCAGCTCACGATTATAAAGTCACCGGGATTCGTCCGGGCGAAAAATTGCATGAAGTACTCATTTCCCCATTCGAAGCACCACGTACCTACAAGTTTGATGAACAATATTATGTGATTTTGCCACAGGAACCGGACAAGCGCCTGACAGATTCATACAGCGGCCTGTCTCGTGTGGCCTTTTCCGAGTATCGTTCAGACAGCGCGATGATGAATCGTTCCGCGATTGCCCAATTTTTACGTGCAGGCGGCTATATCCATTAATAGAAGGGAGGCGGACCGTTTGGAGGTGGAAGGAATGGAAGAGAGCAGCAAGAATGACGAAGTTACGAAGATCAATCAGGAAAGTGCCACACTTCAAAAAATAAACAACCGCTCCCTCAAAGCCGCCGTTATTGGTCTCGGGTATGTCGGGTTGCCGATGGCAGTGGAGATGGCCCAGGCTGGGTATCAGGTGCAAGGGATTGATATCGATGTGGCGAAGGTGGCTAAGCTGCGTGCAGGAAAATCGTATGTGATCGGCATTGAGGATAAGGTGGTGCAATCTCTTGCTCAGGCCGGGTTGTTCATGGCTGGGACGGATTACGCGGCAGTGGCACAGGCCGATGTCATTGTCATCTGTGTGCCTACACCTTTGACCGTAGAGCATCAGCCGGACATTTCATTTATCGCTGCAGCGGTGGATGGCATAACGCCTTATCTTCGGGAGGACTGCCTTGTCATATTGGAGAGTACTACGTATCCCGGCACCACCGAGGAGCGCGTAAAGCAGCCGATTGAGGATGCGAAAGGGTGGAAAGTAGGGCAGCAGTTCCATGTCTGTTATTCTCCAGAACGGGTAGACCCCGGAAGTGTGCATTATGGCGTGAAAAATACACCGAAGATCATTGGCGGCTCCACGCCAGCCTGTCTGTCCTATGGAAAAGCATTCTATGGCTCGTTCCTGAACGAAATCGTTCCCGTTAGTTCAACGACGGTGGCCGAGACGGCAAAACTGTTCGAAAATACATTTCGCAGCGTGAATATCGCGCTTGTGAACGAACTTACACCCGCCTGTGAGCAAATGGGTGTGAACATCTGGGAGGTGCTGGACGCGGCGGCGACCAAGCCCTTTGGTTATATGCCGTTCTATCCGGGTCCGGGCATTGGAGGACATTGCATTCCAATTGACCCGATCTATCTGTCCTGGGCCGCAGGCCGTCAGGGATCGGAGCTGCAATTCATTACGCTTGCGGATACGACCAATCGGCAAATGCCGGAAAGAGTGGTGAAGCGTGCCGCTGAGCTGCTTGAACAGAATGGCTCTACGATGCAGGGAGCCCGAATTGTACTGGCAGGTATGGCGTACAAAAAAGATATCGACGATCTGCGTGAATCTCCAGCACTGGATGTCTTTAGGTTACTTAGTGAAGCAGGTGCAGACGTTTGCTTCACCGACCCGATGGTGCCTGTGTTCCGCAAGGAGGATGGCACGGTTATCCAGGCTCAACCAGCCTCACCCGAATTATGGGCAGGAGCTGATCTGGTCATGATTACGACGGATCATACAGGCTTCGATTATCAGGAGATGGTGGATCATGCCAAGCTCATCTTCGACACACGCAATGCGACAGCCGGATGTGTCGGTGGTAATATCGTAGTGCTTGGACAGCCGATCCGGTCGGATGTAAACGTGATGCAAAACGTGAAGGAAGTACATGAAATGCAAGTTCACAAAAACATGCGAGTCGATCAGACGGTGGCTGGGGATAAGCAGGAACTGACAGATTATATTGAGGCGGACCGTGAACCTCACCTCAAACACTCGCACGAAGATTCTGGAGGCAGCCATGGCGAATCATGATCGGGTAAACGAACGTTATTATGGCGAGATTAATTCGGAAGAATCACATGAGGCCACACGTACCCGTATTCACTGGATGTGCAGGGAAGCAACTGGCAAGCGGATTCTGGATGTTGGGTGCAGCCAGGGCGTCACCTCCATTTTGCTGGCACGGGAAGGATTTCGGGTGACCGGCATCGATTTGGAAGAAGAGAGCATACAATACGCGCGGGAGGAACTGGCGAAGGAGTCCAGACCCGTTCGGAATAATGTGGATTTTCGTCTGCTGGATATTACGCAATGGAAAACGAGAACGACCTTTGATACCGTACTGCTGGGCGAAGTGCTGGAGCATTTTGCCCATCCGGAGACGTTATTGCTGCAGATTCACAGACTGCTGTATGAGGAGGGAACACTGGTTGTGACCGTACCATATGGCTATCATCCCTTTTACGATCACAAGCAGACGTTCTATGCCGGGAATCTGGCAATGTGTCTGATGCCGTATTTTGAAGTATTGAAGCTGGAAGTTCATCATAAATATCTATGTTGCGTGGCACGCAAGAGACGGAAAACGCAGCTGCATATGTCACCAACCCTGAACCAACTGACGGAATGGATGGAGCTGGATCACTTACATTTTGCCGCCGTGGAGAAGAATCACCTTCGCCTGATGAACCAACGCAAGAAAGCGCTGGACAATGCGGTGGAACAGGTTAAACGTCTGCGCCGTCAGGAGAACGGAGAAGGGTAACGGTAACGGGGAAGCATAACAGATGGTAGCTGGATGAAGTTGAAACATGAGGGTGATGGTCAGGGTGAGACAAGGAAGGGAGGAAGACAGGAAGACAAACAGGCAATAGTATGCAAGAAGGCTAGAAGGCTAGAAGGCAAGTAGGCAAGTAGGCAAGTAAGCAAGAAGGCAAGTAGAAAAGAGAAAAGAGAAGCATGTCAGTAACGCAGATGTAGCAATACGTGTATGACAGGAAGGGGCCGAAAACGTGATCACCATCAGTCTGTGCATGATTGTGAAGAACGAGCAATGCACGCTTGCGCGCTGTCTCGACTCGGTCGCTGGCATCGCTGACGAAATCGTTATTGTAGATACGGGGTCTTCCGACCGTACGATGGAGATCGCCGTGCAGTATACCGACCGGGTCTACACGTATGAGTGGAAGGATGATTTTGCCGCCGCGAGGAATTATTCATTCGACCATGCCACGCAGGAGTATATTTTGTGGCTGGATGCGGATGATGTGCTGCTTCCTGCTGATCGGGCGAAGCTGGAGATGCTGAAGCAGCAGCTGCCGTCCGGGGGGGAGACGGCAGCTGTGATCTTGAGCTATACGCTGGCCGAGGGGCCGGAGGGAAGTCCGCTCGTGACGGACCGCCGGTTGCGCCTCGTCAAGCGTAATGCGGGATGCCGCTGGCATGGCCGGCTGCACGAGCAGCTTGCTTTCCCGCCGGGCGGGGTCATTACGGCAGACATTGCCGTTACGCACCGCCGCGAAGCGGGCCATCATTCGGCGCGAAACGTGCGCATCCTGCGCAAATGGATCGCCGAAGAGGGCGCAGCCCAGGGACGCCTGCTGTTCTATTATGCAGGCGAATGTTATGACCGCCAGCGTTATGCGGCGGCGGTTCGGGCGTATGCGAAGCTGCTGCTGGAGCCGACCGGCTATCGCGAGGATCGGCTCATTGCCTGCGCGCGGCTGGCGGAATGTTATGAGCGGCTTGGCGAGCCGGGCCGCAAGCTTGGGGCGCTGCTGCAGTCGTTCCAGTACGACCTGCCGCATGCTGACTTCTGCTGCTCGATAGCTGCCTGCTTCCAGGATCGGCAGGATTGGATGGCGGCCATCTATTGGTACATGCAGGCACTGGACGTGAGCAGCCGGGATACCGGGCTGCGTCCAGTGCCTGTGGCATGCCGCACATGGCTGCCGCATGCCCGACTCTCGATCTGTTATGCCCAGATGGGCTACTGGGAACGGGCGCTTCTGCATAACGGGAAGGCCCGTGAGTTCCTGCCGAACGATCCCGGCCTGCTCGCCAATCGGCAGAAGATTGAAGAGGTGTTGAGTACGGGGATGGAAAACCGCGAAGAGCGTGGGGATGCCCCACCTCGCTAGTAGGCGAAAGCAGTGGGAAAGAGGAAATAAATATAGATATAGAGACAACACTCGGAGTTTTAAAAAGAGGCAGCTAGCATATCTTCAAACCTGGGTCTGAACACTGGAGCCGACCTGACGTATCTGGAGCAGGCGAGTGAGCAGAAGGTGGAGCGCTAACGAACATGAGACGTCTTATTCAGGGGTTTGAAGCACCAGCAGCAGGCTAAGGAACCTGACACACGTTATATGGGTAATTTAGGCATATTTGCAGCTTTTTTAATGTGATATTAGGGAATAACGTGTCTGGTGTTCCTTACAATTGAAAAAGACGGCTTCAGGCCCAAATAAGACGTCCTAGGTTCCTTAGAATAAGGGCATGCATGCTCCGCCTTTTGATCCCTCTTATCTCCTTCTATGGTGGAGTGCTATTTTTCATAAAATAAAAAGATCGTAGTTTGGCGTAGTCTGGCCAGTGAAAAGTGTTTACTACTTGGGCATTGAGGTAAAAGAAGCACCATGAACCCCTAAATTGTCAGTAGATGTGAAGTAATATAGGAAACAAGGGAATCCCCGCGTACCACGAGAATTGGCAAGCGGGGATTCTTATGGTTGCTGTTCTACTTTTCGGGTGACAGGCACCGCACGTACTGGTCCTTCATGCGCAGGCTTTGGCATGCCCAGCCCCAACTGTCATAGATTTCATCATCGATGTTTAGCGTAATGCTATCATCGCTGTACTCGTTCCGATTCTCGATCCGGAGCGTTTTTTCATTTTCCCATTCAAGGTGGTTGGCCCCGTGGTGTTCGGCTCGATATATGGTCTTTACTGTGAACACGTCCGGGGCAATGATCTTCTTCACATCCACCCAGATTGTGACTCCACCAGCTGCACCTCCGTAAGGCACCCCGTACATCTCGGCGACATACTCTCCATTCGGCGATGGCATCGTGTAGGCGAGTTCCCCTTGTTCGGAACGATCAAACGTGGAGTAGTAAGGGCGAAGCATGAAATACAGGAATACGGTGGCAAACAGGGCCAGAATCAATAACGTAAATGCGGTGAATATCGGATGTCGACGTATCCATGATTTTGGTGGTGAGATGTTTGAAGAGTCACTAGCCTGTGCATGTTGTTCCATACTAAAACGGGCCTCCTTTAAAGGCAGTGGGTTCGAACGAGATGTGGAAAATGGATATGTAGGTATGTAAATGTCTTTCTGTAAGTTATTCGTTAATCGATGGTAACACAATATGGGTATTGATTAATAACAAATAAGTTAAAATAGTCCTTAATTAATAGAAGATAAAGTTAGAGGGAGGACAAGGACTTTGTTAACAAACTCAGGTATTGAAGAAGCCGCATGAATGAGTAATTTGATGTGGAATGTTTAACTTACATAAAGGTGGTTGATGCTGCAATTAAGCACGCCAAGCATGGTATAATAGAAAGAAACGGAGTTGATGGTCAGATGTCTGATTTACTCGATCCTCGGAACGATTTTGTTTTCAAGCGTATTTTTGGCAGTGAAGAAAATAAAGATGTACTGCTGGTGTTCTTGAACCGAACGTTTGCAGAATCGGGGGAACAGCCGCTGACGGAGATTGTACTCCTTAATCCGTATACCGATAAAGATGCTCCGCTGGATAAACAGTCCATATTTGATATTTGGGCGAAAACAGCTGAAGGTAAATTGATAAACATTGAAATGCAGTTATTTAATAAATATGACATCGAAAAGCGTACCCTATACTACTGGAGTAAGCGTTATTCGAGCCAGCTGCAGGAAGGTCAAACATACAAGGAATTGAAAAAGTGCGTTACCATTAATATTTTAAATTACTCGTTTATCGCGAACGAGCGTTATCATAATGTGTTTCATCTGAGGGAAGACCACACCGGACTCGAACTGAGTGATGATCTTGAAGTGCATTTCATGGAGCTGTCCAAACTGGACGATCAATCCGTTCCGATGGAAGGTGGGCTGATCAACTGGCTTTTGTTTCTGAAAGGTGCGGATAAATCCAATTGGGAGGTGTTGCAAATGAATGAACCTACTTTGAAGAAGGCAATGGATACGCTGGAGTTCTTGAGTCAGGATCAGGAAGCACGTCGTTTGTATGAAGAGCGTCAGAAGTATTTGCATGATGAAGCTTCCATGATTGAGTGGGCTACGGAAAAGGGAATAGCTCAAGGAATAGCCAAGGGAATAGAAAAGGGATTAGTAGAAGGGGAAAAAAGAAAGGCGATTGAGATTGCAAAAAACATGTTATCATTTGGCATCGAAGTTTCAGTCATTGCCAAAACGAGTGGTCTAACTGAATCTGAAGTTGAGGCGTTGAAAGACTAGCAAATGCACGCTAAATCCAAACAATCGTATTGTTCCTAAAAGGGCAGGCGGTTGTTTTTTTTATTTTACTAGAATGTTCGATCACACCTGATTCTTCTTGCAATCTATCCGATAGCGAAGGGGATACCGCTGTTACACATCTGCCAAAGAGCATTTTACATTAAAACGCGGTTGCTCATTCCGGTCTGGGCCGTTAAACTAAAGGGAGCGGCGTTTGCTTGACGGACAAGTCATGAGAACGCCATTTTGTTGTCAAGGATGCGGCTTATGCCGCTTTCGGATGTCAGAATCGGATCGGACCAAGCTGGTGGAAGAACACCGGTGATAAGTAAGGAGTCTTTACATGAGTGTGCAAACACCTACATTAGAAGAAGCGCAGGGTCTCCTGCAAAAATATTATGGCTACCCCGACTTCCGTGAGGGACAGAAAAAGATCGTAGCCAGCCTGCTCGAACGTGAAGATACGCTGGGCATTATGCCAACCGGGGGCGGAAAGTCGATCTGTTATCAGATCCCCGCTCTGTTATATTCAGGGCTGACACTTGTCGTCTCCCCGTTGATCTCATTAATGAAGGACCAGGTCGATGCGTTGACGACCGCGGGGATTGCTGCCGCTTATATTAATAGTACGTTAAGCGGCAAAGAAGTGAATGAGCGCATCCGCGCGGCGCAGCGCGGTGAGCTGAAGCTGCTCTATGTCGCGCCTGAGCGACTGGAGCTGGATTGGTTCCGCGAGGAGATGGGCTATTTGCCAATCTCGTGCGTTGCCGTGGATGAGGCCCACTGTGTGTCACAGTGGGGACATGATTTTCGGACAAGCTACCTTGCGGTAGCGCCGTTTGTGGACAGTTTGCCGGAGCGGCCGGTGGTGGCCGCCTTTACGGCTACAGCGACGCCCGAGGTCATGGGCGATATTCTGCGGCTGCTGCGTTTGCAGGACCCGCAGACGTATGTGACCGGACTTGGGCGGGATAATCTGGCGTTCAGCGTGCTGCGCGGCGAGAGCAAGAAGGACTTTGTCCTGAATTACGCGCGCGAGCATGCCAGCGAACCGGGGATTGTATATGCCGCGACCCGCAAGGACGTGGACGATCTGCATCAGCGTTTATTGCAGGCAGGCTTGCCAGCAGGACGCTATCATGCCGGGATGACGGACGATGAACGGGCCCAGAGCCAGGAAGCTTTTTTGTACGATGACATCAGGGTGATGGTGGCGACAAATGCGTTCGGGATGGGAATCGATAAATCCAACGTCCGTTACGTTATTCATAACAGCATGCCGAAGAACATGGAGGCCTATGTGCAGGAAGCCGGGCGTGCAGGACGGGACGGAGAGCCGAGCCAGTGCATTTTGTTATTTGGGGCACAGGACATTATTACTCAAAAGTTCCTGATTGAGCAGAACCCGATGGAGGGCGACCGCAAACAGAACGATTACCGGAAGCTGCAGCAGATGGTCGATTACTGTTACACGACCCGCTGCCTGCGCAGTGCACAGCTGGATTATTTCGGTGAGGTACATGAGGACAAGCCGTGTGGCATTTGCAGTTCCTGTACAGACGACCGCGAGCTGGTGGATATGACGATTGATGCACAGAAAATATTCAGCTGCATTCACCGCATGCGTGAACGGTATGGTGTTTCGTTGGTCGCTTCGGTGCTCAAAGGCTCCCGTGCCAAAAAAGTGCTCGATTACGGCTTCAACTCCCTGCCAACCTATGGCGTAATGGGCAACCGTACGGAACGTGAGATCGCGGAGATCATCAACGTCATGGTATCGGAAGGATATCTGATGCTGTCTGAGGGACAGTATCCGGTCGTTCGTTTGCAGCCATTGGCAGTGGAAGTGCTGAAGGGTCAACGTGAAGTGATGCAGCGTGTGGTCCGCAAAACGGCAGCGACGGCTTCGGGTACAAACTACGGCGGACGTCGTGGACGCGATGCGATGCCATCTGCGGTTAACGAGACGGTATTTGAACAGCTTCGTCTGATTCGGCGTGATCTGGCGGCGAAAGAGCATGTGCCGTCGTACATTATTTTCAATGACGCGACCTTGCGCGAGATGAGTGTGGTATGTCCACAGACAGAACGTGACATGCTGAATATCAAAGGGGTCGGTGAAGTCAAGTACCGAAAGTACGGACTGCCGTTCCTGGAGTTTTTCCAGAAGCAAACGGGCGAAGACGTGGATACGGATGATGATGCTTTTTACGAGTATTAGTAAGAAGTAAGTAGCGGGTTGTACCTTTGCATTGTGTGTGGAATGCCCCTGAATGATGGACGTGGACATTGACATTGACATGGATCGTTCGTCTCTCTGTGGTGGACAAAAGGGGCTACGTTGTCTTTCAAAAGGTGGACATTGGCGGTGGAAATGGTGAGCAGTTACGGATACTGCATGTAGTTTGACGACGTGCAATTTATGCTACATGTAGTGATTTGGGTGCGGCGGGGAATATATGTCTTTTTGAAAGGTGTGTCCACTCTTTGAAAGACAAAAGTGGGATATGTCCATCATGCGTGGAATGTCTAGCTTTAGACTCAGGTAGTGGCATGTGGAAGTTATCGCTATAGTTATAGGTGCAGGTGTAGGCATGGCTCGGAGCAAGAGTTAAGGTTTGCATGAACAGCATCCGGGGCAGGATGGCTGTGGAGTTTTACTTTTACCCCAAAAATATGGTCTGGGTGTCCAGGCAAAGGTTGTGAACCATGAAGGTTATTCTTTCTACTTTAAATGCAAAGTACATCCATACCTCCTTGGCCTTGCGGTGTTTGAAGGCGTACAGTGAGAAGGATTTTGATATTGAACTGGCGGAGTATACGATTAAGGACCCGGTCATGAATATTGTGTCGGATCTGTACCAGCGCGGCGCTGACGTGATCGGGTTCTCGTGTTACATCTGGAACATCGAAGAGACGATCAAGGTGATTGATAATTTGAAAAAGGTTATGCCTGACGTGAAAATTTTGCTGGGCGGGCCGGAAGTGTCCTATGACACGGAATATTGGATGAACCGGATTCCGAATGTCGATTTCATCGTGATGGGTGAAGGAGAAGAGACGCTGCATCAGCTGTTGACGGAGCTGGAGGGGGACAAAAAGTTTCATTTTGTGTATGGACTGGCGTATCGCAAAGGGGAAGAGGTCATTCTCATGCCAGGACGGCCGAAGGCGGATCTGAACGATCTGCCGTCTCCGCACCGATTTGAAGAGGATATCCCGGATCTCGGGAAACGGGTTGTATATTTTGAAACTAGCCGGGGCTGTCCGTTCAGTTGTCAGTTCTGTCTGTCCAGTATTGAGGTCGGCGTGCGATATTACGATATTGAGCGGACGAAGTCGGACATTCTGTACCTGATCGAGAAGGGTGCGAAGCTGATTAAGTTCGTGGACCGGACGTTCAACATCAAGCGGGATTATGCGCTCGAAATGTTCAAGTTCCTGATCGAGAATCATCAGGGGACGGTGTTCCAGTTTGAAATTACGGCTGACATCATGCGCCCTGAGGTACTCGATTATCTGGCAGAGAATGCGCCACCGGGTACATTCCGGTTCGAAATTGGGGTGCAGTCCACGAATGATCCGACGAATGAACTGGTGAAACGCCGCCAGAACTTTACCAAACTGAGCCGTACCGTGAACAAGGTCAAAGCCAGCGGTAAAATCGACCAGCATCTGGATCTCATCGCCGGACTTCCAGAGGAAGATTACAATACGTTCCGCAAGACGTTTAATGATGTGTTTGCTTTGGGTCCGGAAGAGCTTCAGCTCGGATTCCTCAAAATGCTGCGCGGTACCGGTCTGCGTATGGATGCGGAGAAATACAACTATACGTACATGGATCACGCGCCGTATGAGATTCTGGGCAGTGACGTGCTGCCGTTCAGCGACATCGTGCGCTTGAAGCGACTGGAAGATGTACTGGAGAAATATTGGAACGCACATCGAATGGACCATACGCTGAAGTATCTGATGGAGCAAGAGTTCGATTCGCCATTTGATTTCTTCCAGGCGTTCGGGGATTACTGGGAGGGTCAGGGCTGGCAGAAGATCGGTCACCAACTGGAGGATCTGTTCACCCGTCTGCATAGCTTCCTGGAGTCGCGGAACACGCCGCATATGGATATCGTGCTTGGTCTGATGAAGCTCGATTATTTCCTCGGTCACAAATACAAACCACGCAAAATCTGGTGGGAAGATCCGCTCCAGAAAGACCAGTGGGCGGGTTATATGAAAACACTGGCCGAACGTCCGGAAGACGTTCGCCTGCCACGCATTGCCGGTGCCACAGGCACGGCATGGCTGGAAAGCAGCGGCACGAGTGTGAGTGCCGCTGCTGGAAGTTCGGCTGCTGCCGGGGAAGACGCTGCCGCGGATGCGGCGGGTGTGATTGGCAGCGATGGCGCAGCGTCGCTCCCTGCGGGCGACGCAACAGGGTCCGCCGCGGATGGAGCGGCGGACGGGGTGGACGGCAACGCTTCGCGTGCGTTGCCGATGACCTCGGCCATGACCGCACAGACGGTCATGGGTGCCCGTGCTTTCGCCGATCTGGGACTCGGCGAAAAGGAACTGCAGAAGCACACCGTATTGGATGTGCTTCCATTCCGGCTTGAGCGTGTGCTTGCTGGCGCCAGCCCGCTTGCCGCGAAAGGCCGGACGCTGCTGGTCGTGGTATACCAGCAGCATGAAGGGCAGCAGGCGCAGTATTACACGCTGCCGCTGGGAGAAGAAGCCGCTGCCATGTAGGTGCAGCGGCATTGGGGAGCTGCATGGCCGATGGCTGCATGCAGCGGGGGAAGCACCATGGCTTTGCCGTTCTGGTGCTACAACGGTGAGCACCGCGGTTATGGACGCGGTGCAATCCCGTGAGGTGCTGCCCGATTGGGCGCAGCACCTTACCCTTACGCGGCTTGCCACTTCACAAGCCGCGCTCCGTTTTACTTTTTACAAAATCATATGTTCCGAAAGTATCGGAAGGTCATCTGATTCCCTAGTGGATGAAGAAGGGCCTTCCTTTTTTGTTTTTCCGAATTTGGGTCAAAAACATAACCTATCCAAACGAAGGAGAGTTTCCTATGAATAAATATGCTACTACTGAAAAGGCGATTACCATAACTAAAGGTTCCACTGAGTTACTGCGCATTCATATCCCATATAACCCTTGAGCGGATTCGTCGGATTAATGGCAGAACGTGGGAATCCAAACAAAAAGTGTGGATCATCCCATACACCATAGCTGCTCTTCAGGAGTTCATGAATCAATTTGATCCTGATGACGTTCTGATTACCCCAGAGTTGTGGGTTGAAAATGAGAATTTACAGCAACGGAAAGCTAGTAAGGCAAACCATCCATGGAGCAAAGAGCCGTTACAGAAGGCATTAAAGTGACGAGGATACAGCCAGCCGCAAAACGATTAAAGCATATTGTAATCAGGTCGAACGTTTTCTGAGTAGCTTTCCCCTTAAAGATACCGATGTGACTACTTCCAATGTTCAAATGTATTGTTTAGGTTTGCTTGAGCGAGGGATCTCCCATTCAAGCGTGAATCAGACGATTAGCGCGCTTCGCTTCTATTGCAAACATGTACTCCATCACCCCACTGAGATCCAGTTTATTCGTCCCAAGAAGCAGACCAAGCTTCCGCAAGTATTGTCGGAAAAGGAAGTCGCTCAATTGCTCAAATCCGTAACCAACCCTAAACATAAGGCCATATTGTTTCTAACCTATTCTTCTGGCCTTCGTGTAAGTGAAGTTGTGCGTTTGCGGTGCAGCGATCTTGATATTGAAAGGCAAACACTCATCGTGAGACAGGGGAAGGGGCAAAAGGATCGGAGAACGATCCTATCGAGTCTAGCGTGGGATATGGTGCAGAAATACGTCACTGAATATAGACCGACTCGTTGGCTCTTTCCAGAGCAATCTTCTGATCGGCATCTTACGGAGCGGAGTGTGCAGAAGGTTTTTGAAGAAGCCAGACAACGTGCAGACATTGTGAAAAAGGTTAGTATTCATGTCTTGAGGCACTCTTTTGCTACTCATTTGTTGGAAAACGGAACAGACCTGCGCTACATTCAGGAGCTACTTGGTCATACGAGCGCACGCACAACACAGCGATATACGCATGAGTACGAAAAATATTCAGCGTATTCAGAGCCCGCTGGATCGTTTGGATTTGGGAGATTGAATGCTTCAATAAATCTCCCTTTTTCACCAAATTCTTCTTCGCAAATACTACACCATAGGTTATCATATACGTAGTTCACATATCATGCAGGATGTGTGGTATTTACGAAGTACATAAATTAGATGTTATCAGAAATATCACAAAGCTAATAAAAATTTATCAAAACCAGTATATTCAAGACATTTCGGGGGTGTATAGATATGAAAATAAGTGCAACTGAGTATCTAGTTAAAGAACGTATACCTGCAAACTTATTTAGAGGTATAGAAGCAGTGGGTGGAAGGCTTAATATAACGAACGAGAGAATACTTTTCAACCCTCATAGTATCAATATTCAAAGAAAACCTCTTGAAATTATGATTAAAGACATAAGTAAAATTGAAAAGCGAAACACATTAAAAATAGTTCCAAACGGAATAAAAATTACTATAAATAATGGTCAAGAGTATAAGTTCGTAGTGTATAAAAGATCTAAATTAATAGAGCTATTAAATGGATTCAGAACAACTAAAAGAAATTAGTAATATTTTGTTTTGAAGGCCTACTCGAAGAAGTGGATACATCTGATAACAACATATTCAAGCTGTGTCTCCTTCGGAGCCTTGGTCTGCGGGAAGGATTTCGGAGAAGGATTTCAGCAGACAACCCCTCCGGGGTTTCGTGAATACAGGAACGTTATAGGAAATCAGCGCAAGAAATTAATTGATGAATTAACCTAAAGGGCAGTTATGCTTAGTGGAAATGAGCAAAAGCAGCCTATCCTCTGACGAGGAACGGGCTGCTTTTTACTCTTCTATCTTTTTTTCCATTTTGAAGTACCCATTCCCTCAAAATAGAGGTTTTTGCAGGGCTCTCTATTCAGGTGCGAAAAATTATTGCCAATACGGTATTAGGTTCTCGTTTTAACGGCTAACCCACTAAACGATATCGGCCCAACAACATCGGCTCTTGTATTTGTAGTAAGATTTTCTGCTGTGACTGTGTAAACATGGGTACCAGCTATTACATTTCTATCTTCCGCCTGGAACGTAACAGCATAATTTTGTTCAGAGCCAGCAGATTCGATACCTTGTTGTGTGTTGAAAATCTCTCTTCCATCGCGGAAGATTCTAAAGAGTATTTGTGCAATACCAGTGACACCTCGAACACCCACGGTTGCTACCAAATCTACCCGATTACGTTGAGAATTGACTGGAATCCGTATAGTGATTGTTGCAAGGCGAGATCTTGCTGGTGAACGACGGATAATAAATGAGTTTGCTAAGTTGAATCTACGGCGCGGCTGGACGGCAGCTTTATCGAGAATACGTACCAAAATATCAACTCCTTTTATTTGATATCTCCAAGATATGTTGAACAAAAAGAGAATGATTGGACAATTATGTAAGATGCTTTAATTTGATTCAAATAGATTATGAACAATGGTAAAGAGCATATTACAGGTGGTGGTGAATAAGGGACGTACAAGAAATCCTAACCATTTAACGTATTTCATGACTGTAATGTTACTAACTAAATAATTGTTATCCACCAGGAGCGCCTCAGCGGACACGGAATGAGTTGCGTTAACGGGAAGCGATAGTTAAGAAACAATGATTTTGTATTTCGAAGGCGCTGGCATCCTATAACACAATATTCGCGCTGCGGGCCGTTGGCCCTTGATCTGCCAGGAGTTTTTTCGAAGAAGAGGAGACAGGCAGATACATCCATTCCCCTAAGATAGGAGCTATCTAAGGGAAATGGACGTCGCTAATACAAGAACGTTATAAGAAACCGGTGCAATAATTATTTAATAATATATAAAACAATAAGAAATGAGGAAACCATATGAACAATCCCTTTAAAGAAATCTTGACTTCAGAAGATGACATTAGAGATCTCCTAGGTTATCCAAGTGAACTTGTAAAGAAGAAAGTAATAAAGTGTTTAGATATTCATTGTCGAAACTTCATTTCTTTGTCACCCTTATTATTTTTAGCTACATCGGATGAGCAAGGATTTTGCGATGTATCTCCACGAGGAGATGCACCTGGATCAGTGATAGTTATAGATGAGAAGCATTTAGTTATTCCTGAAAGACCAGGTAACCGTAGAATTGATTCACTAAGAAATATATTATCGAACCCAAGAGTAGGTATTATATTTATCATTCCCGGGCTAGAAGAAACGCTGAGGATTAATGGACAAGCTTTTGTGATTAAAGATGAAAAAATTCTAGATCTTATGAAAGCTAAAGATAAAAAACCCACCTTAGGAATTGGAGTAAAAGTTGAAGAATGCTTTATTCATTGTGCAAAAGCATTTAAGCGGTCTGGGGTGTGGGAAAGCAAGTCTTGGCCAGAAGAGAATACTCTACCGTTAATTCCAACAATACTATCAGATCATGTAAATTCAACTGAATTTACAGTAGAAGTAATCAGGAAAGGACTACAAGAAAGTTACGAGAAGAGACTGTATTAAAGAATATTTGTTTGTAGTTTCAAAGAAGGCACGGGCATCTTATAACATCGTATTCACGCTGCGGGTCTTTCGCCCCTTGGTTGCCCGAGGCATTTCGAGGAAGTAGAATCAGGTAGGCAACCCTACACTGGCAAATCCGTCGGACCTGGCAGCTACGCTACCTTAAGCCACTGAGGGTTCGTGAATACCAGAACGTTATAAGAAATTGGGAAAAGGATATAAAAACAACTCAAAGGAGTAATGTACATGGCGAAGACCTCTTTGGAAATGGTAGAAGAATTCAAAACCTTTATTGATTTTGTACGAGAGTTAAAGACTATAGATGAAGAACATTGGAATAGTCCCATTTCAGAAGGGAAATGGTCAATGAAAGATGTTATAAGTCATATCATGCTTTGGGACAAATATTTTTATGAGGAAGGCATAGAGAAGATCAAGCTTGGTCAGTTCGTGACTGTAAGGCATTTAGACTTTGATGAATTCAACGCTAATGCAAGGGAATATGCAAAGACTCAAACAAGAGATTCTATCGTTAACCAATTCGTTGAATACAGAAACAAGATCATTGATGATATCACCGGATTACCAGAGGAAGATTATATAAAGGAATATAAAGACGGAGACAGAAAAAAGTTTTCGATTAGGGGATATTTAAGAGGATTTATTCCCCACGATAAACACCATAAAAAACAAATTGAAAAGTACGTAAAGTCAATACAATAAAGTGTAAGCGAATTCAGGGATGCCCCAACATCTTATAACACTATGTTCCAGCTTCACGTCTGTCGCTGCTCGGTCTGCCTGAAGGATTTCAAGGAAGCAGATTCAGGCAGACACATCAATTCCCCTAAGATAAGAGCTATCTAAGGGGAATCGACGTCAGGAACAAAACAACGTTAGATGAAATTACGATGCAAGTTCTTATCAAAATCAAAAACTATGAGGTGCATAATGCCAAGACTAATTACATTGGCTGATGGAAGATCAGTAGAAGTTGAATGTGTAAGCTGCGCATTGACAAGTGGTTTGATTTCTTCAACAGGTGGAGTAATTTTTGAATCAAGCAACTTTCATGTCCATCAGGATATTGCTTACCCAATTAAAGGGTTAGTTATATTGGCTTCAAAGAGGCATTTTTACTGCATGGATGAATTAACAGATGAAGAGCGATTAGAATTTAGTTCGTTAATCCATAAGCTCAGAAGTGAACAAAGAAAACGATTGGGAATTGATAAGGTCTATTATTTTTATAATGAAGATACAACACATCATTTTCATTTATGGATGGTTCCTAGATATGAATGGATGTACCAATTTGGAAATTCAGTAGAATCATTAAGACCGGCATTATTACATGCAAGGAATAATATGAATGACGATGAGAATATGAAGAGTGTAGAAGAAGGGGTTAGCATGCTAAGAGAGGGCATGAGGGATTTTGTGAGTAGCTCAAGGTAACTCCATCTAACAACGTATTCACGCATCGGGGCATTCGCCCCTCGGTTCGGCCGCGGATTTTCGGGGAAGCGGAATCAGCCGGACAACCCTGCGAGCCTAAGTCTGACAACCCGCTCCCTACGGTCACTTAAGCCTCTCGGGTTCGTGAATGCGTATATGAAAGGGATGCAAGATAAAGATTATAAAAACAAATTGAGAACGCTTGTACGTAGATGTAAATAAAGGTAAAATATACGGTTTCCCTTCGAAAGGAGGTGAAGCCATGCATTAACGATTATGTTCCTCTTTGGAACGTTCATCTTTGCTCTTTTAACATATATCAATAATAACAACAAGAGAAAGTAAAGGCCCACCCCAAGGTTACGAGCCGAAGGTGGGTTTTCGTTCTTAACTGACTAAGAAGGGAATACCTATCCAAGCCAATTGTACTGACCAAGTGTTCGCTGCACTTGGTCTTTATTACATATATAATAACACAAAGAAAAAAAATGTATCAAAGCGTGAGATAAAAATGAAAGTGACAATAAGAAATGCAAGTAGTGTTAAGCAGAAAAGCAGACTCTCATTAAGCCTCTCGGGTTTATAAACATAAAAACGGTAGGTGAAATTAATGCAAATAAGATGAATATGGATAATATTCACTATTTAATCCGGTACGAGGAAACAAAACAACTGGTGGCGTAGCAGGATCTGTACGTATCAAAAACCCGACATAAATTGCGGGTTTTTGATACTTTATTGTTAGGAGATGAAAGGCGCTACCCAGTAAATTCCTGGACCCATGTGTTGTTATAATAAGCAATACCGATATGAGTATAACTATTATTCAGTATATTTGCTTTGTGGCCAGGGCTATTCATCCACTCCTTCATAACCTGGGCAGGGGTGGTTTGCCCTTTTGCGATGTTTTCTCCAGCGGTATTATATGTGATCCCGAATTCCTTCATCATATCGAAGGGGGATCCATGTGTTGGCGAATTATGATCAAAGTAACTGTGGTTGTACATGTCCTGTGCCTTGACCATAGCCACATTTGACAATTCTTCATTCCTACTCAAGGAACTTAATCCTGTTTTGGCCCTTTCTTGATTGACTAGATCCAGAACCTGCTGCTCAAAATCGGTTTTATCCGTAGTATTTTTTTTACCTTCCTGTACTTGTCCTGTTGGCTCCTTATTTTCAGGATTTCCTGCAGGTGCCTGGTTTACTGGATTTCCATCCGGTGTTCGAATCAGATCCAACAAATCCGATGGAATTCCATTTTGTGCTTCTTTTGTTGTAATAGATGATCTCTCTTGCCAAGATGTAGCTGTTGATGATGCCTGTGTGAGGACAGAGTTTGGTGCAGCAGCATGATCATGAATTGAAATTTGTTTTTGCTCAGGAGTCACTTGTTTTTGCATCATATTGTTATGGGACGAACAGCCTGCCACCAATAATAATATTGTTAAAACGAAAAACTTTGCCATTTGCCAACCTCCTAGATCCGTTAGTTAATGAAGTTCCCGGATTTATGTTGTCCTGTATGCCATTTACTTATTCCTAATATGGTTCTCTCCTTATCCAGTACTTTTTTATGATCGATACCATTTAGATTGCCTTGTCTTTTTTTGTGTCTCGAGGAAAGCAAAGCGTGTTGCGAATGGTTACGGATAAAGAAGGCCATAGCGGGTCATAAATGCATCACGGGATGAAGGTTATCTATTTCATTGGGATTCCTGATGATTGGAGTATTTCGATGGATAATTGGGAGAATCTATTCAAACTAATAGACAATTTTATAGAATATAAACCATATGCTGCATCATATAAAACAAACTGAAAGCTAGTATTTGATAATTCGATGAAGTCAGCAACTGCGTTTAACACAGTATTCAAGCTGCGGGGCTATCGCCCCTTGATTGGCAGATGTATAATCATGGAAGGAATCTCAGTCAACAAACGCCCCAGCCTAAGATAAGAGCTATCTAAGGCCGGGGCGTTTATGCGAAATATCACTAAGTAAATTTAAAAGAGGTGGAACTGATGGGGAATGAAGAGTACAAAATTGAAATATTAGAAAAACAATATGGACTGGTACGAGATTTTCTTCATCACTATATAACATTTAAGGAACTACAGAAAAATCACGATAAACTTAGTGGTTCTATTTTTTTGAAAATTAACGAGTGATGCTCATTTACTCCAAACCATATTATATTGGACTACAGTATTCGGATCATTTAATAACGAAATACATTTAAATAAATTAGATAATGAAGATAGAGCTAAAAACGATTTTAATACAAAACGCTTGTACACCTAGACTTCAGTGACGAAGAGTGGAAAGCATATAGGAAATCAATGATCGACTTTCGCAATAAATTTTATTGCTCATCGAAATCCTAAGTTTAATAATCCTGTACCAGTCTTAGACGTTGCATATAAGTGCGTACTTTTTTATGACGAGTGGATAGATAGTATGTTAAACCTGACTTTTTGCAGGTTTATCTATTGCAGAAATGATTGAAGAGTATAAACAAGAAGTAGAGGAACTAAGGATTTATAATGGGCATCTCAAGGAAGTGTGATACATCGCATAACATAATATTCACGCTGCGGACATTCGTCCTAGGTCAGGCATTCGCCGGACACCCAGCTATGCTGGGTCGTGAATACAAAAACGTTATACGACAGAATCAAATGAAAAGAGAGCCGTTTGGCTCTCAAGTAGAAGTTATATTTAATATATTTAATTCATTATGTAATTGAAGAGCGTCCTTAAAACCTTGTAAGTAGATTTCACGTTCTAGGATTGTATGAACAGAAAGGTCTGCATCATCATAAAGAAATAGAGTTTTATGCATATCCTGAGGTAGAAGTTCGTGTAACTGTTTGAAGTAAAGATTCCGATCGGATGAGAATTGATTATAGATGGAGTTGTTCTTGAGAAGATCGCTATATAAAGCTTCAATTCGATTTCGAATCAATGAATCAAGTAAGACTTCTAAAGATATGTGCATGAATGATCACCGTCCGTTATATTTTATTTTACGAACAAAAATTTAACTTATTGAACATTATTTTATCATAATGAAACCCGAAGTCAAGACATATCAAAGATATTTTTGATTAAGGAAATATACTTTCATATAATTAAAGAAAAATTCAATTCGGATATGGAAGGGATACCAGATGATAAGTTATAAACCATTTCAAAAATTATTGATCGACAGGGAAATTAAGAAACGGGACTTATTGAAAATAACGGGGATTTCATCGGCTACGATGGCAAAGCTTAATACGAATGAGTACGTATCATTAGAGGTAATTGATAAATTATGTACAGCATTGGGATGCCAGCCTGGCGATTTATTGGAGCATATAGCAGATCAATGATGGGATGGGAACATATGTTTGTTACTCAAAGATGTGATTACGTCGTATAACATAATATCCAAGCAGCGGCTCCTCACGCAGCCTTGGTCTACTGGATGGATTTCAAGGCAGAATTTCAGCAGACAACCACTAGCGGGGTTCTTGAATACTGGAACGTTATACGAAATCAGCGCAAAGAATTAAATGGCTTTAAGAACTTTGTTTCTCTAAGCCATAACGGCACAAAGTAGGTATTTATGGATGGTGTTTAATTATATAATAGTTTGGTTCATTATTATTTTTTTAAAAGACTTACAATAGGGAGAACCACATTGAAGAAAATACTAAGTAAAACAGGCACATTAACAGTATGTGTCATCCTACTTATCGCAATCAATACTACTATAGCGTGTTGGGATGAACTTGGAAGTTTGATAAAGACAGGGAATTATGATAATACGGATAATATGGTGGAAACCATAATGGCCAAATCAGCGACTCCAGGGGTGGCTATGGTAGTATCAGAGCAGGGCAAGACAGAATATAAGAATTACGGATATGCGGATGTTAATGATAAGAAGAGGGTGACTGAAGAGTCATTATTTGAATTGGGATCGACTACAAAGGCATTTACGGCTTTGGCCGTTATTTTATTAGAAAAAGAGGGCTACTTATCTCTTTCAGATTCTACTACAGATTATATTCCATCGTTTGAGCCAACTATTAAGGGGGAGAAAGTTAATATTACGATTCATCAGTTGTTAGCTCATACAAGTGGAATTCCACCGTGGAGTATTCGGTTAATTCCTGAAGGTACCACGGAGGATATGCTTGAAAAAACGATACATAATGTGTCAGACATTGCATTAGATACGTATCCTGGGACAGCATATAATTATGCTACAGTTAATTATGATATTTTAGCGATGATTATTGAAAAAGTTACAGGCAAACGTTATCAGGATTACATGACTGAAAACATACTGGTTCCTTTAGGAATGACTAATAGTTATTTTTCAACAGGTCAGGAAAAGGAAACTGATAAACTTACCAAAGGATATCGTGTATTTTTTGGAAAAAGTTTAGAATATGATGCCCCTAGATATTATGGGAATATCGCTGCAGGATATTTGGTAACGAATTCAAAAGACTTAGAACGCTGGATTAATGCCCAAATGGGGATAGGCGATATGCCAGATAATTTATTGAAAGCGATACAACAATCTCATCAAGTCGACATCAAAACGGCGGGATACGAAGATGAAAATCAATACTATTCATTCGGATGGAGTATTGATACGAAAAATAGAGTTGTTAGTCATAATGGATCTAATCCTAATTACTCCTCACAGGTTCTTATTGATTTAGAAAAGCAGCTGGCCATATTTGTTCTGGCTAATTTGAATTCAACTGCACCATCGCTAATTGCTAATAACATTTATGAGAATATGAATGGAAATCATATGAATAAATTTAATTATGATGACGTGTATCTATTAATTGATTTGGTATTTTCATTCTTAGTAATAATAGCCGTCGTTATCTTATGTGTACAAGCAATTAAACTCGTTAGAGGAATAAAACTAAATATTAAAGTTGAAAAGACAAGGTTCAGAAAAATAATAGGAAGTAGTATTGAACTAATCTTAAGCATTATGCTTTTGGTATTGGTAATGATCTTGCCTTATCTATTAGACAATAATTATTTAATGATAAAGGTGTGGATGTCGTATTCATTGTTTATTTGGATGGGGCTTACTTCTATCAATTGTATTTTATCAATAATAATTAATATTAAAAAAATCGGAATTATTAGAAGAAGTTTATAAAAAAAATATGAGGTGAAATGTGAAAATCACATACGATTGTTTGTCTGATCTTGATTTCTCAAATCTTTAAAGAAGAATAGGTATATTTCGAAGAAGGCGCTGACATCCGATAACACAGCATTCCTACAGCGGGCATTCGCCCTTGTCGCTAAGAAGGATTTTCAAGGAGATTATTCAAGCGATACATTCAACCAGCTAAGTCTGACGACACGTTTCCTACTGTCACTTAAGCTGCTTGAACGTCAGGAATGCCAAACGTTATCTGAAATCAGGACAAATATGTAATATCAAAATCTAGGAGTGTGATTCGACTTGGAGAACTCAAATTTAAAAGATCTGATTGAAAAATACCTGAGCGCATATAACACGTTTAACATTGATGGAATGATAGGAGTTTTGAATGAAAATATTCATTTTCGAAACATTTCTAAAGGTGAAGTGAATTCGGAAACAAAGGGGATTCAGGAATTTCGCACATTAGCAGAGCAGTCAATTCAGGTGTTTTCTCAAAGGCGTCAAGTAATAAAGAACATTATTTTCGCAGGAGATAAAGCAGAGGTTGACATTGATTATGAGGGAATATTGTCCAGTGATCTCCCTAATGGAATGAAGGCAGGAGAAACATTAAAACTTCAAGGGAAATCAATATTTCAAATGAAAGATAAGAAGTTGATACTGATTGAAGATCATAGTTGAAACAGTGTTGAAAGTTATTCATAGATTACCCGAAATCAGATAACAATATATTCACGCATCGGTCATACGCCCTCGGTCCGGCAGAAGTATTTCAGGGAAGCAGAGGCCGGACACACACTTGGCATACGCCAAGCGTAGTGAATGCGGGAACGTTAGTCAAAAGAAGTTCTTAGTTTAGGAGGAGTCTATATGATATTAGAAAAAGTTATAAATAGAATTGTAATACAAAGTGAATATAAGGATTTTGTAGATAAGTATATAGATAATATACTTAGCGAATTTAAAGGTAAGATTCATAGCATTTATATGTGTGGCTCGATTCCCAAAGGAACAGCTACACCTTTTAAGTCAGATGCAGACTTTACTATTGTATGTGTAAATCCCAAAGATATTGATTACGAAAGATTGTCAAATATTAAAGACAGGCTTTTGGGAGAATATCCAGTCTTAACTAAGATTGATACGACCATTTGCTCGATGGACGATGTATTAAGCAAACCGAATGAGTGGGGTTTTTGGGTTAAGGTCATTTGTGTTTGCATGTATGGTGATGACGTTGGCGAAGAAGTACCACCGATAATTATTTCTCCAGAGTTCATTTTAGACTTAAATACAGAGACCAAGGAGGAAGTAGATCGTATACATCGTTTACTTTCTAATGCTAGTGATAACACAATGAAAACTAGATATATTAAAGGTTACTCTAAGAGATTAATTCGTGCATTATACTCTTTGGTTTTAGAAGATACAGGGGTATGGCAAGATGACATGATTATGATGAAGAATGCCATATTAAACTATTGTGAGATTGACGGCGCTTTAGTTGATTATCTGTATGCTTGTTACTTGGATAGTAATGTACTTGTTGAAGAGTTTCTGGGAATTGCAGATGAAGTATATAGCTATTTTGAGAACGCCTTACATGCAATGGCTGCTTCCAGAACCTCCTTCGACTAACAAAATATTGACGATCCGGGTCACTCTGAGAAGCGAGTGACCACATCCAGCCCCCTAAGCCATCGGGACGTCACTGCATTAGGTGTTCGGCAAGCCGCACATCTATAAGCAGCGACTCTAAGGGGCCAGGACGTCGTCAATACAAAACGGTTATCTGACATAAACCTATTACATTTTAGGAGCAAATAATGAATATCACTTTCTCGAAATGGGTGCAATATTATCGAAGAAATAATCAAAACCTCAAATATATTCATTGGGATGACAACTATAGAAAACCACGGTATTTCTAAAAGACATGAACGATTTCCAAACGGTTAATGAAGTATATGCCACTTTCTTTGCGGAGCCTTATCCGGCACGTAGCGCCGTTGAGGTTGTGAAGCTGCCGAAGGACGGGCTTGTGGAGATTGAAGTGATCGGGGTAAAATAACTAGTATCGATGAGCCTCCGGGAAACCGGGGGCTTTTTTATCGGACAGACTGTCAAACCAATTGAGACAGTTCCTCTGAGCGGCTATTTAAAAAATAGTAAAAGACTTATGAAAAGTGGCCAAATTGCGTGTTGATAGTATAACAGAACTCTTAACGCGGCTTGTTTAATTGACGCCAAAATATTACAATATTATGAAATGATCATTGCTAAACATAAATTTTGGCTCCAAATGAAGAGAGCAAGGGGAGGTGCTGTAATGCCAAAATTAAAAGATATCGCAGAACGTGTAGGCGTATCCATATCAACGGTTTCGCGCGCGATCAGCAATGATACCAATCGACCGGTCAATGAAGAGACAAAGCGGAAAATTAGGGAAGCTGCCCTTGAGTTGGGATACAATTTGGATGAATCCTCCAAATCGATTGGCAAAGAGATTACCTCAGCCAAACGGATAGCTTGTATCGTGCCACAGGTTTTGATGGATGATCATCCGTACTTTTCACAGGTACTGACAGGTTTTCACGCGAAATTGACGGAAATGGGACTGCCTCCAGCAATTGTCCGCACTTGCGAGGAACTTAGTGACACCGAACGGATCAAGATGATGCTTCAGGAAACGGGTACTCAAGGGATAGTCGCCATCAGCTGGTACGATGAAACATTGTTTGAGATGCTTGAGCAAGAGAATATCACTGTACTGGGTGTGAGTCTCAATGACGAAAGGCTTAATGTACCGGTCGTTGACTGTGACCGAATATTTTCTGCCCGCACAGCAGTCCGTCATTTGATCGAGCAAGGCCATACCCGGATTGGGTTTATCGGTGGCCCCGCATATTCGGAACAAATAGAGAGCGAAGAAAGGTATGTCGGTTATAAATTTGCCATGCTGGAAGCAAACCTGAGTCTGAATGAACATTGGATTATCAACACCAACTGGAATGTGAATTTCAGCTACAGCAGACTGACGGAGCTCCTGACCGATACGCCCAAGTCTGATTGGCCGACGGCAATTTTTTGTGCAAGTGATATGCTCGCTATTCCTGCCATGCGGGCGGTGGTTGAACAAAATGGCCGTATTCCTCAAGATATAGCATTCGTGGGTATGGATAATATTTCAATGGCGCAGTATACGACACCACCTCTGACGTCCGTGCAAGTTCCAAAATATGAAATCGGCAAAGTGGCAGCACAATTAATTAACGATTATCTGGAGGGACGTTATTCATCGCTCCATAAAGTGTTGTTGCCCAGCACCCTTATTGTGAGGGAATCATCTGTCTACGATCGTACAAATCGTACAAATGGCTAGTTAGTTGTGTGATATTACATTACATATAATAAATCCAGATAACTTTCATAAAACCTACGAGGAATGCATCCGCGTGGGTTTTTCTTATTTTTTAGCCAAATTCAATCCAAATAAAGCCAAAAAAATGTTTGACAACCGTCTGTGGGCTATATTATGATGTATGAAATTAAACGTTTGGATTTATTTTCTATTTTTTTGGATCTAGTCAGAGTTAAGATTATCCCATAAACTAAATTTTTGGTTACGCTTACATTCCCCTGTAAATCAATGTTTATATAAAATATAAAAGAATCCTCTAAAACTCTTACAACCTATTATCCAAACTGATTCCTATCAATTTACATAAAATAGACTCCAAACTTGAACCAAATATATATCCAAATATATATCCAAAAAAACAAATCCTCTTGCATTAGATGATGAAGTCATCTATTAACGCTATTCACTCACTTTGTGTAACAACTTCTAACATATAAGTACTGTAAATCAAATCTTGGAAATCCAAGCAAGAAAGGTGGGAACTGCTTCGAGCAGCGTAAAGACGCTGGTGATTTAACACAAAGACATTTTACTAGGCAGAATTGTAGTGACAATTACCAGGGGGGATGTTCATGGCCAATACAACTGTACAACCTGCTGTGAATGCAGTACATGAAAAGAAGAGAATACGTCAGAAGTGGAACCCCATTTTACGAAATTGGCAGCTCTATTTGTTAATTTCACCCGTTGTTGCTTATTACATTGTCTTTCAGTACTTGCCGATGTATGGCATTCAAATCGCATTTAAGGATTTCATTGCAACGAAGGGCATCTGGGGAAGCCCCTGGGTTGGGTTTGAACATTTTGAACGTTTTTTTCACAGTTATTACTTCTGGAGATTAATTAAAAATACGCTTGGACTTGGGTTGTACAGCTTGGCGGTAGGTTTTCCAGTCCCTATCATCTTGGCACTTCTGATGAATGAGGTAAGGGCGGAAAAATTCAAAAAATTTGTTCAGACCATAACCTATGCGCCGCACTTTCTATCAACTGTCGTGGTCGTAGGCATGATGATGATGTTTTTATCGCCGCGATACGGAATCATTAATCACTTCATTGGTATGTTTGGCGGCAATCCCATTAATTTCTTGTCTGAGCCATCCTGGTTCAAGACCTTGTTTGTGATGTCGGATGTATGGCAGACCATGGGCTGGAGCTCAATTATTTATTTGGCGGCACTAGCCGGCGTGGACTCTCAACTTCATGAAGCAGCGCGTGTGGATGGGGCAACCCGGTTGCAGCGGATAAGGCATATTAATATACCGAGTATTATGCCGACCATTATCATTTTGTTCATTTTAAATATCGGAAGCATCATGGGTATTGGTTTCGAGAAGGTCCTGCTGATGCAGAACACACTGAATTTAGAAACCTCGGACATTATCTCTACCTACGTCTACCGGAGTGGGATACAAGATGCTGAATACAGCTTCTCGGCGGCGATTGGTCTGTTTAACTCCATCATCAATTTCATCTTATTAGTCACGGTTAACCAGATCTCAAAACGAATGAGTGAAACGAGCCTATGGTAAGGGAGTTGCTGATGCATGCTTGTTGAATCTAGAGGAGATCGTATTTTTAATATAGTTAACCATTTTTTGTTAATTGTAATTACGCTTATTGTTATCTACCCGCTTATTTTTGTGTTAAGTGCTTCGTTCAGCGATCCGCAGTCCGTCCTGCGTGGTGAGATGTTCCTATGGCCCAAGGGGATCAATCTCCATTCTTACGAGAAGATTTTTCAGAACAAAGATATCCTCAGAGGTTATACCAATACACTGATCTATACTTTAGTGGGGACGCTGATTAATCTCGTCATGACGATTCTGGCGGCATATCCGCTATCTCGAAAGGATTTTATAGGCCGCAATGCCATCATGGCCCTGTTTGTTTTCACAATGTTCTTCAGTGGCGGGTTAATTCCAACCTATATGCTAATCAAAAACCTTGGCATGTTAAACACATTATGGGTCATGATCATTCCGAATGCCGTTTCGATCTGGAACATCATCATTATGCGGACATTCTTCCAGCAATCGATTCCACATGAGTTGCATGAGGCGGCGACGATTGATGGCTGCTCCAATATTCAAACGTTAACCCGGATTATCCTGCCATTATCCATGCCCATTATAGCGGTGACGATTCTGTTCTATGCTGTTGGGCACTGGAACGCCTTTTTTAACGCAATGTTGTATCTGTCCGACAAGAACAAATTTCCACTTCAACTCATTTTGCGGGAAATTCTGATTCAAGGCCAGACGAACGATATGGTCAAAATGTCAACCGAGTCTGCGATTAAGCAGCAAAGGGAAGTGGAAGGCATTAAATATGCTGTACTCGTTGTTGCCAATATACCGGTGCTCTTGCTGTATCCTTTCCTGCAAAGATATTTTGTTAAAGGCGTGATGATTGGTGCCATTAAAGGATGATTCCTTGTATGGATAACGATGGGACAAAGGGAGGAATAAGAATGACGCTCAACAAGTGGGGGAGTATCGCTCTGGTTTGTATGATGTCTGTTTCGATGCTGGCCGGGTGCAGTTCTAAGGATGCTGATTCGGGAAGTAGCAAAGATAAAGGAGCTGCCAATGGCAAAGTCAATGCGAGCGGATTTCCGATCGTAAATGACACCATTACAGTGAGTGGATTTGCCGGAAAGTTTTTTGCCAATGCGGACTGGAACGATCTCCGACTCTGGAAAGAGTATGAGAAGATGTCCAATGTTCATATCCAGTGGGATACGGTACAGAAGGATAATTTGAAGGAAAAGCGCAATCTCCTACTGGCAGGCGGCGCTTACCCGGAGCTGTTCTACGCCTCGGCGTTTTCCAGATCGGATCTGCTGAAATACGGCAAACAGGGCGCATTCATTCCTCTAAATGATCTGATCGACCAATACGCGCCTAACTTTAAGGCTCTAATGAAGAAGTATCCGGTTATTAGCAAAGGGATTACGATGCCGGATGGTAACATATATGGGCTGCCGACCCTGTATGATCCGGAATTCAAGTCGGTTCTGTACGGAACACCTTGGGTGAAGCAAGAGTGGCTTGATAAATTAGGTTTGCAGGAACCGCAGACATTAGATGACTTCTATAATATGTTGAAAGCATTTAAAGAAAAGGACCCGAACGGCAACGGGCAGAAGGACGAGATAGCCTGGGGCGGTGTGGGAACGGCTGGTGTGGTGAACTACCTGAGAGGTTCATTTGGGTTGAATAATCATGGAACCTCCAACATTAACATTGATACAGATCCTCAGACAGATAAAGTACGCTTTATTCCAACCGATCCCCAATACAAGGAGCTGCTGCAATTCGTGAATAAGCTCTACAAGGACGGATTGCTCGAGCAGGACATTGTATCTGTTAAGAGTACCGAAGTGGATGCTAAAGGAATGGAAGGCTTGATCGGAGTCGTTGATAATGTCGATCCGGTTGCGATATACAATCAGCAAGGTTATGTTGGCATGCCCGTACTGAAGGGTCCTCATGGCGATCAGACATACAACGCCTATGGTTCTCCACTCGGTAATATCGGGATGTTTGTACTGACAGATAAAGCCCAAAATCCAGAGGCCATGATCCGCTGGATGGATTATTTCTACAGCGATGAAGGCATCAAGACGTTCTTCATGGGCTGGAAAGATGAGACGTATAAAGAAGATGCAGAAGGTAACGTAGACTATGTCGACAATATCAAAAACAACCCGGATGGCCTTAATCTGGACCAGGCGGTAGGTCAATACCTGATCTGGCCGGGTGGATACTACCCTGGTTTTGTGAAGCAGAAATACTTCAAGGGTGCTGAAGGTCTGCCAACTTCGGTTGATAATGCGAAAAAAGCAGAGTCTCACATCTTACCACAAGATCAAATTTGGCCTCCATTTAATTTCACACAGGAAGAGCAGCGAGATCTGACCACTTTCCAGACAGATATTGAAACGTATGTAGATGAAATGCGTGACAAATTCATTACTGGAAATGAATCCTTTGACAATTGGGATCAGTATGTGGCAGCTCTCCAAAAGATGGGCGTAGAACGATATGTAGCCATCTATCAGTCAGCAGCAGACCGTTATACCCAAGCGGATTAAAAGGTTCATCCGTAATTTCAGATCATAAAGGAGTGAACAAATATGAGTCAACTGAAAGCAGTCCTGATTGGAGCAGGTGCGAGGGGAGCGGGTGGCTATGCACCCTATGCACTTGATTATCCGCATGAGCTTACCTTCGTTGCAGTTGCGGAAGCCGATCCAGTGAGGAGAGCAAGATTTGCTGAGAAGTACGAGATTCCGCCGGAACACTGTTACGAGACTTGGGAGCCCCTGTTGGCTGAACCTAAGCTGGCTGATATTGCGGTTATTTGTACACAGGACAGAATGCATTATGGCCCAACCATGCAGGCTTTAGATAAGAAGTATCATGTCATGCTGGAGAAGCCGATGTCACCTGATCCAAAGGAATGTCTTGAGATGGAACAAGCGGCGAGAGATAATGACCGGCTGCTGACGATCTGCCATGTGCTGCGGTACACACCGTTCTGGAATACAATCAAAAAGGTGATACAAGAAGGACGTATCGGAGAAATTGTCTCCATTCAGTTGAATGAGAATGTGGGTTACTGGCATATTGCCCACAGCTTCGTGCGAGGAAATTGGAACAATTCCAACACATCCAGCCCGATGATCCTGTCCAAGTCATGCCATGATATGGACGTATTATCCTGGCTCGTGGATCAGCCTTGCCTCAAGGTCAGTTCGTTCGGATCTCTTAAACATTTTCATGAAGGCAATGCACCGGAAGGTTCCGCTGATCGATGCTTGGATTGTGCTGTAGAACCAACCTGCGCGTACTCTGCACCAAGATTTTATTTGAGTGAACAGTTCAGGGGTTGGGCAGGACATTTTACACAGGAGCTGACGAAGCCGAATATCATACAGGGTTTGCGTGATACCGATTACGGTCGGTGTGTATACCGGAGTGACAATAATGTGGTAGATCATCAGGTCGTGAATATGGAATTTGAAGGTGGAGCTACGGCCATGTTCAGTATGTGCGGGTTTACATTTGAGCAGGAACGTAGAATCCAGATCATGGGGACGAAAGGAGAACTTCGCGGTGAGGAAGATCAAATTACGGTGTACGACTTTTTGACACATCAAAAAACAGAAATCACAATCCCTTCTCAAACCAGCGGCCATGGTGGGGGAGACAGCGGCATTGTGAGGAATTTCCTGGATGAGGTGCGTCATTATAACGGCCAGGAGAGCCTGACATCGGCTGCAGCTTCCGTCCGGAGTCATCTGATCGCATTTGCAGCTGAAAAGTCGCGGCTGAACGGGGGCGAGTCTATCGATCTGAACGAATATGCCCGTCAGCTTATGGTGAAGGAAGAGCTATCTAAATAATCAGCAATGTGTCGATAAGCTGCCCCTCAAGGTATGATAATATTTTGAGGGACGGCTTTTTTATTCGTTTGGGGATTTGGCGGCGTAATCTGAAAAGAAAGTCATCATTCTAAAGTCTCCGAAAGACGTCAGCTAAAAAAACCATCATGAGAAGGAACCGATCAACTATTGTCGGCAGTCTTCTCGGCTAACGGGCAGGATAGCTCAATATTTTTGCGAGTATTCCATGGGTGGAGTATTTTACGAAGTACGTGAATAAGACGTTTTGTGACAGAATCAAATGAAAAGAGAGCCGTACTGTTTGAAGTAAAGATTCCGATCCGATGAGAATTGGGGGCACTGCGTGGTACTGAGGACGGTACTGATCACCTCAAACAATTTGGATCCTCAACAATATCGCCATTTCGGAATTTCCGGGACCGAATCGCCGTGAAGCGACTTCACATTCTCATATTCAGTAAGAATCTCCTGATCAGTGAGGACTTTGTTTTGCAGCTTCACTTCATCAATGAGTCCAGAGTACATATTGTAAGAGAACTACCCCGCCAGATGATTTGTATAGTTTTTGTATAGATTCAATCGTTAAAATATGAGTTGCAGAAACTGTGGGGAATTGCTGAGAATATAACCCCATGTTAATTCGAAGAGATTGGATGAAAAATAGAGCTCTATTTTTACAATCCAACATGAGGTAACTTCATAAATTGATAATTAAATTAGGGAGGCCGTTGAAAAAAAAGAAAAACATTTGCTCGTATGAAAAAGTGCCAAAAAGGATTTGTCTACATCAGAAAGTCTAAAAATGGATTGGGGGAAAGGTACGTGTCAAAACAAAGCAACAAGTTTCTTAAGAAAAAGCATGGAGCATTATTTCTCGCAGCGGCTCTGACCGTGGGCGGTTTACCACCTGTAATGTTCCCGACGACAGCAAGTGCAGCTGATGCAGGCGAAGCTTTAATATCCACATCAGGTGGTACAACCAGCTACGATATTGTGGACGGAGGAGCCGTTATTGATCCTGGAATTCTGATTCAAGACTCCTCTTATACAATAAATCTGGACGGTGCCACCGTGCTGCTTGAAAATTTTCAAGCAGGGGATCAATTGACATTTACCGCAGCGACAGGAATCACAGGAACATATAATCCTGCGAATGGTGTCTTAACGTTGAAGGGAAATGCTTCAGCGGAAGCCTATAATCAGACATTATCGACTGTTGCGTTCTCAACAACCTCCAGTAATACGTCAGCCAGAACCGTTAGGTTTACCTTGGGTGATGCCCTTCCAAATGATGCTAACGGCCATTTTTATAAATATATCAATAAGGGAAGCAATATTACCTGGGCTGCCGCGAAGAATGAGGCTGCCGCCGACGATTATTTCGGGCGCGAAGGATATCTGGTCACAATCACAGATGCTCAAGAGAATGAGTTTGTAAAAGAAAAGACGTTAGGTCTTGGATGGATTGGCGCACAAGATATCCAACGAAAAAACGGTGAACCGGTAAATACTGGCGACTGGCGTTGGGTAACCGGACCGGAGGGCCAGCAAGATAGCGGGAATGGTCAGAAGTTCTATGAGGGTTATCTGGGCGGCACAAAAATAGGGTATGCAAATTGGGCCGCCAACGAACCCAATAATTATTCTGGGTTGGAATATGTGGCCCATATTTTTGGACCCGGCAGCAGCGCTGGACAGTGGAACGATTACCCTTTGAGCAACAATGTTACAGGGTATGTTATTGAATACGGCGGCATGGCGGGCGACGAAAATTTGGATATTATCGCCGAGAAAACCGTTGCTATTATCAATAGTACCGATCTTAAGCAAGCCGTTGAAGAAGGGGATCAACTGAACCAAGAAGATTATATGGCAGCGGAATGGCCAGCGTATAAAAAAGCTCTGGAAGACGCCAAAGCCGTGCTTGAAAACAAAACTAAAACTCAAGAAGAAGTAGATAAAGCACTTCAGGAATTGAAAACAGCGAGAGAGCTGCTGAAACCCATGTTGATCACCGAGCCGAGCGGTGGGCTGGTCAACGTGTCAAAGCCTGAACTCAAAGGTGTGGCGGACCAAGATTCGAAAGTCACCGTTGAATTGAAGGATGAGAACGGCAGAGTGATTGAAACAAGGGAAGTAGAAGCAGATAGCAATGGAAATTGGAGCTTTACCCCGTCGGCAGATTTGCCGGATGGAAGATATACGGTTGATGTAACGGCATTGAAAAATGGAAAAGTAACCAAACAATCCAAGACAATCGTAGTCGAATCTGCTCAAAAATCGCATCTTACCGGTCTCGAGCTAAATGCCAACGATGGAACTTCGATACCTCTGTCACCGGCTTTTGCTGAGAATACGTACAATTACACCGCTACTACTGCAACGTACAGCGTATATTTCACCCCAACACTGGACTCGCTTGCAGGTCTGGATCCGAACGCCAAGATTGAGTTTTCGCTCAACAATGGTGCCTGGACGGATGCAGCTAGCGGTAAAGCAAGCAATGAATTGCCTTTGAATGAAGGAAGCAACACGATTGTTGTTAAGGTTACCGTTAACGGAAGGGAAAAACTCTATACGCTGACCGTCTTCCGTACATTCAATAATGGAAATAATGGTAACAGCGGAGGCGGAGGTGGCGGAAGCACGACTCCAACAACGCCAGCAGCACCAAGTACTCCTGAAGCTCCAAAGGGCAATCTCGACGTAACTTTGAATGGCAAAGATGATCCGTTTGCAACAGGCACAACTTCAACTGCAGACGGCCGCACGACAACGTCAGTTAAGGTAGACCCGGACATGCTGGGTAAAGCTGTATCGGAAGGTACAGGCCAGGATCTGTCGATTCACTCGCCAAATGAAGGCGATATGACGGTTGATGGCTTGACGGCAGACACTTTGAAGAAACTGGGCGATAAGGGCGCAAGCCTGAAAATCAGTAACCCACTGGCCATTTATCCGGTACCTGTCGGAAAAATGAACCTGAATGCTGTCGCCGGTCAATTGGGCAATGCAGCGCTGAACGATATCGGTGTTCGCATCGACATCAAGCGTTCTTCGGATGCCTTGATTGCATCTGCGAAGAACAAGGCAGCAGCGGGAGGTTATGAGCTGCTGGTTGATCCGGTTGATCTGGACCTGACGTTTAGCCATGATGGTCAAACCGTAAAATCCGGTCAATTGAACGGCTATGCGGCGAAATACATCGCTCTCCCGGAAGGCATCGATCCGAACCGGATTACGACGGGTGTTGTAGTGAATCCGGACGGCAGCGTATATCACCTGCCAACCGTTGTAACGAAGATCGGCAATCGATATTATGCACAAATTCATGATTTGCGCAGCAGCGGTACGTACTCGGTAATCTGGAATCCGCAGGATTTCACGGATGTGAAAACCCATTGGGGTCAAGCGGATGTGAATAACATTGCGGCACGACTGGATCTGAAGGGGAACGGGGATAACACGTTCTCGCCGGGACGCAGCGTAACCCGTTCCGAGTTCGCGGAGATCGTGGTCCTTGGCCTGGGTCTGATGCGTCAGGAAGCGTCGCAGAATAACTTCCCGGATGTACCGACTTCCGCCTGGTACGGAAATGCCCTCGCGATTGCGGATGAATTTGATATCGTTCGCGGTTATGACGATGGTAACTTCTACGGCAACCAGCCAATTACAAGAGAGCAGGGCTTCGCAATGGTAGCCCGCGCGTACCGCCTGATTAAATCCGAAGCTGTCGTTAGTCAGAATACTTCTGCTCTGTCCGAATATAAAGACGGTGCGAGCGTATCGAACTGGGCCAAGGCGGATGTGGCGCAATTGATCGAAGCAGGCATCATTCAGGGCGAAGGCACTCATCTCAGCCCGAAAGCTCCGATGGCGCGCGCTGAAGTGACGGCACTGATTGCAAGGATGCTGAAAATTACCAATTTAATTGACAAATAAGCAAGTTTATTCAAACAACCACTGACAGCCTAAAGCCGTCAGTGGTTGTTTTTTATACATTTGCCAGGGGTCAGGACATATACGAATAGAAACCGTTAAACTGACGGTTTTTTGTTTTAACAATGCAAGTTCTTGTAGCGAAGTGCTCCGTGATTCGGCGATACGTCCATTTCTTTTCGACGTGTAACACAAGCTGCATGGCCGAATGGCATCATGCAGCAGGAGGAAGCGCCACGACGATGAGGTCGCGGCGCTTGTTTTGCGTGCATCACGGCGCAGCTATCGTGATGCACCAAGTGTTGGCACCACGGAATTGTGCTGGTGATGGAAACCTTAGCACCACGCTAATGCATGCGGTGCAACCTCGTGAGGTACGCCCTATTGGGGGCAGCACCTCACCCTCACGCGGCTTGCCATTGCACAAGCCGCGCTCCGTTTTACCTTTCACAAGTTAAAGCAATCATATAGATCTGAGAAAACATCGTGATATAATCAAAGCAAAATGGATCAAGGCAGAAGAGTTAGAGAATATGGATGATTTTACATTACAGATGCCGGTAGCACAGTTCAGATTAGATGAGAAAGCATGGAAAGTGTATTGGCAGGAAGTAAAGGCAAGTGGCATTTCATAGATGATATCGAACCGAACGAAGATTTTGAAAGGGGGCTCGTGTATGATTATTTTCAAACCAACCCAACTAACATTAAAAGATCTGAATGTCAAACTGGAAACTATCAAAGAGACAGATGCTTTCTTTAGTTGGCATGTAAACTTTTTCACGTTATATGGCAGAAAACACTATGTGTTTATGAATGATTTATCCATATTAAGTTTAACGGTTAGTGGGATTAGAACAAATCAGGCCAGTAAACTGACATCCATCTTTAAACAAAATTTGGAGGCTTATTTGGCTGTTGAGGAAATTCCTGATCACCTGGCGAACTATTATTTGGAAAAATGTAACGAGGACACAATCACCAAAACGGATAGTCGTTCTGTTATAAGTACCATGAATGACCTCATGCTTGTGATGAAGGCACTTGAAGTTGAGGGCAATGATTTTAGAAATAAAGACATACGGCATAAGTGGAATAATAGATCCATTTACAAACCCATCGACTACAAAGAACCAATCGAAGTATTTGTTAAAGAGCTTCAAACGAGGTTTGAAATGGAGAATTAGAGTCCTTTTTAGCTTAACCATTTTAGGGAGAGGAACGTTTGTCAGCGTCGCCTGATGATATAAGCCATTACCGTTACCGTATAGACAGTCATGTGAGCCTGTGATTTCGGACGTCGTGAATATACGAAACGTTATCAGAAACTCCCAATCAAAAAATAACAACATAGGAGTAAAATTATGACAATCATGTTCAAAGAAATAAAAGATATTGATAAACAAGCAATTCAAGAACTGTTTCACTCGGTGGACTGGAAATCAGGAGATTTCCCAGAAGATCTTAGACAAGCAATAAACAACTCGCATACGGTTATTACTGCATGGGATGATACCAGATTAGTTGGCTTAATAAATGCACTGTCTGACGGAGTGATGACAGTATATTTTCATTACATGTTAGTACATAAAGAATATCAATCATTAGGAATTGGAAAGAGAATGATGAAAAAAATGCTTAGTCGATATTCTAATATCAAAACAAAAGTGCTTATATCCTATGATAGTGCAGAAAAATTCTATGGAAAATTTGGATTTAAGCCAGAAGAAGGAACTAAAGCCATGTTTATTTCAGATATGGTATAGGATGTTGTGAGTTTATCAAAGAAGTTGGGAGCATTAGATAACACCATGTTCATGCGTACGGGGCATTGGCCCCTTGGTCCGAAAGAAGTTAGAAGTGAAATCGAAGAGGAAGTTCAGTAGCAAAGAAGCACATCCGTACCACCTAACCGCGCCGCTGCCAGTCGCATATTGCTCCTTTAAGGTGGTGGGTGGTATGAACACAACAACGTTAGGTGAAATTACTGCATATAAAAAAATAGGAGAATTTTAATGAACGATAAACTGAATAGTTTGTTTCTGGAATTAGAGATCATCAAAGAGACATATGTTGATCTAAGTACTTGGAATCTAGATAAAAAATCAAAAATGCCATGGACAGAATACAAGAAGGAATATGAAAATATTGGAGAAGTATTTGATTCTTCAGGATTTCGATCAATTCAAATAGAATTAATTGAGGAAGTTATATACTCAATTATGGAAATGCTCGATGGTTATAAAAATTTAAATTTTGAAGCAGATATAATTGATAAGAGCACAGGAGAATCGATAATAAAGAATGTTCAACTACATGATAAGTATAGGGATTACATTGAAGCTAAGAAACAATCGTGAGGATTTCGAGAGGGCATTAATATCATCTAACATCACATTCAACATATCGGGCGGGGACAAGCCCAAACCCTTGGTCCGGAAGAGGCATTTCGAGGATGTGATTTCACCGGACACATTCAACCGGCTAGCTAAGTGGCAGAACCACCGGCAGCTACGCTCCTTAAGCCGCTTGAACAGAAATCTCTGTGAGAACTGCTTTAAAGGACCAGGATCAGAAACAAAAATATCAGATACTTACGTCACATGATGCAAGTATTTGTTCAAACAGAGGAGCTGGTAGTCATGGGCAAAAAATCGGAGGAGTTTTTTAGAGTAATGTTGGAGTTCTTGCCTTCAAAGAGTAATGATTATATAAAATCCATTGAGGTTTACGGTGAGGTATTAGAAACAGTCATAATTGAGGATATCTTCATGCCCGACATAATTAAGCTATTAAGTGAGAATAGAAATATCAATCTGTTAGAAAGAATTTTTGATTATTTTGAAGAAGTATCTAATTGCAAAGATGATCACTTAATTAACATTTTTTCAATTACTGTATTGGAGATATTAGGGAACGACAGAGAGATCCTTCAGTTAGCGCAACAATATATGGGACCTAAAACAATACAACTTCAAATTGAGGCTGATAGAGGATTAGGTAGAAGAATCTAATAAGCTTGTTTAAGGGCTCTGAATAAAATCTTTAATTAAGGACTTTGATATAAGAGCGATGTGTCTGTAAATCGAAGAAGACGGAGGACTGTGCTAACACGATGTTCATGCATCGGGGGACAAGCCTCCTTGGTCTGGCAGAGGAATTTCGGGAAAGTGAGAGCAGCCAGACACATCCGCCCCGACTAAGCGCATCGCGCCCGGTCACTTCGTAACCTTAAGTCGATGGGACATCGTGAACACAAAAAAATTTATATGAAAGATCGGCAAATAAATAATAAATTCAAAGAAAGATGGTAATTCTATGGGATTCTGTATTGAATTCAAATTACTTAAAATGAATGATACCAATGCAATATATGTGTATGGGGATTGTTCGGAAAATTTTGAGGGGATATTTGAACTAGATTTAGAAAAATTAAAATCTGGTGAGACTCAAGGTGATACGAATATGAGGCAAGTTGTGAGAGTAATTAAACCATGCATAAGTGATGGAGATTATCAGCATAAAGCAAACAGGGCATTTAGCAAGATTTATAAACACTATAAAGAAACAAGAACATATTTATTAGAAGGTGGCTATTATTCATAGATTTAATCGTCTAACAAAACGTATAAGATCATTAATTATGGAAGTAATACAAGATGGCCGATCCATCATATATCATCGTATCTACGCTGTTGGGCATTCGCCCCTTGGTAGGTAGAGGAATCTCGAGGTTGCAGATTCAGCAGACAACCTTGCACACCTAACCGCGTCGGGACCAGTCGCTTTGCTCCTTTAAGGTGGTGAGGATTCGTATATACCCAAACGTTATACGATAGATCGGCCCCAAAGACTTGTAAGTGATTCAACCGCAACGTCCTGTTGCTAGATGTTCCACATAATTCTGAAAGGGGATTCTAAAATATGAAAATGTATCTTTCTGAATTAGAAGAGAGTATTTTATCAAAAGACCAAATACATAAAATTTTGTTTGGAGATAGTAGTGATGATGGGGAACATTGTGATTGCGTGTTTGTTCCTTCGAGTAACACAAGTAATGAATATAGAACTCCGGCAGCAATAGAACTTTTTTCTATCAAGGGCGTTCGCCTAAAGTTCTATTTTCAGGTGGAGACAATGGAGAGTTTATTGAATCTGAATCTATGAGAACGTTTGCACTGGAAAGGAATGTAGATTAAATGAATGGCTGTGGGCCGACGTCCTGTCTAATAGATAATAATCCATTTAGAGATCCATTCCGCGAAATTCTCCAGCTTTAAGAGAGGCATTAAAATTCGCTCCAGCTCGCTTCGGATGGGGTCTAATTGTAAGCAGAGGTCTGACACCGTAGACTTGGAAAACGCCATGCCACAGAAGTTCGTCGGTAATCTCAGTAACTTTGCGAATCACTCCTTGTGTAATATACTTAGTATATTAATATTATGATGTCAGGGTGGTTTTGTGGAATTGCATTTATATGAGCAGATATATATCTATATTGTACAAGAGATTAAAGAAGGTCGATTAAAAGAAGGAGACCGGGTCTCTTCTGAAAAAGAGTTGGCTGAAAAATTTGGCGTCAGTCGTATTACATCTAAAAAGGCTCTGGAGAAATTGGCAGATTCTGGGGTTATCAAACGAATACAAGGAAAAGGTTCATTTGTGGCCGATGGTATAATTGGAGGACAAGAACCGAAGCACTATTCAGAGGTAAGAACGACTTTGGTTCCTGAGGATGATAAGCGGTTGATCGGGTTTATTATACCGAATTTTTCTGACGAGTTTGGCTTACAACTTCTTAGATCGATGGAAAAGCGTAGTGCTGAGCATAATTATCAACTCATTATCAAGCGAACTTGCGGGGATCGGGATGAGGAAAAACGTGCGATCGACTTATTTATTCGTTTAGGCATCAAAGGATTAATCGTGACCCCCATTCATGGTCAACACTATAATTCGGAGCTGCTTCGACTTGTATTGGATCGGTTTCCAATTGTTTTGGTCGATAGATACCTAAAAGGAATTCCGGTTTGTTCGGTGTACACAGACAATAAGAAAGCAGCCATGGATCTTACGCGTCATCTGATTAGCAAAGGTCATAAAAAAATTGCCTTTTTATCTCCGCCGGAAGAGAACACTTCAACATTGGAGGAAAGGCTGCTCGGATATACGTTTGCCTTCACCCAAGAAGGAATGAACTTGAATAAAGATTATGTATTGACGAACTTGAAGGGCACCCTTCCCATGAACATAAACGGAACAGCGATTGAAAGTGATAAAGAAACAGTAAAGCATTTTTTGAAACAACACCCTGATGTAAAGGCGTTTGTCGCATCGGAATTTCTAATAGCTACCATGCTGGCTCAGGTCATCCACTCGATGGGGAAATCTTTGGAGGAATTCGAGATTGTTTGTTTCGACTCCATGAACGATTACCTGGGTCAACCCATCTTCACTCATATTGAGCAGGATGAGAAGCAGATGGGTGAATTGGCAGTGGATAGGCTAATCTCTCAGCTGCATGGAACAGCAGTTCCCGAGCTAAACATTATTGAACATCGTATGGTCGTGAAAAATAACAGGTAGGGTTAATACAAGCGCAGCTCAACTAAAGCTAGGATATTGTTCAATGTGTCGAGAAGTCCCCAGGGGCTTTTCGGCACTTTTTTTGATATCAGAAAGTATAAACTTCGAAGCATGGACCTTCCTGATATCGCTAGAAAAACTTCTTCTAAACACGGTCTGTCTTCTGTGAAGTAGCCATACATCGATGTCGTAATATTGCAATTGACACGCTGTACGACGTCATATTAACATACTTAGTATAACTAGTGAATTTCTTATAACAAATTCACTTCGTTCATCATTTTCTGTTTTTAATAATTCATGTCACCAATGTTGTTAACGCTTACATAAATTGTGGATTGATCAGAAAATGAAGTGGATCTTATAGGAATTCAAGTTAAACGAATGAATTTAACTTAAGGGGGACTTTGAATGAGGAGATCCAAAAAATTCGCATTTCCAATTCTTGTTTACTTTCTGGTTATGTTACTACTTGTAACCGCTTGCTCAACGAAGGGAGACTCCAGCGATGAGGCCGGAGAGGGGATTACAACGGTTACGATGTGGCATGGTCTTACCTCAATTGATTTAGATAATATGAATAAAGTCGTGAAGGCATTTGAGGAGAAAAACCCTACGATCAAAATGAAATTGGTTTATACAGAATCCAGCGAGGGATCCGATCAGAAGCTGCTGACTGCAGTCGCAGGCGGCAATCCTCCTGACGTTGCACTTTTCGACCGGTTTAAGGTCGGTACTTGGGCTGCGCAAGGTTCTCTGACTGACTTATCCTCGATGGCAGCAGAATCCGGAATACGTAAGGAAATGTATTATCCATTTGCATGGGAGGAGTCCAGTTATCAAGGAAAGCTTTATGCAATGCCGATGGATACGGACTCTCGCCTGCTATTTTACAATAAGGATCATTTCAAAGAAGTGGGGCTGGATCCCAACAAACCACCACAAACGATCGCCGAGCTTGAAGCGGCCGCCGATAAGTTAACCATCAAGGAAGGTAAACGTTTCAAACGGATCGGGTTCATCCCATGGTATTCGCAAGGCTGGCTTTATACTTGGGGATGGGCATTTGGAGGAGAATTCCAGGATGCTGCCACCGGCAAAATTACTGCAAATGATCCTAAAGTCGTTGAAGCATTACAATGGATGACCGACTTCGGCAAAAAATACAATGTCGAGGATATCGCCGGATTCACAAGTGCAGCGGGTACGGAGGAAATGGATCCGTTCATTTCCGGTCAAGTCAGCATGAAGATAAGTGGAAACTTCACGGTGAAGGGTATCGAAAAATTTAAGCCGGATTTAAACTACGGTGTTGCACCAATACCGACCCCAACAGGTACTAATTTTACGACATGGTCCGGAGGCGGGTCCGCTATTATCCCTAAAGGCGCCAAGAACGTCGCTTCTGCTTGGAAATTCCTCGAATTCTTAGGGAAAGAAGAGGGGCAAACGTTATTAAACGCTGACTCTCAAATTTCCGTTATTGATTCGGTTAACGACAAATACGGTTACAAAGACGATCCGATTATGAAGGAATTTATTAATATCTTGCCCAATTCACACAACCGCCCGGTTATTCCTGAAGGACAACTGCTGTGGAATGAGTTAGCTTCCGCTACGGAAAAGGCTACCCGCGGTAACGGTACTCCGAAAGAGAACCTGGATAGAGTTACAGAGACTGTGAATAAGGCTTTGGAAAAATACGACAAATAGAGTGCTCGGTAGGCAGGGAGCGAACTCTCTCTCCTTGCCTATTCATGAATGACAATTGGAAGGAGAATGCACATGGCGAAACTGGCCGATTCAGTTCAAGTAAACGCAATTCCATCGGCAAGGAAACGGGCACTCCGCAGAACTAACGTGATTGGGTGGCTGTTTGCTTCACCTTGGGCTATAGGGCTGCTATGCTTTTATGCAATTCCGATGCTAATGTCCATCTACTTCAGTTTCACTACTTACAGCATTCTGCAGCCTGGTGAATTTGTCGGAATGAATAATTATAGAGATCTTTTTCATGATCCTCTGTTTTGGAAATCCATATACAACACGATTTATTTTACCGTATTTTTTGTTCCATTAAGTATATTTTTCGGTGTGGCACTCGCTATGATGTTGAATATGAAGGTCAAGGGTATGGCTGTATTTAGAACGATCTTTTTCTTACCTACTCTTGTGCCACAAGTGGCTCTGGCTGTTCTGTGGATGTGGCTGTTACATCCAAACTTCGGATTGGTGAACGGGATGCTAGCGAATATCGGTATCGATGGGCCTTCTTGGCTTGGTGGTGAGTCGTGGTCCAAGCCCTCTCTCATTCTGATGTCGCTCTGGGGTATTGGGCAAGCTGTCGTTATCTACCTTGCTGGATTAGGAGACATCCCTGATGAGTACTATGAAGCGGCACAAATCGATGGAGCTAACTGGTTTCAGAAAACGAGAAAGGTAACCCTGCCTTTGCTCACTCCCGTTATTTTCTACAACCTTGTCATGGGAATGATCGGTGCATTCCAACAGTTTACTCTTCCCTATACGTTGACCAAAGGGCAAGGAACTCCTGCAAATTCCATGACTTTTTACGTCATGTATTTATATGAGAACGGATTCAGGTATTTCAAAATGGGTTATGCCTCCGCAATGGCCTGGATCTTATTTATTATCGTTATGGCATTAACCGGAATTATTTTTATTACGTCTAAACGCTGGGTTCATTATCAAGGGAAATAAGGAGGAGGAAGTAAGGGATGAATCCTATTGCTATCAAAAGAATCAATCGTGCGTTAGCCTATTTATGTCTAATTGTTGCTTCTGCATTTTTCATGATTCCGTTCATTTGGCTGGTTTCGACTTCTCTTAAACCACTCACACAAATCTTTACCTTCCCACCAGAGTGGATCCCGCATCCCATTATGTGGAGTAATTATTCCCGTGCCGTTGAGTATATCCCTTTCTGGACATATCTGAAAAACACGGCGATTATAACAATCGTTAGTACGCTTGGTGTGATCATATCCTGTCCCTTGGTTGCATATAGTTTTGCCAAGTTAGAGTACCGTGGGAGAGGTATACTTTTCTTTGTTACCCTCGCTGTTATGATGATTCCCGGACAGGTGACGATGATTCCTCTATTCCTGTTGTTTACTAAATTAGGTTGGGTAGGAACCCCTCTTCCACTGATTGTACCCCAATTTTTTGGAGTGCCCATTTACATTTTTCTATTGCGGCAGTTTTTCATGGGACTGCCTGATGCCCTGCGCGAAGCAGCCCGCTTAGACGGCGCTAGTGAGTTCCGCATATATTTACAGATCATGTTTCCACTAGCCAAATCCGCCGTTTTAGCCGTGGCATTATTTCAATTTATGGGGAGCTGGACTGATTTCATGGGCCCCTTGCTCTATTTAACCAATGAACCATCTTACACGGTTTCGCTCGGATTGCAGCAATTTCAGAGTCAAAAGGGATCCGAATGGGGTCTATTAATGGCCGTATCCACCTTGATGACATTGCCTATTATTGTTTTGTTCTTTTTCCTTCAAAAGACGTTTATTAGCGGCATTACATTTAGCGGTATAAAAGGTTGAACATCATTTGTATGAATTAAGCCCAGCGATGCGGAACCCCAGGGATGTTAGGACGGACCATTCCGCGACATGGATCGGCTGTTATGGACCCACAGGCATCAATGGCATTATCGATCAGATCGCTCAGGCTCTGTTGGCTTGAGAGGCAGCTTTTAGATGAGGAGAAACATCCAGCTCGTGGCCTGTCCCCTAAGTCGTAAATGATTAGCATAGCCCCATTATTAAAATTGTAAAATCGAAAGAAACTGTTATGCTGCGCCAATGGGACGCAGTAGCGTAACAAAAGCTGCATGGCCGATTGGCTTATGCAGGAAGAAGCGCCACGACGATGAAGTCGCGGCGCTTTTTTGCGTGCATCACGGCGCAGCTATCGTGATGCACCAAGTGTTGCCATCATGAAAGTGTGCTCGTGATGGCAGCTTGAGCACCGCACTAATGCACGCGGTGCAACCCCATGAGGTACTGCCCCATTGGGCGCAGCACCTCATCCTGACGCGGCTTGCCATTGCATAAGCCGCGCTCGGTTTCACCTTTTACAACACTAAAAGCATCATTTAAATCGGAGAGAACAACATGATATAATCAAGACCATTACACCGAAAATGCTGTACCCGAGCACGTGAAAAGTCAGATGAAGATTAGTAATAAAATAAGAGGAAATCATGTGACGTTGATTGAAGAAAGACAAGCCTTTCGAAGCGAGCAATGGGTACAGATGCCGGTAGCACAGTTCAGATTAGATGAGCAGGCATGGAAAATCTATTGGCAGGACAGTAAGGGCAGATGGCATTTCATTGATGATATTAAACCGAATGAAGATTTTGAAACACAGCTAAAGATCGTGGACGAAGGTCATAACGGAATGTTCTGGGGTTAATTTTTCGAAAAAAAGAGTTGGAGAGTTGAGTAAGCCAATTAACATTAAAAGATCTGAATGTCAAACGGGAAACCATTGAAGAGACGGACTCATTTTTTAGCAGGCATTCATCTTTAAAGAGAATTTGGAGGCCACAGAATGGACCTGAAGACGTATCTGGCAGAGCATTTTCCAAACCTGACCTTAGAACCACCTCTTTTTTATAATTGGGATGTTGCAATACGATTCGAACTTGGCAATCCGCTGATGTTTGAAATGAATACGGAGCATTATATGGAACAAGTTTATCATCGATCACTTGAATTATTTAAGGCTCTTCATGATCAAGAAGATGAAATCCTATTAATAACTCAAGCTTATTTTGCAGATAAGCCTAAACACAAAGTGAAGAAATTGAACCTGTACAGAAAATATATCAAGAAGAAAGGGCCGATTAGAGCCTTGAGCCTTGAGATATTTCCAGGTTTGGATTGTGAACCGGATGACATCCTAGACCCAAGGAACAACATGTATAGGTACTGGACTAAATGTAGAGTTGAGGACTTGAAATATAATCAGTTAATCAAAGCTATATGTAATCATGATGTTGGAGTTCAGCCAAAGATTTATCATAGGGTGTATTTCATTAATATAAGTAAGAAAACGATATTTCATATCTATGATGATAGAGGTTGCGATGTTATTTCAGCAGCAAGGGAAGAGCTAATGGATGTCTATACAAAATATAACGATTGGATTCTAGATTATGATCGAGACAAAATTAACAATATATTTATAGGATAATACAGGAAAACCTAAAATTTAATTAATCATAATCCCTAATAATTGTGGAAGTATCAATAAAATATTCTAGGTAGCTGAGAGAAGCTAGATACAAGTTATGCTGTAATATTCATACGTTAGGCGATTCATACTTAGTTTGATTGAGAAAAGCAAAGAAGCCGAGACCTTATCCACCCGGCTTCTTATAGTTAATTTTTTTCAAAAAAAGTTGCAATAAGAAGATTCTCTCCGCACCAAAAGGTGTTGTATATTGTTAAGCTTATCACTGTTTTATTTTATCTAACGGTACGTTAATGCTTGCTGACTCAATTGGAGTAATGATCGTTCCGTCTTGTTCAATCAGGGAAATCGTTATTTCTATAGAGTCTTGATTATTCAAATCTATCGAGAGTGATCTACGTTGAAACTCATCAAACAGGCCTTCTGTTTTAACAACAGTATCTTCTTCAAACAATTCACCATTTTTATCATGAATCGTAACTTGGAAAATTCGATCTGGAATTTTTTTCGATTGATTCGGTTGATAGTCTCTTTTACTGTACCATAACCCAAATTGTAGTTTTTTTGAAGTTGGTAGGTAGTAGAGTTCTGTAAGATGTATATTTGGATTCTTTAAATCTTGATTCTGTTCTGTAAGCTGAATTGGTTGTTCATCGTTATTATATGGAGTATCCCATTGTAATGGCAATGTCGAACCCGTTTTGAGAGCAATTAGTTCCCTGTCAGCATACCAATAAATCCCTATTAGAATTACAATGACTGAAAAAAGTGAAATAATTAGTTTTCTTTTCACATAACATCCCTACCATCTTTAGTTAATAACCTAACTGTCCTACTCCATGTATCCAAGATTTAAATTGATTTAAAACTCCATTGTAGTTATTAATTTCCTTACTAGCAACTAGAGTGTTGGACATATCTAAAACAGAAATTTTCTGATGTTGATCGCGCAGGGATAATGTATTATTTGAAACACAGGTTTGGAAAGAACTTCAAGAGTGTTCCGATGTAAGGAGTAAGGATTATGGATAAAAAAGAAAAGAAGTTTATCATTGCTATGATTGTACTTGCTGTAGTTGTATTAGGAGCTATATGGTACCTAAAAGTAGGATATTTATTAAAGAAACCAGAGATGCCGGAAGCAAATATTGCAATTCAGACCCAAATGGTGGATGGTGGTGCGATCAGTTTACGAAATGCTGATTACATCGAAAATCAAATCAAGGTTGGATATGAAGTGAAAGGGTTCAGTTTGGAGGAATATAATATTGCTTGTGAGCTTTATCATGATGGACATTTGATTTCAACTTCTGGCTCAACAGGTGGAGGTTTGATAGAACTGGACAAAAAGCATTATTATTTCATTGGTTATGAGAATATAACTGAAATGAATCTTCCTGAATCTATACATCTAAACGTGGAGATTAAAGTGATACCCAATGACTTTAGACAAAAATCGATAACTTCATCATTTGACGTAAGCCTTGATAAAGAAGTGCAATAGATTAAAGAGGGCAGCTATGTCCGCAAAGGTCACCGTTGTTTGATGAAAGCCTCAATTCAAATGGTACTTCTCCATAACGGAGTCACGGAAAGTTTCGTATTCTGATAACGCTTGTACAGTGGAGGATTGAGGTAAACTATATTGACTTATCCCTTCAATGCTGAATTTGCCTAAGTTATCATTGATTAATCCATAATCACCAAAGGAGTTTTTCATTAAGAAAAGCACACTTTTATCACCTTTCTGCAGTTCTACATAGTCATTAACTGTGTACTTGACGTCTCCTTCCAGGCTGACGGGTTCAATGATTGTTAATTCGTTTTGATCTGAAGGGAAATCGTCGGGTTTCTTCAATATCTCATCAATCTTGATGTTCGTATTGGTGTGAAAGGATTGCATGGTCTCGTCATCAAATGCAGTTATGATATGCTTGCGATCTTTGAAATCTTCTGTTGCATAACCAATAACGATCAGTTCAGCGAACGCATCCAACTTATCTATTTCATGAAATGTTAAAGAGTTGGCTGAAAGGTTGACGACTTTATGAATGGGCACGTACGGTTTCGATTGACCATTTACGTAAGCGATTGCAACAGCAGAGATAGCTAATACGAATAAAGAGACTAGTACAACCTTCCTTTTGAAAAAAGACATGATCTCATCCTCTCCGTTAGATTAACTTCTTTTGAAAACATCTTGCTTCATTTCTACTATACACATATCTGAAAATTATTGTAAATTAATATCTGACAGAATTTCAATCCTGAATTCAGAATCAAAATATGGTGGCACCATTTCATTGATTTTTGGAACGAAAAGACAAAATATGTTGAAGGACCTAAAGCGTGACCATAAATTTTGATAGAAGAAACTCAAGGAGGGTCCTATGAAGACCATCGTTTATATGGTAAGGCATGCGGAGTCACCGTATACGGAAGGAACGGAAAGAACGAGGGGGCTTACTCTGGAGGGCAAGATGAATGCAGAACGAATAACGGAAATATTAACGAATGAAAGAATACATTCCATTGTCTCAAGTCCTTATGCCAGGGCTATTCTGACCTTAGAGGGTGCGGCAGCAGCGTTAGAATTAGATATTCAGATCATGGAGGATCTACGGGAAAGGCATTTTTCAGATGATATGATTGCGGATGTTGAGTTCGAGCCTGCTTGGAAGAAGATGTTTGATGACCCTGATTATGCATTGCCAGGAGGCGAGTCGAACACGGTTTGCCAGAATAGAGCAGTGGGCGTGTTGAAACGGATTTTAGAAGAATACAAGGGTAAAAAAGTGGCGATCGGCACACACGGACATGTAATGACGTTGATGATGAATTACTTTGATTCGAGTTACGGATTGGATTTTATGAATCAAACCAAGAAACCGGACATTTATCGATTACAATTTGACGAGATGGAATTAGAGAACGTGACAAGGCTATGGAGTGAATAGGGTGAAAGTGAATAGGCGTGAACGCTTGTTCATAATTTGGGTTACAGGTAAAATATAGATATGATTAAATATGGAAGGGGTTGATTCCATTGACATTACAAAACTTGTTTCATGAAAAACCAACGAAACTATGGAACGAGAGAATGGTTAAACACGGAGATGAGATTTTTACAGAAGAGAGATTACTCATGTCTGATCAAGCCCTGGATACATATTTGCACCAATTAATAGCAGTACAAGAAACGAAACATCCTGAGCATATTATGAAAGCTGTAGAAGAAGTTGTGGTTACATTTAATGAAATGAATGAGGAAAATGGCTATTTCATAGAAACGATGGAACGTGAAGAATTGGCCGATTTTATCGACAAGGCAGCAAGGTTGGCTGGATTAGACATTGAGGACGATGAAGATATTACGGAAGAATGGAGAGAGTGGTAAACGGTATAACAGTGTTTTCCAATTTTATAGATAAGGGTGATAGATGTGGAACGAGGACTCATTATATTTTTGAACGGAACATCAAGTTCGGGGAAGACGAGCATTGCGATGGAAATGAAAAATCAGGGAGACATTCCGTTCCATCATCTATCTGTAGATCAATTTCTGCATAATTATGATCAGTTTATCGACAATACATATCCAGATATGAAACCAACAAGAGAATTAGAGCACCATGTCATGACCGATATCCTGTTCGACCCCATTAATTCGTTGTACTGTGCAACCATTAAACTGTTTTCGGAAATGGGTTTGAATGTCATCGTGGATACGGTCATCAGCAATGACAAGTGGTTTAACGATTTTTATAATTTGCTTTCGGATTATCCGATATTGTTTGTAGGTGTGCATTGCTCAAAAGAAGAACTCACCAGAAGAGAGCAGAGCAGGGGAGATCGTGAGATTGGACTTGCCCATTCCCAGTTCGACTACATATACTCCTATGATGAATATGATCTGGAAGTGAATACGGAAGAACTCAGTTCAGCTGCATGTGCGGAAAAGATACTAAGTTATATGAAGTCCGAAAAGGAATACTCGGCATTTAAGAAGTTAAGCAGAAGAGAGGTGAAAACATCGTAAAAGAAATGAATTTAAGACCAAGGCTGGTAAGCTGGCGTTTTGATGATGAGGTTAGGTCGGATAACTCGGAAGAATGGAATTGGATAGAGATCACGATGGTCTTTACAGATGGTTCCAGACGATGGAGCATCTTATATACACCAGAACGTTTGCTAAATAACTTGTCTCGACCGGACATAGACCCACCAGGCCTTCATATGCAGCAACTGATTGTTGTTAGAAGCTATGTAGTGCATGACATTGAGAGAGTGCTGAACGTTTTTGATGAAGAAGATAAATTGATCGAGGCCTCAAGGGAATATCCAGAGTAGCTTCGAAATGCTGAGTTCTATATTAGATGTGTTAATACATGTTTATGTTTTATGTCTTGAAAAGAAGATTGGAAGGTTGTCTGATCTCTATGGAGTAGAGGAGGACCTTCCTTTTTGTTTTTAAAACTTTGGTGGACAAGGGGGAGAACGCTATGAATCCAGAAGATCATATTCAACACATGTTACAGGCAATCATTGAACAAACACAATCCATCATCAACGATAGTCGTAAACAATCTTTTGGATCACTGGAATATTTCCTGGGACATATTTTGGAGTATCGGGATGAACAGCAATACCTGACAGATGAGTGGCAGATCCGCACACCTCGCTGGCTGGGGGAGTATGGCAATACGCCGGAGGAAGAAGAGCTTCTTTCAAACATCTACCGACTGCAAGCCTATATTACTGAAACATTAAAAGGCGGATAAGTGATTCGCGATGTCGCATTAGTCCGGCTGAAATGTCGCAAAAGTACATGGTAACACGATACGGAGATCGTATATACTCTCTTTATGTTTCGATAATGAAAATCATTATCAGTATTATACATAAGGGGGATTCACAAATGAAACAAGGAACAAAGGGGCAAGCGGCTGGTAACAAAGCCTATGCTGCTCACAAATCACGATTATTCATGGGCTTGATGTTGGCCCTTATTCTTGTATTGACAGCTTGCGGTGCTGCAACAGGTACAGATAGCGGTAAGCAATCTGCAGCAACGCCAGCGGAGACACCTGCGAATGCAGAAACACAGACCGACGGAGCTTTTCCCGTAACGATCAAGGGTATGAAGGGTGACATCACTCTAAACGAAAAACCAAAGAAAATTGCAGTGCTGGATGTTAAATTTCTGGATCAAATGTTAGCGGTTGGCGAGAAGCCAGCAGGTAGTGTTATCGCTGGAGGTAACACCGATTTTCCAGAATACTTAGGCGATCAACCGAGTGATGTACAGGTTCTGGGTACACGGGACGAGCCTAATCTGGAAGCGATTGTTGCACTCGACCCGGATCTGATTATCATGACGGACTTCCAGGAGAAGCAGTATGAGAGTGTAAGCAAAATTGCACCTACCCTGGTACTCGATTTCTATGAAGACTGGCGTGATACGTTAGCTACAGTGGCTAAGATTACAGACAAGCAGGACGAGGCAGAGAAAGTGCGCACATCCTATGAGGAAAAAGTTGCTGGTCTGAAGGCACAGCTGACAGAGAAAATGGGAGATGAGACAGTCGCTCTGATTCGTCCGCGTAAAGAAGGTATCCGTGTCCATGGCATCGAACACCGCACAGGCGGCATTTTGTATAATGATTTGGGCTTGAACATGCCTGAACTCGTTAAAGAGATCAAGGATGATACTTCTGTTGAAATTTCCATGGAGAAAGTCCCTGATATCAAGGCAGATCGTTATTTTGTGCTGTCGGATGAGCTGTTCGCAGCAGAGGCAGAGGCTATGTTGACTAATCCCGTGTGGAAGTCCCTTGATGCTGTGAAAAATAACCACACGTATGACGTAAACTCAACACTGTGGATTGCATACTACGGACCTCTTGCGATTAATCTGATTGTAGATCAGGCATCGGAAGCCCTGCTCGGATCGAACTAATATGAACCCATATCTCTCGACAGACTTATGGAAAGAGACGGTAGAGGATCATTCGATTTTGCTTGGTGAGCCGCCTGAACATAGTGTCCGTACCATTGCTTTGAGTGAGTTGCATGACGAAATGGCGTGTCGAGAGTATATCCGCTGGTTTCAGAACTATATCGATGCGCCTGACATGAAAGTCGCAGCCTCCATGTTAGCCAAGCGGCTTGGCTATCTATGGACGACTCCGCTCGTGACCGCGATGACGTTTCATCATCAGCATGTAACCTTTCAGCTGGAGAACAGCTTTCTCTATCATCCGGCGCTCTCAGATCATGAGGGCGGCACACGATTTCCTTTTTTAGCGGTGAATGGGCTTCAGGCTGAAGGACTAACGGGAGACAGGGGAGTATGGCGGGAAAAGGTGCTCGAGGAGATGTTTGCGGTACAGCTTACACCGCTGTTAAAGACACTTGCTGCGATTGCGCCTCTTTCGATGAGTATTCTCTGGGAGAATATCATGGTACGTATCGGCCGACTATTCGCTCCTGATGAAGCCGAAACTGAGCAGGAAAGTAAGATAATTCAAGAGGACTTTTCATATCTGACGCAGGTGGCATCCGGGGAAGTGTTTGGTGAGAGGAAGAATCCGTTAACCCGCTTCACCGATTGTAAGGACAATGTGCATGTTGCCAAAAGCGAGCGAATTACCTGCTGTTTCTATTACCAGATGTCAGGTGAATATTGTCTCAAATGTCCGAAAATTGACAATGAGAAAGAATCTCAACTAAAATGACAACAGCAACAATTTTACCTATGCGATTGTCAGGAGATGAGAGAAATGCCGCTGCAAGAACAGACAAGTGGTTGGACTGATACGGCCATCAAGATGCTTGACGGGTATAGCGGTACTTTGCAGACAGGCAGCGTTCTACGCGAAACGGATTTAACTTCAAATGTCTTGCTGCTGGCATGCGGAGGGGAAGGGGAGCTTGCAATGGATGGCGAGAGTTGCCACATTGGAGCTTCTTTTGCCTGTCATGTGGTGAAGGGGGCATCCTTTACGCTGACGGCCAGATCAGAGGACATTCATTATATTATGATTATGTACAAGGCTTCTTCCATGGAGGGAGCCTCTCTTGTTATACCTTCGTATCGTAAACACCCATTGCAAACTTCGTTTGTTCAGAATCCGGTAACCCAAGCCGAATGGATTGAGAATGCGGAAAAAATCGTTGTTAAGTGGCGCCGCGGCGAAGGGCTGGAACGTTTCCATGCGAACGCGCTGCTCCAGGGCATGATCTACGAGCTGATCATGGAGTATGAGTGTGGTCAAGGCGGAGCGGAGTCCGACATGGTGGATGTGGTCGCTTCTTATATCACATCGCACTATCGCCAAAACCTGGAGCTGAAAGAACTGGCGGCCCTTGCGGGATGCAGTGTAAGACAGTTGCAGCGACGATTCAAACAAGAGAAGCAGCTGGGACCGATGGAGTACGTCATCCAGCTGCGGATGGAGAATGCATCGCGGATGTTGCATCATACGGATGCTTCCATTGGGGAAATTGCGGACAAAATGGGCTATCGCGACATGTATTATTTCAGCAGGGCATTTAAGAAATATTATGGCGTTCCCCCGCTGCGTTATCGTCTTGCTGCCGCTCCGAAAACAGATGCAGATTATGCAAATGCTTTACTGCAGAATCGCACGGCCTCTTCGTATGAATCGGCCCAAGGCCCGGTGATCTGCCATTTGCGAGGGGAGTACATTGTCACCGAATCACCACAACGTATCGCTGTACTCGATGTTCAATATGCCGATCATCTGCTTGCGCTCGGGTTGTCTCCGGCAGGAAGTGTAGGAGTAGGAAGTGCAGTGTCAACGTTCCCGCAGTATATCCGGGCAGGGCTTCAGGGTACCGAATTACTCGGAACGTATGAATATCCTGATTTGCTTGCGGTAGAACGATTGTCACCTGATCTGATTATTTGCACCGAGGTGCATGATCAGCATGTTGAACGATTAAGCCGGATCGCTCCAGTAATCATGTTTCAACGTAATGAGAGCTGGCAGACCATTCTAAGCCTGTTCGGTGAACTGACTGGCAAGCGGTCAGAGGCCAAGCGTATACTTGCGGATTATCACCGACGAACCACATTACTGTCCGAAGAACTTGCTCCAGTACTGGCAGGTAAGAGCGTCGCACTCATCCGTCCGCTGGATTCCCTGGTTCGCGTACATTCTGCCGCTCATCGTACAGGTGCTGTGCTGTACCGTGATCTGGGTCTGCCTGTTCCGTTATTTGTGGCAGACACCTCCGACACGGCGTATCATATCTCGGTTGATAGACTCCCGGCTGTACATGCCAGCCACTATTTTTTACTCAGCAATGAAATGATGCAGGAGGGCATATCCGCTACAGAGCAACGTGTCTGGAGAATGCTCGATACGAATGAGCGACAGCGAATACACTCCGTAGATGCCGCAACATGGATCGGCTGTTATGGGCCGACAGGTATTAATGGGATCGTGGATCAGATTGCGCAGGCGTTGTTGGCTTGAGATGTGGTTGCTTATCCGCCAATTCACCTTCGCAATTGTAACAATATGGGTTATCATATACGTAGTTCAGATACTAGATCGGATATATTGTTATACAAAAAATTAGATATTATATGAAATCAATTGCACGATTTATGAGGTGATTCAATGAGAAAAAAATATAGCAATATTCTTACCCGCGTTGCTTCAAGTCGTTGCACTCTTTAAGGGTAGAAGGAGAGAATGTAAATGAACAAGATAGACTCTCATCATTGCAACCTAAATATAAGGTATGACCTGCCTGATGAGGTATGGGATAAAGTTTCTAAAGTGTATGAGCGTATGCCAGGGTGGATGGGGTATACAAGTGGAATTCCATATTGGTTTGGAACTGAAGAGGATAATGTATTTATTACAGCATCCGTTGAGCCTAGTGGGTTATCCTTTTATGCGCAGATGAATAGCGAGGATTGGACTTCTTGGATAGAAGCATTTAAGTTGGAAGCGTCAAAAGTGTTAGGCTTTGATGTTGGTGAACCTGAAGATGGATATGTGTGATGAAAGAAGGAGGATAAAAAGGAAAAGTGATAAACTCTATTAGCATTGATGAACGGAATGGGACCACGTTTAATGAAGAGATCGTTATGAATCCTACATGGGCAGACAGTTTACGTTTTTTGAGAAGACTCGATGGAGATAAATATACATTAGTTTTTTTTGAGGTATCAGACACACATTCAGCATTAGTTGGAGGCGGACCGGAATATTTTGTAGTGTCTATTACAATGGATGATAATATATATACGCTTATGAACGATAAGCAAGAAAATAGTGAAATTTCTCTGGTTATTGGTGGCCAGTTAGGCAATTATTCTGATAACATTTGTATAGAATTAATGCCCATGCTTGAAGTACTAAAGTATTTTTATGAAACTGGTAAACTACACGAATCTCATCAATGGAAACAAGAATAATAATTACAGGTCAGTTAGGGTTCTCGGGCTCGTAAACACCAAATATGATGTGAAATTGTATTAAAAGAGTTGGAGTAGGTGAGCTCAGTAGTGGAGAGGAAATTCAAAAGTCATTTTTTTATATTGTTCTACTGTCAGTTCCATTTGTAGTATTAGAGAGTTTACTTTTATTAAAATATCCTAACACCGGATTAGGAGAATTATAAATTTGCCGTTAACCTTTATAGTGAATGGCGTGATTATTCTGATCTCATCTAGTTTAGTTTATTATTTGCTTAAATACACCAGATTTAGAGTTATTGGACGAGTTATTCTAGGATTAACGATATGTTTAACTCTTATCGTAACAATATGGTTGTATCCGCAGGATTCATCCAAACATATTTCAAAAATTATAGTAGAAGATATTAAGAATTTATGGAGTAAATGAGGAGTTCACTCATTCTAAGATAAGAACATCTAAGGATGAAGCCAGTCGTGAGTCTTTAAACGTAAGGTGAATTCATACATCAATTCTTAAAGAGGTGAAACTCCTGAAAGACAAAACCGAAGTGATGGCCTATTTTTGTTTATTTGGAGATGAATTCGATCCGAATCATGTAACTTCAATACTTAAAATTGAACCTACGAATACGGCTTATAAAGGAGATATAATTAACGAAAAGCTTCGAGTAAAAGAAACATCATGGACATTGGGTACAGAGTATGAAGAATCATTAGATGTAAATCACCAATTAAGAAAAGTAGTCGATACATTAAGAAACAAAGTAAAAGAGATCAATTCGATTCGGATTGAACATCAATTAAGCACGAAATTTTTCATTGTAATAAGAATAGAAGAGGGGGAAACGCCTGCTCTTTATTTCGATTCTGATTTTATTGAATTTGTTAATATGATTCATGCTGAAATTGATGTTGATTTGTATGCAAATCCATATAATGAAAAATTGGAATAAGAAATAAAGTTTTTAAAACACGCTTCGAAGGAATGGACATCAGATAACATTGTGTAGGAATAAACGAACCTTAAGGATCATCAATATCGGATAACAAAGTGTTAATGATGTGGGAGGCTCCCTTTTTGCTGTAAATGTGGTGTTTTCCCTAAAGGAGGATTTTAAAATAATGAGAAAACGGCATTCTATTGATAAAACGGAGTGGTCAGAAACAAGAGAGACCCAGTATCACAAAGACTGCAAGGATATGGTATTTGCATTTGGCGATAGACTAATTGAAGTGGATGGCACGGTGTAATATAAATTCAACATGATCGCTTAAGAGCCAGTGAAGGTTGATTAATCATTTGGTGAGTAATATTTGGAGGTAATTGAATGACGATAATTTGTCTCGAAGGTGCCAGTTCTGTAGGTAAGAGTACCACTTGTCAGCAGTTCGCTACACAATATGATGCATTTATTGTTCCAGAAACAGGGTTCCTTTTTGAAGCTCCTCAACTTGAAGGTAAGGAACTTATGATGTGGTTGCTGGAGAGACAAATCGATAGATGGTATATAGCATATGAGAAGAATCAACAACATGAGTATGTGATTTTGGATGGCGATATATTTAAGATTTGGTACAGTTGGATATATGGTTATGAGCACCTATCTTTAAATGAAACAGCGAACTTTTTTAGAGAGAAGTTATTGAAGAATGAAATAGCATTACCGGATGCTTATTTGCTATTCTGGGCAGAAGAAGATGAACTGCGCGAGCGAAAGGAGATGGATCAGACAAGATCTAGAAGAAATTTTCATAAACATCTACGCATGATTGAACCTAAAATGAGATACTTCCATTATCTTAATGAACTGGTACCAGGATATGTAGGGATTCATAAAGCAGAGACTGTAGCAGATAATGTACATCATATTGTAAAGCATAGCGAGAAATTACCGGACATAAAAAAACGAGAGATCGAGATCTTTGATAGAGTAATTGATTTTTACAAGAGTACTACTCCTTAATCTTAGTGTGGCTTTTGATATCAGATCTCAAAGCTATTCTAGCTGTGTCTTGGATAACTGACCAAATACTTCGATCAAAGAAACAGAAATATGCAAGGTGAGTTATGGGCGTAAGAAAAAAAATATAAACGTAAAATTGTTCGATCCAATCGATTATTTTATTGGTATGTTGAACCGGACATTGACGATGAAGGAATAATCAAATTACATATTGTTTCTGAGGATAAGAAGTTAATCGTCACTTATGAAGTGGGACAACACAGTATTAAGAATAAGATCCCATTCATAGTCATCATCGGAGAAGAATTCGAAGGCTGGACAACAGAATATATAGGATACAGAAGAGTGCTAACACCGAAATGGAGCGATGAGATTATCACGCCAAAATTGGAAGACTGATCAGGAATACTCGGCATTTAAGAAATGCAGTAAAAGAGAGAGAGTAGTGTTTAATAGAAGGGGAATGTTTTCTTCTCGTACCTGCCGGTTATCGATTCACTTTAAAAAGTAAATAATTCTGCACATGAATGTGTAAAAATTTACAATTCCAAAGACTTATTGATATTTTTATGATATGACTCATTATCAGTATTAATACCTAATTTAACAATGATTAATTCCTCCTATGGAAAAATAGTGAAAATAAATATAAATTTAGAATATAAACTATAAGGAGGAATATTGTTGAAAAAAATTCTTGTAAAAGGATTCCTTCTATTAACATCTATGTTAGTAGTTCTAGGAATACTTCCAGCTGGGCAACCTACAGTTAGTGCAGAGACACAATACACTACTCAACAGATATCATCGGAAGTAGAGATCAGTGTGCCTGACTCGGTCTATGGGAATGATGAAGATTTAAGTGCTATTGAGGAAATTAAGACCGATGGTTTAATTGGGCCGTTTGCAGAGATTGGACCTACATATCCAGGAACTAATGTATCGATGAGAGTTGGAGATGTGTTGTACTCTACTAAAGCAATTGGTGGTAGTTCACAAATTGTTGGTCATGTGGGTATAGTAAATTCAAATTTCAAGGTGGTACATGTAACACTGCCTGTGAACGGTGGGACTGTAGATAACATGACAAATTACATGTGGAGACACGGAGAAGGGGAAACCATAAAAGTATATAGACCCAAAAATGGCCGTGGCGTAGAAGCTGCTAAATGGGCAGTGTACAATTATAAAAAAGTTACACAATACCTTATCCAGATCGATCAATCCTTCAGTTCTCTTACTCCCAATTATTGTTCCAAATTTATGTGGCAAGCTTTTTACTATGGAGAGGGTATTGACATTACTGATAAAGGTATGACCGGTGATACTAACTTTTTTGTAACCCCCTCAGCGTTTACTAAGTCTAACCATTTTGTTTATACAACCTCTTTTAAAGCTGTACGCAACTAATTATGAAATATAGCTACACAGAAACTCTGGACTTTTTAAAAGTTAAAGAGTTTCTTTTCTTTATAGATTAAAGTTGATTTGATAGAATTAATGTAAATAATACCGTTAGGAGGTTTATATGAAAAAAACGGGAAGCATAAAAATGATTCTGAGCGGTGCTATAATTCTAATCTTATTATTAATAGTCGGTTTTTATGTATTCTTACAGTTCAAATACAATTCTCTTGAAGCAAGCCTAAAAGAACACCTTATAAATGTCGAGGGATATAAAGAAGAAGAAATTGTTAGTATAGAAGCTAAGTTGAGTTCTATGCCTAAATATCCTGTATATGTTGTATTTTCAGATGATCCAGAAACTAAATATATTTTTACGGATGGGGATGGAGAGGTTCCGAAGTGGCATCAATTAGATCCTAAGACTCCTCAGCGTTTACAAAATAGCGAAGAATGATTCATATCTCCTTCAACCTAGCCATTAATAACCTTTCTAAACGGCGACCTTTTTCCAGATTCAATTGGAAGAGGTCGCCGAGTCAGTCTTGGAACGTTTCTTGATAAATGTTCAGCGCATAAGATAGTGGAAACAGGGTGGATGAAGTCGTAGAATTTCTTTGACTAACTACGAATTCAAGAAGTCACAGCTTGTTATGACTGAAGTTGTCACACTCATGAGTTCAATATCAACTGTGTTACATAACCATGGAGAACGATTTCTCCAAGCTGATCACGGGTCGGAAGGGCAAGTAGACATAAACTGTTTACCACCACCCTCACCGAATGCTTGTGGTCCACAGGAAGGTATAGACGATCGTAATGCAGTTGAGAAGTCTGTAGATAGTTTAAAAGAGCTAGGACAAGCATTTATACAATCGGCAGATGACCGATATCAGAAGAGATATGATAGTGTAGGTGGATTTCTGGATTACTGGACATTTGGTATTCCAAGTGGACTCTTAAACGGGTATGTTGATCGAGCTGACAAAGCTTTTGAGTCGCCTCAAGACACACTGAACTGGTTGACATTCGGAGTCCATGGAACGATTAGAGAAGCCGTTTTACCTACAAATGCTTGGTCAAGTGAACATTGGGCAAGTATGCTTGGTACAGGTGGTATGGTATTAGGGGTCAGCTCTGTTTTCAAACCTAAGCTGCATATCGATACCCCTGTCAAATACGATGGCGCGGTAGATTTTAGACAGATTCTCAGTGGCGGACAACGCAATGAGCTTCCGCTGACGGATAACCAAAAGCTTGAGATAAAGAGTTACTTGAACAAGCTTGATTTCCCCGAAGAAAATACCTTAATCGCACAACCAGGTTATTATGATACCTGGAATACAGGCATGATGTACAATCGCTTGGTCATCAATACGGATGTCTTACCAGCAGCAGCCCCAGGAGTAGGGACTTTGAGTGCAAATACTCGCATTTCAATGAATGCTACACTAGCTCACGAGATCGTTGGGCATTATGAGGCTTCTATTGCGGGCAAAGCGTTCCCACTTTGTGATCTTCCTCCTGAAGTCATCAAAAGAAACTATGCTCTTGATGAGGCTCAGGCAAGTATCCGGGCAGCAAGGTTTGCTCCTGAACTCAATTCTACTGCCGATCTCAGGGTGAGAGATGTCAAAGGCGAGCTATTCATAGATCAGAGATAAGGAGGACACAGAATGGAAACTAAAATGCTGTTTGGCGTGGGGTTAGTCTTCGATACACCGGAATTCGGAACCATCGTCATGGGGGCCAATGAAGAGTTGGATGAACTACTTCCTTCAACAATCAAAGAGATGATCGGTGACCAGATTATTATCAAAAAAACGGATGGGGAGGAGCAAGTGTTTGGAGTTGTTTCTACTCAAATTAATCATTCTATAGCCGGCAAAAAGAATATCGGTATATGTTTGGGAAAAGGGATCTCCCCAGACGAAATACCTGCGGGTTCAATCGTCTACTGTTATCCATGAGGACAAATTGACAGTAGGTATACTTTGTTGAAGCTACATGGAGTGGCAGTTTTTTATTACACTGGCTGTGCCCATCTTTACTTTTAAAGATCATATATGTTCCGAAAGCATCGGAAGGTCATCTGATTCCCTTTTTGGGATGAGGATAGCCTTCCTTTTTATTTCTCAAAATTGCGGAGAAAGACATAGACTCAAACAATGGAGAGTTTCCTATGAACGACGATACTACAACGGAAGAGAAGATCACCATAACTAAAGGTTCTACTCATTCATTGCATATTCGTTGTCCTTATAACCCTGCATATATTCAGCGCATTCGCCAGATTACGGGCAGAAAGTGGGAAACCAAACAGAAAATGTGGATCATACCCTACACTATTGCGGCCATCCAGGAGTTTACGAGCCAGTTTGATCCAGATGAAGTTCAGATTACCCCGGAGCAAAGAACCGTTACAGAAGGCACTAAAGATACGAGGATATAGTCGCAAAACGATCAAAGCGTATTGTAATCAGGTCGAGCGTTTTCTAAGCAGCCTTAGCCTTAAAAATAAGGATGTCACTAGTCCCAATGTTCAGATGTATTGTTTAGGTTTGCTGGAGCGAGGAATTTCCCATTCTAGCGTGAATCAGGCCATTAGCGCGCTCCGCTTCTATTGCAAACATGTGCTCCATCATCCTACGGATATCCAGTATATTCGTCCCAAGAAGCAGACCAAGCTTCCGCAAGTGTTGTCCGAAAAGGAAGTTGCTCAATTACTTAAATCCGTAACCAACCCTAAACATAAGGCCATATTGTTTCTGACCTATTCTTCCGGGCTTCGTGCAGGTGAAGTTGTGCGTCTGCGTTGCACCGATCTGGATATTGAAAGGCAGACACTCATTGTGAGACAGGGAAAGGGTCAAAAGGATCGGAGGACGCTTCTTTTAAGTCTCGCCTGGGATATGGTGCAGAAATACATAGATGAATACAGTTCCAATCGTTGGCTGTTTCCGGGGCAATCTTCTGATCGACATCTTACTGAGCGGAGCGTACAGAAGGTTTTTGAAGAAGCTAGACAACGCGCAGGAATTGTGAAAAGGTAAGTATTCATGCGCTGAGACACTCCTTCGCCACTCATTTGCTGGAAAACGGGACAGACCTGCGCTATATTCAGGAGTTACTTGATCATACGAGTGCACGTACAATTCAGCGATATACGCATGTTAGTACGAAAAATATCCAGCGTATTCAAATCCCGCTGGATCGGATGGATTTGGGAGATTGAGTACTAGGCTACTCCTCCCTTTTTTCACCGAGTTTTTCTTCGCAAATGTCACAATATGGGTTATCATATACGTAGTTCAGCTAAAGGACAGGATGCGTGGTATTCACGAAGTACATAAATTAGATGTTATAAGAAATCGGCGTAAAGAGTAAACCCATAATTAATGCAAATACATAGGAGTAAATCTATGAATTACAAATATAGTCTATTCAACGAGGATGGCAGTTTAATTATCGGACATTGCGATAATATTGCTGGATTATTAGAAACGAACATTAGTGAAACTGCGGATGAGGATTACTACGATCTCAGTTTTATTAATTTCCATTTCAGCGCTGACTTTAAACAGATTTGCTCAAACCGAAAGTATCCCATAAGTAATTTATACATACTTATTTTAGATCATTGTGGTAATAAGATAGGTAATTATTATTTTGTATTGAATACTCAGAGAGTATTTACCTCTTCAGATTTAAAAGATGGGCGAGATGTTAATATTGCTGGTTATCTTCCAATTGCTCTTTCTATGGAAATTCTAAGACTCTGGGATCTTGGTAGAGAGTTAAAACAAAAAAATATTTGGTCTCAATTTACTAACCATCAGCGCGAGATCTGGATGGAGATAATCAGAAATCGCGATAATTGTTGTAAAATCTCCAGTAATATTCAACACATAACTAATCAAACGTATTATGTTGATGGTCGACATATCACAGATAAGATTTCTTTTTATTTTGCGCTGGGTGAATCCATCAATGGCCCTGGAGGTTATTTCGGCGGATGTCTGGACAGCTTGTCAGATTGCTTGTGCGGAGGCTTTGGTGTGAAACCACCTTTTACGATTGAAATCAATGGATTTGCTGATAAATGCGAAATAATTGAAAATATTTTAGAAGTGCTTAACGAACATAATGTTACAATCAAACTTTAAAACTAAAAATGATTTTTTGAAAGTTAATCGAAGAAGACACCGACATCTTATAACATAATATTCACGCTGCGGCTCCGATGGAGCCTTGGTCTGCTTGAAGGAATGCGGAGAAGCATTTCAGCAGACAACCCCTGTGGGGTTCATGAATACAGAAACGTTAGCTGAAATTCAAAAGTTTAAACAATATCATATACTTTCATAATGTAAATTTATTTTCAATTGAATGAGAAGCTGATTCTTTAATTAATATTTTATAAAACGATCTTTAATGAATTTTTGAATAACGAGAGGATGAATAATAATGGACAGAGATGAGTTTTTAGGAGTTGAAAAAGCAGTAGATCACTATTTGCATGATCTACTAGATGAAGAACTACCTAGAAACAAATTTATATATCACTGTAATTTAGCTTTTACAGATTTATTAATTGATAGCAAGTTGCTTTTTACAATGATGGAAAAGCATTATTTATTTTCTCTTAATTATAGTACATATATCGCACATAAAAAATTAAAAGAAGAAGATACATTTGACTTTGTATTTGATCTAAGAATGTATCGTATCGCCACGCAAACGATATTACGAGGGGTTCAGTATTCACTATTATGTGATAATTTTCCGCTTGTTCACTCTGGAAAATCAAAACTCATTAAACAAGATGATATTTTAAAATTTGAAGCAACAAATGTTCCAAGACGAAATTATAAATTTATATCAGATTATACTATAAGAAAAGCACTAAGTTACACACTTCAGCTGGCTAATGGACATCTTATTAATAGTGAAAAAGATGAAGAAAAAATTGCGATGAAACTTACAGATATATACTCAGGATTTTGGAGTGAAAATATGATTTACGAAGATTTCGAGCCTTATACTCGCTTAGACTGGGGAGGGATAACTTACTTTTTTATTCTCGCATCCATGAGAAGATTCAATAAGCTATATAAAAATGACTTTGACATTCTAAAAACAGATTCTCAAAAGATGATGATTATATTATCTCCTAATGGTAAAGCTGGACTTAGAGAATACGCAAATGGATGTTCAGATGAAGTTTACAATAAGCTTTTATACGATAATACTTATAAAGCTATTGGGCAAGACTTATATCCGAAATTGTCTATTTCTGAAGCGCCTCTGAATATTACTAAAGATGGCTATATATTTGCTAACCCTATAGTATTTTTATTTTCAAATTCAGCTGAAACAAGGTACTTAAGTAACTTAAGGAAAACAGATCGTTCTACATATTTAATAGTTAAAGATAAAATTAAAGAACGAACAATTCCGGTTATTAAAGAAATGGTGAAATATAAAATAAAAGATGTTGTCGTTATAACTAACTTTAATGTTCCAATACCAAATCAAGGTAAGCAAAAAAGAGAATGCGATATTCTACTTATCGACAAATGTGGGTTTGCAACTTATATAGAAATTAAACATTTTTATAATCCAATATCGTTTAGTGAAGTGAAATCAATAGATAAAGAATTGAATCTTTCACTAAACAAAATGGTTGACCAATTGAATGCTATATCTGAAGGGTGGGAGTACTTAAAAAATATCTATAATTTCGATATTGAATTAAGAGAGATTAGAGGTGTTATAGGATCACATCAATATACTGGGTTTGATGTTCCTATTGATGCTGAGATACCGATTGTTAGCCATACTGGAATCTTTGAATCTATTGCAGAATCAGAAAGTGTGGAAGATATCTATAAGGGTTGTAAAGAATTTGATATTTTATATCCTAATATACCTCTTCTAAATGATAATATGGTTTTTGAATATGCGAATACTAAGTTTAAAATAGATTTGGAGTATCTTGATCCTCAATATGAAATTGAATTCATTAATTCATACAAAAAACAAATCAGTGACAAAACAAAGGTAGGTGAAAGAAAAATATATTCAACTATCACTGATTTAGCAGAGGGATATATAAAATCTATGAACGAATAAGAATTGACTCACTTAAATATTATCTAGAGACCTTCTGAATATTATTAACCTCTCTCTAAATAACAAAGATTTTTTGAGGGTCACGAATAGAGACTGAAATTCAGCTAACATTCACGCTGCGGACATTCGTCCTTGGTACGGCATTCGCCGGACACCCGACATACGTCGGGTCGTGAATACAGGAACGTTAGATGAAATTACGATGCAAGTTCTTATCAAAATCAAAAACTATGAGGTGCATAATGCTAAGACTAATTACATTGGCTGATGGAAGATCGGTAGAAGTTGAATGTGTAAGCTGCGCATTGACAAGTGGTTTGATTTCTTCAACAGGTGGAGTAATTTTTGAATCAAGCAACTTTCATGTCCATCAAGATATTGCTTACCCAATTAAAGGGTTAGTTATATTAGCTTCAAAGAGGCATTTTTACTGCATGGATGAATTAACAGATGAAGAGCGATTAGAATTTATTTCGTTAATCCATAAGCTCAGAAGTGAACAAAGAAAACGATTGGGAATTGATAAGGTCTATTATTTTTATAATGAAGATACAACACATCACTTTCATTTATGGATGGTTCCTAGATATGAATGGATGTACCAATTTGGAAATTCAGTAGAATCATTAAGACCGGCATTATTACATGCAAGGAATAATATGAATGACGATGAGAATATGAAGAGTGTAGAAGAAGGGGTTAGCATGCTAAGAGAGGGCATGAGGGATTTTGTGAGTAGCTAAGGTAACCCCATCTAACACTGTTTTCACGCATCGGGCTGGCGCCCTCGGTCTGGCAGAGGAGTAATCGGGTAAGTGGATGCAACCAGACAACCCTGTGAGGCTAAGTCTTCGACCCGGCTCCCGTTGGTCGCCTTAAGCCTCTCGGGTTCGTGAACACAAGAAGGTTAGATGATATACCACAAAATAACAATGAAAAGACATGAGGTGTTTTTTTGGAAGAAATTATTATAAAAACTCCTTATTTAAGCACATTATCTGATAAAGTAAAGAACTTACTAATCAAGTTGGGGAGAGACTCGATTAGATTTGCTCCTTGGTTTTTGAATAATCAATCTATAATACTAAGTAAGCTTAGAGGAGCAAAAACCGAAGAAGATCTTTACGATGTGGTAACAGAATTAAGGTGTGCTTCTTTTTTGTTGACACTGAGTGAAGTAATTGAATTACTTTACGAACCATTACATCAACTGCATCAATCACCAGATTTTAAAGTCATTACGAAAACAGACGGTGAAGTTTATTTTGAAGTAAGAAGAATTAGAAAAAATTTATCGGAGTTTAAAAGAGATGAATTTACCGAATTATTTTGGATAAATTCTAAACAGAATATTCGTAGGAATTTTGGTTTGTCGCTCAACACAAGTGCAATAGAAGAAGCAGAACTGTTTGAAAAATTAATCAGAAATATAGACGGAATTATATATTGACTCTGTACTTTCTGAATTATCTGAAGATATAGAAGAACCAATCGAGTTGACTCTTGATGAGTTTGCAGACGGATTAGAAATATATATATCAAGTATTCCAGAAGAACGAAGAATTCATAATGAGATTAGAAAATATGGAGGACTATTTAAAACTCCATACTCAGGAAACGAAGACAGAAAATTTGGAGATATAATCTTTGAGAAAACACGTCAGTTAATAGAAGGTGAAAAAAATGTAATTTTCATTTACGCTGATAATGGAACTCATGAAGTTTATGACATGATGGATTCTATCCATTTAATTAATCAATTATTAAGAGAAGCTAATGAAGAAATCATTCAAAAAAAAGGCTATGTTTCGGTCAGGGATTTCCTTTTTAAATCTCAAAGAATCAGTGGAATATTCTTGTTAACAAGTGATCAAGAAAGGCATTACTGGAATAATACAAACTCATTACGGACAATAGATACCAAATTAATAAAAGAATTAGAAGGTAGCTCATAGGAGGTGGTACATCATATAACATCATATTCAAGCAGCCGCTCCGTTGTAGCCTTGGACTACGGGAAGGAATTCGAAGAGGGATTTCAGCAGACAGCCCCTTTGGGGTTCATGAATACAGGAACGTTATCTGAAATAACTATAAAATCAAGAAAGAGGATTGAACAACATGTGGCCGAGTATTATCGGATGGTCTTTATCTACCTTAATAGCAATTACTGGTTGGTGGATAGCTATAACCAATTTAAATAAGCAACATAGAAGAAATCTTGAACTAGATAAACAAAAGTTTGTTCGAGAAATGCAGATTAAGACTGCTGATGAAGCTATAAGCTTACTTTCGAAATCAAGAGAAAAACTAGGGGAATTGAATTTATATTTATTACTTTTGCCTGGTGATCTAAGAACAAAATATGCAACGAATTTTGAAATTCATAGTAGTCGTTGGGAAAAGCCAAATGAGCAAGTTTTAAAATTGTGGGAAAACTCCTCTAAGTCAATTCTTGAATTTACCTACTTTTTTGAATCAAGAGAAGTTGTGCTTAATAGGTTTGTTGGAATGAAGGATATATATTTAGAACAGCTAAGTGAATTAAGAGAAATTATAGGTAGTTATTCTGAATATTTAAGTTTGACTTATTACTCAAAATATTTCAATGGGATTATGCTTTCAGAAGAAGAGCTGGTAGAACTTGAGAATAGAACAAAGGAATTTAACGAACATGTTTTTACTTTTCTAAGTTATGTGCATGATTTTATAATCGAACTGCAAAATGCTTTTTTAAGTGAAACATTTGGATACTCAATTCCTGTCAGACAACCAACAGACCCTAAATATAAAGTATTAAAAGCGAAGTGAATGATATGGGGATTACTCAAGAAGAAAGTTACTTCAGATATTCACGCTGCGGACATTCGTCCTTGGCCCGGCATAACCGGACACCCGACATACGTCGGGTCGTGAATACAGGAACGTTATTAGAATTGGCGCATATTAATTATAAATTCTACACGAGGTGAATTATGTCTAAATTAACTGAAATTCTCGACCCTTCAACCACAACAGGTTCATTATTGATTGGAATTATTTCGGGGTTAATTTCTGGAGTAATATTAGGATTCTTTTCTGGTAAAAAGTACGAAGTGAATAAATTGAAAACTAAAGGTAATAACAGTCCAATTATTAATAAATCTGAAATAAAGGTGAATTCGAATGAGAAATAAACTTGAAACTAGTGGTGATCATAGTCCTATTCTAAATGATTGTAACATTACCATGTACAACCAAATGAAATACGATTCAGTAATGGCAAGAAAGAACGAAATATACATACCAATTATCGAAGAACTAATTTCTATTGACCAGAATATTTTTAAAGCCAAATTTTCAAATCGGATTGACAACAAATTCATAAAAGAAGTTATATCAAGGCAATACAAGTATAGGGTAGAAGATGCTCTATTAAACAAACTAATAAAAATAGATGGTTTTATTAGTGAATTTAATAAGATTGATATTGAAAATATCTCAGGCCATATTATTGTGGAGATGTTCACAAAAGGATTTATAGAGCTCTATGGTGATATCAATGACGGTGAAGTACCGATTTATTATGAAGGTTATATTATAGATTACGACACCGTGTATCCAGAAGAATATGAAAATATTGAATTAATAGCATTTAATAGCGAACTGTTAAAAGGGATAATTCAAGATGCAGACGATTATATAGAATATGAAAATGAATTATATAATAGATCATTAATTAACATGTTTGAATTTGCACTAGCTGCTAGGAATAAAAAATATAGCCCAAAAAGAATCCCAATTATTGATTGGGATGGGATACCTGAATATTATATTGCCTCACAATCAGATTTCAATGAACTATATAACACTCACTCATCAATAATTGCGAAAAGGTCGTTTAAACAAAAGATAAATGATCTATGTAAAGAACTAGCTAATGATGTTGATAGGATATTAAAAGAGATTTTTATTAAATATGAAAAAGAATAATGTGGTATTTTTGAAGAAGGCGCCAACATCTTATAACATTATATTCACGCGTCGGAGCCTGGCGGCTCCTCGGTCCGTGAGAAGCGAAGCGATCAGTATGAGAAGCAGATTCAGCGTGCACATCCGCACCGACTAACCGCATCGCGGCCGGCCCCTGGAGGGCGTAAGTCGGAGGGACGTCTTGAATACAGAAACGTTATATGAAATTGCGACAAATGATAAGGATGGTATTATGGACGAGCAGAAATACTTAGAAATAAATAAAGTGATTGACAAAGCTCTTGATGAGTTTTTGGAGAATAAATCCTCTAATGAAGAGGTGTTCAAAAATAGTAGTGAACGTAAGGGTTTCTATTTCTCTTTAGTAAGAGAATATGAAAAAAGTTATCAAAAGCCTCAAAAATGCATGTATCCTGGCTGTGATTCCCAAAGCATTATTTACTCACACTCCTTACAAAGAGGTGGAGGTATTCAAATTATTTCTGAGAATAGTCATGTTTACTGGCCTGTATTTGATGAGCGGTCGGGAAAAATGAGAATAGAGAAAATTGGGATCAATAAAGCCTCGACGTTCCCAGGGTTCTGTAATAAACATGAAGGTGTTTTTAGTGTATTTGAAAATAAGAAGGAAATTGAATATGAAAATGAAATAAAACTACAAATATATAGAACATTATGCAGAGAATTACAAGTTAGAAGAATTGAACTTGCAAACAATATCAAGAGAAGAGACGAATATTTAAGCTTACAAAATAAACGGTTTGCTGAAATATTATCTAAACATCTAGTTGATGTTAACTTCGATATTACTATTAAAGATATTGACATAAAAAGAGAAGACTTTAGACTTTACTATATGAATAAGGAAATTGACGAGCTTGAAGAGCGTGTCTCGTTTATAAGAAAGAAATATTATTATCCATTTTCAAAGGATATCCAAAAAGGTACAAATAACATCTTTTATAAAGCCATTAAACTGGATCATGTTGTGCCGGTATGTTTAGCTGGGGCTGGTTACATTTCATATACAAAAAGAAACAAAAAAACAAAAGCATTAATTATTATGAATGTGTTTCCTCAAGATGGAGCAACACTGATTATTCTTGCTACAGATCGGAACTCTAAGGCATTTTTGGAAAGGTATATCTCGCACTATTCCCAGAGTGCACTTATGGCATTAGATTTGATTGAAAGTTGGATGGTTCACGTAACAGATCATTGGTTCGTTAAACCTAGTATATGGGAAACACTAAGTGAAAAGAGGAGAGAAAAAATCCTTTCTGACATTCTGGATATTAGATTTGGTGTTCTTGACACATATGGCCTTTCTATTTTTGACGATATACGCAAGTATATGTTAACGATTATCGATACTGAAGATAAATGGGACAAAAATGATGAAACTACAGTCTCGTTTTTAATGAAAGAACGTGATAAATTGCGTGATGAGGAGACATATAGCATTTTTCCTACAACAGATATTTTAAAACTGAAAGGATACATGAATTCGGGATTGTAACTCAGGAAGGCCCCAACAATATATAACATCGCATTAACGCATCGGGCTAACGCCCTCGTTCGCAGATGTGGATTCGAGGAAGCTTGTGCTGCGACAACTCCCTACGGGAGTTCGTGAATGCGAGGGACGTTAGACGAAAGTGATTTTTTATAACAATTCTTATAATCGAATCAATAATTTGTTTAGAAAAGAGTTTTCTGAATCAAGTAGTCTCCTTAAGACAGATAAACATATATCAAATTTAAAATTCAGTACTTAATAAAGGAGAATATAATTGGTGAAATTACACAGAAGCAAGTTAAGGTTACTGTAAATAGAGTTCAAAAAGAAACAATACAAAAAACAATTCAGCAAGCACAAGAAATTATGGATGAACTATCTCAAAGGCTATTAAACGTTAATTATTAGGCCTATCAAACATAGAGGAACTACATACAAAATCTTAACTAGTTTAGACGATTGAGAAATATATTAGGAGGAGAAGTTGCAATGATAAATACGGAACAGAATTATTTAGCTGAAGAAATTGCTTCCAATAATGCAGTATTGTTTGTTGGTGCAGGTTTCTCATTAAATGCAGTACCTATTCATGATCATGTAGTTTCTTCCTTTAAAGATTGGACAGGTTTCATGTTACAGCTCGCAGGAAAGCTATGGGAACATGATGCCTTTAATAAAAAAGAGCTATTAAGCAAAATAGCTGGAGATTATTTATATGTAACGCAGCTCTTTATAGAACGATTTGGATATACACAGTTCTACAAGGAATTTCTCGAAGCAGTTCCTACACAGGAGTACCAACCCTCCGATCTACACAGATCGTTACTTGGATTGCCTTGGACTGAGTATGTAACTACAAATCAGGACGATCTGATTGAGAAGACTATGAAACAACTTAATGTGCCTTATCATTGTGTTGTTCAAGATTTAGATTTGTCTACATCTTTAAATAAAAAAATTATTAAAATGCACGGTACTTGGGAACGTCCAGAAAGTCTTATTTTTTCTGAAGAAGATTACCAGAATTATGAAGAAGAACATCCACTTATCGCTTTGAAAGTAAAGCAATTGTTTGCTGAGAAGACAGTTTTTTTTGTTGGCTTTAGTTTAAAAGATACTAATTTTAAGGCATTACACAGATGGATACAAAATATCCTGGGGAAACACCAAAAGAGAGCTTATGCATATATCCCAAATGCTGATGAATATATAAAAACTTATTGGCGCCAACGGAATTTAATTATCTTATCAGATGAGGTAAATGGGAATGATACAGATGAATGGAAGTATAATTACCAAGCCAAATTAACGAATAGAATTCATCAATTGAGTGATTACATAAGTATCCTTAGTGCAAGACGTAACATAGATGGGGATACAAAAAAAAATTATGAAAGAATAAAGCATCTGGTTATCAATGAAGGGCTGAGAAGGGAGCATAGAATATGGATAGAACAGTGGAGGCGAGAGTAGTACAGTACACCCAGATCGCGGAAAGCATTGTACAGCAGTGGGATTCTTTTGAAAATGAAGGATTAAATCCCCAATTTTCTTTTCACTTCTTAAGAGATATTTTTTTTATAAAAGAGATTGGATTCTCAAAATGGGAGACAGAACTACCGAGCGCTTGGTTCAATTTTATACTTAATGATAACAATGTTGATAAATCGCTACAAAGAAAACTCCTCTTTGTTTTGAAAAAGTACGTAGAAGAATTCGAGACTACAAAAATTAATTGTTCAGATGGTACAGCAATATGTTTATACCATCTTTTAAGAAAAAAAGACGAAGTTACTCCATCTTTTAAGGAACTACTTTTTGTAATGTACATTAAGAATCATTACTATAAGGATCGTGATTACCGCTTCGTGGAGCGTTTTACTTCTAAAATAATGTCTTCTGTGCAAAATGAAATATATTTAGAAGAAATCCAGCATTTAAGATTGCTTTGTTTGAAAAATATGTTTAGGTATAGTGAATTAGAATCAGAACTAAAACAATATTATTCAAATGGTCATAACCGTCCTAAGAGTCTGTTAAGATACGGAAGTTTTTATATTTTACTTGATCGTTTTGAAGAAGCAATTGATTTATATTACCAAGCAGTTAACCAGAGGGAAAATTTAGAGGTAGCTTCTCATGCCTTGTTCGTTTTACAGGAGTTGCATAGATTCTCTATTGATGAAGAACTTATGATGAAACTGGAGAAGCTTCATTTAGTTAATATTGAGGAACAATTAAAGTCACGATTTGAAGGATCATTCCAAGCTTTCGATATAAGAAATAAACTAAGTGAGTATGAGCGCGATGCAATCCAATTTATTGGAGATCATCAAAGGGCTAAAGATAAAAGAAAGCGAAAGAATCGGAGCGGATCTGACCATTATTTGAAGCATGCTTATAATGTACTAATCCAGAGTTCTAAATTAATTGAGAATATCGGACTACCGGACTTCATGATCGGTCAAAATAAAGCAATGAAAATGGTAGCAGAGTGGTTAATTATGGAAGGTGGCCTCCAGATATCACATCGTTACCTTGGTATGGGATTAAATTTCAAAGATCTTAAGTTAAATAACGATGAACTTCTTTTATATCAACAGAATCATCTCAAGTTATTCAAGTGGATGTATGGTCAACTTCATCAAATGGTAACAGTACTCGAAAATCGCTCGAGTAGAGAAGTCAACTGGTATTCTCTATTTGAACATATTACGGATGCGCTTCTCACTCAAATCGATTTGTTGTATCGGGTACTGAGTGTCGAATTAATTGAGCTTTTAGTGGATCCACTATTGCGCATTCTAAAGTTAGATATTCAAAGCTTAAATAGTTTCACTACTGAGTTTCTTGCAAAAGTAATCAATGATTTGAAGCCTGCACGAAGCGTCGAGGTATTCCAGCAATATTTAAATTTTCTTGGAGAGAACACGAATACCTTAGGTTTTTACAATGGAATAAATCAAATTCGTTTTAATGGGTGGTCGAATCAAGAACTAGAATTCTTTGATTATGGAATTTTAAAGACTATCCTTAATAGGGTCCATGATAAAAATATTTTCTCTGCTAATAGTTTCTATTACATGATTTTCAACATTCATGCTATTTCTCCGATACCACCAGAGCACTTCCAAGAAATAAAAGTACTTTTGAAACAAATATACGAAGATTTAAATGGTTATAATAAGGACCACTTATTACGTTTAATGTTCAAGTACGACATGTTCAGTGATGAAGAGGCTCGCAATGAAGTTCATAATGTAATAGAAAGATATGTGCAAGATAATATGTTACAAATCAATACATTAAACATTCTAGCCGATTTAATTCCTGTAATTCACGAAGATCAAATAGAACGAATTATCCTTAAAGCCCGTAGTCATAGAACAAATTCAAAACGAATTAATTTCTTTATTTCAGGTGCTTCAGAACAATTAGAAGAATCCTATCAAATTTTTGTCTTACGGATAGCACAGTTTAGAAAAACACCTGACATACTATTTGACGAGCATTACGGTATAGAGAAACTAAGTAGCATGACTTTCAATCTATTAAAAGAAGCACGAGAGAGTTTCGATTCAAACGTATCTCTTGTTGAAGAGATGAACAAAAGACTAAAATACGAAGTACTAAATGGAAGTAAAAAGGAACGGATAAAATCAATCGCAATTGCTAGAGGCTGGATGCGGAATGGGCAGATCATTTATGATTCTGACACAGAGCTTGCAAATGTTATTGAATCGTTTGTTTGGGATTCCTCTAATCGGGTTAAAGCCTGGAGTTTCTCTTTCTTAACAGATTACTACTCCAATGATTCAGTAAAAAATGATGAACAAATCATTAACTTATTCACAAAAATTAAAGATACTTATATTGATGAAACAGATGAAGATCTAATGATTGCTATTACATTTTTTCTTAGTAGATTCAATAAGGTACTTTCTATTGGGGAATGTAAAGATGCTTTTGAGAAATGGGTATATATCATTGAGCAGTCTTCGTATCTGTCTGTTCAAAAAGAATGGCTTGGAGCTATGACAGACAGTCCTTCAATATAAGGACACTTACAAGTAAATAGTTCAAATTAAGATAGCCTGTCTAATTTAGACTGGCTCTTTCTAATATATAAAGACTGGACGAAAGATAAAAGAAGTGATTTCCGCCTGTTTATAATGAATTACATTTGTCGAAGAGGATTAATTATTATGGACAAGTTTATCAGATTCACTATTCTTCACCAAGCAAATACCCTACAGAAATCTCCAAAGCTTTCGCTATCATCACCACTTCATAATCTTGGACTAGACGATACTGGCCCTCAAGACGGGAAAGGCTGGTCTGACTGATATCCAAACCCAATGTTTGCAATCTGGCGAGGAATTCTCGTTGTTTGATGCCCTTACTTTTACGAATAGATACGACTCGTGAGCCGATGATATTTTTGTCGCCAGGTGGTTCTTGTCTATGCTTCAATATGTACACCTCATTTCAACCAAATTGTATGAGAAATAATGGTTGTTTTAATGCGGATATCGAATTAAAATAAAATAAACCGATAATCGCATTAAAAATGGCTGCTCACGTCTAGTCTTAACAAGACCTGGCGCAGTTTAGACCCATCAGAGAGGTGGATGTATGAGCCGGTTGCTTGACTTATTGGAAGAGGAACGGCGCAAGCTTAATCAGCTTGGAGAGGCATCCTTGAAGCAAGCGATTCCGTTGTGGGACAATCCTGAGGTTCAGGAACAGAGCAGAAGGGTGGACGAACTGGTGGCACGAGTTAGTGAAATGAAGGCGAGACATGACCGAGTGATACGATGATGACTGAGGTACATAATGCGTAGGGGAGGAGAAGCTATGGACTTTCCATCGTGGTTGCAACAAGCGATTCAGGCGAGGTTAGATGAGGTGTCTGCCCAGATCGAGCATGATCCTGACCTTAGTCGTGTACGTGGGGAAACAGATGAAGCGTTCGAAGCTTTGTTTGCTAGCAAAGATGTCGAGCAGACACCTGGATATGCTGAGTGGGAGAGCCGATACATTGTCACCAAAGGGATAGAGAATGAGCAGTTGTACATGCAAGGACTGAGGGACGGCATTCAGCTCACAGTTTCCTTGCTGGGGCAGTCGATGCCGGAGGAGAACGATACGAAGGCTCAATCAAATAACGCGAACCCATAAGTCAGGGGAAGCGGCCTTAATCTCTATCTAAATAAAACCAGCCGAAGCGTATAACTTACCGCTTCGGCTGGTTTTTTAACGCTCTACTTTTCCTAAATCCCAATCTTACTTCGCACTTACCGACTTAAACCATTCATTCACTTCTTGCGTGATTTGATCTCCGCCGTTGGATTTCCAGTTGGCGACGAATTGGTCAAAGGCATCAATCGGCAGTTGGCCGTAGATGATTTTGTTGAAGGTTTCCATCTCGGACTGGCGGAGCAGGTTCCATTTGGAGACCATGGTTGGCGTTGCAGCGCCAGTAAAGTAGTTTTGTTTACGGATGTCGATCTGAGACATAACGACTTTACCTGCATACCAGTTTTCCGGTTTACGGAATTCGGCCATTTGTTTCTCGTAAGGTGTTTCAGGCTTCTCGCCGTTGGCCAGCTTCACGAGTGTTTTCATATACAGATCCGGAATACGAGCCGGGCCAGTCAGGAACGGGAATTCGTTGGAGAAGTCTTTGATCTTCTCTTTGTCACTGGTCGGTTGTCCGTCAATGATATCCCAGTCGTAACCTTTGGCGAAGCCGTATTCATACTCACTGCCCGCAGCCGGGTTAGCCAAGTTATCGAGCAGGTAGTTGTAGTACAGGAAGATGGCTTCTGGATGCTTCGCATCCTTGTTAATCATGATACTTGCGTTGACACCAGAGTTCTGCCACTTCGTACCGATCTTGCCGTCTGGGCCAGCCGGAACAGGGTAAGCTTTATATTTTGAGCCAGGTACGTTCTTCAGCAGGTCAGGTGCCGGCCAGTCGGGTACCCAGTTTGCGCCAGGCAGAATGCCCGCTTTGCCAGCGGTCCAGCTCTCAGCGGATTTGCCTTCGTCCCACAGGGCGGAGTCGGTATGGATATATCCTTTTTCCATCCATTCAGCCAGCTTGGCAAGGGCTTGTTTCGCACCCGGGTTAACGGAGCCGTACTCCAGATTGCCGTTTGCGTCTTTGTTCCATTGCTCCTCGATTGTGCCATATGCACCGAACAACCAGTCGAGTTGGCCCATCCAGGTGTTGGTGTTATTTTTCAGCGAGATCGCCAGTGGGAATACTTTGTCTGGAGACAGACCGTCCGGGTTCTCGTTTTTGAATTTGTCCATGATGTTCTCAAGGTCTGCAATGGTTTTCGGAGCTTCCAGGTTCAGCTTCTCCATCCAGTCCTCGCGGAGCCAGAGCAGCGTATCGTCGTTATCGGTGTACTCCATGATCGGCATGTTGTATTTCTTGCCGTCCTTGGTGAACGGATACCACAATTCAGGATGTGCTGCTGCGTGATCTTTCAGGGTCTGACTCGCGTACTTGTCGAACAACTCATCAATGGCGATGAATTGACCGGATTCGATCAACTGATTGGTCAATACCGCATTGGTCGGTACGGATACGAAATCAGGCAGCTTCTCGCCAGAGGCGATAGCCAGTTGAAGCTTTTGTCTGTATTGATCGTCATTGGCCGGATACCAGGTATCTTTGTGCTTCATACCCAGCGTTTCCAGCATCCAGCGATCGTGAACGTTATTTTCTTTGGTGTCCCCTTGCACGTATTTCTTCGGCATCAATACCGAACTGAATTCGATGGGTGGGTCGTATTTTCCTTTGGCAAAAGCAGCTTCTGCTTCAGCTGAACCGACGGTCGCCGGTGAATCATCTTTGGTACCATTGTCACTGGCTGTATCGCCACTGCCGCACGCAGTGATCGTGATGAGCGCGATAACCATGAGCAGTGACCACCATGTTTTGAATTTGATCATTGTTCAATCCCCCTACGATGTATGATCTTTACAAGTGTAACTGTACCAATTTGAGCGGGAGGGCATCTATATGAGTTTGTTAGTTTCGATAGGACTCTATTAGTGAATGTTCAAAAAGATCGGTTTTCAGTCATGTTATTTAATGTTGGTCTCTGTACTCCTGCGGTGTAACGCCGAATTGACGCTTGAACACTTTGATAAAATAAGCCGGGTCCATATAACCAATCTCCATGCTGATTTCATATACTTTTTTGGTGGTCGTAACGAGCTTGTGGCAGGCCCGATCCATGCGCAGGCGCGAGATATAATCACTGATGCCTTCGCCCGTTTCAATCTTATATATCTTGGACAAATGGGTCGGATGCAAATTAACATGGTCGGCCAGTACACGCAAAGAAACATCCAGATGCAGGTTTTTATCCGTAAAATCCTGAATCTTCTTCACATACTCGGAACGAATGTCCTTGATCTCGTTGGACGTGCCTTCCTTGAGTTTGCCAAGCACACTAAGCGACCATTTGCGCAGTTTACTGATGGTGGTAAAAGCTTCTCCGCTCTGCAACCACTCGATATCGTCACCCATTAAGTTGGTCAACGTCAACCTGTTACGGTGTGCGAGATTGGTGAACGAAGCCGTAATTAGAAAACCAGCCTCCATGCAATGTTCCCACGATTCCGACCATTTCTCATCCAACTCTGCACAGACGGCTAGAATTTTTTCTTCTGCGGCATCCCACTGCCCGCTCTCCAGCAGGTGAATGAAAGTAGGCGGGGTATACAGAACGTCGAGCGGGCCTTGCGCCGCCGGAGTCTCCACGTCACTGACCCGCATCACGAATTCACGTTCGTCTCCGACAATCTGCCGGAAATAAGCGGAGGCCTGCCGAAAACGATCATATAACTGATCGGGAAACGCAAACCACTCGGTGATGACGATGGAGAGGGAACCCTTTAGAAATTGCTTAACCTTGGACTGAAGCTGTACCGAAAGCTTCTCCAGTATGGTTTCTTTGCCAATGTCAGTATCGTTCTCTTTCAGTTGAAGCAGAAACACGAGATATCCATGCTCCTCCTTCACACCCCACACTTCCATAAACTCACCCATAATCTCTTCCGCCATATTGATGACCGCATATTCAAGCAAGGTTTGATCGTTGTTGTCATATTGCCCGAATTCTTCTTCCATCCGTACAAGCATTAACGCACAATCCCCGGCGTGGAAGGGCAGATCATAATTGGCAAGTTTGCGTGCCCATTCGCTGGAAGCAATTCGATGTCCCTGCAAAGCCTCAAGGAGCAGTCGACCCCGTAAATGCGGCAGATTCTCCCGAAGGGTAAACTGGGTTCGTTTCAGTGAACTGATGAGCGCCCATTCGGTGTTTAATTGATCGATGGCCTTCTGAACGGCACCCATCAATTCATCGTCTGTCGGCGGCTTCAGCAAGTAATCGACGGCCTCGAACTGGATGGCTTTTTTAGCGTAATCGAATTCGGAATGTCCCGATAAAAGGATACATTTTATTTTTTTGTCACGGATTCTGATCCGTTCGATCAGTTCAATGCCTGTCATTTCGGGCATTTGAATATCCGAGATCACAATATCGATAGGGTGGGTATCAATTAGTTGAAGTGCTTCGTGTGCCGAGTATGCTTTGTGTACCTGCTCAATCCCCAGCGTATGCCAGGGCTTGGTCATGGACAGGTTATCTACCCAGTGTGCTTCATCATCTACGATGATCATTTGCATGTTGTTTGTCTCCTTGTTGGTTGAACGCAGACATCTGTACACTTGCCACTCCGATGACAGAATAACCTTCCGATCGCTGTTACCCCCGGATTTATTGAATGAATTTTATAATGTGTAAATCTGGTGATAAAGGCGAGCACTCCGTTTCTTCAGGTTTTTTCTGTCCGCTGCGTTCACGTGTAAATGGTTCGTTCAAAATTAAATAGTCAACTTATATTATTATCGGCATTTCCTTAATCGGAATCAGTATCCTCTTTCGGTATCTCCCAGATCATCTCGGTTCGGAATCCGCCGAGTGGGGATGGGCCGAATAGAAGATAGGATTGGCTGCCGAATAGGTGCATGATTCGCTGATTCGTGTTCCATAGGCCACAGCCCATTTCCTCCTGCAGCGGTTGCTGCATTTTAAGATTCAGCGCTTCCAGCTGATCCGGGTTCAAGCCGGGTCCGTCATCATCAATGTATATTTTACAGAATCCGTTTGAGATTTCGCCAGTAATTCGAATTTCACCGGATGAATACGACTTCGCGACGCCGTGAATGACCGAATTCTCCACAATGGGTTGAAGCATTAACCGTGGTACGGACAGGGCAAGCATATCCTCAGGGATGTCGATATGATATTCAATTCTGCCGTTGCGCAGTTTCTGGATATCCAAATAGTTGACGAGCAGATTGACTTCTTCCTTCAGAGAAGATGTCTCCCGCTCCACTCGTGTCGTATAGCGATAGTAGGCACTTAGGTTATGCGCCATGGAGACGACGGCTTGCTCGTCCTTCATCTGGGCCATGTTGATGATATAGCCAAGACAGTTATATAGAAAGTGAGGATTGATCTGCGCCTGTAACTGCTTCAGCGTAGCTTCCTTGGCTCTGATTTTTTCCTGGAACACGTTCTCGATCAGGTCTTGAATCTGATGTGACATATCATTGAATCGATGGAACAAAAATGAGAATTCATTCTGATCCTTGCTATGCAGACGTACGGAATAGTCTCCGCGCTGCACGCGGCGTAAGCCTTGGATCAGCTTTTTGATCGGATATTGAATGTTTCGATATAACAGAATCGAAGCGGAAATACCCACCACAAACAGCAGAATCATAAAGAGATAGAACAGGTTCCGACTGAGCGAAATGGGTTCCAGAATCTGATAGAGTGGGACCACATCGACTAAATGCCAATCCAGATAGGCAGACTTCACCGTGCTGACCAGATACTTCTTCCCGTTCAGCTTGATGACATCTTGGGTGGTATCCTCCAGGACGTGATCATCCAGATAGCGAATGAGTTCTTCGGATAACTGCTTGTCTGCACTGCGGTTCAGAATGGGCGAATCCCCCTTGTGATAAAAGAAGGGATCACCTTGTCCACCTTCCTTGTACGTATCCAGCATGTTCTGAATGTTCTCATAACTGAAGCTGGCTTCAATCACCAGATTGCTTCCCGTCAATGTTCCCGGCTGGGCCAAGGAATCCGTAAAGAACCAGTAAAAAGATTTCATGTCCTCTTGAGATTCGGTACCATCACTGTATGTCCATTGTCCGCTCATATTTCTTTTCAGGTAATCCTCATCATACCCGGATGTTCGATTATAGTTGGCGATGACATCTTGATTTTGCTGTGAATGCACAGCATATCGGGTAGGCCATATATCGGTAACCCCGGCTTGCAGCATCAGCTTTTCCTGAATGACATATCGGGTCTGCATCTTGTCATAACGATCATTCCAAATGTTCAAGCCATTGAATGCTCTGACATTGGGATCTCTTGTAAGAATAAGACTGAAATCCATCATCTGATTAATGCGGGAATCAATCTGACTGGATAAAAACGTGAGCTGTTTCGTATTGGAGACCTGTAGTTCTTTGCTTACCACATCATACGTGACGTTGTTCGAATAGGTATACATGATAATAATGGGGATGAACAGGAGGATAATTAAGCAGTTTATTTTGGCAAACAGACTAAACCGGGATCTCGTCGTTTTTTCAAATAATGTTAAGCGCTTCCATATATTCATAAATGTCTCCTTTTAATACGTATGTGAACAACCTCTTCAGATGATATTCCTAACAAAACACTATGAAGCCTAACAATGTTATATAGTCAGACCTGAGAAATGCCTGATACTATTTATATCAGAGATCCCCATTACACACAAAAACTTTTTTTTGGGAACAGGAGCGCGCTATGGAGGCTAATATGGAAGCTAACCGGGTACCTCAAGCGGACATTGGGAGCAAGCCGAACAGAAGAACAAAAAAACGCTACAAACAACCATGGATTCTGCACTTCATGGTGTTGCCGGCGGCTATTATGGTCTTTATATTTTCATACATTCCGATGTCCGGGATTTTGATGGCATTTCAGGATTATAAACCTGCACTGGGATTTTTCGATTCCGAATGGGTCGGACTGAAGCATTTCAGATACATGTGGGAAAATGATTATTTCCTGCAAATTACGTGGAATACGCTGTTTTTTGCCTGTTCCAAGATCGTCATGAACCTGATCATTCCGTTTATCTTTGCCTTATTGCTTAACGAGGTACGGAAGATGGCGCTGAAAAGAACGATTCAAACGCTCGTGTATCTTCCACACTTTCTGTCCTGGGTTACGTTGTCAGGTATTCTGATCGACATTCTGGCCCAGACGGGTATTGTCAATCAGTTCCTGGTTTCGGTATTCGGCATCAAGCCGATCTTCTTCCTGGGGGATGGCAGCTGGTTCCGGTTCACGATTATTGCGAGTGATGTCTGGAAAGAGTTTGGTTTCAACACAATTATCTTCCTAGCGGCACTGTCCGGCATTAACCCTGCACTTTATGAAGCAGCTGAAGTGGATGGAGCGGGACGCTGGAAGCAAACGATGTATATTACCATCCCGGCACTGATTCCCATTGGGATTGTAATCGCAACGCTGGCACTGGGTAATGTGCTTAACGCCAACTTTGACCAGATCTTTAACTTATATAGTCCGTTGATTTATCAGCAAGGGGATATTATTGATACGTTTGTATATAGAGAAGGTCTGCTGAGTGGGCAGTTCAGTTTCGCTACCGCTGTGAATCTGTTCAAATCGGTCATCAGCCTGATCCTGATTGTGATCTCGTACCGACTGGCTTACCGATTCGCTGGATACCGAATTTTCTAGAAAGGAGGACGAACGAATGTATCATAAAACGATGCCTTACCGCATATTTAGCATATTCAACAATGTGTTCCTGACCATCCTTTCACTGCTCTGCTTGCTGCCTTTGTATCACTTGCTCATGGTATCACTTAGCGCATCCGCACCTGCAAATGCTGGTCTCGTCACGTTCTGGCCAATTGGATTCACACTGGAGGCGTATGCGAAGACATTTGCCAATACAAACTTCCTCTCCTCCTTATGGGTATCTGTGGAGCGGACGGTACTCGGTACTGGACTTGCGTTAATTGTTAATACGCTTGCAGCCTATGCGCTCTCCAAAGAGACACGGGTGTTCCGCGCACGTAATATCTATCTTTGGTATTTTGTCATCACGATGCTGTTCAGCGGTGGCCTCATTCCGGGGTATATCCTGATTCTGAAGCTGGGACTGATGAACACATTGCTGGCCTTGATCTTGCCGGGATTGGTTGCGGTGTTCAACATTATTCTGTTGCTGAATTTCTTCCGTACCGTTCCGAAGGATCTGGAGGAAGCTGCATTTATCGATGGCGCAGGACATTTCCAGACGTTTATCAAAATCTATCTGCCCGTCTCCGTACCCGTTATTGCAACGGTTTCACTCTTCATGATGGTTGGGCATTGGAACGCATACTTTGATGGGATTATCTACATCCGTGACGCGGAAAAGCTGCCACTTGCGACTTTCATGCAGACGATCATCGTACAGGCCGATATGTCGAAGCTTGATCCAGAAGCGGTGAAGAACCTGTCCCAACGGACGATTCGTGCTTCGCAGATCTTTATCAGTGCGCTCCCGATCTTGCTGGTGTATCCGTTCCTGCAACGGTACTTTGTAACCGGGATTGTGGTTGGGGCTGTGAAGGAGTAGTTAAATGTAGAGGTTAGAATAGGGTTGTAAAATGGAGTCACTGAACTGGGGAAGGCCAGGGAGGTGGCTTCTTTTTTGTTGTGGAATAGAAGTATATTACCTTTAATTGAATAAAATGGTACTATGAGAATTGAATTAATAGCATGAGTCTTTCGCCAAGGCCACATACTCGTTTCGCCAGCCTATATTACGAATGTACTAGATTTCGATGTGCCTGGTAAAGGGATATGGTGGGATAACGAAGCCAAAAGTGTAATTTTTGCATATGTCGAGTCTGGAAGAATGATTTTCAGGGAAGCTAGGAAGCAACCAGACACACTCAGCATTCGCTGGGTCGTTAATACAGGAACGTTAAACGATTTCGTTAAACTGGAAACATCCAGGCTCGATCTCAAATATTCGTTGAAGGGTAGGAGGATATATGGGTTCAAGAATAATGCATCTGGTAATTGCAAATAGAATTGCTGATAGCCTATCAATCAAAGATAAGATACCTTTTTTACTTGGAAGTATCGCTCCGGATGCTGTTTCATCAAAAGATTCGTCACATTTCTTTGCTGGTGAAGTACAAGATTTTTCAAGGAACGTTGACTACAAAGGCTTTATACATAAATATAGTTCGCAAGCAGAAGACTTATATGTACTTGGTTATTTTACACATTTGATTGCTGATGATATATGGTTGAAAGGTTTCAATCTGCCTTGGTTAAAAAACAGAATGGATGCAGACGCTGGATTATATAAACTGTATCATAATGATTTCAGAATATTGAATGGGAAGTTATTAGAGCATTATGGATACACAGATGAATTAAGAAGGTCGCTGAATTACACTCCTACATTACCTGAATTAGATGAAGTTAAATCAAAAGATGTCGAAAAATTCGTTCCATATGTATTGGGTGATATGGAATATGATAACGCAATATTGAATGAAAATCTTAATGTTTTTACGTTTAACCAGATCGTTGGATACTTAGAGACATCAGTCGATATGGGATTATTGAATATGAGGTATGTAAAGATAAAGTATAATTTGTAGGCTCTATTTCTGAAAAGTGGAGATCGGAACGAAGCCCGTTGCCCCTACAGCCCCAATCCTGCTATAATTTGGGTATATCAATTGCATTGGGGGTTATACCGTGGCAATATTGGCAGTGCCGGATTGCTCGTTCGCTAGAAAGGCCTTACGCAAAGCCTGAATAGGGGCGGACTTTGTGTAGGGCGCGACGAGAATGAAATCGATCGCCCTGAGAGTGTCATCAACATAACGTTTCACCCCGCAGGCTTTGCACCTTATCTTATTCGCTTTTCCTAATAAAAATAAGGGGCTGAAAGCCATGCAAACACCATTTATTCACAATCATCAATTCAATTACATTCACAAACAAGCTGATTTCCTGCTCAAAACGTTACGCTCGGTTGTGGATCGAAAAGTACTGGAAACTGTGCGCTATACAGTTGGCACGAATGCAGTGGGCATCTTTAATGAACTGACTCCGGAGCAGAAGGAACTGCTGGAGCAGTTATCGACGTATGAGACGACACATGACTTGCAGACGTATCTATACCAGCTCGAATCACATCTAATTCCGTTTCCGCAAGTATCCGCGAAGCAGATTCAGAAGCTGTTTCCCAAGGTAAAGAAGCTTAAAGTGCCGGATCTGGAATCCATCGATTACGCACGTACAACTTATCTGAGATGGACCGATATTGGTACCGATCGCTTGTTCATCGTGTATCCGTACGAAGGCAGTTTCCAAGGGATTGAGGGGCGAATTACGGCGACGAACAAGAAGGGATACTGTATGTTCTGTCATCGCCATCAGGAGCTTGGATTCTTCAACGTGAAGACCAAGAACCATACGCCGGATAACATTTCTTCCGTTGCCCAGTACGTATGTATGGATAACACGGTTTGTAACCATAGCATCACCGATACCACCATGCTGGAGAGGTTTCTTCTCTCGACAGTAAAATAAAGCAAGGCACAAAGACAGGTCGCTCTTCGGAGCGACCTTTTTTCATGTTAAAGGGTAGTTTTCTTCCTACCGTAAACGCGAGAGGTTGGCGTAATGGTTAACGTGATTTATTTTCACAAAGAAGGCTTCAAGCCATAGAAATTAAAACAGATCTTCAGACTTCATATTGGGGTTGTAATATCGTTATAGAGTCGGATTTTCGCTGGCATAGTTTAATCCCAATTGATGCGCCTGCTTCAGCAGCGTCTCGTAATGCTCAGGCTTGGCATCCAACGTTTCATATAAAAATTCAACGCTCGACTGGGACACGCCGCAGTAATCGGCAATACCGACATTGAGCAGATTGGCGATCGATTGCCCATAGTTGCGCTTATGCATCTGTTCTTCCGTCACGCCGGAAAGAGCGATCCACAATATCTGCTGATGAGGAAGTTTGTTCGCGCCATAGGCAAACCCGTTATTCATGACACGATCCACATATCCTTTCAGCATGGCTGGCAGATGCCACCACCATAGGGGAAACACGAAAGCGACAGCATCGTGCTTCTTCAAACGCTCCATTTCCGTTTCAATCTCAGGGGAGAACACCTGACGTTCTTGGGTGTAATCCGGTTCATCTGCTGCTCGCAGGACAGGGTCGAAACCTATCTCATGCAAATCCAATATCTCATAACCGTGACCAGCCTCAGCAAGACCCTGTACAAAACGATCAGCTACCTGAAAGGTCAGGGAATCTTTTCTTGAATGCGATACAACGACTAATACGTTCATAACTGAATGTCACTACCTTTCTGCATTGCTGTCTTGTAGCCATGAATCAATGGCTGATGCTATTATAAACAGGTATGAAAACATCTGGAAGTACGCACTTTGATGTTCTATAGGAAGAACGAAGTGCCATAGGAACATTAAAGTACCCTAAATCACTGCCTCGAAATGGGGCTAAAATAACGGATGAAGAGAAGGAAGGAAGAAAGTAATAAATAAAGTTAGAGGTAAGAAGAATGAAGGTACTGTTTTCGTCTCAGCGAGAGGTTAATGAAGGAGGGATACAAGTTGACGGAATATGGAAAAACGGGTTCTCCCAAAAAATATAAAGTTGGCGTGGAAGCGGCCTTGGAAGTGATGGGTGGGAAGTGGAAGCCTCTGATTATTTATCATTTGATGACAGGACGGAAACGCACGTCGGAGCTTCGACGATTGATACCGGACATTACCCAGAAGATGCTGACAACACAGCTCAGAGGTCTGGAAAAGGACGAGATTGTGCAGCGCAAGGTATATTCGGAGGTTCCTCCTAAAGTGGAATATGAGTTAACAGACTACGGCTGGGGACTCAAGCCTGCCCTGGACCATTTGTGCTATTGGGGAGAGGAGCATCTGGAGAAGGTTCACGGGGATAAGTTCAAGGTTTTGGAGGACTTCGATTCTGAAGGAAAGGGGGCGAGAAAATGAATGGTGCAGAGCACCTGAATCAGGGGGTTCCCATTCGTTGTGAAGGAGTGGCTGTAGTTCTGGTGGAAGAAGAGCCCCAATCAATACCTTGTACTGATGCTGAAGCGGGCTGGTAGCTGGAATTATTCGAAGTATGTTAATCAACCCAACGACAGAAGAGATCAATGATCTGTTCAAGATGCATCATATTAACGACGAAATCACTGAAATTCAACGTTTGTCAGGTACCACAGCTGGACGTGTTTTTCAATTGAGTATGAGTCTAAATAAGGACTATATTCTGAAATTAGATGAACCCGAACAGATTCACATTGCACAGCAGTTTTTAAACATGTATAAGAATTCTGCGTTATTGCCTGAAGTTTTGTTAACTGATCCGGATAAGACTTATTTTATTTAGACTAGACTAGACAAGACAGGAGAGATATCACAAGTTGGATAACAAAAATAGTTCGAATGCTTGGACAACCTCCGATATGCTTCACAGCGACTTACTTGCCAGTAAGGAACTTATCTATGACAAGTGTGGCTTTGTTTGCTCACAACCAGATGAAGAAGTACAAAATGCTGAATACGGGGCGTATGTATTTACGTTAAATGCTCTCAACATTCGATTTCGCGTCGCTAAAACAACCCCAACCAAGATCGGGCAATTTGTTACCCTCTGGCAGCGGAGTGAGGATGGATCGACACAGCCATATGACGGATCAAATCCAGCAGATGTGTATGTCATTAGTACGCGAACAGGCAGTCACTTTGGTCAATTCGTATTTCCGAAGCATGTATTGTTACAGCGAAATATCCTATCGGATCAAGGCAAAGGTGGCAAGCGCGCCATACGTGTATATCCGCCTTGGGACAAGCCAACAAGTAAACAGGCTCAAAAAACGCAGCAATGGCAACTGGAATACTTCATGGAAGTACCTTTTACCGAACCGTTGAACTGTGATCAAGCCCGGGTACTTTATGACACCTAACAATTAAAGTAAGTGAAACAATTGCTCAGATTCTCCAAGTTCTTTTCCTCCGAATCCCAGCTTTTCACCGATCTTTTCGACATATCTCCTCTATCCGTTATTTTTCAGTACTGAAGCGTGTGCTAGGTCCTCCATTTGTTAAAAATAGTGAACGTCAGTTCATTTAAATTTTTTGAAATTTGTGCTTGCCTTAATGCGAACATTAAGCCTTAGGATGTAAAGAACCGCCCAATTGCATCCAAAAATGAACATAAAGGAGGAGTCAGCATTATGGCTTTTTCGATAAAAGAAGCTTCGGAGCGGCTGGGTTGTCCTGCACATAAAATTCGTTATTACGAGAAGGAGGGACTGCTCCCTTACATTAGGCGGGATCAATATGGAAATCGGATGTTCGAGGAAGAACATTTGGATTGGATGAGACTAATGTCCTGTTTCCGGGCAACGGGTATGAAAGTATCTACACTGAAACATATGGTTAGTCTGGCACTGGACGGGGATTCAACCATTCCACAACGGAAAGCGATCCTTTACGAATATAAAGAGGAATTACATCGCCGCCAACTTGAAATTGCCGAAGCACTTGCAGCGGTAAATAACAAATTGACGATCTATGAAGACATAGAGACAGGAAAGCTTTCTTCAGAAAGCAAGCTGCTAGATCAAATGGAAAGCATCGGCAAAGACTAATAGTAACGGATGGAGAGATGGAGAAATGAAGCAAAGAGTGCTGGGAAATAGCGATATAGTCGTATCTTCGATTGGATTGGGAATTATGGGCATGTCTCCGGGGATGTATGGGGAAACCAATGATGAGGAGTCAATAAAGACCATCCATCACGCGTTGGAGATTGGTGTTACACTGCTAGATACAGCTGATGTGTATGGTAATGGTCATAATGAAGAACTACTGGGGAAAGCGCTGAAAGGACGTCGGGATCGGGCCATTATTGCTACCAAATTCGCGTATACCCCAAACTATGAGACGTTGAATGGTCATCCAGATTACGTGAAAAAGGCTGTAGAAACAAGTCTTCGCAGGCTGAACACCGACTATATTGATCTGTACTATCAACATAGAGTAGATCCTCAGATTCCAATTGAGGAAACTGTTGGCGCGATGGCTGACTTGGTTAAAGAGGGGAAAGTCCGCTGCCTTGGCTTGTCGGAAGCATCGGCTTCCACTTTACGCCGTGCACACGCCGTTCATCCGATTTCTGCGTTGCAGAGCGAATATTCCCTGTGGAGCCGGGATATTGAGGACGAGATTCTACCGACTGCGAGAGAATTGAATATTACACATATTGCATACAGTCCATTAAGCAGAGGGTTTATCTCAGGTGAGATACGGAAATTAGAAGATTTGGATGTTCATGATCTGCGCAGATATATGCCGAGGTTCCAAGGAGACAATTTCGCCAAAAATATAGAAGTTGTAGATAAAATCAAACAGATTGCGATGGAGAAGAGCTGCACGCCTGCACAATTGGCTTTAGCTTGGACTATGGCTAATAACGCATTGCCGATTCCGGGAACGAAACGAATCAAATATTTGGAGGAAAACGCGAACGCTGCAACAATTGAACTGACACCTGATGACTTAGCTCGTATTGAAAAGGTAAGTCCCCAAAATGAGGTGTATGGAACACGTTATATGAAAGAAATGATGACTCAGCTCAATGGGTAAATAATGTCCTTATAACTTGTTATTAGTAGTGAAGTAGTTGCTCAGTAAAATAAAAATATAGAATACAAATAGAGACTCTCCTTTAGTGGAAGTCTCTATTTGTATTGATCCCAATCGAGAGACACGAATGTTGAAAGCGCGAGTGGATTCCATAGATCATATGAAGATGCTACGATGTTTGCGAGATGGTTAAAGAGTGTAGTACCATGCGGAATGTTGATAGCGGACAGGCAGGGGAGTCGAAAAGGCAAAAAAGAAAGTATGATTTAGTGGAATATCCTGTATAATTTAGAGAACAAACATGTGCAATTCTGTAGAGAATGAAGGATCTACGATTGGAAAATAAGGTGTTCAGATTGCGATTTTGGCATTCATGGGTATCATTGTTCTGAGTAAAGCAGGATTGCTTTGGCCTCAGTGGTCTGTTTTTGCAGAGACAGCGATCTGGTTTATCGTCGCGTATTTAGTACTTGGGACGATTTTGAATCTGATTACGAGAAGTGTATGGGAACGAAGAATCTGGGCGCCCGTAACGTTGTTAATGCTGATAACGAGTATAATCATTGCCATTTTATAACATAGCGTTGAAATATTGATTACAGATTGAAAGAGGTGATTCCATTGGTAAACCCATAAACGGAGAAAAATCCATGTATTAGCTTGAATAAGCATGCGGTTTTTCTCTGCCTATGATATGAAAATACTCATATAGAGGAGAAGAATTGACATGTTAAATCAATTAAGCGATTCCATTTATTATATGTCCAACGATAATGTTAGAGAAAGACCGGTACTAGGCTTGGTGTGTGGGGAAAAACATAGTCTGGTGATCGATGGTGGAAATTCGGTTCAACATGCTAGAGACTTTATCGAGGAAATTCGATGCTTAGATGTGCCTCCCGTTCAGTATGTGGTTATTACGCATGCACATTGGGATCATTTTTTGGGAATGAATGAATTCGGTGCGACGATCATCGTTAATCGGTTAACGAATAAGCGCTTGAACGACTGGAGATCTTTTTCCTTCGATGATCAGTCACTTCGTGAGTATGTAGATGCCGATATAATCAGCGCGCATTGTATGGAAATTATACAGGCGGAGATCCCGACGAGAAAATCATTTCTACTAGATAAGCCCGGTATCGTCTTTAAAGATTCCCTCCACATTGATCTGGGGAACAAGCTCTGTATGCTGGAGAGGATTCAAAGTACGCACACGGATGATTCAACAATTGTTTATATTCCTGATGAGAAGACTATTTTTCTCGGAGATAGTCCTTATGGAACAACAACGGATAAATTGTTTCATTTTAAGCAATCCTTGCTAGACCCCATGATACGAGACATGCAGATGTATGATGCTGAGCATTTCATTCTCGGACACGAGTCTATCTGTGATCAGGAAGAGATGGATATATTCTGGAGGGAGCTTACAACCAGTTGCAGAGCGGTGACATCTACTTCCTTGGAGCAGGCGATAACATCTTTTGAAAAGGAACAGCTGCGGGAGCCTAATGGGAATGAACTCTTCTTCTTGAAAGCATTTGTTAATGATCAACTGTTACAGGCACAGAAGAAATAGATGGACAGTTCGAAAGTAACTAAATACGGTGACTTTTAGATTGGTTATGCGGTTTATAAGATCAAAGTTTCTTAAAGAGAATTTGAGCTTGGATCGAAGAGCCCTGGCATATGTGCTAGGGTTCTATTATCCGAAAGGAGAGGTAGTATTGCGAAGCAACAAATTCACACCGTATTTAAGTTTTATAGGTTTTAGTCTTCTGATCGACCTTTCCTGATTTTGAATAGAAAGATACATAACATTTAGGAGGAAAATTCAATTGAAAGCACTATCGATCATCAGCCTTATTTGGTACATACTTAATTTTTTATTAATAGCAGTTTTTTTTCTAGACGATTCACCAGAAAGTTCGGATTCCGCAGCAGGAATGGGAATCCTTGCTGTCTTATATGCTCTGCTTTTCTCCATTCTAGCCTTGATTATATCTGGCAAGAGAAAAAAGGCCCCTGTGAATGTACATGAACAACTGCTACAGTTGGGTGAATTAAAAGAGAAAAATATCATATCGGAATATGAATTCGATCAGAAGAAAGAGAAGTTACTCTCCAGATACAAGTAGTCCAGAGTGTGACAAGGTAGAGATTCATTCGATTTTATGCTCTTATGCTCATGCTAAATGCATAAATTCTCTAAACAAAAAAACAGGGCGTTCCCTTTTACGGGAATCTGCCCTGTTTTTGTTTACAACTATATTTTATACCCATCTCAATGGTTATGATGCGCGTGGGCATCTGGTGCGTCGCCTTTGACCGTACATAGCACCGAGGTATCATGCAGATGTTTCTCGGACTCCACCTGGAGCGTCACATGTTTGATTTCTTTATGCTCCAGCATATGTTCAATCTTCTGAACCAGGATCTCGGATGCATAGACATCCATCGTTCCATCTACGACAATATGAGCAGTCAGCGCGTTCAGGTTACTGGTGATGGACCAGACATGCACATCGTGTACGCCTTTGACGCCATCCACTTGTTTGATGGTCTCCACCAGCTCATTCACATCCACATTGGCCGGAGTACCTTCCATTAAGATATGCAGGGATGATTTGGTGACATAGAATCCACTACGCAATACCAGTGCCGCGACAATTACACTCGCAAGTGGATCGGCCCAACCCCAGCCAAAGAACATCATCAGCAAAGCCGCTGCAATGGCCCCAACCGATCCCAACATATCACTGATGACATGTAGATAAGCACCGCGCATATTCAGGTTTTTCTCCGTATCGCTCCCTCGCATCATAATCCAGGCCACCAGAACATTGATGAGCAGTCCAATGATACTGATGATCAACATACCTACGGTTGCGACTTCTGGCGGGTTGATAAATCGACCAATCGCTTCGTAGAAAATGTAGAGCGCGATGGCGATTAACGTGATTCCGTTTAACGTGGCTGCGAGAATCTCAAAGCGTCTGTACCCGTACGTTTTGCCTGAGTTCACCGCTTTTTCGCCAAAGGTGAACGCCAGCAAAGCGATTCCCAAAGCTATCGAATCAGACAGCATATGACCTGCATCGGAGATGAGCGCCAAACTGTTCGTGATATATCCGCCAACGGCTTCAACAATCATATAAACGGTAATAATGATGAAGGAAAACAATAGTACTTTCTTGTTGTTCGTGTGAGCATGATTGTGTCCATGGTCGTGATTGTGGTGATGTTCAGACATATGAAATCCTCTCCTTTGGAGCATTGCTCCGGTATGTAATATGCTTTTTTTATGATTAAAAGTGATCCTCGGCAATGATTAATCACTTATAAATGAATATATGAGCATTTGTTCATATGTTATGGTTTTATTATAGGCGCGCCTGATCAACGTGTCAACCAGATTTGAGAAAATATAAACAAGGCCCACGTGGCTTCACTGCATGTTCGCTGGCGATTTACGTTGCTTTTGTGCTACCATCTGTGCATGGATTAATGTCGAGGGAGTTCTCGCTATTAATAATAAAATAAAGAATATATAAGTTTAAACTAATATTTACACGAGCGATCACAATAATGTCCTGACCTTGTAGTGGCTAGTGTAAACTTATTCATTCAACTTATACAGAAGGGATGGACAACGATATGAAGCATCTGCTTCTGGCGGACGACGATGCCAATATTAGAGCACTCCTCCGGCATGTCATGACCAAGGAAGGGTATCGGGTGCATGAAGCACAGGATGGGTTGGAAGCAGTCAAGATAATGCAAGCAACGCCGATTGATCTGGCGATCCTGGATGTAATGATGCCAGGCATGGACGGACTGGAGTTATGTGATTTTATTCGCCAACATTATGACATTCCGATTATGCTGCTAACTGCACGAGATCAGCTATCGGATAAACGGGATGGGTACTTGAGAGGTACGGATGAGTATGTGACGAAGCCTTTTGAGCCCGAGGAACTGGTCTACCGGGTTAAGGCATTATTTCGCCGATACCATCGCACGTCCAGTGATATCATTCGCATGAATCGCATCGTGATTGACCGGAACAACGTGGAGGTCTCCGATGGGCAATCGATTCTCTTTTTGCCAATGAAGGAGTTCGAGCTGCTCTCCCAGCTGGCACAGTTTCCGGGTCGTTTATTCTCGCGAGATGAACTCATTCGGCTCGTCTGGGGAGCGGATTACGAAGGAGATGACCGCACCGTGGATGTGCATATCAAGCGGCTGCGTGATCGTTTTGCCGATTATGCGGATGATTTTGTCATTCAGACGGTACGGGGGATTGGTTATAAGATTGAGGTGAAAGCGCATTGAGATCACTGTACTTTCGGGTGTTCATGATTACAATCGCGGTGATTCTGGTCAGCGCCATGCTGGGTTTTCTTTTATCCAATATTTATTATCATGCGAAGTTAAAGTCTTTCAATGACGAGAAGTTAGTTAGCATTGCAACGCAAATGAAGCAGTTTGTGGAGCAGGAACCCGCTACGGTAGAGCATTACCTGAACAATGCCGCAGCGCTCGGCTACGAAATATATGTGACGGATGGAAAAGGGTATGACCAATTCTATGGCCGTGAATTCCGCCAGAAGGATCTGGACAAGCAGGCTGTAGATCAGGTATTAAGTGGTGAGATATACCACGGCGTCGCCGAGTTTCCCAGCAAACCTTTCATTACCGGGTTCTTTGATAATCAATTGAGCAATACCGTTGGTGTTCAGCTACAGATGGGCAATGCTCGTTATGCCTTATTTATGCGGCCGGATATCATTTTGCAATTTGGTGAACTACGTATCTTTTTTGCGCTGATTGGAGCATTTACGGTGGGCATTAGCATTCTGCTCTTTATAATCAGTACCCGCTATTTGGTGAATCCGATTGAACGTCTGTCCGAGGCGACCAAGCGCATTGCCCAAGGAAACTATAATCTGAAATTACGTACCACGCGGCGTGACGAGATTGGGCAGCTGGCCCGGCATTTCATGACCATGAGTCGTGAGTTGGAACGGGTAGATCAGGCGCGTCAGCAGTTTGTATCCAACGTATCACATGAAATTCAATCTCCGCTGACCTCCATTCAGGGTTTTGCCCAACTGGTAGGAGATCGGGCTCTGCCTGAACAGGAACGGGAGCACTACGCCTCTATTATTGAGGAGGAGAGTCGCCATCTCTCGTTGCTGAGTAAACAGTTGCTGCTCCTGTCCTCCCTGGAACAAGGTCATGAGGATTTGACCAAAGTGAGATTCTCTCTGCGAGATCAGTTTCGCCAAGCGGTTCAGGTGCTGCAATGGCAGCTGGAAGAAAAGGAACTGCTGTTACGAATTTCGGTGCCCGAATCCATCAAGCTATGTGGCGATGAAGTATTGCTCATGCAGGTATGGATGAATCTGCTGGGTAATGCGGTGAATCATCTTCCACAGGGGAGAAGCATCGAGATTCATGCCGAGGAGACCAACGCCCAGTGCGTGATCCATATTCAGGATACAGGGGACGGGATTGCTGCGGAGCATCTGCCTTTCCTGTTCGACCGCTTCTATCGGGTGGACCGTGCGCGTGAGCGTTCTTCTGGCGGAACCGGGCTTGGTCTTGCCATTGTGCAGAAAATTATCCGAATCCATGAGGGCACGATCGAGGTTGCCAGTTCAGCTGAAGGAACAGTCTTTACGGTGACGCTGCCCCAAATGTAATCTGTTATTCATTTTCCGTTCATTTTCGCCTCCTATACTTGGGTTATCAAGAGGGAGGTCAGAAAACATGTATTTGGCTATTAGGGAAATGAGATTTGCCAAAGGGCGGTATGCGTTAATTGCTACAATCATGGTGCTTGTTTCATTTCTGGTTTTATTTGTTACAGGTCTAGCACAGGGGCTGGCGTATGACAACGCGGCTTCGATCAAAAATATGGCAGCAACCCATTTTGTTCTGGAGCAGGATTCGAATCATCGTTTTACCCGGTCCCAGTTGGGGCAGGATGAGCTTGAACAGGCGCGCTCCGTGGTAGGTCAAGAGAACGCTGAGCCGCTGGGTGTGAAAATGACAACAGTCAGTCCAGCTGGTGACACGAAGAAGATTGATGTAACACTATTCATGGTGAACCCGGAAGGCTGGCTGGCTCCAACCGTAACGGAAGGCTCTCCAATCACGGATCTGAAAGACGGGCAGGTTGTGGTGGATCAAAAGCTGTCTGAATCCGGCGTGACCATTGGAACGGTATTGGTCGATCAAGCGTCGGGAACGGAGTGGACCGTGGGCGGATTTGTGGAAAATGAGTCCTTCAGTCACTCACCGGTTGTGTTCCTGAACGAGCAGGAATGGCTCGCTATTCAAGAAGGCTCCCGAACTTCGCAAGGAAAAGTAGACTCCAATGCGCCTGTATATAGTGCGATTGCCGTTAAAGATGAAGGCGAGAAGGTAGACAGCCTCAGTACCGCTTTGCCGAATACGGAAGTGATTACGAAGTCCGATGCGGTATCGGCCATTCCTGGGTACAAAGAAGAGCAGGGCTCGCTGCTCATGATGATTGCCTTTTTATTTGTCATCTCGGCGTTTGTGCTTGCGGTATTTTTCTACGTCATCACGATTCAGAAAACGAGTCAATTTGGCATTTTGAAAGCCATTGGAACACGGAATTCGTATCTGGCTGGCAGTGTCTCATTACAAGTATTGCTTCTGTCCGTCGGCAGTCTGGTGATTAGTGTTCTGCTGGTTCAGCTATTTGAATCCATCTTGCCAGCTTCAATGCCGTTTCAATTAGGCTTGTCCACCCTGGCACTAACCTGCGTGTTGTTCGTGATAATGTCTATGGCAGGTTCGTTATTCTCGGTGTGGAAGGTGACCAAAATTGATGCGCTTGATGCGATTGGGAGGACAGCAGCATGAGAAACCGACTGGTATTGCAGGGAATTACACAGACTTTTGAAGATGGTGGAGTCAAACGGACGATATTGGATAAGTTGGATCTTAAGGTGGCCGAAGGAGAACTCGTCGCGGTCATGGGGCCTTCCGGCTCAGGCAAAAGTACATTTCTGTCCATCGCAGGTGCACTCCTTGAACCGACGGAAGGACAGGTTCTGCTGGATGGTGCATCGATTATGGGCAAAAACAAACAGGACATATCCGATGTGCGGCTCCAGCAGCTCGGGTTTATTTTTCAAAGCGCCAATCTCATTCCGTATCTGAAAGTGGAAGAACAACTAATGGTGGTTGCCAAACTTGCCGGGACGGACAAAACCAAGGCGGCGAAGCGAGTCGATGAGCTGCTGGATACGGTAGGCTTATCGCATCGGCGTAAGGCATATGCCGAGAAGCTTTCCGGCGGGGAACGCCAGCGGGTTGCCATTGCCAGAGCATTGATGAATGATCCGGCCGTCCTGCTCGCGGACGAACCGACTGCCAGTTTGGATGCGGAACGTGGACTGGATATTGTGAGCATGATTGCACGGCTCGTGAAGGAGCAGGGCAAGAGTGCAGTCATGGTTACACATGATGAGCGGATTTTGCCGCTATGTGATCGGGTTCTCTTTTTGGAAAACGGGAAACTGGTACACCATTAGCACTCAGAGTGGATAGTGTAATCATTCTTTAGTTCAACTGAAATAACATGAGAAGGTCCATGGATTCCCGATGGGAAAAGTGGCCTTCTTTTTTCTTTTTTGATCTATAATGAGAGTTAGAACTTATAATGGAAGATTTATTTTACATAGAGAGGATCGGATAGAGAAATGAAGACTCTGGATCGGGAACACTTCCCGGCGCTCAGCACATCGATTCACTGGGGAATTGTTAAAGCGGAGTTTAGATTAAACGACATCGTGGATGAAACGCTGGTAAGCAATGTGAGTATCATCCCGTTTGTCGGGGAACAAGTGGTTGTTTTTCAGATCGATAACGGAAAATGGGAGCTGCCCGGAGGAACGTTGGAGGTAGGAGAGAAGTATATGGATGGACTGCAACGTGAAGTGATGGAGGAGCTCGGAGCCAAGTTGGTCACGTATCAGGTGTTTGGACAATTTCATTGCATGTCGAGTGCACCTGAGCCGTATAGACCGCATATTCCACATCCTCATTTTGTAAGACTTATTGGTTATGGAGAAGTTGAACTCGTGGGCCAACCGCTGAATCCGATGGATGGGGAACAGGTGATTGCTGTAGAGGTTGTGGAGATTGGTGAAGCGATCAGGAGATTTGAAGAACAGAATAGATATGATATTGCGGAAATGTACCGATTGGCCTATTTGTTGCGAGAAGAAGCAAACGGTGAGTAGCTGGAATGCGAGTGTATTCTAAATTTTTAACTATCTTAAATTCAATAAACTTCGGAGGTTATGATGATTAGAGATGAAATTAATGAGCTGCTGGATGCTCTACCGGACCACGAACTGAATGTGGTGTACTCGCGAATCGAGCTTGTGCACCGCAAATATATGTATAACAAAAATTTGGAGGACAAGGGAGTCCTTGTGACTGAATTGTGCGAGGAATCCGAAGAAATGATACAGAAATGGGATAATACATTTGCCAAGAACATCAGGAAAGAGGTAAAAGAGGCCATCTATTATAGCCAGTACAAGTGGCATATGTTCAGTTATGAGAAACAGGATTGCCTAACAGACGATGAAGCACGAGATGCTTTCAATGCCGAAGATAAAAATGAATTGTATGTCATGTACCAACACACGCCATTCATACAGGTATTTCAGAATGCGGATAAGGTCATTGCAGAAGATTTTGATTCGGAACAGGACATTTATATTTTTGACCAAGCGTTCACGTGGACGTATGTACATACCCATGAATCCAGGTGCGGACCGTATTTTTATAAAATGAAGTAACTAGGAGTAGTAAGGAGTAAATAAGTTAGTGAAGAGTTCGGAGTCAGCTTTTTAAACAAACGAATATCCCCGGAGGAGCCTTCTCATGTGTAAGAGGTCGATTAAAATATTCAGACGCACCATGCTTAGTATTCTTTTACTCGTAATAATCGCTCTGATCTTTCCAACTTGGACCCCAGGGATCAAGGGAGAGAACAGTATCAGCACGTTAGGACAGGTCGAGATCAATGGTGTTGGTCATGAGGTTATGATTCGCGGGGTAGATCGGAACAATCCTATCCTTCTTTTTGTACATGGTGGCCCGGGTTGCTCCGAGATTCCTTATGTAAGAAAGTATCAGCAGGAGCTTGAGCAACATTTTACCATTGTCCATTATGATCAACGTGGAAGTGGAAAGTCCTATCATTTCATGGAGGATTATTCGGATGTGACTTCAGATGTGCTTGTAGATGATTTGCTGGCATTAACGGATTACGTCACTGCCGAACTGGGGCAAAGAAAGGTTACGCTGGTCGGTCATTCATTTGGTACATACATAGGGACAAAAGCGGCGGCCAAAGCACCTGAAAAATTTGTTGCTTATATAGGTATTGGACAAGTAGCTGATACTGTGCAAAGTGAGTTGGACAGCTTAAACTATACGATCGCACAAGCGAAACAAGCAGACAGCACAGCGGATGTGGAAAGTCTGGAACGTCTTCGGGGTCCGATTGAGCGAGGCGAGCAGTACACACCAAGAAAGTTGGTTCGCAAATATGGCGGTGCGGCCAGACTTATTGATGACAACAGGGATTATATGCTCGGCTTCCTTCTGGGAACCGAATATAATGCGCTAGATGTGATTCGGTATTCCATGGGCGTGCAGGCTACACAAGAAATCCTCCTGAAGGAGGGGTTCACCACCCCTTTGCCAGACATTGTAGATCAGCTGGAGATACCGACTTATTTTGTTATGGGAAAGTATGATTATATGACGTCTCTGAATGCGGCAAGGGATTATTTCGATGAGCTTGAAGCACCCAAAAAAGATTTTGTTGTATTTGAAGAATCGGCTCATTACCCACAGTTCGAGGAGAAAGAACGATTTGCAGCATGGTTGATGGGGGTATTTAACTTTTGAATAAGCGAGGGATCTTGATGGGGCAACTTAATACTAAACTCATAACCAGACTTGCATTACCGGAGGAAGCTTCAACTGTGTTGGACCTATGGCAAGAGTCTGCCCGGTGGCTGAACTCCAAAGAGATCTATCAATGGCGTCCTGAGTATTTCAATTTGGAACAAGTGAATGAATTCATGACGGATGGATCTGACGTATATCTTGCTGAGATAAATCATGAAATCGTAGGGACGTATAGCTTAACGTGGTCAGATCCCCTGATTTGGGAAGAGCTCGACAACACCAATTCCGGGTACATACACCGATTCGCAGTGAATAGAGATTTTAGAGGGCAAAATATAGGGCTACTCCTACTAAAATCAGCAGAAGAGAACATTAGGCATAAAGGCAAGACCTTGATCAGGCTGGATTGCATGGCAGATAACCTGAGACTTAATCAATACTATAAGGACTATGGATTCCAATACATCCGCAGAATGAAACAAGGGAACTGGAGTGCCAGTCTGTATGAAAAAAGATGATGGTATCTCTAACGACTTCGTTAAGCTCGTAAGTGTATAAAAGGGGGATTATTCATGCTTTTATCCTATCATCCAATGAAAATAGCTGATGCAGAAAAAATCGTTACCTGGAAGTATGAAGAGGAATACGCGATGTACAGTTTCTCTGAATCCAATGAAGATATTCAAGAATTAATGAAAGGGGAGTACTTTTCAGTCCTGGATGAACTGGAGAGGGTAGTAGGATTTATTTGTTGTGGGGAATCAGCACGTGTACCGGGAGGAACCTTAATCGGACTGTATCAAGAAGAAGGATATCTGGATATAGGCCTTGGATTAGATCCAGATCTGACAGGGCAAAAGCTAGGATCGGTATTCCTTAAACAAAGTTTAGCATTCTTGCAAAACCAATTTCATAGTTCTCATTTTCGACTGGTGGTTGCCACATTCAACGAACGAGCAATTAAAGTGTATGAGCGGATAGGCTTTAAAAGAGATAAGGAGTTTTATAGCAAAGTGCATGACGAGGACATGTTATTTATCAGTATGAAACTGGAAATGCCCTGCTACTCTTTTGAAGAAATAACGGAGCAGGATTTGACTGAAGTCAGAGAAATATATAATTACTACGTTTCCAACACGACTATCTCGTTTCATACCGAAGAATTGACTCTGGAAGAAATTAAAGCATCTGTCATGAACAAAAATCCTCGTTTTAAATCGTTTGTCATTAAAGAAGAGGACGAAATTCAAGGGTATGTGCTAATTACCCAATACAAGAGCAAACAAGCCTATGACTTCTCGGGAGAAGTAACCATTTATTTGAAACCGGATATTGTAGGGAAGGGCATTGGTGGAACGGCACTGCGATTTATAGAGGATGTTGCGCGCGAGCAAGGGTTCTACACCTTGATTGCTACGGTATGCATGGAAAACACACGCAGCAAGTCTCTGTTCGAAAAGCATGGATATGAGCAATGTGCGATGTTTAAAGACGTGGGATATAAATTTGATCGCAGATTGGATATTGGTAGTTTCCAAAAGGTGTTGTAACGTATGAATCTCGTTATCTGATAAAACAGAAAGGTGCGAGCTGCATGGCAAACGATAAAGGAACATTAAGAACATGCGAACACGGGCATTCCTATTACAAAAGTAGCGATTGTCCAACCTGTCCGGTCTGTGAGAAGGAACGGAAACCGAAAGAGGGATTTCTCTCATTGCTGTCGGCACCCGCTAGACGTGCACTGGAGAATCAGGGAATTACGACGTTGCAAAAACTCTCGCAATACACAGAAAAAGAGATTCTGAAGCTGCACGGGATTGGGCCTTCTACGATCCCCAAACTTCGACAAGCACTCGAAGAAGAGGGATTATCTTTTAATAAATAACCCTCTTCACTCTTAATCTAATCTCCCTAAACCAAACCTGAAGCCAATTCCTCAACCGTCACCTGATACAACCCATTCCCATCACTAAGGAGCAAACGGTTTTGGCGAAGATCCTGTCTCGCCTGCTTGAACGGTTTATTTTGTTCATTCACGAACTCAATCTTTTGCCCTTTTGTAAGTATTCCAGGCTTCTCCATTTTCTTGAGAACAAACGTCCCGTGTTTACCATACCCGGCATCGAACAAAAAATGATACCCATCCGTACACAATCCGGAAGAGCCGGATATGTTCGGATTGATCAATGTAACCTTGGGTTGCCGGGTACCGCCGGAAACACATCCAAGCTCGAAATCCGTATAAAAATAAAACCAGATTTGGTTTTCATTCACCACATTGAGTGCATAACAATCGGCAATATCTGCTGCATGATCCTCGTACAGCTTGTTGCCATGTTCATCCCAGGCCAGAAGCCCACGCGAGCCAATGGGGTCGCTCCATCCGTAGTTACCAAACACACCTTCGTCAAAGTAACTCGTCCAGATCGTTCCTTTCTCCGTTACCTGAACGCTCTGAATGCCATCCCCAAGTAGAAACTCACGGATCGTATTTCCATTAAAATCACACACTTTGGCATTCAGATCATACCGATCATTCCCATAATGGGCGCAGCGCGCTCCGACAAGCAGCAGGTGATCATGAAGCGGCTGTACGTAATGATAATTAAATGTTTGCCCCCAAATAACAACTTCCTCTATGTGTTGATCCGTCACAATCAGAACTTTGTACGTGTGGGTTTGTTTTAATTTAGCTTGCACGAACATGTCCCGTTCCCTTTCCGGAATTTGGTTTATGAGTAGCACATAGACCCGACCATCGCCGCCCCACTGAGTGGAAACTATCTCGAAGCCTTCTGTATACACCGAAATATCTGCAAAGGGCAGAAGCTTTACCTTGGAATTGGACATAGTCTGATCATTCCTCCTTGAACGTTAGTACAGATGTGCCATCTGCACGAGTTAAGTACAGTATGCAGGAAGAATACCCTGCCGAACACGGCGTAAGTATAGCGAAGGATCTTTTTATCGACTGGAAATGGGTATCGTTTTGCTTCCTTGCATTGTATAATAAGACGGTTGTGTAAATTACACGTGGAAATGTTAATGTTAGCTCAATCTGACTATAATCACCCGTTGTGGGGTCCTCGATATGGATTCCTTACTTTATAAAGTCAGATCGAGTTCACAATACGTTTGTCAGATAAAAACATAAGCCCCGACCTAAGATGGAAGATCTATGGTCGGGGTTTGTTATAAGAGGATTCAAATAGAGGAGGAGATAAATTGAAGATTTTCTTAGTAAGACATGGGATGGATGAGGACGGATACAGAGGTGGCTGGAGTCAGCGAGGACTCATTGAGCAAGGCATTATTCAATCGGAGAGACTCGGAGATTACCTGCAACATCATTCAGAACAATATAAGATAAACACGTTAATTAGCAGTGATCTTCCGCGTGCAGTACAGACTGCAGAAGTGCTTGAAAAAAGGCTCAACATAAAAGCACATTACCTGAAAGACTGGGGAGAAATGAACAATGGAGATTTGGCTGGAATGCCAAACAAGGAAGCAGAAGTGAAATATGCAGGAGTTTATTTTAACACTCTTGGCATGGATACCCCGTTTCCAGGAGGAGAGAGTCCTCGAAATTTTTATAACAGAATATGTACATCCTTTCGGGATTTATGCAGAAGTATAGAGGAGCAGAAGATAGAATCGAATGTTCTACTGGTAACGCACGGCGGAGTAATCAACATCCTTTATTATCTCTTAGGAAACCAAGATTGGACCAATACATCGGAGTTTCATTCTATAGGCAATACCAGTGTTCATACGGTTGAAAAAGGAGTAAATGGTTGGGAGTTTAGCTGTATGAATATGATGAGTCATCTAGGTTAGAAAAGGTTGTATATAAAAACAATTTTCACAACAGTTAATTCTTTTTAGTCATAATAAAGACTGCCGACAGGTGCCGTCAGTCTTTATATTAATTATTTAACCAATTTGAAGCAGACGTACGATTTCACCGTCTATTAGTTCTTCACTCACTTTTATAAAGCCTAAAGATTCATACAACTTTCCCGCAATTGGATTGTCTGGTCGGTGTCCAATATCAAAACAAATAGTTGAGAACATGGCCTACTACGCTACAATGGAATGAAATGGAAGTCTAAGGGGGTTGCTGTTATGAGTGATAAATCTAGTGATTTGTTGCGTGGATTGAAGTCCTTGTCTGGACCTTTTCCGACTTGGGATACCGAACAGTTACCGGATCGACCGAGGGAGCTTTTTCTGGAATGGCTGAGACTGGCTATAGATTACGGTGTGAAAGAACCTCATGGGATGACGATCTCGACAGTGGACTCGAATGGTTTTCCAGATGCACGAGTATTAATCTTGAAAGACGTAGTTGACGAAGCTTTTTATTTTGCATCTGGATCGGAGAGTCGAAAAGGACAGCAGCTGGAGAACAATCCGCAGGTGGCACTGACCTTTTATTGGCCTGCGCTGGGCAGACAGATTCGAATAAGGGGGATCGCTGAGGATATGGGAGAGGAAGCGGGGGCGGCCGATTTTAGGAAAAGATCGGCAGGGGCACGCGCAGTTGCGATGACAGGAAGGCAGAGTCAGGAGCTTGAGAGCGAGGAAGAATTGGAACGTGCCATTACCGCTCAGAAGGAACGAATCAGCCGAGATTCTGATGTTATTACACCGAATTGGAGACTGTACGCCGTGAACGCACAGGAAGTTGAATTCTGGCAGGGAGACCCAGAGCGAAAGCATGTGCGAATTCAATATATTCTGCATCAAGGGCAATGGAAGTACCAGAGGTTATGGCCGTGATTTTATAAAGGGGGAATATGTGTGAGTCGTAGAACTACAGGGACACTTCTGCTGGTCATAGCGGCATTTCTGTACAGTGTTCGATATTTGAGTGCTGCCATTTTTGGTTCTGGTGTGGCTTCGTGGAATTCGGAATTGTTTCAGGAGATGCTGAATTATGTTGGAACCGCTCCGCAAAGTTGGAGTATAGCTGCTTTAATCCTGGGCTTGTTCTATTTAATATGGGCGGAATATGAAGCAACCAGCTCCAAAACCAAAGAAAGTCTCAAGCGTTTTATGAGTCATGGAATTGTAGATCAAGAAGCGGAAAGCCAGAACAAAACAGAATAAATGGATAGTGTGATTCCTTATCAATAACGGTACTAATTTGAATAAGCCGGGGAGGCATACATATGAAGTCCATTGAAAGTTATTTTGACCCATTTCCTATATTGGAAACAGAACGATTGCTCCTAAGGCCCGTTACCTATGCTGATCTGGATGAGATGTACCGTTATTGCGCGGTTCCTGCTGTATCGGAGTACACAACTTGGGACGCACATCAGAGCAAGGAGGATACCAAAGCCTTTATTGATTTTGTCATGAGTCGATATGAGGTGGATAAGCTGGGGCCATGGGGGATTGAGGATAAACAAACGAAGAAGTTGATTGGCAGCTGCAATTATTTGGAGTGCGACAGCAACAGTATGAGGGTGGAATTGGGTTACGTGTTATCCAATGAGTACTGGGGTCGTGGAATTATGACGGAAGCGGTTAGCCGAATCATTCAATTTGGATTTGAAGACATCGGGTTGGAACGAATTCAGGCCAAATGTCTGATAGGTAACATCGGTTCCGCAAAGGTCATGGAAAAGACAGGCATGAAATTCGAAGGCGTTTTACGGAAGTATATGAAAATTAAAAACGAAATGCAGGATTTGAAACTGTATGCGATGACCAGAGAAGATTTTCAATCGTTATAACCTGCTGAATGGTAATAACGTCATTTGATAAATTTGTACTCGAAGGTGGCTATGAAAATTTAATGATTTTATCCATGGTGCTCGATCAGCGAGACCGTGTGTCATTCCTGATGATTGCAGACTATGATTTTGCATATCATCCTGAGCATAGATGGACTGAAAATCAATAAAATGGCTGGGGGTTATTCTTTTCTTCACATCCCAACGTACATAATGTCATATCGGGCATCGACCGTGATCCGCTATAATCTCCAAGTTGAAAAACATGGAACAGGAATCGGGAGGTACATCGAATTGACAGCGAAAAACAGATATAAATCACTTGAACTTGAATCACCCGGTGTATATGAACTAGAAGGACTGGAGGTGGGCGTGACCTCCAATTGCAATTACAAATGCGACTATTGCTGCGCGTACAATCGGGACGATGGGCAATGCATCGGAAGTCAGGAAGTGATTCGCATCATCAGTGAGCTTCCGCGGCTCAAGCGAGTGCGTTTATCCGGGGGAGAAGTAACTCTGAAATATCAGGATTGTCTGGACATTGTGACGTATTGCGGCGCACATGGCATCGACACGCAATTAAATACCAATGCCAGCTTGCTAACGGAAGAACGAATTCATGCTTTGCGTGATGCCGGCTTGTCCAATATTCATATATCGTTCAACTATACAGATCGGGATGCATATGCTGCCTATTACCGTGTACATCCCCGCATGTATGAGCGATTGGAGCACAACATTCGTCTTTGTACCGAGGCGGGGCTGGAAACTGTGCTAGAAACGCTGCTATTTGAAGGCACCCAAGCGAACATGCAGGCCATTAGCGATAAAGTCTATGATCTGGGTGTACGCATTCATGAAATCCAGAATAGTATTGTGATGCCACATAGTCAATGGAGCCAGATTGCTTCCAAAGAATCACTCATCCACTCCGTAAACGAGCTGATTAAGTACAAGAAGGAAGATACAACGTTATATTTTACCTGTATGGATCGTTTCGCTGAACAACTGGGTTTGCGTGAACAGCCAGGTGTGTACTTCTCCAATTGTGTGGATGGAACCAAGCAGCTGCATTTGCACGGCAACGGGGATATTCTCATCTGTGAGCTATGCCATCCGGTCGTGATTGGTAATATCTATGAGGGTACGTCTTTGAGAGATATTTATATCAAACAGCCTCAAGCGTTAACGGATTATTTAGAAAAGAAGCCCTGCCCTGCATACGATGCTCTTTTTGCAGGTGAACAATCAGGCTTATAACAAACAGCTTGGTATCGTACTGCCCCCTATTGGGGTATACATATGTGGATTAAAATCCATTCATATCATTCAAATGGAAGGTTGCCTGATCTCCATAACGGAGAACAGCGTAATCTTCTTTTTTTTGCATTCCCAATGTTTCAGATTCATTTAAGCTTGCCCGCCTATGATGAGCCTTAAGAACCTAGAACTTAGATGAAGAGGTGAGTTTCACATGATGAAGATCTATCCAAAACCCAACAAGAACGATCCCAATAAAAATGCAAAACCAAGGCGCAAATGGCTGATGATCACGCTTGTTATTGTTCTGGGCCTTGGTGCCGTGGTATACAGCCTGGCAGACCGCTACTTAATCCGGCATGTACAGGTTGTTGTAGCGGATGACAATATATCTGCAACCGGCACCTCCAGTGATACTTCAACCACGGCGACTGAAGTGAATGCAACGTCAGATGACTGGAACTATTCCAGCGATGATATGCAAGTCAAGATCGACAAGGTGCAGACGGGCTCAGGCTCAGATCAGATCACGTATTACGTCGCAGATGTACAGCTAACAGATGCGAGCAGCCTGCGCTCGGCTCTGGCAGATAACAGTTTTGGCACGAATATTACCGAAAACACTTCAGAGATTGCAGCGGCCAACAATGCCATCTTTGCGATCAATGGTGACTATTACGGCTTCCGTGATGATGGGGTAATTATCCGCAATGGTACGGTATATCGGGATGATCCGGTTCGTGATGCGATGGCGCTATTCAGTGACGGTACGATGAAAACGTATAACGAGACGGAAGAATCCTCATCGGAACTGCTGGCGGAAGGCGCGACCAATACATTATCTTTTGGGCCCATTCTGATTCAGGACGGTGAGATTGTAAGTGACTTCAGCAGTGTGAAAATCGATAACAACTTTGGTAACCGGTCGATCCAGGATGCGAATCCAAGAACGGCAATCGGCATAATCGCCCCGAATCATTACGTATTTGTTGTGGTTGACGGACGACAGGATGACAGCCGTGGCATGACCTTGGCAGAGCTTGCCGATGTCATGAAAGGTCTAGGAGCAACGGAAGCCTACAATCTGGACGGCGGCGGCTCATCCACGATGTATTTCATGGGCCGGGTTGTTAATAATCCGCTGGGGAGAAATCAGGAACGCGGCGTAAGTGACATCCTTTATCTGAAAGAAGGACAATGATCATGACGATATTAATTCCATCATACGAACCGGATGTTCGTTTATTGAATCTCATTTTACAGTTGCAGACGTTTCAGTTAGGACCCATTGTCATTGTAGATGATGGCAGCGGGCCAGGTTACCGGGGGATTTTCGAGACGGCAGAAGCCTATGGGTGTACAGTCCTGACACATACAGTTAATCTGGGCAAAGGACGTGCGCTCAAGACAGGATTCCAATATATCAAGGAACATGGCCTACAGGGCGGTATCATATGCGCAGACAGTGACGGACAGCATCTGCCGCATGATATCAAACGCATCTTCGATGTACTATTGGAGCAGACTGCGCCGGGCATTGTGCTGGGAAGCCGTCGATTCAGTGGAACCATTCCAGCGCGCAGCCGTTTTGGCAACACGGTCACACGAGGCGTCTTTTCGCTCACGACAGGTACCAAAGTATATGACACACAGACAGGCCTGCGAGGTTTTCCGTACTCAATGCTGGATTGGCTGTGCCGGATTCCGGGGGAACGATTTGAATACGAAATGAACATGCTGCTGACAGCGCATAAAGAAGGGTATGAGATCACGGAGGAGTTTATTGATACGGTCTATCTGGATCATAACAAATCCTCTCATTTTCGCCCGTTGGTGGATTCATTCCGCATTTATATGCCGATTCTAATGTTCAGTACGTCTTCGGTGTTATCGGCTTTGATCGATTTTGGCTTACTGTTCGTGATCCAGTACTTCACGCATAATCTGTTCCTGTCGGTCGTTGCAGCGAGACTTTGCAGCTCCATCTTCAACTATACAATTAATCGGAAATATGTATTTTCAGCCGGGAAAACATCCAAGGTTCGTCAGTCTTTACCGAAATACTTCTCGCTGGTCATTCTCGTGCTGCTGTTAAATTACGGATTGTTGTACTTCTACAATGAAAAACTAATTATTCCGCTGATTGCAGCGAAGCTGTTAACGGAGGTGTCGATTTTTGTGTTCAGCTATTGGGCGCAGCGCAGATTTGTGTATTAACACAGAGAGAGTGAGCGCAAAGCTTGCTCTTTTTTTTCAACGCTGATGCTTTTCCGGAATTGCTTCGTTCTCTCCGCTGCTTCGTGCTAACCCCTACCTCATAAACCAAAAGAAGACATGGCCACTCAAAAGAATATCCTGCGCTTCTTGGTTAACAAAAAAAGGTCGAGAACAGGGTGAACCTACCCTTGTTCTCGACCTTTTTAAACTCAAAGGAGGACGAGCGTTACATCAGCTTCTTAATCTCATCCTTCAGGATTTCGGACTGGGTGCCGAAGATGACCTGCACTGCTCCGCCACCGAGCCTCATGACGCCGGAAGCGCCAAGCTGTTTGAGGACCTGGTCGTTGACGGCTTTGTCGTCCCTAACAACAAGTCGGAGGCGAGTGATGCAGGCGTCGATGCTCTCGATATTATCTGTTCCCCCGATCCCTGCGAGCACTTTGCCAGCCTTGGTGTCGGCAGACGCCGCTGCCACGGCGGAAGCATCAGTGGGGACATCCGCATCATAAGCGTCATCCTCGCGCCCCGGCGTTTTCAGGTTGAACTTCACAATCATGAACCGGAACAGGAAATAATAGACGACCGCGAATGCGAGTCCGACCGGGATCATGAGCAGCGGATTGGTCGACAGCTTCATGTTCACGAGGTAATCGATCAGACCTGCTGAGAAGGCGAAGCCCAGCTTAACATTCAGCAGGTACATGATCAGAGCCGCTGCTCCGGTAAGAATAGCGTGCACCACATACAGCAGAGGCGCCGCGAACATGAAGGAGAACTCGAGCGGCTCGGTAATACCCGTTAAGAACGAAGCCACCGCTGCGCCGATAAAGATCGAAGCGACCATTTTGCGCTTTTCAGGCCTGGCTGTATGAATCAAGGCAAGCGCCGCCGCCGGAAGAGCGAACATCATAATCGGGAAGAAGCCAGACATGAACATGCCTGCCGTAGGGTCTCCGTTGAAGAAGCGGGTCAGGTCGCCGTGCACGACTTCCCCGGCTGCATTGGTATAATCCCCGATCTGAAACCAGGCGATGGAGTTGAGGACATGATGCAGACCGAGCGGGATGAGCAGGCGGTTGGCGATCATGAACACCATGGAGCCAACGCCGCCAAAGCCTACAATCCAGGTGCCGAAAGCGCCGATGGCATCCTGAATCGGGCTCCAGACCATGCCGATCAGGATGGCCAATACCAGCATGGAGCCGGCGGTGACCATCGGCACAAAGCGTTTGCCGGAGAAGAAGCCGAGCCAGTCAGGAAGCTTGATATTGTGGTATTTTTTATACATATAGGCTGCAAGCAGTCCGGCAAATATCCCGCCCAATACGCCCGTATCCAGCTTGACATCGTCAGGAATATAGTCGAATACACCTGGAACGGCTCCCAGAATTCGGATCAGCACCATATAAGCGATCAGGGCGGAGAGCGCGGCGACCGCATCCCCCGCAAGTCCGATTGCCACCCCGATGGCGAAGATGAGCGCAAGGTTGCCGAAGATCGCCCCCGCTCCCTCATTCAGGAATGGAGCTACATACTGATTGAGAAATCCCCCGATCACGGGACCGAGCGGAATGTCCTTTTCATAATTAAGAAGACCGAGGCCTTGAAGAATACCTGCCGCAGGCAGGGTTGCCACAGGAAGCATCAGGGATCTTCCCAGCTTTTGCAGTGCTTTCAGCATATTGTTCTTCCTTTCTTTTTTTGATTTATGTTATTTGGGCAAGCTGACTTTCATGATAGTTCCCAAGCCTGCTTCTACGTTGCCATACTCCGGGTGTGACTCCCACGGCTGTTCTGCCGCATTCGCAACGATGACAGGGGTGATGACCGGATAACCGGCCGAAGCGATCGCATTCAGGTCAAATTCGATCAGGGTCTGACCGACAGTGACCTGATCCCCGATCTGTACTTGGGGTGTGAAGCCCTGTCCTTTCAGGCTGACAGTATTCATACCGATATGCAGCAGCAGCTGCAGTCCGGAAGCATGCTCAATCATTACGGCATGATGCGATTTGATCAGGTGCACCACAGTGCCGTCGATAGGGGCGACCAGCCTGCCCTCCTGGGGAATCACTGCAACTCCCGGTCCCATAAGTCCTTGCGCGAACGCTTCGTCAGGCACTTCTTCCAAACTGACGCAGGTTCCGGTGAGCGGGGAGGCGACGGATATTGTCTCAGATGTTTTGGCAGATTTGTTGTTTTTCCATTTCCAGATCATTGTGTGTTGTCCTTTCTGTTGTTGGTTTTGGCATGGGTTTGAAAAAGCCGGTATAAATGCATGGCGAGAAAAGCCGTTTCTTCCTCGGGTACCTCTGTACCCAAATCCTCGGCCATTACAGCGCTCAGTTTTCTGGCCAGCTGGTATTCGGACGGATACTCATTTTGCACATATTGTGCGAAGGTGGGGGCCGTCATCGGCTGCTGATACAGGCGTTCCATGGAAAAGCGCAGGTGTATCATGAGTCTTGCCTGAATAAGGCTGCCCTGCTCAAAGCGAACGCCACCCTCCTCTTCAATAATGGACTGAAGCTTGCTGATCACATTTGATACCTTAACCAGCTGTCCGACAGGAACGTGGTTTACGGAGGAGTACACATGGTATGTCAGGAACCCGGCCTCATCCTCCGGGACCTCTACGCCAAAGGCCTCTCCGATCATGGCCGCCGCTTCCGAGGCGATTTCGAATTCTTTCGGAAAACTGAGCTTTGTCTCCATAAGGAAAGGATTCAGAATCTCCATCCCGTTGCGGATCCGATATAAGGTGAACTGAATATGACTCGGAAGAGCAAGGTAGATCTTGTCATTCAGCTTGCCAGGAAACTGATCAGTGATGAGACGGATAATCCGGTCAGAGATGTCGATGACATCCGGGTCCAAGTCCTTCATCAGCTCCTGCGCCTGCCCCCACTCCTCCCGGTCCTCCAGGCGGAACCTTTTCTCAATCCGCGGATCATCGGCCTGAACGGTGCTTTCCCCCTTGAACGCAAATCCCAACCCTTTGCCGATCAGCACGTACTCCTTGGTATTCTGGTGCGACCGGGCCAGAACAATATTGCTGCCGACGACCCGCTCCACCTGCAGCATCATTCCTTTACTCACGGTTCACAGCCTCCTCGTTTCTAAAGTTAACGCTTTCATTCAGGAACGTCAAAAAGAGCCAAGAAGCGAGTATGGTCTCGTCGCTTCTTGGCTCATGCCCTCTGGGGTGGTAACACGCCAATTCATTTTATGTTTTTATGCAGAACGTTCTTCCTACATCATATAGGAGCTGATATGACACCGTCAACCATAATTTTGTCATCCGTCTTTTCGTCGTTTAATATAGGGAATGTGTAAATGAAAAGGTACCTGCCGTATTTGATGAAAAAGGAGCCATGTTCACATTCTAAGGTGGAATGTTTGTGATCCGTTGTTGAATCGTGTTCGGGTAGACCGGGCCAAATCTAACATGAATAGGAGCATGCATATGTATCTTCGAAGTGTGGAGTTACTATCCGATAAAGTGGAAAATCCAGATCAATATCCGTTTCATATACCGGCAATACAGTCATTGCAGCGATTGGAATTCAGGAATAACATTACTTTTTTTGTTGGTGAAAATGGATCAGGCAAGTCCACATTACTGGAGGGAATTGCTCACCAGTGTGGATTCAATACAGCCGGGGGAGGAAGGAATAACTTCTATGAGATGGACGCATCCGAATCTTCATTAGGGGAATATTTGCGACTGTCCTGGTTGCCGAAAATATCGAAAGGCTTCTTCATGCGCTCCGAGTCATTTTACCAATTTGCTTCGCATGTGGATGAGGTGGGTTCCCTTGAATATTATGGCGGGCGTTCGCTGCATGAACAGTCGCACGGGGAGTCTTTTCTGAATCTGTTTGTGAATCGGTTTAATTCGAAAGGGATTTATCTGCTCGATGAACCCGAAGCCGCTTTATCACCAGCCCGGCAACTATCCTTGCTGCGGATTCTTTATGATCTGTCAGATCATTCTCAATTTATAATCGCGACGCATTCACCCATTCTTCTCGGTTATCCGGGGGCAGACATATTGAATTTTGACGATAGCCGGATTCAGGAAATGGCTTATGAAGAGACGGAGCATTACCAGATTACCCGCAGTTTTCTGGAGAACCGCAAACGAATGCTGGACGAATTATTCAAGGATTAGTGAAGGAGTGACTCATGTGCGTACGATTAATCTCTCTGATCCATATATGACAGTTATCATTCAGCAGCCGAAGACCAAAGAAGAGGTTAAGAAAGTATTGCTGGGTTTAAAAAAGTGTGCAGAAGAAGATTCAGATTTCGTGGTATATACCCAGGATACTCGGAAGCAGATCATTATTGCGGGACAAGGGGAACAGCAATTGCAAGAAAGAATCGGACGTCTAAGAGATGAGTTTGGTTTGGAAATAGATGCTCTGAAACCGCAGGTTCTCTATAAGACATCGATACAAGAAACAGTTCAATCTGAAGGAAGATATGTTAGACAGACGGGAGGGATACATCAGTACGGTCACTGTTGGATCAAGCTTGAACCCAAATCAAGGGATAGCGGTTTTGAGTTTATAAATAAAATTATCGATGATTATGTTATACCTGATGAATATATTCCCCCGGTCAGGAGCGGAATCGAAGAAATGATGATCAGAGGTATATTAGGCCATTTTCCAGTGGTAGATGTAAAAGTAACGCTGTTCGATGGATCGTTTCATTCATTCGATTCGAAAGTAATGTCGTTTAAAATTGCAGCATCCTTGGCATTCCGTGATGGTTTTAAACGAGCCAACCCCGTACTTCTTGAGCCTGTAATGAAGGTATCCATGACTACTATGAAAAACCAAATTCCAGGTTACTTGGAAGTGTTACCTTCACTTAGAGCACGAAACATAAACTTTGATTCTGAAAATGGGAAGAGCATAATCTCGGCAGATATTCCTTTAAAAGAATGGTTGAGTTTCCATGAGCAATGTCATGAATTACCTGTAACAAATGATCATTATGCAATCGAGTTTGGATATTACGACGCAGTTCCAGTGCATCTTTACGAAACAATAATCCAAGAATCAAACCTAGAAGATGCGTACTATACCGATTTGTTTGGCTGGGAGAAGTGGGGCAAGGAAAACGAGGAAAGGTATTTGAACGATTTCATAGAGACATTTTGGGAGGAGGGGTGCCAAACATGAGTACCAAACTAGTATTGTTGGATCAACTGGCCGCATGTCATCATGACAAGAGCTGGTTTATGCCGCTGGACGAGATGTTATGTGATGTAACCGCTGCGCAGGCCTTATGGCTGAATGAAGAGGGGCAATCAATCTGGAGGCTGGTGAATCATCTGACTTTCTGGAATGAAACATGGTTGGATCGGTTTATCAAGGGTGAAGTGGCTTTGGACAATAGCATAAATAATGATGAAACGTTCTATGTTAACCCATCCCAGGTAAGTGAAGAAGAGTGGCAGAAGAGCATTGAACGAATTGGAGTAACATTTAGTCGCTGGATACAGGCTGTAGAGGATAGTGATGATGCAAAACTGGGGATGACCATCCCATCGTACTTCAACGCCCCATGGTGGAATGTCATATCCAATGTGTGTATTCATAATGCATATCATATTGGACAGATCATGATGTTGAGAAAGAAAGTAAGAGGAGAGATGATATGAAAATCGGTTTCCTGATTGTGGATATGCAAGAGAGTATTGTAAGGAATCAGTTGGATCAAAAAGCAATAGACCACGCTTGTGAATATATCAATCATGTTGCAGACGTGCTTCGTTCGAGCGACCATGTTGTCGTTCATGTACAAGACGTGGAAGGGATGGAAAATTCAAATTCTGAGGCGTATCGTATTATTTCTGAGGTGGATGTGGATGAGAAGGATCTGACTATTGCGAAGGAAAGTTCCAATGCATTCTGGCAGACAGATCTGGAGAAAATTTTGAAGAGCCACGGTATTGAGCTGTTGATTATCGCAGGGTTTGCCGCGGAGGAATGTGTGTTATTTACCTATAATGGTGCGATGGAACGAGGATTTAGACCGGTCATGTTGCAAAATGGGATTCTCAGTACGCATCCCGAAGCGGTGATTTCGACCTATAGGGACCGGAACGTGATTTCTTATCCTGTGGTTGGTTATCTAATCAAATAATTAAAAGCACCCATGGACGCGACGATGTCGTGTCCGGTTTTGGTTATACATAACTTTTTAAGATGGAGAGTGTACTTTACTGTTTAAATTAAACTTTACCTATATCTGTTAGGATTGAAGCGATATATTAAGGGAGGTAGGAGAAAGCCCGTTATTTAACCAATATACAAAAGCGGATTATTAATAAGGAAGAGGTGTAATGACATGAATGTTCAAATCACCAGAATCGATAACAGTCAAAAAGAATTATTTTTAAACCTGTACAACCTGTATCTATATGATCTGTCCGAATTCTCGGGGGAGGATTTGCTTGAAGAGGGAAAGTACGATCCAACGAATACCTATCTCTATCTGGAACGAGCGGAATTACATCCGTTTTTTATTCAATATGAGGGGAAGGTTATCGGATTTGTGCTGGTTTGCTCTCCTCCATATGTAGATGATGATGTAGATTATACGGTACAAGAACTGTTTCTGGTCAAAAAATATCGTGGACAGGGATTGGCGACTCAAGCGGTTAATCGGGTGTTTGCACAATTTCAGGGCAGATTCAAAGTGGAGCAACTTGCTAACAACCAATCCGCTGTTTCGTTCTGGAAAAAATACTATGAACATCATCACATTGAATATGTCGAGTCTGAATATAGCATTGAAATCGAGAATGTCGCTGGCAGCCATCGGATTCTGTCACAGTCATTTGTATATGCAAGAACGGACTAGGTTAATGTGAAGCGTGATAGGAAGGAAGATTGATTTGTTTATTATATTAGCTTCAAAAGGCATGTCTAGTTGGATTTCAGGAATATTTCAGGCAGAAGAGGTAGCTGTGCAGTACATGGAGCTAATACCAGAAGGGCTGAAGGAACATCAAAATTTGATTCATGTAGAGGACATGAAATATCCTTTTTATATTATAGAGAGTCAAGGCGACTTTCAGTTTCTGACTAAAGATGAAGTGATTGCACTTTTCAATAATACGGACGTTTCAGAAGACGAAGAAGAGGTGTTCTTCAATATCTACACGATCCATTCAGATTACAGACCGAAGAAGCCGGGCACAGACTATATGGGCATACTGCATCATGATCATGTAACTAATGATTTTATGGAGAGATACAAAGATGGAGGGACAGAAATTCTAGTCAAAAGAAGGATCTTTTAAGTGTAAAGTAACAGAACGTGTGAACTTAAAACCACTTCGCATTTACCAATACATGGGTTATGATGAATGAAAAGGGGACCTGAGAGAAACGGGGGTTTGGATAGCATGCCTATTCATAATTTTGTTATTGAAAATAAGGAGGAAATCAATGAATCTATCTACACCTCCTACTCATGGGATGCTCATGGAATTATACATAAAAACGGACTAATGGCAATAGAACATGCTGACTTGGAAGATGAGTTCATTTCATACATTCAGGATTCTCTTAACTGGCTGAATACGTGGAACCCATCTACCTGTAAAAGATGTAGTGGACTGAACAACTATGGAATAACGGTTATTGAAGAAAAAGATGCTTTGTTGAAGTTGCATCAACTGATTCGCGCATGGATTGATGTATTCAACCTTGCTCCTGATCAGATCAAACTTACAGGGGATTATTGTTTTGATGGATATGAACAGAGGGGCTATTACGAGAAACTTATGTATAACAGAGTTGAATTGATGAACGAATTAAACAAGCTTGCTAATATGGCAAAAGATGCTGAGGTAAATGGGAAATGCATTGTGCATTTTGGCATTTGATCTTCTAAAGAGATTTTCTTCTGGAACATAACTGCTGACTAAAAGGGAAGTGAACCATCAGAGAGGAGTAGGATTAATGACAAGCCGCATTGTCGTTACGGGCGGAGCTATTATTCGTGATCAAATGGGGAGAATTCTGCTGCAAAAAAGATCAGATTATGGCGACTGGGGATTACCAGGTGGTGGCATGGAACCTGGTGAGAGCATTGAAGAAACCATGATTAGAGAAGTGAAAGAAGAAACGGGTCTTGATGTGAGTTCATATGAACTGGCCTCCATCTACACAGGTGAGAGAATGAAATATACATATCCGGATGGCAACGAGGTTGTATTTGTCATGTTCCTGTTTAACGTCACCGCGGAGCTGGGTGGGAAACTTGATCATGATCAAACCACCCTTTTATTTGAAGATGAACAGAATGAATCGCTAGAGCTTGTTTTTAAAAGTCTGGATGAAATTGATATTTGCACAATCAACAAGGTACAGCAGCCTGTATTTATAGATTTGATGAATGGAGAGTCCAAGCTACTACGAGTGTAATATGCTTAAACAGCGTAGCTAAACATGAAGCGGGGTGATAATCATGGTAAAAAATTTGGAACTACTTCCCCCCTGTATTCCTGCATTTTCTGTTCAAGGTATGGAGTGGGTTGCGGGTGTGAATTTGTATATCAAACAAGATAAATATTATGAAAATATCATGATAGCAGACATTACATTTCTGGCGAAATTCTCAAATGTTACATATGAATTGCTTTTTAGATTCACTAACATTGAAAGTTTTCATTATCGGCCTGGTGGTGTTCTTGTACATATTAGTGGATTCAGTATTAATGATCTAAAAGAGCATGGGTATCATCCGATGAAATATTTCGTTGAGGACTATGAAGACGGGGTGCTGGGGTTCTATTGTGAGGATATTGAATTGATCAGTGTGCAAGAGAGTGAGCACTTGGCTTTGTAGGCGATAAATCCATATAAAATCTTCCTAAGGAAAGAGAGAGGAGCATTATTATGCCTTGGCCCATGATTCATTTTGCAATCGCGTCGGAATTATTATCTGATCCAACCCCTGAATTTATAGTGGGAAGTCTTGCACCTGACTCCATTCATGTGAGAACGAATGAAAGAGGTTGTTCCTGTACGTTGTGGACGAGCAAACACAAGACATTATAATCCGTATATTTTCGAATGCGTATAAATCTACATTCGTGGAGTTTGTTATCCCTTGGGAAGATACGTGGGATATATTTGTCTATGAGCCCAAGCTGATTTCGAATCTCATTCAACATGCATTAGATCAAGGATGGGACTGCAGCCAGAAAAATAATCGGATGAAATTCGACAACGCGACAAGCATCATAAGAGTGTTACTGGCAGAGAAAGAAGCCTGATGAAGGGCGTGGTTATATGATCTGATTCACTAAAAAAACTATATATGGAAGCAGAGGTGTCCAAAATGAAAAAACGGATTAGCCTGGCCCAATATAATGAGAAGTACAATCAAGACTTGGCTAATTTTTCGTTAAGTAATGAACAGGTCCAATTTACTGCAATGCCTGCGGAAGTGATGGAGGAGGCATTCCAAAATCCGAACAAATATCCGGTAGTGATTTTAAAGGATAAGACTCCAGTTGGTTTCTTCATATTACATAAAAATTCTGAATACGTAGAGGAAAGAGATGCTTCCCGTACAATACTGGTACGTGCGTTATCCATTACGATGGAACATCAGGGGAATGGATATGCAATGGATGCCATGAAGGCACTGCCTGAATGGGTTAAGCAGCTCGATCCAAAGATCAATGAAATTATTTTAGCTGTGAATGAGGGGAATATTGCGGCACAAAAGCTGTATCTGAAAGCAGGTTTTCTGGATACGGGAGAACGAAAAACGGGCATTCATGGTCTTCAACTGATTTTGCATTATAGAATGAGGTGACCCTGCTGCAAAGAACGGAAGAGCTATATGCTAAATATCGATCCATGGCTCAGGAAGCTATTTTACACATGAATGAAATAATTCGGCAAGATCAGGAGATGTACCTGGAGAACAGTTCGGTAACCTAATTTCAGGATGACAGTTTGAAAGAGAGACATGTAGGGCTACTCTTGAGTGAGTAGCCCTTTTTATCGTGTTTGTACGATGGAAAATCAGTATCGATGCAACAAACCTGCAATTTCGTGCAACAAAACGCAATACAGTAGGTTTGTCGTAGCTTTGCTTGTAATATGAGTTTTGAGAGGAGGGACAACAAATGAAAGTCGTTTTTGAAGAGGAACTATTAATGGAAAAAAGCATGGCCAAGGTCATAACCCATCCTGATGAGAAGTCCCATTGGGACAGTATCCAAGAAGCGATCTGCCAATCGGAAACAAAACTTGTTGTCATCAATGCCAAGAACAATCGCAATGTGCAGATCGAGTTGAGTTCGGTGGTCGCGATTGAATCAGAGGATCGGTTGTGCTGTGTACGTGTCATCACAGGCGAAAGGTATTTGCTGAACAAACGTCTGAAGTTTGTGGAAGAGGAACTGAGGTCATCCCATTTTATGAAAATCAACAATCAAACGATCATCAATACACGTTGTATTAGCGAATTTTCATCAACAGACCACGCCAGGATCCAGGTTGATCTGAACGATGGTTCCAGTTACTTTGTTAGCCGATTCTATATTAAAAACTTTAGGGGGAAATTATCATGATTAGTCAGTTGAAGCAATCATTTTTTCAAGTGTTTACGGTAACTTCGTTGTGGGTGACCTTGTTACTCACACTATTCTCTAATGGTCATTCCATTGAAATGGGTTACTTGTGGAATATTGCCGGGATTTCAGCTATTGCCGCTGTACTGTTTGGCGTATTGTACAATGCATTGTGGAACTACTTTACGATGAAACCCGTGTGGAATATCATCATTTCTTCCACTTTTAATATTGCAGGAGGCATGGCGATCGTATGGTTGTTTTCTACAGACATGTTCCTATTGATTGCTCCCTGGTTCCCTGGAATGTGGGTCTTATCCATCGTACTGCACATTATTGGTTTTTATTTCTATGCTAAAATGGATAGCAGGAAAAAAGCGGAAGAATTAAACAACATTCTGAAATAGGCAAGGGGTACGGAAATGAACGAAGAAGAGGTTTTGGAGTTGTACGGTTTAGATCCAGATACCAAACATAGAGAGCGAATCCGGGAGTTGTTGCAGCAGGAGATCGAGAATCAAGAAGCAGAGGATCATGAGTATCTCAAAACCTTATGTATTATGTTATTCTGCATCGGAAATGTAGAGGACACTGGGCTGATCTGGCAGGCAAAACGCAAGAATCAGGATACGGGCACTTATGTTGATGTGCAGCTTCTGTGTGGTGCCGGTTATGAGAAGACAGTGACTTATCTGGAGCAGAGTCACGAGGACTTAGCGGGAGAGCAGTTGAACTACCTTAGACAGTGTGAGTCATATGACTTTATTAATTTTTCCAAAGAGGAATGGGTCTCTAACTATAAACAATATTATGAACAACCTTAGTCATATCCAACATATGAGAAATGAGGTGATTATGATGACAAATGCTGATTCCATCCAGGAACAGATGCAGATGTGTCAGAAATATAATGCCGACTACGTACCCAGCGAACTACACCATAAGATTGGAATTGCCTGGAACGTCAAAGAGAAGTTGGAACCGATCCACGGCATGCGTATTCAGCCCGAGGGAGATACAACCGGATGGTATATTTGGGCGGATGAATACTCGGAGGCAGATGACTTTTTTGTACCATTACATGTAACACACATCGATGACTGGGACCCGAAAATCAAGAAGTACCTCGGACTTGCGCCTGGTTGGCGGTTTGTGATTGCAGAAGATTATGAGGATGTATGGTTTGACGAGCAGCTACTGAACAGAGCATAAGCAGAGCAGGTAATGAGTAAGTGGAACGTTGAAAGGAGCCATACAATGCCGAGTGTGCATGATAACATCATATTAAGTTACGAAGTCGATTTGGAGAACGAACGCATTAGGATGCGTACCCGTTCGAATCACTCTGAATTGTCTGAAGATACGGATATCCTTTTCTCGGATGTATTGGCACATTCGTTTGATACACCGATGCAAGGCAGCATTATTTTCGATATTGACGACGTTGGTGTAGAGCATTTTATCAACTACAACCGCGAGTTGTTGGAAAACGGGAAAGGTCAGGGCTGGCCTATTACGTATAAAACGGATGAAGAGCTGGAAAGCAAGTTGATTGAAGGGGAATATCTGTACCTGGTCATTACATCATCATATGGATTAAGTGGCTGGGTATTGGCTAAAAAGGTTGAAATGATAACGAAGATGCGGAATGAACAAGATGAAGAGTAGTTTTAGCTATGACCCGAACATGATCCGTAAATTACCAGTAGTTATGGGTCTTGTCACTTTAGTAGTCATGTTGATTATTACCAATCCAACCAGGAGTGATTTTTATACTTGGCTGGAAAGCGAGCATGGTATATATGTCTCCTACGATGTCAATGCAGAAACAACGTTTACGCAGATTACAAACGGCGAGGAAAAGAGTCTTATTTTAAGTAGCGGACATACACAACGTGTGGGGATCTTTACTACGTATGATGAGCTTTTTACGGATATTGAGGGTAATGATACCAAAATTAAAGCCATTGGTGTAATGAACATGTTCTTTAAGAGATAATAGGTTGCTGTTCAGATGTTGGGAGTAGGAAAAGACGTATTCAGACACCACGCTTTTGTATGATGCAAACATGCAGAGCAGCGTGGTTTTTGTGTTGAACAGAATTCGAAAGGAGGGGGAATTACGTTATTTGGTTCATTCGCAAATTCCACATTATGGGTTATGATGTACCTACAGAGGAAATTTAACATACATAGGAACTTTTTGGATTAGCAGTATTCCAGTAGGAGGGATAGAATGAAAGCCATTTTCCTTGATTTCTATGGGACCGTTGTTCATGAAGATGATGATATTCTTCCAGTGATTTATAAACAAGTTCAAGCGATAGCGCAGGTTGAATGCACAACGGATGAGATCGGAGCATATTGGTGGAAGGCTTTTTCAACGTTATTTCATGCAAGCCATGGAAGCCAGTTTACCACGCAAAGAATGCTGAACGTGCAGTCTCTGGCAGAAACGCTTCGCCATTTCAAATCGGATCTACAGGCTGAGTCTCTTAATCAGGAACAGTTGGCTCATTGGCGTAACCCGGGCATATTTGCCGATTCAATTCCCTTTCTTCATTCTCTTAAAATTTCTGTATATATCCTTTCCAATATCGATACTGATGACGTGGAAGCTGCAATGAAGGCGCATAACATTGAAGTGGCCGGGGTGATTACCAGCGAAGATGTTCGATCTTATAAGCCAAGGTCAGAGATGTTTGATGAAGCGATCTATAGGTATGGTTTGCAGCGATATGAGGTAATCCATATCGGGGATTCTCTGACCAGTGATGTACAAGGAGCTCAAAATGCGGGAATTCAGGCTGTCTGGTTGAATCGGAAAGGAAAACCCAAACCGCAACAGATTACTCCGGATTATGAGTGCAAGAGTCTTGCCGAGGTTGTGCATATGTTGGAGGCCTGAACATGAAAAAGTTAACTGCGTTGTCAGTATTATTTTTATTCTTAATGGCCTGTCAGGATAAAACAACGAATGAAGCTATGCAGAAACCAACGATTCCAGTGACGGAAAGCGTCACTGAAGAAACAATCAAGGATAAGGACGATGAAGCAGCAGCACCCAAAGAAGACAAAGGCACCCCTCCTGTTTACCTTGATGAAACGAACTATACAGGTGATGAACTGGAAATCGTCAAACTGATGAACGTTCGTATGCGTTATATATGGGAAGAGGATGAGAAGGGTTATATGAGCCTTTTTGATCCACAGTCGCCAGTCTCAGGCATGCCAGCTTCAAAAGTTCGCAAGGTGATCTCAATGAGCAAGATCAAGATTCGAGAGCAAAAGAAGCTCTATGAGGCACTTGTAATGGTTACTGAATTAAGAGAGAACGAGGAGGAGGCCAGCTCCAGCATGGTATTTTGGAAGAAGAAAGCGGATGGCGATGCTGCGAAGTGGATCTTTGCAGACATCGATTAACAACAATTGAATTAGATGAAGTTAGGGTGATGAAATCATGACAAGACAATTAATACTTATTGAGGGATTACCGGGTTCAGGAAAGTCGACGATTGCCAAGATGGTATCTGAAATTCTGATTGAGCAAGGCAAGAAGGTGCAACTCTTTCAGGAAGGTAATCTGGATCACCCTGCTGATTATGAGGGGGTTGCCTTTTATTCTGCGGAAGAATTCAGGTCTTTGGTGGATGCTCACGAGGCATGTATACATATATTGGAGAGCAGAGCTACAGCCCATCAGGATGGTTTTCTGATTCCTTATCGCAAAATGAAAGAAGAGTTTGGAGAGAGTTTCCCTGATCATGTGGTGCAGGAGATATTTAGCAAAGATATTTACGAACTGCCTTTTGAACAAAATGTAAAGCTGATCACCGAAAAATGGCGGAGTTTTACCGAAGGCGTGATAAGCGCGGCTGATGATTCCATCACCATATTCGAATGTTGTTTTATTCAGAATCCACTGACCATAGGTTTGGTGAAAACGAATCAATCCAGAGAAGAAAACGTTAAATATGTTTTGGACTTGGAGCGGATCGTTCAACCATTAAATCCACTACTAATCTATATTCATCAGCAGGATCTGGCACATACATTTGACAAGGCGATCCAGGAAAGACCCAAGGAATGGTCCGATGGATTCGTACAATATTACACAAATCAAGGATGGGGGCTCGCGGAAGGATATCATGGTGTTCAAGGCACGGTGAAGGTTCTTCAGGCAAGAAAAGAGTTGGAGACCGAGATTTATCAGTTGCTGAAGATAGACAAACACTGGCTGGACAATTCGGAATATAACCGCCCTGCTTGCCAGGAGGAACTGGAGAAGATTTTGAAAGGGTAAAGGGTGGATCTTTTGATAAATTCAGATAACAATAACATAACGTATGAGAAAGATAACAATAAATTCAATTTCCGTGTGGCTGGTATCGTTATACATCAGGGGAAAGTTCTCCTGCACACAACAGAACAAGATGATTTCTGGAATCTGCCTGGAGGGCGGATGGAATTCAACGAAACGACAGAAGCAGCCATTGTGCGCGAGATGTATGAAGAATTGGGTGTTTGTGTACAACCGCAGAGAGTTGCCTTTGTTAGTGAAGATTTCTTTGATTATGATGGCATGAAGTACCATGAGATTGGATTTTATTATGTCATCACATTACCCGAAGAACATAGGCTCTATGATGAATTGGAATTTAAGGGACTTGAGGATAATGGAAAATTGACATTCCGCTGGTTTTCATTTGAAGAGTTGAAAGGTATGGAGGTTTATCCAGTGTTTTTGAAAAAGGATCTGAGTAATCTGCATGATACAGAGGACATTAAGCATTACGTTCAGAAATAGGAGGAGCCTGTGGATATCATATTTATTCGTCATGGTCACGCTGAACATTTGCTTCATTATCCTCATCAGCTAAACCAGTTGCATCCGGAGCTTACCGAACAAGGAAAGAGACAGGCGACTAAATTGCGAAAGCAGATTAAAATCTTACCGGAAGACATCGTTTTGGTGAGTCCCACGAAACGAACGATAGAAACATATGTACATGAAACCTTTTCCTGAAATAGAGACTGACCGATTGTATCTTAGAGAGCTAACTTTGGAGGATCGGGAGTCTGTATTCAAGCATTTTGCTGATCCTGAAGTAACTCGATTCATGGATATTGAGCCTTGCCGTGACATAAAAGAAGCAGAAGAAATTATACAATTTCATATGGATGATTCAGGTTGCAGGTATGGTCTGTTCAACAAAGTAAATAATGATTTCCTCGGAAAAGTAGGATTTCACTGCTGGGCCAAAAGAGAACCGTCAAGCGCGGAGCTTGGATTTGATTTATCCCGTTCCTATTGGGGACAAGGTTTAATGCAAAAAGCTTTAATCGAAATCATCAAAATGGGTTGGGATGTTATGAATCTTGATTTTATTGAAGCCACAGTAGAGCAGGCCAACATTCGGTCACAGAATTTGTTAGTTAAGATGCATTTTTCAAAAGCTGATGAGTTGAAAGGTGACTTGTTCTACTACATGTTGAATAAGGAAGAGTTTATCTTGTAAGCGGTCAATATCTACACTAAGGGGGATTTTTCGTGAGATTATCGGACTATGAATATTTAGTTTTGGCTCTGGAAGAGGCAGATCAGGCGTTAATAGAAGGGACATATCCGATTGGTGCAATAATTGTGGATACGGATGGGAATGTCGTGAGCAAAGGAAGAAACCGAGTCTTCTCCGAATGTGATCCCACCGCACACGCTGAAGTCGATGCGATTCGTCAAGCAGGGCAACATTTGCTGGATGTAAGTAAGAAGCGATACACGAAGAATGACCTGACCCTCTACACCACCTGTGAACCTTGTCCCATGTGTTCATGCACCATCTTAATGTCGGGGATCAAAAAGATCGTATGGGCAGCGGATGATGAAGGGTATGGCGGGCTTAGACGTTTTAAGGAGGGCCCTCATTTTATCCATCTGTTCGACACACTTTCCTGTGTTGCAGCGCCATATCTTGATTTGGAAAATAGACAGCGGGCATTGCTTGCCCAATGGAATATTGGTAGAGGTTTGCTTAATACAGAGTGGGAGACTCCCAAACAATGAAATCCATTCCGATATCCATACTGTTAGCTAGTGCCATTTTGGGAATATCGTTTATTGTTGGCTGCCTGCTGCTATCAAATCAGGGAAGAGTCAGTGAACCGGCTCAGGCAGTGGATCAGAATATGCCGAACAATAACAAAACATTAATGACCATCCAAGAAACGGCGGAGTATCTGAGTATGACTAAAGAACAGGTGATGGACATAATCAAAGCAGAACAAGGAAGTTTCTCGGCATCGGGTTTCTTTGAAGGAAAAATGTTTCCTTTCATCAAGGTCCAAGATCAATTTTTGGTTAGTAGAATCGAGTTGGAATTGTGGGCTCAGGACGCATCTTCAAGTCATGGAAGATATATTAATGGGCAGTTGCATTAAGTAATCTGGAATTAAGGAAGGGCGGAATTCAGATGACCAAGTTGGTCTTGTTAGGTGATTTATATTTCGAATCTAACCACGAACTAAATCAGAAAATTTTGAGCTTGTTCAACTCTGATCAGCCTTCCATCGGTTATGTACCTTCGTGTTCTGACCCGGATAGAAGATATTTCGAGCATACGAGACGTTACTATAATCAACTGGGCATCGAAACGATTGATTATTATGATCTCGATTCAGAATACGAGGAAAATAGATTCAATACCATTTTTGAGACCGATGCGATTCATTTATCTGGAGGGAATACTTTTTATTTTCTAAGTTTACTACAGAAGAGAAATGCAATGGGATTACTGCGTTCCTATGTGAATAAGGGCGGCATTCTGATTGGGGTTAGCGCAGGCAGTATTTTAACTACACCAACGATTGAAATAGCTGGATATGGTGAAGATGCAGACGAGAACCATGTTGGATTTATTGACAAGCAGGCTCTGGCACTCGTTGATTTTGAATTTTCGCCACATTGGGATGGAACGGAAGAAGCTTTGGATTCATTAAGAGATTACGCACATGCCAATTCTACAACAGTTTATGCTTGCAAAGATGGTGGCGGGATCGTTATCGATGGTGAAGTGGTAGAGTCATATGGCGATGTACGTCGTATAAACTGAAAATAAGGTGGGGCTACAATGAGTGAAATCACTGTATATCATTATGATGCTTTTTCGACTGTCCCCGGTAAAGGAAATCCGGCCGGAGTTGTTTTTGACGCCGATTCGTTGAATGAGGTAGCAATGCAGCAGATTGCGCTTAAAGTTGGCTTTAATGAAACGGTTTTCGTGATGAGTTCCGACGTGGCAGACGTTAGATTACGATATTTCACACCGGGTCATGAGATTAATTTGTGCGGGCACGCCACGATGGCATCCATGTATGGGTTAAAGACCAGAGGGCTATTGGAGGACAAACAGTCGATTACCATTGAGACTAATGTAGGCATATTGCCGATTCAGTTCCAGCAGGATGGCGATATGATTAACATCGAGATGAAGCAGGATCAACCCCATTTCTTGCCATTCCAAGGTGATATAGAAAAGCTGGCAAATTCCATTAATCTAACCATGGATGATCTTGATCTATCCACACCCATCGTCTACGGAAGTACGGGGACCTGGACGTTGTTGATACCGATTCGCAAACGGATCTCTTTCCAACAAATGAAACCGGATTCTTCTCAATTTCCTGAGATATTAAATGAGAATCCGAAAGCTTCTTTGCATCCCTTTACACTGGAAACCCGCGATTCAGATGCTCTAATGCATGCCAGACATTTTTCATCGCCCTTTTCGGGTACTACTGAGGATCCGGTTACGGGAACAGCATCCGGTGTGATGGGTGCCTATTATTTGGAGTATATGAATTCTGAGATGGATCAGGTTCATTTTGTTGTGGAGCAAGGGCATGAGATTGGGAGAGATGGGAAAGTTCATGTTAGTGTGGTCAGAAATGGACAGGACATGGATGTCAGAATACGAGGAACGGCTGTTTTTGTGGAGGAAATGAAAGTGGAGTTGGATACGTAACAACGTAAATGAAGGAGCGGAGTTAGGTGGATGAACTGGCGGTACTACGTACAGTTACTCATTTGTTAAAAGAAGAATGTTCGGATTCCCTGGTGGGAATTTATTTGCACGGGTCCATGGCTATGGGGTGCTTCCATCCCAATCAAAGCGATATCGATATTCTGGTGGTATGTCGGGAGCAGCTGTCTGCTGATACCTATCGAAGGATTGCGAAGAGATTGATGCAGATAGAAGATGAAATGCACATGGTCACAGGGTTTGAACTTAGTATTATCTTGGAGTCTACGGTTACTAGTCTGACGTTTCCAACTCCATTTGAATTTCATTACTCTGCGTATCACCGGGAAAAGTATAGAACAGATGATCAATATCTTTGCGGTGGATACGAAGATCCAGATCTGGTAGCACACCTGGCCGTTATTGTTGACCGTGGAGTAGTGCTTGCTGGCAAACCTATTAAGGAGTTATTCCAGCCTGTAAAACGTGAATATATGCTGGCCTCTATTACATCTGATGTTGGTTCAGCTCTGGAAGAAATAACGGAGAATCCTGTTTACTATGTTTTGAACCTATCACGGGTTCTATTGTATGTGCAAGAGTCGGTCATATACTCCAAGCGAGAAGCAGGCGAGTGGGCATTCATTCATATTTTACCCAAGTACAAAGAAGTCATCTCACAATGTCTCGCAAAGTATAACGGAGAGCTGGAAAGCGTGAATCTGAGTGATGATATGCTTCTGGATTATGCGAAGTACATGTTGAACGAAATTAAAGGTTTGGCGGAATCTGGTTGATCCCGTTAACAAGTAACCGAACGGAGTGATGGTCATCGAACAAACCATTCGTTTAGCCCAAGAGATTGGGGAGAGAGTCATTCGAAGCGCAGGAAAGGTTGCCAAAGATCATTTTGATCAGATCATCTGTGCAGAGGAGAAGGGTATCTTTGGCGATGTTGTCACTGAAGTAGATCATGAAGCAGAGCGGATGATATGTGATGAAATTAGCATTCATTTTCCCGATCATGAGATCCATAGTGAAGAGCGGGGGCATAACGGACAGAAGAGTGACTGGCTGTGGATGATTGATCCGTTGGACGGAACAAACAACTTTGCCATCGGTCTGCCGATATTTTCCGTTTCCATTACTTTAATGTATCGTTCAGAACCCGTTCTCGGGGTTATTTACGAACCTCTGGTGGATCGTTTGTTTGTGGCATCACGTGGGAATGGAGCATCTTGTAATCTGAATCCCATGAAAGTTCAAAAGAAAGAGTATATTCATAAAGGGACTATTGGCTGGATTCAGGGGCATCAGGTGCAAAATGAGGAGAAGGCTGTTCGACTACGTCAACATCTGGATGTTCGTTTCAAACGAATGATGCGATTATGGGCTCCAACCTTACAATGGTGCATGTTAGCTAAGGGGGATATTGACGGCATTGTGCTCTACCATTCGGAAGGAGACGATTTGTATTCAGGCATATTAATGGCGAAAGAAGCAGGTGCCATTGTTATGGATTTTGAAGGTATTCCCTTTGAAGGCATGAATTCAGAGCCATATCTGATTGCCTGTCATCCGGACCATCGTGAGTATTTCCTGAGTGTCGTTCGGGAGGGAATGAACTGATGATTAGCGAGCTTAATAAGCATGAATTTTATAATCCGAAGGAGAATGATCGTGAACGAAACGTTACAGGAGCAGATTCAATTTCTAATTGAGATTGATAAATTGAAAACGATAGAACGAAAAACGAGAATTATCCATGGTGACAGACTCGAAAATGATGCGGAGCATTCCTGGCATCTGGCGATGATGGCCTTGATTTTGCAGAGCCATTCCAACAAGGAGGTGGATCTTCTCAAAGTCATTAAAATGCTTCTCGTTCATGATCTGGTTGAGATCGATGCCGGAGATACATTTGCCTACGATACGGTAGGGAATACGGATAAATATGACCGTGAGATCAGGGCAGCCCATCGCCTGTTTGGGATGTTGCCTGAGGATCAGGCTCAAGAACTGTTGAATCTATGGCTAGAATTCGAGGCAAAGGAAACCCCTGAGGCGCAGTTTGCCTCGTCCCTGGATCGGTTGCAGCCGTTGATCCACAATCATCAGAATGAGGGAGATACGTGGCAGAAATACAATATTACAAGTGAACAGGTGTTAAACAGAAATCGTGAGATTGCGAACGGCTCCGAAACATTGTGGACATACGCACAGCAGATTATCCAAAATTCTGTGGACAAGGGAATCTTGACTCAATCCAAGTCTTAGAGACATGTTGAACTTATCTGATTCAAAACGGGGGAGAATCTTTATGGGATATATCATGGAGTTGAGAAAGCTGGTGGGCTCGCGCCCTCTAATCATGGCTGGTTCATGTGTATTGGTCTTCAATGAGCAGGGCCATCTGCTATTGCAAAGACGTACAGATAGTCTGGATTGGGGGACCCTTGGCGGATCGTTGGAACCGGGAGAATCTCTGGAGGAAGCAGCAGCACGTGAATTATATGAGGAAGCTGGACTGAGGGCGGGTGCGTATAAACTCATTACCGTTTTCTCAGGTCAGGATATGTATTACAAGTATCCGCATGGAGATGAAGTGTATAATGTCATGGCTGTCTATGAAGCTACAGAGATTCAGGGTGAACCAACGGTCATGGATGATGAAGGACTGGAACTGCGTTATTTTGATCTGAGCATGCCAATCCCAGAGATTAATCCGTTCACGGAATATGTGCTGAAAAAAGCGGGATATATTAACTAAGTAAAAAGGAGGTCGTATATGACACAGGATTTTTATTGTGATGAAGTGCTTAGTGGTAATACCAAAGTGAATATCGTCATGGAAACAGACAAAGTACTGGCCTATCATCATACCCGACCATACTACAAACATCATATCGTTGTTATCCCAAAGATCCATATCCAATCGTTCATTTCACAGGAAGAAGATAATAATGATGAACTATTACTTGAGATTATGCGCGTCATCAAGAAGGTTGCTGCGGACATGGTTATCCAGACGGGTTCTTCCAAGATCGTAACTAACCTGGGCACGTACCAGGATTCGAAGCATCAACACTGGCATGTGGTAAGCGGTGAACGTATTCAATAGAATAAGTCTTACGTAAAGTCTTCCAGCCGGATGTCCGGGGGAAGATTTTTTTTTAATTTTTAAATATTAGAATTCAGACTATTAAGAATGTGAAATTGGATCGAAGAAAGTAGCGCAAGGTAAAATATGCCAAAATAGGTTGTTGAATTAATAAGTTATTATTTATATGAGAAACGAGGAGAACGGTTCTAAGCTGTAGAAATATCTCTCAACAATAGAATTATCATTTTTCTCTCAGTGTTTTATTGTTGCTCTATTGATATGATTAACTCATCATTCAACTAAAGAGAGGGTAAATGACATGGATACTTTTTTAGAGCAAATCAACGAATTACAAGAGCTTCAAAAAGATTTGGTCAGTATACATCCTTTATTCGCAGAGCATTATCCCGTGGTTGTGGCATATGAAACTTTGTTATATATCTATGATTATTCGTCCAAGACGAAGCAATATGAATGGGTAAAAACCGTTCCGGATGACCTGAACATTCCCGATGAATGCCTTGCAGCGTTCCGAGTGCATCACATGGATGGGCGGATGTGCGCAGTGGTGACGGATGCGGTGTTCAAAAATTTTGAGCAGAAAGTCTACCTCTTTCATGAGTTTGTCCATTGTTACGTAAATGAGCAGTACACCGATATGGGTGACCGTCTTGAGATCAAACGTAAGATGGAGCAAATCAAACGTGTAACATGGGAACTGGATTATGAGTTTCCTTATGACAATGAGATGGTTGTCCAGCGGATCACTTCGTTGCTGTCAGCCTTGAAGAGTAAGGATCTCTTGCAAGTGAAAGAGGCGAGAGAGGCCTTGTTTAGCTCATTGAGTGAAGAACAAGGGGAGTACTTCAACTGGCTGGAGTGGAACGAAGGTTACGCGCGATATATAGAGAATCGAATTCGGGAGAAATGGGGACTGGACATCAATCATCTTGGGGATTCAACTCCGTTTAATCGTCTTGTTTTCTATGAATGCGGGTCGGAATACATAAGCCTGCTCGTTAGCGAACAGCTGGAGCTTCATACGGATTTGGAGCAGTTATTTGAGAGGATACAAACAGAGCGAGTGCAGGCTTGAACATAGGTTATATTGATTTTCTTTTGTATGTATAGCAGATCTGCGAAAAAGGAGATGATCTCTATGCCACTGCCAATGGTTCATTTAAATGTAGCTGTTCTTTTTGAAGAATCCTTACAAGGACATGTAGAACAAGCTCCGTTCTATCTGGGGAATATCGCACCTGACTCTATACACATGCGCGAGGGCTGGACAAGAGCAGATAAGGAAAACACTCATTTCAACCCTAAGGATAAGAATGAGAGAGAATACGTTGAGCAATTAAAAGAACGTTATTCAACCTACATTCAACAACAAGCTGATGAGGGATGGAAGTGGTTCGTGCGGGGCTACTTTATGCATGTCCTGACGGACTTTTACTGGTTCCGGAGTGTTCATCCGCAATTTGTGGAGCAGGTTACCATGACAGATCAAGATTCGGGTATAAACCGGACCAAGGATGAACTTGGGCGTCTGTATTATCAGGAAACGGATCAGATTGATTTTAACCTCTACCAACAGGCGAGTTGGAGTGAAGAAGTCTGGCAGATGCTTGAGATTGCGCCTGGCTATGACGTTGCTGATCTGTTAACCGCAGAGGAGATTCTGCACTGGCGGGATCGTACGTTTTTCTTTTTTAATGAAAGTGCCAACGAACCCGGTATTGTTCCCCAGTACATTACGGATGTAAAGATAAGTGCTTTCGTGGTCGACACCGCCCAGCGTTTAAAAGTGCTGCTCCAAGGATGGGATACCGAGTTGCAGCATGCCAACATAAGCATCTAGAGCAAAATAATTACGTAGAGAGTTTACGCTCATGTGTTGAGCAGGATCGGGAGGTACATGTGCTGATGAAAAAAGCAGAGATTCTCTCAGGCCTCTTCGCCGTACTCCTTGCAGGGCTTCTCACAGGCTGCAACCATTCTGTTAGTACTAATTCTAATCCGAAAGAAGCTCTTCCTTCGCTCATTACATTAACTTGCAACCCCAACGTCACGATTGAAGCGTGTGAGGATGTGGAATTCGAAGATCCGGTTGAGATTGGAATCGTAATCGAGGCAATAAACAAAGCGGAGCGCATAGCGGGAAGTCTTGATTACGGCGTGGAGTACAAGATGGATTTAGCAGATGCAAATGGCTCCTTAACCAAGTATGATTTTTCCATAGGCAAAGATCCCAAGCAGTCAGCCCTTCTGGTTAACCTTGAGGATACCCACGTGGGATATACCATACCCATCGAGGATGCAAATCGAGTAAGGAAACTGATCCAGAGTCATACGGATTAACTAGCTATCGAAACGGAGAGACAGTCATATGAGTCACCTGATTACCATTCAACCTTTAACATCTTCGGATATGGAGGGTGCCTGCCAGGTATTCGAGACATCCATTACGAATGCATTTACACAGGAGGGACTGGGTTCCCTGCACGAAGACATACGCGATGAAATTGAACACAAAAAAGCGATGCTTCAACTTGCTTTGCATCCTGACAACAACAAGGAACCGTGTGTCTTCTTTCTGCTCGCCAAAAGGAAAGATACCGTCGTGGGCACCATTTCGTACGGGCCCTGCGGTGAGGAGATTCGAGAGTGCACAGACAACCAGCTGAACCACGTAGGGGAATTGGGTAGTCTCTACGTTCTGCCAGAGGTTCAGGGGCAGGGAATTGGCTCTGCTCTCATTCAGGCCCTGACTACTGAGCTTCAGAGGCGTGAGATTACGCAATTTTGTCTGGATAGTGGATACCGGACAGCGCAGAAGAAATGGCAGCGGAAATTCGGAGAACCGTATGCCGTGGCAAAGAACTATTGGGGTGAAGGCACGGATCATATGGTATGGTTATGTGAAGTGAAAGACTTTGCTGTAAAATAAAATGACTAAGAGATGACGACCTGTACTGAACAGGGGTCATCTCTTTTACTAAGTCATCTTTCTGCATCGATAGAGGACTATTCTTCGTACAGTAAGAAAAAGGAGTGAAGATATGCAGTACATACAGAGTACACCCGAGCAACGTTTATCGCCGGATGCCATAACCATATGGAGAATTAGTGCGATAATATCGAACGGAATAGGATTGATTGTGCTTGCAGCACTGCTGGTTCTGGATTCCGTCTTTGGATGGAGGGCGTGGATTGGCTGGTTGCTGTGGGGAGTGACTGCCATCTCAGTGCTGTATGCGGTGTGGGAGATTTTTATCCGGCCTGCATTGTTATACAAGCATTGGTATTACGATGCGAATGAGGAGTTCTTGCAATTGAAACACGGGGCCCTGAAAAAGGTACATCAGATCATTCCCATGGCCAAAGTACAATCCGTCACGACGAACCAAGGTCCCCTTTTGAGAAAATATGGTCTATATTCCGTATCGGTTGGTACGATGGGTTCAGCTCACAACATTCCGGCGTTGCCAGAAGAAGTAGCGCTTGAGTTGCGGAATCAGATTGCGTCCTATGCAAGGATTAACGAGGTGGATGAATGAACGAGCTGAAAAGACAGCACCCGTTAGCCATGCTCTGGAGTTTGTGGAAACTGGTGAAAAATTCGTTTGCATTTATCGTTTTTTTATTTATTCTTCGTCATGGCTCAGTGTCCAAGTGGACTATGTATGGCAGAATTGTGTTCTATGTGGCCATCGCGTGTAGTGTAATAGTCATTATTTGGAGCTGGTTTACGCTACGTTATACCGCAGACGAGAAGGCTTTTCAGATATACAGTGGGGTGTTCAATCGCACAAGAAGAACGATACCCTATACCAAAGTTCAAAATGTGAATCGGCATACGTCGCTGTTTCATCGTTTGTTTAGAGTCACATCCATACGTTTTGAGACGGGCATCAAAGGAGAGGATGCCGCCTTTCATTTGCAAGTCGTTTCACTTTCGGAATCGGATCGGCTTGAAAAGGTTGTAGCCGGGCATATGTCGGAAGCGAATATCGCCAGTGATGCTGTAGAACCAAACAGAGAACCAGTGACGCGAACTGAACACGTAACACTGGAAGAAGAGATTTCCTTGCCTGTAAAAGAGGAGCTTGAACGGCATGTCCATTACCAGTCCACCCGCAAGGATATATTCAAAGCTTCGTTTACCTCACTCAGCTTTCTGGTACTTATACCGATTCTGGGCTCACTCTATTCTTCGGTGAAAGATTTCTTTCCTAATGAAAAAGTAACGGAAAGTCTTGTATTAACGTGGTGGGACACCTGGTGGATTGCCGCTTTAATTATCACAGGACTCATCGTTGTTTCCATTACGCTTGGTATTGTCAGAACCTTTGTGAAGTATGGCGATTTCCAAATATCCTCTGATCGCAAGCGGATCTATATTACGAAGGGCATGTTGGAACAGACCGCATTTTCAATTCTAAAGGAACGAGTCCAGGCGGTTAAAATCACGCAGTCACCAATGAAAAGACTGCTGGGATTGGCAGAAGTGGAACTGACAACAGCAGGTGGTGTGGGAGAATCGGACCAGGAAGTTAACTCGCTCTATCCTTTTTTGCCTGTAAAGCAAGCCTACGAGATGATCTCGGAGATTTTGCCATCTTATCAGGTTACGCAGGAGATGCAAAAGCTTCCACGAAAATCATTATGGCTGCGCATGTTGATACCAAGCTGGGTGTGGATCATTGCAACTGGGTTATTGTTTTATTTCAAACCGGCGATTCTGGGGCAGAACCAGGCTTGGTGGATGATTTCCGCTATTCTGTTACTGTGGATTGGCATATGCAGAATAACTGATTTTCTCCACACACGATACGTCCTGAATCAGAACTTTATCCAATTGCGAACGGGTGCATTAACCTCAACACTATACATCTCCAAGCGGGAGAAAGTCATTGAGGTACAGATCACCCGGAATCTGCTGCAACGCTGGTTTGGAATTGCTTCAATTCAAACCGTGAATCGTGCCAAACCTGTTCTGCATCACACGCTAAATGATATTCCGCTTGAAGCCGTAGAGGAATTTCAGTTGTGGTATATGGAGCGCAGCCAGAACGTCCAGACACGTTAATGTAAAGGCAAGTGCAGGAAGGCTACTAAGTTGACTGTGCACTTGCCTCTATTATTCAAAACGATGCTTAATTGCTTAGCTTAGGAGGTGTTTGATGAATAAGAGGAAAAAATACGTAATGCTAGCGGTTCCGATCGTAATGGTTATTTTGGTACTAACCCCATTTGTATATGTCCAAGTAAACAAGCTGGTTTATGCCCATAGAGTAACTGAATATTTAATTGAGGAAAAGAAATATACCCAAGAGGACATTGAATCCGTGGAAGGCATATGGAATGTTAAGCTCCCACCTTTTTCTGCCTTAGTTAAATTCAAAGATGAACCAGATGTAGAATATATATATTTTGCACATAATGAAGTCCTTCAATTTGCTCACCGTATATCCGAAGAAGCACAAAGGAGAGAACCAAATTGAATCTGAAACATGTTGAACCAACGAATGACCGTGAGTAGGAGGTGTCCCTTGATTAAAATCGTATTTATGGATGTGGATGGTACATTACTCAGTGAGAAGGATCGAAGTCTTTCCCCAAGTACAGAGGAATCGATTCGACAATTGATTCGTAAAGGCATACAGGTTGTTCTGGTCACTGGCAGACCGTACAATTTATGCGGAGAGTTCAGGAAGCTTGGGATTGAGACCCTGATTTCGGCTAACGGTGCATTAATCAAGAGCGGTGAAGAAGTGATACATAAATCGGTGCTTTCTGCACGAATGGTCAGAGAATTCAGTGAATTTGCCGAGCTGAACGGAAGAAGTATTTCTTATTTTACAGAGTCATTTGAGACAAATGGCTTATGCACAGCGGATGTGCGTGTCACCGATGCATTGAGAGATACGCTCGGTCTGAGGGAGCATCCGTTGAAAATCAGTTCTTTGGAACAGGACGTGTATTGCATTTGTTTATATGCCGATCAAGCCGAAGCAGAGATATTCCATTCCAGATTTCCTTCATTAAAATTCGTGAGGTTTCATCCTTACGTGTCTAACGTACTGGAAGAGAACGAAGTATCCAAATCGATAGCGGCAGGAAAAGTGCTCGCCCACCTGAATATATCGAAAGAGGAAGCAATGGCCTTTGGCGATGGTGAAAATGATATTGATTTGCTAGAGTTCGTGGGTCTCGGCATTGCGATGGGAAACGGAGGAGAGCGCGTCAAACAAAGTGCCGACTATGTCACACTGCGAGCAAGTGAGGATGGCATCACACATGCGTTGAGGAAGTTTAAAATTATAGAATAAGCAAATTTTGGAGTAATAAGGATATCCTAATTATGGGTTTTCATGTAGAATTATAGAGGATGAATTAAGCCCTAAAGCATAGGGTGTGATCGAAGGGTGACTTATGAAAAAGGTTGTCATTGTAATCCTGTCTTTTGTCGTACTTATTGGTGTGTCTTCTTCAGCTTATGCCCATCCAGGCAGACTGGACAAAAATGGTGGACATAATTGTTCCGCGAAATCCAAACAAAAGGGCCTGTGCACAGGCTACCATTATCACAAAAAGAAGAAATGAAAATGAGTTTTACAAGGTAAACCCAGCCCTGGCCTGATCTATGGTTGGGTTTATGTGTTTATACTTCATGGTAGTCGCAGCTAACAGAATACAATAAACATTACGTTAGAGGTGAGTGGTATTTTGGGGTTTATTGGGATCATTTGTGTAATTATTATGACGGTCACACTTATTAGCATAGAAAGTAAAACGAAACGGTTAATTCAGGAGCAGACCGAAACCAATCGGAAACTGGAGCAACTATTGAGGAAATAACAAATTTACAGACCAGACAGGAGGACGACATGACGATGGATCATATTAAAGCGATTATTTTTGACCTGGACAATACGATTCTCAACAGAACAAGTACCTTTGAAGGCTTCAGCCAGAGCTTGATCAACACTTATTTTGCCCATCTTGAGACTACGGATGATATTCTTAAACGAATTATTGAGCTGGATGAGGACGGTTACAAGGACAAGGATGTCTTGTTCAACGAGCTGCTCCATGAACTGCCTTGGGCTAAGAATCCGCCTCATGCGGAGCTTATGGATTTCTATGGCAGAGAGTATGTGAGAAGTGCTGTTCTGATGGAGCAGGCGCAAGAAGTGGTTCAGCATCTAAGAGGAAAATATAAAACAGGTTTAATTACCAATGGTCAGACTGAGATTCAGTACGGAAAAATTGATCAACTCGGCATCCGGGATGATTTTGATCATATTATCGTTTCGGAAGAGGCTGGGGTCAAAAAACCTGATCCTCGTATTTTTCAATTGGCATTGGATCATTTCAACCTCTCTCCCGAGCAGTGTATCTACATTGGAGATCATCCTGTCAATGATGTTGAAGGAGCGGCAAACGTAGGCATGAGCACGATCTGGATGAAGGTCAATCAGCCTTGGCAGGACAGCATCACAATCCAGCCATTGCATGCTATTGAGCATCTTGGTGAATTAAAAGGCCTACTCTAAAAAGATCGTCAGATTAGACTCAAGCTACATTTAAATTACATAACAGAACAGTGAGGAAGGTGCGCATGGAGATCAGACAAATGGCTACGGCGTTTTTGAGCAATGGAACCGATATGTTGATGATGAAGAAGACAGGCAGCAAGCTGTTTGATTTTGAGTTTTGGGGTGGCATTGGCGGTCATCTGGAGCAAGGGGAATTGAATTCACCAATGACCGCCAGCTACCGGGAGATCGAAGAAGAGACGGGGTTCAAGCAAGCGGAAATTGATAATTTTCGTCTACGATATGTGCTGTTGCAGTATAGCGACGGTGAAGTTCGGCAGCAGTTTGTATATTTTGGTGAGACGACACGCCAAGGGTAGAATGGAGCATCATGCAAGATACGATATCATTTGAGTCCATAGTCTAATATTAGTCGCCTTTGCCAAGAGCTGACCTATTACTTTTGGAAAAAGCCATACTGTCAACCGAGTAGGCGACTGTTAAAAAGAGTGAGGATATTGGCTATCCCCACTCTTTTATTATTACCTCGTGTTGAATACAGTTGCTCTCTTTGGAAGGAGAAAGATAATGAGACCCAGCCTACAACATAACAGATGGTTCAAAGGATGTCTTCTGCTGCTGCCAACAGTTTTATTATTATATCTGCTGGTTCAGTTATTTCCTTACACGAGTCTACTCAGATTGATCATGTTTCCCCTGATTGTGGCGATCAATGCTGGCGTTATCTTCATAGTAGCCAAAAAATCAGAAAAGAAAGTATCCCACATGGTGAAGGGGAGAGTACGTAACACATTAATTATAGTCCTAACCCTACTGGTTACCATCGTGCTATATCCTCAGGCATCTGATCGACACATTGTCGTTCAAATCAAAGATGGAATACATGCCATAAGGCATTATGAAGATATCACACCAAAGGATCTCAAGCTCAATAAAGATCAGAGTGGCAGAATTATTGGGGATTCCAATCACATCTATGAGAAAGCAGGAAACAGGACCTTCGATCTGGTGATAATCAATGTGGAGCAAATCCCTGAGAAATTGATGGGCTTTCATAAGCTGATGTGGTGGATCATGGAGCATCATTGATCTGTATCAGAATGTGCTTTAATTTTTCCGTAAATCCTAATTCTAAACGTGAAACCTGTTCAAGCTGTAATAATTCGATCTTTCGTGCGTCTTCTCCGATTCTCAATGGCTTCCTCATAATCGCCAATCAACCTGTCGAAAATGTGATCCCACGAACGCTGCTCAGCAAGTTTCCGTCCTTCAATACCCATATTTCTTAGTTGTTCCATATGAACACCCCAGAGGCATATTTCCCGAATCAGTGCATCCACTTGGCCTGGCTCGAACAGAACACCGCTTCGATGATGTGCGACCAAGTCTTTTACACCACCACCATTCGCTGCGAGAACCGGCAATCCTGAAGCCATCGCTTCCAGCACCACATTGCCAAATGTTTCTGTTGAGGAAGGAAACACAAAGAGATCTGCCGAAGCATACATAACAGCAAGTTCCTCACCATGCAGATACCCTGTAAAGGTGACATTAGGCGGGGATTGCATACGCATTTTGGGAAGCGATGGCCCATCGCCTACAATGATCCAGTGTACACGGGATTTCATATGTTCAGGTAACTGTTGCATGGCAAGGGAGAGGGTAGCGATATCTTTTTCGGGGGCGATTCGTCCAACGTAGAGTAAAATTAGAGGAGCGGTTATATTATAGCGAGTACGGACATCGGAGCTTCGTTTATCTGGTGAATACAGGCTGCAATCGATCCCACGGGACCATAGTTTCAGACGCTGAATGCCTTTCGATTGTAATGAGTTTAAGGCCTCCTGAGAAGGTGCTAATGTTGTATCACAGGCTCGGTGGAACCATTGAATGTACTTCCAGTAGAGAGGAATGATGCTGTTTAACCTGTAGTATTCGAGGTACCGATCGAAGTGCGTATGGTAGGAGATGACATGAGGAAGCTGGTGCTTGAGCGCATATCTGAGACCGAGAAGGCCCATATTGAATGGAGTGGCGATATGCAGCAGATCTGGCTGAAAGGCTTTTAATTCTTGATGAATGGATCTCCGGTTAGGTAAGGCTATTCTACATTCCGGATAGAGGAAAAAGGGGATGTTGGTAACCGAACGGGCTGGTGCGGCGTGATTGCCTTCAATAATGGACTGCGGCGTAAGTAGCAGATGCTCAATCCCTTTGCGGTTTAACTGGTTACTTAAGCGGTGCAGCGTGCCGGCAACACCATTCGTGTCCGGAACATAGGTATCGGTGAACAAGGCCAGGCGCATCATTACCCCTCCCATGACTCTTGATGACAAGATCATAACAGCGGATCATTTTCCAGAGGTCAAGTGCAGGTTAACTTTATCCGTATTTCGTGTAAAGTGTGCGAGCAGCGTGATCTGGTGCAAACGTACATTGGATAAACTTATATAACAACTTCTGATATGATGTAAAGGCGTTTCGTGTCACTAGTTTGATAACGACTTCACATGATAACAGAGATTGAAGGGTTGTTCTGACCAAGCAGTGATCCAGTGTGAATTTTGAAATTAGAGAGAGAAATACAGGAGGCAGAGAGAGATGAACAAATTACAGGAAGAATTAAAGCAATTGTTACCCGTGGATCAGCTTGAAAGCATGTCGGGTGAAGAAGTGGTGGGGAGTGTTGCCATGGATATCTATCGTACCGAATTTGCGACCATTCGGGAATGCGGACCGGAACTTCCGCAGGTATTGCGAGATACTATTCTGATCATAGATCTGGACACAGAGCTGTCCATGAATGGCATGACTGGTTTTCTTGAAAATGCGAGTGGACAGTTTCTGGGTGAAACGACGGAAGCGATGCAGCGCATAGGCAATGACGCAGATGCAGAGATTCTGAAGAGCATACAGCATATGTTATCCGAAAGTGGTGTGACGCCTGAGCAGTTAAGAGAGAATGTAAATGCACTCTCTGAACAGGACGTAACAACGACCCTAAATACCCATGGGCAACAGATCCATGAGGTCTTGCAACAGGTAGAGTTGGAAGCAGGACATTTGAGCATGCAATCGGATAATGAAGAAGTGTTTGAATTCCTTTATCAATATGTGGATACGAACAAAGATCGCCTGAAACAGGAGATGGAGCACCTCTTCTCTAATTGAATCTAACACGCAGGAGAGTGTTACGATGATTGTGATGATTAATGGAGCATTTGGCTCGGGTAAAACCTCTGCTGCAACCAAGCTGCAGCCGCGAATTCCGAACAGCATGATCTACGATCCTGAAGAGATTGGTTACATGCTAAGAAACGTGATTGTGGATGACGTCAAGATGGAAGTGGAGAAAACGGACGATTTTCAGGATATGGAGCTGTGGAAAGTCCTTACCGTGAAAGTCGCCCGTGACATCAGGCAGAAGTATAATAAACATCTGATTATTCCGATGACCATCTACAAGTCAGAGCAGTTCGATTACATCCATCGGGGTCTGAAAGAGTTAGACGTTGACCTTTTTCATTTCACCCTGATGACATCCATAGAAACATTACATGAGAGATTGTTGAAGCGTGGGGATGAGCCTGGTGGATGGACATTTAAACAAGCGGTTAAGTGCGCCGAAGCATTCCATGGAGCACGCTTTGAAGAGTACATTCAAACGGACGACCTAACAACAGATGATGTGGTGGATTATATCATTTCCAACGTGATGTCCAATCGTAACTGAGGAGGCAAAATGATGAGTATCAACAAACGATTAGGTGTGGAATCCCTGTTGGTAACCCTGTTATTCACCTTGGGTTTTATGGCTTGGAATGTCATTCAGGGCATGTTAATGACTCTAAAATATGCACCTGAAATAATGAACAATAATTCATCCGTCACCACGTTGCAATCCAACGTTGCTTTTGGCTCTATTGTCCGTTGGGATACCACTTTCATTCTGATTGCTGCTATCGGATTTCTTTTGCTTGCTGCTGCTTATTATGGTCTTCGTTCGGGGATGAGGCGCTGGACACAGCGTTTCTGAGGTGGGTTGATATAATAAAGGAAAACAAAAAAACAGTTCTACACCAATGAAAGTTGGTAGGGGAACTGTTTTTCGTTTATTTTGGATCAACTATAAATGCTTGGAAATGACTTCTTCCAGACCTTGGGCAACCGAATGTGCACCCCGTGCAAGGTGTCTCTCGTAGAGATGCAGACGGACGAAGCTCTCATCCGTGCCCATTGCTTCCGAGAACATGCCACCGAGTCCGCGTGCACGGCGGTCGATCTGAAGCAATAGTTCAAGCGAATCTCCCATCGGATAGAACAGTACTTCCAGCTCATCCAAATAGCCGCGGAACTTGCTCGTGGGCACGAATTCAAATTCCTGTACAAAGGGAAGATTACCACCCAGCTTCGGGGCATAGTCGTTGGTCACTTCACGAAGTTTGAAACCAAGGATATCAATCGCATCAAGCACGGTGTTCATGTCTTTTGTAGGAACTACGTGTAGTCTGTCTCGGTCTGAGGGGTCCATGGCGCTTGAGATATCGAGGCCAGTTTCAACCCACACTTCTGCACGATGGAGTGTAATCGGAAGATTTTCTGGCAGGTCAAATGAGAAGGATTTTTCCAGTTTGGCTCCAGGCTGTAATATAAAACCTTCTGTGAGCAAGTATTTGGCTACAACGGCAGTTTCATTTACATTTCGATCATTGTGCTCTCGTATGTATTGGGTTTTGATCGTAAGGTAGATTCGGTCCACATTCTGTTCCACTTCTCCGCCCTCGATGTACACGGTCCCCGAGATGACCCCTCCAGGTGTAACCTCTGGTGTATGTAATTCAGTATTTACTTTGGCTGCTCCGACACCTACACTGGCTAACATTTTCTTGAAAAAAGACATTCGCTCATCCTCCACATTCTATTGGTTTATCCAAGAGAAAAATACGACTTCGACCTTAATACGGAGACTGTGAGAGAAGCGTTTCAATTTTTAACAAGCAATACATTGTGAATAAATAACTTTTTTCATAGAGAAAAAGTTAACAAGTGAAACAGGGAAATCGGATTGTCCGTGTCGAATGTTGTTTAATATGGGATTTTCTTCTGGAGGGATATCTATTGGGTATGGAATGGTATGACATGATTGGACGACGTAACGGCGGATACAAGGGCAGGTCTGTATTTACCTGGGAGGGTAATTCGGCAGAAGATGTATTCGAAGCGCGCTTGATGCAGCTGTTGCCTCAGTATAAATCCGTGCTCGATGCGGGTTGTGGACATGGTGAATTTACATTAAAAATGTCGGCCTATACCGGTCATATTACGGGTTTCGACAACTCGAAGGAACTGCTGCGTATCGCCCAGGCTGGGCTTGAAGCCAGTGACGTTGGAAATGTTGAATTTGTCTATGCCACAACCAAAACAGAGTTGCCTTTCGAAGACGAACAGTTCGATCTGATCTATGACCGCAGAGGACCTACGTCCATTATTGAACATGGGAGATTGCTGCGAAAGGGTGGCGTGATCATTGGCATTCATACCGATGTAAGCAAGGTACGGGAAAGGCTGCATACAAATCAGTATGAAGACATCGAGATTGAAGAATTCAACGAGGCTTTAATGGTTTTCCCGGATGAAAAAGAGTTCGCTATCTTTCTTTCCGATATTCCCGGAAACCCGGATTACACACGGCCTGAGTACCATGAACAGCTTCAAGTTAAGCTGAAGGAAAATCAGATGGATGGGAGACTTGCTGTGCGTGAGCACAAATATATCTGGAAGGCCGTAAGGCGTTAAAGAAAGATTATACAATTACAATTGTCTGCCTTCGAATGTATAGATCTGGAGGATGGGCAAGGACCTGAGCTGGGTTACAAGAGAACCTCTCAAGATAATAAAGGAGTACACAGAGTAATGCTAATCTATCAATGGAATGAGATTATGGTACGTTTGCTGGATGAAAAAGATGAACAGCACCTTGTTCGATGGTTGTCTGACCCAGCCGTGCTTCAATATTATGAAGGCCGTGATCGGCCGCATGATCTGAATTTGGTCAGAGAGCACTTTTATGAGCAAGACGATGTTGAGCATCGTTGTATCGTTGAACACGAAGGTAAACCTATTGGCTATATCCAGTTCTATGAACTGGAGGAGGTGGAACGAAATGAGTATGGTTATGGAGACACAGATGAAATCATCTATGGAACAGATCAGTTTATTGGAGAGGCGGATTACTGGAATCGCGGTATTGGCACACAACTGGTACAATCCATGTTGAGCTATCTGGTCAACGATAAGCAAGCCCGGAAAGTGGTCATGGACCCGCAATCCTGGAACGAGCGAGCCATATCCTGTTACGAGAAGTGTGGATTCAGGAAGATCAGACTGTTACCAGAACACGAGCTTCACGAAGGACAAATGAGAGACTGCTGGCTGATGGAGTATGCCCCATAGGCAGTGCACTGTGTATTTTAAAACATTTAACCAAGGAGGAATGATCGATGGATTTGAGATACCCGATTGGAACATTTGAACATACAGGCGAGGTTACATTAGAGCAGCGGAAGCAGTGGATTCAGGATATTGCGGAGTTGCCGGAGTGCGCCCGCGAAGCAGTCAAAGGATTGAGTGAAGAACAATTGATGTTGCCCTACCGGGAAGGTGGCTGGATGCTCAAACAGGTTATACACCATATGGCAGACAGCCATATGAATAGCATGGTTCGTTTCAAGCTGGCACTGACGGAGGATAACCCCACGATAAGACCGTATTACGAGGAACGATGGGCTGAACTGAGTGATTCGCGGGAGCTGGATATCGAGTTTTCTCTGCAAATCCTGGATGCCCTGCATCGTCGTTGGGTGGCGCTTTTAAATACATTAACAGATGTAGACTATGCCAAAACCTTTTATCACCCCGCATCCAAAGAAACGACCAGACTGGACTACAATTTGGGCGTATATGCATGGCATGGCAAACACCATGTTGCCCAGATTACCTCGCTTAGAAGCAGGTTGGAAATCTAGGGGGAAATAAATAACTTATTAAGGAGAATACATCGATGAATATACACATCAGGCTTCTGGATGAGAACGATCCGATCGTAATTTCGCAGGCATTTCAGGAGCAGGGTTGGGCGAAACCGGCAGAGCAGTACATTCAATATCTTACAGAACAGCAGAATGGTGAACGGGTGACTTTGGTAGCGGAGCTCAATGGAGTTTTTGCCGGATACGTGAATGTATTGTGGAAGTCGTACTACCCATCCTTCAGAGAAAAGGGCATTCCGGAAATCAATGATTTCAATGTGCTGATCAAATATCAGCGTCAGGGAATAGGAACGCTTTTGATGGACCGGGCAGAGGACGTTATTCTGGAGCGAACTGATACTGCCGGGATTGGTGTAGGGGTATTTTCCGATTATGGCAAAGCTCAAATTCTGTATGCCCGTCGTGGATATATACCAGATGGACAGGGCATTCACAAGCATGACCGTTATCTAAAATGGGGCGATGAAACGATCATCGATGACGATGTGGTGCTCTATCTAACGAAGAAGTTAAGCTGATCGAATCCTGAATACAAATGACTAAAACGACGTCCGGGAGATTGAGGATTTCTTTCTTCTGAAAGTCGCTCTTTGCTCCAGGATTTGGCGGTCAAGGTGGACCGGAGAGTGTAATGGATGATTGGCAGGTATACCGTGAGAAATCGATGAAAGGCGGTCTGGCTTTTACGGAGGAAAAGCTTCGCTATTTGCTTGAAGATCCATTTGAATGCGTGGAGCTGCGCCCGATGAAGGCGATGGGTCAGGATGATATATGTTTTGGCTTGCCCATCCTATGGGTGACGTTATGGAGAAAACCCAACGTGTAGTTATAGATTTAAAGGTACAGGTTTGACGTTTAAACAATATTGCACAGAGCGAGAGAAAGGCGGTTAAAATATGGGACAAAGGTATTTTATCATTACAGGTACTTCCAAAGGAATCGGTAAACAGCTTGCGGAATTGTTATTGGAAAAGGGAGATCACGTCTACGGTATTGCACGCGGAACGTCTGACTTGGAGGAAGCCTACGAGCGTTACCAGCATGTTCAGTTTGATCTGGCAGATATTCATAGCATCGACGATCTCGTCTCAGGCATATTGAAACAGATTCCTGCACAAGAAGTTGAATTCATCGGACTCATTAACAATGCTGCCATGCTTGAGCCGTTGAAGTTGATAGATCAGTGCAGTGCCGAGGAGATCAGTCTTAATCTGAATATCAGTTTGGCAGCGCCTATGATACTGACTTCATCTTTTATACAACATACCAACCACCTGACCACACGCAGAAAAATAGTCAATGTATCGTCCGGGTCAGGCAGTTATCCGGCACCTTCAATGGCATCTTACTGTACTTCCAAAGCTGGAATAAACATGTTCACCCAGTGCGTAGCGATGGAACAATCTGGGCAACCCAATCCCGTTGAAGTGATTGCATTCGATCCAGGGATGGTAGATACTGAGCTACAGGCTGTGGCAAGAGGAAAGAATGCAGAGGAATTTGCATTGTCCGAGGTATTCGGTCAGGTCTATGAAGCAGGCCAATTAAGATCACCGCAAGATGTCGCAAAACAATTAATCGAACGGATGGAAGAAATCAGTGACCCAAGCAAGGTCCCCCATACTATGGAGGGATAACAGCGATCGGAAGAATGATTCGTACCCGGAACGGTCATTTTGCTGTATGTTTATTGTTTGGTTGGCCCAAGAAGGACAGAAACGTGGTGAAAGTATATGTTTAAAATTATGCTCATTGAAGACGATGAATCGTTATTCAGTGAAATCAAAGAACGGTTATCTCAGTGGTCATATGATGTGTATGGCGTACAGGATTTTGGCAAAGTCATGCAGGAATACAGTGCCGTTCAACCACAGCTGGTGATTATTGATATCCAGCTTCCACAGTATGACGGATTTCATTGGTGCCGCATGATCCGCGCTCATTCCAATGTGCCGATTATCTTTCTTTCCTCACGGGATCATCCTACGGATATGGTTATGTCGATGCACTTGGGCGCAGATGATTTTATCCAGAAGCCCTTCCATTTCGATGTGCTGATTGCCAAAATACAGGCGACTCTTCGGAGGGTATACAACTACAATACAGAGCGGATTGAGCTGCGGACATGGCGCGGGGCGACCATTGAGTATGTGAAAAATACCCTTACCCATGACAATGAATCTGTCCTTTTGACCAAAAATGAGATGTTCATTCTGAAAGTGCTGGTTGAGCACAAAAATCAGATAGTCACCCGCGAAGACCTCATACGCAGCTTGTGGGATCATGAACATTTTGTGAGTGACAACACGCTGACGGTTAACGTTAATCGACTTCGCAAAAAGCTCGAGCCCCTAGGGTTGGATGGCTTTATCGAAACCAAGGTGGGACAGGGCTATATGGCAACAGAAGAGGCGGAAGCATGATTGGCAAATACATACGGGAAAAGCTCAGCTGGTTATTGTTGCTAATAAGCATGCAGCTCATCATTTTATTTGTGGCCTATATCGACACGTCCATTCCATTCCGTTCTGTAGCCTATATCGTCGTGCTGAATGTGGTGGTATGCATCGTTTTTATCTGGGCGAGATATCCAAGGGAGTCCCGTTTCTACAAAAGATTAACCACCTGGGATCATACGTATGATTTGGGGGATTTGGATATCGCGCAAAGCCCTTATGAACGAATTGTGCACGACGCGGTGACTACCCAGACTGAACGTTATCGGAAGGAGTCTTCGTCTCATTTCATTTTGCTGAAACAGGAGAAGGATGAGATGTTGGCCTGGATTCATGAGGTGAAGACACCCCTAACCGCGCTGCAACTGATGATTGAGCGTATGCCGGATGACAAACTTCAGGGCCAGATGACGTATGAATGGCTGCGCATTCACCAACTGCTCGATCAGCAGCTTCACCAGAAGCGTATTCCATTTATGCATAATGATTTGTTTGTCGAAGAAACGGAGCTTGAACCGATTTTGAATGGCGAAATTAGAGCCTTGAAGTCATGGTGCATCTCCAAAGGTATTGGCTTCGATGTGTCTTTGTATGTGAAAAAGGTACTGACGGACAGCAAATGGTTAGGCTTCATCCTACGGCAGTTGCTCAGCAATGCGGTGAAATATAGTCATTCCTCTGATATTGTTATTGAAAGCAGGGAGCAGGATGGGCATCTTATACTGACGATTCAGGATTATGGACGAGGCATTGAGGCCCAGGATTTACCGCGTATCTTTGATAAAGGCTTCACTTCAACGCAAGGCAGGCTGGAGGGAACGGCAACGGGAATGGGATTGTATTTGACCAGACAGGTGGCACAAACACTTCATATAGACATTAAGGTACAATCTGCTTTTGGAGAGGGCACAATCGTCAAACTGATCTTCCCGCGAAAGAATGACATGATCCACCTCGCAGGCGTGTGACAACATTGTCACATGCTTTTTGGTTTTGTTCGGTGAATCGCACGATAAATCGGAGCATCCGGCCTATGATAGAGATATAGCAAAGAGGAGTGAGTGGGATATGTGGATACTGGAAGCCAAAAAAATTCATAAAGTATACGGCAATAAACTAAATAAACAGGAAGTTCTTAAGGGGATTGATCTCGGCGTAAGTAAAGGGGAATTTGTTGGGATTATGGGACCTTCGGGTTCGGGGAAAACGACGCTGCTTAACGTTCTGTCCTCCATCGACCGGGTAAGTCAGGGCACCATTGACATTGAGGGTCAGGAGTTCACCGGCATGAAGGAGAAACAGCTTGCTGAATTCCGTAAATGTCATTTGGGTTTTATTTTTCAGGAATATAATCTGCTGGATACGCTCACGGTGAAGGAAAATGTATTGCTACCGCTCTCGATTACAAGTATCCCGAAGCATGAAGCACACCTGAAGTTTGAACAAATTGCCCGTGAACTGGGCATATATGAGCTGAAAGACAAATATCCCTCCGAGATCTCGGGTGGGCAGAAGCAGCGGACTTCAGCTGCGCGTGCGTTTGTACATGATCCAAGCATAATTTTCGCTGATGAGCCGACAGGTGCACTGGATTCCAAATCGGCTTCGGACCTGCTTGGCAAATTGAGTGATATGAACAGCAGGCATCAGGCTACGATTATTATGGTTACGCATGATCCGTTTGCTGCGAGTTATTGCAGCAGGGTGATTTTCATCCGGGACGGTCAGATCTACACCCAATTAAATAAAGGAGACGAGTCCCGGCAATCCTTCTTCAATGATATTATCAAAACTCAGGGGGTGCTGGGTGGTGTGCAGCCATGAGTCTGAACTATATCATCTTTCGCAATCTGAGGAAAAACCTGAAGAATTATTATCTTTACGTCTTTGCCCTGATCTTTAGCGTGGCACTGTATTTTTCCTTTGTAACGTTACAGTATGATCCCTCCATGGATGAGGTTGCTGAATCAACGAAAGGAGCGGCTGCGATTGGCGCATCCTCCGTGTTACTGATTGTCATTGTGGGCATTTTTCTGCTCTATGCCAATACGATTTTTATCAAGCGACGTAGTAAGGAGATTGGATTGTTTCAGCTGATCGGACTGACGAAGGGAAGAATTTTTGGCATCTTGAGTGCGGAGAATTGCATTCTCTACTTTGGTTCAATGGTAGTGGGTATTGTTATCGGGTTTCTGGGTTCCAAGCTGATATTGATGATTTTGTTCAAAATTCTTGGAGTTGAGGCCATCGCAGAGCTGTATTTTTCACCAATGGCCTTGTTGCAGACCGTGATTGTTTTTGCCGTGATGTACTTGCTCATCATGTTGATGAATTACACCTTTATCCGAGCACAGAGCATTCTATCCCTCTTTCGGGTGTCTTCTACAACAGAGCAGCAGGTACAGAAGTTATCTATAGGGCAGATTCTGATGGGCATCTTAGGTATTACTCTGATTGTGTTCGGTTACATACTGTCTGCACGGCTGTTCAGCGACGAGAAATTGGATATGCAGCAGTTAATGTACACAATGATTTTAATTCTCTTTTCGGTTATTTTGGGGACGTATCTATTCTATAAAGGCTCTGTCAGTTTTCTCTTTAATCTGGTCCGCAGAAGTAAAAAAGGTTATCTCTCTATTAACGAAGTATTATCGTTATCCTCCATCATGTTTCGCATGAAGTCGAATGCCTTGCTGCTGACCATTATTACTACCGTATCGGCACTTGCCATAGGCATGTTGTCGCTCAGTTACATTTCCTACTATTCGGCAGAGGCGCAAGCCAAAGAAAGCCTACCGGAGGATTTCTCTTTTGCTCAGGAAAATGTGAAGGATCGTTTTGTAGCCGAATTGGATCACAAACAGATTCCATATGAGGAGAAGCACAGACAGCCTCTGTATATTGAAATTGATGCACACAAGGTGATGAATGACTCCACAATGGAGGAGCCGTTGTTCAGCAGTGTAGTAAGTGACAGCATGGTAGATAACATTGATCTGAAACCAGGCGAAGTCATTTTCATGGGGTACGGCAATGTGATTCAGCAATTCTTTTCCATTCGGGATGATGGTCCCATTGTTCTGCACGGATTGAAAAAAACGATTGACCAGCAATTGATTGGAACCCTCAAACAGGGCGTGCTTCCTGTGTATTACACCAAAGGAACGCCTGTAGCGGTTGTGGATGAATCGGTTTATGCGGAGCTCACGCAGGATCTTGATCCGAAACTTCAGAAGGGGGAACCGACCGATTATTACGGTGTGCAAATTACAGATCCAGGGCAGGACGAGAATGCGTATGCCATTTTTGCAGATCTGCAATTAGAGGCCCCAAGCTTCTCTCAGATCGAATTCAGAAATAACCAGCGTACCACTATGGGCCTGATCATGTTCATTGTTGGTTTCCTGGGTCTAACCTTCCTGATTACATCGGGTTGCATTCTCTATTTTAAACAAATGAATGAGAGCGAAGAAGAGAAATCGAACTATACCATTCTGCGAAAACTTGGATTTACTCAAGGCAATCTGTTACGTGGGATTCAGTTCAAGCAGTTGTTTAATTTCGGCATCCCACTTGTCGTGGGCCTGAGCCATAGTTATTTTGCCGTGAAATCAGGCTGGTTCTTTTTCGGTACAGAACTGGTCACACCTACGGTAATCGTCATGATTGTATATACGTTGTTGTATTCAATCTTCGGCCTGTTGTCCGTATTGTATTACAAACGTGTGATTAAAGAATCATTGTAGAATCAGATAGTAAGGAACAGAGGATTACATTAAGAAAGAGTAACTGTGTGAAGAAGTACAGTTTGCTCTTTCTTTTTTTGTGAAGGCTATGTTAAATCGTGTTGCTTATCCAAATCATTTTATTGTATTTGCTATTTCAATTAATGTTTGGTGATCGTATAACGGTTCAAGATTATTATTTTTCCCTGAAACAAGAGAGTAAGTTAAACCCTCATTTCTCCAATAAATGGCGTTGACATGTTCGTCTCCTTGGTCCCACGTCTGCGAACCGTTAGCTAATTGTAGTCCTTTTTTTCCATTTGGAGGCGTATCAGCCTTGGAGTTTGTCATCATGAGAATCAAGGTCAATCCTTCATCGGTATTTTCATACGTGATTTCCACAGCATCAAATGTACCATTGGTATCTAAAACTCTTGCTGATTTTTGATCAACTTGGAACGGAACGGACGGCTGTTTCATTTCAAACGGGATCTTAGCTTTCGCATCTTCAATTGAAATCTCAACTGGAGGACTCCAATCCGATTGCTTGTTCGGTTGATGACTTTCCACTTTTTGTGAGCAGGCAAACAATAAAAGAGGTATCGTACATAGGAATAGTAATTTACTTACAGCTTTCATTTCATCACCTCGATATGAGAATAGTTAATTCTATTACGTTTCCATTAGATGGAAAGTTGCATGATCCTTCCTGTGAAGTCTGAAAGATAAAATCGCTCACATGTTTTTCCCATCATATTTGAAGCAGTAATAGTCTAAGCCTTTTGTGAAAAAAAAGGAGGATGACACGAGGGTGGAGAAATCACAACATATGGAGTGAAAAAGAGGGAGGGTTTCCATGAACCTGGCTAACAAAATCACCCTGGCGAGAATGGCATTGATTCCATTGTTTATGTTGTGTTTTATCCCGTTTCCGTCTTGGATACAGGAGTCGAGTGAGTTTATTCGTTTTTTGGATCAGCATGGCTTGGTGATAGGAGTTATTATTTTTGCAATAGCTGCAGGTACGGATAAGCTGGATGGGTATGTGGCGAGAAAATATAATCAAATCACCAATCTGGGAAAATTGCTTGATCCACTGGCAGATAAACTGTTGATTTCGGTTGCTCTGATCATGATGGTTCAGGAGAATCTGATCGGTTCATGGATTGCTGTGATCATTATTGGACGTGAAATTGTCATTACAGCGCTGCGTATGATTGCTACTGAACAGGGAATTGCTCTGGCTGCTGATCGATATGGCAAGATTAAAATGGTGCTCCAGGTGGCAGCTATCATCACTGTGTTATTGAATAATGCTCCGTTTAGTTTGCTGACTGATGTGCGGATTGATGTGATTTTATTATGGCTGGCGGCAGGAGTTACGCTGTTATCGGGATTGAACTATATCGTGGTGAACTATAAGTTGCTTCACATCGGAAGATAGGAAGAGTCAAGGGAGTTATGGTCCTCAATACAAATGTTAACCCTGCATTACTATGCAGGGTTTGTTTGTCGTTACTTCTGTTCAAAAATGTGTGGGGCATAGCCAGGGTTCCTAGTATACTTAGTGTATCTGAATGTACATACAATGAATCGGAAAACAGGCACCATGGTGCTGATTCAGGAGGATCTCAATGCAACAGGAACATAATACTGGTCTCCACGGGGACTGGCTTCAATTTATGATTTTAACAACCAAACTGGAACTTCCACCATTGCCAGCGGATACAATGGATCGTCCAAGGCTCAATGTGCATCTCGAAGAATTGTTCCAAACCAAAGTTACCTTGTTGACTGCCCCGGCGGGTTCAGGGAAATCAACACTTCTTGGCAGCTGGGTGAAAAGTGAAGCAGTACATGCGGCATGTGTCTGTCTGGATGATAAAGATCAGGACCCGCTTCAGTTTTGGCTTTACATTATTCATGCACTGGATCGAGTGAGAGAGGGGCTCTGTGGAGAAGTCCTGCCACACTTTTTGCAACGGTATCCGATAGATCCAAGTTCAGCATTAATATTATTATTGAACCGCGTTGCTCTGACCAGTCAACATACACTTCTCATTCTGGATGACTATCATGCTGTAACCCGGCCCGAGATTCATGAGCAGATGCAGTACTTTATCGAGAACCTTCCCCGCTCTATTCATCTGATACTGTCAAGTCGCACCTATCCTCCCTTCAAGCTTGAGAAGCTGCGTCTGCGAGGGGAATTGAAGCAATTAACGCTTCAGGAACTGGCGTTTACGGCAGAAGAAGGTATTGAATTTTGCCAGGAAATTATGCAATTGGATATTGCCGGGGGGGATGCGCGTGGCTGGGTACAACAGACAGAAGGCTGGGCTGCCGGATTGAAGCTGCTTGCTTTATCTCACGCATTGGGTGCAAACTCGTTGGTCGGCCCAATACATGAGATATCGTCTTCTCTGACTCATGAAGTTCAAGGACAGACGGGGCAGAGATCGATTTCGGAGTATCTGCTGGAAGAGGTGTTTCAGCGTCAGTCACCGGAAATGCAGCGGTTTCTGCTTCGAACAGCGATCACGAGAAGAATGAACAGCGGTCTATGCCAGGTATTAAGTGGTATGCAGGAAGCTCCGCAATTGTTAAGACAGCTGGAGAAGGAACATCTCTTCCTTATTCCGCTTGATCGGGAAGCGAACTGGTATCGTTATCATCACTTGTTCTCTGCATTCCTAAAGCGTGAACTGGCCCGGTATGGCACAGATCAGGTGAATGAATTGCATGTCCTTGCCGCACATTGGTATGAGCAGCAAGGATACCCCGCTGAAGCGCTGGATCATTATATTCTTGGACAGCATATGCAGGATGCAGCCAGACTGTTGGAAGAGTTGTTTGCCCATTTTATTATGGGAGAGTGGTGGACGCTCCGGCGGTACTTCGATGTTTTGCCACTGGAAATTGTGAAGGCACGTCCAAAATTATATATGTCCTACCTGTTTCTTGTTGCGCGTGAAATGCCTTATGGACAGATGGTGAAGCAGCTTGATGAACTGGAACACGTCATCCGGGTGCATCTGCAAGGTCAGCTTGAACCTGAGATTATCGGGTATTTGTTGCAAGTCGTTTGTGTGATGCGAGCCTACATGGCATATCTGAACAGAGATTTGGAGGGGCTGGCTCATTATTTGGTGTCCTACATTGATCAGGGATATCCCGACGATATTGCCTTTCAGTATATGGACTATGATCGGAGAGAAAGCATGCGTCTACGCAGCTTTCATGGCGTGAATGGCTACTTGAGGCGTGGGGAAGCTTGCTTCGCTAAGATTACAGAACGTTGGTATGCTGAACATGCCTATGTAACGTCGTATTATGGTGTCGGATATGGTGAAATTTTAATGGAACAGGATCGATTACCAGAAGCGGTATGTTATGCGGACCGAGCGCTTGAAGTGGCTTTACAGATCAAGGTAGCTGCGCTGCTCGTTCCTGCGTATGTACTCAAGGCCAGACTGGAACTTACACTGGGCAGACCGGAGGAAGGTATGAAGCTGCTTCAACAGGTTACGGGATTATTATCTGTGAAGGATATGGATTACTGGCAGCCAGCACTGGAAGCACATCAACATCGAATTTTACTTGAAATGAGTCCTGTGGAATCGGCTCAAACCATTCTGGTTAAGGCAGTAGGCGAAGATCGCATGGCCGCTGAGACCAGCTGTGATCAGACATTCCATTCCATGGTCCGTATACGTGCGATGATCGTCCTTGAACAGTACGCTCTTGCGCGAGAGGAACTAAGACGTATTCGTAAACAGGCTGAAGAACGAGACTGGCTGACTGAACAGATAGAGTGTGCCTTGCTGGAGTCAATCATGCTGCAAAAGGAAGGATTCATAGATGCTAGCGTAGCCGCGTTATCCCGTGCTCTGGTGTTGGGGGGATCGGAAGGATATATCCGTTCATTCGTTGCTGAAGGTGAGCAAATGAAGCGGTTGCTGCAGAAATATCTGTATTTAGGTCGTACGAAGGCAATACAGGATCATGGTGTAAAAATGGCGTATGTGAAGCAGTTGTTATCGGCATTCGCGAGAGATAAACGGACAAAGGGCTTCTCACCTGTAGGGAAGGCAAACCTTGATACAAAAGAAGTGGGGCTTAGCCCTATGGAGCAAAAAATATTCGGTTATATAGCTGAGGGGCTGACCAGCAAACAGATTGCTGCCGAGTTTGGTATCTCACCCGGAACCGTAAATACCCACATCCGCCGAGTGTTCGCGAAGCTGGGTGCGAATAGTCGTACGCATGCTGTACAAATTGCTGAGCAGCGGGGATTGTTATGATGAGGTGAAACCATGTCTACTCTTTTGTAGACTGTTTTCGAATGAAGGTCTCTCCTACAATAAAGGTAATCAAATAACTCTTGCGGTCTTTGATGACGTAAGGGTTATATCCATGTGGGAGGTAACGTTACGAGATGTCAACACGTGTATCCAATCCAAAAGTTTGTTCTAAAAATAGGCACCGTAAGGTCTCGCCTTATTTGGCAGCCCTTCTGTCATTATCAGTCATTGCGGTTCCCGGAACAGTGAGTGCAGCGACCGATGCAGTAAGCATTGGTGACTTGCAGCAGGCAGCACCGTGGGCCAGGCAAGCCATTGAAAAGGTTGCTGAACAACAGATGATTCTGGCGGATGCAGCAGGTAATTTTAACCCAAGTGCAACGTTAACAAGAGGGGACCTTGCGTACACATTGGCACAATTATTGGAACTGAAGGAGCTGACTTCAGATCCGCTTCCAGATCTGTTATTCAAAGACATTGAAAGTTCCGCTGAGAATGGCGCGTATATTATTACTCTCAAATTGGCCGGAATCATGAACGGTTATCCAGATGGTACATTTCGTCCAGGCGGTTTGGTGACAAGGGAAGAGCTGGCAACCACGATCATTCGGGCGCTGAAAGTTAAAGGATATGATGAAGCGTTACATCCAACCAAAGTGTTGTCATTTAAGGATACGTCCAACATTAGTGCTTGGGCTTTGCCAAGTGTACAACAGGCCGTTGAGTTGGGGATTTTGAAAGGGGAAAATGGAAACTTTGCTCCGAAGCGCTCCACTTCCAGACAGGAAATGGCTGTGATTGCATTACGCACAACCGAGCTTATTCAAGCACTTGAAGAAGCTGCAAGTCAGGGGGGCGCCAATCCGGAATCCAATTCTAATGAGCCAGGAAAGGTAACTGAGGTGCAGGGCACGACTTCAGGCGGCAATGATGCAAAGAACGGCGCAGGAAACACAAATAGTAATTCTGGGGTAACGCCAGGGAATGGAAATGGAAGCACGGGTGGAGGAAGTGGATCCACGCCTACCAATCCAACGAATCCAACGAATCCAACCAATCCAACGAATCCAACGAATCCAACGAATCCAACGAATCCTACCAATCCTTCCAACCCAGGTACGGGGAACAGGGCTCCGGTGGTGATTAGTAGCGGTTTGCCAGATCAGGAACTTACATTGGATCACGCCTCACCCGATTGGCAGGCCTCCTCTTATTTTAGTGATCCCGATGGGGATGAATTGCAGTTCAGTGTCGTAGCAGGAGATGAAACCATCGTTTCCTCCACTGTGGATGGCCAAGTGATTCGACTTGTGCCACAGGCTGCTGGAGAAACATTGCTAACGATCAAAGCGACCGATGATCAGGGCGCAAGTGTCACGGCACAACTCAAGGTTAAGGTACAGGTCAATACGATAAGCCGCCAATTCCCTGATCCGCATCTGGCTGGAGCCGTTGCTTATTGGTTGCAAAAGGATGTGGATGATCCGCTAACCAAAGATGAATTGGTGGAAGCTCTTATACAGACGAATGGTGGACTGTATGCAAGGAATGCAGGCATTTCCGATCTGACAGGAGTCGAAATATTCAAAGGGTTGAATGTTACTGAAATAGACCTGTCCGGAAACGAAATAAGCAAGGCGGATGCCTCTGGATTCGATCATTTGAAATGGCTGGATTTATCCGGTAACCAATTGTCGGAAATCAATGTTTCCGGACTGGATCAGCTGGAGTATCTGAATCTCGCGAATAATCGACTTTCTTTATTGGATGTGAACGGACTACATTCCTTGCAGGAACTTGATATGAATAGTAATGAGCTTGTTCATTTACCTGTTGGCGTTGCTGAACTGTCTGATTTGCAATACTTGAATGTAAATGACAACTCCATACGCCTGAGAGAAGAGCCTGATTTCACTTTGCATCTGACATTGCTGCAACGTTTGTCCATGTATGATTTTGATGATGCTCCCCCTGTACTGGTGGAGGCACCTGCGGGTAATATCGCTTATGTTGGTGGAGAAGAGACCGAGATCGACCTGGCATACATGTTTGAAGATGAAGATGACGAGAGTTCGACACTGGTTCTCACTGCGGATTCAGCAGATCCACAACTGGCTGAAGTCAGAATGGAAGGACAGAAGTTATACGTTAAAGCTCTTGGATTTAGCGAGACCCCGATTCAGATTTACGTGCAGGCAAGAGACATATTGGGCAAAATGGATTCAGGATATGTAGAAGTCATGCTCAAGATAAGAGAAGAATTGCTTTGAAATAACGAATTGAATAAATAGTACGTTGAACGCATCTCCCATGGAGGTGCGTTGTTTTATTTTATATGGAATCAGATCATGTTAAAATATGCAAGAAACGAATACGGCTGCGATTGACAACGTCATACGATAATCAACTGGAAAGAAGGAACACTCTCATGTTATCGATTCATAAAGCGGAGTATCAACACAAATCAACGTTGCGCAATCTGATGGAATTATACAAATATGATTTTACTGAATATGACCCGGAGGACGTCAATGAAAACGGGTTATACGAATATGTGTACCTGGACCATTATTGGACAGAAACGGGCAGACATCCTTTTTTATTCCGGGTAGAAGGACAGCTGGCTGGATTCGCACTGATTCGTGAAATCGGGAGTGAACAGGGAACAAGTATATATCAAATGGCAGAATTTTTTGTAATGAAAAAATACAGAACACTCGGAATGGGTGCGCAAGCCGCCATTCAATTGTTCAACCTTTTCCCCGGGACATGGAAAGTGGCGGAGATAGAGACGAATGAGCCTGCTCAGGCTTTCTGGCGTAAGGTTATTGCACGTTATACCCATAACCAATACCAAGAGGTTAGAGAGCCTGACTGGGAAGGTCCTATTCAGATATTTACCACGATGTAATAACGAGAAGGGGGAGAAGAGGATGTCCCAAATAAATATCAATCCAAGTACTTCAGAGGATTCGGAATATGTTCGCCAGCAACTCATTGCTTTTAATGCAGCGCATGTGAGCGAGGAATTAAAGCATCGTTACGAAGAATTGAATTTCAACATCAAAAATGAGTCGGGCGAGATTGTTGCAGGTGTGCTCAGTACACTTTGCTGGAATTGGCTGGAGGTTGACATTCTTTGGGTGGATGCAGATCAGCGGCACCAAGGCTATGGTTCCCAATTGCTATGTGAGGTTGAACGTATTGCGCGCGCGAAATCCTGTGATTTCATCCAACTGAACACATTCTCGTATCAAGCACCGGAATTTTACAAGAAGCATGGCTACCAATTGATCGCAACGATCGATAATGCACCAACCGGACACCGTCATTATTATTTTAAGAAGGACCTAACTTAAGACAGCATATGTGAAATAGGACAAAATCAGGAGGGTTATGATGGTTACCATTAAAGCAATCGAACTTGAGGATTTACCGGCGTTAAGCCAGTTATACAACGAATTGATGGGTACACCGACCAATGAACAACAGATGCAGAAGATGTTTCATTATATCCAGCAAAATGGACACTACCATGTACTCGGTGCATTTTATAACGGGGAACTGGCCGGATCGGTTATGGGCATTGAATGTATGGATCTGGCAGGTCAGTGCAATCCCTTCATGGTTGTGGAGAATGTGATTGTATCCGATCGGGTACGCAGACAGGGAATCGGTCAGAAGCTTATGCTTCAGATTGAGCATATTGCGAGAGATCTTGGATGTGAATACATGATTCTGGTGTCTGGCGATCAGCGCAAAGAAGCTCATATGTTCTATGAAAAGCTGGGCTTTAAGGATGAGAAAGTTCAGGGGTACCGGAAGCATTTTAATTGAAAAATATTTTTCCGATTTCGTGACGGAGATTAGGGGGTGTAATTAGGAAACACGTCGGCGGGGTGTTCTGGGGCGGTCGATCAGGGTAAGTAGACACGTGAAATGGAAAACAAAAAGAGAGCTGGCAGCTCTCTTTTTGTATTTATTCCTTACTTTGTTCTTTGGAACCAGATGAGGATGATCGGATATATTGCGGTGGATGAACATCGTCAATCATTAAAATGCCGTCATACTGATCGCGTGGGACAAAACTCTCAGGAATCATGCCCCAGCTGTATGCAAATCGTGGTTCGAACATCCAGGAGTTGCCTGTTTCCCTGCTCTGATATCGAAGGTCCAGGAAGCTGTAAGGCGTATTCGTAGCGGACATAATGTCCTCAACGGAACCGGGTTCTGCTGGCTCAACGGCATGAACTCCGCCGGCATTATCAGCCGTTTGACCGCTGGATGCATACAATCCAAGAACATAACTGGATTTCTTCATTTCCTCCGAAAGCATCTCACCCATTAAAGGTACTGGATAAGGAGAGCCCATTACTTCACTGTGTGCTTTACGTATATGATCGTTATGTCCCCATACGATGAACTTTTCGTTTGGATATACTTCGGTAACGAGCCACATGAGATTGTCATGCATCGCCTGATCGCGCCACGCCATTGACTCAAAAAACGACTCATATTTTCCTTCATTCATTTCAGCCATTGAACGTATCGAAAGATCGACATATTCCCTCGCTACACGAATTCGATCATTGAGGCTTCGCTCCAGCAGCATAGAAAGTTTCGGTTGATTCGGATATTTTTTTTGCAGATAAGTCTGGTTCGCTTCGGATTTGAGGGCATGAAGGACATCCTTGTATACCTTGATGATTCCATTTTTCTCAGCGTGGTAGGCTTTCAGATCCGTTCCGGCAGAGAAATTGGACAGCTTTTGTTCCGTTTGTGCGAGACGCTTGGCGAGCTCTTTATCCTTCAGCCAGTTACCGTCCAACAACGGGAATTGCAGCTGCATGTCGAAACCGGTCAGGATCAGAGGTTGTTCGGTTTGTGCGTTTGTTTTGAGATAATCGAACAAGGGCATGATTTCCTTAGACCACCAGACGCCGAAGATGGAGTTTTTCATCGTTTGTTCCGGACTTTGCTGTCCTATCATGGCATTAGCCAGGGATGTATTGGAGAGACCGCTTTCGAAGGCAAGAACGTTGTATCCCATTTCCTGATGCAAAAACTGTATCAACCGGGTTTTCGCCAGATTAAATTCGGCAACCCCATGGGAGCTTTCGCCCAGAAATACAATTCGCTTGTCATGCAGCAGTGGCTTCAGCATATTCAGATCCGAAAAGGAATCTCGCTCCTGACCTGTCTTCACAGGCTGGATGCTGTCTAGTCGATACGCATGATCTTTAGCCCATTCGTTCCATTCCACAATTTTCTCATCCGACGTTTTCGCAGATTGCACTTGGGTTACCTGACCCTGTATGGTCTCCATGGCGGATGATGCTGCAGCACCTGCATGCCCTGTTGGATAGAGTGAACTCGCTAGTATGGCTGTAGTCAGTGCAAGTACAGCACCCGTTTTTCTTTTCCTGAAATAAATCAAAATAATGCCTCCTTCATCATGTACGTGATTATAAATGATTTAGTATTGGAACCATCCGGCTTATGTCTGCTCTTCGTCCCAGAACAGGTCATTCAGTGTTCTTGAGAGTGCCTTGCATATGGCAATACATAAGCTGAGGGACGGGTTATACTTTCCCAGTTCTATGAGACCAATGGTTTGCCTCGATACACCAACGATCCGTGCCAGATCGTCCTGCGATAGATCCTTTTCTACCCGGGCGACTTTTAATCGTATATTTTTCATGCCCATTCACCCTTGTATCCTTTCTAAGAATCCCACTGATCTTTTTGTGCTGCTTTTTGACTTGCTTTGTTGGCAAAGTGATGAACTATGACATTGAATCCCGCAAAGAACGGAATATAAAGCAGCAGTGAAGTAATAAATACAAGGAAGAAAAACCACCACTTCTCATGCGCAGTCTCGGCAAACAAAACGGAACTTCTTATGCCCAGGAACAAGGCCATTGAAATACCGATAATTAGGCCCGTAATTATGTTGCGCAGGCTATAAGAAATTTTGCTCGTCTGGTCATGGACTTCAACTTCATCCGAATAAATGCCCAGCATGACGGAACGAAATCCGAAATAGATGCTTCCTGCGAGAAGGATGATCACTTCCGTCAGCATGGAGTAAGTTTCCCAACTGAGAAAGCTTTTGATCATGATGGAGATGCCGCAGATGCACATGATTAAAGTGTAAGCTTCCTTGTACACCTTGTTTTTCAGATTGACGATACGCTCATCCAGATTGCGATTTTTTTTGAACCATTTCATGAGTGACCTCTCCTTTATAAAGATTGTGTACATGTGGGAAATATTTCTTGTTCCCATGATAATATTATTTGAGTCTTTTTGCAATATATATATGTCATTTTGTTTGGTATAAAATACAACATGATAAAATTAAACTAAAATAGATGTTTTCAATTTGTAATTTATATTGCAGTTTTTTTAAAACTTATTTTGCGTAAGAATACACAAATAGAAAAGAGCTTGTATCACTTAGATACAAGCTCTTTTTGTACTAAAGTCCCTTTATTGAATTAACCCTGTGTGATCTTATATGATGTTGATATGAGATGTTTTAGATTCAATCGTATAAATTCATTTGGTATGAGAAGTTTGTCTCCAAGTGTGTTTTTAACGGTGACCGCTGTCATCTTAAATAGAAACAATGCCTGAAATATGAGAGAGCCGATAACCGCGTAATAGGGTTATCGGCTCTGTGTCTGTACGACCAACTCTTTGACATGCGTTTATCAGCACACTCTCGGTTATGTCACTTGTTGCTGGTACTTCTTGATCAAGTCCACGCCATCGTATGCCAGACTTTCCACACTTGCCGCCTTCTGCAGGATGTAATGATCAAAAAAGTTCTTCGTATAGTCTGTAACAAGATTTCGCATCTCCATAGCATCCCGTTCGCCTCTGAGTTCCTCATTCACCCTGGTAAACACGATGTCGCAGTAATCCAAATGCGCAACACGATCAACAGAGAAATAATAGGTTTCCATGCTATTGTTAGCGCCAATTATCGCATTCATATTATAGTTAGGTTCAGAAAACAGAAGCAAGAAGGGTTTCTTAAGGTCGCTGCCCTGAAGGCCGAACGCACCGCTATCCAAGCCAATCCCGCAGGCGAACCGGTCGTCGTCCCGGCAAACCATCGCCGTCGTAAGCCCTCCATACGAATGTCCGACGATGCCTATGCCGATGTCAAAGAGCAATCTGCCCTTAAAGATGGAATCCAGTTCTCCAGAGTCCAGTTTGTAAAGATAATCGGCTACATACCTTACATCTTCTGCCTGTAATTCACTATACTCTGTTACCTTGGCAAGTATCGGCAGTGTAAGCACGTTACGGCACATCTCAATGGCAGTTTCATCGTCAGGCCGCATCTGCATCTTACCAGCCAACGCCAGCATCTCCGGATCTTCAGATAACGCCATAATGGCATCCGAAAAATCCTTTGATACATTAAACAGGCGCCCATCTTTACGCTTATACATCGTGCTATTCGGATGGCCGATGCTTACCACAACATATCCCATGCTTGCCAAGTCTGTACAGATCACTGTACCCCATTCTGGAGAACCGCCCCCGCCGCAAACATAGAATAACACCGGATAGCGCTTTTCCTTCCCGGAGAGAGCAAGGTCGTCGTAACACTGGGTCTTGATATCTATTGAGAAAAAATCCTGCCCATTTAGATACGCAGTGACAAGTGGCTGTTCATTCAACATGTCGTAGACCTCAGGAAACATGTACGTTGATGTAGTCTTACCTTCGCTACTGTCGGACGGATAGTACACAAACGCTGTCAGTTCTCTTTTGGAGTGATCTGATGCCGTGTACTCCAAATCCATTTGGGTTCGACCGACAGTATAGCCGCCAATGGGTTCTGGAAATGTGTCATACGCTTTCAATTTCTTGTTCCCCCTTCATTAATAAAAGTGGTGAATGTGAAAAACATACACGGTGCTATGAGCGCTTTTCAAAACGGTGAAACGATTTCATCCTATCTTCGATTGAATCAGTTCTACTCCCTGGCTTTCTTGATATCGCTAACCATTTCAGAATATTTATGATCTTCAAGCAGCCCATGACTCATAAAGTCAGCAAAGTACTTGCTAAGCTTATGTTGCAGCGTAGAGTCCTTAATATCGAATTCCCTAAAAAACATGACTAAATTAAACTGCATGGACTCAAACATAAAAGAAATCAGGTCGTCGTCAATATCAGGTCGGAGATATCCATCAACCCTCATTCGGCGTAAAATGTCCTTGATTAAAGGGAATGATTCGCCCTTTAGCACATCCAGATATACTTTAAGCAAAGTGTTCTCAGGAATGTTTAAAAATGTTTTAGTGAGTTTGATTTCCAACTCATTCAGCGGCTCGGTCACAGTGCCATTAACATTCCCAAATAAACCTGTAAGGAAAAACAGGTAAAGGGAATCTTCATTACTGTTATTGAAATACGCAGCTCTTTTCTGGGTGACATTACGTACTAAGAGACAATAAAGGTCATCTTTGTCTTCAAAATACCGATAAAATGTTCCGGGGTGCATGGACAAACGATCCAAAACCATCTTCATCGTTATATCCTCGTAAAGATGATTAACAAAAAGATGCATAGCGTTATTCGATATTTCCTCGCGCCGTGCTTCATCTAAACGAAAGAAAGTATTTTTTGGCATAGATTCCTCCTTAATGTGAAGTGTGAACTCATTCACACCATACCGATAATCCATTCACATGTCAAGTAGATTTCCTGCCCATACGCCATAATTTCTGGTAAAATATACAAAGCGTTTTGATGAGAAAGGAGGTTTTACAGATCATGAAAATAGTGGATAACATTAAAGTCTGGGGGGAACCGCTGGAGAATGCAGTAAGCCAGGCGGTGACTTGCTCGCAGCATGGTGATGTACTGGGCGTGGCTCTAATGGCAGACCATCACAAAGGATACTCACAGCCTATCGGGGGCGTAGTCGCCTACCGGAACATGATCAGCCCCTCAGGGGTCGGTTATGATATTGCCTGCGGTAACAAGGCTGTTCGCACCAACCTGATGTGGGACGATATCCGGGACCAGATTGCTGTTATTATGGATGACATTAACTCAACCATATCCTTCGGCGTAGGACGCAACAACCCAACACCTGTGGAGCATGAACTGTTTGAGGATGCCAGCTGGAAGCTGTTTGATTCCATCGAGCCGGGATTACAGCACAAGTTGAAGACACTTGCACGCAACCAACTTGGGACGGTGGGCAGCGGCAATCATTTTGTGGATATTTTTGTGGAAGAGGCGACGGGTAAAGTATGGATTGCGAACCACTTTGGCAGCCGCGGCTTCGGCCACAAGGTTGCGAGTGGTTTTCTGAATTTGGCTGCTGGACGCAAGTTCAGTGGCAAAGCCCCGGGAGAATCGATGGATCAACCGCCGACATTGTTTGACCTCAAGAGTGAAATGGGTGATATGTATTGGGACGGGATGACCCTGGCCGGCCGATACGCGTATACTGGACGCGATTATGTCATTGATCAGGTCCTTGGAATTCTCGGAGCGAGAGCAGAGTACGCGGTTCATAATCATCATAACTTTGCCTGGAAAGAAAAGCACATGGGCGAAGATGTGGTGGTGGTCCGTAAAGGAGCAACGCCGCTGTCACCGGGCCAGCTTGGTTTTGTGGGAGGCAGCATGGGAGATATCTCGGTAATTGTGGAGGGTATCCACAGCGAGGAGAATACCGAGTCTTTCCGCAGCACCGTGCATGGGGCTGGACGGATTATGAGCCGAACCCAGGCGGCTGGCAAAATGAATTATAAGCTTCGCACACGCATGGGCGGCGAGATCAGCGAGGAACAGATGCAGACGGCGATTCGGGCCTATGGTGTGGAGCTGAGGGGTGCAGGAACGGATGAAAGTCCATTTGTGTACAAGAAGCTGCAGGACGTGTTGAATGCGCATGCCCACACCTTGAAAATCAACCATATCCTTCGCCCTGTAGGTGTCGCGATGGCTGGAGGCAATGAATTCGATCCGTATAAGGACTAATTGAAAAGAAGGTGAACCCCATGAGAAATTGTGCGATATACAGCTCCCAGTTTGACCTGGATCAGTTGTTTGAAATGATTCAATCCATATACCCTCAGGATACAATTGAGCGTAAGGAAGACAAAACCCACATTCAAGTTACACGCAAGAAGCTGTTCAGCAAAAAGACGAAAGGCTTCAATATCATGACCAGCCAGACACATCCTGAAGAATTTACTTCAATGATTCAAGGAATGCTGGGATTTCTGAGTCAGATTGAAGGAAAGAATCCTTCGCTGCAGGAAAAGGTACTGATTAAATGCGCTACACTGAATATGGTTGTTGGTATCGAGACCGAAGAAGACATTTCGGAGGAATTCTTCAATGAGTTATTGCACTTGGCAGATGCCCTCGATGCAGTCATCTTCTGGGGAAGTGGCTCCTTGCTGAACGCGCAAGGTCAGCTGCTGTTGGATGTCAATGGAGAATCCGAAGTGGAGGATTACAAAGTGACAGCTCACACCAGTTTTCTGGACGATGTCAGACCCCCGTCGGAATCTGCAACTGTGCGCAAAGAGCGGTCGGAGCGGCTTTTAACAGAGCAAGGAATCCCCTTTAATGTTCATTTGCCTGCAAGAGCGGGGGATGAGCATACAATGATCCGTAGTGTGGAAGAAGTCGCACAGCGTGCGGTAGCGCTTTGTATTGCAGCACTCAAGGGTGAGTGCCTGGGAGCGGGCGAAAGCGCGGAAGATACAGCAGCGCTGGTCCAGGAAGTGATCGACAAGTATGATGCAGCTTCATTTTTTTCGCCTTTGGAGAGAAGATTTATCGAGCAGCATGGGGCCGAGCATCAGGAGGTTATCTCCTTTTCATGGGGGTATGAAGCTTATCATGTGATGTTATGGGCGCTTGGCTACGTCAAGGAACTTGGAGCACCGGTAAATCTTTGTAATGTAGGCCAGGATGTAGGGTATTTGCAGCAATGTGACGATGTTGAAACCTTTGTAGCCGGGGCGCGGTTTCGCTCCAAAAGCGAGATTCTCGATGCAGCAGACCTAATTTACCGATACAACTGGGTGTGTGTGGACAGTCGTGTGAAGGAACAAGCACCTCCCGCGAATCTCAATGGCGGAGTGGCCTACGAACGTCACCGGGCATTGAACTGGCTGATTTGTTACCTGGATCAGGACTGGGATGATGTACGGACAGATACGTAGAATGGACTTTTAAAGTTAACTATTTTTATATAACCCAAACTCAAATACCCCCAAGCCAGGCAAACACTGGTTATGGGGGTATTTGGCGTCTCTTGATACCTTACTGTTTATCCGCTATGTCTTCCGTACTGTTCCCGAATCATAACATCAGCGAGAATCAGCTTTTTCTCTACATTACTCTCCGGATTCACAATGCGCCATAACATCTGGTCGACTGCACGTGCACCAAGCAGTTCCTTGTTTACATTAACCGTGGCGAGCACAGGGATATTGTCGTACACATTATCAAAACCGGTGACCACGCACTGATCGGGTACGCGAATTCCCATGCTCTCCAGGGCTTCAATGGTGTAAAGCGCGAAGAAGTCATTGGCACAGACAAAAACCTCAGGCAAGTTTTCCTCATTAATGACCGAAGTAAATGTCTTACGGAAATCATCCACATCCGGGCTGCTCAGTTCCGGGATCTGATTCAGATTCAATCCGTGTCCCATCAATACTGAAGTATAGGCCACCCAACGTTCATAGAAGCTGTGAGCATCACTGGTATTTCCAACAAACTGAAACCGTTTGAACCCCTTGCGCAGAAGATAGAGCATAACATCACGCATGGATGCAAAATTGTCTGTAAAAATACTGTCACTGTGAAAGACGGGATCCAGATGATCCACCATAACGACGGGAATGCCCAGACGCTTGATTTCAAGCAGAATCGGTGTCGAGATGGAACCGACCGTAATAATGCCCCGAATGGCATCCGGGTTCAGCAGCGTGAATAATTGGTCCGCAGAAGGCTCTGTCAGCGTGAGGATATTGATGCCTTTCTGATTCAGTCGGGAGGATATGCCGTTAAAGACAGGCCCCCAGTATTCGGATTCCTGATTCTGGTAACGAACGTTGGGGAACAGAACCAAAATCGTTCCGCTCCACCGCGTGTTCTGCGGGTCCTGAAGCTCATTGCTGCTATACATATCACCAGACAACATGCTGTTATCTTTGAAATATCCAAGCTTGCCAGCAGCCTTGAGAATAACGTCCCGTGTTTGTTCACTAACACCTGATTTTCCAGACAGCGCTCGTGAGACCGCAAATTTCGACAGACCTGTAAAATGTGCAATTTCCTGAATTGTTACCTTCGTCTTCATCATACCATCCTTACACTCGTAGTTCAGCCGTATTTTTACCTTGAACAATGAGAAACTGATTCTAGTATATCATGTTGTATTTCTCTTAATCTAATAACGGATGGAGAAATGAAAATGTTAGTACCCCTTACATGTAACGACGGAAAAAGACCTCGGTGATGGATTGATATCAGGAGAAAATGGTCGTTTTTTGTTTTGGTTATTATCATTTTGTTATTTATTAAAATAACAAAAGTGGCAAATTCATTTCCCGATGAAATGAGAGAGTACTCAGAATGATATTTGGATAATATGCTTAAACAATGGAGGTTTGGGTGGTATAACAGCAGTTTATCAGAAAAATTAGAAAATGTTAACAATAAAAATGTTGACGCTTACATTGTGCTATGTTAAATTTTGTTTGTCAAAACCAAACGAATAAATAACAAATGGTGGTGGTCGTTCAATTTTTTTTAGGAAGAATGAAATTCAAGAAGCTATGCTGGGCCATGATTTGTATACACATTCGGGGAGGTTGTTAAATTCATGATTAGAAAATGGAATGTTTTGCCGCTGATGTTATTGGCCGTGATGCTTTTTGTATCCGCTTGCAGCGGTGGTGGGACAGCTCAGCCGGGTACTGATGCAACAACCAATTCAGGCAACAGCACGGAGACCGCCGAGACAGACAAAGAAGGCGGAGCGGAAGAAGTGGCAGTCGATGTACCGGATTTGGGTGGACGTGTCATTAAGGTTGCGGCCTGGTGGGATCTGAAGCCTGCGGGGGAGACCGCATCGGATAAGGCTAGGCTGGATAAAATCGCTGAAGTCGAGAAGAAGTACAACGTGAAAATCGAGTTTGTGAATGTGCCGTTTGAAGAATACATGAACAAATTCACAACAACTGCGCTGGCTGGCGAACCGTTCGCAGACATCGTTCAGATGGAATACAAATCCGCACTTCCCGCCATCCTCAAAGGGCAACTGTTGCCCATCTCCGAATTTACCACAGCTGAGAACAACATCAACCAAGAGGCTAACCTGATCGCGAAATACCCTGCCATCGCGGGCAACTCCTACGCATTTGATTCTCCGACCAGCATCGGTCTGGGACTTCACTATAACCGTGACTTATTCAAGAAGCTGTCCCTGCCCGATCCTCAGGAACTTTACAACAAAGGCGAATGGAATTGGGACCAATTCCTGGAACTGGCGAAGCAGGCTACCAAAGATACGGATAACGACGGAAAAATGGACGTATACGGATTTTCCGGCTGGGCCATTGACGTGCTTCGTCACTTTACCGCAGCCAATGGCGGCACAATTGTTGATGATGAACATTCGAAAGAAGGATTATCCGATCCGAAAACGATTGAAGCTGCCGAATTTGTCAAACGCCTGTATAACGTGGAGAATGTCGTGAAAGTCAAAACAGGCGACAAGACGAATTGGGAGGAAAGCAACACGTTCAAGGATGGAGATGTGGCCTTGTTCACTGCTGCGGAATGGCAATTGGGCGATATCACCTTTGCTGCAGGAGTCGTACCGATTCCGAACGGCCCTCAGGGCAATAAGGATGTAACATACGCCAACAACGCGGCATCAGCAAAATTCATTCCCAAAGGTGTGGAAGATCCTAAAATCGTATACCAGATCTATGAAGAGACGTTCGACATCCCACAGATTGAAGAGTATCCAGGTCAGGATTACCTGGAGAGTCGGTATACCGACGAGAAGGACATCGCTATGATTCGAGAGCATATCGCGGGAACCGGACGCATCTTGCTGGATGATGCCTACGCGGGCTATCCAATCGGGGATTATGTAAATGACATTATCAAAAACAATGCTTCCGTTACGGCAACTGCCGAGAAGTACAAAGCACAGGCACAAGCGGCAGTTGATAAGCTCGGCAAACAATAACACCGGCCGTTTACAGGCAGAGGTGCCGTGTGCTTGAGATCATACACGGGCGCCTCTTTTCCTGGACCTTTGAAATAGGGTACGGCTGGCATCAGCCTTGATGAGGAGGACTCGTAGAATGGCTGGAATTCTACAACGAAAAAAATGGATCCTGCCCACAGTAATCGTATCGGCGGCAGCCTGCGTCATACTGTATTTCACCTCCGGTGCAGATGTGAAGAGTGCCGATGTTCCGCCAGGCAGTTTGCCTGCCATTGAGGTAGATGCCATCTTGCAGCAAACGAGGCAGAAGAAGGGTTATGAACAGTATCTGATTCAAGTCGGTGAGGCTTCACGGCCGGAGGCAGACATCACGATTGAAGCGGGGAACTACAGCCGAGCTGAGGGTGAAGGGGTCCATAAACTGGATCATTATGAGGGTATGGAAGGTACGGCACTTCGTACCGGAGAGACTGGAGAGGTCGATTGGATTGTCGATGTGCCGGAAAGCGGGTTGTACAACCTTTCCGTTGTCTATTTTCCCGTAGAAGGCAAGAGCTCCGCGATCGAGCGTGCATTGTACATAGACGGTGAACTTCCGTTTGCGGAAGCCGCCTATTTGCAGTTTGACCGGGTATGGGGAAATGAGAAGGGAGTCGTTGAACAGGATAACCAGGGCAATGATCTTCGCCCAAAACAAGTGGAGAAGCCCCGCTGGATAGAGGAAACATTTCAGGACTCGGACGGATACGAACAGGCTCCATTCAAGTTCTACCTGGAAAAAGGAGAGCACACGTTAACGCTGAAATCCTCCCGCGAACCCATGGTGATTCGATCGATACGGCTATTCAATGAAAAGTCAGCCGTTCCTTATGCGGATACCGCAGGGGCGCAGCAGACGGACTCTTCCGGTCAGCCTAAGGATGTGCTCATCCGAATTGAAGGGGAAGCGGCTGTTGCCAAATCATCACCTACGCTATATCCAACCAGTGAAAGATCAAGTTCAGCCGTATCTCCGTACAGCGCTTCCCAGGTTCGTATTAATACGATTGGCGGCTTTAATTGGCGACTGCCAGGACAGTGGATTGAATGGGAAGTGGATGTGCCGGAGAGTGGACTTTATCATATCGGTTTTACCGCTCAGCAAAATTTTGTCAAAGGCATCTATTCCACGCGCAAGCTGACGATTGATGGGGAAATTCCGTTTGCGGAAATGACGAAGGCGCCGTTCCGTTACCAAAGTGATTATCGCATTGATGTGCTGGGCGGTGAGGAGGCTTACAAGTTTCAGTTGGACAAAGGCAAACATGTCATTCGGCTGGAGAACAGCCTGGGCGACTTTGCCCCACTGATCCGCAATGTGGAGGATAGTTTGTACAATCTGAACTCCATGTACCGGCGAATCTTGATGATTACAGGAACCAAGCCAGACGAATTTCGCGATTACCGGGTGGAGAAGCAGATTCCGAATCTGCTGGAGGTGTTCAGCGGGGAAAGCAAACGTTTGAAGGAAGTGGCAAGGCAACTTCGTCTCCTGTCAGGCCAGTCCAGCGATCAGGAAGCGTTGATCCAAACGATGGCCCAGCAGTTGGACGAGATGATTGACAAGCCGGATACCATTCCAAGAAGGCTCGCTGCTTACAAAACGAACACTGGCGGACTTGGTACCTGGGTACAGCAGGCTCGCGAGCAACCACTTGAGATTGATGCACTCTATGTAGCTTCACTAGACAACAGCATTCCCGGGACGGGTATGGGTCCGCTGGCGAAGCTCGGTCATGAAGCAAAGACATTCTATCATTCATTCTTCATTGATTATAACCAGATCGGGAACGTAGCCACATCGGAGGATCAGCGCACGGTCACGGTCTGGATCGGCAGTGGACGGGACCAGGCGAACACGATGAAGGCGATGATCGATGAGACCTTTACGCCGGAGAGCGGCATCAACGTTAATCTGAAGCTGGTCAACATGGGGACCCTACTGCCAGCCACCTTATCGGGTGAAGGGCCGGATGTGGCGATGCAGATCGGCAATGATCTGCCTGTGAACTTTGCGATGCGCCACTCAGCTGTGGATCTGACGCAATTCAGTGACTACAGCACGGTGGAGCAGGAGTTCAGGGAAAGTGCCATCGTTCCGTACATCTATGACTCAGGTGTGTATGCCCTGCCGGAGACACAGACCTTTAATATGTTGTTTTACCGTAAAGACGTGCTTGCAGAGCTGGGGCTGGAAGTTCCTCAAACGTGGGATGATGTCGAAAGCCTACTGGCGATTCTGAGTAAAAATCATATGGAATTTGGCATGCCGGTGGTGGCCCAGGCCAATATGCAGGGCGTCAACATCCCGCCTAACTCGCAGTATGCCACGATGCTGTTACAGAACGGCGGCTCGTTCTATCGCAATGACGGCAAGGAATCGGATCTGGATTCCCGTATCGGAATTGAAACATTTAAGAAGTGGACAGAGTTGTATACCGATTACAAGCTGGAGCGGGAGTATGACTTTGCCAACCGTTTCCGGACAGGGCAGATGCCGATTGGTCTAACGGATTACACGATGTATAACCAGCTGTCTGTATTTGCACCGGAGATCCGTGGGTTATGGGGATTTGTCCCTGTTCCGGGGACCGTGCAGCCGGATGGAACTTTGAATCGGGACGTTCCGGGTGGCGGCAGCGCAGTGATGATGCTGGAGAGCGCCAAAGATCAGGAAGCCGCGTGGGAATTCATGAAATGGTGGACCAGTACACCGGTTCAGGCTGAGTTTGGCCGTGAGATGGAAGGGCTGATGGGCGCGGCTGCGCGTTATCCGACGGCCAACATCAAGGCACTGGATTCGCTACCATGGCCTGCTGAGGATTACGCCAACCTTAAGGCACAATTCGAAATGGTCAAGGGCATTCCCGAGGTGCCTGGCGGTTATTTTACCGGACGCCATCTGTTCAATGCATTTTACAAGACGGTTGTTGGCCAAGTGGAGGCCAGGGAATCCATTATGGATTACACCCAATATATTCAGGACGAGATTCGGATCAAGCGTAATGAATTTGGTCTTCCGTAAGCAGAGGGAGGGTTAACAGTGTCACAAATATCACTCCAAGACGGACAGAACAGTCCTCCTGAGAAAACGCCGGGGATGGGCCTGAAATCATGGTGGTCCTGGAAGCTCAAGGAAATGAGGGCCAGCAAACACTCCTATGTACTGCTTGCTCCTTACATGGTCCTGTTCACCATGTTCACTGTAATTCCGGTGGTCATCTCCATCATACTCAGCTTCACCTATTTTAACATGCTGGAGTTTCCGCGGTTTATCGGCTGGCAGAACTATACCCGGCTGTTTCTGGAGGATGACGTATTCCTGATTGCCATCAAAAATACATTGCTGTTTGCCATTATCACCGGACCGATCAGTTATATTGCCTGTTTTGTGTTCGCGTGGATTATTAATGAGTTAACGCCCAAATGGAGAGCATTCATGACATTGATTTTCTATGCACCATCCATTTCGGGGAATGTCTACTTTATCTGGCTGATGATTTTCTCGGGAGATCGTTACGGTATAGCCAATGGATTGCTAATCAAATGGGGATTTCTGCTGGAACCGATCCAGTGGTTGAAGACGGAAGCCTACATTATGCCGATCCTCATACTGGTGCAATTGTGGCTCAGTCTTGGCACAGGCTTTCTGGCGTTCATCGCCGGTTTGCAGACCGTAGACCGGACGTTATATGAGGCAGGTGCGGTAGACGGAATCAAAAATCGCTGGCAGGAGCTCTGGTATATCACCCTGCCTTCGATGCGCCCACAACTGATGTTCGGTGCGGTCATTCAACTCACGACCTCGTTTGCGGTGGCAGATGTCTCTATTGCGCTGGCTGGGTTCCCGAGTGTTAACTATGCAGCAGAGACCGTGGTGACCCATTTGATCGACTTTGGTACAACACGATTTGAAATGGGGTACGCGTCGGCGATAGCAACCGTGTTGTTCATGATCATGGTGGGCACCAACCTGCTGGTACAGAAACTGCTTCGAAGGGTGGGAGAATAGCTATGGCTGCAATTGCGACAGGCAAAAAGCGGGTGAACCGCTCCTTATCGGGAAGCCTCTCCCTGTTTGCCCTTCTGCTCGTATTTGGTGCCTTTATGGTGCTGCCGCTAATCTATGCGATCAATAATGCGTTCAAACCGCTGGATGAGATTTTCACCTTTCCACCAACACTATTTGTCAAAAATCCAACGTTCAGCAACTTCACCGATCTGCTGAATCTGCTGAGTGACTCGTGGGTGCCGTTCTCACGGTATATCTTCAACACGGTATTTATTACGGGCATTGGCATCGTGGGCCATGTGCTGCTCGCTTCAGCAGCGGCTTACCCGCTCGCCAAGCACAAATTTCCGGGCAAAGTGTTCATGTTTCAGGTGGTAGTGTTATCCCTGATGTTCACGCCTGCCGTAACGGCGATCCCGAACTATATGATCATGTCATGGCTCGGATGGATCGATACGTATTGGGCTGTCATTATTCCGGCGTTTGCCTATTCATTAGGTTTGTATCTGATGAAACAATTCATGGAGCAAATTCCGGATGCGCTGCTGGAGGCGGCGAAGATTGATGGTGCAAGTGAATACCGGATCTTCTGGTCCATCGTGATGCCGAACGTGAAGCCGGCCTGGCTCACCTTGATCATCCTTCTTTTTCAGATGTTATGGGGCAGTGACGGCAATGGATACATTTACAGTGAGCAGCTTAAGACATTGCACTATGCGGCGGGTCAGATCATTCAGGGTGGCATATCTCGGGCAGGTGCAGGTGCTGCGGTGGCACTTATTTTGATGAGTGTGCCTATTACGCTGTTTATTTTCTCACAGAGCCGCATCATTGAGACGATGGCGAGCTCGGGCATGAAGGAATAAGGAGGAACGATATGGCACGCACAGTGAAAAGATGGCTTGTTCTCCTGGCGGCAGTATCGCTGCTGCTGGTGAATGCCGTGCCTGCGGCAGCGTCCCCGGCGCCGTATGAGAGCTATAACTATAACTACTGGCAAGAGGCTGTTCCTTCACCGGATGCCTATCTGCCTCAGCGAACCATATCGGGCAGCGACCTGGGCATAGGTGAATTTAAAGATCCCGGTGATGTGAATGTATCTCCCTCCGGGCAGATTTATATTTTGGATAGCGGAAACAACCGACTTGTTGTGCTGGACTCGGATTATAAGCTGCTGCGGGTGGTCGAAGGATTTATGATGGACGGCAGCAAGGAGAGTTTCAATGCTCCAGGTGGATTATTCGTGGATGAAGAGGAACGAGTATACATCGCTGATACAGGGAACAGCCGCGTGGTTGTGCTGGATGCGGAAGGCAAACTGATCCATACCATTACGAAGCCGGAGTCCGATATCATCGCGACCAATGCTCAGTTCCAACCGCTGAAATTGACTGTGGATCGGGTAGGACGCTTGTATGTGGTGGCTCAGGGTGTTTACGAAGGAATAATGCAGTTTGACGAGCATGGTCAATTCATCGGATACGTCGGTACCAACAAGGTGGAACGGGACTACGGCGAATACATTTGGCGGATGCTTTCAACCAAAGCCCAACGGGCACAGATGGTTTTGTTTGTACCGACCGAGTTTTCCAATGTGGATATCGACTCCAAAGGGTTCGTGTATGCGACCAATATCGACCCCGGTTCCAACGAACCGATCAAACGGCTCAACCCATCCGGCGAGGATGTGCTGAAACGATTTGGTTATTTTGATGTCAAAGGAGATGTCAGGTTCCGCAACAACCCGGGTCCGTCCAAACTGATTGATGTGAAGGTACTGGGTAACGGTATGTACAGTGTGCTGGATGCAACGCAGAATCGGGTGTTTACTTATGATGATGAAGGTCATCTGCTCTACGTATATGGAGGCAAAGGCAATCAGGTGGGCACACTCAAAACACCAGTAGCCATGGAACAATCCGGGGATCATCAGCTGGTGCTGGATCGGGGGAAAAACAATCTGGTGATCTATGAGCCAACACGGTTCGGAGCCAGCGTGAATGAAGCGGTTGCCCTTCATTATCAGGGTGAGGATACAGAAGCTGTCCATATCTGGCAAGAAGTGCTGAAGCTGAACGCCAACTATGATATTGCCTATATCGGTATTGGCAAGTCCCTGCTGATGGAGAAGAAAAACGAGGAAGCCCTGGGTTATTTCGAACTGGGGATGGATCGCAAAAGTTACTCTGTCGCGTTCAAAAGACATCGGCGGGAGATGATGAAGGAGCATTTGGGGACCTTTCTGACGCTTGCCATCGCGCTGATTTTCATTCTGATCCTGGCCCGAGTGGCGGTTAAATGGAGACGGAGGAGGCAAATGGACCGTGAAGCAGGATTACATTAAGTTTCCGCTGCATCTCATTTTTCACCCCATCGAAGCATACTGGGATCTCAAGTCGGATAACCGGGGCCGGCTGCTTGTCGCTTTTTCGGCACTGGCGCTCACCATAATCATGATGATTTTGCAAAAGCAATACGCGGGATTTCTCGTCAATTACATCGATCCTCGCACGATTAACAGCATCATTGAGATTGCGACAGTTGCGGTGCCGTTCTTTCTTTGGTGCATGGCCAACTGGGCGGTAACCACCCTGATGGAAGGGGAAGGAAAGTTCAGGGAAATCTTTCTGGCAACAGGCTACTCGCTCATTCCGGTTATTCTGATCTATGCCCCGATGATCGTCATCAGCCGGTTCATGGTCCAGGAGGAGACTGCCTTTTATTATCTGTTTAATAGCATTGCGTTCTTCTGGTTTCTGCTGCTTCTCTTCATTGGCATGATGACGGTGCATCAATATACGGTGATCAAAACGATCATAACGATGCTGCTGACGGTGATTGTAATGGGCATTATCGTGTTCCTCGGAGCATTGGTGTTCAGCATGTTGCAGCAGTTGTATGAATTCGGTTACAACATCTATCGCGAGTTGATTTTTCGGACCTAAAGGAGGCGGCATCCGTGAACAAAAGGCAACGAATATATGCGGTGCTGGCCAGTGGTGCAGCTGTGATCCTGCTTGCAGCCGGACTGCTGTATATCAACAACAGGGGAGTACCTGCCGTGGAAGCAGCGGCTTATCTTGAAGCAACAACGGAGGCCATACCAACCGGGACGGAATCACTGCAATTCCTTTCCGATTCTTCACAGGGTGTGCCCGGTATGCAGTTGGTTGCCGAAGACCAGGGGATGGGGCTCTATTACAACGAAGAGACGACCGAAATTGCTGTTCGAGATGGAACGAGTGGACAGATCTGGTACAGCAATCCGATCGAACGTAATCAGGATGGCCTGGCTTCCGGTTATGAAAAGGAAGTTCTGTCCTCCCAGCTGAACGTGTCATTTCGGGATGCAATCGGTACACTGGAGAACTTTCCGAACTTTAGCTCCAGTATCAGCAACCAACAGTTCGCAGCGGCGAATGTGGAACAGGGAATTCGGGTTACATACACGCTCGGGGATACCTCGCTAGGTATTGATGCCCTGCCCAAACTGATCAGCAAACAGCGTCTGGAAGAGAAGGTCCTTTCGAAACTGGATGCTACAGTCGCAAGATATACGTCTGCCCGGTACTATCCAACCAAGAACAATCCGGATGTGCTGGAACGGCTCGATGGACAGATTTCAAAGCAGCTTGTGCTGAACAAGATGCTGGATGCCTTTGAGACGGCAGGGTACACCGCTGACGATCTTGCTTATGACAATCAGGAGAATGGGGTTGAAGGCGGGGGCATATCGGATAAACCAAGCTTCGTCATTCCGGTGGAATACCGGTTGGATCAAGGTTCGCTGGTGGTCACGGTGCCGCTAAGTCGGGTGAAAGAGAGCGGACCATACCGCATTCGCAATATCGATCTGCTGGCTTACTTTGGTGCGGCGGATACGAAAGGTGAAGGTTATATGTTTGTCCCCGACGGTTCAGGCAGCCTGATCTATCTGAACAACGGAAAGGTCAAGGAAGAGCAGTACGTACAGCGTGTGTATGGTGCAGATCCGAACGATAATTCGCTCGGTCGTCCTCAGGTGAGTGAATCTGCGCATATGCCTGTGTTTGGTCTGAAGAACGGTGAACATGCCTGGTTTGCCGTGATTGAAAAAGGGGATGGCATGGCCAGTATCTCTGCGGATATTGGAGGCAGGCAAAATAGTTACAACCATGTCTATGGCACGTTTTCCCTGCGGGGTGAAGATGAACTGGAGATGTATACCTCGCAAAAGATGCAGGAAATTCAGCTATTGAGCGAGGAACCTTTCCGTGGGGATATTCAGGTCCGGTACCATTTCCTTCATGGGGAAGATGCCAGTTATTCCGGCATGGCTCGGTTGTATCAGCAGCAGTTGGTGGGGGAAAGTGTACTGAAACCGCTGGAAAACGAGTCTGCCTTACCTTTTTACGTGGATGTGTTAGGTGCAGTGGACAAAAAAACTTCATTTCTGGGTGTGCCTTATCGGACCACATTGGCTATGACGACATATGAACAAGCGGCTGAAATGGCTGTGAAGCTGCAGCAGGAGGGTGTGAACCGCGTGCAGATGCGGTATCAGGGATGGTTTGGTGGTGGCTTCAGTCACGGTACACCCACCCAGGTCAAATTGGACAGTGAAGTGGGCAGTCGTTCTGAATTACAGAAGCTGTCTGAACAATTGAATCAGTCTGGAGGAGCGCTGTTCCCTGATGTGGCGTTCCAGCGTATTTATCACGATGATTGGAACTTTGCTCCATCCTCGGATGCAGCGCGATTTGTAACCAAGGAGACAGCTGAATTGTATCCATACAGTCCTGCCCTCAACCGGATGGATCGGAGCAAAGACAGTTATTACCTGCTGTCGGCCGCCAAGCTGCCGTATGTGATGAGCGAGTTTGCCGGAAAAATCAACAAGTTGGAACTCAGCGGATTATCTCTGCGTGATCTCGGGCAGGTATTGAGCTCGGATTATCGCGATAGTCGTGTCATCCACCGGGAGACCGCGAAGAACATCGTGAAGGAGCAGCTGGGCAAGCTGCAGCAAGAGTATCCAAACATGATGTTGTCATCAGCTAACGCCTATGCGTGGGGATATACACAGCATATTGTGGATGCTCCCTCAGGCTCCAGCCGGTTCAACATTACCGATGAGGAAGTCCCTTTTTATGAAATGGTCATTCATGGATATATGGACTACGCTGCTTCTCCAATGAATACGTCAGGGGATCAGGATCTGCGCAAACAGCTTCTCCGTAGTCTGGAGCTGGGCTCAGCTCCGCAGTTTCAATGGACGTATGAACCAGCGTCCAAGCTAAAGCTGACCAGTTATGATTCGGCTTATGCCACTGACTATGCATATTGGGTAGATGAGGCAGCTGAATTATACAAGGAAGCAAATGGAGTACTGGGTGAGTTGAGAAACCAGCCAATGACCGAGCATGAACGAGTTCAGGATGGTGTTGTACGTGTCACATACCGTGGCGGGACGTCTATTCTGGTGAATTACAATGATGATCCGGTAACGATCGATGGAATTACCGTTGGCGGGGCGGACTATACAGTGGAAGGAGTGAACCGATGAGAAGCCTTCGTTTGTCGCTGAAATCACGAAGAGCGCTGCTTGGACTTGCGTTTATTTCGCCATGGCTGATTGGTTTCATCTTTCTGTTCGCCACGCCGCTGCTGCAATCGATCCGGTTCAGTTTGAGCAATCTCTCGGTTGCCCCAGGAGGATATGTACTGGATTTTGTCGGGCTGAAAAATTTCAGGGATGCCATACTGGTTGATGCTACATTTAACCGGATCTTGGTGGATTCGGTCGGAGCGATGCTGCTGAATGTGCCGATGATTCTGTTCTTCAGTTTGTTTACAGCAACACTGCTTAACCAGAAATTCAAGGGCAGAACGATGGCACGTGCGATCTTCTTCCTGCCGGTTATTCTGGCCTCCAGTGCGGTGGCAGCGGCCGAGTCCGCAGGTCTGATCAATCTGATGGGGGACGCCAGTGCGATTGAATCGTCTACCGAAGGGGGAGCTTCGTTCAACGTCATTTCCATTGTGCGAATGCTGAATGATGTGGGATTGCCCATGGCATATGTCGATTACATCGTGGAAGCCATTATGCGCATTTACGATATTGTCAGCAGCTCCGGCGTACAGATTCTGATCTTCCTCGCTGCGCTGCAATCGGTACCCGGCTCGATGTATGAAGTGGCCAAAATTGAAGGCGCAACAGCCTATGAATCATTCTGGAAAATTACGTTTCCTATGGTGAGTCCATTGATTCTGACGAATGTCATCTATACCATTATTGATTCCTTTGCAGGCAGCCCGGTGACTGAGGCGATCTACCAGACCGCATTCAAAACCCAGAACTTCGGTCTGAGCTCAGCCATGTCCTGGTTATACACACTGGTCATCGGTCTGGTACTGGTTGTTGTTGGATGGGTGCTGTCACGACGGGTTCATTACAATTGAAAGCGAACGAACGTTGAAGGAGGCATAGGACTATGGCTGTGTCGGGAACGGATCGCATGGTGGTGGTTCCGAGAGAGAACTACCGCATGCAGAGGGTGCGAAACAAGACATCGGACCTCCTGTATTCCATATTCAGATATGCACTGGTTATCGGTATTTCATTTATTATTTTGTATCCGCTGGTTCTCAAAATTTCGGTTGCATTCAAGGATAAACAGGATATCTATAATCCGACCATCTATATGATTCCCCAGCATTTTACGCTGGATAATATCAAGCTTGCGGCACAGGTGATGGATTATTTGCCTTTACTGGCAAATACGCTGTTGTTCGTCACGATTACAACACTGCTCACAGCCATATCCTGTGCGTTAGCCGGATACGGCTTTGCCCGCTTTTCCTTCCCCGGAAGCAATGTGCTGTTTGTGTTGGTGATCCTCACCATTCTGGTACCGACAAGCACCCTGATGGTGCCGATGTATCTGCACTTCCGCAGCTTTGATATCCTGGGAATGGTTCATCTGTTCACGGGGCGTGAGGGGATCAACCTACTGAATACATACTGGCCGTCCATGATTACCGCGGCTACGGCAGGTGGGCTGAAGGCAGGGCTGTTCATTTATATTTTTCGGCAGTTCTTCAAGGGCATGCCCAAGGAAATTGAAGAAGCTGCGCTAATCGATGGAGCAGGCGGGTTTCGGACATTTGCCCGAATCATGCTGCCCAACGCCATTTCACCGCTAATCACGGTCATTCTCTTCTCCTTTGTCTGGCAGTACAATGATACGTTCTATTCGGCGTTATTCATGAGTGAAAGTCCACTCATCTCGCTGAAGGTGGCGTCCTTGCCAGCCCAGGCGAACCAGTTAATTCCCCAATTGATGGGTTTTGGTTCAAACTCGGGTATGAAGGCCGATCCGAACTATGTCGCCATGATCGTGGATACGGGCATTCTGCTGGCGATTGCACCGCTTATTATTTTGTATCTGTTTGTACAGCGCTATTTCGTGGAAAGTATTGAACGTTCCGGTGTTGTGGGTTAAGCGTAAATTTCTCGTGTTTTCTGAAAGACTGATAAAATATTTAAAGAAAGGCGCCTGGAATCCTTCAGAGTAAGTGGATTATTTGGGTGTTTTTCAAGTTGTTTAACTGTCATAAACAAGCAAGGTTCAGTTGTTTCTATTTCAGCTACGTGGAAAAGCTTATATTCTTCGGGTTTAGAAAACATGAAGGCCCGAGTCCTCTGAGAAGAACTTGGGCCTTGTGTTACATTTCTTTTATTTGGCAATAACTGTTATACCTGATAGGTTTAAATCACTGTAAGTAGTCCAGATAGGCTCATACACTTTATAAGTTCCAGGAGGTATAGGGCTTTGATTACTAGTTAGAGTTACAACGCCAGTATGAGTACCGGCCAAGTCGAATGTCCAGCCTTGCAGAGAATTGTCATAGGCGTAGTTAGTCAAAATGGGGCCTCCACTGTCCCCTCCCATGGAAGTATATCCTGTGGCAAGTACTTCATTATGTTTGTAACCGTACCCAGCTCCTCCCCAATAAATATCAACGTTTGAATAAGCAATTTTTCCTGAAGTGGTAGTACCGCTATTCGCTCCTCTTAAATACACTGTATCCCCAGGGGTATCACTAACATATACGCCGGTAACCATAGCCATATTTGAAGTGGATGGGTATGGAACTCTTGGACGTCCTGAATAATCAGAGTTTAATGTTATATATCCAGCATCCGAGGAAGCATTTGAACCATCCCCTGAAGATGTTGTTCGAAATGTGAAATTTCCAATAGTTGAATAGCTCCAAGTGGGTTGGTACCAAGCATTTACTGTGCCTGTTGGTTGGCAATGACCAGATGTAACTAGTACCTCTCGGTTATTTTGATTTACTCCGAAGTACCCAGCCGTACATACCGTGTGTTGATAATTATCTCCACTTACCTTTTCATAATTTCCTCCTATTTTAGATCCCATGGGGAACTGAGAACCGTAATTCGTATTATCGGTTTCAACCTTAAGTGAAGAAGCTGGTAGAGTTGTGAATTCAAGCATATCTGACTGTGTAACAAGATTAGCGACTGATTCTTCGCTTAGTTTGGCTTCTTCATCCATCGCGATGATTAGTTTATTGTTTTGTATATCGGGAATAAGCGCGCGAACGGTACCGGGCTTAACATTTTCTCTAATTGTTTTCTTTGCATTCTCAATATCTTCCCAAGAAAATTTTGTGACTTGAAATTCAATTTTATCGCTATTTTGAACCGAGTTTAGAACCTTTGTTTTTGATTGTTCTATATCTTGGGTAATCTGCACTACCACTGTTCCCTTGTCTTCAGAGTAATAATGTCCCGAAAACTTTGTGGGTTCGTTTTCTATTAATTTTTTAATTATAGGGGTATCATACTTAATTCTGTTTTTCTCCACATAATTTTTTAAAAGGGATGTAGTTTGGAGCTTTTCCTGGGAGTCGAACATTTGCAAGGGATATGGAGTTTCATTCAAATTGTTTTTCTGTGTGATTTCTGCAATGTCCCAGATAGAACCAGTTAATGTTTTCCAGTTATAATCATTATTTTCTTCTGCACTTGAAAGTCCACCCATATTGAGGCTTAGTAGAATAAACGAAACTAGAGTAACCAAACCTATTAATTTTCTAATTTTCATTTTAGCAGTCCTTTCTCTTTTGTATTAGAGCTTTCCAACAAAATTACAGACGAAGAGTTTAGTAAGTTAAAAATCCATCCCCCCCCTTAATCAGTTTGCATATCATGGAAAATTATACCATTAAATGATATGTTTGTGTTTATTTTCTGTGAATTATCTTGTAAGAAATTCCTTTTTATGATTTTTTTATTTAAATAAACTCCGATTATGAAACAAATTATGAATTATCTACGTCTTTACTAAAAGGGAGGTGAGTTAGCTTGAAAGTGTTTATTGCTCTGGTTGTTTGCCTAAGTTTGTATGGCTGCCAATCACTAGAAGAGGATAAAGCTATGATGAATGGATGGGAGGGATCACCCAAATTGGAGAAGCAAGAAGCCTCTCTTTTCTCGACTAACATCTCGGCACCAAAGAAAGTAAAGTGCAATGAAATGTTTACTGTCATAGGTGATTTTGATGTGAAGTCCAACCAAAAACTGCAAATAGTTAGCAGGGAGAAGCTGTTCACATTTCTGGTCAAAGATAGCAGTGGACGACAGATTAATTCTTCGTTTGTTACAGATGCAGGCAAAATTCGTGAAGTTTCAGGAAAGACTACCATTTCCGAGAATTTCAATTATAAGATTAAGGAGCCAGGCAGCTATGAAATATCTGCTGTTGCCGAATTTACTATAACTAAGAGCGGCAAGGCCAGCAACTACACTATTAAAACAAATACCCAAAGAATTGAAGTTATTGAAGATGAGCAATAGAAAGAGCAAACAAGCACCTTTATCTCTAAAGATTTAAGGTGCTTGTTTACTTCCTTACTTCCTTACTAGGTAGTTTGTACGTTAGAGAAGATATTAGAATTCGAAGAACGCTTTCTAAAAGTGCGAGCAGATTAGCATTGAGGGTAGAAAAATTGTTCACTACATATCCATACTCATGCCATGAGTACAGGTGACGGTTAGAATCATGGTGAAGCACCGGATCGAGTAATGTTTCGGTGTCCTTGGTTAAGCAGAAGGGAATTACGGGATGGTGAATAATCATTGGAGGTATCCGATATGACGAAAAATAAAATCAGCAGTATTTTGGTGAATGAAGCAGCAACTTCTGAGGCCAGAGAACTGATGAATTTTTTGGCAGAACGTTATGGAACAGGGGTACTGTCGGGACAGCAGGATTATGGCAACCTGAACTGGATTAATGAGAATACAGGCCGGAAGCCGGCGGTAATCGGATTCGATCTCATGGAATATTCTCCGTCAAGAACAGAACGAGGTGCGATATCCCAGGAGATTCGGGATGCGATTGCATGGCACCGGCAAGGCGGAATCGTGACTCTCTGCTGGCACTGGAATGCACCGACGAATCTGATTGACGAACCAGGCAAGGAATGGTGGCGAGGGTTCTATACGGATGCAACTACCTATGATCTTGCCTCGGCGCTGGCTCATCCCGAATCGGAAGAATATACCTTATTGATCCGGGATATGGATGCAATTGCAGTACATCTGCAAGAACTAAAGGATGCTGGGGTGCCCGTTTTATTCCGGCCGCTTCATGAAGCGGAAGGAGGCTGGTTCTGGTGGGGAGCCAAAGGACCTGAACCTGCCAAGCAGTTGTATCGTCTGCTGTATGATCGATTGGTCAACAAGTATGATCTGGGTAATCTGATCTGGATGTGGAACTCCGAAAAGCCGGAGTGGTATCCGGGTGACGATGTGGTGGACATTGTGAGTGTGGATGTGTATCCAGAAGCAGGGGATCACAGTCCACTAGCTGAACGTTATGAGAATCTGCGAACACTGGTGAATGACCGAAAAATCATTGCCCTAGCTGAGAACGGCTCCATTCCTGATCCGAAGCAAATGAAAGAGCGGGGCGTGCACTGGAGCTGGTTCTGTACCTGGACGGGAGGGTTCCTGAGGGATGGCAATCATAATACCGTGGCATATTTGAAGGAAGTATATAATAGTGAAGAAGTAATAACGCTGGATCAATTACCGAAGTGGAGTTGGAGATAGGGCTATCATTTGGACTATTACTAAACTATAAAAGCGTCAGCAAAGCATAAGGAATTATGCGAGTGCTGACGCTTTTGTATTGATCATTTTCTTTTGTAATGGGTGAGTTCTGATTAAATGAGCTACCCAGCAGCGTTTCATAGCATGGCACTGATTTTCGATATTTCCACTAATGTGGACATGAGGTACATTATAAGTAGATGTAAGAAAGTTGTTTTTGTATCTTAATAAAACTCAGGTTGTACGAATAATAGACTCGTGAATGAGTGTGTTTTTATATCGTTGAAAAAGAGGCGGGACCCGAATGACAGACCTGAACGCATATCATTATTTTGAAAAAAGTGTTGGACCATTCCGCAATCTCTCCAGTTTGTCCGAACAGGAGGCAGAATTCGTTGCGCGGCGTATCCGGCAGGAAGGCCGGAATTTTGCCAGTCAGCGTTCAGCAGATTACATGATGATTCGCAGAGCGCTTGAGCAGAAAGCGTACGATCAGTTTATCGCCAAAGGTGGGAAACCGACCAACCGTTATCCTCATTACCTGACCCTGGGTGCATGTGCGTGGTTGGAATCATGGTATACCGATCCTGATTGTGTCACGATCTCCTGGGAGGATCTGCCTCCTGATTCCGTTAGTTTTACCTACGGCGATTTGTTTCCAACGATGCGTTATTTGGATGATAAAGCTTACCGTAAGCAGGTCTACACCAAAGATGAAATTCTGGACGTTATTCAATCCTATGGATGGCCTCAGGAATGGAATCGACAGGGGGATCTCGGCCCGGAACGTTATATCGAAGTACAGGTCTGGAACGAGGGCATCATCAGACCATATCGTCAACGTTATTGACATGTGAAACGGATGAAGAAATTCAGGCGAAGCGTTCGTATTGAAGGTGGGCGTTTCCTGATGGGCACGAATGACCCCAAAGCTTTTGCCGCAGACGGGGAAGGCCCCGTCAGGGAAGTTCAGGTGAACTCCTTTTATCTGGACGCCTATACGGTAACGAATGCGGAATTCGCCCAGTTTGTACGTGGGACGGGATATCGGACTGAGGCAGCGCGGTTTGGCTGGTCTTTTGTTTTTCATCCGCTTGTTTCTCAGCAAACAGCGGCTCAAGTTCGAACCGTGGTACAACAGACGCCTTGGTGGTGGGTTGTTGAAGGTGCAGACTGAGCTCATCCCGAGGGGCCTGATTCTAATCTGAACGATCGTTCTGATCATCCATCGGTTTGTAGATTAAGACACGGGGGGCTTCACCCGAATGAGCAACCCGAACAGACCCAGTACAGCAAAGGCCAGAAACGCTGTGGTGTTGGAGAACATTTCAATGGTGTAACCTGCTATGGATGAACCCAGGAACTGCCCTGCTCCGAGAGCCAGAAAAGCAAGGCTGATCCCGATGGATGTATTCGGGTTGAATAGTCTTGTGGCCCAAACAATGAATACACTGGTCAGGAAAATATAGGTGCTGCCAAACACAATGGCTGAGATCAAGCTGGCGGCCATCGATGGAAGAAGGATAACGCCAAGTGAAAGAGACAAGAGCAGAATGCCTATCCGATAGGACCATCCGATCCCAATGCGTTCAATAATGCGACCAGCACATCCCCCGAGAATCCCCATAATCCCCATCACAATCCAGAACAGTACAGCTTCCGAATCGGAGGCCCCTTTTTCGTCCGTAAGGAAGTTTCGGGCAAAGGTCCAATAGATTGCAGAACTGATGCCTGTCAGAAGGGAAGCCATGAGCAGAGCTACACCGGGTCTGGTCGGCTTCATGCAAGCCCAGAGGGACTTGGTACAAGGCTCTGTTTTGCGTTTGGAAATAACCCGTCTATTCCACACCACAACCACCACACCGAGAACAGCGAAGAAGATGTAGGTTAAACGCCAATATTCGGTGAACAGCCAGTAGATCGGACCGGATACGATAATGCCAAAGCTGGTACCTGTGTTAATCCAGCTGTTTCCTCTGGCTTGCTGTTCAGGCGCAAGCTCAGCATAGACGGTGTTGCCCAATGCAGGAGAGGCCAAGCCCGTACTTAATCCGGCGAGAAATACGCTTAACGTAAGAACAAAGGCGTTTGGAGACAAGCCAATGCCCAATAAACCGAGCACAGCACTAACGCCAGCTATTTGAATAACGTGATAGTGCCCCATGCGATTAATAAGAAGTGGAGCACTAAGCAAGGACAGGCAGTATGCAATGTAGGTTGCGGAATTGATTGCTCCAGACTGGGCATCGTCCAGTTGCAATGCTTCCGAAATTTCTGGCATAAACAGCCCATAGCTGAATCTCCCGAATGCATAACATATAGCGATAAGTGCAATCCCTGGGAAAATTACCTTTTTCATTAAATCCACCTCTTTTTTAGATAGAACGATCATTATATTTTCTTTGAAATAAAAAAGTGAGTTGAACTACTAACTCACCCGGTCTGGGATCACTTGAAACTATTTTGCGTCATGTGAATGAGCTCCCGACATACACTATTTACATTTTCTGTCTCAGCAAGTGCGGTAGAACCCTCCAGCAGCAGGACAAATTGCAACAGAGAACGGTCATTTGCAGAGGGATCCAATTTTTTTATCAAGCTTATTACATGTTTTTTGTGCGCATGGACGGTTTGCACAATTACGTTGTCTGCATCTCCACCAAATTCTTCCTTCGCACGTAGAAATAAACATCCTCTTGACTCATGCTCCATCAACCAACGTGCATGTCCTTCCGCGAGATTAAGGAATACAGGTTGAGCCTTATTGTCCGCATACTGCTGCAGCTGTTCCAAATAGCGCTGTTCGCGCCGCCGAAGCACCTCAACAATGAGATCATCTTTGGAATCGAAGTGGTTATATAGCGTCATGATGGCAATCCCGGCATCTGTGATGATCCGTTTCAAGCCGATGGAATGAAAACCGTGGAGGTAGAACAATTCCTCAGCCACGTTCAACAGCATTTCCTTTTTGCTGCTCATAAGGATTATACTCTCCCTTCAGAATAAGATAGAACGATCATTATATTCCTAAATTATAGAAAACGGTCCCCATTGTCAAATACTGTGAACCATTCCAATTGCCATTTGGTGAGAGCTTCTAGCCATTCAGCAGGGCCAATTTTTGAGATGGAAAGAAGGAGTGATCCTGTTCTTAATATGTATTGACAGTAATATGATGTGAGGATAAGATCATATGAAACAACGTAAAACCACAATAAACAACATTAAAAACTTTTTTAGTCCATAGTGCATGGATCATCAGGGAGGAAAAAGGGTGAAACATCAGCTTACTTTTCAACAAAATGGAACCTTCAAAATAGTGCAGTTCACAGATCTGCACTGGAAAGATGGGCGGCCTGAAGATCTTCGGACCGGGCAATTAATGAAAACAGTAATTGAAGCGGAACAGCCCGATCTGGTTGTATTTACAGGCGATGTCATCTACACGGGCCCTGTCGATCCTGGCAATAAGGAATGTGAACATCCAGAGCAGGCATTCCGGGATGCCGTATCGGTGGTGGAAGAGCGTGGGATTCCGTGGGCTTTTGTGTATGGCAATCATGATACAGAGAATCGGATTACCCCCGACGGATTAATGGATGTGATTCAAGAACATGCGCATACCGTGACGGAACCTGGGCCGGGTGAGATTGCAGGATTGGGCAATTACACACTGGAGATTGCCGGAGCGGATGGCAGTCCGGCCGCAGTGTTGTATTTACTCGATTCAGGCAGCTATTCCCCGTTCGAGTCCATTCCCGGTTATGGCTGGATTCACCCCAATCAGATCCAGTGGCTGATGTCTGAATCCACACGCGTCAATCCCGGCCGCAGCCGCGGGGATAAGCTTCCAGCCTTGGCGTTTTTCCATATCCCGATTCCTGAATATCAGTCCATGTGGGACACACAGATCTGTTACGGCAGCAAGTACGAACCTGTCTGCTCCGCCCAAGTGAACTCGGGTTTGTTCTCGGCACTGCTGGAGATGGGCGATGTGATGGGGACCTTTTGCGGGCATGATCATGTGAATGATTTTCAGGGGACTTACCATGGTATTCGTCTTTGCTACGGCCGTTCAAGTGGACACAGTACATACGGGAGGGAAGCATGCTGCGCGGAGGACGGGTCATTCAATTGCAGGCGGGACAACGCAGCTTCGATACCTGGCTTCGTCTGGAAGACGGATCGGTCGTGAGGGAACAGCCAGAACATCAACCTGAGAGCGGTTTGGCACATTAGAGAATATAGAAGAGCAAGGGATTAGAGAGGAACGTTTTGATTATGATTTTACCTGTATTTCTGGTGCTCGCTTCCGGGATGGCTCACGCGGTCTGGAGCATGTTCACCAAACGCAGTTTAAACAAAAGTGTGTTCTTATGGTCCATCATGATGATTCCGACCGTAATTCTCCTGCCTGTGCTTATCGTGGAGTTGGTACGGGTACCATTATCCATGCCAGCCTATGCCCTGCTTGTGCTATCCATGGCGTTGCAAGCGTTGTATTCCTGGCTGCTGTCGCAGACGTATGAATTGGGCGACTTGTCGCAGATTTATCCGATTATGCGGGGAACGAGCACCTTGTTAGTTCCTTTGATCGGGGTTGCTTTTCTAGGGGAAACGTTATCACTGTTCGGCTGGGTCGGTATTGCCTGCATGATCGTTGGATTTACGGTACTTAGTGGTGTGGGAAGCAGAGACGGCAAATCTGGCATAGGGGTAAAAGGGGCAAAGCCGGTTCTGATGGCCTTATGTGTCGGGTTATGTACAACCAGTTATGTGTTCGTGGACAAATTGAATCTAGAGCATATCTCACCCTTGTCCTTACTTGAAGTGACGAACATCGGCTTTGTAGCCGGATTGACTCCGGCGCTGCTTGCTTCCCGCCAACTGCGTCAGGAGTGGAAGAAGAACCGGTCGACCATTATGTTGGGAGCACTGCTGAATCCGGGCTCATACTTGTTGTTTCTGTTTGCATTACAGCAGGCACCGATGGCCAGGTTGGGTCCGCTTCGGGAAGTGGGGACGGTATTTGCGGCCTTCCTCGGTATTTTGTTACTGAAAGAACAGCAAGGGAAGAAACGTATTCTCTGTTCCATCGTTATTTTTGGCGGCATATTGCTGATTGGCATGTGGGGTTAGTGGAATTCCAGTAGGCTTAATTCCTTTATTCGATCTCCTCATTCAATCCCCTCAGGGTAAATGATCTTAAGGAACATCTGTTCAGATGAGCTTAGGATTACTGCCTGAGGGGATTTGTTTATTTTATCGCAGGTACTCAAACATGATATATTGAAAACAAGCAGTTGTCGGTAAAGTAAAAGTAAGCCATGATAGCTCTACGATTAAAAGGGCAAAGTAACAAGGAGAGGCGATAAATGCTGCATGAGGACAAGTTGATCCAGGCGATTACGGAGCATGAAAAATTAATGCATGATCTGCGGCGGGTTCGCAGTCTTGATCTGCCTCAGTGTTGCATAGGTGCGGGGTATATTCGCAATTATATCTGGGATACAATTCATGGCTATTCTCTTCGTGAACTGCACAGCGATATTGATGTTGTCTACTACGATACGGAAGACAAGCGACAGGAGCGGGATCTGCTGCTGGAACAACGGCTTCGTGAGGAGACAGGCAATTCCAAGTGGTCGGTGAAAAATCAGGCGAGGATGCATCTGCGCAACGGAAATGAACCCTATCAATCCACAGAAGATGCTCTTCGATATTGGCCGGAAATCGCCACAGCCATAGGTGTGCGGTTGGATGAACAGGATCAGGTGGGCATCTGTGCCCCGCATGGGCTGGAGGATCTGTATGCGTTAATCGTGCGGCAAAGTCCTTTTTTCTCGGATGCAGACTATTATAATCAGCGTATAGAGAAGAAGTGCTGGCAACAACAGTGGCCCAAGCTTACGATCATAAGATCCTGAATGAAGGGCATGTGACGGAAGTGAAGGCCCGAGAAGGAGTGTTACTGGGTTTATGAAAAAGTTTATACAAGAAAAAGGCCTGATCCTTGATCTTATTTTCATTGCATGTTTTATGATCTTTCTGGTCTTCTGGGGCTGGAACTTCGCGGTGAAGTTTTTTGGCATGATCACTGCCGCTTTTATCGTGCTAAGGCGGATTGATTATCATAAGCATATTCTGCTGAAACGCATTCTGCTTACCGGGTTCGGAATCGTTACAGTTTCATTTGTCATTATCGAAGCGCTTGTCTTTACTCAGCTTCGTGCGAATGAACTGGAAGAAGTGGACTATGTCATTATTCTCGGGTCGGGCATCAAGGGAACAGAATTGTCATTGACCTTGAAACAAAGGCTGGATGCCAGTCTGGACTATATTCGCAGCCATCCTGATACGCCAGTGATTGTGTCCGGCGGGCAGGGGCCGGGAGAATCAATTCCCGAAGCACTTGCCATGAAAAACTACCTTGTTGATCAGGGGATTAGCCCTGCACAAGTCATTATGGAAGATCGATCGACCAGCACCCAGGAGAATATGGCTTTTTCCAAAAAAATCATTGATGCATCCGGACTGGAGCATCCCGAGATCATGATTGTCACAAGTGACTACCATATGTTCCGATCCAAGTATCTGGCGGCCAAGAACGGTTACGCCGCCGAATATGGCATATCGGCTCCTTCACCGGGTTATCTGAAACCGATCAATATGATCCGTGAGTATTTTGCAGCGGTCAAAGCGTTTATCTAATGGATAATGCGCGAATTCAGAGATGGATTGCAATTCCTGAGAGATATCGAGCCAAAAAAGGCAACGATCAACTCCTAATCGAGTGAACGTTGCCTTTTTGTTATTTCTTATCATACGTTTTGAAAATTTCAGTGATCACATTGAGATCCATAGCTATTTCATGCGGTTCATGGGTTCTCAGAATGGTAATCAGTTTCTGGATGTTAGGGCCCAGACTTTTTTCTTGCAGAGACAATCAACCTCGACAAACTGCTTGAACGAACAGAACAAGTATTGAGTGAACTATCCGTCCGAATTCTCAGTGAACCAAACTCTCCACCTATATAGATTTTTTTTGCTTCCTGAAAATATACAAGATGTTTTATTTGACTGGGACAGCTTCCGTACGCCAAAGCGGCATACTAGGAGCTGTTTTTTTTGGTAAAAAAGACCATCAATCGAAAGAATCTTGTACAATGAAGAAGTTGGGGAATCGAAACATAAATGGAGAATATATGTGGGAGGGTGTACTAGATACTAATCAAGATCATTTTATGTGAAATAGAAGAGCAGGATCAAAAAACATTTTATCCTGCTGTGGGATTCAAATGATGACCATAACGAATTTATGAGAATGAGACCCATGATCATCTGATCAGAAATAACCATCAGACTGCTTTACAACGTTTGCGGACTGGTAAAGAAGGGGTGCAACTGATTTGAAAACATACATACTATTATTTGAAGGATACGTATCATTTGAGATTATGTTAGCCTGTTATTTTATGAAAACGCAAGGAGACATCATAACGGTGGCGTTGGAAAAGGGACCGTTACAGTCATATGAGGGATTTTCAGTTAATCCCTCTGCTCTATTAAATGAGATTGATCCGTCCGAAGTGGATCTTTTCATCATTCCCGGAGGAAATGTTACGGCAGTGCTGCAACGTCCGGACTTGATGAACTTGCTCAAAGAACTTAATGAGCGTAAAACTCCCATTGCAGCGATTTGTGCAGGAACATTGTTGTTGGGCCAAGCCCAAGTATTGGAGAGCAAAACATTTACAACCAATGCTGAATCGGAGATGAGAGCAGTCACAGCACAAGGGGAATATGTGAATCAAGGTGTGGTTGTTGATGGACATATTATTACAGCCAAGGCGAATGCTTATGTGGATTTTGGAATTGAAATCGGTAAAGTTATGAATATATATTCAGGTCCTGAGGATCTGGAAGAAACGATTCAAGTGTTCAAATATTTCAATGTCAAAGCATGATATAATATACGTCATTAATAGAAGAACGATGTAGGAGTGAATGATCATTACAGCATATAGGTTACCTGCTCTCTATGAGCAAAAGAAAGTTTCAGCGCATGACATGGAAGAGATTGTCCGTCTGTTGGCACAAGCTCCATTATTATATGATGACGGACTGAGCATCCAGGTTCAGGACTTCATGGAAGGATTGGAGATTGAACTTGAGCATGAGGTGCGGCGCGCAGTAATCGAGTTGTATGAACTGGCTGTGCAAGCATGCCGCCCCTTCTCTGAGACATTTGCCTATGAGCAGCTTCAGGATGCGCTTGGACTACAGGCCGAGCTATGGCAGGAAGAAGTTCTATCGCTTGCCGAATGGATGGAATGGTTGAAGCAGATCGGTAAAGTCCAAAGAAAACTGCCGGAATACGATTTTACAGCCATGCTAGGGACTTTGCCTGAAGGGTTCATGATTCATGATTTCCATGACGAGCTCCGCTACCAGTTGGAGCAAAACCCAGCAGACGCATGGGCGATCGAAGAACGCAATCGCTTATACGCAGCATTGGGCGCGAATTAAAATCAAACCAAACGGGTGAGACGGTGTTCATTCATATATAGAATGTTTTTCTTTACCCAGTATAGGGAAATGAGGGGATACCGTGAAAAAGGTTGTGTTGGCGGGTGGAACAGGGTTTGTTGGTCAGGATTTTGCCCATAGATTCAAGGAACTTGGTTATGAGGTGCTCATTATCTCACGCCAGCCCGGTCATATTGCCTGGGAGAATCAGGATGGAATCAACCAGGCACTTGAAGGTGCAGAATTGCTGATTAACCTGGCCGGAAAATCCGTAAACTGCCGTTACACGGACGAGAACCGCAAAATCATTCTGGAATCCAGAACACGCACAACCCGCATTTTGGGCGAGTCTGTTCTGTCTTGTAGCAACCCTCCTGAACTATGGATTAATTCGAGCACGGCCACGATATACAGACATGCAGAAGATCGCCCCATGACGGAGAAAGAGGGCGAGATTGGCTCCGGGTTCTCGGTGGATGTCGCCAATGCGTGGGAAAAGGCTTTTTTTGAGTTCAGTCTGCCGTCTACACGTCAGATTGCATTACGGATTGCCATTGTGCTGGGAAAAGGCGGCGTCATGGAGCCACTCACCAATCTGGTTCGCTTTGGGCTGGGTGGATCACAAGGACCTGGAACCCAGCAGTTTAGCTGGATTCATATAGAGGATTTGTTCCGCATGGTGATCTATGTCCAGCAGCATACGCAACTGGAGGGTGTGTTTAATGCTTCCTCTCCGCATCCTGTCACGAACCGCCAGCTTATGGAGAGTCTGAGGCGGCGGATGAGAGTTCGGATTGGGCTTCCTTCACCTCGCTGGATGCTGGAATTGGGAGCGCGATTCATTCGGACCGAAACTGAACTGGTTCTCAAAAGTCGTTGGGTGATTCCTGAAAGGCTGGAACGGGAAGGATTTACGTTCAGATATGATACGCTCGATCTTGCACTAGCCGAGATATTGAAGCAGGGGAAATAGCGTGTGCTGGATTCATTAAATCAAAATAACATTAAAAAGGGATGTTCCTCGTCATACTCATGACTTATGGTACAGCCCCTTCTGCCGTATGTTCCTCCTTAAAAAAGGAATCAAATAATCTTGGGATACTGTGATCGAAAGGTTGTCCTGTCATCGGAGTGTCCGTGTAGATATTCATTAGTAGAACTTATATCGATCAGTCAGAAGAAGAGAAAGAGGTTAGTCATATGCAACTTAGAAGAGTGAGAATTGTTGGAACAGGCAAGTATTTGCCTGAACAGGAAGTAACCGACGAGGAGCTGGATCGCCGTTTGCACGTACCTGCGGGCTGGGTCAGCAAAGCAACAGGTGTGGGTGTGCGTCACTATGCTTCGGGTGCAGAGACCTCTTCATTCATGGGAGCGAGAGCTGCTGAAGCCGCACTTGCGGATGCAGGACTGACGTTTGCAGATATAGACTGTTTGGTGTGTACGAGCGGTACGAAAGAACAACCTTTACCCAGTACGGCGGTATTCATTCAGCAGGCGATGGGGGAGCAGGATTCAGGTGTACCCGCTTTTGACATGGATGCGACATGCTTAAGTTTCCTGAACGGGCTGGATGTCATTTCCTACATGGTGGATGCCGGGCGTTATAAAAGGGTGCTGCTTGTAGCTACGGAGATTGCTTCCAAAGGATTGAATTGGTCAGATAAGGAAAGTGCTGCCCTGTTTGGGGACGGAGCCGCCGCCGTCATTATTGAACGCACTGCTGAAGGGGAGTCTTCGCAGATTGTACATGCTTCCTTGAAAACGTACAGCCGCGGCGCACGATTCTCGGAAATTGCCGGTGGAGGCACTCGTCTGCATGCCTCGAATTATATGGCAGAGCAGCCGGCGCCCTACCTTTTTCATATGGATGGGCAGGCCATCTTCCGCATGGCTTCCAGATTGCTGCCAGCATTTATGGACGATATGTTGCTGGCAACCGGTAATCAGATGGAGGATTTCCAATTGGTGATTCCGCATCAGGGAAGTGCGATGGCGATGCGGCTGATCCGCAAAAAGCTGGGAATCGAAGAGGACCGTTTTATGGACATTACACGAAATCACGGCAATACGATTGCCGCTTCCATTCCGATGGGGCTGCATGAAGCGATCAAGCAGCAGCGTATTCAGCGGGGAGATCGGGTGTTAATGATCGGTACAGCCGCCGGATTGTCACTGGGAGGACTTATTTTTGACTACTAGGTTCACGAAGAATGGACATCAAGCATCCCCATCCTTTAACGTGCTGCTCACGGGTGGTCGTGCCCCGGTAACACTGGATCTGGCGCGTATGCTTCATCGTGCAGGTCACCGGGTTTACGTCGCGGAGAGTGCGGTCCGTCATTTATGCAGATTTTCCAGTGCGGTGGAGCGGTGCTTCATGGTTCCATCTCCGCGTCATGAAACAGAGAATTACTTGTTCGAGATGGAGCGTTTGGTTCAAGCCTGGCAGATCGACTTGTTGATTCCGATGTGTGAGGAAGTTTTTTATATTGCTCAAGGAGCAGCGAGGCTGGGCGATCACTGCCGTGTACTTGTCTCTTCTTTGGAGCAGCTGCACGAATTGCATCATAAATATGACTTTATCCAGCTTGCAGCGTCGCTTGGTCTTTCGGTCCCGGATACTCGTCTGATCAACAGTCGGCAGGAATGGATGGAAGTGCAGGCTGTTCTGGAAATAGAGGGGGAATGGGTATGGAAGCCCGTGTATTCCCGCTTTGCCGCCAGAGTTCGTATGCCGATATCCTCCACAGCAGACTTTGATGGAGACGCACCTGAATCTAATCAGAAGATATACGCAGGAAAAATGAAGCAGCACCGTTTACAGAATGATCCTCCTGGTGACACGGAAATATCCTTGGCTTCCCCTTGGGTTGCGCAGGCTTATGTTGCCGGGCAAATGTTATGTACATACAGCGTAGCGTACGAAGGGAATATCGTTGCACATACCACCTATGACAGCCGCTACCGAACGGGCAGCGTGGGGGCCAGTGTTTATTTCGAACATGTGGAGCATGAAGGAGTTTACAAGTGGGTAAGTCAATTTGTGCAGGCGACCGGGTTTAGCGGGCAGATTGGTTTTGATTTTATCGAAACAGAGGACGGACACTTGTATGCCATTGAATGTAATCCGAGGGCGACGAGTGGAATCCATTTATTTTACCATGGAGACGAGTTGGTGCAAGCGCTGATTGCGCCTGATAAGCTAGTGAAAGAAGGAACAGTGGTCATCCCCAAGTTGGGCAGTAAGGCGATGTTGATGCTTCCGATGCTGGGAAGTGGATTGCAGCAACTCTTGCAGCCGGGCAGCTTGCGAGCATGGATGACAGCTTGGCGAGGAACGAGGGATGTGGTGTACCTGAGACATGATGCGAAACCTTGGTTTGAGCAATTCGCGGTTGTACTGTCCGCCTGGCGGCTGGCAAGGAAACATAAACTTTCGCTGACTGAAGCTTTGACTCACGACATAGAATGGAACGGTGAACAACGATGAATAGAGCATTGGTTACAGGAGCAACCGGATGTCTGGGCAGGCATCTGGCGATACGGCTTGCGGAGCAAGGATGGGAAGTTACGGGTCTGGGACGCCAGCAACAGCACGGTGCAGAGCTTGAGTCGGCAGGCATCCGATTTTACAACGGAGATATACGGGATGAGGCGGCGGTGAATGAGGCCTGCTCGGGTCAGGATGTTGTGTTTCACTGTGCGGCATTATCGTCGCCATGGGGCAAATACCGGGATTTTTACAGCAGCAATGTGGAGGGGACACAGCATTTGGTGGACCGTTGTATGAAAGGTGGCATACAGCGCTTCATCCATATATCAACGCCAAGCATATATTTTAACTACAGTCCCCGATATGACATACATGAGAATGATCCTTTGCCCTCCAAACCGGCTAATCATTATGCAGCCACCAAGCGTCTTGCCGAGCAAGTGGTTTTGCAGGCTCATGCCAATGGACTTCCATCGATCATGATTCGTCCCAGAGCCATATTCGGCCCGTACGACCAGACGCTTTTTCCCAGAATCGTTGCAGCCAATGCCAAATCAGGCGTGCCCATGATCGGAGGCGGACAGGCTTTAATCGATCTGACTTGTGTGGGTAACGTGGTGGATGCGCTGTTGTTATGCCGGGATGTCGGGACTGAAGCGCTGGGCCGTGCCTACAATATCTCCAATGGAGATCCGAGACCGTTCCAGGATTTGGTGAGCAGGTTGTTTGGAATGCTGGAAATGCCTTTACGCCGTCGGAATATACCCTACAGAGCAGCATACGGAGCAGCCGCAGTGTTGGAACGTGTACACCGCTTGATTCCTGCGTTCGGTGAACCTCAACTGACACGGTATACCGTTGGCTCCTTATCCATCCCGCAGACGCTGGATATTACAGAAGCCCGTGAGAAGCTGGGGTACGTGCCTCGGGTGTCCATTGATGAGGGGTTAAAACAATTTGCAGACTGGTGGAGGGCTGAATCATGCTGACAACCACATCCGTAAAACTTCATCTGGGTGCAGCAGGTTACTGCACGCATCCGGAGTTTCTGACGCTGCGTGGTGGACGGTTGCGTCCGGTGGCTTTTCCGGCAGGCTTTGCCTGCATCATTCACCCTGTACATGGTCTGATTCTGCTGGACACGGGATATAGCTCCCGTTTTTTCAAGGAAACTACACACTTGCCAAACGCACTGTACCGCCATATTACCCCTGTGGTATATCGTGAAGAAGACAGTGCGGTGCATTTTCTGGCCCGTATAGGACTGAAAGCTTCGGATATCCGGTACATCATCCTCTCGCATTTTCATGGGGATCATATCGCCGGTGTGCGGGATTTCCCACAGGCGCAGCTGATCTATCTGCCAAGCGCCTATGACGCCGTGCGTTCCCTTGGCCCGATTGCAGCTGTAAAGGCAGGGTTTCTGCCCGGATTGCTGCCAGAGGACTTTGATGCCCGATCATTACCTGTTACGAAGCCGTCGGAGCGATGGATGAGAGCGGGCGAGGATTTTCCTTTTTCCGAGGTATACGACATTTTCGGTGATGGCAGTCTGCTGGGAGTTGACGTATCTGGCCATGCGGAAGGCATGATGGGCATTTTGCTCGGTACAGAGGCGCATGACTATTTTCTGTGCGCAGACGCGGTGTGGTCGAGTCGTGCTTTCCAGGAACAACGCAGACCTCATGCGCTGGCTGGAATGATTATGTCAGATCGTCTGGCTTATCGAAGGAATTTTGACAGACTGGTGCAGCTGCATCAGCATTTTCCCGCGATTCGGATTGTGCCCAGCCATTGCCGTGCGGCGTTGGATGCTTGGGGTATAGGGGCTGAGGATGTATGAGTAATACCATGCGTATTGTCTATCATTATTTACTTGCACGGGGATTGAGAAAATGGAAAACACGAGCGCAGCTTGAACGCTGGCAGGAACACCAGATCATTCGGCAAGTGGGACGGGTTCGTGAAAAGTCACCATTTTACCGGGAGTGGTGGGGTGAGGTTGATGCATCCAACTGGAGAAGCTTTCCGCTAATCGACAAAACGATCATGATGCACCATTTCGATCGACTTAATACGTTAGGCATTTCCAAGGATGAAGCGATGGCTCTCGCCGGGGAAAGCGAGGAAACGCGTAATTTCAAGCCATCCATTCAGGGCGTGACGGTAGGATTGTCCTCGGGCACATCAGGCAACCGGGGGTTGTTTCTGGTGAGTGATCGGGAACAGGATGCGTGGACAGGGACAGTGCTGGCCAAGCTTTTGCCTGGCGGACTGTGGAAGCCTGCCAAGATCGCCTTTTTCCTGCGGGCCAACAGTAATCTGTATGAATCGGTGCAGCGGGGCAAGCTGCAATTTCAATATTTTGATCTGCTGGAGCGTGTGGATGCGCTGGTTGAACGTATGGAAACATACCGACCCACCATATGGGTAGCGCCGCCCTCCATGCTGAGAATGCTGGCTGACGCCTATACGTTAGGCACATTGACCACCGTACCGGACAAAATCATTTCGGTAGCCGAAGTGCTGGACCCGCTGGATCGCAAGGTGCTCGAGCATGTTTTTGGACAAACGATTCATCAGGTGTACCAGTGTACGGAAGGATTCCTGGGTGCAACCTGTCGCTTCGGCACACTGCATTTGAATGAAGACATCGTTCATATTGAAAAAGAGTTCATTGATCCCGCGACCCGGAGGTTCGTTCCTGTGATCACGGACTTCTCCAGAACCTCACAGCCGATTATCCGGTATCGGCTAAACGACATTCTGACCGAGGCGGCGGTGCCGTGTGCCTGTGGTTCTCCGTTTACGACCATTGAGCGGATCGAAGGACGCTGTGATGACACGCTTTATTTTCCACATCGACAAACGGGTGAAGCCGTACCTGTATTTCCGGACTTTGTTACGCGTGCGGTGATTGCAGCCTCTCCGGCGATCGAACATTATCGTGTCGTACAGCGAGGTAGCGGGACGCTGGAGATATCGCTTCGGCTCAGAGGAGGAAAAGGGATGCAGCAGGTTGAGGTTGATGTGCAGCGTGAGCTGATGAAGCTGGGAGCGCGGCTGGAATGTAGCGTACCGGAGATCAGATTTGTTCCTTATACGTTTGAAGCGGGAGTAACGAAGCTGCGCAGAGTGGAGAGACAGCTTGGGTAAAGCGTAATGCTGACACTGCTGATATGCACGGCTACATCCTGTGCCGGGAGCTGCGTGTGTATGTGGGAATGCTGATGAATCCACTGAGGGAAGAGGTGAAGCAGATGGCAGAACAGAAGATACAGACAGAGGATGAACATATACGGGGCGAAACAGGATCAACAGTGAAAAGGTTGAAGGAAGTTGATCCGAACGCTCCGGTGGCGTTAATTACGGGTACTTCGAGTGGATTCGGTATGCTTACGGCGGTTACGCTGGCTAAACAAGGATATCGTGTTGTGGCAACGATGCGAGATTTGAGTCGGAATGTGGAATTAGTAAGGCTGGCGGAGCAGGAGGGTATCTCGGATCGGGTACAGGTTATTCGGCTGGATGTGACGGATGCTGATTCAGTGCAGGAGGCTGTTCAGACAGTACTTCAGAACAATGGGCGGATCGATATGCTGGTGAACAATGCAGGGTTTGCGCTTGGCGGATTTATTGAGGAAGTATCCATGGATGATTGGCGTAGGCAAATGGAAACGAATCTGTTTGGCTTGATTGCCGTTACACGTGCGGTCCTGCCTGTCATGCGTGAGCAAAAGCAGGGATTGATCATCAACTTGTCCAGCGTCAGTGGATTGTCCGGTTTCCCGGGTTATGCGCCGTATGCTGCATCCAAATTCGCCGTGGAAGGTTTCACGGAAAGTTTGCGTCATGAGATGTCTTCGTTCGGCGTCCGGGTTGTGCTCGTAGAGCCAGGTGCTTATCGTACACCCATCTGGAGTAAAGGTTTGGGCGAAATTCACAGGAGCGAACATTCTCCCTATAAAGATAAGCTGGACGCGGTTCTTCGTTATTCCCAGCATGCTGGAGAGACTGCACCCGATCCGCAGGAAGTGGCCGATCTGATTGCTCGTATTGCACGGATGCGTGCACCAAGGCTTCGTTATGCGCTGGGCAAAGGCTCGCGTTTGCTCATCATCGGCAAGCTGCTGCTTCCATGGAAATGGCTGGAGTGGATTATTGCGCGTGGATTGAAATAGAATCAGCTAAGAAACTCAATCACCAAATAAAAAAACACTGGAGGCCTTTATATGAAAATCGCTTTTGTTTTGTTTGATGGTTTAACTTTCCTTGATTTTGCAGGATTTTATGATGTGATCAATCGGTTGAATTTCTTTGAACAAACCAAAGGCACAACATGGGAAACATGTGCGATGACAGACCAGGTTACGGACGAATCGGGTTTAACGTTGAAGGTGGGCCGGGTGAAGCCTAATTTGGCGGAATATGATCTCGTTTTTGTACCTGGTGGCATGGGAACACGTAAGCTTCGATTCGATGAGGCTTTCATAGGGTGGCTTCGACAGGCTGAGAATGTTCCGCTGAAGGTGTCCGTGTGCACAGGCTCTCTGCTCATGGGGGCGGCAGGTTTTTTATCAGGTAAAAAAGCAACGACGCATCCCAATGTCTATGATTTGCTTGAGCCTTACGTAGATGAGGTTATTCAAACCCGGATTGTGAAGCACGGAAATGTAATTACAGCCGGAGGGGTAGCGACGTCGATTGATCTTGGAATCTATGTCGTAGGTTTGCTTGCAGGCCAGGAAGCCGCAGCGAATGTGAAGCTCCAGATCGATTATCCTTATGAGATGCAGGGAGTGGTTGAAGAATGAATGAAAGTCAAAAGGAGGACGTGTTCATCCTTCGCAATATACGTAGAGATGAGGCAGAACAGTATTGGCCTTTGCGGCTGGAGGCGCTGAAAAATCATCCGGAAGCCTTCGGGGCTTCATTTGAATTGTCGATTCAGCTTCCCATGAGTGAAGTCCAGGAACGTATACATAATGAAGCTGATGATTACATTCTGGGGGCTTTCACAGAAGAAGGCATTCTCGCAGGAACGATGGGATTCAAACGGGAACATGGTCTTAAGCTAAGGCACAAAGGGTACATCTGGGGAGTCTATGTTTCACCACCATATCGTGGATGTGGACTTGCTTCCCGATTGCTCCGCGAAGTGTTGGATCGGGGCAGGGAGCTGGAAGGCATAGAGCAAATCAATCTCAGTGTGGTTACCACAAACGAGTCAGCAAGGCGATTGTATGAGCAGTATGGATTTGAAACTTATGGCATTGAGCGTAATGCCCTGGTCGTTCAGGGAAAGGGCTACGATGAGGCTCATATGACGTACTTTTATGCTGAGTGTTTGAATGTGAGCGATGAGCATGTTGAAGCAGCTGGTGACATATGATGGACTCGATTCAACTTGAACTTGACGGCATTTCTTTTGAGTTAAAAGAAGCTCATTCATTCGAGTGGATTGCGCGCCTGGGTACTGTATTTCGTGTGTTTGATCAGCAGGATTCCGGCAATTTGTCCTTTGGTGTTCTGAGTCAGGACGGAGAGAGGTACTTCGTGAAATATGCTGGAGCACGCACGATCCATGCGAATAGTTCAGGGAGCCCTTCCCAAGCAATTGACAATCTGAAATCATCCGTTTCAATATATGAAGATTTGGCACATGACACATTAATTCATTTAAAAGACCATTTTGCAACGGAACATGGCTACGTCTGTGTATTCGATTGGGTGGAAGGGGAATGTCTGCATTCCCACTGGGATTATCCACCGCCAGCCAAATATGAGGACCCTCGTTCGCCGTATTATCGTTTCAGACAGCTCCCGGTAAAGACACGCATTCGGGCGATGGAGCAAATTCTGGATTTCCATATTGAAGTGCAGCAGAGAGGATATGTGGCCGTTGATTTTTACGATGGCAGTCTGATCTATGATTTTGACAAACAAACGATGAAAATATGTGATATTGATCTGTATCGAAAGGGTTCTTTCATGAATACGATGGGACGGATGTGGGGTTCATCCCGCTTTATGTCTCCTGAGGAATTTGAGTTGGGTGCGCCAATGGAAGTCACGAATGTGTTCAATATGGGAGCAATGGCTTTCTCACTGCTTGGTGGAGAGCTGGATCGTTCGTATGCCCGATGGGATGCCGGAGAAGCATTGTACCAGGTGGTTGTTCGTGCGGTTAATCCAGAACGAACTCAGCGATATGAGTCGGTTACAGAATTAAGTCATGCTTGGAAAAAAGCTGTGATGCAGGATAAATAAGCTATATTGGATCGTTGTCTGGCTCGTAAAATCCTCACGTATATTACACATTCGCAATTGCGCAATCTTCATTCGTATCTGGAAGGAATATACCGTATAATGGAAATTAATGAGGGGGTGCTTGTTAATGTGCAGATACACATGTCAGGATCGTACAAAGACCTTTATGCCTGTTCTGATCGTGATCAATTACCAAACAAACCTCCTGGCATGATTTGACTGCTTCAGGGTTAAGAAAATGGATAGGCTTGAATTTCTGCAAAGGATGATTCGGTAAATATGAAGAGCTTGTCCATCATTTCACCCATGGATATGATGAAAATACAGGCAGATACATTGTATATGATGGACGACCAGCACCGTCTCTTAAGCATTAACGAACCGGATGGCGGGCAGGCTCCAGCCTTATTTATTGGAATAACTTCTGCCGGGCAATGTTCCTATTATCATGAGCAGTTACCGTCCTTTCTGATTAAGGAACTAGGCTGTGAATCGGAGCTTCCGCTTGATATTCCAAAGTTGATTCAAAAGGTAGAGACTTTCAGACCAGTGAAGGGTGTATGGATGGGCCCGGCTTATACCTTTCCCGAGAAGTGTGACGAATGGCATCCAAATGTTCAGCTTATAGGTAATCCGTGTACCTTTCAGCTGAAAGAGCATTTTCCTGAATTAATAGAACAGCTGCATGAGAAAATGCCTGTTGCCGCTTATGTCATTGAGGATTCGGCTGTCGCTGTATGTTGTTCCGCCCGTGTATCCACACAGGGGGCTGAGGCGAGTCTGTATACGGCACCTAGTTTCAGAGGACAGGGGTATGCAGCAGAGGCGGTAAAGTGCTGGCAGGTTCATGTTAAAGAGAGCGGGCGAATTCCGATCTATAGTACATCATGGGATAATATGGCTTCGCAGACGGTTGCCCGGAAGCTGGGACTCATCCAGTTTGGGGTGGATTTCAGCATCACGACGTCGTCATAATAAGGATGGATTCATCTATGCTGAATGAAGAACGTCAATACACTGTATTGAAACCCGGAAATAAAAGTCGGTGGTGCAGCAATGATTAGGACTTTTGTAGAAAAGGACCTGCAATATGTCATTGAAGCACATATTCGTATCTATCGGGATGAGTATAATTATGATCATAGCTTTGCCGAGTTTATTGAACATGCTGTTCATTTTGCAAAAGAAACAAGGTTATATATCCATCATCTTGTGGACTAACAGGGGTAGGAGTGATTCCATGAATCGTAAACATATTGCAAGTGGCATGGTGATAGTATGTACAGCATGGACGTTGGCAGCATGCTCGAATCAGGCAGAAAGTCAGGACGTAACCTGGAAGATTGAAAGTAACCTTCAGCAAATCGTGAACGGTCCTGAGATGACTCTGACCAGTAGTAATCCAGGTGATTATATTGTTGCTAACACAGCGGCGTATGTTCAGATTCTGGATACTGGTGAAGAGGGACTGAACGTCCTGATTCAGCAGTTGGAGTCAAGCTCGAACGACGGGCTGAAGGAATGGGTCATGGCTCAGGCGAGTGTGGAACTGCTTGGAGCACACAATCCGGTGGAAAACTGGCAAAGTGGCAAAGACTGGCTCAGAGAGTATAAAATGAAAGTAGAATAAAATAACTCACCTCCAGTCATCATGAGCAGGAATGAGAGGTTCCAGGAACCCGAAAGAATACACGTATAGAGGTGAAACCCTTGAAGAAGAAAATTGCATTTTTTGACTCGGGAATCGGTGGTTTAACCGTCTTGCATAAGGCTTTGCATCAATTCCCTGAAGAACAGTTTCTGTATTATGCAGATACACTGCATGTTCCTTACGGGACCAAGTCTGCGGATGAGGTTAGAGGGCATGTTTTCGATTGTGTGGAGGCTATTGTTCAGGAAAATGTGCAAGCGATCGTGATAGCCTGTAATACAGCAACGAGTCTGGCCGTGCAGGATTTGCGTGCCAAGTACGATATCCCTGTCATCGGGATGGAACCCGCTGTGAAACCGGCAGTGGAAATGAATCGGAAAAGCGGCAAAAGAGTGCTTGTATTTGCTACAGCTCTGACCTTGAGTCAAACGAAGTATAATGAATTGGTATCCCGAGTGGATGATCATCACAGCGTGGATTCCATTCCGCTGCCTGAACTTGTGGAGTGGTGTGAACAGCTGGAATTTGACCCGCAGAAGATTGCAGCGTATTTCCGCCTGAAACTCGCTGATCTTGATCTGAATTTATACGGTACCGTTGTACTGGGCTGCACGCATTATCCGTTCTACACATCCATTCTTCGATCGGTTCTGCCCAATCATATCCAAATTATTGATGGCAGTACGGGGACGGTTAACCGCTTGAAGCAGCTTCTTGGATTGGGCAATCAGACGGGTGCGAATACAGAACAGCAAATTACATTTCTGAGTTCGTCTGGACGTGCGGAAGACCTGGAAAATATGAGCATCGCACTCCGTTATCTGGAGATACAACATTCCTTGTAAGTTAACGAGAGGAGGTGAGGTAAACGGCTATGGAGTCTGTTTATCTTATTCGTCACGCCAAAGCAACAGGACAAGAGCCGGAAGCCGGACTTACAGAAGAAGGACTTCGTCAGGCAGAGGAACTTGCTGAGAGGCTGGCAGCGCACCATATCGAATACATCGTGTCCAGTCCATGGAAAAGGGCCCTACAAACCGCTGCACCACTGGGCAGAGTCGCCCTTCGGCATATACATACGGATGAACGTCTTCAGGAGAGGGTTCTGAGTACCCTTCATCTGGATAACTGGATGGATGTGCTGAAACGTACATATACCGACGAGGATTGGACGGGAGAAGGCGGGGAGTCTACGCGCTTCGCTACAGCGCGGGGCCTTGAGGTGCTGGGGGAGCTATGGAATCGATCGGAGCGCAGTTCTGCGGTGATCACACATGGCAATATGTTATCCCTTTTGCTTCGCAGTTACGATGCATCCTTTGGATTCGAAGATTGGAAAAATCTCACCAATCCTGATGTATATGTCATGAAAAAACAGCCTGGGGATGGTACCTCTTGCAGCATTCGCCGTATATGGCCAGATTAAATTTAAAGAGAGTGCTCCAGCGACAGTGATGATCGGCTAGAACACTCTCTTCCGTTTATACAGTTATGGTCTACAATACGGCAATGATTAACACGACCCATCCAGCCAGGAACGCTACTCCGCCCAGAGGTGTGATGGCTCCCAGTTTGCGGACACCTGTTACGCTCAGTACGTACAGGCTGCCCGAGAATAGAAGAATACCGGCAAATAACAGCCATCCGGCGAGCAAAATGAGAGAAGCTTGATCCTGTCGATCAGCGAGCAGTCCAAGCAGGATGATCCCAAGTCCGTGAACCAGATGATACTGGACGCCGGTCTCATATATTTTGATCATGTCAGCAGACATTTTGCGCTTGAGTGCATGTGCACCAAAGGCGCCCAGGGCAACAGCAAGAAACATCATGATACTTCCGAGTATAACCAGGGTCTGCATGTGTCTTGTCTCCTTTTAATTGGGTATTAAGCAGTACAGTAGGCTCTCTGCCTGTTGTTACGATTACAGCTTGCGCAATCGGATACGCTGAATGGAATGATCGGCTTCCTTTTTCAAAATCAGTCGGGCTCGTCCTTTGGTTGGCAAGATGTTTTCGTGCAGGTTTTTGGCATTGATATCTTTCCAGATCTGACTTGCCATAAGTACAGCTTCTTCTTCTTCCAGATTGGCAAAACGGCTGTGGAAGAAGGAATTCTCATTCTGAAATGCTGTATTTCGCAGCAACTTGAAACGCTCAATGTACCAGTGGCGTATATGATCCTCCTCGGCATCGATATAGATGGAGAAGTCAAAAAAGTCACTGACGAGCAGCGGGGTTTCCTTCTTGACCTGGAGCACGTTAATTCCTTCAATAATGAGGATATCGGGTTGACAGATGGCCTTTTCCTCACCTGCAATGACATCGTAGGCAAGATGGGAATATACGGGAGCCATCACTTTCGGTTTGCCTGATTTGACGTCACCCATGAATTGAATAAGGGATTTGATATCATAACTTTCCGGGAATCCCTTCCGGTTCATGATGTTTTTCTCTTGCAGCACAGCATTGGGATACAGGAAACCATCTGTGGTAACCAGATCCACCTTGGGATGTCCTTTGCCTCTGGCAAGCATAGCCTGGAGCAGGCGGGCCGTTGTGCTTTTGCCTACGGCAACACTTCCCCCAATGCCAATGATGTAGGGAGCGGGGTGTGCTTCTTTTTTTATAAAAGAGGCCGTTAATCGATTCAGCTCTCGTGAAGCTCTTGCATATAAGTCAATAAAGTGGGTAAGAGGTAGATAAATATCCTCAACTTCTTGAATGGATACCTCTTCATTTAATCCCTTTAGCTGTTCCAATTCCGCTTCCGTTAGTGGAAGAGTGGTCTGATGTTCCTTCAAGTCAGCCCATTCCTTGCGGTTAAACTCGATGTAAGGAGAGTATAAATTCATGAGATCCCGCTTTCTGTATGTAATGTTATGTTGGCACAACCTTTAGTGTACCAAATTTCAGGGAACTGACAACACTTTTACCTTGATGGCACTCTTGTATATTCCCTGAAAGTTGAATGAAAAGCAACTTAAAGGAAAGTTTAAACCAATTTATGTTAAAGTCAACGTATACCATGCGGAAGGGTGACAGCAAATGATCGTATATGAGAGAGAGCATGATTTTGTTTTGACCGCGCAGCATGAGCATGGACTAGTAGCCGGAGAAATGGCTTCCCATTGGAAAACGGAGTTGCTCGCCGATGCAGCGCATCGGGAAGAGCTGATTATTGCCGCAAGAGAGCATGATCGGGGATGGATTGAACTGGATGCTGCTCCTTTCTGGAATGATTATAGTCAGACACCGTATTCGTTTCGTGATTTTCCGCTGCGTCCGCGATTTGTATTTTATCGTAAAGGCATTGAAGAAGTGCGTGAGAAAAACCTGTACGCCGGGTTGTTATGCAGCATGATGTACACGGAGTTGTTTCAGAACAATCTGGGTGCGAACGCGCATGATGATGAAGACATCAGGGAGTATCTGAACGTTGAACGGGAGCATCAGTTAAGCTGGGAACAGCAGCTTGGTGATCGTGAGGCATTGAAACAAAGGCTGAAAAGTGATGTGGAAATCATGCTTTTTTGTGACCAGCTGAGTCTGTTTCTCTGTATGGAGGAACCTGGAACACCTGCTGCACGGTATGATTTCTTTGCCGATGGACTTGGTTGTACCTTTGATGCGTGTTCAAGACATCCGATTCAGGCGGAATGGCTCTCCAACGAGAAAGTAGGGATATCCTTTGTGCCGTTTGACGAAGACTTTACCGTTACTATGCCTTACAAATCGGTACCGAAAGCGAGCATCCGCAAGTTCGGTATGCTGCAGGCATATCGCCGAGCGGAGTGGAAAGAACGCCGTGTATTGATTACAGGCATGAGCTGAAAAGTGTGCATATCCCAATGCTTCGGGACACAAGAAACAAGCATATCCAAAAAGGCGGGCTTCCGAAATTTCTGGTGTCCGTCTTTCGTATGTGTTTATATCGAAATGGATGAATTTGCAGATAGTTTGAAAAGTTAAGATGGATTCGGAATAGAGATTGAAGCAGGAAAATCTATCTTCGTACCAGAAATAAATTTCAAGGGATTAGGTTTAGATAAGGCAATTGGGAGGACAAACATGGACACTAAAACTGAGATTTTAACGATGTGTATGGTGTGGGACAAGCGTAATGATAAGGTACTATTAATGAATCGACCGGATCGTAAAGGATTTCCGGGATATATTGCTCCTGGAGGAAAGGTGGATTTTCCGGAAAGTATTGTGGATGGCGCCATAAGGGAAGTTCAAGAGGAAACAGGGCTTGTAGTGAATGAGATTACATATAAAGGACTTGATGAGTTTTGTGATCCAGAGCAAGGGTTGCGCTATATGGTATTCAACTATCTGGCTACTTCCTTTGAGGGAGAGCTGCTGAGTAATCCGCCAGAAGGCGAACTGTTTTGGATTCCTGTGAGCCAGGCTCTTGAATTGCCGATGCAGGATTGGTTTGCAGAACGTTTCCCACGATTTTTTCAAGCAGGTACGTTTGAGCGGAGTGTGATCTGGGAGAAATCAACCGGACGTACACTAAAGGAGACGTTTAAGGTGTATAACGACTCGGTTCTTGAACAGAGTAAAGTTAAATAAGTAAAACACTCCTATTGTTTATCCAATTCTATATATTTATATCCAGATATTATGATATAATGAAGTTTACTATTTTTATAGGAGGTGACTAGCTGTATGAAAATCACATTTCGTGACACGTTGGAGGGGATAGGCCCAGACCAGCTTGGCGGACGTTTTTTTGATGGTTGGCCCAATCCTCCATCTACGCCTACTTTTCTGAAATTATTGAAACAGTCTTATGCTGTTGAACTGGCTGTTGATGAGGACACAGGGAATGTAGTGGGCTTTATTCAGGCGATTTCGGACGGTGTTCTTAGTGCATACATTCCGTTATTGGAAGTGCTGCCGGAGTATCAGGGTAAGGGGATCGGAACGGACCTCATCAAGCGTATGTTCAATCGCCTTAGCGGTCTCTACATGATTGACCTCTTGTGTGATGCCGAGCTCCAGCCGTTCTACGAGAAAAAGGGTATGCATAAAGCATCTGGTATGGTGATTCGTCATTATCAAAATCAATCCGGTGCGGCGAATAGCTAATAGATTGGGAAATAGACTGTTGGATTAACATTTTGGATCAATTCGATCTAACCCGAGGTTCTGTAAAGAAAAATCTGAATGTCGACCAAACATTTGTATCAGGAAGATTGTTATTTATTTGGAGATCTAGCCATACATAGGCTTCAGCAAACGGGCAGGAATGAATATTGTACGATGAAAAGGTGGAGATTGTTGTGAAATTGTCGTTCCGAATTTTGGACTGGGAAGAAGAAAAACCTTATGAACTTTTACTGATGGCGGATCCGTCCAAAGCCATAGTTGACGAATATCTAAGTCGCGGTGTTTGTTTTATCGCTGAGTATGAAGGAGAAATGGTGGGAGAGTTTGTTTTATTGAAGACACGTCCAGAGACGGTAGAGATTGTGAATATCGCCGTACAGGAAGAATTACAAGGACAGGGCGTTGGCAAACACATGATCAAGGAAGCGATAGAAGCAGCACGCAGGCTCGGTGGTCGAACGGTAGAAATCGGGACAGGCAACTCAAGTTTTCATCAGTTGAAGCTGTATCAACGCTGCGGTTTTCGCATTATAGGGGTCGATCGGGATTTCTTTGTGAAACATTATGAAGAAGAAATTATAGAAGACGGTATTCGCTGCGTGGATATGATCCGTTTGGCACTGGACCTGGAAACCGTTGCGGAGGAGAACAAGAAGTGAAAATATCAACAGTGAGAATCATCAATCCGGCTCGGAGGCAGGGTTTACTGCATTGTTGATTGAGGGTGAAGAAACTGATTATCCGGTTATCGCTAGAGTCGGGAGACTCTTAGGAAGAGTAGGGCCACATCTTACTAATGAGAGGAAGAACCTTTAAGTGGATCGGTACACACATATGGGGGTATATGGTTTAGTCACCTGGGAGCAAAAAGTTCTGTTAGTTCATAAGGCAAGAGGAGCCTATAAGGGGAAATGGGATTTACCTGGAGGAAGGTTGGAGTTTGGTGAGAAACCGGAGTTCGCCCTACACCGTGAGTTCGAAGAGGAGACAGGCCTTTCCAATCTACAATTGGTGATTCGTTCTGCGGAGGCGAATGTACTGGAGTGGATGCACCAAGGCGAGCCGGAAGAGCTGCACCATATTGGAATTTTGTACGATGTATATTTGACAAGCGAAAGTCGGCCTTATGAGATCAAAAGGGAACCGGATGGCGAGGATTCACTGGGCGCACAATGGTTTACTATGGAAGAGGTCGGAGCGTTATCGTTGACGCCATTTGCACAGTATATGATTAACAATAGCGATGTGACAGGGTCAGCCGGTAACAGTATCGAATGAACAATTTTAATAGAGCTTATTCTGATTTTGAATTTTAGGACTGTTCAAATGGTGTTGAATCGTTTATTCTGTGATAGATAGATTACAAATTTTTCAACTGAATAGGACTGACACCTTAAAGCATAAGGCTATGAATCTGCGGATTCGTGGCCTTTTTTTGTGTTTTTACAGGTGAATTGGGTCTTTGGAAGGGGAGGTTGCATGCCTTGTCGTGATGGGGATTGCTGAAAAATAATACCAATAGCCTAGTTTTGCATGGTAGAATATTGATGATTATGACAAATTTAGGTTTTGGTTTGAAGAGTAGTATGAGTGCTGAAGAAGCAGAAGTTTGCCCCGTTACTATTAAGGTACATAGGAGAGTGAGTAGATTGAAGAAACAGATGAGATTAGCTGATAGGAAATCAAAAAGGAATGTGTTGATCGTCGGTTTGTTGACGATGGCTTTGATGGCAGGAACGCTGCTGACTACTGGAACCATGGGTCTGGTGTCTACTGTGGATGCCGCTACAAGCACGAATGAAGCGGGCACAACAGCTTCTGCGCTTACCAAGTTCAAAGATATCAAAGGGCACTGGGCGCAAGCTACAATTGTCAAAGCCTATGATAAAAATCTGATTTCCGGTTATCAGGACGGTACGTTCCGCCCCAATGCCAAAATCACCCGTGGTGAGTACGCCACGCTTCTCAGTCGTGCAACCAGCTTGGAAAAGGTACAAAGCGAAAATCCTTTTGCTGATCTCAAGGGGCACTGGTCTGAATCGGCTGTTACACAGTTGATAGGACAAGGGTTTATTAATGTTGGCGATTATCCCAAAGGATTCAATCCCAATGCTGAGTTGACACGCTACGAGATGATGAAATGGATTGCGAACGGATTGATCAAGTCGGGAACCAGTTTCCAGGATGCTTTTGACGATACCAAGGCTACATTGTTACCTACTCCTGAGGTGAATCGGGGTACGATTCGTGCGGAGCAGACTCCTTATCTTGCGCTTGTTCGTGGGACAGGCATTGTCGGTGGATTTGAGGACGGTTCATTAAAACCTGCTGATCCAACAACGCGAGCTGAAGTGTCTGCCATTTTGCTGCGTTATATGGATGTGGAAGGTACAGATGCGGGGAAATACAGTGATCTGAATGAAATGCGTGAGGTTGGCACGACGGGCACGAATTTAACGACGGTTAGTAATTATTTTTATAGTTCGGGTTCTGCTAAGATTTCAGAGTTATCAAAAGGTTACATCACCTTAACTAATAAATCTGGTGTAATGAAGATACATCGACTAATAGTCGTGGATACCACTAAGAGCACACCTAGAGGTATTTATGCCTCACTATTATTGGAAAAAAATTATGTTCCTGGTTCGTATAAAACATTTTTTGATATTTCATTCACTTCAAATTTAGAAGAGTCTAATTTATTAACGTTTAACAAGGGATTTTCCGATTCTCTTATACAATTTAATCGCTTAGATTCGAAATTGGCAAAAGAGAAGGGCTTTACAACGTTACCTATGAATTCTGGTGAGCTGATTAAAAAAGGAGTTCAAACAAGATTCTGGATTACATCAACTTTAAGAAATAAATCATGGTCTTATTTCTTGGAATCTGATACAGAGGGAGCGTTTAAAATTCAAAGGTAGACTGATTCGGGTGGTGAAAAAAATGCATGAGCAAAATAGATAAACGTTTCTTTAGTCTCATTTTAATAGCTGTGTTTGTTACTGAATTATTAATGAATTTCCTTCTTCCTATTAATATTATTAATGCTGCTACAGATCAGTATGGGCCAAAATCAATGAAAAGTCCTCAAAAAGTCACAGTCAAAGCAACACCTACTATAGGAACACCAGGAGTGTACTGGTATCAGGTCGATGACGGTCGTTTTAAAGCTGAACATTCGGGAGGCCCAACTTATGCGAGAAACGCAGGAAGTTGTTCAAGTCCATATCCTGAAGCTAAAGAAGTACCTGATAATGTAGATTTCAGTATATGGCCTGCAGAGAGTTGGCCTGACTATAATGGGAACAGAGTAAATTCATCAAACATTAGAAATATTCGAATACATGATGTTGATTACCAAGGCAGAGCAGATCAAAATTCTTATACTGGCGTTGATGATCCTACTCCACCGTTTCCTTCTACTATTGTGGCGATAAAGACTATCACTGGCGGTTATCATACTCCGACTGAAAAAAAACCATTTGCCAATGGTGGTGAGACGAATGCAGGTTGTCCCAAATACAATGTCGTTTATTACACCCCTATGGACATCATCTGGGAAGGGGATCTCGAAGAAGAAAAAGAGATTGACGTAACCCCAGATTCCACTCTAACGGTTGGACAAACCAAACAGATGGAGGCCAAAGTTAAGACGAAAAACTACGGTTCTACACAGTGGAGTGACGGCATCGACGTAAGTCGGCGTGAAGCCGAGACCACTTGGTGGTCGTCCGACCCGAGCATTGTAAGTATTGAACCCAAAACAGGAATGGTTAAGGCTGAAAAGCCGGGTACTGCTTTTGTACGAGCCATCTGGAACAACGGTACATACCTCATCTCGGATACTGCTGATATTACGGTTAAGTCCGAACCCGGACTCATTGTGAACCTCCCAAACGCCTGTAAAGGAGACACAGCTACAACGCTTCAAGCCAAAGCTATACTGACTAAGTCAGACCTTTCTGTTCATGAGCTTACCGCTCATCCCAAATTGACCTGGCAAAGCTCTAATCCAGCAGTAGCGACCATAGGTACCGATGGGAAAATGACGATCAAAGGTATCGTTGGCAGTACCACCATCACTGCGCGATTCTTGGATCCTGCCCAGCAGTTGGACGAACAAGGGATGCAGGTGCTAGAGGTGAAGGATTGCACAGGAAACGGGGGAACTGATCCAGGGAACGGGAGTGGTGTTGTGGGTTGCCCCGTGACCATCAGTCCACCTAATAAAGGAGCGTTGATCGAATCGGCTGCCATGGACCCATCCGTCCGAGGTGTGCTGAAGGCCGATGATCGGGGATCTGAGAAGTTTGATGTAACCCGCGGCATCCCGACCTCTGAAGATCTCTATGCAAATGTCATGGCTAAAGGGTACTTGTTCCAGCACCGTTGGGTGAACATGACGGGAACAGTGACTTATACAGTCAAGGTGAAAAAGAATTATCACAAAACATGGACAATCCCTGGCAGACCCTCGACGGGACCGAATGATCCAGGCACACCTCCACAACCTAAGGAACTCGACGTTCCTGTGGAAAAACCAATGCAGATCATTCGACAATATAGTTACTGGCAAATTGACAATTTGGAAGTATACAAGCTCAATCAAGCTACAATATCCAATTATGCACTTGGTGGCTACGGTGGTATAGTAACGCTGACTCCAAACGGATATACACCGCCGACCTTACAATCGGCTAATGATGATGCCGTTACCGCACATGTGAAACCTGCACCTTGCAAGGAAATCGATCTTGGAACTGAAACTGTTCCGGGTAGTTCCACTGAACCGACTACACCTATTGAAACGTCATTGTTTCAATCCAAAGCGGAAACGGAGGTCAAAGAGAACACTGTAAATAATGACAAGGTCGTGTTTAATGGCGCCACTGTGATGGATCCTGCTCCGATGGATAAGAGTGCTCCGCGACCCGGGACAATCCCGCAGCCGGGCATGATCGGTGACAGTGTGCTGTACCAAAATCGTCTAACCATTCAGAATATACTGGTCAACAAGGCGAACCAACCGACCACGGGCGAGATTGCCTATGGTTTGATTCCTGGCAACATTAAAGGTGGCCAGGATCAGAAGTTTTCTATTCAAGGGATTAATTCTGTCACGGTGCATACACCTGTCGTTAACTACGCCTGGGTGTCTGATGATCAGCCGCATAACCAGAAAACGGTGCCTGATCTGACCAGCGCGGCGCTTATTTTGGAACGACCGTTTATCGTACGTATCCCGACCTCAGGGCAGCATCTGAACGTGAACAGTTATCCGGGTTATGGCAATAGAGACTATGCCAAGTATTTTCGCATCAAGCAGATTCGTTTTCCCTTTGATGTCTATAACGCGGATAGAAGTCAGTTCATTCCAGCCAAGACCTGGGTTGACATTCCGGTCAATCAGCTGGATACCGTTTTCTATCTTCCCGTATGGGTGGATGAAGGAAACTACCGTATTGAATTTCGGAATATTGCGGAAAATGCTCCCTCGACGTTCACCGAGCAGCAGGATGCCAACACCAATCTGACCCATCATGTTGCGGCAGATACGATTCCAGTGGAGGTTATTGGGAGGTTGTATGATTTTCAAGTTACGGATATCTCCGATTATAATTGGGAGAACGTGTTTCGCCAGCAGCTCGGGAGTTTAGAGCCGACAGGGGTGAGCTACTGGACAGGACTTAATAGTATTGATGGTGATCCACGAGGGAATCTGGCACCATTCGTGTTACCTGTTCGCCAAGGCAGTCACCCTGTGCAGGGTTTCAGTAATGTTGCGGTGAAAACGGGTTACCATGTCAAATTCGACTTGAAAACAAAAGGCAATATGTTTGGCAAACAGGATGGTGTTCGAATTACACCAACGTTCTATTTTGTAAGCAAAGATGGCTCTTCCAGACAAGAAGTCGATTTATATTACCACCGCGGTCAAGAACGACTTATTCGTATAGGATCGGAACAGGATTTGGAGAAACGGTATGTTGTCCTGAACTCGAGGTTGCGCAATGTACCCGGCACGGAATTGGGGGATACAGCGCGTTATCAGTATACTTATGAACTGACAGCCGATGAACGCAACCAGAGTGCGCTCGCTGATTATATGGTTCGGTTTGTAGATCAAACCTCTCACCAGAAAACGTGGGTAGGCCGCTATGATTGGATGATCCTGCCCGCTTCCATTCGTACACTGATTGGACCAAAGACGGACATTCCTTCTGGTGTTAGTGTGGACCGAGCGAATGCGGCTATCCAGCGTTGGTACGGGGAATACAGCTTGCCTGCAGATGTTTACGTCGTGCCAAAGGGAACAAATCTCGAAACGTTCGCCGGACAAAATCAACTGGATGAAAAGGCTTCTGTATTTCTGAAGGACGGCTATATCGTGGTCAACTTTAATATGGAGACACTTCGGAATGGAAGTACAGAGGCTCCACACCTGCAATACATTTACGCTCCACTGATGAATCAGTGGCAGATGGAAGGTTTCAACGATAGTCCAGTAGACAGTCAAGGCAGAACTTGGCCCCTGAAGGATGGTGATGTGGTCTTTTACCACGCAGATCAGTCCAGCCGTAACGATTTTCAGTCTCAGGTGCCGCATTAAAAGATAGACATCAGCGCTGATTGAATCATGTAAGAGATGTAAAGACTGTCAGCCTAAATAAAACAAGTCAAAAATAAGCCGCCTGGATGCTTTTACGCATTAAAGGCGGCTGTTGGCTTATAACATTGAATTGCAATAAATACCCATTTTTTTGTTGAATATCAAGCCAAATGGTTAATATAAAACTTGACGGTTTGTTTTTTTTCATAATAGACCACAATTCTAATGAAGGGGGGTTACAAAGAGAATTCTTTTTGCACCTGAAATGCTCCAATTATTCGATTCATCTAATTTATGCATCAATTGGACTAAAAATAGGAAATGCTCCTGAGCGCAAAAGTTTATAGAATAGATATTAGAACACGGACTTCAATGGATAACGTTGAGGAAGGTGTAACCTTCGAACGGATAAGGACAGTATTCGACATCTGTGCGACGGTATATATAATCATCGTATAACTATGATTTTGAAAACGCAGACAAACCTTGACGGGAGCGTCGGAACAACGTTACTACCACCAACAGCACGATTATTGGACTTCATGAAAAATTTAGCTTAAAATGTTGAACGAACGCAAATTACGGCTTAGTCAATGATTTCCGTCAAAAACTTATGACTAAATCAAGACGGAGGGAACGTCGATGACGATCGAGGAAGGCAACAAGAAACCCTGGGAAAGTTACTATGGCCCCAATATGGGATACGTACAGGAACAATATGAATTATATTCCCAAGATCCAGGTGCAGTGACACCGGCTTATCGGGAATTATTTGAACAATGGGGTGCTCCGCCGATGTCTGGCAAGGATGCACATACAGCCTCGTATTCTGGCAACGCCCAAAAGGCTTCCGGAAGCGTGGATATTCAATTATTACAGAAAGCGGTTACAGCAGGGAAACTGGTTATGAATATTCGTACCTATGGTCATCTTGCAGCCGATATTGATCCACTAGGAATCAGTGAAGATTCAGATACTTCTTTGCTCGAACCGAAGCATTTTGAATTAAATGAAGAGGATTTGAAAGCCCTGCCCGCTTCCCTGATCTGGGAGGGTGCAGATGGACAGACTGTGACAGGATTGGATGCCATCCAGCGCCTGCGGCAAATATATACGGGTCCTATCGCTTATGAATTCAGCCATGTGCATGAAGTTCATGAGCGGGAGTGGCTGAACCGCCGTGCAGAATCTCGTACTTCACCGGCACCGCTTAATCCGGAGGAGCGTAAGGCTTTGCTGGAACGTTTGGTTGAAGTTGAGCAATTTGAAGATTTCCTTCACAAAACATTTGTTGGACAAAAACGCTTCTCCATTGAAGGTAACGACGTTTTAGTCCCTATGCTGGATGAAGCCGTCCGAATTATGGCACACGCAGGTTCGAGTCATATTTTGATGGGGATGGCTCACCGTGGTCGATTGAACGTACTTGCTCATGTACTGGGCAAGCCGTACAGCAAAATTTTCTCTGAATTCCATCATTCTCCGAACAAGGATTTGGTTCCTTCCGAAGGGTCAACAGGAATCAATTACGGTTGGACGGGGGATGTCAAATATCATCTCGGTGCAAACCGTTATGTAAAAGACGGTGAAACAGTGCAAGCGCGTCTTACCCTTGCCAATAACCCGAGTCACCTGGAATATGTCAACCCAGTTGTACAGGGCTTTGCACGTGCAGCCCAGGATGATCGCCGTGATCCGGGGTATCCGAAGCAGGATGTAACCAAAGCGGCAACTATTCTGATGCATGGTGATGCGGCCTTCCCTGGGGAAGGTATTGTAGCCGAAACGCTCAATTTCAAAGCTTTGCCTGGTTACCAAAATGGCGGCACGATTCATATTATCGTGAACAACCGTCTTGGATTCACCACAGACAGCAGCGATTCACGCTCAACGTACTATGCGAGTGACCTTGCCAAAGGATATGAGATCCCTATTGTGCATGTCAATGCAGACAACCCGGATGCATGTATTGCGGCCATTCGTATGGCAGCAGAATACCGTAACCTGTTCAAAAAGGACTTCCTGATTGACCTGATCGGTTACCGTCGTTATGGTCATAACGAAACGGATGATCCGGAGACAACACAGCCGACAGTGTATGACAAAGTAAAAGCTCATCCAACGGTTAGCCACTTGTATCAGGATCATCTGAAAGAGGAATCTGTAATCGACGATGCTTCCATCAACAGCATTCGTGAGGCTGTGACGAACCGCCTAAAAGAAGCATATGAGCAGATGAAGAACAATGAAGTACATGAATATTATCAACGTCAAATTAGCGAGCCAGAAGCAGTTTCAGTTATTCCAACTGCGGTACCATTGGAAAATCTGCGGGCAATTAACGCAGACTTGCTGAAATGGCCAGAGAATTTTAATGTGTATCCGAAGTTGCAGCGCATTTTGCAGCGCAGAAGCACGTCTCTGAATGAAGGTGAGAAAGTAGACTGGAGTCTTGCAGAGACGCTTGCTTTCGCTACTATTCTTGCGGATGGCAAACCGATCCGGATCAGTGGACAGGATGCAGAACGTGCAACGTTTGCCCATCGGAATCTGGTGTTGCATGATTCCGAGAATGGAGAGAAATTCTGCCCACTGCATCATCTGCCGCAGGCAAGAGCATCCTTTGCCATCTACAATAGTCCGTTGTCTGAGGAGTCTGTAGTTGGTTTCGAATACGGATATAACGTATATTCACCAGATACGCTCGTCATCTGGGAAGCTCAATTCGGAGATTTTGCCAACTGTGCACAGGTTATTTTTGACCAGTTCGTGTCTGCGGGCCGTGCCAAATGGTCTCAGAAATCCAGTCTGGTCATGTTGCTTCCGCATGCGAACGAAGGTCAGGGACCTGAGCATACAAGTGCTCGACTGGAACGTTTCCTACAGCTTTGTGCAGAAGATAATATGACCGTTGCGAACTTGACGAGTGCATCGCAGTATTTCCATCTGCTGCGTCGTCAGGCTTCCTTGACCGAAACAGAGGATGCCCGTCCGCTGGTTATGATGTCGCCGAAAAGTCTCATTCGTAATCCACGTGTTGCTTCACCTGCTACAGAATTCAGCGAAGGCAAGTTTGAACCGGTGCTGGAGCAAGCAGGATTGGGCACGAAACCGGATCGCGTAGAGCGCATTATTTTGTGCAGTGGTAAAATCGCCATCGATCTGGAAGATGCTTTTGAGAAAGACAAAGCGGATTGGTCCTGGTTACACATTATTCGTGTTGAACAGCTGTATCCGTTCCCGGCGGAAGAAATCAAGCGCGTACTCGCACGTTTCAGCAAGCTGAAAGAGCTGGTGTGGGTTCAGGAAGAAAACAAAAACATGGGTGCCTGGACATACATGGAGCCACGTCTTCGTGAGATCGCGCCAGAAGGCACAACCGTTAAATACGAAGGTCGCCCGGAACATGCGAGTCCTTCCAGCGGTTATCAACTGGTGCATGGCATGGAACAGCAGCAGATTATTACAGCAGCGTTGAAGCAAACGACGAAAAATAATATTCCACTGGGGAGGTAACAGCTGTGAGTGAAATTAAAGTACCTGCAATGGGTGAGTCGATAACGGAAGGAACTGTATCCAGATGGATGGTCAAAGAAGGAGAAACCGTAAATCAGGGTGATGTTCTTCTGGAGCTTGAAACGGATAAAGTAAATATTGAGATCAGTGCTGAAGAGAGCGGTGTGCTTGAGAAAATTATTCGCCAGGAAGGCGAAACTGTAGTGATCGGTGAAACGATCGGAACAATTTCGGCTGGAGCAGGAGGAGGAAGCGGCACGCCCGCTTCCCAACCAGCGGCGACTGAACAGAAACAAGCATCTGCTCCTGCACCGGAAGCTCCAACACCGCCACCAGCACCCGTTGCTGTAGCACCTGACTCTTCGGATAGCAGCTCGAAGACAGCTTCACCGTCTGCACGCAAACTTGCACGTGAGCGTGGTATTGAGTTGGATCAGGTACAAAGCAAGGATCCGATTGGACGTGTGTATCAGGATGATGTGAAGACTCACAGTACTCAGGCAACCGCTCCTTCAGCGCCTCCTGCTAAAGCTCCTGCGGCAGCACCGAGTGCTCCGGCAGCTGGGAGTTCCACGTATACCAAACCGGTGGAGCGTCAGCGCATGTCCCGCCGTCGTGCTACCATTGCGAAACGCCTGGTAGAAGCGCAGCAGACCGCAGCCATGTTGACTACTTTTAACGAAGTGGATATGACGGCAATTATGGATGTTCGTAAACGCCGTAAGGACAAGTTCAAAGAGAAACATGAAATCAATCTTGGCTTTATGTCCTTCTTCACCAAAGCGGTTGTCGGCGCACTGAAAAAGTTTCCGACCATCAACGCGGAGATTGATGGCGAAGATGTAGTACTCAAGAAGTACTATGATATCGGTATCGCCGTATCTGCCAAAGAAGGGCTTGTCGTACCGGTTGTACGGGATGCCGACCGTCTGGGCTTCGCTGAGATTGAGAAGAGCATTGCGGACCTGGCGTCCAAAGCTCGTTCCAACACGCTGGCGTTGTCTGATCTGCAAGGAGGAACGTTCACCATTACCAATGGTGGAACATTTGGTTCCCTGTTGTCGACGCCAATTTTGAATACACCTCAAGTGGGTATTCTGGGTATGCACAAAATCCAGCTTCGTCCAGTAGCGATTGATGCAGAGCGGATGGAGAACCGTCCAATGATGTATATCGCCCTGTCTTACGATCACCGCATTATCGATGGAAGCGAAGCAGTACGTTTCCTCGTGACGGTGAAAGAATTGCTTGAAGATCCAGAGTCTTTGCTGATCGAAGGGTAATCCATAACGAGTAACACTTAATTGCCATCTTATAAATATCAAATAAAAGCCTCTGAACATGGTACACAGCACAAGCTGCTAACCTGTTCAGAGGCTTTTATTCATTATTGTATCCTTGCTCGCTTCGCATCATACGGATTCGGCAGATTCGGCATTTGTCATGGAATGACGGGCATTAAGGTCAGGCATATGCCTTTCCAGCCATTCCACGACGTGCCCCGCAACTTCTGTCCGATTCGTCTCATGCAGCATTTCGTGGCGCCCGCCCGGATAGAGGCGGTATTCAATATCTTCAAGCTGAAGCTCCCGATATTGGGAGACCAGGTTGAGGACTCCTTTTCCGTGAAGACCAACCGGGTCCTGTTCACCTGAAAAAAGATATACAGGTTTATCCTTGGGAATACGTTTCATATTGCGTGGCATGTGAATTTCGAGCAGCAGTTTGAAAAAGTCATGGAAAAACCCTGCGGAGCAGACGGCTCCGCATAGAGGGTCATCGATAAACCGTTTGACCTCCTCGGGGTCCCGAGATAGCCAATCAAAGGGTGTTTTTGCCGGACGGAAGGAGCGGTTGAATCCGCCGAATACGAGTGCATTGAGCAGCATACTTGGATGCGCAGCCCCTTGAATGCCACACTGCAAGAAGGCAAGTCTCTCACCAATATGGAGTAGACCGCGTTTGCCATTGGTACCGGACAAAATAAATGCATGATAGCGCTCATGGCCGGCGTACATTAGATGCTGCACCAAAAACGACCCCATACTGTGTCCCATCAGAAAGAGAGACACATCCGGGTTTTCTTTGGCGGCAACCTCCCCCAGATTCATCATGTCACTCGCCATCCAGCGGAAGGCATCCTCGCCTGCATTGCCCAACATATCCGGATTTTCTGCCGTTTTGCCATGACCACGATGATCATTGGCGTATACCGCGTAACCGTGCCTGGTGAGATATTCGGCAAATTCGGAATACCGGGCAGCGGTCTCACTCATGCCATGTGCAATCTGGATCACACCCTTAATGTTACATTCCGGATCGGGAAGCCAGCGGTACACATGAATACGGGTACCATCATTGCCAATCAGGCCAAAGGTAGATTCCTGCATCTCATGTAATCCTCCTTCACAGGTCACATTAAAGCCATTACTGAGAACCAATAGTTAGAGAACTATTAAATGATTAAGGCAAATAAGAGCGAAGAACCGTAGTATTGCCATCCAGCGCATAGGAGCCCAGATTGGCAGGCAATAAGTAGCATTGTCCAGCTTTCAATTCAATACTCTCTGATTCAGCATTGTCCCACTCCAGCGTCCCGCTACCTTCACAGACCACAAGAATGGTGAAGCTTTCTGCACTGGTGGAGAGCTCCCAGCGGTTCGTAACGATCCCTTTTTCCACAACAAAATAAGGACATTCGGCAAGCTTCAGCCATTCACCTGGTGTCGCATTATTGGTTTTCATTGTTGTGGCGCCTGCACCCTCATAAGCGGTTACATTCAAAGAATCCTCAACATGCAGCTCGCGTGGTTTGCCATCCAGACCTGGACGATTGTAATCGTAAATCCGGTACGTTGTATCCGAGTTTTGCTGAATCTCAGCGACGACCACACCTGCACAGAGAGCATGTACGGTTCCAGCAGGAATAAAGAACGTATCGCCTGCTTCCACAGGAACTTGACGAAGAGTATCCATGACGGTACCATTCTCCAAAGCTTCCTTCAGTACTGCGCGATCAACGCCTTCGTTCAAGCCGTAGATGATGTGCGCTCCTGGTTTGGCATCCAGCACGTACCACATTTCCGTTTTGCCGAGCTCGCCAGGAGGAAGAGCTTCGTAATCATCCGTTGGATGCACCTGTACGGACAGATCATCGTTACAGTCGAGCAATTTAATCAGAAGCGGGAAACGTCCGCCTTTTTCCGAAACACCTTTGGTTCCGAGCCATGCTGTGCCGAGCTGTTCACGAACTTCATCAAGTCCTTTGCCAGCAAGTGCTCCATTTAATACCTTCGTTGTCCCATTGGGATGATCTGCAATCATCCAACCTTCACCAATATGTCCTTCAGGGGGCGTCAGACCGAATTGCTCCAGTGCGCGACCTCCCCATACACGTTCTTTAAACTCTGGCTGAAATTGCAGTGGATATGGCGTAGACATTCCTAATCTCTCCTCTAGTATATGAAATGGTGGATCGCTTTAATCAGTCATAACCGCGTGGCGGCATGAATGTAACAGGGTGAATACGGTTGCACATCGTTATGTAGTACACAAATCGCATAAATGGAACACAAGTTTCTCAGCTACGATTGTGTTTAGTTTATTGTATTTGTGTACTAAAGGAAATTATTTTTTCTCAATACCAATCAGAAAAGGGGAAGCTTCTCGCTGCAATTGGCGGTACATTACTACTTGTGCTTGCTCTACAGGCAGAGCAGACGCCCACTCCAAAACCGCTTCCGCCTCCTGAGACCCTCCTTTATGGCCCGGGTAAAGGACAACGGTAATAATGCCGCGCGGCTTAAGCAAGCCCAGTGCAGCCTCGAGTGCAGCAAGGGTACTATCGGTAAGAGTAATAATGGAGGCGTCGGCACCTTCCGAAGGCAGGTAGCCGAGGTTAAACATTACAGCCCCAACAGCATTTTGCCATGACTCCGGAACGGCTTCAGCCATTCGATCGTGGCTTAATTGAAGCAGGGAGATGGAGCCCATTTTGGTGCTGTCCTCTTCTTGTTTGCGAATTCGGGCTTGTGCCAATGTCAAGGCCTCGCTCTGAATATCGAAACCAATGACTTGACCTCGTTTACCCACCTTTTGTGCCAGAAACAGGGTATCCGCCCCTGTACCAACCGTTGCATCAATGGCCAGATCTCCGGGCTGCAACCTCGAAGAAATCCATTGATGGGCACAGCTTAGAACCGAAAGAAAGCCCATCTTATGCTCCCCTCCAGTATTTACCTTGCCATGAATCCCGCTGGCGCAGCTCTCGATCAATAGCATTCAGCACTTCCCATTTTTTCATGGACCACATCGGACCAATGAGTAGATCACGCGGGGCATCCCCTGTAAGGCGATGTACAATCATTTCCGGCGGCAGCATTTCCAGCGTATCAACGATTAGCTTAATATACTCGTCTTGTTCCAGGAAACGAAGAAGTCCGGCTTCGTACTGCTTCACCATCGGCGTTTTGCGCATCAGGTGCAGCAGGTGAATTTTGATTCCCTGTACATCCATGTGGGCTACGGCCCGTCCGGTATCCAGCATCATTTCATGAGTTTCCTGCGGCAGTCCGTAAATGATGTGTGTACACACACGGATATTCCGTTCGCGCAGCTTAGCGACGGCTTCCTCATAACATTGGGTATCGTGTGCACGGTTAATTAGAGTTGACGTGGACTCGTGAATCGTTTGCAGGCCCATCTCAACCCAGAGGTACGTGCGTTCATTCAATTCGGCCAAGTAATCAACGACGTCATCCGGTAAACAGTCAGGGCGAGTGGCTATGGACAAACCGACGACCCCAGGCTGCTTCAAAATTTCTTCAAAGTATTCACGCAGTTCTTCAACGGGAGCGTACGTGTTGGTATAGGCTTGAAAGTAGCCGATGTAATGGGCTGAAGGCCACTTCAGATGTTGTTTATCCCGGATCGTATTGAATTGGGTTACCAAATCATCACGTCTGCTACCAGCGAAATCACCGGATCCACGAGCGCTGCAGAACGTGCAGCCACCCTTGGCAATGGACCCATCACGGTTAGGGCAGGTAAATCCGGCATCCAGCATGACTTTGAAGACTTTATTGTTAAATTCGTCTCTCATTTCGTAATTCCATGTATGGAATCGTTTATCTCCCCATAAAAGAGGAGGTTGTAGTGAAGGTGCATTCATCTTAAGGGTACTCCTTTGGCTACCTATTGACTTGCTTTTTATTTTATCGAAATCGATGCTTCATGAACTTTTACCATTGTATCAAAAAACTCAAAAAAAGGGGAATCTCGTTGCAAAAATAGGCCGTAGAATCGTGGTTTTATCCTTGCTATAGTTTACACATTATGTTATATTTAAACCAACGTCAGACACCATCCAATGGGTACTATTCATCATAGCATTTGAATCAATGTTGACGTCATGGACCATACTATACCGTGAGGTGATATGAATGAATTCCCAAGTTAAAAACAATGATCTTCATCATGTTTCTGTAGAACTGACGGCAGAAGAAGCTCTCGCTTTGACAGGTGTTCGTTTCAATGGCAATCCGAAAGTGAAAGCGGCTGCAAGACAAAAAGTTCGCGATGCTTTCGAAAAGACATTTGATTTTTCACACCAAGATAAGGTAGACTATGAACTATTAAAGTAGTTGGACCCCAATTCCAAATAAATCGAAGAGGGAATCTTTGAGATTTGCCCCAAAGTGGCAGATCCGAAGATTCCTTTTTCATTGCTCTTTACAATTCGCCGGTTCTTCGGCAAAATGATTCTGAGACAAGTATGGATAAACGGAGGAATAAGATGCGTTTACGTGGCAGAAAAGGGATTCGTGAAAATTTGGAGCAACAAGTCGATCTCGTTGTTCTTGATCCCAAACAGTATAAAGGAAAATGGTCTGAACAATTTGGTAATGACCATCCGATCTTTGTGGAATTTGGTATGGGTAAAGGTCAATTTATCAGCCAAATGAGTTATAAATATCCGGAATATAATTTTATCGGCATCGATATGTATGATGAACTGGTGCGTCGTGCCAGCGAGAAGGCTCGGAAAGCATGGAGTCAGGCGGAAGTGGACACACCTCCCAACCTGAAGTTGGCCTTGGCCAATATTGAACAGATCGAGGACGTATTTGAAGAGGCGGAATTGGAACGAATTTATCTGAACTTCAGCGATCCTTGGCCTAAAGCCAAACATGCACGCCGTCGTTTGACGCATCCACGCTTCCTGAAGAAATATACGGAACTGCTTAACAAAAAAGGACAGATCCATTTCAAAACAGACTCGGAGACATTATTCGATTTCTCACTTAACGCCATTGCTGACTTTGGTCTGCAAATGACCAATCTGTCCCTGAATCTGCACCGCGATGGATTGAACGAAGAACATGTCATGACAGAGTATGAACAGAAATTCATGGGCAAAGGCATGAACATTCACCGGGTTGAGGTGATCGTTGGTGAAGATGCGCTGCGCGAGTACCAACAGATCCGTTTGGACAAGTATAAAGTCCGGGAAGCTGCGAACGAGTCTGACGAGGAACAAGAGTAATTGGATTTAAAAAGCGTTACAAGAGCTGGCACCAGACTCTTGTAACGCTTTTTGCTGTTTGCAATTCATAACTCACGTTTTTTCATAACCCGTTCGCAATTGTTATTTCCCTCTGCTAAAGCTCCGAATGCAGCTCTTTGCGGCGATAATCGTTCGGAGTAACCCCATTGAACTTCTTAAACATGCGATAGAAATAAGAACTGTTAGTGAATCCTGTTTGTTCCGCAATATCAGCAACAGATCTATCCGTCTCCATAAGCAAATGCTGGGCTTTGGCTATGCGCGTCTCGTTGATGACATCCGTGAGTCCCTTTAACGTTAATTGTTTGTAGAGCCTGCTGACGTAAATGGGTGACATGGCTAGTTCATCGGCAATTGAAGTCAGGCAGAGGTTGGTGTCTGCATAGTCCCGTTCAATAATACAGTTGATTTTGCGAATTAACTCTTCGTGTTTGAGAGTTCGTTTTTCCTCTACTTTGGATCCAAGCTCGTCGAACATCCGGTAGAAGTGTGCGTGAACTTCATTGAGATCCTCGGCATCATGTATTGGCAGCATTGAATTGTCGGAGATGGAATCGATCGTAAGCTGGTTGTTCTTTTTGAGTGTATTACGTACATGATTCAACGTCATGGTCAGATGGGATAAGGCCAGCTGGAATACAGTAAACGGATATACCGCCGTTTCCCCGACGATATCTGCGTAAACCTGTTTGGCTTCGGCTGTTTTGCCAGTCATCAGGCAATCAATCAGCTGCCGCTCTTTTCCAACAGGGAAAGCATACTCTTTTGTTTGATACGCCATGATGTCCGAGGTATAGATCAGGCATCCAGGGCCCAGAAACAAACGATGAAGCGAAGCTTCTGCTGAGCGTGTATAAGCGGCAATACTGTTTTCCAGTGATTCTTCGGCTGGACCGATCGTAAAGGAAATGGAGCATTTCAGATGCGTCATCACGGCAGTCTGCATCAATCGCAGCAGTTCCTCAATAGAGACATTTCCGTGACTGGCATCCTCTTGGATCTTATCATTGAAGATAAAAGTGATCAGATCTCCGCCCATATCTACAGCTTCTGTATGGTAGTAAGAGCCGGCCGTTTCTGCACAAATGTTCATCATGGCATATTTCACAAGCTGAGTCTCATCCCGATAGGTCTCGCTGAAATCGGCAAAATGATCAATGCGGAGCAGCACCAATCTGGATATGCGATGCGCGTCGATAGACGAGCCATAGAATTTCATCCGCTCCTCCAGCATGCGTCCAGTTACGGTTTCCCGACCTTGCAGAGCCCCGCGCAGGAAGTCCTGTCGCAATAAATGCAAGCTTCCGCGACGCTCTGCCTCCATAACACGCATACGGCCAATGACTTTATCAATCGGATGATACAACTTTCGGGATACCAGGTAGGATAAGAGTAGTCCGGCAAGTAGTAGTCCAAGGCAAAATAAAACGGTATGTGTTCGCATATTTCGAATATCTGCGGTAATCAGGTCATAAGGCGTGATTCGCACATAGCGCCATCCAAGGTTGTCAGGGGAGGTATAGGTAATCAATGACTTTTCTCCATCCACCGTTGCAGAAAAATAAGCAGACTGCCCTGTATTTTGAAGGATCGGTTGCATAAACGGTTCATTGGAAAGGTCTTTCATTAGAGAACGATTGTTAAACTCGGATAATAATTGTCCTTTTTCATTGATAATAAATGCGTTGCCTGGCTGATCGGCTGAATTCATATTAGGACTGAGCCAATCGTCCTTTATGTTTACGATGACTGCATAGTTCAGTTTGGCGTTGTCGTTGATTGTATCGTAACAGAGATACGTGTAGCTGCTGACTTCGGTCGCTTCTGTGGAACCAACCTGATATGTACGAGGAATCGGCACAAAAGGTTTGTACTCATGAAATCGCTCAAGGATACTTGTTATCCCCTGATCGTCAATTTCCGTCATGGATTGCTGTCCATTGCGCACTTCATTGGAACTGATGAAGAAATCATTACTTTTGGAGTTATATACATAGATGGATTCGATAAATGGAAGGGACATCCGGTAGTTATCAAGCTGTCTCATCGCAGAAGTAACTTCATAGATACTCGGTTTGGAATAGAGCAGAAGGGATGAGATGGTATAGTCCTGATAAATCTGATAAGACAATGATTTGGCGGTTTCGGTCATCTTGGAGACTTCCCGACTGGTCTGGGTAAGACTGTTCATATCTGTGCGATAGACCTGGCGGAGAGCAATACGATTATAGTTGACATACAAAATGCTGGCTGCCACAAGCAATGTAGCAACGGTGCTGATAATAACCCCAATCCAAATCCGTGTAAACACCTTCTGACTGTCCGCTGAACGTTTACGCATGACCTGTCCTCCCCAAGCCTCCCTGTTTTGGATGAGCAAAGTATAACTTCATAGCCAAGTATCGGGCTTCATATATGGCTGTGGCGAATCACGGATGATATCTTGAATTATATATTATGTATGCGTTTACATCAATGATGGACAGGGAGAATATACCCGATTTCCTTGGCTAAAGTTCAACTTTCGCTTTATTGTTCACTACGTTTAGGTTATGTACGATTTCAAGATTTGTGAACACGCTGCTGTTCATTTCAGTGTTTGTTGATTTTGTTCATATTGAAATGTGCAGAATCGTTCATGAACTGATCGAATGATTCAGTATCCGATAGGTTCGAGGGCATCTACAATAAAAACAGAGCTTCACTGCGCAATGCACCGCAAGAAATTCGGGAGGGATCGAGCCATGCTCAAAGAATTGAACAAAAACAAAATCATGTTCCTGATGCTGCTGCCAACACTGATCTTTTTTCTGATTAACTCGTATTTTCCGATGGTGGGCATTTACTATGCATTTACCCGTTATGATTTTGAAGGAGGGCTGTTCGGAAGTCCTTTCGTGGGCCTGGAAAATTTCAAGTTTCTATGGCAATCGGGAATGCTGCTGAAGCTCACTACCAACACTGTGGGCTATAATCTGGCCTTCATTATATTAGGCAACGGGCTGGCGATCTTCTGTGCCATTATGCTTAGTGAAATCAGGGGCAGATTATTCAAAAAAATTACGCAATCGGTGATGTTCTTACCGTATTTTATCTCGTTTGTACTCTTAAGTGTAATCGCTTACAACATGTTCAACTATGAATCCGGTTTTGTGAACACAGTACTCAAACGTTTCGAGGCAGGTCCAGTCGACATCTACAATACACCCTGGATTTGGGTATTCCTGATCATTATTTTTTACCTTTGGAAAAATCTTGGGTATAGCATGGTCATCTACCTTGCAGCCATCACAGGCATAAGCGATGAGTATTACGAAGCCGCCCGGATTGACGGGGCCAACATCTTTCAGCGAATTTGGTACATTACCGTCCCCATGCTGAAACCGACATTTGTCATCCTGTTGTTGTTCTCGCTCGGTAGCATTATGAAAGGTCAGTTTGATCTCTTTTACCAACTTATTGGAAATAACGGCGTTCTGTATAACGCTACAGATATCATCGATACGTATGTGTATCGTTCCTTGAAAGTAACGTTTGATATCGGAATGGCTACTGCCGCAGGTTTATACCAGTCGCTGTTTGGCTTTATTTTGATCATGACAGTCAACTACATTATTCGCAAAGTGAATGAGGACTACGCTTTGTTCTAAAATGTCCGCAGGGCAGAAAGGAGATCAACTATGCATACTCGTGCCAGAGATTCGGAGTTTACCCTACTGTTTCAAATGATTGCTTACAGCGTCATTGTCATTCTTTCCATTATATGTTTACTTCCGTTTCTGCTCATTCTATCCGGTTCGTTCAGCAGCAACGAATCGATTGTGAGAGATGGATACCATCTTTTTCCGACGGATTTTTCCCTGGAAGGTTACAAGATGGTGTTCAAGTTCCCGACCCAGGTGCTCAAAGCCTATGGCGTAACGGTTTTTACAACCGTGGTGGGTACTGCCCTTGGATTGTTTCTTATTACGATGGCGGGATTCGTGCTGCAGCGCAAAGATTTCAAGTATCGCAACACCTTTTCGTTCTTTATCTACTTCACAACGTTGTTTGGCGGGGGATTGGTACCTTGGTACATTATGCTGGCAAATTACTTCAATCTCACGGATACGTACACCGTGTTGATTTTTCCGGGATTGATGACACCTTTCCTCATTATTTTGATGAAAAATTTCATTCGTTCAGCCGTTCCAGAAGAACTGATTGAATCTGCCAAGATTGACGGGGCGAATGATTTTCGCATGTATTGCAGTATTGTACTGAAACTGGCGATGCCTGGCATCGCGACCGTAGGTTTGTTTCTTGCACTGGGTTACTGGAATGACTGGTTTACCTCATCACTCTTCATTAACGATCCGGATATGTACCAACTGCAATTTTATTTGTACAACACGATGAATACGATTACCTTCATTGACCAGATGGCCATAGGCACCGGTATAACGCTAAGCCAGGATGTACCTACCGAATCCACCAAAATGGCAATGGCGATCGTGGTGACTGGACCCATTTTGTTCCTGTATCCATTTGTGCAGCGTTATTTTGTCAAAGGACTTACGATTGGAGCGGTAAAAGGTTAGAACGTGAACGCGCTGTGAACGAAGGGCTGCCGGAAGGTTTGCTTCCCGTCTGAACCACGGCGAATCAACGCTAACATATAAGGTCTACACAAAAAGGGAGGATGCGTATGCGTAACAAAACAATTCGGCACCTGTCTCTGGTATTTGCCCTGATGCTGTTCGCCGGGATACTCGCCGCATGTAATAACGGTTCGGGGGGATCGGCGCAAGGAAGCGAGCAGGGGAGTTCTTCTGGGAATAAAGGTGAGAAGGTAACACTGCAATTTTACATGCTTGGTGATGCACCTAAAGATCTGCCCGTAATTGAATCCGAGATCAACAAATTGGCTGAGGCGGATCTGAATGTGAACGTGAAATTCAACTACACTTCCTGGACCGACTGGGATCAAAAATACAAACTGCTGCTGTCCTCCGGCCAGCCGATTGATCTGATCTTTACTGCGGATTGGACGTTCTACCAGTCATATGCGAAAAAGGGAGCATTCCTGCCGCTGGATGAGATTCTGCCCAAAGCTGCGCCAGCGCTAAAATCCCATGTACCTGAAGACATGTGGAATGCGGTCAAAATCAATGACAAAATCTATACCGTGCCATCCACCTGGATAGAGTATGTGACAGAAGGAATTGCGTACCGTGAAGATCTGCGCGAAAAGTATAATCTTCCTAAACCCGAATCGGTGGAGACGCTTGAAGCTTATCTGGAAGGGATTAAAGCCAATGAACCGAGTATGACTCCAATCGCGGATAGCAATGCGAACCATACCCACGGTATTCGTCAATTGACATCCAAGCTGGTGAATACGGCCGGTCAGCTCCCTTATGGGCTGGATATCATGTATGATACACCTTCAAGTATAACTTCCTATTGGGGTTCTGCGCAGCATCTGGAAGACCTGAAAACGTACAAGCGTTGGATGGATAAAGGCTTTTTCCCGAAAAACGTGCTGAATGTAAAAGATACCTCCAACTCATTGCTGCAAAATGGAAAATCAGCAGTTGTTCTGTCAGGAGAGAATCCCAATAAGTTTAATGCTGATGTAATCAAGGTGCAGTCCACGCATCCGGATTGGAAGCTGGGTTATTTCCCTTACCCGAATGCGAAAGGGTTTGCACAGCCGGTTCATCCAATACACAACGGTTTCGCTATCCCGCGGAGCAGTAAAAACCCGGAGAAAGCGTTGGCATTCTACGAGAAACTCGTTACAGACAAACGTTATAACTGGCTCACCGAGTACGGTGTGGAAGGTAAAAATTTTGAAGTGCAAGATGGCTATTACAAAATGGTGGGAGACGCTCAAACCAACGGATTCCCGCGTGAAGGCATGAATGGTTGGGCTTGGCGTAATCCAGACTTCATGCTCTATGACAAAACCTTCGATGATGTGCTGACCATGTTTGAAGAGCTGGACAAAATCAAAAAGCCGGATATCTTCACAGGTTTTGCTGAGGACTGGACCCCGTATCAGGCCGAAAAGGCAGCACTTGAACAGGTTGAAAAACAATATCTGTATCCGCTTAATGTAGGTTTGGTGGAAGACGTGGAAGCGGGATTAAACACATTTATGGAGAAAGCCAAACAGGCAGGTCTGGAAAAAATTCAGACGGAGTACACCAAACAGTGGCAGGAGTATTTGAAGTCGGCGGGCATTCAATAGTTTGTACTTTCTTTCATATTTTTATATCAAAAAAAGGTGCCTTCATTTATTCGAAGGCACCTTCACTATATGGATGAGAGCTTGTTTGAAGCCGTTAAGGTCTGGCTTGGTCAGTAGGGTAGGGACGCAGGTCCAGCAGGTCGATAATACTCTGTGCACTCTGCATGGGATAATACTTGGCGATCTGCGCCAAGTGGCGTTTACGTTTACGAACGATATCGGGGTAGTTATGGAGAAGTTTATTCATCCATTTTACAACCACGTCAAGTGACGTAATGGACTCACCCAAACCCCTTGAGGTGAAATAATGGACATTCTCTTCTTCCTGACCCGGTATGGGATTGTGGAACAACATGGGTATACCTTTTGCCAAACCTTCACTGCACGTCATTCCGCCTGGTTTGGTGATCAGGAGATCGGATACTTCCATTAATTTGTCTACTTCATTGGTATAACCGATAATATGAATGTTTTCTTTCTGGTACAACGGGTTTTGTTCCATGCTGATTCGACTTTTGTCGTTGCGACCAAGGCAGAAAATAATCTGTACATCCTCATGCCAGCGTATCAGTAATTGGTTCACTACCTCATCACTGAGCATGCCCCAGCCTCCGCCCATGACAAGCACCGTAGGCATGTTTTTTAATTTGAACTTACTGCGAATCTCATCCCGTCGGGGATGTTCCCAAAAATTAGGGTGGATCGGAATGCCGGTCACCCTAATCTTATCAATAGACACACCCCTCAGCATTAATTTGGACTTTACCTCATCGGTTGAGACAAGATACAAGTCCACCTCAGGGCTGATCCAAGTCCCATGCGCGTCATAATCGGTGATGACTGTACAAAGCGGAACTTGTACGCCCAGGCGCTTCAACCTGGATATAATCGCGCTGGGGATGGGATGGGTGCACACAATAGCATTCGGACGAAGCTGACGCACAACACTGCGTGTATGGGTGTAAAACAACTTGTGCAATGCGAGTGTGGTCAGCCGATTCAAAGATTTTTTATATTGATGCTTGTATACATACCCGATAAGCTTGGGCTGGTTAATGACTGTTTTTTTGTATGCGGTTATAATGAGTGGCGCCATTCTGGGATTTAGAAAGCTTCCCAGCTCAAGCACTCTGGTTTGCACATCCGGTGACAGTTTCCGCAGACTGCTGGAAAGTGCATAAGCGGCTTGGGTATGACCAGCGCCAAAGCCTTCAGATAATAGTAATACTCTTTTTTTCTCCACGCTTGCTTCACCTGTTCCTGCTAGGTTTTCCTTAGTCTAACATATCCACATTATGTCCATAAAGCAACTGTTGCAAGTGCGACTAAAGTACCGATTGTCGCCCCGGCGAGTACGTCTGAGGGATAGTGTAATCCCAAGTAAATTCGAGAAAATCCGACAATTAAGGCAACAGGCAGTAGCATCAGTAACAAGAATGGCTCCATGGCCATAAACGGAACCGTAACCGAGAATATGGCGGTAGTATGCCCTGAAGGGAACGAATGGTCCGTCAGGGGGTTACGGAACGTGATTGTATCCGGTAAGGCAAGGTAAGGACGGATACGCGGATACAGTTTTTTGGCGATGGCTACGGGAATATGACTCACCGCAAGCGCGATGCAAGCCTGCAGCCCTGTTGTATTCCAAGGGGCGGGAGCCAGCAGCCAAATGAGCAAGGATACTGCAATAGAAGACGTTGCTCCGCCCAGATGAGTGAAATAATACAGCCAAAAGTTCATAAATCGATTATGAAGGCGACCATTAATCCACATAAATACATTTCGATCATACTCTTGAAACTTTACGAATAAACGGCTCATAGTGGCCTCCTGCCAGTAAGGCCGCCCAAGTTGGCGGCAGTATTTCCGGTAAATTGCTGTGTCCGGTTTAGTCCTGATTAGTATATAACCGTTTTTCGTAAACTTGAGGTTATTTCAGGTATATGTTTATCATATTTTTAAATGTTGTCCTTTTCAAGAAGAACACATGTGAAGAAAGTAAATTTCATGTTAAAGAGTGGATAAACACCCAACTTAACTTTTTGACTCGGACGAGCCAAAAAAGATACAATGATTCAACATGGCTGAAATGAGGTAAAAAAATGTGAGTTTTAAATTAAACTTTTTGTGGTCTGTTTACGTTATTTAATATAGAGCCTCTGTTAATCTGTATCAGCCTGGAGAAAAAAGCAGGGACTTTAGAAATAAAAATCAAGTAAACGGCTGAAAATAAGATATAACAGGCATGAATGCGAGGTTGCAGTATCACAAACTGCCAATTCAGCGTTTAAAGTTCACATTTCTGCTTCAGGAAGTGGAATTGCGGTTTTGACAAATGGCTGAAAAGCATACAAAATCGATAAAGCAGCCAAATGGCAATAACCATGCTTGAAACATTGCCTCAAATATTTGCGTAGTAAACCAAAGAACAGGGTCATATTCTGCAGATCACAAATAAAAATAAAGATGCAGAATCAGGAAGAGAAATGTCTTAAAGTAATCTGGGTTTGAAAAAAAGGGGGTAACAGAGAACGATGTTGGACGCTATATTCGTCACGTTGCAGGTCATTCTGGCACTGCTAGCCGTGTACCAATTCACGTTTTCGCTGTTCGGTCTGATTAAGAAAAAGAAAAAAAACCATTATCCGGCGACAAAGTCATTCGCTGTACTCGTCGCAGCACACAATGAGGAACAAGTCATTGGTGCCTTGATGGAGAACTTGAAACAACTTGATTATCCGGAAGATCTGTACGATGTGTTTGTCATTTGCGACAACTGTACCGATGGAACGGCTCAAATTGTAAGACAGCATGGACTGAATGCTTGTGTACGTACCAATGCCGATCTGAGGGGTAAAGGGTACGCGATAGAATGGATGCTGAAGTACCTGTGGAAATTGCCACGTCAATACGACGCAGTTGTTATGTTTGACGCGGATAACTTGGTTGACCGTAACTTCTTGCTTGAGATGAACGATGACTTATGCAATGGTTCACGTGTTATCCAAGGATACATTGATACGAAAAATCCGGAGGACTCCTGGATTACTGCGGCATACGGTGTATCTTATTGGTACATCAACCGTTTGTGGCAGTTGTCCCGTCATAACCTGAATATGGCGAATTTCCTTGGAGGTACTGGAATGTGCTTCGAGACCAACCTGCTCAAGGAAATTGGTTGGGGCGCGACAAGTCTGGTTGAAGATTTGGAGTTTACGATGCGCAGTGTTCAGCGTAATGTATATCCTGTTTTTAACTATGATGCCAAAGTATTTGATGAGAAACCGTTAACCTTTAAAGCTTCCGCAAGACAACGTCTTCGCTGGATGCAAGGCCACTTTACGGTCGCGCGTAGATATTTCTTCCCGCTGCTATGGCAAAGTATCAAAGAAAGAAGCTTGGTGAAGTTTGACCTTGCTGTGTATGGCGCAAATGTGTACGTTGTTTTGCTTACGTTTCTGATGACAGCTGCCCTGTGGGTGGATACAGCGATATTCAGTGGTCCGCATATCGCAAACATATACGGGTACTTCCCGCTCTGGGTAGGATTTGTAGCGATTGGACTGAATATCCTGACATTTTTGTTGTCCATGGCTCTGGAGAAGGTTACGTTTGCCAAAGTATATCTGTACCTGATCCTGTTCCCAATTTACCTGCTCTCTTGGTATCCAATTACGTTCTATGCGTTCTTTACGCAGAACAACAAACAATGGAGCCATACCCAACATACACGTGTTGTACGTTTGGATGAGGTGCAGAGCAAGCAGGGATAACTAATACTGAGCTTGTTGTCCAATAAAATATTGTGGAAGTGTTGACAATGTTTTTGCAGGATGTTATAGTATTCAAGTGCGTTAAATGAATAGCTGTGGAATCACAAGTAGAAGTCCGACTTCTCACCTGATCAACTCATGTTGACTGGTCAACGATCCCAATAATTTATGAAGTTGTATACTCATGAAGAATTGTGTTGATTACAGGGATGTCGGTAGCTTAACCGGCATCCCTTTTTTTTTTGTGTAACAGGATATTCAAAATGACCTGGAGGTGGACGGTTATTAGTAAAGATCACATGATTAATGATGAGATTCGGGCGAAGGAAGTACGCCTTGTCGGAGCTGAAGGGGAACAAATTGGGATCACGCCGATTCGGGAAGCACTTCAAATGGCGATTGACCTGAACTTGGACCTGGTCAATGTGGCACCACAGGCTAAACCGCCGGTATGCCGCATTATGGACTATGGCAAATTCCGCTATGAGCAACAAAAGAAAGACAAAGAAGCCCGTAAGAACCAGAAAATTGTTGACATTAAAGAAGTATGGTTCCGTTCCAATATTGAGGAGCATGATTATCAAACGAAGCTTCGGAATGTAGTTAAGTTTTTGAAAGAAGGCGACAAGGTGAAATGTTCCGTTCGTTACCGCGGACGTGAAATTGCGCATGCCGCCATTGGTCAACGGATTTTGGAACGCGTTAAAGTGGAAGTTGCAGAACTTTGCACTGTTGAACGCCAACCGAAATTGGAAGGCCGCAGTATGATCATGATTCTGGCTCCTAAAGCCTGATAACATTGGAGGAGGAAACACAAAATGCCTAAAATGAAAACACACAGCAGTTTGAAAGGACGCTTCAAAATTACCGGTTCCGGTAAAGTCCTGCGTTACAAAGCTCACAAAAACCACTTGCTTTCCCACAAATCAAAACGTGCTAAGCGCGTTCTGAACGGTAACCCAGTTATGGCTGCCGGGGACGTAAGACGTTTGAAACAAGGTCTGGCTAACTTGAAATAGTAAATCCGTATGGGGGATCGGCTTAGGTCGTACACATACTACGGATACATTTAATATTTATTGGGAGGTTCTTTAATATGGCAAGAGTAAAAGGCGGTTTTGTAGTACGTCGTCGTCATAAAAAGGTTTTGAAACTGGCAAGAGGTTATTTCGGTTCCAAACACCGTATTTTTAAAACAGCTAACGAGCAAGTAATGAAATCCCTGGTTTACGCATACCGTGACCGTCGCAACACGAAACGTAACTTCCGCAGACTGTGGATCGTTCGTATCAATGCTGCAGCACGTATGAATGGTTTGTCTTACAACAAACTGATCCATGGTTTGAAACTTGCTGGTGTAGACATGAACCGCAAAATGTTGGCTGATCTGGCCGTTAATGACATCAATGCGTTCAACTCTTTGGCTACTGTAGCTAAAGGCAAAATCAACGCTTAAAACTGTTTATGCAAGCCGCCGTACCTATATGGCGGCTTTTTTTACGGCTTGAAGAGATCTGTAAAAGAGATATCCGGTATTTGAACGAATAGGCTGCTGCCTGTAAGGGCACTATGGGAAGTATATGATGAGTGAATAACAGACTGTCTAAATACATAAAATACGAACGGTGAAATAATGCAAATAAAAACGGAGGATTTCCACTTCTCACCAGAAGACATGGTAAGTTTTTGTTATGTAACATTACATCGTTGTAACGTTAGTGTGTTAAACCATTAAAATATTAAGCGCTTTCAACAAAAAAAGAACAAAAATAAGTGATAATTGGTGATGAAACATCTGGATTTTACCACGGGTTGAATGTATAATCACCTCTAGTAGGCTAGTCCTAAACTTCTCTCTTCATGTCATAATGTTCGGTTTTTCGACAGGTGATCCGATTGTTTAGGAATAAGAATGCGCTTTTAATGTCGAAGAAACCATACATTCCGCATAAAAGCCATATTATCGATCTGTTGATCCGTTCTGTTTTGGCCTGAACAGGAAGTAGGTATATATCATTAAGGGGGAACAGAGAAATGAAAAAGATGCTCAGCTTGTCTTTGGTCATGTTGCTGGCAGTATCGGTTATGCTCGCAGGTTGCGGTAGCAAACCGAAAGAGGAAACAAATGCCGGAGGAACTGCAGGTGGCGAAAACACTGAAGCTAAATCCGATTTGAAAATCGGGATGGTTACAGACGTAGGTGGGGTTAACGACAAATCGTTTAACCAATCTGCTTGGGAAGCTCTGCAAGCAACTGAAACTGAAACAGGTGTAGCTGTTAAATACCTGCAAAGTAAATCCGATGAAGAGTACATTCCTAACCTGAACGAGTTCGTTAAAGGTGGATATGACCTCACTTGGGGTATCGGTTTCCAATTGGCTGATGCAATCAAGACTGTAGCTGAACAAAATCCTGATTCTAAACTCGCGATCATCGACAGTGTTGTTGATGCTCCTAACGTTAAATCGGTAACATTTGCTGAAGAAGAAGGTTCTTTCCTGGTGGGTGTTGTAGCTGGTCTGACAACGAAATCGAACAAAATAGGCTTTGTTGGCGGTATGGAAAGCCCACTGATCAAAAAGTTTGAAGTAGGCTTCAGAGAAGGGGTAAAAGCGGTTAATCCTAATGCTGAGTTCATTTCTAACTACACAGGTGCATTTGATAAACCTGATCTGGGTAAAGCAGCAGCGGCAACACTCTATAACAAAGGTGTAGATATCATTTTCCACGCTTCCGGTGCTACAGGTAATGGTGTGTTCATCGAAGCAGGTGCTCGTAAGAAACAAGGTCAAGACGTTTGGGTTATCGGTGTAGATAAAGACCAATCTCTGGAGTTTGGCGACGATGTAACACTGACTTCGATGATCAAAAAAGTTGACGAAGCTGTTAAACGTGTAAACCAAGAAATTATCGATGGAACATTCAAAGGCGGAGCTGAAAACCTGACTTTGAAAGAAAACGGTGTAGGTATCGCTGATACTTCTACGAAAAACGTTCCTGCTGATGTACTTGCCAAAGTGGACGAGTACAAAGAAAAAATCATCAACGGCGAAATCAAAATTCCTACAGAATAATCTGATTCTGCCTGTATAAATGAATAATCATCGAGGCCGGTCTTGACCGGCCTTATGATTGTCAGGACAGGAAAATTTGCTCAAGTCATCATAACAATTGTACAGCTTTGCAGTGGTGCTAGGAGATAACTCATAGCAAAAGAAAGAGGACTTCGTATCAACGCTCCGGTAGGAGCTTCTCTTAAGATTATGGAATGCAGAAGTTTCCAGTGAAACTGAAGGATTCGATCATCCTAAGAAAAAGTACCGCTAAAAATGCGGTCATCTTCCTTGAATAAACGTCGATAGACGTTTTTCTTACGTTTGCGGAACCACACTATATCAGGTATAAGGGTGATTACATGGGTGCAGCAACCCCCGTCGTTGAGTTAAAACAAATCACGAAGCGTTTTCCAGGCATTGTTGCCAACGACGCTATCAGCCTTCAGCTTCGTAAAGGCGAGATCCATGCTCTACTGGGCGAAAACGGCGCTGGTAAGTCAACGTTGATGAACATTGTATTTGGTCTCTATCAGCCGGATGAAGGTTCCATTGAAGTGAATGGCAAGCCAGTCATCATCGACAGCCCTAATAAAGCAATCGATCTTGGCATCGGCATGGTGCATCAGCACTTTAAGCTTGTTCAGCCGTTCACGGTAACAGAGAACATTATTTTGGGATCCGAACCAAGGAAAGGTCTCAACATTAATTATAAAAAAGCAGCTGCTGAAGTGCAGCGACTGTCTGAATTGTATGGACTCAAGGTTAACCCGCATGCCAAAATTCACGATATCTCCGTCGGTATGCAACAACGTGTGGAAATTGTGAAGACTTTGTATCGTGGTGCGGACATTCTTATTTTTGACGAGCCTACAGCGGTATTGACTCCTCAGGAAATTAAAGAACTGATGGTGATCATGAAGAAGCTGGTAGCCGAAGGCAAGTCCATTATTCTAATCACACACAAACTGAAAGAGATCATGGAGATTTCCGATACAGTGACGATTATTCGTCGTGGTAAAGTGATTGATTCGGTTACAACGTCCGAGACGAATCCAAACGAACTCGCCGAAAAAATGGTTGGCCGCAATGTCACTTTTAAAGTGGACAAAAAGCCGGCTACACCAGGAAACAATGTCTTGGAAGTCAGCAAATTGACTACCAAGAATAAAGAAGGTATTTCGGTTCTGAACGAACTCAATCTGAATGTTCGTGCAGGAGAGATTGTGGGGATCGCAGGTGTTGACGGTAACGGGCAAAGTGAACTGATTGAAGCTCTTACTGGACTCCGTAAAGTGGATAGCGGTTCGATCCTTCTTGAAGGTAAAGAGCTGTCCAACCATTCTCCACGTCATATTTCGGAGTCAGGGGTAGCCCACATTCCGGAAGACCGACACAAACACGGACTTGTTCTAGATTTTTCAGTGAGCGAAAATATCGTGCTGGAATCATATTATAAAGCGCCTTATACTCGTAAAGGATTCCTTAACTTCGATGCCATCAAAAAGCAGGCGAAGCGGCTTGTCGAGACATTTGATGTGCGTACGCCAAGCATCGAGACAAAGGCCCGTTCTTTGTCGGGGGGGAACCAGCAGAAGGCCATTATCGCACGTGAGGTTGATAAAAATCCTGAACTGCTTATTGCTGCCCAACCAACTCGTGGTCTGGACGTAGGGGCTATTGAGTTTGTTCAGAAACAGTTGATTGCACAACGTGATCAGGGTAAAGCGGTCTTGCTGATCTCATTCGAGCTGGATGAAATTATCAACGTATCTGACCGAATTGCAGTCATTTATGAAGGACAGATTGTGGGCGAGGTGCTGCCGGAAGAAACCAATGACAGGGAGCTCGGCTTGATGATGGCGGGCAGCACCCAAAAGAGAGGTACTGAACATGAGTAATGTATTGAAATGGTTTACCCGTGATTCATTTATTTTACCTGTTGTAGCCATCATTATGGGTCTGATCCTCGGCGGCATTGTCATGCTGATCGGTGGATACAACCCCATTGAAGCTTATAGTGCGTTGTTTACGAAAGTTTTCGGAGACATGTACAACTTTGGTGAAGCTGTTCGTGAGATGACACCGCTCATCATGACTGGACTTGCTTTTGCATTTGCGTCACGTGCAGGGCTGTTTAATATCGGAGGAGAAGGACAGTTTCTCGTCGGCATGACAGCGGCCACCTTTGTTGGGGTAAAGTTTGCAGGTCTGCCGATCTACATTCATGCTCCGCTGGCTTTGATCGCCGGTGCGGTATTTGGTGGTCTGTGGGCAGCTATTGCCGGCTACCTGAAAGCAGCACGTGGGGTTAACGAAGTTATCAGTAGTATCATGCTGAACTGGATTGGTCTTTATCTGGCGAACCTGATCGTACGTCAATTCCTGCTTTTAAAAGGTGAAAATCGTTCGGTCGATATCAGTGATACGGCTTCGATTAGTCTGACATGGTTGTCCGAACTGATGGGTAACTCCCGTGTGCATATGGGAACATTAATTGCCCTTGTTATGGCGGTGCTCTTTTATATTTATATGTGGAAAACCAAACAGGGATACGAGATTCGAGCTGTAGGATATAACCCGAATGCGGCAGAGTATGCAGGTATGCATGTTAATCGCAATATCGTAAAAGCGATGTTTATCAGTGGTATGCTCGCAGGTCTTGGTGGTGCGTTCCAGGTGCTCGGGGTGTTCCAGTATCAGACTGTTATGTCGGGTTCACCAGGAACAGGGTTTGACGGCATCGCCGTTGCTCTAATTGGTTTAAATCATCCGTTTGGAGTGTTGCTGGGCGCATTGCTGTTCGGTACGCTCACATATGGATCTGCGGGAATGAGCTTTGCTGCAGATGTACCGCCCGAGATTATTCGGATTGTTATCGGTTCGATTATCTTCTTCATTGCGGCACAAGGCATCGTGCGCTGGGTACTTAAACCGTTCTATTCCAAGCGCAAGAAAGAGAAGGTGTTGTAGATGGACTTGTTGACAATTGGGCAAATTATCAATACGACGCTTGTCTTTGCCACGGCATTGATTTTTGCATCCTTGGGCGGGATTTTTTCGGAAAAATCAGGTGTGACCAACCTTGGACTTGAAGGTTTCATGGTATTTGGTGCCTTTGCTGCAGGGATTGCTGCGCATTATGCACAAGAAGCTGGCATGGGAGGGACGACATCTGCCTGGATGGGGATTTTGTTCGCAGTTGTGCTGGGGGTCGTTGTGTCGCTGATCCATGCGGTTGCCTCGATTACGTTTAAGGCTGACCAAATTATCAGTGGTATCGTCATTAACTTCCTGGCAGCAGGAAGTACACTTTATTTGGTAAAGCTCCTGTTTGAAGGATCAGGAGATTCACCTTTGGTACAAGGGTTTAGCAAGTTTGATGTACCACTGTTAAAAGATATACCGTTGCTTGGTGAAGCTTTCTTCAAGAACGTGTATCCAACAACTTATCTGGCCATTCTGTTTGTCTTCCTGACGTATTACATCATGTACAAAACTCCATTCGGTCTTCGTCTTCGCTCGGTTGGTGAACATCCAAGTGCTGCGGATACTGTTGGTGTTAAAGTACGTCGTTACCGTTATATTGCGGTCATGATCAGTGGTGCACTGGCTGCCATTGGTGGAGCTGCAATCACACTGACTACAACAGGCACATTCTCCCATAATACCGTTTCTGGTCAAGGTTATATTGCAATTGCGGCCATGATCTTCGGTAAATGGAATCCGATTGGTGCTTTTGGCGCGGCTGTATTCTTTGGTTTCTCACAAGCCATCCGAAACTATGTACAATTGTTTGAATGGTCTCAAAGTATTCCCCAGGAAATTATTTATATGCTGCCTTACCTGCTCACCATCATTGTGCTTGTCGCGGCTGTTGGACGTTCTTCTGCTCCTTCTGCACTCGGTGAACCATATGATCCAGGGAAAAGGTAACGACATAATTATGATTTCCCATATAATGCTTTACTTAAAAAGGTTCGCCTCGTGCGAATCTTTTTTTTTGTTTAAAAAAGAAAAATATCAGAATACTAGCGTTCTTAACTGTTAAAGAGAAAGACCCATATTTTCATTTAGGGACAAAGAAACAGGCGAAGCCAACCATGGACGAATACACTGTTCTGAACGATCCGAGGAGGAGGGGAAAGTATGAAACAACATGTTACGCGTGATGAAGCGATAAAATTAATAGGCAAAAATATTGTCGCGATCAAAAAAGACGGTACGCGGGTGACTGGGAGACTGTTAAAAGTATCCGGCAATAAACTGGTACTGAAACGTGCTGTTGGCAAAAAAGTGCGAACCAAAGCGATTTTGCCACTGGTATTATTTGATTTACTCGCCGTCGCTACGCTGCCTTATGCTTACGGCCCTGGTCCTGGGTTCGGCCCTGGTGGTCCTGGATATGGCCCCGGGTATGGCCCCGGACCCAAACCGGGCCCAGGATATGGCCCTGGATTTGGTGGTGGATTTGGGCCAGGTCCTGGATATGGACCCTACGGACCACGGCCACCAGGATTTTTCTAGGCCGCTTTACAGCCTTTTTTCCAACTCATAACAGCGGCTTAACATAATGTATCTAATTGTTATATATCCGTTTTTTTGGTAAAATCGAAGTCCCTTTGCATTGCCTTCATCCACCATAACTTTGGATCTTTTGCAGCCTCGAGATACAGCGAAGTGTTCGGCTTGGTGCAGCAAAGTCTGTCCGTATCGCTTTCGTTGTTCTTTGGTGGTAACAGCCATCATATCCACATACAGCAGTTCACCATGCATGAGAAAATGAATGAATGCAACAGCTTCTTTGTCTGGCTCCGGTGAGACAACAAAGGTCATGCCCCTGTTCATTCGCAGGGGTATTTCTTTACGTATTTTGTTGATTTCAATTTCACTCATATGAGATAGAGGAACAAGTTGAGAGTCAATCAGCCTCATTATGGCGGCATCATCCAACTTGGATTTGCGTTGCCGAATCACCATGGGAACCCTCCTTTCAGGACCAGTCGTGCTGCTCGTATATCCTATGCTTGAGAGAAGTTAAAAGGTGACTGAATGAAGCGCGGGAATGAGGGAAACGTTAAAGGCTGGAGATGGAGGTTTAGGGACGTTCTGAATTTTTATACAAAAGGGGTATTGACTTATCGGTTAGAGGAATCATATAATGTTCCTAACATTTAACGAGAATATTTCATCGGCTATGAAGAGGACGAAGTTTTAAGGGCTCTTTTGATCAGAGAGTGGCTGGAATTGCTGAAACCACCACCATTACCCCTTATATACGAGCTCACCTCGGAGCTGTTTTCCTGAAAAGCATTGGATGTCACTCCAATTTGGTTATTAGGGAAAATCGTATGTCTGCGTTACAGACAACAGGTATGGAGAACGGCTATGTCGTTTGATCTATCGTTTTTTGTACCTGGTAAGGTCCGTTATTGCGAAATTTCGGACAAAGTTGGGTGGTACCACGGAAGCAACAACCTTTCGTCCCTCGCAAGCATGAACTTGTTTGCAGGGATGGAAGGTTTTTTTTGTAACTTTAAATGTCAGAATGATGTAAATTCCGAGAGGAGGATGACTAATGGGAGCTCAAATTCCAGAAGTACGATCGACAGATGAATTACGTGAAAAATGGATGAAGCCGGAGGTCATTAGCGGTTCCGAAATTCTGCTGAGAAGCTTGTTGCTGGAAGGTGTAGAGTGCGTTTTTGGTTACCCGGGCGGTGCAGTGTTGTACATTTACGATGCAATGTATGGTTTCGAGGACTTCAAGCATGTGTTAACCCGTCACGAACAAGGTGCCATTCATGCAGCTGATGGATATGCACGGGCTAGTGGAAAAGTCGGTGTCTGTATCGCTACCTCCGGACCAGGAGCAACCAATCTGGTTACCGGTATTGCAACGGCGTATATGGATTCTGTCCCACTCGTAGTGATTACGGGAAATGTTATTTCCAGCTTGATCGGGTCGGATGCTTTCCAGGAAGCAGACATTACCGGAATCACGATGCCAATCACCAAGCACAGTTATCTGGTAAAAGACGTGAAGGATCTGCCGCGTGTCATTCATGAGGCATTCCATATTGCCAATACGGGCCGTAAAGGTCCAGTACTGATCGATATTCCGAAGGATGTATCGGCTAACAAAACGTTGTTTGAACCGATGACTGAACCTGTTACATTGAGAGGGTATAACCCGCGGACTGTACCGAATAAACTTCAGGTAGATCGACTGGCTCAAGCGATTCAGGAAGCAGAACGTCCTATGATTCTGGCAGGCGGTGGCGTGGTTTACTCCGGTGGACATGAAGAACTGTTCGAGTTTGTGGAGAAGACAGGTATTCCAATCACGACAACACTTCTTGGACTTGGAGCTTTCCCAAGTGGTCATGAATTGTGGACCGGGATGCCGGGTATGCACGGAACATACACTTCCAATCAGGCGATTCAAAAAGCCGATTTGCTGATCAACATCGGAGCGCGTTTCGATGATCGGGTAACAGGTAAGCTGGACGGGTTCGCTCCACATGCCAAAATTGTTCATATCGATATTGATCCGGCTGAAATTGGCAAAAACATTGCAACGGACATTCCGATCGTTGGTGATGTGAAGACGGTGCTCGAAATAGCGAACAAGGAAGTGCAGCGTGCAGAGCGTGCAGATGCTTGGAGAGACCAGATCAAGCAGTGGAAACAAGAAAAACCTTACAGCTACACGGATTCAGATGAGGTGCTGAAACCACAGTGGGTTGTTGAAATGCTGAATGATACAACCAAAGGTGAAGCAATTGTAACTACAGACGTTGGACAGCATCAAATGTGGGCAGCACAATATTACAAATTCAATCAGCCACGTTCATGGGTAACCTCCGGTGGACTCGGCACAATGGGCTTTGGATTCCCTTCTGCAATCGGTGCTCAAATGGCTAACCCGGACAGGCTTGTTATTTCCATTAACGGTGACGGCGGCATGCAGATGTGTTCTCAAGAACTCGCGATTTGTGCCATCAACAACATTCCGGTAAAAATTGTTATTATCAACAATCAGGTGCTTGGAATGGTGCGTCAGTGGCAAGAGATCATCTATGAGAACCGTTACAGCCATATCGATCTGGCAGGAAGTCCTGATTTTGTGAAACTGGCTGAAGCCTATGGAGTAAAAGGTTTGCGTGCAACCAACAAGGAAGAAGCCGAACGTGCTTGGCAAGAGGCTCTGGATACACCGGGACCAGTCGTTGTTGAATTCGTAGTACGCAAGGAAGAAAACGTGTATCCAATGGTTCCGCAAGGAGCGACAATCGATCAAATGCTGATGGGGGATGCTGAAGAATGATAAGACATACGATTTCGATATTGGTCAACGATCAGCCAGGCGTCCTTCAGCGGGTATCGGGGTTGTTCGGTCGACGGGGATTCAACATTGAGAGTATAACGGTAGGTCAATCCGAGGAACCGGGCTTGTCAAGAATGGTTATTGTGACGATTGGTGATGACAAAACGCTGGAACAGATCGAAAAGCAGTTGTACAAAATCATCGATGTCATCAAAGTGGTTGATTTCAGCCTGAAACCGATGGTCGCCCGTGAACTTGCGTTGATCAAGGTGAAGGCTGAGCCTTCAGAACGTCCTGAGATTCTTGGTGTAGTAGAAACTTTCCGTGCATCGGTTGTGGATGTTGGCCCCGGAAGTCTCATTGTACAGGTGGTCGGGGATACGGATAAAATTGATGCGATGATCGAATTGCTTAAGCCATACGGCATTCGTGAACTGTCACGTACAGGAGTAACTGCATTGGTGCGAGGCAACGTTTAAACAGAGATATTGAAAAAAAAGCATGGTTTGATGCTTATCAACGGAACGACAAAGGTATGTTAGCAGCATTAAGCTGAGAAATACCGTTAATCTTAAATGAAGTGCCAGTCCCGTATTAGCTGCAATTCAACATTTTAGCGATGTAACGCTTGACAATACAGCCACACCCCCGCATTAATGGGCGGGTGTCTGAACGGATCGGATCAGACCAGAAACGCTGAGGCAAGAAAGCGATCGGTCCCTTGAGACACCCGCTCATTAATGAAGGGTTCTTTACAATACAAAGGAGGACTTATAAACATGCCAGTAACTACTTATTATGAACAGGATGCAGAGCTTAGCGTATTGAAAGGAAAAACGATCGCGGTCATCGGTTATGGTAGCCAGGGTCATGCCCAAGCCCAAAACCTGCGCGACAGCGGATTGAACGTAGTCATCGGACTTCGTGAAGGTAAATCTTTTGACACTGCAAAAAATGACGGATTTGAAGTTCTGTCCCCGGCTGAAGCAACTAGCCGTGCAGACGTGGTTCAAATTTTGCTGCCTGACGAAACACAAGCTTCTGTATACAAAAATGAAATCGAACCAAACCTGAAAAAAGGCGCTGCATTGCTCTTCTCTCACGGTTTCAACGTTCATTTCGGTCAAATCGTTGCTCCAAAAGACAGCGATGTATTGCTGGTAGCTCCTAAGTCCCCTGGCCACATGGTACGTCGTACCTACGTGGAAGGTTTCGGTGTACCGGGCCTGATCGCAATTGAGCAAGATGCAACAGGTAAAGCAAAAGATATCGGTTTGGCATACGCAAAAGGTATCGGTTGCACACGTGCAGGCGTGATTGAAACTTCCTTCCGCGAAGAAACAGAAACAGATCTGTTCGGTGAGCAAGCTGTTCTGTGTGGCGGTGTAAGTGCCCTGGTGAAAGCTGGATTCGAAACGTTGACAGAAGCGGGTTATGCTCCTGAAATGGCATACTTCGAGTGTCTGCACGAATTGAAACTGATCGTTGACCTGATGTATGAAGGTGGACTTGCAAGCATGCGTGATTCCATCAGTAACACTGCTGAGTACGGTGACTATGTAACTGGACCACGCGTGGTAACTGAAGATACGAAGAAAGCAATGAAAGAAGTCCTGACAGATATCCAACAAGGTAAATTTGCACGTGACTTCATCCTGGAAAACCAATCCGGCCGTGCATTCCTGACAGCAACTCGTCGCAACGAAGCTGAACACCCAATCGAAGTGGTTGGCGGACAATTGCGTGAAATGATGCACTGGATCAAGAAGTAGGTAACAACTTTAAGTTAGTCAAGTAAACTTACAGCTTTAACCGGGAATAGCGGCCGTGCATATGCGTGTGCCGCTATTGCTGGTTTAGAAGAAATCCATACATTACAAGTCTAGGAGGTGCGAGGCGTGCGTAAAATCTATGTATTTGATACAACGCTGCGTGATGGAGAGCAATCCCCAGGAGTCAATCTGAACACTCGTGAAAAGGTGGAAATTGCCCACCAGCTCGAGCGGCTTGGTATTGACCGGATGGAAGCCGGTTTTCCGGCGGCATCTCCAGGCGATCTGGCGGCAGTCAATGCAGTTGCCAAAGCGGTCAAAAACGTTACCGTTATTGGCTTGTCCCGCTCCAGAGAGCAGGATATTGATGCGGTAAAAGAGGCGCTGAAGGGCGCTCAGGACCCGTGTATTCATATCTTTTTGGCAACTTCACCCATTCATCGTCAGCACAAATTGCGCATGGACAAAGGCCAGGTTCTGGATACGGCTCGTTCCGCGATTCGTTATGCGAAGAAAACTTTTTCGAAGATTGAATTCTCCCTGGAGGATGCAGGTCGTACAGAATATGATTTTCTCGTAGAGATGGTGAATATGGCTGTGGAAGAAGGCGCGGCTGTTGTGAATATCCCGGATACGGTTGGATATCTGAGCCCATACGAGTACGGTAATATTTTCAAACATTTGAAGGAAAACGTACATGGCATTGAAAAAGTACAGCTGAGTGCACATTGCCATAATGACCTGGGAATGGCTACTGCCAACACTCTCGCAGCGATCCTGAATGGAGCCGATCAAATTGAGGGAACCATTAACGGAATCGGTGAACGTGCGGGTAATACCGCTATTGAAGAGATTGCCATGGCACTGGAGACACGTCAGGAATTTTTCCAGGCGAAAACTTCGCTGCAACTTTCTGAGATTGCGCGGACCAGTCGTCTTGTCAGTCGTTTGACGGGGATGGTTGTGCCTGGCAATAAAGCGATAGTGGGTGCGAATGCGTTTGCACACGAATCAGGCATTCACCAGGACGGCATGCTGAAAGAGAAAACAACCTACGAGATTATGACGCCAGAGACCATCGGTCTGAAGGAAAGCAAGCTCGTATTGGGTAAACACTCGGGACGTCATGCCTTCCGTGAGCGCTTGATTGAGCTCGGTTACGAATTGGAAGATGAAGCATTGAACCGTGCTTTTGCCCAATTCAAAGATCTGGCTGATAAGAAAAAAGAAGTGACAGATGAGGATTTGCTGGCGGTCATCGAAGAGAAATTACAGGATGCACCTGAGGTGTTCAAACTGGAATCCATCTTTGTGACCTATGGTGATGAATCCATTCCAACGGCTAAAGTTCGTATTGCTACACTTGATGGTAATACAGTGGAACAAAAAGCAGAAGGAAATGGATCAGTAGATGCCATCTATAATGCGATTGACCAAGTAAGCGGGGAAGAGGTAACGCTATCCGACTACTCGATCAAATCGGTTACGCATGGTAAGGATGCGTTGGGTGAGGTTCACGTCGTACTTACTCAAAATCAAATTTCCGTTCAGGGACGCGGCGTAAGCACAGATATTTTGGGTGCCAGTGCACGTGCTTATGTGGATGGATTGAATAAATTAATTGAAAAACGCAAGACGTATACGAATCGAGTTAATGTCAACCTGTAACACCCATTTGCAGCAAGCATAATTCTTCATTGGACTGTGTTGATGCTGAATGGAGATGGTGAGATGGAGTTCACCAACCCTTCTTTGCATTGCAGTTCGGTGAGGTACATAAAAAGTCTGACCCTCAAATCTTGAGAGTCAGACTTTTTTGCGGTTACTTGATATAAATAAACGGAAAATCAATATAGACCATTAAAACGGGATAATCTGTTAGTCTGTATAAATTCACCAAGCATATGCGTTCGGAGCTTGTCCTCCCGGACCCGGGAAGATTTCATCCAGACGATTGAGGACCGCTTCATCCAACGTGACATCCAGACATTTAAGCGCAGTTTCAAACTGTTCCAGCGTACGCGGTCCAATAATCGGAGCGGTAACTGCCGGGTTGGCAGCAACCCAGGCCAAAGCGATGGTATCTTGCGGTTCACCGAGTTCGCGGCAAAGTGCTGCGAATTGTTCCAACTGAGTTTGATGGGACTCGATCCGCTCAGCAATGCCACCACTGCGTGTACCTTCCAGTTTCTGGAGTGCATTACGTCCCAATAATCCACCATCCAGTGGGCTCCAAGGAATAACACCAAGGCCCAGCTCTTTCGCTGCGGGCAATACTTCGAGTTCAGGCAAACGGCAGTTGAGGCTGTACTTATGCTGCTCGGATACCAGGCCAAGGAAATGGCGGTTTTTGGCTTCACTTTGCGCAACAGCAATCTGCCAACCAGCAAAGTTACTCGAACCTACGTAACCAATTTTGCCTTGATGCACAGCGTTCTCGAACGCGCCCCAGAGCTCGTCCCATGAGATAGCGGGATCCACATGGTGCATCTGGTACAGTTCAATATGATCGGTTTGCAGACGGCGGAGGGAACCCTCCAGATGGCGTCTTATTTTGTAGGCGGAAAGACCTGCATCGTTGTTTGGGCCATCGGTATCGTCGTGCATTGAGCCATAGACTTTGGTCGCGAGTACGACTTTTTCACGTCTACCGCCGCCCTGTTTAAACCATCGTCCAATGATTTCCTCAGTGAGACCCGAATTTTCGCCCCAGCCGTAAATGTTAGCGGTATCAAAAAAATTAACACCAGCATCGAGTGCTGCATCCATGATACGGAATGCTTCCTTTTCGTCAGTAGCAGGACCAAAGTTCATCGTGCCAAGGCAGATCCGGCTGACTTTAAGACCTGATTTTCCCAAGTACGTGTATTGCATGATTGCAATCCCTCCTGAGTTACCTGAATTTGTCTTCAGGCTTCATTTTAACCCAGTCAGAGGTACAGAACAACCAATCTAATTCGGCTTATAGGTAAAAACTATTAAAGTCATAGATTGTATATCTTGGTCAAATCACCTTCGAATATGATACAAAAGAGAGAGTTAAAAATGACACGTAAATTATTGAAGTGAATAACCGAATGAAAGCATAGAAGGAGTGGACAACCCATGGCAGACGTAAAAAAAATTGCAGTAATTGCAGGCGACGGAATTGGTCCTGAAGTTGTGGCTGAGGCAGAGAAAGTTCTCAAGCGTACGGAGGACGTGTTCGGGTACCGTTTTGAAACAGAACATGCGCTATTTGGTGGAATCGCGATTGATGAGAAAGGTACACCCCTTCCTGAGGAAACACTGACGGTATGTAAAAGTGCAGATGCGGTCCTTCTTGGAGCCGTTGGTGGTCCAAAATGGGACAATAACAGCAAGGAGCTTCGTCCGGAAACAGGCTTGCTAGGTATTCGCAAAGCGCTCGGTTTGTTCTCCAACCTTCGTCCGGCTGTTGTATTTGATTGCCTGAAGGATGCTTCAACCTTGAAGCCAGAAGTGCTTGAAGGTACGGATCTGATGGTGGTACGGGAGTTGACCGGCGGCATCTACTTCGGAGAGAAGTTCAGACGTGAAAGTGCACAGGGCGAAGAAGCCGTGGATACTTGTGCATATAATGTAACAGAAGTGGAGCGCATCGTTCGTCAAGCATTCGAAATTGCTCAAGGACGTCGCAAAAAACTGGCTTCGGTTGACAAAGCCAACGTATTGGAAACCTCCCGTCTCTGGCGTGAAGTCGTTAACCGGGTAGCACCGGATTATCCGGATGTTGAATTGGAACATGTGCTTGTGGACAACTGTGCAATGCAATTGCTGCGCCGTCCATCGAGCTTTGACGTAATCGTGACGGAAAATATGTTCGGAGATATCTTGAGTGATGAAGCAGCGATGCTGACAGGCTCCATCGGTATGTTGGCATCTGCATCACTCGGAGAAGGCAGTTTCGGTCTCTATGAGCCAGTACACGGTTCAGCGCCGGATATTGCAGGTCAAGGCTTGGCGAATCCAATCGCAACGATCCTGTCTTTGGCGCTCATGTTCCGCACAACCTTTGGTTATGCGGAAGGTGCGGATGCTATTGAGGCGGCTGTATCTGATGTATTGAATGCAGGACATCGTACGAGCGACATCGCTGTGGACAAGAGCAAAGCGATTAGCACAACGGAAATGGGCGATTTGATTGTCGCAGCAATTCGTAAACAGGCGTAATATGGCATCATGACAAGACAGCCCTTTAATTTCCGCGAGGAATGATAAAGGGCTGTTCCTTTATGATTTTTGCCACGAAAAGTCCTTATTTATAATCATTATAAAAAAACAACGATTATAATCTTGACTTTGAGAAGTGCGGATGATAACATTTTACTTGTACTTGTTATCAAGTAACAAACCCATTTTAATTACAGGAAAAACGTTCACGTTTTTCTTGATGATGAGCATTCAACTCGAGTGCTTACATAATCCCAAAGGAGGAATTGTTAGTTATGGCAGAACGTTTGGTTGGTAGACCCGCACCGGATTTTGCAATGGAAACAGTATCGGGAGATGGACAAGACTTTGGTTCCGTAAAACTGTCCGATTATCGTGGCAAATGGCTCGTATTTTTCTTTTATCCTTTGGACTTCACTTTTGTGTGCCCAACAGAAATCACAGCTTTGAGTGATGCTTCGGAGCAATTCAAAGCTTTGGATACAGAAATTCTTGGCGTAAGCGTTGACTCCGTACACAGTCACAAAGCTTGGATCAACACACCAAAAGACAGCAATGGCTTGGGCCAACTGAACTTCCCGCTGGCTTCTGACATCACAAAACAAGTAGCTAAAGATTATGGCGTTCTGATTGAAGAAGAAGGCGTTGCACTGCGCGGCTTGTTCATCATCGATCCAGAAGGCGAATTGAAATACCAAGTGGTTAACCACAACGATGTAGGCCGTAGTGTTGAAGAAACACTTCGTGTGCTGCAAGCACTGCAATCCGGCGGATTGTGTGCAATGAACTGGAAACCAGGCGACAGCAATCTGTAAGCCTGATTGAACTTGAACGTTATGGTTCAAGCCCTCATCCCTTTTGGGATTGAGGGCTTTTTGCACCCTTTTGTCAGAATATAAGCCCTTAAGGAAGAAAAGTGTTTAAATAGGGATATAAACGTGGTAATGGTGTATTAGAAGTAAGCCCTCATTTTATTCTTTGGAAAGAGGAATCGAAGGGCTTGAAGGCGAATAGGGTATGGAAACCCGGGAATGATTCCGGTGCTCTGCAATTATAATTAGTACATGAATGTGATACACTATGGAACTATTCCTTTTCTCGGAAGTGCTTAAAGTGTACGGGCTTGCATGTCCAATAAAAAGTCCCGGCACGTTATAAGGAGGGTGAACAAAAATGAGTTACTGTTGTGGGGCAAGTATGGTGGGAACAAAGGGCACGCTGAAGCATTACCGCACCCAGGTTCATAATGTTCCCCTGCTGTTTTGTCCGGTATGTCACCGGGTGGAAGTGCATTATAAAGTGGAGAATGAATATGAAATTCTGGCCGAATATGCGCATGGAGATGGTGCATCGGAGATTGATTTCCAAGATTATGTGACAGAAGATGAAGATGCGATTTTTGAAAATTGCGTGAATCGCGAAAGCGAGGAAGGGATGGTCATTGTACAGCGTCAGATCGACATGTCTCTGGATCTACTCCGGCTTGCCAAGGAAATGAAGGATGAGAAGTGGGAAAGTGAACTTAAGCGCCGATTAGCTGTGATGAGTCAGCGGCGACTCAAAATCCAGCATAACAAGAGTGGATTATAGATTGATTGAAGAATTTAAAATTTAAAACTATACGAACGAAGCTGATTCGCAATCGAGCGAAAAGGCTTCGTTTTTGTTGTGTGGGGAAACTAATTCGCGGTTTTTTTTAAAATAATTTCCATTCGACACTTTCTCCGATTGACTCTCTTCTATAAACTTGTCTATGATAAAAACAGACTTGCAAAAGAGGCGGAGCAAAATTGTTCGTGTTTGGGAATAGGAGAAGGTTAGAATGGAACAGACGTATATTGTTTTCCGGAAGAACTGTTGGTTACCGGGAATAAACCAGCTTGGGTTCCGGACATGCCATCCATATTTTCGGCTCAGCCCCCTAACGAAAGGGCACCGGTAATGAAAAATAAATCGGCCCTTCCTGTTTCTGTGATGATATGATGTCCGAATGGCAAGTTTATCATTTACGTGAAAAGGAGGAACCTGACATGATTAGTGAATTTCAGGATACAGTGCCTCGACCAACGAATGGATTCCCGCCTATACATCTGGATAACAACAAGTATGAGAATGTCCTGGAACATCTGGATAGCGGTATTATGTTGTTTGACAGTCACGGTGTATTGACGTTTATTAACGTTCAGATGGCAAAATTGTTGGAGCTTCCAAGAAGTCTGTTGAGCGGCTGCACCCTGATGCAAATGCTGCATCATCCACAGATGAGCCGATTCAAGAAAAAGAAAATTTTACGTATCTATCGGGAGACTATCTTCCATCGTAAGCGCTATCATGAGCTGATTGATGAGTATGGCAGGCATTGGCTGGTTACAGTAACGTATGGGGATCAGATGGATGGAGACTTTCTGTTCAGTGTAAAGGATGTCTCCGATTATAAACAAATTGAGCAGACTGCTTATCAAAATGACAAACTTGCAATGTTGGGGCGGATTTCGGCATCAATTGCCCATGAGATTCGCAATCCTTTGACGGCTATTCGCGGATTTATCCAGTTGCTTCGGCCTCATTTGCTTCAATTGGGAAAAGACGAGTACGCTCGAATCATACTGACGGAGATTGACAGGGCGAACGATATTATCTACGAATTTCTGAATTCCTCCAAGCCGTCAGCCCCTCAGAAGACCATTATATCTGTTAACTCTTTGCTCAAAGAGGTGGTCTTGCTGACAGAAAGCGAAGGGTTAATGAAGGGATGCGAGATCATCTTAGATGAAGCAGAAGTCCCGTTAAATGTGTCTATTGATGTCAAACAAATTAAGCAGGTTATTTTGAATATGGTGAAAAATGCGATGGATGCCATTGAGGATGTCGGAGAAGAACATGCAGGTCTGATTCGAGTCTCTATGGAAACCGAGAACAAGTATGTGCAGATTTCGATAGCTGACAATGGGCAGGGGATGGACCACAATACGCTTGTACGACTATTTGATCCATTCTTTACCACCAAAGAGAGCGGTACGGGGCTGGGACTTTCCGTGAGTTACCGGATTATCAAAAATCATGGAGGTACCATCTCTGTGGATAGCAAAAAGGGAGAGGGCACCCGTTTCATGATCATGCTCCCTCTGGTGTAAAGACAAGAGCAATGCAACAGGAATTGGCTAACCGCCTGTTCCTGTTGTTTTTTATTGGAACGATTAGGGTTATAGTTAGAATGAATGCGAATACATAAGCTCTATTTACGGGAGGATGGACTGATATGGATATCCAGGGAATGAAACAAATGAACAAACAGCTAATGAACCATGTGGGAACGGTCATCGTGGGGAAAGACCATACGATTGAGTTAGTGATGACAGCTATCATTGCTTCAGGGCATGTCCTGCTGGAGGATGTGCCCGGTACGGGGAAAACCATGTTGGCAAAATCAGTAGCTTCTTCGCTGGACTGCACCTTTCAGCGTATTCAGTTCACACCGGATCTGTTGCCGTCCGACTTGACGGGGATTCATTTCTTCAATCAAAAAGATGGTGATTTTGAATTCAGACCTGGCCCTCTCTTCGCCAACCTCGTCCTTGCAGACGAAATAAACCGGGCTACACCGCGTACTCAATCCAGCTTGCTGGAGTGCATGGAAGAGCGCCAGATCAGTATTGATGGTTCCACAAGGCAACTGGAGCGTCCATTTATCGTCATTGCTACACAAAACCCGATAGATAATCAGGGGACTTTCCCGTTACCCGAAGCACAAATGGATCGTTTCATGATGAAGATCCGAATGGGTTACCCAAACAGTGAAGAGAGTGTAGAAATTTTGAGACGTACGGTAGCACGTCGTTCTGTTGACGATCTGTCCGCTATCATTAGTCGTGAGCAATTGCTTGAGGCACAGAGTACGTATACATCGGTCCAAATCGACGAAGATCTGTTGCGATATATTATCCGTCTGACAGAAGCTACCAGACAACATTCCGAGTTGTCACTAGGCGTAAGTCCACGAGGAGCTCAGGCGTTGCTCAAGGCAAGTCAGGCCTGGGCTGCTTTACATGGCAGAGATTTCGTTCTGCCTGATGATATTAAAATATTGGCGGAGCCCGTGCTAGCCCATCGACTTGTATTCCGTAACCGGGTAAGGCAGCAAGAGGGCTTGGCGGAACGCATCATTCAGGAGCTTCTAACCCAGACAGACGTGCCAACCGAGAATCTTGCTGCAGGCAACGGGCGATAGCTTATGGCATTATTATGGCTTGTCATTGTTGGTGTCATTATGATTGGCGTACAAGGCATATGGTTCGGCCGTCCCGCCTTATACAAGCTCAAGTACACTAGACAATTCAGCAAGATACGTTGTTACGCCGGAGATGAGCTGGAGATGGTAGAGACGATTTCGAATGAAAAACGAGTCTCGGTTCCCTGGCTCAGACTTGAAGCCATGATGCCCGTCTCCTTTGTTTTTCGATCCGGTTCAGGCATGGATATCAGCCAGGGAGATATCTACCAGAATCATAAAAGCATCTTCACGTTGAAACCGTTTACTCGTATTACGCGCAAGCATCCTTTTGTATGCAGCAGACGTGGAATTTATACGTTAAACACCGTGACAATGACTGGAGGGGATCTGTTTGGCCTTTGGCGCGTAACGAAGGCGCTCCCCGTTCATCTGAACATGATTGTGTATCCTTCACTTGTTCATCCTGAAGATCTGCCTGCAATTTATCAGGTATGGCAGGGTGAGGTTGAAGTCTCCCGTTGGATTGTTGAAGATCCCTTTCTCATTCTTGGAGTTCGTCCATATGGTGCGGGCGACCCCATGAACCGTATACATTGGAAAGCTAGTGCTCGTACGGGTGAACTGCAGGTATACAAGCAGGGATGGACTGCGGACCCCCAATCCTGGATTGTGGTCAACATTCAGGAGTCTGCAGACATGTGGAGTGTAGTTACCCGTCCCGAGACGATCGAACGGGCACTCCGTTATGCTGCCACTGCAGTAGTGGATGCGATAGGGAGAGGCTTGCCTGCAGGATTTGCTCATAATGGTTATCGTGTGAGTGGAGGGCAGGATCCATTGCGGATTGAGCCGGATTACGGCAGTCCTCATCTGGAGAGGTTACTGGAAGCTATGGCGGAGACGGAGTTAAAATGCATGGTTCCCATGGAACAATTCCTGAGCGATGAAGTACAACGTAATGAAGAAGCGCAGCAGGCTCGCAGTTATCTCTTAATAACGTCCTATGTATCTCCAGCCATGGAACATGAAATTGCTCGTTTGCATGAACAGGGCCATCGTGTGACCGTACTCCCGGTAGAGGGTGGGAAAAGCGATTCAAAGGCGGTGAGTGCATGAGTGATTCCAAGAGTTCCAAGGAAAGTTTGATTTTATCCATATTGGCAGTTCTATTGATCGGTGTGTACCTCTATCCATTTCTGACGCTTACTTCACTGTATACAGCAGGACATTTGCCTTACACATTAATAGGTATCTTTGTTGTGGCTGGCTCGTTAGGTCAGTGGGTACAGCACAGATTACCAGTTATCAGCGAAAAAAACACATTTATTCGATGGGGCGCTGCGCTGATTATGGGACTGTTGATCTCATTGATTATCGCATTAGTATTGGGGCTTCCTTTACCTGATTTGCTGACAGCAGCGGTGTGGGGAGTGATTTCAGCCTATGTTGGATTGAATTTCCAACCTGTCTTCCGTTCCATTTTGATTTGGCGCTTGCAGATTTTTGGTGTGCTCACTGCGATTGTATGGAGTGGGGCGGCTAACAGCCTTGAATTCATGCAACCTCTTCAGGCGTATGCAGGAACCGTATATGCAGCGGGGGTCATCAGTTTTGCTGGTTGGTTGGTAGGTCAATACAGTGTACAGTTGGACCGGGCGATATTGAATGATGGTCAAAGAAGGATTGTGCTGCGTGAGTTTGCCCGGGCGAATCATCAGCGTTTGGTATGGATGCTGATTGTCATCGCAGGAATTGGCGCTTTCCCCAGTCTTGTTGCCTGGTTAGGTCCATTGCGTGACCGTCTCCTTGCCTGGATCAGAGGTTTACTGGGTTCGAGCTCCAATCAGGATGTTCCGATTACGCCCACAGCTCCCAATGAACCACCGTTGCTACCTGAAGGGATGGAGGCATCAGGGGAGCCCTCTGTTTTCTGGGATATCCTGGGTTGGATAGTTATGGGGGCTGTTGCAGTAGTTGTTCTGTGGCTTATCCTGCGGTTGGGGCAGAAGGCCATAAACAAACTTATGGATCGTTTCAAAGGGATGCTGCAACCCGGTCAGAAGAAGATAGAACCCCGTACAGAGTATGTGGATATCAGTGAAACGTTAGAGGCACCGGCGAGAACGCGGAAATCCTGGTTCCGCAAGAAGGAGTCGCTGCCTTCAAAGGATGCTGAACGTGTTCGATATTACTATCGGAAGTGGATCGACAGAGCTGCAGCCCGGGGAGTGGATATACAGAGTGCACATACGCCACTGGAGGCTGCGGAGGCCATTGTTCAGCATGGAGTCAGAGAAGATGATCAGAAGCTCTCTGCAATGCTGCCGGATAGTTATAATGCTGTTCGCTACGGGAAGAAAACCCCGGACGATTCCGAGATGAGTGAGATTGATCGGATATGGAAATCTTATCGAAGTAAATAAGTCGGGAATCCCTTTACTTTTCTTGTTGCGTTCAAGTATCATGAGAGGAATACACAAGTTGGTCAGAAAAGGAGCAGAGACATTAATGAAGACAAATCATTGCAAAATAGTAGATTGTACAATCCGTGATGGCGGGCTGGTAAATAATTGGGACTTTAGCGTGGACTTTGTTCAGCAGCTGTATGCTGGTTTGAATGAAGCCGGCGTTGATTATATGGAAATTGGATATAAAAATTCGCCGAAGCTCTTGAAGGGAGCGGAAGAGGCGGGACCATGGCGTTTTCTGAATGATGATTTCCTGCGCAAGGTTATTCCTCAGAAAGGAAACACCAAATTGTCTGCATTGGTTGATGTCGGTCGTGTAGATGAGAATGATATTCTGCCACGCAGCGAGAGCATGCTGGATCTGATCCGTGTAGCCTGTTACAGCAAAGATGTGGACAAGGCACTCGCTCTGGTTCAAACGTTCCATGACCGTGGGTATGAAACAACACTGAATATTATGGCACTGTCCAATGTAATGGAGAATGAACTGCTGGAAGCTTTTGAACTGATCAAGGAAAGTGCTGTGGATGTTGTATACATAGTGGACTCCTATGGTAGTCTGGATCATAATGACGTGAAATACCTGGTAGAGAAGTTCAAGACTCATTTGCCGAACAAACGTCTTGGTGTTCATACACACAATAACATGCAACTGGCATTCTCCAATACACTGATCGCGGCTGAGCTTGGTGTTGAACTGCTTGATGCTTCCGTATATGGAATGGGCCGTGCTGCCGGGAACTGTCCGACTGAACTGCTAGTTGCCCACTTGAAAGGCACGAAATACAATTTGCGTCCGGTGCTTGGTGTATTGGAGCAATTGATGGTCCCGCTCAGAGAAAAAGAAGAGTGGGGTTACATTCTGCCTTACATGATTACAGGTACGTTGGATGAGCATCCTCGTTCGGCAATGGCACTGCGTTCGTCAGAAGATAAAGATAAAGTTGTCGATTTTTTTGATAAACTGACAACACCAGAAGTGAATTTCGATAAATAAAATAGGCTAAAATTCAGTTGTAAACTAAAGAAACATGGAGTCCTATTGGGAATCCATGTTTTTTTAGTTCTAAATGCCTTATTTTTCGGCGTTTATATGAATATATATTCCTAGGAGTACATATTTTTTAGTTCACGTCTGCGGAATTAAATGTTATTATGTACCAGATAGCATGTTTGTGCATGTGAATTGAACGTTGGTAGATATGAAAATGTCGAATCTTGTAACAATAGATATTTTTATAGTTAAGGTATTTCAGGATAGGTGATCCCGGGAAGGAAAAACACGGCATGAAGGCTAATCAGCAAGATCAGAGAAAAATAGGTGGGGTCGCTATAGGCGGCTTAATGTGTTTCCTCGCAAGTCAATGGTTTCGTTCCTCTACAAGCTCTGATCTGATCATATCGGGTTACCCGGTTCTGACACTCTTGGGTGGATTCGCTGCGACAGCGGCCTGTATCGGCATTTACAATCAAAGCTGGTTATTCCAGACCCAAAGGCAGACCCTGCGAAGGGTCATGATGACTACGTTGTTTTTATTAATTGGTTTGTTTGAATTGGTTCACATCGTATCTTTTGCCGAAGAAATGCCGAGTGGTGCCATGACCGAGTCCGATTTCTCGCTGAAAATGATGACGCTTGGATCTCTGGTTTGTGCAGCGGGTTTGCTGTTCATTTATACGGTCAAAGAAAAGGAAATTGCGTTACCACGCAAATTTTTGCTGTTTAGCGGAACGCTGGGAATTTTTGTTATGTTATACATATTGGCTATTCAGGAATGGGCTGTGCTGCCAAACTTAATGTCGGGTGATGCAATTAGCGGGATGTTTACCCGGATTCATTTTCTGGTGGGCATCCTGTATGGCGTTACTGCTGCCGTGTTATTCGTTCACTGGAAAAAGAACAGAGAGGGAGATTTGCCTTCCATCCTTTGCGCTATTCTGTGTTTTTTCTATGGCGAATGTTACTTTGTTTCCGCAACGCAGATTAATGATATCAATCTCTTATGGGGTCTGTTCAGCGACTGTTTGGCTTATTTCTTTATCCAGAAGGGTCTATATTCATCTGTAGTGGATACGCCTTTCCTCAAGCAGCAGGTAGCTGAAGCAAAAATGAACTTTATTGCTCATCATGATGATGTGACAGGCCTGCCGAATCGCCGTCGCCTATCTCAACGACTCAAAGTGATGATGGACGAGGCTGTGGTGGAGGAGCAGCTTGTCGGCGTACTGGTACTGAACATTAACCGATTCAAAACGATTAATGATTCACTGGGTCAACAAGCAGCTAACCGTGTACTTCGTCAGGTAGGACAGCGTCTGAAGCATTCTTCGCTCCCCGGAGAGGAAGTGTTCGGACTGGGAAGAGATGAATTCGTTCTGACAATGACAGATTTCTGCATAACAGATACGGCGTTACGGCGGACAAGATCCATTTTGCAACTATTCGAAAAACCTGTAACAGTAGATGGAAACGAATATCATCTCACGCTGGGTATTGGCATGGCGATATTCCCGCACGACGGAGACTCACCGGAGGAGATCATTCAGAATGCGGATACGGCATTGCATCATGCCAAAGATCAGGGAGTGGAGCTCAACCGGTATGCGCACGCGATGCAGATGAAAGCCCAGGAACGGTTGCAGCTTGAGAATGATCTGCGTAAAGCGTTGGATCGGGGACAGTTCTATCTGGTGTATCAGCCGCAGGTTAATTTGGCAAGTGGCTTGATTGTAGGTATGGAGGCTTTGGTACGCTGGCAGCACCCGCTCAGAGGAGCGGTATCCCCTGCTGAATTTATTCCTCTCGCTGAGGAAAGTGGGCTGATTGTTCCTCTAGGAGAATGGGTGTTGCGAGAGGCATGTACACAGAACAAACGGTGGCAGGAAGCGGGTTACCGCAAGCTGTGTGTATCCGTTAACCTGTCTATGAGACAATTCAGGCATTCCCACCTGCTGGATAACATTAGCGGTATCCTCAAGGAAACAGGATTGGAGCCAGTGTGGCTCGAACTTGAGATAACGGAAAGCATGACGTTTGATAAGGACCGAGCCTTTGAACAGTTGCGGAAAATCAAGGAGATTGGTGTTCATATCAGTATTGATGATTTTGGAACAGGGTACAGCTCCCTTCATTATCTGAAAGATCTGCCAATTGATCGACTCAAGATCGACCGTTCCTTTGTCAATGAAGTCATGGAGGATAGTAACAATGCAGCGATTGTGTCGACCATCACATCCATGGCGCATCACTTGCATTTGAAAGTAACAGCTGAGGGTGTGGAAAATGAGGACCAGCTGTCATTTCTTCGTAATCAGCATTGTCACGAGGCTCAGGGGTACTTTTTCAGCAAGCCGATTACAGCAGCGGATTTCGAGGAGAAGTTTTTGAGTGATGTAGATAAACCCACAGGATAGGATGGGCAGAGGCGTAGGACGCTTCTGTCTTTTTTGTTTTGAAAGTTAGGTTGGAAGTGGAAAAAAAGTTGCAAGCCTTGGATGTTCATGGTATATTAGTTTTGTGAAATTCGTGTTAATGTTCCTCGAAACTTAACGGGACGTAGCTCAGCTTGGTAGAGCACCTGGTTTGGGACCAGGGGGTCGCATGTTCAAATCGTGTCGTCCCGATCGTCATTCGTGCGGGTGTAGTTCAATGGTAGAACTTTAGCCTTCCAAGCTAATAGCGTGGGTTCGATTCCCATCACCCGCTTAACTCATGCAACATCCGAAACCCTTGTGAATACAAGGGTTTTATTTTTTTTGGAGGTATATGTACCACAATCGTAATGGATGAAATGTTGATTCCAAATGGCCCATAATAATCGGCTATACATCTGCCAAGCCATATCGCTGAAACCAATTCAAAACCTTTGCTTTTTCCCCATCATCTGGTACAATAACGAAGAAATCGATACTACACATGAATGAGAGGTAACCATACGTCCCATGAAGTAAAACACATGAATTGAACCCCAGTAACTGCAGAGAGTGTATTGACGCAGTCAGCCAGAGCGGCTGAGCAATGAGGGGATTCGTGTGTCTAAATTCAGCTATGGGATCAGGTATGGAGACAGGCAGGCTGTTCTGGCTTAGCTCGTGTGTACCCTTTTAAGGGTTCTTTGTTCATACCGAGGGGTATCTTATGCTTGTTTTTTGACGCTTTATTCAATCCTGAATTGCCAGACCGCCGGCTGATGCCAGCGGTTTTTTTATTTTGAATTGCAGGAAGGATGAGGCCTCATGATGACAATGGTACGCCTACATGAAGTATCAAAAGAGTGGAACGGAAATGAGTTGTTCGCAGGATTGAATCTGGAAATAAATGAAGGCGAGCGGCTCGCCATTCTGGGTCGTAACGGGTGTGGCAAGACTACCTTATTACGCATCATTCTTGGAGAAGAAGAGGGTGGTGGACGCATCGAACGCCACGTTCCGCAGCAGGAGTGGGGGTTCATGCGCCAGCGCTCCATGATCGAACCCGACATCAATGTGCTGGATGCCGTCCGTCAGGAAAGTGGACAGATCTACCAGGTGAAGCGTGACCTGGAAGAACTGGAACAACGTATGGGCGAGGGTGAAGCGGCAGATGAGAAGTCATTACTGGCAGCATACACAATAGCAATGGAACAATATGAGCAATTGAACGGGTATATGTGGGAGACGGAGGTAGAGAAGGTACTGACACGTCTGGGGTTAACGTCGGAACATTGGAGTCGGCCGTATCATTCTTTGAGTGGTGGGCAAAAAACAAAGGCTCGTCTCGCAGGATTGCTGGTCAGTAAACCGAAATTTCTTATTCTGGATGAACCGACGAATCATCTGGATGAAGAGAGCATGCGCTGGCTTGAGGAATGGCTATCCACCTATGCCGGAACCTTGTTGTTTGTCTCTCATGACCGGACCTTTATTGATCAGGTAGCAACGGGCGTCGTCGAGTTCAGCCCGGATGCCCTGACCAAATATAAGGGCGGCTATACAGATTATAAGGGCCACAAGGAACGCGAATGGCGTGAGCAGGAAGCGACCTATCGCAAGCAGGAACTGGAGCGGAAAGCGCTCGAAGAGACGATCCGCAATTACCAGCAGTGGTTTCATCAGGCTCATAATTCAGCGACCGATGTGGAGGTCAAAATCACTCAGAGCTTCTATAAAGCCAAGGCCAACAAGAATATTTCCCGCTACCATGCCAAACAGAAACAACTGGAGCGCCTGGAGAAAGAACGGGTGGATAAACCTCGTGAAGCTGCCAAATTAAACATGGAACTGCAGGTAAATACACTGGCTGCCCGTCAGCTCCTTGCATTGGAAGACGTTAGCTTTGCTTATCCAGGAAGCTCGACATTGCTTCACAATATCCGGATTGCGGTCGAACGTGGAGATCGTCTTGCCGTACGTGGTCCGAATGGTACAGGCAAGACGACACTGCTCAAACTGATGATTGGAGAGCTGCAACCATCCCAGGGCAAAGTGACACGCCATCCGCAGCTGAAGATCGGTTATTTTTCGCAAGAGCTTGAGGGGTTACCGGAAAGTGAGACACTTCTGGACAGTTTGCTCCGTCTTCCATCCATGACCCAAAGTGCTGCACGTACCATTCTGGGATGCTTTTTATTCTCAAGAGATGATGTGTTCAAGCGTATTGGGGATTTGAGTATGGGAGAGAAGTGCAGAGTTGCATTCCTGCGGTTGTATTTCGGGGGATCTAACGTGCTGGTATTGGATGAACCGACGAATTATCTGGATATTGACACGCAGGAAGTGATGGAGAATATATTGAAGCAGGCATCCGGTGCGCTGGTGCTCGTATCCCATGACCGTATGCTGACCAAAGTACTCGCCAATCGCTTGCTTGATCTGGAGCCGGGCGGGAAGGCTACGCTGTTCGAAGGTGGAGTGGAGGATTGGGAGCAATCCACCAAACTGCGAGAGTCCGCCCTTGAGGTTCGGGAATCAGATGATGAACGGCTCCGGCTTGAAATGCGGTTGTCCGAGTTGTTATCTCCCATGAACAGTGCGGGTAAGGATGTATCAACAAAGCCTGATGATGCAGTCAAACGGGCGGCTGAGGTTGCCGAGGTTCGTGAAATTCAGCGTCGTTTGAACCAGTTGCATGAACTGCGAAAACAAAAGTAATGGATGGATGAGGCAAAATCATCTCATTTTTGGGCATAACGTTTAATCACGCAGCTTTACAGCTTGCTATTTCGAGTGATTTTGCATATAATAATGGACGATCATCAGTAAATTTGAAGGTTTTTCTAACATGCAAACGTGATGATGGAGACAAGTAAGCAGTGCCTCTGGACAGGGAGGAAACGCCGTAGATTGAGAGCGTTTCTGTAGAACTAGGCTGCTGAAATTCACTCCGGAGCGGTTCCCTGAACCATATCTTGCGATTCATCGCTGGAGTTAGTAGGGGCTGACGGTTAACGGTCGTTATCCCGTATAGAGTGAGGCAAACATGTTGCAGGCCGGAAGGGCCGGGCAGCACTGAATGTCTAACAAGGGTGGTACCACGGTCTTTTCGTCCCTTCAGGGGAGAGAAGGCCTTTTTTTGTTGCAATAAACCACATAAAGGGGGCATTTACACATGAAAGAACGTTTGGAGGCATTAAAGATCGAAGCGCTGGAACAACTGTCTGTCGTGAAGGATCCACAGACGCTGAGTGATCTGCGTGTAAAGTATTTGGGGAAGAAGGGTGCATTGACCGAGATATTGCGCGGTATGGGTGCGCTTAGTGCAGAGGAACGTCCGGTGATTGGCCAGGTGGCCAATGATGTTCGCGGCGCGATTGAAGAAGTGATTGACAGCAAGCAGGAGCAGTTCCAAAAGGAAGAGACGGCGAAACGTCTACAATCCGAGAAGATTGATGTGACCCTGCCGGGACGTCGCGGACGTCAGGGCGGACTGCATCCATTGACCAAAGTGGTACAGGAAATCGAAGATATTTTCATTGGTATGGGATACCGGGTAGCGGAAGGCCCTGAGGTTGAAATGGATTATTACAACTTCGAAGCACTGAATCTGCCGAAGAACCACCCGGCACGTGATATGCAGGATTCCTTCTATGTAACAGAAGACCTGTTGATGCGCACACATACGTCACCGGTTCAGGTTCGTACCATGCAAAGCATGAAAGGCGATGTGCCTGTTAAAGTCATCTGCCCGGGTAAAGTATACCGTCGTGACGATGATGATGCGACGCATTCGTTCCAGTTCAATCAGGTTGAGGGTCTGGTCATTAGCGAGAATATTCGCATGAGCGACTTGAAGGGAACTTTGCTGCAATTCGTACGCGAAATGTTCGGTGCACATACCGAAATCCGTCTCCGTCCAAGCTTCTTCCCGTTCACTGAGCCAAGTGCGGAAGTGGATGTCACTTGCGTACAATGCGGTGGCAGTGGTTGCCGGGTATGTAAACAGACGGGCTGGCTTGAGATCTTAGGCGGCGGTATGGTTCACCCGAAAGTGCTCGAGATGGGCGGTTATGATCCGGCGAAATACAGTGGGTTTGCATTCGGAATGGGCGTAGAGCGTATTGCCATGCTGAAATATGGCATTGATGACATTCGTCATTTCTACAACAGTGATATGGCGTTCCTGAAACAATTCGGACGACTGTAATTACCGAAGTAGCATACTGGGCGAACGCCCTTCATTTGCAACACCAATTTATAGATTAGGAAGTGAACGTCCATGAGAGTATCGACAGATTGGCTGTCTGATTATATCGCGCTGGAAGGCGTAGAGCCGCAAGAGCTGGCTGAGAAAATGACCCGTGCGGGTATTGAGATTGATGTAGTGGAGAACCGGAACCAGGGTGTGAACAACGTGGTTGTCGGTTACGTGAAGAGCAAGGAGAAGCACCCTGACGCTGACAAGCTGAATGTATGTGTGATTGATGCCGGTCAGGAAGAAGATCTGCAAATCGTGTGTGGTGCGAAAAATGTGGATGCCGGTCAAAAGGTAGTCGTTGCCCTGGTCGGAGCAAAGCTCCCTGGTGGACTCGATATCAAAAAAGCCAAGCTGCGGGGCGTCGTATCCCTTGGCATGATCTGCTCTGCGAAAGAACTGGGCATGAACGACAAGTTGCTGCCGAAGGACCAGCAGGAAGGCATTCTCGTTCTGCCAGAACAGACGGAGATTGGCACGCCAATCAGTCAGGTTCTTGGTCTTGATGATTATGTGCTTGAACTGGACCTGACGCCAAATCGTTCCGACTGTCTCAGTATGCGTGGAGCGGCTTATGAAGTTGGTGCCATCCTGGGTCGTGAAGTGAAGCTGCCTGATCCAAAAGAGCAATTGGTGGAAATCAGTGATGCGGCTGCGAATCATATTTCGGTTGAGATTACCGCTACGGAACAATGCAGTCACTATGCGGCCCGTTATGTAACGGGAATTAAGCTTGGAGCTTCCCCGCAATGGATGCAAAACCGCTTGATGGCCGCTGGTATCCGTCCGATCAATAACATCGTGGATATTACGAACTATGTCATGCTGGAATACGGTCAGCCGCTGCATGCTTTTGATGCAGATAAGCTGGAGAAGGGTCATATTGAAGTCCGGATGGCCAAGGAAGGCGAAACGATCGTGACGCTGGATAGCCAGGAACGTAAACTGGAGCCGCATATGCTGCTTATTACGGATGGCGTGAAACCGGTAGCCATCGCGGGTGTTATGGGTGGCGAGAATTCCGAGGTAACGGAAACTACAGTGAATCTGTTGCTGGAATCCGCCAAGTTCGATGGCGGAACCGTTCGGAAAACGTCGCGCCAACTGGGGCTGCGTTCCGAAGCAAGCATGCGTTTTGAGAAGGAAGTCGATCCGGCTGCTGTCATTACGGCGTTGAACCGTGCGGCTGAATTGATTCAGCGTTATGCAGAAGGCGAAGTTCACCAAGGGATTGTGGAAGCGGGAACAGAGGCTGCGGATAAACGTGTTGTGCAGCTGTCGCTGGATAAACTGAATCGTTATCTGGGAACCGATTTGTCTCTGCTTGAAGTGAAAACCATTTTCGCTCGTTTGCACTTTGCGTGTGGTGATGCGCAGCAGGGTCTGCTTGATGTAGAAGTGTCAAGCCGCAGAGGGGATATTACACTTGATGTGGATCTGTTTGAAGAGATTGCACGTTTGTACGGATATGACAATATTCCAACCACATTGATCGAAGGGCCGACAACACCAGGTGCTTACACACCATCCCAGGCAATGCGACGTACCATTCGTGGTCTGTTTGCAGGCAGCGGCTGGCAGGAAATGATCAGTTATTCGTTCGTTCACCCGGACAACGTATCTTTGTTCCCCGCTTTGACAGAAGGCAGTCAAGCGGTGAAGCTGGCTATGCCAATGAGTGAGGATCGAAGTGTGCTCCGCAAGAGCATTTTACCGCAAATGCTGGATGCAGCAGTGTACAATATGAATCGCAAGGCAGATTCACTGGCTGTGTTCGAAGTGGGCAGTGTGTTTTTCACCGAAGAAGAGAAACTGACCAAACAGCCACACGAGATTCCAGTGTTGAGCTTGTTGCTTACGGGAAATCGTGCATCTCAGCAGTGGAATGTGGGAGCAGAAAAAGTGGACTTCTTCGATCTGAAAGGTGCACTTGAGAACCTCTTCGCCTACGTGGGTCTGGAGCAACGTATTCGTCTGGTGGCGAACAGCCCTGAAGGATTCCACCCGGGACGTTCTGCATCTGTTTATTTGGAAGCAAAAGACGGCGGTGAAGGCAAATTGATCGGTACGATGGGTCAATTGCATCCTGAGCTGCAACAGCAATATGATCTGAACGACGTGTACCTCGCCGAGATTGGACTTGAAGCGATCTATAGCGAAGCGGATGCGGACATCCGTTATCGTGAACTTCCACGTTTCCCGGCGGTTGAGCGGGATGTTGCCGTGGTTGTTAGCAAAGATATCGAAGCAGGAGATATGCTGCGTGCCATTCGTGAATCGGCGGGTGAGCTGCTGCAAACGGTACAGGTATTTGATGTGTTCACAGGCAGCAAGCTGGGTGATGACAAGAAGAGTGTAGCAATGTCTCTCGTTTATCGCAATCGTGAACGGACTTTGACAGATGAAGAAATTACCGAGGTTCATGCTCGTGTGGTTGCTCGTCTGGAAGAGCAATTCGGAGCCGAATTGCGTAAATAGAACATAAGTCAATTTTTTGAACAAAGATTAGCAGGAATTGCTTGAAGTCACATCGAATCCTTAGCATTAGAGGATCGATGTGACTTTTTTTGTTAAACAGCTTAGAATCAACATACAGACTTGAAGGAGGGCACAACTGTGACTACACCTGATCGTACACGCGTCACCGTAGAGATCTACGGGACTTCCTATAAACTGGTTGGCAGCAGTGCCGACTATATGAAACAAGTAGCTAACCTGGTGGATGAGCGAATGAGCGCTATCTCCAAACATCATTCCCGACTGGATACTCCTCGTATTGCGGTGCTGGCAGCTGTACATATGGCTGAGCAGTCTCTTCAGACTCAGGAAATTCGGAATGAGCTGAAAATGCTGACCGGTGAACGTACCGAACTGAGAAATGAGTTAAATCGGCTGATAGCCATACAAAATGAACATCAGCAGGAATTGGAACGCCGAGACCAAGCTCTGGCTGAAGCAACCAAGCTGAAGAATGAGGCGGAACAGGCCTTTGCAAAGCTTCAGAAGGACCAACAAGCAGAGGTAGCAAAGCTCAAGGCATTACTTGAACAGGAACGAGCTCAGGCAGCAGATCGTGAGCAGAAGCTTCAGGCTCAAGCTGCGGCTCAATTGAAAGCAGCGGAAGAGAAGGGGCAGGCCCGTCTGAAAGAAGCGGAAGAAAAAGCAGCAAATCAACTCAAGAATGCCCAGGCTCAGGCGGCGACCCAGCTGAAGGAAGCGCAGACTCGTTTAGCAACTGAGCTACAGCAGACCCAGGCCAAAGCGATTGCACAATACAAGGAATTGCAGGATAAGACGGCAGCACAACTGAAAGAAGCAGAAGCTCGGGCTGTGGCAGAACGTCAAAAAATTGAGGTTCAGGCTGCAGAGCAGGTACAAGCGGCGAAGGAACAAGCTGAAGCTGCAATTTTGTCTGAATTGGAACAAGCTGAGGTCCAATTGCAAAAAGTTCAGGAAGATGCCCAGCTTCGATATCGTGAACTTCAGTCCGAGATGGAACAGCGTATCCAGCAGGCAGAACAATCTGCTGCAAAGCAAGTTCAAGAACTGACTGACAAGGCAAAGGAAGAACAGACTTTACTGCTGCAGCAAGCGGAGCAGAAGCGACTGGCTGAGATCGAAGAGCTGAATGCAACGTTCAAGGAATCATCCGAACAGGCGGAATTGGAATGGATGGAAAAAGAAGCAGCTTATGAAGAGCAGATTAAACAAATCAATGAAGCGGCTCGGACTCAGGCGGCCGAAGTCGCTGTAACAACGGAGGCTTTGCTGCAAGAGGAACGTAGCAAGCTGAAGCAGCAGTTGGAAGAAGAGCGTAAACGGGCGGAGTCGCGCCTGAAAGATATCGAAGGTCAATTCGTTGAAGCCCGGAAGCAACTCAAGAATGCTCAAGAGGTGATTGCCGATCAAGAACAACAGCTGCTGAACGAGCGAAGCCAAACGGAGACGTTACGCAATGAACAAGCCATACACAAGCAGGAGCAGGATGTTCAGCTTCGTCGAATTACGGAGCTTGAGCAGCAATTGGAACAATTGATAGCAGACAGTGCCCAGTTGCAGGAACAGCTTCGTAACACAGAAGCTGATGTCCAACAGTCCCGGGAAGCGCAGCAGCAATGGAAGCAACAGTATAACGAGACCGTTGAGCGTGAGACTTCTCTGACTGCACAACTGCGCAAAGTACAGGATCAGCACGCCCATCTTGAACAGGAGATCACAAAACTCCGTGAAGCCGAAGTGAAATCCGAGGATGAGCAGCGCAGATTGCACAAAGTGCTTGAACAGGCCCATGCAGCAGTTCGCATATTGCAAAATGAGATCAGTACACTTACCCAAAGTGAGGAATCTTGGAAAGCGCAGGCGGAACAACGTCTGATTGAGATCGGTGAATTGGAAACTCAGGTACTTGAAGCTGCAGAGCAAAATGAGACACTGGAATTGGGAGTGCAGTCCCTTCACGATGAATTGTCTGTGGTTAAAGAAGAGGCTCGTCATGCTGGTGAAGAAACCGAACGTTATATCGCGCGAGCAAGCCTCCTGGAGCAAGAACGAGAAGAACTTAACCATGAAATGAATGAAGTCCGTGCAGAGCTGGACAAGCTGCAGGAAAGTTATAAACAAATCCGTAAGGATTACAGCGATGCACTTCAACGTGAAGAGGACTATAATCGCAAACTGAATGAAATGAGTGAAGAAAAGGAAGAGATTGTACGTGCGCTTGAAGAATCCAGACAGAATGCCAATCAGCTGTCTGAACGGATTAGTGAACAAGGCAGCTTGCTGACTCAAACAGAGGAAGAAGCACTAGAGTGGCAAATCAAGCATGAAGAATTATCTGCCAAACAGGCAGAGCTCTCCTCTCGCCTGCAAGAGCTGACTGCCCGGGAAGTTGAGCTGATTTCCAGAGTGGAACAGGCAGAACAACATGCGGAACAACAAGATCAGGTTTGGCAACGTCGTGCAGATGAATGGGCGGCTCAGGAGCAATCATGGCAGGAACGCTGGGCAGCGCTGGAGAATGAATTGAATCTTTGGCAGAAAGAAAGTGCTGCCAGTGTGGAGAAGGTTGAAGAGCTGGAAAACGAGCGACAGCAGCTTGCACAGCAGCGTAATGAAGCGATCGAAGAAAAGCAGACGATGGAACATGAATTGCTGGAGATCGGTGAGCGGTATGAACTTGCGGCCCATCAGTTGCGTTTACTGCAAGTTGAACGTGAGATGGAGCAGGAGAAGGCGGAGCAGCTGAATACGGATTATCGCCAGTTGCGGGATGAATATACGAAATTGCAGACGGAATATAACGAATGGATTGAATTGATTGAGCAGGATCAGACCTAGCCTGATGATGATGTCATGACTCGAATCCTGCACAGCGCACTCGTGTACAATTTGTTATAATGAAGAAAGAGCTCCCGTCGTTACGGGGGCTCCTTGTCTTGAACACTATTCGTCAACAATAATTTTGGAGATCATACTGCTATGACCACTTCCACAAAAGACGGAACAGGACATTTCGAATTCTCCTGCTTTGTCGGGAGTAATCACTTTGGAACTGTTCTTGGTATCCAGCCGAAGGTTCAGCTCGGGCACAAGAACGCCATGGTTTCCGTTTGTATTTTCATAAACAATCTTAACCGGGACGCCTTTTTTCAAGTGGTATTCAGGCTGGTCGAATTCATAGTTGCTCGCTTTGATGACCAGTTCTTCGCTTGCTGTAACACCCGAATCGGATTCGCCGTTTGATTCTGCGGATTGGCCAGTTCCTCCACATGCAGCAAGGACCAGGATCAACATACAGGCTGCAAGCCATGCTATGCCTCTCTTCATCATGTGCCTCCTTAAAAAGCGTGATATGGATAAAATTTGAATGATTTCTCCAGCCATCATACCGCAAATTGAGGATGCCTGTACACGTTGCCTATGTCGTTTTTTTGAACTTCACATATGCTTGACAAAAAAAACCTCATCAGGCATTTAAGCCATCAGAGGTTTAGGGGAAGCTGGCACAGGATATCGGGGGCTAAATAGGTACAGTGGAGTCTATGCGTGATCTTTAGACCTTCTTCCGGCATCAAAAGGCGTAGAAACCGGAATGAAGAGATCAATGATCCCAATGACCAATGCAGCCAGAACAGCACCAAGCAGACTGACATGCACATGATCTACAACATATTGTCCAATCCAGATTACCAGTGCACTGACGATGAAGCCGACAATACCACGGCCAAAAGGATTTATCCTTTTACCGAAGATGCCTTCAATGATCCAACCGAGAAGGGCGATAACCAGAGCAAGCATCAGAGCACTCCAGAAACCGCCAACGGCGAATCCGGGCACGATCCAGCTGACAACCATCAACACAATTGCGGCGATGATAAATCGCACGACATGTCCCAGAAAATTCATGGTGTTTACCTCCTTTTATTCAGATGGGATTGGGCAGTGGAATCCTGTTAAACGGAGAGGTTGCACAATCCTGACACTTGTAGTTTGCGGCGGCAAGTCCCAAGTTATGTGTGGAAGGATTCGTTAAATAGCGCAAGGGAGTTTCTTTCGTTATAATACAGTTATAGTTTGGAAGGAGTTGTACACTTGGACACGAAAATTTTACACACATTGGAATATCGCAAAATTTTAAATACATTGCAAAGCTTTGCCCAGACTACGATGGGTAAAAAGAAAGCGGATCAACTGGAGCCGATCAGTGAACTGGAAGAAGTGAAGAGACTTCTGCAGCAGACGGATGAAGCCTTTAGGTTTGACCGTCTGAAAGGGTCTCCATCTTTTGGGGGAATTGTAGATATTACCGCTTCCGTCAAACGAGCAGAAATTGGAGGCACGTTGAATCCGCATGAACTTTTGGGGATTTCCAATACTACCTTTGCTGCACGTCGGTTGAAACGCCAGATTGCTGCGCTTCATGACGATGAAAAAGTGGAATCGCTGTTCTATATCAGTGATCAAATATCCGAGCAAAAGACACTTGAAGATGCGATTCGCAATTGTATTGACGATAATGCTGAAGTTTCTGACAGCGCGAGTGTAACGCTGGCGCAGATTCGTCGTGAGCTTCGCGGTGGTGAGGCACGCATTCGCGAGAAGCTGGATTCAATGATTCGTTCTTCTACAGTATCCAAAATGTTACAGGATCAAATCATTACCATTCGTGGCGATCGGTTTGTTATTCCTGTAAAGGCGGAATATCGTTCCTATTTCGGTGGGATTGTGCACGATCAATCCGGTTCGGGTGCAACCCTGTTTATAGAGCCGGAATCCATCGTCGCCATGAACAACAAATTGCGCGAGACCCGGATCCGGGAAGAACGCGAAATTGAAGTGATTTTGCAGAAATTGACGGCTCTTGTCAGTGAACAGGTGGAGTGGCTGTTGTATGATGTCGACCTGTTGGGATCACTTGATTTCATTTTTGCGAAAGCACGCCTTGCACGGGAACTGAAGGCCACATTGCCACGGATGAATGACCGGGGATTCCTTAAGATTAAAAAGGGACGTCATCCGCTGATTTCCATCGAAAATGTGGTGCCTACCGATATTGAACTGGGCAATGAATATACGTCTATCATCGTGACGGGTCCCAATACGGGAGGAAAGACCGTCACGCTCAAAACGATTGGATTGCTGAGCCTCATGGCGATGTCAGGGTTGTTCGTTCCAGCCGAGGATGGCAGCCAACTGTGTGTATTTGATGCGATCTATGCGGATATTGGTGATGAGCAGAGCATTGAACAGAATCTGAGTACGTTTTCCAGCCATATGACGAACATTATTCGGATATTGAAAAATATGACTACCAAAAGCTTGGTCCTCCTTGATGAGGTGGGGGCGGGTACGGACCCGGCCGAAGGCTCTGCACTGGCCATTTCCATTTTGGAGCACATGCACCAGACTGGATGCCGGATGGTAGCTACAACACATTACAGTGAATTGAAAGCTTACGCCTATGAGCGTAAAGGTGTTATTAATGCGAGTATGGAATTTGACGTAAACACACTGAGCCCAACCTATCGGCTTCTTGTCGGTGTGCCTGGGCGGAGTAATGCGTTTGCAATTGCCGAACGATTGGGTTTGCCGGGATACATTCTCAATTATGCGCGTGGTGAAGTGAAGGAAGAAGACCAGCGGGTTGAGCATATGATTGCTTCTCTCGAAGAGAACCGGCTTACGGCTGAGCAGGAACGTGAGCGCGCGGAACTTCTGCGCCAGGATATGGAGAAATTGCGCAGCAGGCATCAAGCGGAACTGGAGAAGCTGGAGCAGCAGCGTGACCGTCGCATAGAAAAAGCAGAAGAAGATGCCCGTTCCATTGTGGACAAGGCGAGAGCAGAGGCTGAGAAGATTATAGCGGATCTTCGCCAGCTTGCCATGGAAGAAGGGGCCTCCGTTAAAGAGCACAAGCTTATAGCTGCTCGGAAACAACTGGATGAAGCCGAACCGGAAAAACGTAAAAAAACGGTTAAGCGCAATGCAACTGCAACCAAGACTCGTGCAATCGGGCCGGGCGATGAAGTTCTCGTTTATAGTTTGAATCAAAAAGGTCACGTAGTCGAGATGTCAGGCACCAAAGAAGCGATAGTACAGTTGGGGATTATGAAAATGAAGGTGTCCCTGAATGATCTTGAATTGCAGCAGTCTGCACCAGCAGAATCCAAACCGAAGCAGAAACCGGTAACGGGCGTGAAACGAACCCGTGATGACAATGTGAAGAGCGAACTGGATCTGCGGGGAACGAATCTGGAAGAAGCCCTGATGGAAACGGATCGTTTTATCGATGAAGCTTTCCTGGCTAATCTGGGTCAGGTTTATATTATTCATGGTAAGGGAACGGGAATTTTACGTTCCGGTATTCAGGATTACCTTCGTAAGCATAGACATATAAAAAGTTACCGGCTGGGCAATTACGGAGAAGGCGGAAACGGTGTAACCGTCGCAGAATTGGAATAGCCCGACCATGAATCAAAGATATCCAGCTGCCTAATCGATTGAGGCAGCTGAATGGGGAAGGGGAACGGTGAGTGAAGGGGACGATTGACCAATTGCTGTCCCATCCCTTGGGGATGGTGCTCGGATTTTTCTCCGTAGCGATTATGGAATTGCTAGTATTTCTCGCTTGCTTCGAACTGGTGACCAAATACAAATGCTGGCATGAGATCAAGAAGGGAAACGTGGCTGTAGCCATGGCTACAGGAGGCAAGATCTTCGGAATCTGTAATGTGCTTCATTTCTGCATCCAGGCCAAATCTTCGGTATATGAAGCCATGACGTGGTCAATTGTAGGATTTGTCCTTCTGCTCATTGCCTATTTTTTATTCGAATTTCTAACACCGGTGTTCTCCATTGACAAGGAGATTGAAGCGGATAACCGGGCTGTTGGATTGATATCCATGATTATTTCCGTCTCGTTGTCATTTGTTATTGGCGCGAGCATCATGTAGGGGGACCGTTGATGAAAATTTTGATACGGATTCTGTTTGCTGCATCCATTGTTTTTTTTGCGATTGGCATCATTTATGTTATGAACACATGATATTAGGAGAGAAAGGTTGATTTAATAATGGAAACAACAGTATGCCCATGGTGCCAAACCGAAATTGTATGGGACGAGGAACTCGGTCCAGAAGAAGAATGCCCTTATTGTCACAATGAACTTAAGGGATATCGTACCTTAAATATCAATATCGGTGATGAAGAGACTGACGATTCCGAGGAAGACATCTATGATGTCGATGATGTAACGGACGATGAACAAACTACGGATCTTGCCGCCCTGTGGGGGAACGAAGTAGAGCTAAAATTGCCTGAGCTTCGTACATTACAGAAGTATGCAGATGAGGGTAATGATCTGATTCAATATGAAGAAGGTGTGGAGAAACAGCTTGATCTGCAAGAAGAAGTGCCAGAATGTCCGCATTGCCGTGAATTTATGATTCTCACAGGTACACAGAAGGCAACGAAGGATAACTTCAATCCTGTTGCTAATGCCGTCTCTGGTGCGAACTCGTTGCTGGATGCACCTTTCTCTGTACAAATGTATGTATGTTCGGGATGTTTCCAGATCCAATATAACCTCTCTGAAGATGATCGTCTCCGCCTGATTCAAAATCTTAGTGTACGGAAATAAAGATTATAATGTGGTTTGAAAATATAAAATTCCGGAAAATTCATCATGTTTTCCTTCTCCTTGGGGTACGTTAACCCTGAGACCTGCCTGTGAAGTACTAGCTTCATGTGGAAATAGGAGGGAGAGCAGATGAAGATTTCTCTAGGCCGACAATCCATTCTGCTACTAGGCGTGAATGGATTGTTTGTGTTAGCTGGAGCTTTGTCAGGGACGTTTCTGAATGTATATCTGTGGAAAAGCCGTCCGGATTATGCCATGCTTGGGTGGTTTACGGTAAGCCAGCAACTTGCACTGGGGCTCACCTTTTGGCTCGCGGGAAAATGGGTCAAGGAACATAATAAAATGAGCGCGTTACGCTTGGGAACCGCCTTGTCGGGCATATTTTACATGCTTGTGTTATGGGCAGGGCCCAAAGCAGTTGACTGGATTTGGCCCCTGGGAATTTTGCTCGGATGTGCGCTTGGATTGTTCTGGATAGCGTTCAACGTCGTGTACTTTGAAGTGACGGATCGGGAGAACAGGGACTTGTTCAATGGTTGGGTGGGCCTCTTGGGTTCCATGACAGGCATTATTGGCCCATGGTTCTCTGGTTTTGTTATTTCCCGTATGGCAGATAACTCAGGGTATCGCCTTATCTTTACAGTGTCGCTGGTGATCTATGTGATTGCTGTGGTGTTCAGCTTTTTTCTGAAAAAGAGAAAGGTCAGTGGCACCTACCGATGGTCCGAACCATGGCGACAGTTAGCGGCGAAGGATAGTGCTTGGAGGCCCGTAGGTGTGGGACTGTGTGCACAAGGTGCACGTGAAGGAGTCTTTGCCTTTCTGATCGCCCTGCTCGTCTATGTTGCTACAGAGCAGGAGTATAAGCTTGGTCAGTTTTCTTTGATCACTTCAGCGGTAGCACTGGTGAGCTACTGGGCAGCAGGCAAATGGTTTCAGCCACAATATAGATCCAAAGGGATGTTTATTGGAGCATTATTGTTATTCGTGGTATTGATTCCACTGTTATGGAAAGTCAGTTACGGTACGCTTTTAATTATGGGAATCGGGTCTGCTTTGTCGATGCCATTGTATATGCTGCCCATGATATCCGCAGGATTCGACTTGATGGGGACAAGTGGTGAAAATGTGGAGAAAAGAGTCGAACTTGTCGTATTAAGGGAGCTGTGTTTGATGGTTGGTCGTTTACTGGGCCTTGCTTTATTTATCATCACAGTCATGAATGGTCCTTCATTACAAACGTTAACTTGGCTTATAGTGTCTTTGGGATCTTTCCCGCTAATCGGTTGGATTTTCATGCGCAAAATACTTGTGCAAACACAGCATGCAAAACGGTCTGAGCCATGATAAAAAGGGTACAGTGCAGAAGTGGAATTTCTGTATTGTACCCTTTATTTGGAACCGTATTTTTGGTTTCAGACAGGAGAGGGTTTACTCGTTCTGGTTAAGGAGAAAAGTTCCAGATCCTTACTCTCGTTACCTGCTATAGCGTTTGTCAGAAGGGAAGCAGCAATCATGCTGTATACGGTACCATTACCACCATATCCCTCCAGGAAGTAGGAATGCGGGTATTTCGGATGTGGCCCAATATACGGAAGACCGTCATGTGTATCACCAAAAGTTGCTTCCCAAGCATAATCAATTTCGAGATTTGACAGTGGAAAATACTCCGCTACTTTCTTCAACAGAGCTTGTCCTCTGTTCAGGGCTCGAATAGCTCGCTGGTCTTCACGAGGGGTTTCTTCATCAAGACCTCCGGCAATAATCCTGCCATCCGGCGTTGTCCTCATGTATAGATAAGGACGAGACGTTTCCCAAATCAAGCTTTGCTCGTACCAACTGCTTAGATCCTTCACTGGTTTGGTCGCAATTGCATAAGTACTCTGTAGATAGGCGCCGCGGTCATTTTTGATTTCCTGCGTTTCATAACCTACGGAGAAAATTACTTTATTAGCTCTGATAGTACCAGTGGAGGTATAACAGACTACGCCATCTTCCATAAAGTCACAGTGTGTCATTTCAGTCTGTTCGAATATGCGAGCGCCCTTTTGTACAGACGAATGAAGAAGAGAATGGACCAATCGGTAAGGATTGACTTCAGCATCCCCGTATGTATATAAAGCTGCTGCACGGCTAAATGGGAAATGACTCTCAATCTTCTGCCGATTCCACAGCTCTACGTCGAATCCATATCGTCTTAGGGTATTGTATTCCTCTTCCAGCTTGATCACATCGTCTTCTGTGCTGGCACAATATAGACTCGTGCGAGGGACAAAACATGGATCTATCTCAAGTTTGGACACGATTTCCGTTAACTGCAACATCGCATAGCGGCACAATTCATAAAATCTCACCCCTTGTTGTTCACCAAAAGTATTAATGCATGAGGTAAGTGTTTTGTCATTGGTATACTGAAGCAATCCCGCGTTAGCCAAGCTGCTCCCAGTTCCTACTTTTCTTTTGTCAATGACAATCGTGTTTATTCCTCTCTCTGTCAAGAGTTTGGCGGAGAGCGCTCCACCCATACCCCCTCCGATAATCAAGGTATCACAGGAGAGATTTGTTTCGAGAACGGGATAACTCGAATTCGATTGTAATGTGGTTGGCCAGAATGGATTGCCATTAATAAGTTCCATAGGATTCACCTCGGTTGGAATGGAATTGATGAGTATACTTTTACAGGACAAGGTTACAATAAATTCGCATAAACTTTTGATTAAGGAGGATAAAAAGCACATGCAGAACAATCAAATGCAAGCGCTGAGTCCGAAAGAATTGAACTATATAGCGGATTCAATTTCCAATGAAGAACTGCTAATCAAGCAGTGTGCAGCAACAGCTTCCATCACACATAACCCGCAGATCCAACAGGCACTGAATCATTACGCTCGTTCTCATGAACAGCACCTCAACACACTTGTTAACGCTCTGCAGCAGCATCAATCTATTGCACCGACACAATCACAGTAATTGAAGCTTAAACTAACGTATTGGAGGGAACCGTGTGTATTCTCAATCTTTATCAACTAACGGATCTTTTATGCAGGAGCAGGATTTATTAAAGTCGATTCTTGCAGATTTAAGACGAACGGCGCGTGAGTATACGACAGCCACAACTGAATCTTCCTGTCCGAATATACGCCGGATGTTCACAGATTTGACCAATGATACGCTTCGTCTGCAAGGTGAGTTGTTCAGTGTGATGCAGCAGAACAATATGTATTCGGCAGGATCAAAGGCGCTAAGACAGGATGTGGACAAGCAGATTCAATCTGCTCAACAGACTCAACAGAAATGCCAGCAATTCATTCAGGAAAAGAATACGCAGTCCAGTCCCTACAGTCAGGCCCCCAATGTGCCACAGCATCAAGCGAATTACGGTAACCCTTATTACATGTAGCCTTTGTAATTATGGTTTGAAGCAGGCGACTGTTACAGACCATACCACCGCTTGCCCGAATTCAGGGCGAGCGGTTTTTGTCTTTGCATGATCGTTGAATTCATGTAATATAAGTATTAATTCATTTTCAGGAACCTGGATGACGCTGGAGGGAAAGACATGAAGGATTTGAACGATCTGCAATTAAAAGTTCTGGATTTGTTGAAGGAAGACGCGAGAAGGACTCCCGCACTGCTGTCGACGCTGCTGGGGGAGTCGGAAGATAAGATCAAGAATGCTGTGGCACAGCTTGAACAGGATCACGTTATTGTGAAATACGCAACCGTCGTGAACTGGAGCAAGATCGATGATGAGAAAGTAACGGCCTTGATTGAAGTACAAATAACGCCAGAGCGTGGTCGTGGGTTTGAAGGAATTGCTGAACGTATCTATCTGTATCCGCAAGTGAAATCGGTATATCTCATGTCAGGCGCATATGATTTGCTCGTCGAAGTAGAAGGTGGCAATCTGCGTGAAGTCGCTAATTTTGTATCGGAGAAATTGTCTCCGATTGACTCTGTGCTCTCAACCAAAACGAATTTTATTCTTAAAAAATATAAGCAGGACGGGATTATCTTTGAGGACCATCAGGAAGACAACCGTCTCATGATCTCGCCGTAAAGGAAGATGCGTCATGATAGTGAATGAACAGACAACAGGAAACAACAAGAAAATGACTTCGTATCTGGCTCCTTTGGTTCAACAGATACCGCCATCTGGCATACGCAAGTTTTTTGATCTGGTCGGTGACAACAAGGACATCATCACACTGGGTGTAGGTGAACCGGACTTTGTAACCCCATGGCATATGCGTGAAGCGTGTGTATACTCACTCGAAAGAGGCATGACCAGTTACACATCCAATGCCGGAATGCCGAAACTAAGGGAAGCCATTAGTGATTATCTGGACACGCAGTTTGATACCAAATATGATCCCAAAGATGAGATTATTGTTACCGTTGGTGGCAGTGAGGCCATTGATCTAGCCTTGCGTGCATTAATCGTACCTGGAGACGAAATTTTGATTCCGGAGCCTTCGTATGTAGCTTATTCACCAATCGCTTCGATTGGTGGAGGTATACCGGTTGGTGTAGAAACCTATGCGAAGGATCAGTTTAAACTGACTGCCGAAGCGCTGGAAGCAGGGATTACGCCGAAGTCCAAGGTCGTTATTCTTTGTTATCCAAGTAATCCGACAGGTGCCATCATGACCTATGAAGAATGGCTGCCTATTGCGGAAGTAATCAAAAAACATGACCTGATCGTCATTGCGGATGAGATTTATGCGGAGTTAACGTATACGCAAAAGCATGTTAGCTTTGCTTCGATTCCGGATATGAAGGAACGGACTATTTTGGTCAGCGGGTTTTCCAAGGCTTTTGCAATGACCGGCTGGCGGATCGGGTATATGTGCGGACATCCCGAACTGATTGCAGCCATGCTCAAGATTCATCAGTATACCGTGATGTGTGCACCTGCCATGGGACAGGTGGCAGCACTTGAAGCATTGACGAATGGTTTGGGTGAGAAGGACAGAATGGTCGAATCCTACAACCAGCGCAGACGTCTGATTGTGCAGGGTTTTCGGGATATTGGATTGGACTGTCATGAACCGCAGGGCGCATTTTATGCATTTCCGAGTATTCAGAAGACAGGGCTGAGTTCCGATCTGTTTGCTGAACGCTTGTTAACGGAAAATAAAGTGGCTGCCGTGCCTGGTAATGTATTTGGTCCCCAAGGTGAAGGCTTTCTTCGCTGTTCTTATGCGACATCTGTGACCCAGCTGAATGAGGCTTTGGAACGAATCGGAAGCTTTGTTTACAAATTGCAAAAAGAGGGTTAATAGGAAGTGCAAGCTTGAAAAGATGTGAACGTTCTTCAAATTAGAAAAAAATAACTTTCTTTTACAAAATATTGTGATATAATTTCAATTTGAAATAAGTTTTTCTTGTATTTGGAAACTAATTTTTCCAAGGAGGGGTTGGCTTTGTTTTGTGTTGAATATGATTTACCGACTAATCGTGGGCATTATTTGGCAGAAGGCGATCATGGCGACCGATGGTCGGTGAAACCGGATCACGCATCTTTGCATAACGTTTCCTTGGAAGATGAGATCCATATGCTACGCCGCAAGATGGAACAGATATTTCTTGAAGAGAAATCATTTACATCCGATATTGTAATTGAAATCAGCAGTTTGCTGGATTTGAAGATTAATGAATACATGAAAGCTAATCCAATTAAAGGGAAATGATGTTTTCCGTTATATCGAAACGTTACGCTTACTGACTGGAAGAAGACCCTGAGGGGTCTTTTTTTTTTGATCAGTGGAATTTCCTTAATCCAGGGTTATTTTTTTGCGTGGAACAATTGTGATATATTGTACATAGGAGATTAAAGGGGGAACTGGAATGAAGAGATTTTGGGGGCTTACCGCAATCATTTCTATGATTATTTTGCTCGCAGGCTGTGGCGGTAAGGATGGTTTTACCATTTTTATTATTGACAACCAAGGAAATCCATCTGTGATCTCGGAACAGTTGCAAGCTAATTTGCAGCAGAAGTTGGGCGAGGCGCCTAAAGTAGAGGTTATCACCAGTGCGATGTATGATGTTCAGAAAATTATGGTCGAGTATGCGGCAGGAGGGCATGACATTTTTATTTTGCCTGAGACGGATATGAAGCAATACGGAAGCAATGGATCCAATGTTCCGCTGGATGACACGTTTGATCCGAAGAAGTATGAACGTGGCGTGTTTGACGGTGGGGTACTGGTTGAGAAAGGTGAGGGAGATGAAGGTTCAGATATCAAAAAAGAATCACATCTCTATGGCATTCCGCTGGAAGACATGCAAATGTTCAAGGATGTAGATTATGCCGCCCAAAATCTGTTTGCTACCATTCCGGTGTCAGCCGCCAATGTCGAAGAATCCAAGAAAGTGCTGAAGGCGCTGACAGAATAAATGCACCATAGTCGGGTTACTGAAGGAGGGGAGCGGATTGCTGATTACGGTCACAGGCGGCATAGGCAGTGGTAAAACCCGATTTGCGCTTGGTTACGCAGCCCGGATCAGCCGGGAGGGCATCTATTTATCCACTGGTGATCATGATCCCGTGATTCCCGAATTACCATCCGCTCATTATCGTGCCATTCAGGCTGGGAACGGCCAGCACCTGACGGAGGTGCTTCACCAGATCAATCGGGAATCCAATCTCTTCCTGGCAGATAAACGCATTGTCATTGTAGATAGTCTGACAGCGTGGATGGCGGCAGGTTTCAGGGCAAGTGATGACCTAGATCATCAGCGTCTTGAGACACAGTTATTGCTGGACGCTCTGTTGTCTTATCAGGGTAAGTTATTGGTTATCACGAATGAAATGCATGGTTCTCTGTATCCTTCTGAGGAAGAACGAATCTTTGCAGCAAGAATGGCATCGGTTAATCGTGCGCTGCAGAAACATTCGGAACAGATGTACATACTGGTCTCAGGCTTGGCTGTAGACCTCAAGGCTCAGAAGATGCGATATGAAGATTGGTAGTGTTTAAAGGATGGACGAGCTTAAAGAAGCCTCCTAACCACAAAAATCGTGGTAGGAGGCTTTATCTTATAAGGGTAATATGTGACAATCTCTTTATTTTCGAGTTTTACTTCGTCTGACCCACCAGATTATACAGCCAAAAACAATAATCGCCAGTAATATATATACGACCAGAGAGTATACGTCCATAAAGTGCAGGATACTCTCCCATGATGCACCGAGTGCCGCTCCAACGGAGACAAGGATAATATTCCAGGCGAGCGTACCAATGGTTGTGAAAAGAAGGAATAAGCCAAATTTCATGTTGGACATGCCAGCAGGAATGGAGATTAGGCTTCGAACAAGCGGTACCATGCGACAGAATAGTACGGTCCACATTCCATATTTGTCAAACCATGCGTCAACACGGTGAATATCTTCTTTTTTGATCCGCAGAATATGACCCCAACGTTCAACAATCTTCTCCAGTCGATTGACGTCAATCAGTAATCCGATCCCGTATAATATGACAGCACCAAGGACAGAACCAATAGTAGCTGCAACAATAACACCGGGAAGGGTTAGGCTGGTATAGGTGGTCATGAAGCCGCCAAAAGGTAAAATGATTTCGGAGGGGATGGGGGGGAATACGTTTTCCAGAGCAATAATGAGTGCAATGCCTATGTAGCCGTATTGTTCCATGAAATCGGTTATCCAGTTTTGCATAATCGTCTCCTCTACTTTTGGTTTGCAAGGATTTGTCGTATACTCGGCAGAGTACACCAATTCATATATACGTGTGAAACTATCACTGGTTTCTGAAAAATAAGATGCGAATGATATTAACAATAGGAGGGGCTAGAATGGGTATATACACACGAACAGGTGACGAGGGACAGACATCGGTCATCGGGGGACGGGTTATCAAAGATGATGATCGAGTAGAAGCGTACGGTACAATTGATGAGCTGAACTGTTTTGTTGGACAAGCCATCAGTTTTATAGATCAAGCGAATGGGGAATTTGAAGATCTGCGTGAACATTTGCTTGAAATTCAGCAGGAATTGTTCGATTGCGGGTCCGATCTCGCCTTTGTGAGAATCAGCGAAACCAAATATAAAGTACGAGATGACATGGTTACCCGGCTGGAGCAATGGATTGATCAATATGATGCGGAGAATCCGAGAGTGGAACGGTTTATTTTGCCTGGGGGGAGTTTACTCTCGTCCACCTTGCATGTCTGCCGTACAGTATGTCGCCGTGCTGAACGCCGCGCTGTAACATTGGGGCAACATACGGATATCAACCCTTCCGTGCGGCGTTACCTGAATCGTCTGTCGGATTATTTCTTCGTTGTTGCACGGACCGCCAATGCGAGACAACAGGTGGCGGACATTGAGTATGTGCGGAGCAAAAAAGTATTCCGCCGCCAAGATAAAGAATGAGCGGTTATTATTCACCGCTTGCCTACACAGTTACCGAACATGAAGATGGCTGGCTGCTGAAGACTGTGCTTCAACGCCGTCTCCAGGTTTCGCGCAAGCTTCTGTCGAGAATCAAACTCACAGAGCAGGGAGTTATGCTTAATGGAGAACGTGTATATATTAGCGTCAAAGTATCCGCAGGAGACGTTGTTGAAGTTCGAATGGAGCAGGAAGAGTCGGATGATATTTTGCCTGAACCGATTCCCTTTTCGATACTGTATGAAGACGAGCACTTGCTGATTGTGAACAAGGATTCTGGAATCATTGTACATCCAACACATGGACACTATACAGGTACCCTTGCGAATGGGGTTGTCCATTATTGGAAGTCCAAAGGCGAACGATTCCGGTTTCGGCCGATACACCGACTGGATCAGGAAACCTCTGGTGTGCTGGCCATTGCGAAAAATCCGTACGTTCATCAGCATGTCTCTGAACAGATGATCGCAGGAACAGTGGATAAACAATATATTGCCTTTGTGCATGGTTGTCCTGCTCATATAGATGGCGCCATAGATGGCCCGATTGATCGTGACCCCGAGGAGCCGCATCGTCGAATCGTAACACCTGACGGATATGCAGCCAGAACGTTATATACAACTGTCACCCGCTGGGCAGAAGGTAGCGCTAGTGCGGTAAATCTGAAGTTGGAAAGTGGCAGAACCCATCAGATCCGTGTACACATGACATCGATCGGTTGCCCGTTAATTGGCGATCGGATGTACAAGACTTTTCCCATACATGAGATCGATGAGCAAACTCTGGCTATTCGGAAAGAACGAGACACTTGGATTGATCGTCAGGCATTACATGCATGTGAGCTGGCGTTTGACCATCCTGTTTTACAGAAACGAATGACATTCCACGCGCCTTTGCCAGCAGATATGGCTGCACTGGAGGCACGTTTGGATACTGAGGCAGCTCCAAGAGAAACGTTTTAAAATGCTGTCAAGCAGCCTGCGATTTGCGCATGCAGTACCTTAGTGCAAGGTCCCCTGCTATATATCAACGTTAGTTAATCCCTTGTGAGGGATGCAAAGTGTACCCGAACAAAACGCCGTAGGCTAATAGGTTTTAAAGGTTATAAGCTTTTAAGGTTTTAAGGTAAGGTTTCAAGCTTTTAAGGTTTTATGGTTTTTGATCCTAAAATGATATAGGCGAATGAATATTTTTCTTATTCGAAAGAAGGTTTAAAGTTACATTGCGATGGTATCGGTTTGGAGCGACTTTTGGATTTGCGAAGCAAACCAAGGGAAGCGAGAAAGCGAAACCGGAGCAACACGACACCGGAGCAAATTTAGGGAGGACTAGTAACGATGAGTAATCTGAAAGTATATCAATATGCCAAATGCGGCACCTGCCGCAAAGCGGTAAAATGGCTTGAAGCTCAGGGACATGAGTTGGAGTTAATTCCTGTTTTTGATACTCCCCCGACCGAAACGGAATTAACCGACTTGATTCAGAAGAGCGGACTTGAAGTGAAAAAGTTCTTCAATACGAGTGGAGAAGTGTACAAGGAGCAGCAATTGAAAGACAAGCTGCCGGGGTTGTCCGTAGAAGAGCAGATTCGTTTGCTGGCTTCCAATGGTCGACTGATCAAGCGTCCAATCGTTACGGATGGGGAAAAAGTGACTGTCGGATTCAAGGAAGATACGTATGAGAAAGAATGGAACAACGCTTAAATCGGAGGTAATTGGTGCAGTTTACCATTTCTTTGATTATTTAAATGAATCAAGCTTGAAGAAGGCTCTGAATGTTCAAAATTCAGGGCTTTTTTGGCTGGTCGATGGTTGGCGGAACTATGCTATAATGATAGAATTAGTTCGATATTTTATTTGCTATATACAGGACAGGAGAGAATAATTTCAAGTGAATCAACGTAATGAACCTACTTTGTTGCTGGTAGACGGTATGGCGGTGTTGTTCCGTGCGTTTTATGCGACATCTGCAAGCGGATATATCAGACGTACAAAGGCAGGAGTGCCTACCAATGCAGTATACGGATTTATCCGTTATTTCTGGGATGCGGTTCAGACCTTTGGGCCAAGTCATGTCGTATGCTGCTGGGATATGGGAGGCAAGACGTTTCGCGGTGAAGAATATGCAGCTTATAAGGGGAACCGTCCGGAAGCTCCGAATGATCTGATTCCCCAATTTGCTCTGATTCGCGAAGTGATGGATAGTTTGGGCATTCCGAATATTGGCGCTCAAGGATACGAAGCCGATGATTGCATCGGTACACTTGCTAAATATTATACGGAGCAGACGGACATGAATGTGATGGTACTTACGGGTGACCACGATATGCTGCAACTCATTGATGACCGTACCAGCATTATTATTATGAAAAAAGGTCATGGCAATTATATGGTGTACACGCCTGAATCCCTAATGACGGAGAAACAGCTGACGCCTCGTCAAGTGATCGACATGAAGGGTCTGATGGGTGATGCCAGTGACAATTATCCCGGAGTACGGGGCATTGGTGAGAAAACGGCTCTGAAGCTTGTTCAGGAGTATGGCTCCATTGAAGGAATTCTGGACAATATGGACAAGCTTACCCCTTCGGTACGTAACAAAATTGAGAATGATCTCGACATGCTTCATCTGTCACGCAAACTGGCAGAGATTCACTGTGCTGTTCCAGTCGCCTGTGAACTGGATGTATGTGAATTGCGGCTTGATCCGGATATGGTGATGGACAAGTTCGAACAACTTGAGATGAAGAGCCTGGGCTCTTGGATGGGAGTGGCAATAGGGTGAGCAGTATGCAGACAAAACGGACGGGCAAGAAGTGGTGGACAGGGGCTATGGCCCTCGTCCTGGCTTTGCCTGTAATCTTTTCGGGAGCGGTAAGTGCTCCACAGACAGCGGATGCCAAAGCGGCAATTAGCACCAAAGTACAGAACGTAAAAGCAGCAGGACGCAGTTTTACGGTGCAGACGGTCAGTATTCCAAAGGGTACACCAGTTACCGTAGGATTGGCGAAGAAGCAAGTTGGTCAGACCGCAACTTTACCTTCAATTGTTAAGGCTTATGGCGCACAAGCGGCTATTAACGGAGCATTTTTTGAAGCCTATAACGGAGCACCTGATCCATACGGCATGTTGATAGCAAATGGCAAGGTTATACATATTGGAAGATACGGAACAACGATTGGATTTAAGGAAGATGGATCAGTCATGATGGATTCGCTTCAAGTGAGCCTGACGGGGAAGGTAACAGACACGCAAGGTAAGTCCCGCAGCTGGTATGCGACCTTTATCAATCGAACCCCTTCTGCAAATGCGAGCATTACGATGCTGTATACACCCGAGCGAGGCTCCACGGTTGGGTTCAAAGGAGGAACCGCGGTTGTGATGGAGAAAGGGATTGTCACGAAGAAAGTGCCTAACACCAATGTAGCCATTCCGAAGAATGGCTCGGTGCTGGTCTTCACGGGTAATCAGAAATCTTCTTCGGACCGCTTTACTGTAGGTTCAACCGTAGAAATGAACTACAAATACACCAATGCAGCAGGCAAGGAGATTCCTTGGGGAGATGTAGTCACTGCTGTGGGAGCAGGGCCGCGTCTGGTGAAAGACGGCAAAGTTGCCGTGAGCCCAGCGAGTGAGGGATTCAAGGATACCAAAATCCTGAATGCCTCCGGCGCAAGAAGTGGTATTGCCATTATGGCCGATGGTTCGGTTATGCTGGCTACTGTTTCCGGAGCGACGATCAAGGAATGGGCAGCGGTCATGCAGAAGCTCGGAGCCGAACAGGCGATGAATCTGGATGGGGGTGCATCTTCGGGCATGTATGCTGGAGGTAAGATGCTTACGTCCCCAGGCCGTTTGTTAAGTAATACGCTTGTTTTTGGTGGCTCTGTTCGTTAAAAGAAAGCTATTATGGGAGGTTGGGTCAGATGACACTCACACATAACCGGAAGCCAGATGAAAGCAAAACGGCTGTATTAGCCGTAAACGTGGGCAAACCCCAGGCATTGCCTGGCCAGAAGCGTGAAGTGATGAGCGGCATTGTGAAACATCCCGTATCTGGCCCGGTCTTCCTGTCATTTACCGGAATGACAGGGGATGCCCAGGCAGACCTGGAGCATCATGGTGGGCCGGATAAGGCGGTTTGTGTATACGATTACAGTCGTTATGCGGCGCTCGAAGAACTGATGAATCGCAAGCTCGACTGGGGAGCCTGCGGGGAAAATCTGACGGTTGAAGGCTGTAGGGAAGATGAAGTCCGAATTGGCGATGTGTACGAGTTAGGGGAAGCGACCGTACAGGTCAGCCAGCCAAGACAGCCCTGTTTCAAGCTTGGTGCAAGGTATGACTACAAGGAGCTTCCTGTTTATTTTCAGGATAGTGGACATACCGGATTTTATTTTCGGGTACTGCAAGAAGGCGAGGTAGCTCCATCTGCGGTATTCAGACGAATCAGCACCGATCCTGCATCGCTGACCATTCTGGATGCCAATCGAATTATGCATCAGGGAAAACAGGACTCCATGGGTATGCGTACTTTACTGGCCATCCCAACGCTCTCCGACAGCTGGAAGCAGACCTTATTGAAGCGTCTGACCAAGCTTGAAAGTGAGCAGCAGGGTTAAGCCAAGGGGTTGTTCAGAAAAACCGATGGGAATTCCATTTTAATTTTAAACTGACTTGGGAGTGTGACTAACATGACGATTTTAGGCGCAATTGAAGCTGGAGGCACCAAATTTGTATGTGGAATCGGTACGGAAAAAGGGGAAGTGCTTGAACGCGTAAGTTTTCCTACGACGACACCGGAAGAGACAATGGCTCAGGTGATTGCATTTTTTGAGGGTAAAGGAATTGAAGCGTTAGGTGTGGGTTCGTTTGGTCCGATTGATCCCATTGAAGGAAGTCCGACCTATGGCTACATCACGACAACACCCAAACCGCATTGGGGTCAGTACAATATGATTGGCAAGCTTAAGGAACACTTTGATGTACCGATGACGTTTGATACGGATGTGAATGGAGCTGCACTCGGGGAAGCGACTTGGGGCGCTGCACAGGGACTGGAGAGCTGTCTGTATATCACTGTTGGAACGGGCATTGGTGCAGGAGCTGTTGTAGGTGGCAAAATGGTTCATGGATTGTCACATCCAGAGATGGGACATATCATTGTGCGCAGACATCCTGAGGATACATATGAAGGATTCTGTCCGTATCATGGAGACTGTCTGGAAGGGCTGGCGGCAGGTCCCGCCATCAACAAACGTTGGGAGCAACCAGCGTACGAACTGCCTGCTGATCACAAGGCCTGGGAGATGGAAGCTCATTACCTGGCGCATGCCCTGATGAATTATGTATTGATTCTCACTCCGCAGAAAATTGTAATGGGCGGTGGTGTGATGAAGCAGGAGCACCTGTTCCCGATGGTTCGTAGCAAATTGCAGGAATTGCTCGCTGGTTATGTTCAGCATCCGGCACTTCAATCCGACATTGACCAGTATGTCGTTTCTCCAGGACTTGGTGATAATGCGGGGCTGTGTGGTTCGCTTGCACTGGCCAAGTTGGCATTGAACAAGTAAAAGGATTTACAATCTAATGGTTGACGAATTTTTCCATTGTGGTAATATATGAGCAACAGCATAGCACGGTTAATGAGGAAGCACCTCTCTTGCATGGATTTTGCAGGAGAGGTGTTTTTTGTGCTGTCTTGAAACAGCATGATCAGACTTTGCGAAGCTGAACTTTTGAAGGAGGGACAGAAATGGAAGTCATTTTTATGAACAGATTATCTCGAATTTCAGGTATGGATGAAGAGCAGGCCCAGTTATGGATTGGTGAAGAGGAAGGATCATGGCACCTGGGTTGGAGTCGCTATGAGGAAGGTGACCGAGAGGATGTGATCTGGTACGAAGGCAGTTCATGGGATGAGTTACTACATGTATACCGTCATCAGCTAGCCATACAGATGAAAGAAGGATACCGTCCATTGCTCCAGGGTCTGTTCCATGAGAATGAAGACCCGAAATCACGCAGTTATAGTGGTCAGCGTCTTCAATGTTACAGTGAATTGGTTAACAATGAGGAGTTGTATACGGATCTCTGTACTTGGCGCAGGAAGAGAGCAGCATCAGACCGGAAAGCCCCGTATTTTATTGCAACGAACCGTCTGTTGCGCATGATAAGTGCATTTGTACCGCAAACCATGGATGAGTTGATGCAGCTGCCTGGTGTGGGCGAGAGCAAAGCTTCCGAGTACGGGGCAGAATGGCTTGAACTGACAAACGGCTTGGAACGTTCCACATCTTTTCCGTTGGACTGGGTGTATACAGCTCTGAAGGAACAAGATTATGAGAACTGGCTGTACAAGCAGAGAGAGCAGAAATACAAGCAGGAGCTCGACCGATTTACCACACGCAAGCAGGTGCTTGAAGGCATGAGGGAAGGACATACGCTGGAGGAAATCGTGAATCGTTCCGGATTGTCCCGGCGGGAGCTGATTGAATTGCTGGAAACATTGGATCTGGAGGGGTATGATACAGACTGCCTGCTGGATGCAGAGCTGGCCGTAATGCCTGAACAGGAACAAGAGGCGGTATGGAGCGCCTACGAAGAGCTGGGAGATACGTTTCTGAAGCCCGTGTTACATAAAGTGTATGGAGAAGAGAAGCCCGGCGGAGGCAGTCTGGAGCAGGTCTATGAAAGGTTGCGCATGATTCGAATTCGTTTCCGTCGCCACACAGAGACGGAGCAGCATGCGGGCTAGAGTAGGGAGAATGGGGTAATCAGTAGGTCTAATCGTACTAAAATACAATAAATAAAAAAGACGAGGCACTACTCCGAATGGAGGGCTTCGTCTTTTCAGCTTTGGTCTGTTCTGTGGCAGTTTAAATCCAGTCTTTCTTGCGGAAAATAAAGAACATGCTCAGACCCAGAGTAACCATTAATCCGATGACAACAAAATAACTATACTTCCAGTGCAGCTCAGGCATGTTGTCGAAGTTCATTCCATAAATACCGGTAATGACCGTCAGTGGCATGAAGACTGTGGTAATCGCGGTAAACACGCGCATGATTTCATTCGCACGGTTGGCAATACTTGATTGGTAAGCTTCGCGCAAGTTGCCCATCAGGTCGCGATACGTCTCAAAGGTTTCGGATATTTTCACAGCATTCTCATAAATGTCACTGAAGTATTTTTGCAGCTGATCATCGATGAGACGCAGGTCTTTTTTGTTTAGGGTGTTAATGACCTCTTTCTGAGGTCCCAGCACTTTCTTGAGCCACAAAATCTCACTGCGCAGCCCGATAATCTCATTCAAATGAGACTTTTTGGTGTGCATCAGGATATCTTCCTCAAGCTTCTCAATCCGTGCTTCAATCCGGTCACCGACTGTGAAATAATTATCAACAATCAAGTCCACGAGGAGGTACAGCAGCCGATCCGGGGTGCTGATTTCCTGTTCCCATAGTATCGGTTTCAATGTCCGTAATTCACTGACTTTTTGTTTCGTAACACTGATAATAAAATGTCTTCCAAGGAACAGGTTGACGGCACGCAAAAAAATCTCTTCATCATCGAAACGAATGCTATTAATGACAATAAAATAATGGCTCTCATAAATTTCAATCTTCGGACGTTGTTCTTCGTCACTCAAGCAGTCTTCCACTGCCAGATCATGCATTAAGAACAGCGGTTGAAGTACCGCCAAATCGTCTACGTCCGCATCAATCCAGTAAAATCCCTCCGCTGGTGGAGTCAGCGCCTGCTGAATGTCATCCACCGGGATAAATACACCGTTGTTTACCAACCGGATTTTCATTGTTTATCTACTCCTTCTGCACCCGCCAAGCTGGCGGATTTTTATCAATTTGGGCGCAAAAAAGAAGAGATCAGCCGGTCGGCAGCGGAGCCTGGAGATCAGGACTGCGTTCGCTCTATATACAAACGGAAGTAACGTCCCGCTGCCGGCATGCTGATGTCAATTCTCTATGCAGTTTGTAGGAACTCGGCTGCCAGTCGGGCCTCGGGTCGCCATCCATTGAATATGTCACCTCTCACATAAGGGTTTATAACACTTGTTTAGTATACCGCTGGTACAGGGTGCTTTCAAGCGCAAAAATGTGTCGATTTCGCGCCCTGGAGCAGTGTATGACAACGGAAGTTGATCGGTTCCGGGTCCAGAGGTGAAGACTATGAACTACATCTTGACGTGAGTGGATTAATGTTTTAAAGTAGACGGTGAACCATTTTAAATTACAATTGAATACAGCGAAATCTTATCAAGAGTAGGTGGAGGGACTGGCCCGATGAAACCCGGCAACCGGCGGTATATCCGTACGGTGCTAATTCTTGCAGCGACCAAGTGTCCATGTGGCACTGTTGTAACTGAGAGATGAGAGAGGCGCATATCTATTTACATATGACCTTTCTCGGAATCCGAGGAAGGTCTTTGTTTTATATGCCCCGACTTCTCAGCAGTGATTTTCGCTACGGAACTTGAGCTTGTCACTTGATGTAATGGCATCCAGCGCCTGAAAGCAAGCTCATGGCAGCCCATGCTGCATCTATCTATGCACAAGGAGGAGTTTGAACCAACATGCCGATCAAAATACCAGACACCCTGCCAGCCAAGGAAGTGCTCGCAGGAGAAAACATCTTTGTCATGGACGAAACATCTGCTTATAAGCAAGATATTCGTCCGCTCCGTATCGCTATATTAAACCTGATGCCTACAAAGGAAACGACAGAAACGCAATTGCTTCGTCTAGTCGGAAACACACCCATTCAGGTGGACATCGTTCTGGTGCATCCGAAATCTCATACATCCAAGAATACATCACAGGAATATTTGGACCTGTTCTACAAAACCTTTGACGAGATCGAACATCGCCGTTTTGACGGCATGATCATTACAGGTGCTCCTGTAGAGCAAATGGACTTCGAAGACGTGAACTATTGGAAGGAAATCCAGGAGATCTTCGAATGGACCAAAACCAATGTAACTTCGACCATGCATATCTGTTGGGCTTCCCAAGCGGGTTTATACCATCATTTTGGTGTTCCGAAAGTTCCACTGGATGAGAAATGCTTTGGCGTATTCTCACATACGATCAACAAATCCAATGTGCAGTTGCTGCGCGGATTCGATGAAGTATTTAACGTTCCGCATTCTCGTCACACGGAAGTGCGCCGTGAAGATATTGAAAAGAATGATAACCTCGAAATTTTGGTTGAATCCGAGGAAGCTGGCATTTTTCTGGTCGCCACCAAAGACGGCAAGCAGATTTTTGTAACCGGACATGCCGAGTATGATCCGCTTTCATTGAAATGGGAATATGACCGGGATGCAGCCAAGGGAATGAATGTGGCTCTTCCTAAACATTATTTTCCGAATGATGACCCTTCCCGTGTCCCTCCCGCAACTTGGCGGGCACATGCAAACTTATTATTCTCTAATTGGCTCAATTACTATGTATATCAAGAGACGCCTTACGATATTGGACCGCAAATCTAATCGAGATCCCAGGAGGATGCAGCAATGGAAGATAACAAGTTAAAAATTGAAAGCCGATTGGCTCAAATTGGGTCCATCAATGAACCGGTGACGGGTGCCATTAATTTTCCAATCTATCAATCCACTGCGTTTCGCCACCCGAAGCTTGGACAGAGTACAGGTTTTGATTATATTCGTACGACGAATCCAACCCGTAAAGTGCTGGAAGAAGCAGCGGCAGCGCTGGAATCCGGTGATGCTGGTTTTGCATGTAGCTCCGGCATGGCAGCGTTGCAAACGATTTTTGCCCTATTTGGGCAAGGAGATCATCTGATTGTATCACTGGACCTCTATGGTGGAACGTATCGTTTGCTTGAACGCATTTTATCCCGCTTCGGGGTAACGGCTAGTTATGTGGATACCAATGACCTTGAGGCTATGGAAAGTATTCGTCAGCCGAATACCAAAGCCGTATTTGTTGAGACACCGACTAATCCGCTGATGATGATTACAGATCTGGAAGCCGTTAGTTCCTGGGCAAAGAGCCACAACCTGCTGACCATTGTAGATAATACACTACTGACGCCGTTCTTCCAGCGTCCAATTGAACTCGGCGCCGATATCATCATCCATAGTGCTACGAAGTATCTGGGTGGTCATAACGATGTACTTGCGGGATTAATTATTACAAAGGGGGAAGAATTGTCAGCAGAAATGGCATTTCTGCACAATTCCATCGGAGCAGTGTTGTCTCCAAGCGACTCCTATCAGCTGATGAAAGGCATGAAGACACTCGCTCTGCGTATGGAACGCCATGAGTATAATGCCTTGACGATTGCCAAGTACCTGTTGGAACATCCAGCTGTTGATGAAGTGTACCACCCAGGTCTGTCGGATCACCCCGGATTTGAAGTACAGAATAAACAGTCCAGCGGGAACACTGGCATTTTCTCCTTCAAAGTAAAGGATGCTCGTTATGTTGAACCTTTGCTGCGTCATATCAAGCTGATCGCTTTTGCCGAGAGTCTTGGTGGAGTCGAGTCATTGATGACCTATCCTGCGGTACAGACCCATGCCGATATTCCGATTGAAATTCGCGATGCTGTAGGTGTGGATGACCGTCTGTTGCGCTTTTCTGTAGGGATTGAGCATGCCGATGATCTGATTGCAGATCTGGGCAATGCACTGTCAGCTGCACAACAGGAGATTGAAGGAGGAGTTCATCATGAGTGAACAAAATAACCATTCCAATAATCAGGAACGAAATGTTCATTCGGACCTGAAGTTCGAAACCAAGCTGCTGCATTTCGGTGACGAAATCGATAAAACCACAGGGGCTTCCAGCGTGCCGATCTATCAAGCCTCCACATTCCATCATTTTGATATATTTAATCCGCCTCAACATGATTATAGCCGTTCGGGCAATCCGACTCGTCAGGCTCTGGAGGATTACATCACATTGCTTGAAGGCGGAGCACGTGGATTCGCTTATTCCTCAGGTATGGCTGCGATCTCCAGTGTGTTCATGATGTTCTCGGCAGGAGATCACATGATTGTAACGGAAGACGTTTATGGTGGCACATACCGCTTGTTAACGTCCATTCTCAGCCGGATGCAGATTGAAACGACATTTATAGATATGACCGATATAGATGAAGTAAAAGCAGCAATTAAGCCGAATACCAAGGCTGTTTATATGGAAACTCCATCCAACCCAACATTGCGAATTACGGATATCGCGGCCGTAACTTCCTGGGCGAAGGAACATGAGTTAATCTCGATTCTGGATAACACCTTTATGACACCTTATTACCAACGCCCGATTGAGCTTGGAGTGGATATTGTTGTACATAGTGCCACCAAGTTTCTTGGCGGACACAGTGATGTGCTGGCGGGGTTGGCTGTTGCCCGGACAGACTCCTTGGGAATACAATTGAAACAATTGCAGAATGGGCTTGGAACGGTCCTTGGTGCTCAGGAATCCTGGCTGCTGATGCGTGGAATGAAAACCTTGGGCGCACGTATGGCACATAGTGAACAGAGCACAGCCAAGCTGGCAGCATGGCTTAGCGGACGCAGTGATATTACGGCTGTATTCTATCCCGGGCTGCTGGATCATCCAGGTCGTGAAGCTCATGAGCGTCAGTCGAGTGGTTACGGAGCTGTAGTTTCATTTGACGTTGGTTCGGGTGATCGGGCTAAGAAAGTACTTAACCGGGTGAAACTGCCAATTGTTGCCGTAAGCCTCGGGGCAGTGGAGAGTATTCTCTCGTACCCGGCGATGATGTCCCATGCGGCAATGCCGGCTGAGGTTCGTCGTGATCGTGGAATAACGGACGGATTGCTGCGCTTCTCCGTTGGCTTGGAAGACATTGATGATCTGATTGCTGATCTGGATCAGGCACTTCAGGAATCGTAGAATCAGAGCGTGATGAACCACCGTGTTTAAGTATGCTGAAGAAAGATTGAAATCATAAGGATATGTAAAAATTTTTACTTGTTTTTAAAGCACCTATTCATAAGGTGCTTTTTTTCACATGTAACCTGTGTTACGATATGGGAAGTACAGAAATACGATGTTGCCACCAAAACTTTCATCGATATGAACAAGTTGGGACGGATCGTGATACTATTTTCTCTTCATGAGGGAGGCTTTTTACGATGAGTACGGTAGACCGTATCTTAGATAAAGCCCTTCGGGGCGAACGTTTGGATTTGGAAGACACGATTCAGCTATTTGAATCAAATGAAGTAGACAAAATCGGGGCCGCCGCCAATGTGATTGTAAAACGCATGCATCCCGAACCATACAGAACATTTGTCATTGGGCGTAACGTCAACTACACGAACGTGTGTGATGTGTACTGCCGTTTTTGTGCTTTCTATCGCAGACCGGGTTCTGAAGAAGGGTATGTACTTCCCGATGAACTCATTTTCCAGAAAATTCAGGAAACAGAAGATGTGAACGGTACGGAAATTCTGATGCAGGGTGGAACGAATCCGAACCTGCCGTTTAGCTATTACACTGATTTGCTCAAAGCAATCAAAGAGCGTTTCCCTAATATTACGATGCACTCTTTCTCCCCGGCTGAGATTATGAAAATGGTTGAAGTGTCCGATGGCCTTACTTTGGAAGAGGTTGTACGTGCAATCCACGAAGCGGGACTGGATTCCTTGCCAGGTGGTGGTGCCGAAATTCTGGATGACCGCACACGTCGCAAAATCAGTCGTCTGAAAGGTTCATGGCGCGACTGGATGGACGTTATGCAGACAGCACATCGGATCGGCATGAATACAACGGCAACGATGGTTATCGGTCTTGGTGAAACGATGGAAGAACGCGCACTGCACTTGCTTCGTGTACGTGAAGCTCAAGACGAGTGCATCGCGAACAAATACGATTCCGAAGGATTCCTGGCGTTCATCCCTTGGACATTCCAACCGGATAATACGAACCTGAAACTGGAGCGTCAGACACCGGAAGAGTATCTGAAAACGGTAGCGATTAGCCGACTGGTACTCGATAATATCAAGAACATTCAATCCTCCTGGGTTACGATGGGACCTGAGATTGGCAAGAAATCACTCGAATTTGGCTGCAATGACTTTGGTAGCACCATGATCGAAGAGAACGTGGTATCTGCTGCAGGTGCGACGTATAAAGTCAACATTGAATCGATTCTCCGGTTGATTCGGGAATCGGGCTACATTCCGGCACAGCGGAACACCAAATATGACATCCTGCGGATGTTTGATGAAGAGAACGCTGTTCATGAAGATTTTGTTATGCAGAACTAATTGTAATTATAAAACGATGTAATTCAATCCGATCCATTGAATCCATGCGATCTCACTTAATAGATTATGGATCTGAAGTCCGCTGGTTACTCCTTAATGGGGAAATCGGCGGGCTTTTTCATTTCGCATTTTCCCATCGTTGATACCAAGGTCATCAAACAGTACATATTACGCATTTGGCGATATTTTATATAGAAATTGAACTGTTACAATAAAAGGGCACTTGAGTAAGCAGACATGCTGGGAAGGGGCAATTTGATGAAAACAAGAGTACTTGGAAAGACGGGACTGAAAGTACCTGCATTAAGCTTTGGAGCTTCCTCACTGGGTTCCGTTTTTCGCGATATTGACCGGGGTGAGGGTATTCGTACAGTTCATGCTGCGGTTGATGCAGGGATGAATTATATAGATGTTTCGCCCTATTATGGATTAACAAAAGCCGAAGTTGTGCTTGGAGAAGCCCTTCGCAGTTTGCCGCGCAGCTCGTTTACGCTATCAACCAAGGCTGGGCGATATGGAGAGAATACGTTTGATTTTTCACGTAAGCGGATTCATGAAAGTGTACAGGAAAGCCTGAACCGCCTGCACACGGATTATATCGACATCCTGTTCCTGCATGACATTGAGTTTGTTCCGGCCGAAATCATTATTGAAGAAGCCTTCCCAACCTTAACCCGCCTGAAAGAGCAGGGGGTAATTCGCCATGCGGGCATATGTGGATTGCCATTACCTTTATTCGAGAAAGTCCTACCACAGGTCGATGCCGACGCCATCATTTCTTATTGCCATTATGCTTTGAATGATACTTCTCTGCTCTCGTTGCTTCCTCTTTTGGAAAAGAAAGATATTGGCCTGGTGAATGCTTCGCCTCTTTCTATGGGCCTATTAAGCACCAGAGGAACTCCTGCCTGGCATCCGGCAGATGATCGCGTGAAGCAGGTCTGCTTGCAAGCCGCCCGGTACTGTATGGAACAAGGCAGTGATATTGCGAAGCTTGCCGTGCAGTTTGCGACAGCCAATGAACGGATTCCAACGACACTGGTCAGCAGTGCAAGCGAGCATAATATCCGCAACAATGCAGCCTGGTTGGAAGAACCACTGGATCAGGAACTTCTATCCGAGGTACTGCGTATTTTGGCTCCAATTCATAATGTGAGCTGGGCCAGCGGCCGACCTGAATACAACATCGAACATAACATGAAGCCAAAAGTATCAACAGAGGGGGAACAGGAATGAGAGCTGTTGTATGTGAAGAAATCAATCGTTTGGTACTCCGGGAGATGGATGAGCCCGAAAGAGCTGAGAATCAGGCATTGGTCTCCATCCGGCGGATCGGCATCTGTGGAACTGACTTGCATGCTTATAAGGGCAATCAGCCATTTTTCACCTATCCTCGTGTACTGGGCCATGAGCTAGCAGGGGTTATTGAAGAAATCGGACCCAATGAAGCGGGCCTGAAGCCGGGAGATCAGGTGAGTATTATTCCATATTTGCATTGTGGTCATTGTATCGCTTGCCGATCTGGGAAAACGAATTGTTGTGTATCCATGCAGGTCATGGGCGTTCATGTGGACGGCGGCATGAGGGAGAGGATTGTTGTGCCTGTCTCCCATCTGATCCGGGCAGAAGGACTTACACTGGATGAAACTGCGATGGTGGAACCGCTCAGTATTGGTGCCCATGCGGTCAGAAGAGCAGCGATACGGCCTGGTGAACAGGTTGTGGTAATTGGGGCTGGACCCATTGGTCTTGGCGTGATGGCAATTGCCAAACAGGCCGGGGCTCAGGTCATTGCCATTGATCGGAATATGGACAGGCTGGAACGAAGCCGCTCCTGGGCGGGAGTGGACTTCTTGGTTCAGGCCAATGAGCAAGCCGTACAGCAAGTAGCCGAAATTACGAATGGGGACTATGCAACCACTGTTTTTGATGCAACAGGAAATGCACATTCGATGAATGAAGCCATCCAGTACGTGGCCCATAGCGGTCAATTAATTTTTGTTGGGCTGGTCAAAGCCGATATTTCCTTTCATGATCCTGAGTTTCACAAGCGGGAGATGAGTATTTTGGGCAGTAGAAATGCAACCCGAGAGGATTTCGAGCAGGTCATGTCGATCTTGCGGGAGAAGAAATGGAGCATGGATGATTACATTACACATCGGGCGAGTTTTGACCAACTTCCTGATTCTATCGACGTATGGTTAAGCCCGGATTCACATGTGGTGAAAGCGATAGTCGAGTTATAAGATATAAGATATAAGGAAAGCGGCAATTAACCAAAAAAACTCTCTTTGATCCTCAATGAATGCTTCACATTCAGAGGAATCAGAGAGAGTTTTTGTTGGCCTAGCTTATAAGAATCCAGAATCATTTCTCCGGGTTCGTTACAATGCCTGCATGCGGATCAATATGGCGCACAATGGATTTGAGCCAGATCATTTCGAGGAAATGAATCTCATAGTAGAGTGCTCCCGGAACGTGTTGGATCCATCCTTCGGTCACAGCAGGGTATCCTGAATTGGTTGGAGAATCAAATGTTCCAGGTTCACGGCGCAGCCGTTTGCGGACAGCTTTTTCAACTTGGGCGCTTTGTGTGGTTAAGATACATATTTTGCGCTTGGCTGTGAACCCGCGAAAAGCAATATACACCATTTCATAAGCAATGAGATAGGCGATTACTGAATACATCGCTTGATCCCAACCAAAGACAACACCGGCAGCGGTTAGAATTAACAAGTTGACCAGCATGATTATTTTTTCGATAAGCATCCGTTTTCCGCTAAACACACGTTCAGGTGGACGGGAAGACGGATCACCGATTTCCAGCGTATCCAGTGTCCCACCATACCGCACGACTAGACCGATTCCTAGACCGAGACATAATCCGCCAAACATGGCGGCAGCCAGCGGGTGCTCGACTAGCGGGGGCATGGGATGAAGCACAATGGCACCAATCGAAAAGACAACCAAACCCAGAACAGTGACCAGTACGAATTTCTTTTGCACGAGTCGGTAGGAGAGAAAAATAAACGGAACGTTAAACAAAAACAGGAACAAACCAATCCTCATTTCGGTCCAGTGAGCGAACAACGAGGAGATACCCGTAATGCCCCCAATAATGATCTTATTGGGATGTAAAAACAATTCAAGTCCCACGGAGGCCAGAATTCCACCCGCAATCACAAATAATAAATTCAACATGCGACGGGTAGATGACCATCTGGTCTTGGCGGCCTGTGGCACCGGATTAGCCGATATCAGAGGTGCTTTCATAGGTCATCCTCCTTAGTGCGGCTTTCGAGCCATTCTCCCTGGGTTAATCACAGAAAGATCGGCGGTAGAGCCGCGAGTACGAACGTTGTCTGTTCTGAACAGACAGGGGTTACCCTTCTTTCTGAAGTACCTTCGGCTCTTCTTTCTTTTTCCGAGGATCTTTAAACTTAAATATTTTATCCAATAATCTAAACACGTGTTTGGATTCTTTCGTTAATAACGGTCCAAGGATGGCCAGAATGAGCACATATAATGCGGCAAACGGCTGCAACAGCGGCAGAAGTCCTCCGGCTTTACCCATGTTGGCCATAATGATGGAGAATTCACCACGTGACACAATGGTCAAACCGATATTGGCTGATGCTTTCGGTGATAAACCTGCACTGCGTCCAGCGAGCATGCCTGCAAGGAAATTCCCGAATAGTGTGAGCACAACTGCGATCAACGCAAGCCATACGGCTTCGCCACCAAGAGATAGGGGATCGATGGACAGTCCAAAGCTGAAGAAGAAGACCGCGCCGAAGAAATCACGGAATGGCAAAATCAAATGTTCAATCCGTTTTGCATGCTCCGTCTCGGCCAGAACCAAACCAACAAGCAAGGCCCCAATCGCTTCTGCGACATGAATGGTTTCAGAGAATCCGGCAACGAGGAACAATGCACCGAAAATCACAAGGGAGAACAACTCATTGGAGCGAATCTTAAGAACTTTGTTGAGCAACGGTGTCGCTTTACGTCCAAGGATAATGACAACGAGCATGAATCCAAGCGCGATGAGTGCCGATACAATGACGCCTCCGATGGAAGATGAATCACTGAGCACAAGTCCAGACAAGATGGAGATATATACTGCGAGAAACACATCTTCAAACATGATAATACCCAAAATCATTTCCGTTTCCGGATTGGCTGTTCGTTTGAGATCAACGAGTACTTTGGCGACGATGGCACTGGATGAAATCGTTGTAATACCGGCGATGACCAGAGCTTCTGCAGCAGGGAAACCGGAAGCAAATCCGAAAATCAATCCCAACGTAAAGTTAATCCCAATATAAATGGAGCCGCCGACGGCAATGGATTTACCCGATTTGATCAGACGACCAACCGAGAATTCCAGGCCGAGATAAAAGAGAAGGAACAGGATACCGATGCGGCCCATAAATTCAATAAACGGCTGACTTTCGATGAAGCGGAAATCCAGATGCCAGATCTTCATGGCATGTGGTCCAACGGCCATCCCGATCAAGATGTAAAATGGAACGACCGAAAATCTCAGTTTTGCGGATAAGAGTCCGGCCGCTGCAATGAGCACAAGCGCCAGACCCACTTCGAATATCAAATGATCCATCGACTCACCCCCTTCCGGTCAGGAGGAGGGATTTGAATAGCTTTTGCTGATTGCGTTCGCCAACAGCTACTACCGTGGATTCTGCACTAATCACGACCTCCGGACCGGGACTGATATGTTTTTTGTGATTCTTCTCTACAACGGCAATAACCGTTGCCCCTGAGTTTTGACGAACATCCAGTTCACCAATCGATTTACCGATACATCCGTAGGATGGCTCGATTTTGTACCATTCGATAATGAGGTCATCAAACGTTACTTCAATATTTTCAAGCTGCTTTGGTTTATAGGTCAATCCACCAACAATGGCAGCAATCTGTCTTGCTTCATAGTCATCAAGCGTAATCATGGAGATGCTTTGGTCCGGATCTTCGTATTCAAAATGATACATTTCCCGGCGGCCATCATCGTGAATAATGACAATAATTTTATCTCCACTGCTCGTTTCAATCTGAAATTTCTTGCCGATTCCCGGCAAATCTGTTTCGCGTACATCCATGGATAGTATGCCTCCTTAAATTGAAAGGCTGCCACAGAAGACAGGCTTATTTCCCGAAAATAGAATGATCTGCTGCTCTAAGGAACATTAAATGATGCGGGCAAACAGAGCCAGGTGCTCCTGACACACAGCCTAGTGTTTGGAATTTTTGCTGAAAATGGGTATAACAAAATAATGGTTATCGACTAGGTGTTATTTTATGAAAATGGGTTGATATCTTACATTAGCTAAAAGGGTTATAAGTTATGCACAAGCACACCGTCTTTCAGATAGAGGTGTCTCCATGCAAAGCAACCTACAAATACGGTATAACGGCTAGATCAAAGCGTTTACGTATTTTGGTGCTGAAGGGGTGGGAGATACATACATGCTGGTGAATTTGATGGGTAGCAGAAATAATCTGCGTTTAAACAGACAAATCAACGGTTTAAAGGGCAGACGCGGTGTAGGAATTCGCAGCATTAGCAACAAAGCGAGCACAAGAAAGACAGGTTTGTTATGCGTAACCGCAATCAACTTCGACATGACTTGTGGGTATTTGCGAATGGCAGGTTTCTGCTGAGACTCCAATGTGTGGACAAGCACTTCCTTGTTGGAAGTCGTCTCAACGGTTATCTCCACAGCGGATTCCGACTGCATCGGAATAGGGAAGGACAACGCTTGAAATACGCACAAAATGATAATAAACGCGTAACGGAGTATTCTTGGTTGTTGTCTCATTTTGGCTTCCCCCCTTTCCGTGAAACATACTGTTATAAAAATAATAACACATTTTTGGCTTAACTCCAAACGGATTGATAATATACTGAGAAATCATGACACGCTTTCCATCAATCCGCTTCGTATATCCCAATCGGCCTTGCCATATACTTTGAACAGAAGGAAAGGAGTGATTCTTATGGAACTGTTCGCCGTATGGACCGAGGTATCGGGGCAAGAGGAAGCGGATCAATTTTATCGTTGTGTGAAGGAAAAAACCAAAGGTTTACATATAAGCAAAAGAGGATTTCGGCTCACCTTCAAACATAATGATGGAAGAGCGACCTGGGTCTGCAGGGGGAATGAGAATCACGCAGACTTCCAGCAGTGGCTTCCTCAAATCAGTGACTTGCTCGCGATGGGGCTTGCAGATTTCATCATGGATACGCGTGAACGGCATATGGTGGAAGATATGATTTCCAAAGCTTGCTCGGTAATGGATGAACAAGAGGTTGAAAAAGTCAATCGAATATGCATGCCTCTGTTAATCAATGGTGATTTGGACCAGCCAGGACTTCGGGAGCGTCGCCGCGCTGCTTTGGCAACAGGTCTGAAGCAGGATTTGGAGGATGTTCATTTTTTTCAATTGGAAGGTATCCTTAATTTCCGGATTCGGCAATACAAGCAGGAACTTCATGAACTGGTGGAATACGCGCTGGACGAATTCTGGATGGATCGCCAATACGAAGAATTTATGGGGCTGCTCAAATATTTTGTGTTCTTTCAGGAAGCCAAGGTACCGCTTGTGCATCTGGTACACAAAGGTTTGCATGAATTTCAGGTATTTGATGCTGAACTTCGAGCGCTGCCTGTACAAAAAGATGAACAGGTCGTCGTGGAAATGCCCGGACTTGAATTGGAAATGGATATTGAAGATATGATTGTAAGTACGTTGATCTCCATCTCACCCGAGAAAGTCATGCTGCACACCAAAACACCCGACCTGCCAGTCATTTCTACCATCCGTCAGATCTTTGAAGACAAGGTACAATTATGTCATCATTGTCCGGAGTGTGAAGTATTACGCTCAGGATTGCTGACAAGTCTTGACGCAAGTGATCTCGGCAATTATAATAACTGTTGATAATCAAAAGCGTTGACAAAGACAAGAACCATTCGCAAGGTCGGTGCAGAGAGAGGGAACTAGGCTGAAATTTCCTCCGGTTGCCACGCTTGGTTTACCCCTTTGTAGCTGCTGTTTTGAAAGCGGGATTTGTAAGTTACCTCATCAATTCGTGGTAATGATCCGTGAGTAAGGATATGCCGGGTCATGCCCGTTACCGTCATGCCAATGAGGGCTGTACTTCTGAGTTTGGATGAAGCAGCTGAAGTAGGGTGGAACCACGAGTATATAACACTCGTCCCTTTGCCGGGACGGGTGTTTTTTGCGTTTCTTTCCATAATGGCAGGAATTGCAATAGATAATCCAGTCCATCCATAGAATGGATTCAGGTTACATTTACAGGAGGAATGAGACAAATGGCAGTTAATATTAAATTACCGGATGGTTCGGTTCGTGAGTATGCCGACGGAAGCAGCATTGAAGATGTGGCCGCTTCGATCAGCAGCGGACTGCGCAAAAATGCCGTAGCCGGCAAACTGGATGGAATCGTAGTGGACTTGTCCACCACTTTGCATGAAGGAGCATTGGTTGAGATCGTAACCCTGGATTCATCAGAAGGCCTGGAAGTGATGCGTCACAGTACAGCTCACTTGATGGCTCAAGCGGTGAAGCGTTTATACGGGAACAAAGAGGTACACCTCGGTGTTGGCCCAGTCATTGAAGATGGTTTTTACTATGATATGGATCTGGAACAACCGCTCAATCCCGAAGATCTGCAAAAGATCGAGAAGGAAATGGAACGTATTGTTAATGAAAACTTGCCAATTGTACGTAAGGAAGTTAGCCGCGCGGAAGCGATCAACATTTTCGAAGAAGTGGGCGATCCTTACAAGCTGGAATTAATTCGTGACTTGCCGGAAGACAGTGTGATCACCATTTATGAGCAAGGCGAATTTTTCGACTTGTGCCGTGGACCACACGTACCATCCACCAGCAAAATCAAAGTATTCAAATTGATGAATGTTGCGGGTGCTTACTGGCGCGGAGATAGCAAAAACAAAATGCTGCAACGAATTTACGGTACGGCTTTTGTGAAAAAAGCACAGCTGGATGAACATTTACATTTCCTTGAAGAAGCTCGTAAACGGGATCACCGTAAACTCGGCAAAGAGCTGGAAATCTTTACGTTCTCCCAATTGGTTGGACAAGGGTTGCCGATCTGGTTGCCAAACGGTGCCAAACTACGCCGGACGTTGGAACGCTATATTGTGGATCTGGAAGAAAGCTTGGGATACCAGCATGTATACACACCGGTTCTGGGTAATGTGGAATTGTACAAAACATCCGGACACTGGGAACATTACCAGGAAGACATGTTCCCGAAAATGGTCATGGACAACGAGGAGCTTGTTCTTCGTCCAATGAACTGTCCGCACCATATGATGGTGTACAAATCCAGTATGCATAGCTACCGCGATCTGCCAATTCGGATTGCCGAACTGGGTATGATGCACCGTTATGAAATGTCGGGCGCGTTGACAGGTCTGCACCGTGTACGGGCAATGACGCTGAACGACTCTCACATTTTCGCACGCCCGGATCAGATCAAGGAAGAGTTTGCTCGTGTTATTGAGCTGATTCAAACGGTTTATAAAGATTTTGGCATTCACGAATATCGTTTCCGTCTGTCCTATCGCGATCCTAAAGATACCGAAAAATATTTCCAGAATGACGAGATGTGGGAAATGTCCCAGCGTATGCTGCGTGAAGTTGTGGAAGAACTGGATCTGCCATTCTATGAAGCAGAAGGCGAAGCGGCGTTCTATGGTCCGAAGCTGGATGTACAGATCAAAACAGCATTGGGTAAAGAAGAGACATTATCAACCGTTCAACTGGATTTCCTTTTGCCAGAACGATTTGAACTGGAATATGTAGGAGATGACGGACAGAAGCATCGTCCAGTCGTTATTCACCGTGGTGTAATCAGTACGATGGAACGTTTCACTGCTTTCTTGCTGGAGAACTTTGCAGGGGCTCTGCCATTGTGGCTGTCTCCTGTGCAGGCGAAGGTTATCCCGGTATCCGGTAACTTCGATGACTATGCCCGTGAAGTGGAAGCGAAGCTGAAACGTGCGGGAATCTCAGCTGAAGCTGATCTGCGTAATGAGAAGCTCGGATATAAAATCCGTGAGGCACAGCTTGAAAAAATGCCATATATGTTCGTTGTTGGTGAAAATGAGCGGAATGCTCAGGGCGTATCTGTACGGAAACGCGGAGAAGGCGATCTCGGCATGAAACCTGTAGACGAAATTGTAGCCCAACTGAAAGAAGAGATTACATCCCGTCTGGTGTAACTCAATATTGTGTTTTCTAAATAAGAAACCCGTCTGAACCCAATGATTAATTTCTTGGTGTTTAGACGGGTTTTTGTTATTTTTGGGTTTTCGAACGTGCTGGCTCATTAGCCCCCTCAAGGGTAGGGTAGAGTATAGAATTTTTTCATTTTGGAAAACCTTTGCAGTAAGGGGGAGGTTCTATAATGAAAAAGCAATTCTTAATTCAAAAGAATAACGTACGATTCACCATTGCTTGCTGTGTGTTGCTTATTGGAATAGCTATGGGCTCCAATCTGGCAGAAGCGTATACCTTTGAAGAGGAAAATGAAGTCCTGTATGTGGAGAGTCGCGACAACGAAACTTCAGGTGAACGTGAAGGCCACCATCCAGATAAGGCAGTCTATGCATACAGTGATCAGGCTCAACTAACAACCATGGTCTATATGGCTTTATTGTGGTCTCCGCAGCCCATTGTCATTCCACGACCGCAATTTCCAGAAAGGCAGATCGGAAATGACCCGTCCATGCCAGTGCTCGCACCGCGTACAGAACAGGTATTGGACACACATAAGGTGACGGCGACTGGATACACGGCAGGTGTGGAATCAACCGGAAAGGGGCCTAAACATCCACAATACGGAATTACGTATTCAGGTGTAAAGGTACGGCGCGATAAAGAAACCGTCTCAACGATTGCAGCTGATCCAAAGCTGTTTCCCATGGGCTCCATTTTATATATTCCAGGCTACGGATACGGAATCGTTGCAGACACGGGCTCGGCCATCAAGGGCAATAAGATTGATCTCTATTTCCCAACAACAAAACAAGTGTACAAGGAGTGGGGCAAAAAGGATGTCGAAGTACAGGTAATCAAACAAGGTGCTGGAAAATGCACTGAAAAGATGCTGGAAGAGCTATCGGAAGCCATCGACGTGTATAAATCGGTACCGGATTCCTGGTTGGACAAGGCGATTTAATTTGGAAGGTTACACCTGAATAACTAAAGTGCTCTCTTCACATAATACTGACTGGGGACGAACCCCGCGATGCAGCAATGCACCGTAAATATGAAGAGAGAGGTGATCGTTGTGGCTAAGAAATCCCAAGGATTCCAAACACCAAACGAGAAGTATAATGCGGAGTTTGGGCAAGAAAATGTAGCAAACAAAGTAAAACAATCCGAGCAAAACAAAGTACAGGAAAATTTCCAAACACCTGATGAAAAATTCAATGCCGAGTTCGGTGTAGAAAACACTGGTCAAACAGGCCAAACAGGCCGAGCAGGAAAATTCCAAAAATAAATAATGATGCAGGCACCCTGGAGCAGCAGCTCCGGGGTGTTTTTATTTATATATTTTTTACATAAAAATCCTTCCGGATCGGTCTCAAGACTGAGAACGATTCCATCTGCCGCCGCTGTTAACCAACCATTATCTGATGTAAACTGAGTACAGAATAAAGACGAAGGAGACATGAGCGATGAAACGATCTACACGGGACCGCTGGTGGGTTGGCATTCCTCTTATTGCGATTGGTGCAATCATTTTGTTCAGACAATTGGGATATGACATTGATATAGGATACGTGTTCAGAACATATTGGCCGTTGTTCTTAATTTGGTGGGGTGTAAAAGGGATGACTGAAATTCGTCGTCATGGCGGTTATGCTTTTATCGGACCAGCTATTGTATTGGCAATCGGGGGGTATTTTTTGGCACGAAATCTAGGCTGGATTGATTATTCCATGGGTGAGTTCATTCGTTATCTCATTCCGGTGATGTTAATTGGTGGTGGATTCTTTGTTCTGGTTGGACCACGACGCCGTGATCGCAAGCACCATGAACAAATGCAGCCACCTCCACCCGAGCAGCCTTATAAGCCGCTGTCCCCTGAGGATCTGGAGATGCCATCTTCGTTTGATGAGCAATTCGAAAAAACATTTGGTAAACCGAAACAGGAGCCGAAGAACGATTCACATGGTTCAGCTTATAAAGGTAAGGAAGATCAGACATCTTATGGACACCAACACAAGCAGAAGTATGACGCTTACGGATCAAGCAAAAATGGCTACGGAAAATATGATGACGATGACATGTATGATGATGCCAACTATAATGGCGGCGGCGGGCATACGTTGAACAAATCATCATTTATCGGTGATTTGTATATGGGACAGGAAGTGTTTTCGCTGAAACCCATGAACATCTCGGCATTTATTGGCGATACCGTGATAGATTTGACGAAAGCACAGATTCCTTATGGCGAGACGAAGATTAACATCTCTTCTTTTATTGGGGATGTAAAAGTGTTTGTACCGGAGGATATGGATCTGGGTGTGACGGTGACGACGAACTCCTTCATTGGAGATATGTCGTTGTTGAACCAGAAACGCGGCGGTTTCCTGAGCAGCGCGCAGGCTGAAACTTCACACTACCGTGAAGCGGGCAAAAAAGTACGGATTATCGTCAGTGTGTTTATCGGAGATGTTAAAGTGAATAAGGTGGGTTAACGCATGATACGAACGATTCTCAAGGCCAATAAGTGGGAACTGATGATGTATTTTTCGCTGACCGGGCTCATTGCCTTGGGCGGATTCTATCTCCTGTACGGGGAGGTGCTGATGGGAACCGGGCGCCAGCGCGCCTGGACCTATGTTGCGGTTGTTGTACTGGCTACTGTGATTACCGGGTATATTGCTGCTCTGCGCCTTCAGCGGAAAATCGATCTTCTGGATCTCAATATGCTGAAAGTGTCCAAAGGCAATCTCTCGGTTCGCCTGCCTGAAACAGATGACGCCTCATTTGGCCGGGTATATCAGGAATTCAATGTCATGATGGATTCGATTGAGAAAAAAATGAGACTGCTTCAGCGGCTCGGTGAGCAGGAAGTTATAGAAAAGGAACAGGCATCAGAACGTGCCGCACTTGAAGAGCGGAAACGCATGGCAAGAGACTTGCATGACACCGTAAGTCAGCAGCTGTTTGCCATGCACATGTCGGCTTCTTCCTTACCACGCTTGCTGGAGATGAATCCGGAGCATGGCAGCAAGGTACTCGATCAATTAATTCAGATGTCTCATATTGCTCAGCGGCAGATGCGAGGACTTATTGCCCAGCTTCGTCCAGTGGAACTGGAGGGTCGGGATCTGGCCGAAGCGTTGGACAGATGGTTTCCGGATTATTGCAGACAGAACGGATTGAAAGGCGTCAAAGAGCTGGAACTGGATGGCGGAATCTCGGATGCCATCGAGCACCAGCTGTTTCTTGTTATTCAGGAGGCTGTTGCTAATGTGGTCAAACATGCAGAGGCTGGACTGGTCAGCCTGTCCATACGTGAAAGTGAACATCAAATTAGCATGAGCATCAGCGATGATGGTCAAGGTTTTTTGCAGCAAGCGGAACGTGCGGGTTCATATGGATTATCAACGATGCGTGAACGGGCAGAGAAGCTTGGGGGTCAGGTTCAGATTATATCGAAGCCGGGAGCGGGAACGACGGTGCGAGTATTCATCCCGAAATTTCCGAGTGAACCAGAGGGGGAAATGGAATGAGCGGAAAAGTGAATGTAATGATTGTGGATGATCATGACATGGTGCGGATGGGTTTGAAAACATATCTTATGCTGGAGCCCACATTTCATGTGATGGGGGAAGCAAGCAACGGGCAGGAGGCACTGGATCGACTGTGCAAGCTGGACAAAAGTGAACTGCCTGACCTGATCCTGATGGATCTGATGATGCCTGTGATGAATGGGGCGGAAGCGACACAAGCGATTATGACCGAATTTCCGGGAATGAAAATTGTGATGCTGACCAGTTTTCTGGAGGATGACCTGGTGGTCCAGGCCATCGAAGCAGGTGCGGTCAGTTATGTGTTGAAGACGGTATCTGCTGAAGAACTGATCTATGCTCTGCAGGGAGCATACCGAGGCATGCCTGTGATGACAGGCGATGTATCGCAGGCATTGACGCGTGGCATCAGACAGCGTACAGCGAGAGAGAATGAGTCAGGCCTGACGGAACGGGAAAAGGAAGTACTCCTGTTAATTGCTGAGGGGAAAACCAACAAGGACATCGGGGAAGAACTACATATTAGTATTAAAACGGTTAAGACTCATGTAAGCAATCTGCTGATGAAATGTGAAATGGACGATCGCACACAGCTGGCCATATACGCTCATCGTCAGGGTTGGGTGAAAAATAAGGGTTAGAATGCGGATTTGGCGGGGAAAATGATCTATAATAGCGTGCTTTTATCTCCTTTTTAATTGTTTTTAAGGTACGGTTAAGGTTTAAAGTACAAAATAAGGACAGTTAAAGAATATCTCTTGCGAATAAGAGATTGGGAGGTAGAGAGGCATGGACGAACGTAATTACAGAGCGAACCGTCAAGACGAGGAAAATGATACAAAACAAGCGGAGAATCGCAATTCATCGGGGACGGACGATTCCTCCTATTATTATTCTTATGGACCTTTTCAGTCCGTGAATCAGGAAGATACAGCAAGCTACAATGGAGAACATAATCAACGTGAAGAAGGAAATGTACAGATTACAAGACCGGATCCTGTGAAGCCAGTACCTACTTACTACAGCAACGAATCATCTGAACAGGGTAACCCGTCAGCCAGAGGTGGCGGAAATGGTTCAGGCAACGGAGGAGATCAAGGCAACGGCGGCAAGAATAACGGCAATTGGAACTACAATAATCGTCGGCCGCGTTCTTCCGTAAGATCGCTGCTGTTTTCTTTCATCGCCGGTATGCTGGTTATTACTGTGTTGATGTATACAGCTGATCGAACAAACATGTTTACACCGCAGGAAGCTCTGACGAGTGCTGAGAATCAAAGCTCTGCTCAGGAATCAACGTCCACGAACACGGGCGGTGGCAATAATGTGACTGCATCGCTGTTGCCTACCGGTAAAGAGGATGTTTCATCCGTGGTAACGAGTACAAGTCCTGCTGTCGTCAAAATAGAAACACTTGCCAAACAGTCATCACGTAGCAGCAGTCAAGGTGGTTCTACGATGAGTGATCCATTGTACCAATACTTTTTTGGTAATGGAAGCAATGGCGGAACAGATAACTACCAGGGCCAAAATCAGCAACAGCAACAAAGCAGCAACCAATTGGTTCCGCTTGGCATTGGTTCCGGATTTATTTTTGACAAAGAAGGCTACATCCTGACGAACCAGCACGTGGTTCAAGGGGCAGATGTCATTCAGGTTACGCTGGAGAACAACAGTAAACCGTATGAAGCGAAATTGCTGGGAAGCAGTTTTGATCTCGACCTTGCCGTATTGAAAATTGAGAAAAACAGCGGCGACGATAATTTCCCTGTCGCTCCACTGGGTGATTCCAACAGCACACAAGTCGGGGAATGGCTTGTTGCGATTGGTAACCCGGAAGGATTTGAGCACACCGTTACCGCAGGTGTCTTGAGTGCCAAAGAACGTACCATTAGCATTCCGGATGAAGAAACAGGCAAAACGCGTGAATACAGTCACTTGCTGCAAACAGATGCATCCATTAACCCTGGTAACTCGGGGGGACCATTGCTTAATCTGAATGGGGAAGTTATCGGTATGAACGTAGCGGTGAGCGCAGATGCTCAAGGGATTGGATTTGCCATTCCATCGAGCGTGATCTCGGATGCGGTGAAATATTTGAAACAAAACAAAGAAGTTCCCAAAGAGCCAGTACCATTTATCGGCGCATCGTTGATGGCCCTCACACCTGAAGTGGCTAAACAAATGGGAACGGATATTACCGAAGGTTCCGTTGTTGCGAGCACGATCTATCAATCTCCTGCGTATCAGGCAGATCTGCGCGCCTATGACATCATTACAGGTGCCAATGGCACGGCATACAGTACAAGTCAGGATCTGATTGATTTTATTAAGAAACAGAAAATTGGCAGTGAAGTGACACTGAATGTTGTACGTGACGGTAAAAAAATGGATGTCAAAATCAAAATCGGCAACAAAAACGATTATGATACAACTCAAACGACAGGTCAACAACAGCAGCAACCATAATACAAGTTAAATAGGTATGGGAATAAGCTACAGGAGAGCGGAAGGGTTCGAAGGCCCTTCCGCTTTTTTGCATAGCATAGAGGTATATGAAATGTTAGGTGGTTCTATCATGGAACCGGGTATTTGGAGAAGATGCAGATTGCGCTTTTGCCTGTTACAATAGGAATAAAACGTTAGGGATAAAGGAGAAAGACCATGCGCTCAACTATAATGATTGTTGATGATGATGAGAAAATTGTGTCCATGCTTCGTCGGGGGCTGGCATTTGAAGGATATGAGGTACAGACGGCATCTAATGGTGCCGAGGGTCTTAGTAAACTAATGGATAAGGAACCCGATGTGGTTATTCTCGACGTGATGATGCCACAAATTGACGGGTTTGAAGTATGCCGCAGACTTAGAGAAGCAGGGAGCAAAGTTCCTGTGCTGATGTTGACAGCCAAAGATGAAGTTCAGAGCCGGGTAACAGGACTTGATACAGGTGCAGATGATTATCTGGTGAAGCCGTTTGCACTTGAAGAATTGTTGGCCCGTGTCCGTGCATTGCTTCGTCGTAAAGCCGATATCGCGGATACGCCGGATAATCGTCTTATGTATGAGGATATTATTCTGGATAATGATTCCCGTGAGGTGTTGCGTGATGGTCAGCGTCTGGAACTGACTGCCAAGGAGTTCGAATTGCTGAACCTGTTCATGCAGAATCCCAAACGTGTGCTGTCCCGTGATCTGATCATGGACAAAATCTGGGGATATGATTACAGTGGTGAATCCAATGTGCTCGAAGTATATATTGCCATGCTCAGACAAAAAACCGAAGAATACGGCGGCAAACGTTTGATCCAGACCATCCGGGGAGCCGGCTATATTTTGAGAGGTGACTCCTGACATGTCCATTCGGTTAAGATTAACCGCGTGGTACTCAGGCATCTTGGCAGCCGTGCTTATTTTTTGGGGCGTTGTGATTTACACTTTTGTCTATTTTAATACGTATCAAGAAGTGGAACAGCAACTGAAAGATAAAAGTGAGAGAATTACGAATCAAATTGGTGTCAACCCTCTTTCACAGTCGTTGGATCTTGATCCTTTTACCGAGAGCCAGCTTCAGGAAGCCCAGATATACATCCAATTGTGGGATTACCAAAGCAGATCAGGCAAAATATCAGGAAATATGGAGAAGCTTCAAATTCAATTTCCTGTGGTGAAATCCAATGAGATTCAGAAAGCGCGTGGAATATCCAAGATCTATGTAAACGGAACTCCTTTTCTGGTTAATCAGCAGCCCTTGTCTTTGCAAGGAACCAATGAGATAAGGGGGCTCCTTCAAGTTGGAACCAATGTGAGCTCCCAGGAACGCTTGCTGGAGGCTTTGCGCAATATTCTCGTTTTTGGCTGGTTAGTGGCGATGGCACTTGCGATTACTTCGGGCCTTATTCTGGCTCGCAAATCCATGCGCCCGCTCGTCAACGTTATTGATGCGGCGAATCAGATTCAGTCCGGGGATGATCTTAGTGTGCGTATACAATACACGGGTCCTACGGATGAGATTGGACGTCTGATTGAAACCGTGAACAATATGCTTGAGCGAACAGAGCTTTCCTTCCGCGGATTGGAGGAGACCAACAAAGCCCAGCGCCGATTTGTATCCGATGCCTCACATGAGCTGCGCACACCGCTGACCACAATTCGTGGGAATGTCGACTTCCTGAAGAAGCTTTGGGATCAGGAAAGCACGGACCGACCGAATCTGGATGAAGAAACGGTTAAACAGATGTCTCTCGAGGCGATAGAGGATATGGCGGATGAAGGCAAACGCATGAGTAGGTTAATCAGTGATATGCTGTCCTTGGCCAGAGCGGATACAGGACAGAAAATCGAACTGAATCCGATTCCATTGCAAATTCTGGTGCAGGAAGTGGCTCGCAGAGCCCAATTCCTTGATCACCAGGCAGACTGGCGTCCAGGTGATCTTTCGATCCTGAATGGCATATATGTGAACGGAAGTAAAGATTACCTGCAACAGATGCTGTTCATTTTTGTCGAGAATGCTTTCAAGTATACACCGGAGGGCTCAGTAACACTCGATGCGATATTGTACAAAGGCCAGGTCGGACTGCGAATCAGTGATACGGGAATTGGAATGGATCGGGACGAGGTGCCGTTTATTTTCGATCGGTTCTATCGTGCAGATGAATCCCGTGGAGCCACACCGGGCATAGGCCTGGGACTCTCGATCGCCAAATGGATCATCGAGGAGCATCATGGATCGGTTGAGGTTGTAACCCGACGTGGAGAAGGAACCACCTTTATTATCTGGTTGCCGGTTGTCTTTGCTCCGCCTATCGAATAAGGGTATAATAGACTGGACTGCAATTACATCGGCAACCTTGCCGAGAAAGAAAGCGGGTGGCAACCAAGTGGAAGTATTGCGAATTTCGCCGCGAGGATATTGTTACGGAGTTGTGGATGCCATGGTGCTTGCGCGCCAGGCGGCACGCAATCTGGATCTACCACGGCCTATTTATATATTGGGTATGATTGTGCATAACCAACATGTGACGGATTCATTTGAAGATGAGGGTATTATTACTCTGGATGGACCGAACCGGATTGATATTTTGCGTCAGGTGGAGAGCGGAACAGTGATCTTTACGGCCCATGGTGTATCTCCGGAAGTGCGCAAGATGGCACGTGATAAAGGGCTGACGACAGTGGATGCTACATGTCCGGATGTAACCAAGACCCATGACCTGATTCGGGAGAAGACGGCTGAAGGATATGACATTATCTATATTGGAAAAAAGAATCATCCAGAGCCTGAGGGTGCTATAGGCGTTGCACCCGATCATGTTCATCTGATCGAGAAGGAAGAGGAGATCGATGGACTAAGCGTACCACCCGGCAAAATCCTGATTACAAATCAGACAACGATGAGCCAATGGGACATTAAACACATTATGAGCCGTCTTCTGGAGAAGTACCCAGGCGCAGAAATTCATAATGAAATATGTCTGGCTACCCAAGTTCGTCAGGAAGCTGTCGCTGAACAGGCAGGACAGGCGGATTTGGTCATCGTTGTAGGTGATCCTCGCAGCAACAACTCCAACCGTCTTGCACAAGTGTCGGAGGAGATTGCCGGGGTTACGGCATATCGTGTATCTGATGTGGCGGAGATCCAGCAGGAATGGCTGAAAGGTGTGAATAAAGTGGCGGTTACGTCAGGAGCTTCAACACCAACACCAATCACGAAGGAAGTCATCCTGTATCTGGAGCAGTATGAACATGATAAGCCGGAAACATGGGAAATCAAGCGTACAGTGAATATGAGCAAGTTGCTTCCTCCTGTGAGGGAGAAGACGCGTACGACCTAAAAAAGAAATAATAGTATAAGCTTTTTGCATAAATCCGAAGAGTGTCTTCCGATCAGCAACATATAGATCGATATCCTATTCGTTTATATCTCTTGTATCCGTGAGAGAGAGGAAATCGAATTAAGAAAAATGGCTGATTATATGAACCCTGCCGTACAGAACCGAGATCCGGTGCTGACTGCAGGGTTCTTTTTTTTAGAAGGACAGGAGTTGGCTTGACGGAAAAGGGGGAATATGTTATATTTACTTTAGCGGATAAAAGCTTAAAAGCGAACAAGCGTTTAAGCGTAGAAGAGTTTAAAATGTGAATCGGACGCGCAATGAATATTCAATGTGCTCTCATACAAGGAAGGGTGGATATAATTATGATCGTTATTGCAGGTAAAGCTACGCCGGAGGAACATATTCAGGATATCGTCGCTACAATTGAGAAAGAAGGACTTCAGGTTCATATCTCTCGTGGAGAAGATCGGACCATCATTGGTTTGATTGGCAAAGTTGAGCCGAAAATGGCTGAACACCTGCGTCAAATGAAGGGTGTGGAGAATGTCGTCAAGATTTCTAAGTCCTACAAATTGGCAAGCCGCGACTTCCATCCGGAAGATACCGTGATTTCCATCAAAGGGGTAGACATCGGCGGCAAAGAACTTGTGATTATGGGTGGACCTTGTGCAGTTGAATCGGCAGCACAGATTGATGAAATTGCCGGACTAGTTAAAGCTGCTGGAGCACAAGTGCTGCGCGGTGGCGCATTTAAGCCGCGTACAGGTCCTTATAGTTTCCAAGGCACAGGTGTAGAGGGATTGATCATGATGGCAGAAGCAGGCAAGAAGCATGATCTGCTGACCATCACAGAAGTTATGACACCTGAATATGTGGATATCTGTGCCGAGTACGCAGACATTTTGCAAGTAGGCACACGTAACATGCAGAACTTTGATCTGCTGCGCAAATTGGGCGAGTGCGGCAAACCGGTATTGCTGAAACGTGGGTTCAGTGCAACTTATGATGAACTGTTGAATGCGGCTGAATACATTCTTGCAGGTGGCAATCCAAATGTTATGCTGTGTGAGCGTGGTATTCGTACATTCGAATCCTACACACGGAATACGCTCGATCTGTCGGCTATCCCTGTCCTGCAGTCTCTGAGCCATCTGCCAGTCATTTCGGACCCGAGCCATGGTACTGGACGCCGTGAACTGGTAGAACCGATGACAAAGGCTTCTGTTGCTGCTGGTGCCAACGGCCTGATTATTGAAATGCACACAGACCCTGATAACTCGATGACAGGAGATGGGGTGCAATCACTGTTCCCTGACCAATTTGCCAACCTGCTTCAGGATCTGGAGAAATTGGCACCGATCGTGGGTAAATCGTTCAATACGGCTAAACAACCGGCTGCGTTTTTCCCGGCTCGAGTGGGCGTATAATTTGTTACAATAGTGTGAGACTTATAATGATCCGGGCATTGGCCACGGCTTCGTTCAGTGAGAATGGAGCCAGGGCCAATGTCCGGTTTTTTATATGATTTAGGTCATTTGGATCATTGAACGTATTTATTAATCATAGGTGATAAGAAACATTTATGATGTGATGTTTTTTCCATAATTTAGGACGATTTCACACTCACTTTACCGCATTAAACCAGTTAAATATCATATTTTAACGTTGTTAAGTGAAATATACAGGTTTATAAAATGTGAGCATAGCTTACATACTCGCAAAAAATACCTAACATAAGTATTGACGATGTCATGTTTCAGAATTTATAATGACGACAGAAAAAAATTCGAATATGGACATTTTCTTAGCGGGGTTGTTTAATGTTCGGAATATTTGGGAGGACGAATACATGTCGGTTGAAAACGTATTGAAAGCAATTCAAGAGAACAACATCGAGTGGGTAGATTTTCGTTTTGTAGATTTAGCCGGTCGTGCGCATCACATTTCGTTACCAGCTTCGGCAGTTGACGCAGACACTTTTGTCAATGGAGTAGCCTTTGATGGTTCTTCTATTCAAGGTTTCCGCGGAATCGAAGAGTCCGATATGGTTATGATTCCAGATCCTGAATCGACTTATGTCGATCCGTTCACAGCACACCCTACACTGAACGTTATGTGTGATATCTTCACTCCGGATGGCGAGCGTTATGAGCGTGACCCGCGCGGTATTGCTGTTAAGGCGGAAGCGTTCCTGAAAGAAAGCGGAGTAGGTACAACGGCATTTTTCGCACCTGAATCCGAATTCTTTATCTTTGACGATGTACGTTATGAGAGTGGCACGAACAGCTCTTCCTATTTCGTAGATTCCGAAGAAGCTTCATGGAACACAAACCGTAAGGAAGACGGCGGTAACCTGGGCTTCAAAGTACGCACAAAAGGCGGCTATGTTCCTGTAGCTCCAGTGGATACACAACAAGATATCCGCAGCGAAATGTGTCGTATTCTGGAAGAAGCCGGCCTTTCCATCGAACGTCACCACCACGAAGTGGCGACAGCAGGCCAAGCCGAGATCAACTTCCGTTTTGATACGTTGAAGAAAACAGCAGATAACCTGCTTGTATACAAATACATCGTGCACAACACTGCACGTCAATATGGTAAAGTAGCAACATTCATGCCGAAACCACTGTTTGGTGACAACGGTAGCGGAATGCACGTTCACCAATCCATCTTCGATGGCGATTCCCCATTGTTCTATGACAAAGCGGGATATGCGAACCTGAGCGAAATGGCTCTGCACTACATCGGGGGAATTCTGTACCACGCACCAGCCCTGATTGCTTTGACTAACCCTAGTACGAACTCATTCAAACGTCTTGTACCTGGTTATGAAGCACCGGTTAACCTGGTTTACTCCAAAGGTAACCGTTCAGCAGCAGTACGTATTCCTGTTGCAGCTGTTACACCGAAAGGATGTCGTATCGAGTTCCGTACACCGGACTCCACAGCTAACCCTTACCTGGCATTCTCTGCAATGCTGATGGCGGGTCTGGATGGTATCAAACGCAAAATCAATCCAACTGAGCTTGGATATGGTCCTCTGGATAAAAACATCTATGATTTGTCTGATGCAGATAAAGAAAACATCCGCAGTGTACCAGCATCCCTGGAAGAAGCGCTTGATGCTCTGGCAGCGGACAACGAGTTCTTGACTGAAGGTGACGTATTCACGAAAGAATTCATCGATAACTATATCAACCTCAAACGTGACGAAGCGAAAGCAGTAGCGATCCGCATTCATCCACATGAGTACAGCCTTTACTTCGACTGCTAATCGGTCGGGGTCGGAACAGAACGATCTGTTCCAACTCAAAGCCTCCGGGACTCGCTCTCGGAGGCTTTTCCTTGAAGTAAACAATGCAGTGCATTAACTTTGCAGGGTGATAAAGGAATTTGATAACCCGAATTCACAGCTTCAGTGCATATTGCCCTTGAAGCAGATAGGGAATACTGATATTATAGCCATAATATTCACTTTGTAGAGCATTTTGCATAAATCCATAGAGCGACTTCCAATAAGTAAGATATAGATCGAAATGATTCAATTCGTCTATACGCTGGTTGGATCAGGATGCTTCTTCCTGTCCAGCTCTTATACCCGTGAGCGATTCTAATCGAATTATGCAAAATGCTGTTCATATGTCAGCTACGGATGGAAAGGGCGGGGGATTTTGTGACAAAGAGAGCGTATAATTTTAATGCAGGACCTGCGGCGTTGCCACTTGAGGTACTGGAGCGTGCTCAGGCAGAATTTGTTGATTTTCGTAACACAGGTATGTCGATTATGGAGATGTCTCACCGTGGTGCGGTGTACGAATCTGTACATAATGAAGCTCAGGAGCGCTTGTTGTCGCTGCTAGGCAATCCGAAAGGATATAAGGTTCTCTTCCTGCAGGGTGGAGCGAGCACTCAGTTCGCTATGTTGCCGATGAACCTGCTCGGGGAAGGGCAGACAGCCAGTTACGTCATGACAGGCAGCTGGGCCAAGAAGGCGTTGTCTGAAGCGAAGCTTATCGGGGAAACACATGTCGCTGCATCTTCCGAAGCGGATAAATACATGAAATTGCCGGATGTGTCGAATCTTAGTTTGCCGGAACGCACAGCTTATGTTCATTTGACTTCTAATGAAACGATTGAAGGAACGCAATTCAAGTCATTCCCGGATACCGGTTCGGTGCCGCTTATTGCGGATATGTCGAGTGACATATTCTGTAAACCGTTTGATCTGAATCAATTCGGCATGATCTATGCAGGTGCACAGAAGAACCTTGGCCCATCTGGGATTACCGTCGTTATTGCCCGCGAAGAGCTGGTAAGCGAATCACCAAAAACAATTCCAACGATGATGCGTTACAGCACACATACGGAAAACAATTCTCTATATAATACACCGCCGTCTTTCTCCGTATATATGGTGAATGAGGTTCTAAAATGGATTGAAGAACAGGGTGGACTCACCGGGATAGAGCAAAAAAACACGAAAAAAGCAGAATTGCTCTATAATGCCATTGATTCCTCCGGGGACTTCTACCGTGGTTGTGTAGACCCGGCTGATCGTTCCCTGATGAATGTGACCTTCCGCCTGGCTTCCGAAGAATTGGAGAAACAGTTCATCAAGGCTTCAGAGCAAGAAGGGTTTGTGGGCCTGAAAGGACATCGCAGTGTGGGTGGCCTTCGAGCTTCCATTTACAATGCAGCGCCATATGAGAGTGTTAAGGCACTTACGGACTTCATGAGCCACTTCCAGAAGACAAATGGATAATTAGCCTGGCAGCGAGTTGTGAATTCAAGCACTCACACTTGTGCCTCACCAGAGCCTTCCACATTGACGTGTGGAGGGCTTTTCTTTAAGATTAGAGAATTGTCGCTTACATGAAATGAAAAGGAGATTGAACACAGATGGCTTTGCATATCGTTCTGGTTGAACCGGAGATTCCGGCAAATACAGGCAATATTTCTCGTACTTGTGCGGCTACCGGCACGCATTTGCATCTCGTGCGTCCACTTGGATTCCGTACGGATGACGCCACACTGAAACGGGCGGGTCTGGATTACTGGGATGCCGTTCATATTGAATATCATGATTCGTTTGCCGAGGTTCAGGAACAATACCCTGAAGGACGTTTTTTCTACGCAACCACGAAAGCGAAAAATCTTTATAGCGATTTCGAATTTCAAGATGGAGATTTCTTGGTCTTTGGTAAAGAAACAAAAGGCTTGCCGCCCGAATTAATAGCTGCGAACCCGGAAACTTGTATGAAAATGCCAATGACAGGCGATGTCAGATCGTTGAATTTGTCAAACTCAGCAGCAATCATTGTATATGAGGCGCTGCGTCAACTGGATTTCCCTGGCCTGGATTAAGCCGTTTAAGGCGTTTGAATAACGGTTAGAATTCGCTAAAAAAACATTTTTCAAAAAAAAGGACAAAAAATGTTTATTTCCAGCAGGATTCGACAAAATCTTGGCGAATTAATAAACATAGTACAAATGTACCTAGAAATTTAGAGTAAGATAGGAGAGGTGTGCCGTAGCTATGAAGCCAGCTGGAGTCGTTCGCAAAGTTGACCAATTGGGTAGGATCGTATTGCCTAAATCTTTGCGTAAAAGGTATCAAATGAATGAGGGAGATCCTGTAGAGATCTTAGTACAAGGGGACCATATCATTCTGGAGAGATACCGTCCAAAATGTATTTTCTGCGGATCGATGGAAGAAGTCAATGAGTTCAAAGAGCGTTACATATGCGCACAATGTTTAGATGAAATGACCCAGCTTCCACAGCACGGGTAAGTAAAAAAAGTATCATGATCTCTTAGGTCATGATACTTTTTTTGTGTGGAAAAAATATATTCCATCCATTTCTATCTGGCGGAATGAAGTGAACGAGATTTAACTATTCGTGTCATATTCCATCACCCAATATTTTCCTCCGGGGTTACCTTCTTCAATGACTTTTTTCCAACCCTGTCGTTCGTAAAAACCAATTGCTTTATGATTGTCGGATACACATTTCAATCGAATGGGCTGCTGCATGAGTGAAATCGACGCATCAAGTAAGCGCGAACCTGTGCCCCCGCCCATAAAACCGGGATGGATAAACAGAAGGTGGATAAAATTATCAGGAAGGTACAGCGAAGCGAAACCGAGGAGCTGTCCATCTTCCTGTTCAGCCACGATAATATGCTCATCCACGGTATCTGCGTCAAAATCTTGAAGGGACATGTCCTCTGGAGTTGTCCAGTGAAAACGGGCGCGACGCGACTCCAGATAAATGGTTCTTAACTCCGGGTAATCTGTAACAACTGCTGTTCGAATATTCAAATATTCCCCTCCAAAATAGGTAATATATCTGACCATATATGGTCAAGAATGGCTTGCATATTTTGTTCATCACTATTGACGGCAACAACGGACTTCAGGGCGGGCAGAACAACGCATAGTTGACCATTGGCGCCATCAGCACGGTAAGCGTTATGGGAACATCTCCAGAATTGATATCCATAACCTTGTCCCCAATCACCGGCTCCCGGTGTAGGGATCTGCTGTGCCGTCGCCAATCGAATCCATTCCGCCGGAATGAGCTGTTTGCCGTTCCAATGGCCCTCCTGAAGCAACAATTGACCGAATCTGCCTAATTCCTCGTTGGTGAGCTCCAAGCCCGCACAGCCCAATGTAATGCCCAAGGGAGAGGTCTCCCACTCTACATTCGAAATACCCAGTGGCACGAATAGCCGGGGAATCAGATAGTCCTTAACGGTTTGACCAGAGGCAGCCTGAAACATGGCGGAGATCATAAACGTATCTGCACTGCTGTATGTAAACGTTTCACCAGGGACTCTGTTCAAAGGGAGGGACATGTAATATTTGGCCCAATCTTTCTCAGGAAGTGTGGCCCGCTCTTCTGCCCATAACACAGGGACATCATGCCCTGATGACATCCGCAGCAAATCATACAGGGTAAGGTCCTCAGGAGGGAAGGCGGTTAAATGGGAAGCAGGTGTTGGTGATGTGAAGTAGTCACCGAGCCTGGATTCAAGGGTAAGTATGCCCTCATCCAAAGCCAATCCAATCGCCATACAGGTAAACGATTTGCTGACAGAATGCTGTAAGCGGCGCATATCTGTGGTGTGATCCCACGCTCCGATTGTAATCCCTTTCTGCAATACACGAACAGAATATACGTTTAACTGCTGTTCATTAATATGATGAACAAAAGAATCTATAATACTCGACATCGTAACATCCTTTCTGAAAAAAAGAAGAATTTTAACTATTGGTGAAACGTTTCCGTAATCTGGATCGAAAATTAGAAATTATGTTAGTACAAACTAGCTTCAATGTCAATGGAGATCTGCAAACGGTTACTTAAAGGATATTATTTGACTTTAAAAGTGCCTTTTGACGCAAATTTTATCACGAAAAATCAGTTTTTTGAGAAAAAAGCGCGAAATTTGTAAAAAGGTTATTGACAGGGTTTGCCCTTCGGGATTATGATTTATTCGAAACGATTCGAAGAAATCGCTTCCACGTAAAAAGCGTTGTAATCAAGTCCATGTAAACCAACGTTGGCTATGTTTTGAAACGATTCGAGAAAATCGTTTCGATAACCAAGTGAAATACGGGGGAATCACAGTGGGTTGCAACAAAAAGGCAGAACAACAGAAGCTTACAGACAGCAGCCGACGATGAAAGGGGTTACTTATGGCGCATATAACGATCGAAACCGGATCGCCTACATTATGCATGAATACAAGCATACATGTAGTGTCCAGTGACTCCGGAGACACTTCAGGCGGTACGCTATATTTGCTGCATGGGGCAGGCGATAATGCAAGTACGTGGCAACGTTTGACTACAATTGAAATGTACGCTGAGCAATATGGCTGTACCATCATTATGCCGGAAGCGAACCGAAGCTATTACACCGATATGGAATACGGCCTGAATTACTTCCATTACATCACTCAGGAGCTGCCTGAATTCTGCAGGCGTCAGCTCAATCTCAATACAGACCCGGCCAAGACTTACGTCGCCGGTCTATCCATGGGTGGGTACGGTGCATTGAAATGTGCACTGACATTTCCCGAGAGGTACCGCAAGGTGGTCTCTTTATCAGGTGTGACTGATATTCAGACCCGGCTTCATGATCCGGGAATGCCCTCAGGCATGATCAAGGAAATGAAAGCGGTTTTTGGAGAACGGTTACAGGTGAAACCCGATCAGGACCTGTACGCACTGTCTGCCAAGCTGTTGGAGCAAGGTGGAACTTTACCGGATGTTCTGTGTTGTTGCGGTGACATCGATCCCTTTGTGGATATGAATCGCAAATTCGCGGAATACATGCAGGAAACGAACTTTGAATTTCGGTATGTGGAGACGCCGGGTACCCATGAATGGAGATTTTGGGAGCAACACTTGAGAACCATGTTTGATTTTCTGTATAACGACAAGACCAAAGTAGAGTGAGGAGATGCAATTTGAAACCTGCAGCCGAAGGACCTAGCAAAAAGCTGAAGGGAAACTTGAAAGGCAATTCGCTCTGGAGTGAAATCTGGAAGCACAGAATGACTTACACCCTTCTTGTTCCGGGGCTCGTCTGGCTAATCCTGTTTGCCTACATGCCAATGGGAGGCCTGTCTCTTGCGTTTAAAGACTACAAGGCGAACCTGGGAATTTGGGGAAGCCCATGGAGCGGATTTGAGAATTTCAAATACGTTTTCCGTGACCCAACCTTTATCGACGCAGTATGGCGGACGCTGTACATCAACATTCTGAAACTGATTATTCAGTTCCCGTTCCCTATCATTCTAGCCCTGCTGCTGAATGAGTTGCGGATGCGCAGAGGGAAAAAGTGGTTCCAAACGGTTCTTACGTTCCCGCACTTCCTGTCATGGATCATCGTATCCGGGGTAGTTATCAATGTTCTGGCGTATGACGGACTGGTGAACAGTGCACTCGGATTACTCGGATTGCCAACCATTAACTTCCTGGGCTCCGAGTCCAACTTTGTACCCATGCTGCTGTTGACGGATATTTGGAAATCAAGTGGATGGGGTGCGATTATCTTCCTGGCTGCCATTTCTGGTATCGATCAGGATCAGTATGAATCAGCACAGATTGACGGAGCATCCCGTATGCAGCAGATGTTCCGCATCACATTGCCAAACATTCTTCCTACAATCACCGTCATGTTTATCCTGTCGGTCGGTGGATTGATGTCTTCCGGTTTCGACCAGATCTTCAACTTGGCGAATGCCGCAACCAAAAATGTATCGGAAGTATTGGATGTATACATCTATCGGATTACGTTCCAGTCTTCAACGGACTTCTCATTCTCGACAGCGGTCAGCTTGTTCCGTTCCCTCGTGAATATGGTCTTGCTGCTTCTCGCAGACAGATTTGCCAAGTGGCTTGGCGGAGACGGTTTGTTCCGATAAGAGAGGAGGAAAATTGAAATGAGCAAGAAAGCTAGCAAAAAGCCGAGAATTGGTACAGAAAGAATGACATTTCTCGATTACATTATCTTCGCCATATTACTTGTGCTTGCCCTGATGATTCTGATTCCGTTCTGGAATGTCATCATGATCTCGTTCGCAACACAAAAAGAATATGCTGCCAATCCATTTTTGATGTTCCCTAAAGAGTTCACTCTGGATTCCTATAGAGCACTGTTTGCTAACGGAACGATTCTGTCGGGATACAAAAACACCATTATTTTGCTCGTCATCGGCTTGCCACTCAGTTTGTTCCTGACAACAAGCATGGCGTACGGTCTTAGCCGCAGCAACTTCCCGTTCAAGAAATTTCTCTTTTTCCTGGTACTGTTCACCATGATTTTCAATGGTGGTATTGTACCGCTGTACCTGGTCATGAAATCACTTCACCTTACAGGTACGCTGTGGTCCGTTATCCTGGCGGGAAGCTTCAGTGCTTTCAATATGATTCTGATGATGAACTACTTTTATACCTTGCCTGAATCGCTGATGGAATCCGCGAGACTGGATGGTGCAGGAGAGTGGAGAATTCTGTTCTCGGTTGTCCTTCCGCTGGCTACACCAATTATGGCTACGATTACGTTGTTCTACGGCGTGGCGTACTGGAACAGTTGGTACGATGCGATGATATTCCTGCGAAAAGCGGATCAGTTGCCGCTGCAGAATGTATTGCGGGCGATTATTGTCACATCCCAGACAAACGCATCCAATGCTTCGAGCGTAGATGCAACCCAAGTGAGCAATTTCTCAATGGGTATGAAGATGGCGGCAGTATTTGTCACCATGGTACCAATTATGTGTTTCTTCCCAATGCTGCAAAAACACTTTGCCAAAGGGGTATTAACAGGGGCTATCAAGACCTGATTATACGCATAGGATTTTGACTTGAAATTCTACTAAAAAACATGGGGGTAAAAGCATGAAAACGAACAAAAAGTTGTCAGTAAGAGCTCTCTTTGCCATCACGCTTAGTGTAGTTATGCTGATGGTGACCGCTTGTTCCAGCCAAGGTGCTTCAGGTGGTAACGAAAAAGATGCAGAGGGAAATTACAAAGACAACCTGACCATCTCTGTAGCTAACCTGACCGAAATCAAAAACGGGAATCTGGATAATGATTTCCACAAGTTCTGGACTGACAAGTTCAATGTAACATGGGATTACAACTATATCGATTGGGATTCATGGGGCGAGAAGCTTCGTCTGTGGATCAACTCTGGCGACTTGCCGGATGTAGCAGTATGGAACTACGTGCATGGTGATGCCATGAACAGTATTGATCAAGGCCTGTTCTACAAATTCCCGGATGACTGGAAAGAACGCTGGCCTAACGTGGCAGCAGCCTACAAGTTAACCGGTCTTGGAGACAAACTGGAAGAACTGACGGGCGGAACATACGTCCTGCCAAGACCAATCTATTTTGAGAACAAACCAGCTGACCCATTGACGAACCAAATTGGTGTCATTGCGCTTCGTAAAGACTGGGCTGAAGCGGTTGGTTTTGAACTGAAAGATGCTTATACAACATCCGAATTGAATGAATATGCTGAGCTTGTGAAAGAAAAAGATCCAGGCAAAGTGGGCAACAAACTTGTACCTCTGTCCTATAATGCGGCAGATGCGATGACAAACATGATTATGCCGAACAGTGTGCATGCCATGACCGATTCTCCGTTCTACAAAGGTGAAGATGGCCAGTTCCACTGGGGACCAGCAGATCCTGAGACGCTGACAGGACTGAAATTGATGCAAAAAGCCTACAAGGATGGTTTGCTGAATCCTGAGTTCTACACATGGAAAAACAATGAAGGTCAAAACAACTTCAAAGTAACAGGAACAGCTGCAGTAACAAGTCTGGGCGGACTGGCTTCGTACAGACAAGGTCTGGATTCCGATATGAGAAAGAATCTGGGTGTAGATAGTGATGAACTGGTACACACAGCAATTGTATTGGGCGATGACGGGAAATACCGTAACATGGAGCAAGCAAACTTCTGGTCTGCATTGATCTTCAATCCGAACATCAGTGACGAGAAATTCGAACGCATCATGGATCTGATCGACTACTCGACTACCAAAGAAGGACAACTGCTGATCAACATGGGCTTCGAAGGAAAAGATTGGAAATATGACGAAAACAATGAACTCGTTAGCTTGCTGCCAGAAGGTACTGTCCTGGAAGACAAATACCCGGCACGCTTCGAAGGTCTGTATCTTCTGGGTGACGACTTCAGTGTAGTAAATCCTGCAATCAAAAAGGATTATCGTGATAGAGCTGTGAAGCTGTTCCAGGAAAAAGCAAAACTCGGAACAGAAGGTCAATCCCTCGCAGCATACGACTGGGATGTCAACCTGTACGATTCCAAAGCTAAAAGTCAGGCTTCGTTCGACTACCAGAATGAGTATGCCAACCTGATCCTCAAAAGTGGAGATCTGGAAGCGAACTGGAAAGAATGGGTAAACAGCAAAATGTCCCTGGTTCAACCTTATCTGGATGAACTGAACAAAGAATTCAAGTAATCATTCAGTAGTTAGCAAGATGGGATAGGACAGATGTATTCTGTCGACCCCATCCATTCGAACCCGGTGCGCGGTCTCTCCCCGAACGCAGCCGGGTTCTTTTTTTCAACAACATGCAGTGGAGGATAATGTCTATGAATAACGAGCAGTTGCTAGATTTGGTGAAACAGATGACTTTGGAGGAAAAAACAGCTCAGCTTCTCCAATTAACTGCCAATTTTTATGAAGGAACGAATGTCGAAGGTCAGATTACAGGGCCGATGGAAGAGATGGGAATCACGGAGCAGTCCGTGGATGCCAGTGGCTCCATTCTGGGTTTGTCCGGTGCACAGGCCATCATTGATGTGCAACAAGCCTATATGAAGAAAAGCCGTCTTGGCATTCCGCTTTTGTTCATGGCTGACGTCGTGCATGGTTTTAAAACGATTTTCCCGATCCCGCTGGCGATTGGTTGTTCATGGGATACCGAGCTGGCTGAGAAAAGCGCTGAGATAGCAGCACGCGAATCTGCAGTATCTGGTCTTCATGTCACTTTTGCACCGATGGTCGATCTCGTTCGTGATCCGCGCTGGGGCCGGGTAATGGAGACAACAGGCGAAGATCCGTATTTGAACAGTCTGTTCTCTGCGGCATTTGTACGTGGATATCAGGGTGACCGTTTGAAGGATGAGCCGGATCGTCTTGCAGCTTGTGTCAAACACTTTGCAGCCTATGGGGCAGCAGAAGGTGGTCGTGACTACAACACGGTCGACATGTCTGAGCGTAATTTGCGTGAGTACTATTTACCGGCTTACAAGGCAGCACTGGATGCAGGTGTCGAAATGGTCATGGCTTCTTTCAATACGGTAGATGGTATTCCGGCGAGCGGAAATGAGAAACTGATGCGTGACATTTTGCGTGACGAGTGGGGCTTTGATGGTGTATTGATCTCGGATTGGGCTTCCATTCGCGAGATGATTGCTCATGGTGCAGCTGAAGATGACCGCGAAGCGGCATATCGCGCCATTCGTGCAGGCGTGGACATCGAGATGATGACACCTTGTTATGTTCATCATTTGCCGGAGTTGATCAAGAACGGAGAAGTGGAAGAAACGCTCATTGATGAAGCTGTACTGCGTATTCTGCAGCTGAAAGAAAAGCTGGGGTTGTTCGACAATCCACTTCGTGCAGCTGATCCGGAGCGTGAGCGCGAGATTGTGTTCTCAAAAGAACATCGTCAGGTATCGTATGAGCTTGCAACTAAATCCGCTGTATTGTTGAAAAACGATAATGACGTTCTTCCGCTGAAGCCAGAAGCCAATGTAGCGTTAATTGGACCTTTTGCCCAAAGTGAAGACATTCTCGGATGGTGGTCTTGTGAAGGTGTCAAAGAGGATGCCGTTAAGCTCGGAACGGCTTTGAAGGAACGTCTAACTGCCGGGAAGGTTCATATGGCTCAAGGCAGCAACGTTCACAACATCACGGCTGAACAGATTGCTGAAGCGCTTGAAGTAGCAAGCAAAGCTGATCTGATTGTACTTGCCCTTGGTGAAGATTCCGAAATGAGTGGTGAAGGTGGCTCGCGTACGGATATTCGTTTGCCGGCAGCCCAACTGGAATTGGTTAAACAGCTCAAAGCAGCGGGTAAACCCATGGCCAGCGTGATTTTCAACGGTCGCCCTCTGGACTTGCATGGTGTATTTGAAGAATCCGATGCTGTACTTGAAGCATGGTTCCCTGGCAGTGAAGGTGGAGCAGCTATCGCGGATGTGCTCATAGGTGTCGTGAATCCATCTGCGCGTCTGACGATGTCCTTCCCACAATCTGTAGGTCAGATACCGGTATATTACAATCATTTCAATACAGGACGTCCGCTGAATCCGCAAAAGACCGAAGAGCGTTATGTATCCAAATACATTGATAGTCCGAATGATCCGCTGCTTCCGTTTGGCTACGGCTTGTCATACACCTCGTTTGAGTACGGTGATCTGAAAGTTTCGAGCCATGAAATGACTGCTGACCAGCCTTTGACGATCCAGGTGGATGTAACCAATACAGGTGAGCGTGCAGGCGTGGAAACGGTTCAGTTGTACGTTCGTGATGTATCCGGTGAAGTTGTGCGTCCGATGCGTGAGCTGAAAGGGTACGTGAAGCTGGCACTCGCGCCGGGTGAAAGTGGTACGGCTACATTTACGTTAAACGAAGAGCAGCTTCGTTATCATCATTCTGATTTGAGTCACCGCAGTGACAAGGGAACATTCCACCTTTTCGTAGGGCCGAATAGCCGCGATACATTGGAAAGTACCTTCAAGCTGGTGTAATTGGACACGGCTCATACAGATGAATGAAGGAGGATATGAATAGAAATATGAAGACCATGAATCAATCTCAAATCAACGTGCAATCCGGTGAACTGTGCTTTACGTTCTGGGAAAGCGGTGATTTGTTCAAAGCAGTAAGCGGAACAACAATGATTAATCAGTGGATGGCTAGTCCGGTGGACGGCTCCATGAACAATCTGTACTTGCGTTTTCACAGTGAATCCGGTATCCGATTTGTTCCGATGCTTGGCCTTCACTCCGACAGTCAGATGAGCACCGATGGCAGTCGTATGGTGTGGACAGGTACCGCTGAGGGTGTAGGCTATGAAGTCGTTTTTGCTCCGACAGCACAAGGTGTATGGTTCTGGGATGTAACGGTAAACGGTAATGGAGAAGAGGTCGACGTAGTCTATGGTCAGGATGTCGGCAATGCCGATCCTGGTGCAGTACGCAGCAATGAGGCTTACTTGTCGCAATACATCGACCATGCCGTATTTGAGGATGAGAAGCTGGGATATATCGTAGTTTCACGGCAGAATCAGCCGCAGGGCGGGACTTTTCCTTATCTTCAACAGGGTTCATTAACCCGCGCAGCAGGTTATTCCACAGATGGATTTCAGTTTTTTGGTTTGAGTTACAAGGAAACGAATGTGCCTGAAAGTCTGGGTAAACCGACACTGGCGAATGAAGTATACCAGTATGAATTTGCATACACAGCCCTTCAGTCCGAGAAAGTGGTTCTGAGTGGCGAAGCCCGTTTTGTGTTCTATGGACTCTTTCAGGCCAATCATGCGGAAGCAGTGAAGGAACTGCAGTACCAGGATGTTGTCCAACAGGCCTGGGACGAGTACGAAGCGAATGCAAGCGCAGCACAAACAGCATCCGACGTATTCCCCAAGGTATCTCTCCATCCGGTAATGGGTGAGCCTTTGCTTACTTTATCGATGACCGAAGAAGAGGTGAATTCTCTTTTTCCAGCTTCGAAGAGACATCAGGAAGAGCGCACTGATGGTGAATTACTGGCGTTCTTTACAGATACGTATGAGCATATTGTGCTCAAGGAAAAGGAAATGCGCGTGGAACGTCCTCATGGACACATTCTGATGAGCGGCAACAATGTGAAGATGGGACAGAACGTGATCACGACATCTTCCTATATGTATGGCATTTTTAATTCCCATGTGGTTGTGGGTAATACGAACTTCAATAAAATGATGAGCAATGCACGCAGTGCGCTCAACATACCCAAAACATCCGGTCAGCGGATCTATGTCGAGGTTGAGGGAATCTTCCGACTGCTCACGATGCCTTCCCTGTTCGAAATGGGCTTTAACTATGTTCGCTGGTATTACAAGACAGCTGAGGATACGCTGATCATCACGAATTATACAACGTTGGATACGCCTGAAGTACATCTTCATGTGAAGTCGGAAAAAGGAATAGCCTATCGATATCTGATCACCAATCAGATTACGATGAATGTGAATGAATATGAACTGCAGGTTCATGTTACGGAGCAGAATGGCGAGCTGAGCTTCAAGGCAGATCGCAGATCCCTTAGTGCCGAAGTATATCCGAATCTGGAGTATCGCATGCGGGTAAGCGGTGCGGAAGTGAAGGTTGGCGATGAGACAGAACTGGCCAGTGGAGTAAACGCAGGCGACGCATCACTGACTACGTTACGGCTGGACAGCAGCGCTGAATGGACATTGACCATTCAGGGTCTGTTGGAAGGTGGACAGCCAGCATCATCGACACGCAGCTTTGAAGAGGAAGTGGCTGCCTATCGTTCCTTCTATGCAGAAGTGATGAATGGGTTCCATTTGTCCCAGCCTCAGAAGCAAGGAGCAGACGAACTGTTCAAAGTCAATGCTCTTGCATGGTGGTACACCCACAATATGCTGGTGCATTACTCTGTTCCACACGGATTGGAGCAATATGGCGGAGCTGCCTGGGGAACACGGGATGTTTGCCAGGGGCCAGTCGAATACTTTATGGCTACACAAAGGTATGAGCAGGTCCGCGACATTCTGAAGACGGTGTACTCCCATCAGTATGAGGATGATGGTAACTGGCCGCAATGGTTCATGTTTGATCGTTATTTCAAGGTTCAGCAGGAAGAAAGCCATGGTGACATTGTTGTTTGGCCTCTTAAAGTACTAAGTGACTATCTGATTGCCACCAAGGATTATTCCATTCTGAATGAAGAAGTACCATATACCGTCAAACATGGTTTTGACTTTACGGATAAGACTGCCAGCGTGCTTGAACATGCCCAGAAAGAACTGGAGTATATCCAGAGCCATTTCCTGCATGATACATTCCTCTCTTCCTACGGCGACGGTGACTGGGACGATACTTTACAGCCTGCCAATGCCCAATTGAAGCAATATATGGTCAGCAGCTGGACTGTGGCACTCACGTATCAAACGTTGAAGCAGCTATCCAGAGCACTTGCGCCTGTGAAACCGGAGCTTTCATCCGAATTGGGCGACATGGCAACGGGTGTGAAAAGGGATTTCAGCAAGTTCATGCTGGATACGGATGTGATTCCAGGCTTTGTATATATGGAAGATCCGGCACAAGCGAAGCGCATGCTTCATCCGGATGACAGCGAGACAGGTATTCAATATCGCTTGCTCCCTATGACACGAAGCATGATCGCGGAGTTGCTGGAACCAGAGCAAGCCCAATCCCATTTTGAACTGATCAAAGACAAGCTGTACTGCCCGGATGGCGTCAGATTGATGAATCGGCCAGCACAGTATGATGGCGGTGTAAGCACCCATTTCAAACGTGCGGAGCAGGCATCCAATTTCGGGCGTGAAGTGGGCTTGCAATACGTCCATGCTCACATCCGCTATGTTGAAGCTATGGCAAAGCTGGGCTACCCGGATGAGGTGTGGAATGGTCTGAGCATCATTAATCCGGTGGGCATACAGGAAGCTGTACTTAATGCTGATCTGCGGCAGAGCAATGCTTATTTCAGCAGTTCTGACGGCAAGTTCAACAACCGCTATGAAGCACAGGAGCAATTCGATAAACTCCGCACCGGAGAGGTACAGGTAAAGGGTGGCTGGAGAATCTATTCCAGTGGACCGGGAATTTATATGAATCAGCTCATTTCGAACGCACTTGGCATTCGCCAGGAAGAGGAAGATTTGGTTCTGGACCCTGTGCTGCCTGTCAGCCTGGATGGAATACATTTTGATTTCCAGTTTGCCGGTAAGAAAGTGACCTTTGTTTATCATCTCACCGGACAATCTGTGCAGCGTGTGATACTGAATGGCCATGAGTTGGAGACAACAAGATTGCAACAACCTTATCGCCTTGGCGGACTGCGTATCTCGCGTTCGATTCTTGAACAGAGCCTGAGCGAGAACAACGTGATTGAAATGTACAGTTAATCCTGTGGATTTTAACCCGTTTTTTGAATCATGAATAATTAAGATGTCAGGTCCTTCGATTTTGAAGGGCCTGATGAACATAACAGGGGAGCGAAGAATGTGGTCAGTATCAAGGATATCGCCAAACAGGCGGGAGTTTCGATCTCTACCGTGTCGTATGCGCTGAATGGCAGCAACAAAGTGACAGATGAGACCAGCTCCAAAATTTTGGCTATCGCCAAAGAGCTGAACTATGTTCCTAATGCGGCTGCCAGAACATTGAAAAAGAGAGAATCCAAAATTTTGGGTGTATTTCTGACGGATTTTAGCGGTGATGTATACGGAGACTTGCTTAGTGGCATGAAGTCTGTATGTAATGCGCAAGGGTATGATCTGATCGTCTGCAGCGGGACACAATCTCATCGGATGCTTCCAGAGCGGATGATTGATGGTGCCGTTATTCTCGATCATACATTTGCGAGCAAGGAACTATTGCAATATGCGGACAGAGGACACAAGATCGTCGTTCTGGACCGGGAACTGGATCATCCAAACATTAACCAGGTGTTACTGGACAATAAGGCCGGAGCTACACTTGCAATGGAGCATCTCATTGAAAAGGGGCACACGAAGATCTATGTTGTGACAGGTCCGGAAGGTTCCTTTGACTCGGCTCAGCGGTTGAAGGCTGTGAGGCAGGTATCGGAGCGGGAAGCAAATGTGGAATGGATTGAGATTACGGGAGATTTTGAGAAGAGTGGCGGAGAACGGGCAGCCGAGCGCATCATTCAGGAATATACGCAGCCGGTTGGTGTATTCTGCCTGAATGACGAGATGGCGATTGGCATGTGTGATCGTCTCGCTGGCAGTGAGTTAACTATTGGTCAGGAGATTAATATTATTGGATTTGATAATATCGAACTTAGCAAATATGTGCAGCCAAGATTGGTCACCATCGATTATTCCAAAAGAAAATGGGGGGCACTCGCAGCTGAACAATTAATTAAGATTATTGCTGGAGAGCCCGTCGATCATGAACGCATCTATGTAACTTTAGTAGAAGGTGGCTCAGTGAATCGTCAGCTCCAGGAGGGCCTTGTGCAAACGCAAAGCGAAAAGGCGGTCAGCTATTGACTAGGCGTCCCATGTTTTATCCTGTGGATGAGGGGTCAAAAGACGACTGTACAGCAAGAGACAAGGCTTAGAAGAATTGCAACATTCTTTTAAGCCTTGTCTCTTATTATTTGATCCGTACAAAAGTATGAAAAAACCTCTCCAAAGGAGAGGCTTGGCTCTAAAGGCCTTTTGTTTTGTCATTGTTGTAGGATGAAGTGAGAATGCCTGTAATGAAGAGAGTCAATACGATAGCAATAATCCAAAATGTCAGTGAAAATGACATACATGGCACCTCCTGTACAATCTCATTTACTTCTATTATAACCATTATAGGAAGAAAAGGAATGCTTCACATGATCATTTGTAAAATAAAAAGTGGGTAGGCACCGGTCTAAGGCTTCCATCCGAAGGATTATTCACAACCCGGTTGTTCACGATCAGTGAGGATGATCCCCCGCCATCCAGATTATAGGCGTCGACTACGCCCAGCTTGTACAACCGGCCTTGCAGCTCTTCGAGGGTGGCACCTGAACTGCCGGCTTCGTTGTAGCCGTCAACCACGATGATCAGCAATTGATCATCTTTGTAGTTGCCGATAACCGTACGTGGAGCCCGCTTGGGTGACACTTTCCATTTGTCCGGGATCGCAGTCTTCTGTCCGTTCTGCAACAGCACGGGCACAAATGTGGCTCCGAACTGCGGTTGCAGGCGATCGAGGGAACTTTTGTCAAAAAATTTGCCGCCTACCAGTTTGCCTGCATGATCAAGACCTACAAAAAATAAATCCTTAAAGCTGGCCTGAAAACCGGTCACATACTTGCCGTCCATCACAGTTGTACTCAGCGGGTATCGTTTGCCTCCGCTGTCGGCGAAACCACCTGCATTAATGCCGGCAATGGCCCCATTGCGCTTCACCGCCTGCATGGTAGTCTCAGAACGGCCAAGCTCGCTGTCTAGAGCCATCTTCATGGCGGTAGGGTCTTTCAGCTTGATTTTCATGGCATAGCCCTTATAGGAGCCTGGGTTGACTCTGTAAAGTTCAATCGTAAGGCGATCACTGTTTATCCGTTCAAACGGAACGCCCAATTTGGATGAGATCCGTTGATTATAGATCGTTTCCGGACGAGCTGCCTGAACCTTTGCCTTCTGTACAAGGGTAGACATCGTGCTTGTTGTCTGATTGTACAGTTGTGTTGTTCTTTTAATAGAAGAAGAAGTTTGAACCGCAGCTTCTTTTGCCCCTGCAAGCTCCTGGCTAATCGCCTGGGTCTGGGAGGTAACCGTCTCCTCAGCCAGACCGGATTCGATGAAGTCTGCAGGTTCAAGCGGTGGACGTATCAGCAGCAGGCATAACATCAGTCCAACAAAAGGAGCAAGTGCAAGCATAAATAAACGATTAACCTGTTTTACCGGTGTAATCATTTGAGCAGATCCATCTTTTTCTGGAGTGTTTCCAGTTGTTTTTTGACTTCGCTCAGCTGGGTATACAATTTGTTGCTATTGTCGGTTTTATCGTTTGCATTATCCTTGGTAAAAGTCAGCAATTCATTAAAGGACTGCACCTGTCCCTGCAGGTCCGATATTTCCTGAGATATCGTTGTTAGCTGCTTTTCGTAGTCGGCTTTGAGCGTTGCAATCTGCTGCTGATTATGGGTCTGAAGCTGAGTTATCATCTGTTGCTGGAGGTGGTTACTATAATAGTAGGCTCCAAGTACTCCAAGTGCAATGAGAACGATCCACATTACCAGAAACAGCTTGACTGAAGATCCGGCCTTGCCTTTGGCGCTCCGGGTGTGATGGATGTCAGAAGGTGGGGCAGAAGGTTTCATATCATCACTCCTGGTCATTTATTGGTACAAAAAATTTTCCAGTCCTCATTCTATCATGCCACTATTGATTACGCAAAAATGAAATTCTTTAAAGAATAGGATAAAAAGAGATTGCATCGGAAGGAAGTCCTAGGATACAATTTCTTATAGATGCAATAAGTAGGAACTTTGGGCAAGTTTTTCGACTTTTTTAGATAGAAATGCAGGAAAATTATACTATTTTTTGATCTTTTCTTGTTAGAAAAGGCAAAAGTCCTGATGTTGCGACTGCGAAACACAGTAGAAATAGAGCTGTTTTTACGGCTTTCTCGTCTGAACTTCTATTTTTCGACATAATACGACTCTTGCTTCTTCTATACACGGACTGTCGCAGGGGGAGTAGCATCATCATGGCTTAGGGTAGAAAAGGAATTTGTCCAATACATAACAGGGGGAAGAACAATGAAAAAAGTATGGCAGGTGGTCATCGTAGATATCCACCCCACCAGCATGCTGGGTACGAAATTAATTTTGGAAGAACAGCAGGATCTGTTAGTCCGGGGGATGACTTCGACCGGGTCGGAAGGCCTTGAGCTGGTGAACATTCACCAGCCTGATCTGATTCTGATGGATTATCGGCTTCCTGAGGGCCAAGCGGATCAGTATATTGCACAGATGAAAAATCTGTCGGCCCATAGCCACATCATTATTCTGACGGACGAAGACAATGTAAAGTTATTTCGTCATCTGATCAGCCTTGGTGCAAGTGGTATGCTGTCCAAACAGGCTTCCCCTAGCCAGCTGATCCATCTGATCTCTGGACTGCGTGAGGGATGTGTTTCCATTCCTTTATCCTGGTTAGCCAGTCCCGAATGGGCCCAGCCTGTCGAATCTCCGGCAGAAGAGCTTATTGTTGAATTAACCGAAACGGAAACTTTTATTATGGAAAGAATTGTACAAGGCGTAACCTATGATAAAATAGCCAGTGAGATTAACGTTAGCAGACGTTCGATTGATAATTACCTGCGTAAAATTTATGTGAAGCTGGATGTAAGCAGCAGGGCACAGGCCATTGAACGTTACGCTTTATATGCGAGGCAGACCAAAACCGTATCCTGACGAGCTTGGTTCCATGGATTCCTATGTACAATGACTCGTCACGTGTTCAGTCAGGTCATATTCAGTGCTGAACCGGAATAGGTTGTAGGGGCTGCGGACTGCGAGCATAGTTCGAATAGGGATGAAAGGGGAACGGACCGATGAAATATTTCTTCGCCTCCCGTACAAACAGGCTTTTGTCATCACCGCTGAGGGATATTCGTGAAATGTCTGGCCGGGATTATTTCATTTCGCTGGCAGAAGAACTGCCTGCGGAGGAGCTATTTCCATTCAAACTTCTGGAAGAAGCAGCGGTCTCTGTATTTAGTTCTGGTCCTTCTGCGTTACAGTATGGTGAGCCGGCAGGGTACAGCCCCCTGAGAGAGTGGCTCGACAAAGACTGGAATGCACGCAAGGGCATACGGACGGTTCCAGATCAAATTCTATTGACAACAGGTACTCAGCAGGCTATCGATCTGGTGATGCGATTGTTGCTTGAGCCTGGAGATTCCGTACTGGTTGAGCATCCGACCTCTCCTGGTTGTCTTGAGGTTCTGGAAATGCAGGGTGCCAAAATTGTACCAGTGACAGGTGATGGCGACGGTATTTTGCCTGACCTCTTGGAGCATCACATGCAGCAGGTGAGACCGAAGCTGCTTTTTGCCGCACCCAGCTTTTCCAATCCGACAGGTGTGCTGTGGAGCATGGAGCGTCGTGAGGCAGTGTTGGATCTATGCTCGCGGTATGGCGTGCTGCTTGTGGAGGATGATTCCTATGGCGAACTTCACTTCGATGGTCTGGAGCCGGGGGAATTCTATCGGAGATATCCATCCCTCTTTGCACTGGATACAGCGGATCAGGGTGGACATGTTCTCTATATTGGTTCATTTAGCAAAACCGTAGCACCCGCCCTGCGTACGGGTTGGGCTGCCGGACATCCTGTGCTGATTCAAGCCATGGCTTCAGTGAAACGGATAGCAGATGGGCAATCCAGTCCGATGAATCAGCGATTGTTATATCAACTGCTGGCCCATTCTCCTTTTAAATGGAGTGATCACCTGTCCATGCTGAATCGGGAGTATAAGACCAGACTCAAACTTATGCTCGAATTGTTGAAACGTCCGGGCTGGAAGGGGTGCCAGTACAGCATTCCTGAAGGAGGAATGTATCTGTGGATACAGCTGCCGGATGGATTGGACAGCGGGGCGCTGCTCAAGGCAGCTCTGTTAAAGGGGGTATCCTTTCTTCCAGGTTCCCTCTGCTCTACAGGGGCACAGGATCATCGGTACATCCGTTTGAACTTCAGCCATCCCGGTCGGGATGAGTTGTTACTGGGCATGAATCTGATCAGTGAGTCCATTACCGAGTTTACAGCCCGGAGCTAGAATGCTTTTAGGATGAGAAAGATTGAATTCAATTAACGCCTGGAACTTTGATTAGCGGAAGGTCCAGGCATTGGATTAGGATCAAAGATGTTGCCCCCCAAAGTAATTACGTTATTGCATCCACTAACATTTTTATATATAATATGTATTAATGAGTTGTTGTTTTCTTTATATAAGCTGCATTCATTGCAAGTTCAGGAGAAGCACTCATATATTTTAACTAACGGGGGAACGAACATGTCTAATATTTTATTTGTAAAAGCTAACGACCGTCCTGCTGATCAAGCAGTCAGCGTACAATTGTACGATGCATTTCTGAACGCATATAAAGAGTCCCACCCAGGTGACACTGTTACCGAACTGGATCTCTACAATACAGATCTTCCTTACTACGGCAACACTGTAATTACTGGTGGGTACAAAGCAGCTAACGGCATCGAAGCAACGCCAGAAGAGCAAAAAGCGGCTGCACTGGCTGCACAATTGCAAGATCAATTTTTGGCAGCAGACAAAGTGGTATTTGCATTCCCACTGTGGAACTTCACTGTTCCGGCACCACTGGTGAACTACATTTCCTACCTGAGCCAAGCTGGAAAAATGTTTAAATACACTGCTGAAGGCCCTGTAGGTCTTGTTGGCAACAAAAAAGTGGCATTGCTTAATGCGCGTGGTAGTGTTTACTCCGTAGAGCCTATGGCATCTGCAGAAATGTCCGTGAGATATGTAACGAACGTACTGAACTTCTGGGGTATCCAAAACCCTGAACTGGTTATCGTTGAAGGCCACAACGCTTCACCTGACCGTTCCCAAGAAATCGTGGCAGCAGGTCTGAAATTGGCTTCCGAAGTAGCAGCAAGCTTCTAATAGCAATTATATATAGAAATGCAAAAAGCCTGTTATTTCCTTTAGGAGATAACAGGCTTTTTTTTTATTTCATTTTTGCTTCAAGCTCACTGGCTCAGACATTCCTTTTTGGGAGCAGGTACGGCTCCGCTATTTCCGCAATATGCTGTAGTCTATCGTCATCAACGTGAATCAGGGAAATGTCTATTTCCGGTTCATTTATACGCTGCTCAATCATATCATTATCCTCAAGCATGTGAGCATGCTCGGTCAGTGCCTGCACACCTTTGATTGTCAGCACATATCGTCCGCGGGATAGCCGCTCGAACCAGCCATAATAATTTTTTTGCAGAATGGCCGCAGCGGACCCCACACTTGTCTGCTTGGCGAGAGAAGCCGGGGAAGATTCACCCTGAGCGCGGAGGGCAGAAGCAATACGTAATGCCTTTTCCCTGTATGCAGTGACCAACTGCCTGCGTGTGCTTCCTCCTGTATTATAATCACCACTCCGCTCGTCGAATTCACGCAGCAGTCGTTGTCTCCGGATTCCGCCCTTGCGGACTCCGCTGCTGCTACCAGACAGAGGAGTTTGGGCAGCAGGTTCGCACAGCACATCAATCAGGGGGGCTTTGGTTTTGTAAAAGGTAACGGTTAGGAGTCCCAGACCGAGCTGTCTGCACAATGCCGTCAATTCGCCCCAGCGCTGGTTGACCGCCCCGCGTTTACTGCGATTCCGCTCCACAGCCAGATAAACGAAGGGACTGAGCTTCAGGCGCTGCATTCCTTGTAGCAGCAGAGACAGATTAAATGTTTTTTTCATCTCCACAATGAGTGGTTCATTCTGATCCGATTTGACCCCGACCAGGTCACAATGTTTGACTTCAGCCTTCACGTTGTAACCGCGTCGTTCGAAAAAAGCCTTTACAGGCGAATATAACTCGGTTTCGTACTGCACCGCCATCGTTTCTGCTCCTTCCTTGAAGCGGCCCGTCTTGGGCCATGTTTTGTCCCGTTTTCTGAATTTAGAACCTTCATTATATCATATCCGTTCTTTTTTTTCTGAGGGCATAAGATGTCTGATAGAACAGGGAAAGCCTCAAATTAAGACATTGGGATTGAAAAAAAGAGGTCAACTTATCCGATTTGCCGCATAGGTATGTAATACACTTTTCACAACAATACAAGTTGTTTGGACAGAGGGTGGCGGGACTAATCCGAACCGCAGATTGGTATTCAAGCAGGAGCCGTAATTCTATTGATTTCTTCATACCATTCGGAATGGTTGACAATCACACTAAAGGAGCCATGGGAGGTACCAAGCATGAATATTTTTGAACGCGTTGCGGAACATCGGGCAGAAAGTGACCGTTTGACATGGAACGGAACATTTGAAGATTATATTGCGCTGCTGAGAGAGGACCCGACTCCGGCAATGACGGCTCACGCTCGAGTGTACCAGATGATCGAATCGTTTGGTGTAGAAGAAGTAGGTGGGCACAAACGATACAAGTTTTTTGAACAGGAGATTTTTGGGCTGGATCGGTCCATTGAAAAGCTGGTTGAAGAGTATTTCCATTCGGCCGCTCGTCGTCTGGATGTGCGCAAACGGATTTTGCTGCTTATGGGGCCGGTCAGTGGAGGGAAGTCTACATTAGTGACGTTGCTCAAACGCGGACTTGAACAGTTCTCCCGTACAGAGAAGGGGGCCGTGTATGCCATTGAAGGCTGCCCAATGCATGAGGAGCCACTCCATCTGATTCCACTGGAGCTTCGCCCTGAAGTGGAGAAGGAAATTGGTGTACGCATTGAGGGTAATCTTTGCCCATCTTGCCAGATGCGGCTTCGCACCGAATACGGCGGGGACATTAGCCGGGTGAAGGTGGAACGGGTCTTGATTTCCGAAGATAACCGGGTGGGAATTGGAACATTCAGTCCATCCGATCCGAAATCCCAGGATATTGCTGATTTGACGGGCAGTATCGACTTTTCGACCATCACTGAATTTGGTTCCGAGTCTGATCCGCGTGCCTATCGTTTTGACGGGGAGTTAAACAAGGCTAATCGCGGATTGATGGAATTCCAGGAGATGCTCAAATGTGATGAAAAATTCCTCTGGAATTTGCTGTCACTGACCCAGGAAGGCAATTTCAAGGCAGGACGATTCGCATTAATCAGTGCGGATGAGATGATTGTGGCACATACGAATGAATCCGAGTACAAGTCGTTTATATCGAACAAAAAGAATGAAGCGCTGCAATCCCGGATGATTGTCATGCCCATTCCATACAACTTGAAGGTCTCCGAGGAAGAAAAGATTTACAGCAAGCTCATTCAACAAAGTGATATGAAGCATGTCCATATTGCACCGCATGCCCTGCGGACTGCAGCCATTTTCTCCATACTTACTCGCTTGAAAGAAACGAAGAAACAAGGTATGGATCTGGTTAAGAAAATGCGGATGTATGACGGTGAAGAAGTTGAAGGGTACAAAGAAGCCGATTTGCGTGAGATGCAAAATGAATATTTGGATGAAGGCATGTCGGGCATTGACCCGCGTTATGTCATCAACCGGATATCCAGTGCTTTGATTAAGCAAAATCTTCAGTGCATTAACGCGCTGGATATTCTCCGGGCAATCAAGGATGGTCTGGACCAGCATGCTTCCATTACAAAAGAGGAACGTGAGCGTTATCTGAACTTTATTGCTTTGGCACGTAAAGAATATGATGAACTGGCGAAGAAGGAAGTACAAAAAGCATTTGTCTACTCGTTTGAAGAGTCGGCCAGAACGCTGTTCGAAAATTACCTGGATAACATTGAGGCCTTCTGCAATTGGTCCAAAATCCGTGATCCGTTGACGGATGAGGAGATGGACCCGGATGAACGCTTAATGCGTTCGATCGAGGAGCAGATCGGTATTTCCGAAAACGCCAAAAAGGCGTTCAGGGAAGAAATATTGATCCGCATCTCGGCTTATTCCCGCAAGGAGCGCAAATTCGAATACAGCAGCCATGACCGCTTGCGTGAAGCGATAGAGAAGAAGCTGTTCGCTGACTTAAAGGACATTGTGAAGATTACAACCTCAACCAAGACACCTGATGCGACCCAGCTGAAACGAATGAATGAAGTGATAAAACGGTTAATTGAAGAACATGGATACACCGCTGCCAGCGCAAATGAATTGCTTCGTTACGTGGGCAGTTTGTTGAATCGCTGATCTGCATCGAACCATTCCGGATCAGGCTCCTGATGCCTGCTGTGAGGCTCCTTCACAGCAGGATGGGGGGCCTTTTTATATACATTCACATACCAAATCTCACCATAAAACTGACAAAGAAGGTCAATTTCATGACAAATTAGTTCGAATGGTATATGTAAAATTAGGCCATTTAGTCTATAATCGATACAGATATTTACAATTTGAACTTTTTTGTGGTTATTAAGGAGCTGACAGAACTAGTTATGAGTATTGCGTTGGCAAGACAGAAACAACTTGATTATATTGGACTAACCGCCGGGGATTTGCAACTTCTCGCAGATCATCGGCCTGCTTTTGTGAAAGTCGTTGACGAAGTAGTGGACCATTTCTACAATCATGTGGGGAATTATCCGGATTTGGTCGATCTAATTGCCCGTTTCTCTACCATTGACCGTCTGAAAGAAACCCAGAAGCTATACTGGCTATCCATGACCGATGGTGTGGTTGATGATGCATATATCGATCAGCGCATCGCGATTGGACTGGTTCATTCCCGCATTGGATTGTCCGAGGATTATTATCTGGGCACCTATATGGTGTACCTTGATATTGCGACAAGCATATTCCAGCAGGTTATTCCTGAAGGCTGGCATCTGGTTATCCAGGCGCTTAGTAAAATGTTTAACCTCGATTCACAGCTCGTATTGGAAGCTTACGAGAAGAAAGAAAAGGAGAAATTAAATCAATTCGCTGAAGATCAGCAGCATACCTTGCAGGCGATCACACAGATCACCCAGCAGCTGACGGGCATGATTAGTGAATTGAATGAAAATGCTCAGGCGATCTCAGATGTGGCCAGGGAAACGGCAGCCTCTCAGGATCAGGCAAATGGATTGTTGGACGAACTGACCAAGGAGATTCATCAGATTGGCAAAATGGGTGAGATCATTCGCGAAATTTCGGATCAGAGTCATCTGGTGGGCTTAAATGCCGCCATTGAAGCTGCACATGCAGGAGAATTCGGCCGGGGTTTCGAGGTGGTTGCAAGTGAGGTGCGCAAGCTTGCCTCCAGCTCCCGAGAGGCCCAAGGAAAAATTCAGACGAATCTGGCACAGATTATGAAGAAACTGGGCAGTGTTCAGCAGGAAGCCAAGCACACTGCCTCGGGGGCAAGACGTCAGGCTTCCCGCTCAGAAGAGCTTGCTGTTTTTGCTACCACTATGGAGAAACTGGCACTTGATCTAAGGAAATTGGATCATCAAGAATAGCCGGTAACACTGGCTGGAACCCTGTGATACCGTTTCTGGCTGTTTTAAGCTATAATGGGTAGACAAACCTGCCGATGTTATAGTGAATGCAGCCGGAGACAGGGGATTTGAAAGAGGTTGAGGTGATCAGGTGGCTTCTATCCATGATGTGGCCAAAGAGGCGGGCGTATCTGTTGCAACCGTTTCCAAAGTGCTGAACGATTATCCCGATGTAAGTGACAAAACTCGCAAAAAAGTCAATATAGCCATCGAACTATTGAAATATCAACCGAATGTGGTTGCACGTGGACTTGTGAAACGCCGTTCTTGGACGGTAGGTGTATTGCTGACAGTTCCTTTTACCAATCCGTTTGTATCGGAGCTGCTTGAAGGAATCAAAACAGCACTGGAGAACAGCGGATACGATCTTGTTCGCTTATCTACACGTTTTGATGATCCCGCCTATTCGTTTATCAAACATTGCCGCAGCCGAAATGTGGATGGCGTTGTTGTTTTCGGGGAAGGAAGAGACAATAAGAGTATTCAGGAATTGGTTACTGCGGAGATTCCGACGATGTTTATTGATACCGACTTGTTTGGCAAGCGGGCAGGATACATAACGACGGATAATGCAAATGCGATTGCCATGAGCGTCAAACATTTGCATGAGCTGGGTCACCAAAAAATCGCCTATATTTCAGGAACACTTGGGCCTGCCGTAGCGAATCTTCGACTGGATGGATATCGGGAAGGACTACGTGAATGCGGCATTCCGTATTCAACCGTGTATCTGGAGGTCTGTGACTACTCCTTCGATGGCGGCAGTAAGGCAGCTCGCCGATTGCTTGCATTGAAGGAACAGCCCACAGGGATTGTCTGTGCTTCAGATATGTCCGCTTTCGGAGCGATCCATGAAATTGAGAAACATGGGTTGCGGGTGCCTGAGGATGTCTCCGTTGTCGGATTTGATAACACGTACTATGCTGAAGTGTTCAAACCAGGCTTAACCACGATTAATCAAAATATTCATTCTATCGGGATCAAATCGATTGAATACCTGATTGCCATGATTGAGAATCCTTCATATTCGCCTCCGGTCATTACGGAGCCATCCAATCTGGTGATCCGTCAAACGACTGCACCTGCGAAAGTGTAAAGATGATGACACGAAGCACAGCTAACAGGCTGTGCTTTTTGGCGTTATGGATCCGCCCTAATCGTTTGTGAGTTTCAACGAAACCTGATCCATTCAGCTAAGAGGAAAAGCTGTTGACTTTTTGCCACATTCCAACTAACAATAAATACCATAAATGATATTTTGTAACCGCTTACTTTGGGTGGTCGAATTTAAGGAAGTATTGTAGTCCATTCAATCAAGGGGGTTGATCTAATGCATCAGGTGCTTTTGGTGGATGACGAAGTGTACGCACGCAAGGGTCTTAGGAAGTTGATTCGCTGGGAAGCATGCGGATTCGAGGTCATTGGTGAGGCCGATGATGGGGATGAGGCTTACGAGCAGATTGAACGGTTACAACCTGACGTCGTCATTACCGATATTCGAATGCCGGAGACGGATGGTCTAGAATTGATTCGGCGGACTAGCCTGGATGGAGATCAAAATGGAATAAATGGGAAAATGCCCTATTTTATCATTGTGAGTGGATATAATGATTTTACTTATGCACAACAGGCAGTGAGGTACGGTGTACAGGACTATATTTTGAAACCGATTGATGAGGTTGAACTTGAGGCGACCTTGTGTAGATTGTCAGCAGTGCTGAAGCAACATAAATCTGCGGAGCAGGAGAAGCGGGAGCGGCAATACATGCGGTGTCTGGAACAGCTGATGTACGGAGAGGCTGATTCTTCTGTTGCTGAACAGTGGTTGGAACTGACGGATACTCATTCGGGGGATATGCTGGCATATCTGCTGTTTGAGCACAACCCGCGATTATGTTCTGATGTATCGGAAATCACATATACGGGAGAAGAAGACGTGGCCCAGCTCGGGCATTACGAGAGCTTTCAACAGATTGTGCAGGCAGTTCTCAAGCGGATGTATCCGCAAGATACGCCAATGCATCTGAAGCAGCATGGTGAGCGTGTTGGAGTCCTGCTTACAGGCAAACATCTGCGTACCGATGCGAATAATCTGCGTAAAACGGTAGAGAAAATACAGTTCAGCTTCACTGAAATGGAAAATACTCGAGTATGCATCTATGCAGGGGCCACCTGTCAAGATCCTCTGCTCATTGGACATGCCTATCAGACGGCTTTAAAGGCAATTGCCTACAAGTTCATTACAGAGGACGATGGGGTCGTGCTCTTTGATGAAGTACAGCATGCTCAGGTGCAATGGATGCATACGGATCATGAAAAGCAGCAGCAGTTGCTGAGATTGATGGAAGAGCAGCAGATGGAGGCCATGGAAGTGACGCTGGGTGACTGGTTCACCGAATTGCGGGCTTCCTGTTATGCTCCGGCAGCTGTGACGTCTGCTGTACACCAACTGGTCTCTGCGGTGGTATCCATTCTGAAATCGGTTCAGGCCGACGTGAAAACAATGACTACGCTTCAACCTGTTCTGGACTGGCAATCCGAGCGGGGAAGGCTGGCGGATGCACTCCAATTGCTGAATTGTTTTATGGAGGAAGCAGCCCGACGGCTGGCTGAACAGCGTCAGCAGATTCAGAAGGGGAGCATGCCCAAGATCAAAAGTTACATTGAGGAAAACTACAGCAAGAATATAAGCCTGAAGAGTATTGCCTCCGAATTTTATATGAATCCGGTGTATCTGGGGCAACGCTTTCGCAAGGTTTATGGCATGTATTTCAATGATTTTTTGCTTCAGCTTCGCATAGAAGAAGCCAAAAGGCTTCTAAGGCAGACGGATTTGCGGGTATATGAGGTGGCAGAGCGGGTAGGATTCGGGAGCAGTGATTATTTTGCTACTCAATTCGAGAAAACAGAGGCTTCCTCGCCTACGGAATATCGGAACCGTTTGATGGGCGAGGGGTAGGTGATACGGCCGTGAAACGGAATTTTCTCAGCAATATCCGTCTGCGGGACAAAATGTTGATTCTATATGTCTTTTTTGTACTCGTACCGGTCATTTTCAGTAATGTTATTTTCTATCAGGTGACGACGGCGAACGTCAAATCACAACGCATGTCTGATTTGTCCAAGGCCATGGAACAGGTGCGTACCAATTTTACCGGTGAAATTCGCAATGCGGTCGATATCTCATCCAGCCTGTACACGGATATCCTGTTGACTGAAATGCTCGACACGGAGTATGCCCATCCGATCCAATATGTTGAAGCCTATGCCCTGTATCTCCGCAAGATTCTGAATACGTACCATTCCGGTTTTCATTCGATTCAGGGCCTGACCATCTATGTCGATAATACAACAGTGTTGCCCTCCGGGGGAGTTGAGTTTCTGGACGAGAAGGTAAGGCGATCCGAGGCTTACAGGCAGCTGACCATCGGTCCGCAATTTTCCCCCATTTTTATGCGATGGAGTCCTGGAGGAACTCAGCAGACCTTCAGCATACTCCGCAAGCTGGACTATTATGCTGCAAATCCGGGATGGAAGGAGAAATTCGTTCGGCTGGACCTGAAAACGTCAACGATCCGCCAAATTTTCACGAATATCACCATTCCAGGGCGGCTGTTTCTGGTCAACTCAGCAGACACAGTGGACTACACGACCGATTCGGATGTGCCATGGACAAGTCAGACTGTTGCGTACAGCGACATCAGGAGTCAACTGGGGAAACATGAATTTGAGCTGGTCTATCCACTATCTGGGGAACTGACGGGATGGAAAATCGTTGGTTTATTTGATGAAACCGAAATTTACAGAGAACTGAGGCAACCGCTTCATCTGGTCATTTTGCTGGCTTGTTTGAATATTATTCTGCCAACCTTGATTATTATTTGGACGACACGCAACATCCATGTGAGGCTTGCACGCGTGCTTGAGCATATGAAAAAAGTGAAACTTCAACGATTTGAGCCTATTAGACAGCCAGAAACGTCGGATGAGATTGGTCAGCTAACGGCCGAGTTTAATCGCATGACAATGACCATTCACCGTTTGATCAATGATGTGTATGTAGCGGATATTCAACATAAAAATCTGGAGTTGCAGCGGCGTCATGCCCAGTTAAATGCGTTGCAAAGTCAGATTAATCCACATTTTCTGTTCAATGCGCTGGAGACCATCCGCATGCGAAGCCTGATGAAGGATGAGGATGAGACAGCAAGAATTATCCAGTATATGGCCAAAATTTTTCGGAACGCCCTGACCTGGAATCGTGACAGGGTTAGCGTAAAGGAAGAGCTGGAGTATGTGACCTGTTTTATCGAGATACAGAAATATCGGTTCGGACACAAGATGGATTATTCCATTGAACTGGACCCGGAAGCGGGTCAATGTTTCATTCCCAAGATGACACTATTGCCATTTGTCGAGAACGCCAGCATTCATGGCATTGAACCTCTCAAGGAGGGGGGAGAGATAAGGCTTCGCATTAAACGTACAGAGAAGCAACTCATCTGTGTTGTGGAAGATACGGGAGCAGGCATGACGGAGGAAAAGAGAAACCAGCTGCTTGCTTATGTGCAAACAGAAGATTCCATGGGGGATCGTGTGGGAGTACAAAATGTGATTTATCGGTTGAAATTGATCTATGATAACCGTTTCCACATCCGATTCGACAGTACCCTTGGTAAAGGGACACGGGTGGAGATCGTTATACCGTTGGAGGAGCCTGGAATGGAATAGAACCTCTAAAGTTTTTGGAGCAAGATCTATAGTTTAACGGGTAAACAAAGTTTGCTGGCAATCGTATAATGAAAGTGCTTACAATTTTCCGGTCATTACGTCTATCCAATCCTGCACAACCATCTTGTAAAGGGCTGACACATGACGGAGTAAAGGTTAGTCTAACAAACAACCAAGGAGGAGATCGGATGCATATGAGAAAATGGTGGAGTTTGGGGTTGGCTGCTGTACTGCTCTTCAGTCTGTTGCCGGGTTTAGGTACAGGAGGGGCACGTGCTCAGGCAGCTGCGGACGTTAAAACAGGAGAGGGTGATCAAGCGCTGTTTGAGGCCCAGTTTGAAGACGGTATATTGGGAAAATGGCGTGCACGCGCGAGTGAGAAGCTCGAAATTGTGACAGGAGTGGGTCACGACAGTACACGAAGTCTGAGAACCTCATCTCGTACCGAAACATTCCATGGACCCTTAATTGAGGTGCTGGACCATGTACAGAAGGGCAGCACGGTTCATATTTCATTTTGGGCCATGTACGATGAGGGGCCTGACAGTCAGGTCATTAACGGCTCATTGGAGAAAGAATACAATAAAGACGCTTCGAGTCTTGAATATGCCACGTTTGCCTCCGCTACCCTGAACAAAGGACAATGGAAAAAAATCGAGGCCGATGTGGTCATCCCTGGGGAGAATAGCGGCATCACCGGATTCCGGATGTATGCAGAGACCCCATGGAAGAAGTCAGAGGAAGTGACGCCGGCAGATACGATTTCTTTTTACATCGATGATGTTCTGATTACGGTGGCCGAGAAAATTGAAATTGAGCCGAATATTCCGAACCTGGTCGATATCGTGGGACAAAATTATGCGCTGGGGGCTGCAATCGACCAGTCTGCACTGGACCCGGAAGACCAGCATTCCCGGTTGTTGACAAAGCATTTTAACAGTATTACGGCAGGCAATTTTATGAAAATGGATGCGATGCAACCTCAGGAAGGACAGTTTGTCTGGTCAGAAGCGGATCGGCTGGTGAATTTTGCCGAAGCCAATGACATGGAGATCAGAGGTCATACGCTGTTATGGCATAGTCAGGTACCGGATTGGTTCTTTACTGATCCGAATGATGCATCGAAACCTGCCACGCGGGAACAGTTGCTTGCGCGGATGAAAACCCATATTCAGACCATCGTGACCCGGTACAAAGGAAAGGTTCATACATGGGATGTCGTTAATGAAGTCATCTCGGACGGAGGCGGCTTGCGTAATCAGGCAAGTGGTTCCAAGTGGAGAGACATCATTGGGGATGTGGACGGTGATGGAGATGACAGTGATTACATTGAGCTGGCTTTCCGATATGCCCGCGAGGCTGATCCGGATGCCGTACTGGTGATTAATGACTATGGATTGGAGGGCAGTGCAAGCAAGCTGAATGATATGGTGAAGCTTGTAGAGAAACTGCTGGCTAAAGGCACACCGATTGACGCGGTTGGATTCCAGATGCATGTGTCCATGTACGGACCGGATGTGAAGCTGATTCGCGAGGCTTTTAACAAAGTTGCCGCTCTTGGTGTGAATGTACAGGTTACAGAGCTGGACGTTTCGATCTATTCAAATTCTTCCGAGCAGGAGATGCCCGTTACGGATGAATTAATGCTGCAGCAGGCCTATCGTTATCGTGAATTATTTGACCTGTTCGATGAGTTGGGAAAACGTGGAGTAATGGACAGTGTTACAGTCTGGGGACTTGCAGATGATGGTACATGGCTTGACAACCATCCAGTCAAAGGACGCAAAGATGCACCGTTGCTGTTTGATCGAAAGCTGAAAGCGAAACCGGCTTATTGGGCATTGGTGGACCCTGCCACCCTTCCAATCTACCGTAATGAATGGACAGCGCTTAAAGCCAGCCCTTCTTTCCCGGATCGCAAAGGACAGGAAGATGTTCTCTGGGGCGCTGTGAAAGGGATTGATATTAATCATCTCGCAGAGGGTACATCAGAAGTTACCGGTGAAGCTAGAATGCTGTGGGATACCAAAAAGATGAATTTGCGAGTGGAAGTGAAGGATACCACACATCGCAAAGGTGATCAGGTGCAGGTGTTCCTTGCGGAAGACACAAAAGATACAGGCGCTGCAGCCTCTGGAGATGTTTCACTTGCCGAGAAGAAACATCCATCGCCTGCGAATGGTCAGTATACGTTCAAACGTGAGGGCAGCAAAGGCAAGGATAAGAATGTATACAGCGTACAGGAGACAAAAACGGGTTATGTCGTATATGCATCACTGCCTTTATCAGTCGCTTTACTTACCGAAGGACAGGTACTGTCCCTGGATTACCGAATTACGGATGAGTATGCTGCTGGACAGACAGCGACCATTGTTTGGAATGATATTTCCAACCAGCAGCCCGATAAACCCGTCAATCGGGGGAAATTGAAGCTGGGTTCTGACTTGAAGCAAACCAAGGTCACATATGGCAAACCCGTAGTAGATGCGAAAAAGGAAGGCATCTGGAAGAAGGCAGCGTCAGTTAAGACCGATGTCTGGGTGATTGGGGATTCTGGCGCAACGGCAACTGCTCAGTTGTTATGGGATGAGAATTATCTGTATGTATTTGCAGATGTCAAAGATCCGTTATTGAGTAAAGTGAGCAAAAATGCACATGAGCAGGACTCTGTCGAAATGTTTATCGACCCCAACCACAATCAGACCACCTATTATCAGGAGGATGACGCGCAGTACCGGGTTAACTTTGATAATGAATCTTCCTTTGGAGGAAATGCCTTGAAGGAGCAATTCAAGTCGGCTACCCGACTGACAAGTGGAGGATACGTTATCGAGGCGGCGATTCCTTTGGATCATGTCCCTTCAGGTAAGAATCCATGGATTGGATTTGACCTGCAGGTGAACAACGATCATGCCGGGAATGGTCAACGGAGCAGTGTATCGATCTGGAGTGATCGATCAGGCAACTCCTATCAAAATACATCTGGCTTTGGCAATTTGTTCCTGGTTCAAAAATAGGTGACTCAAAAGTGAATTTTGAAAGGAATTTGTTCATATATAATACCCGGTTTTCTGGGAAAAAGTGTTGATTTTAAATGCCGGGACGTTTAGACTATATACATCTATAATAACGGGTTTCTGATGTATGACTCCGGCTTTATATAAGTCAGTGGTCACAAGACAAATGATGCGGAGGGAGTGCCTGTCATCCGGACAGCGCACTCGCTTCTTTTTTACATTTTTGCTTACATACGAGGCATTTCCCGGTTGAAAGGACAGAATGAGTGGAGCACCTACATGGAACGTACAACTTGGAACTGGTTTTTTTATCTTACATTATTGCAACGCTTGCTTCTTATGCAGCACTTGACCTAGCAGGCCGGTTGAGTCTGGCGAATGGCATGTCCCGGAATGTGTGGCTTACTTGCGGGGCAGTCTCCATGGGTTTGGGGATATGGTCCATGCATTTTGTGGGCATGTTGGCTTTTGTTCTTCCCATGCATGTGTCCTATTCCACTGATGAGGTCGTTCTATCCGTTCTGCTTGCAATCATCGCATCTGGTGTAGCGTTAAATATTGCAGGTCAACAATCGGGGAAGATAAGCAAGCTCCTGATTGCGGGATTGCTCATGACTGCAGGCATAAGCAGTATGCATTATGTGGGAATGGCTGCCATGTCCATTCCGATTACGTATGAGCCAGGCATAGTGATGTTGTCTATTCTGATTGCAGCGTTGGCTTCATTTGCTGCTTTGTGGCTCATGTTTTACTTTCGGCAGCGTCAGTCACGATATACATGGATATACAAGATGGGTAGTGGACTCATTATGGGTCTGGGAATTTCGGGAATGCATTATACGGGAATGTCGGCCGCTCAATTTCATAGTGCACATGGCACAATGGCAGGTTCGATCATGCAGATTGAACCGTCCATACTGGCGTATCTGATCGCAGCAGGCACCTTTATAGCATTGGGATTGACCTTGTTCGGTATATTTATTAATCAGCGCCTGTCTCAGAAAGACCGGCGTATTCGTGAAAATGAACAGTGGTATCAGGCTCTGTACGACAACCATTCGGATGCTATCATTTCGGTGGACAAGCAGGGTGCTGTCAAGGGAATTAATGCTGCTGTCACACGAATTACAGGCTACCAGGAGAAAGAGGTTATTCATCGTTCGATCGATGAGATTACACAGCATGTGGAAATATATTGGACAAGTGAAACGCATGGTGTGTTATGGGATGATGATAGCCGCGACCAGCAGCATTTTATGGGGAAGATGAAAAATGTCCAGGGTAATGATCTTGATCTGAGTATTACCGTTGTACCCGTACTAATCGATGGCAAACATCAGGGCAGCCACATTCTGATTAAAGATGTAACCGAGGAGAAGCAGGCTCAGGAAAGCATACGTCACCAGGCTCTGCACGATCCGCTCACGGGATTGCCGAACCGTCGCAAACTGGACGAGGTATTGGAAGAAACAATTCATGCTTCCGCGGTAACAGGTAGCTCATTTGCTGTTATGGTAATGGATATCGACCGCTTCAAAATGATTAATGACTCATTGGGGCATTCCGTAGGTGATTTGTTCCTAAGAGAAGTGAGTGGCAGAATTATGAGTGCCATACAGGAATCCGGTCCCCAAGCTGAAGATAATGTCATGCTTGCTCGTATGGGAGGCGACGAGTTCACATTGGTTGTAACCAATGAGCAAGGATCGGAGGAACGGGTAGCTGAGCTTGCGAAACAGATTGTCGGAGCCATTCAGTTGCCCTATCGTTTAAAGGAAAATGATTTTTACGTTACAGCCAGTATTGGAATGGCCATGTATCCTGTTCATGGAACAGAACCAGACGCTCTGATGAAACATGCGGATTCTGCCATGTATGAAGTCAAGAAAAACGGTAAAAACGGTTATCAGTTCTATACCGCCCAACTGAATTCAGAATTATATGAACGAATTGAACTGGAGGGTTATTTGCGTAAAGCACTGGAACGGGATGAGATGGTCCTGTACTACCAGCCCCAGATTCGGACAGAAGACAGCCAGATGATCGGTGTAGAGGCGTTGATACGCTGGAATCATCCACTTAAGGGTGTTCTGGCTCCGAATGTGTTCATTCCGATTGCAGAAGAGACCGGCATGATTTACGAAATCGGGAATTGGACGCTGCGGGAAGCATGCCGACAGATGAAACTTTGGCACGCCAGTGGGGGACCATTGATTCCGGTATCGGTTAACTTGTCCAGCCAGCAGTTTCATCAGTCGAACCTGGTGGAGCAGGTCAAAAATGCACTCGCGGAGACGGGACTTGATGCCACTTATCTGGAACTGGAGATTACCGAGAGTATGATGATGGACGCATCCGTATCTACGAGTATTCTAAATGAGCTTACAGCACTCGGGGTCAAAATCAGCCTGGATGATTTCGGGACGGGGTACAGCTCGCTGAGTTATTTGAAGCATTTCCCCATTCACAAGCTGAAGATTGACCGTTCATTCGTGACAGACATTACCGATAGTCGGAGTGATCAGGCCATTGTGGCGACAATCATATCGATGGCTCAGCATTTGAAGATGGACGTGATTGCCGAAGGGATCGAAACCAAAGGACAGCTCGATATTCTAATGCAAAATGATTGCCGCGAAATCCAGGGATATTATTTCAGTCGTCCATTGCCAGCCCATGAAGTGGAACATGACTTTTTCGTGCCGCTGCGCCTGCAGGGAACGCCAACCCTTCTCTAATACATCTCTATATGCCAAGCGGCAAGTCCCCGCCAATGCCAGGGACTTGCCGCTTTTTTTGTGTTCTTATAATGATGAGGTGATGTCCGTAAGGAGGCGTTGGCGTAGTAAGGATGATTATAAAAATTTGCGATGGTGCTTCTTGCCATCATATGTGAACCAGATCGGTTTATCTTCGACCCTTGTTTCCACATGGACGGTACGCCCCCAAAGGCGATACAGATAGGGAAGGGTCCGTTCCATATATTTCAGATCCAGCTCGATGCCTTCATATTGATGTTTGAGCACGAGTTCTCCTGTCCGCAGATAGTCGGCATCCTGAACGACCAGATATGGAGAACCACCGTTGATGCGTGAAAATACAAGTTGATCCCGTATGTTTTCCCAGGACTTGTCGGTAATTTTCCAGTCCGGGCCTTTTTTCTCGAATACATATAGGTCGAGGTCTTCGGTTAATTGTTTGGTCATGTAATTGCGGATAAACGAGGTATCGGAATCGAATTCGCGCACCTCGAACATTTTGGCACGACCTTGGCCTGGTATGCGGCCCCAACGTTCCTGTTCCTCCCGGGAGGGGTTATCCCAACGACGTTCAATATCCTCGAAAATTTTCAGTCCCAAATAATAGGGATTCAGACTTTGCTTGGATGGCTGCACGACGGAGGAGTTCAGTTTGGCGAATTCAATCGTATCCTCACTGTTCAGATCGAGTTCGCGTATAATGCGTTGATGCCAGTAGGAGGCCCAGCCTTCATTCATGATCTTGGTTTCCATCTGTGGCCAGAAGTATAACATTTCCTCACGCATCATGCTCATAATATCCCGCTGCCAATCCGTTAACACTTCGGAAAATTCCTGAATAAACCACATGACGTCTTTTTCCGGTTCAGGCGGGAAGTGATGCACCTGAATTCCTTCTGCAGGTGTTTCTTCGGTCCGTACATCATCCAGTGACCACAGATCATCATAGGGTCCATCCGGTCTTGGTGCTTTCTCCCCGCGCTGTTCCCGCATTTTCATCTCCATATAACGTTGTTTGTCCAAATGGCGGGGTTTAATCAGTTGGGGATCGACATGTTCCTGAATGGCGATGACCGCATCGATGAACGCTTCAACGGCCTCTGTTCCATATTCCATCTCATAGTTACTGATCCGATCAGCGGTGGCCGCCATGCTTTCGACCATATTGCGATTGGATTTGGAAAACCGGGCATTGTTTTTGAAAAAATCACAGTGCGCGAGCACGTGTGCGACAATCAGTTTGTTCTGGATCAGCGAGTTGCCATCCAGCAGGAAGGCGTAACAAGGATTCGAATTAATGACAAGCTCATAGATTTTACTGAGTCCAAAATCATATTGCATTTTCATTTTATGAAAAGTTTTCCCGAAGCTCCAGTGACTGAACCGGGTTGGCATCCCGTAAGCCCCAAAGGTGTAAATAATGTCTGCCGGGCATATTTCATAACGCATTGGATAATAATCGAGGCCAAATCCATCGGCAATCTCCATAATTTCAGCAATGGCGTATTCAAGATCGCGGATTTCATCTGTCATCCTACGCTGCCTCCTTCGCGTTTTTGGAAAAAGCTGCGCAAAGCTTTGTACACTTCGCCTTTTTCTTTGATCACATAATACATGAACTGGTCGATCTTGATATGGCGATAGGCGGACATCAGTGTACTGCTGCGATTGTACTGGTTCACCTCGCCATATCCAAACATGTTGCTGCGCTTCATTAACTCACCAATCAGTTTGACACACCGCTCATTATCCGAGGTCAGGTTATCCCCGTCGGAGAAGTGGAAAGGGTAAATGTTGTAGCTGGAAGGGGGATAACGACTGTCAATAATATCCAATGCTTTCATATATACAGAGGAGCAGATGGTACCCCCACTTTCGCCGCGAGTGAAAAATTCCTCTTCAGTCACTTCTTTGGCCTCGGTATGATGTGCGAGGAAAACAATCTCGACTTTTTCATACTGGCGGCGCAGGAAACGGGTCATCCAGAAGAAAAAGCTGCGGGCGCAATATTTTTCAAAAGAACCCATGGACCCGGAAGTGTCCATCATGGCGATGATGACCGCATTGGACTGAGGAATGATTTTGTCTTCCCACGTCTTGTAACGCAGATCATCCGGACTGATATGGTGAATGCCTGGATTGCCTGTTGTAGCATTGCGACGCAAATTCTCCAGAATGGTACGTTTCTTGTCAATATTGGACTGCATGCCTTTTTTGCGGATATCGTTGAAAACAACAGTATGTGTCTCGATCTGATCCTTGTCTTTTTGTTTCAGATCCGGAAGTTCCAGTTCGGAGAAAAGCATATCTTCCAATTCCTCGATACTCACCTCGGCTTCGACGATGTCATGCCCAGGCTGGTCTCCGGCCTTTTCACCTTTTCCTGGTTTCTGTGAAGCGGGATCACGTCCGATGACATCTCCGACCTGACTGTCACCATCTCCTTGACCCACATGTTTTTGCTTTTGGTAATTATACACAAAACGGTACTCATCCAGACTGCGGATTGGTACCTTAATGATTTGTTTTCCATCAGACATAATGATGTTCTCTTCGGTAATCAGATCAGGCAGATTCTGTTTGATGACATCTTTAACCTTTTGCTGATGGCGTTGCTGGTCCTGGTACCCTTTGCGGTGAAGCGACCAATCTTCCCGAGATACGACGAACGAGTAAGGCTGGTGTGAATTTGACATATAGGCACCCCCCATTGATTACGCGGCACAGTTTGGCCTGTCGGTAATTAAGTATATTCACGGGCGGGGACGATATGTGATGCATGCGTAGATAAAATGATACAATTACACGAGTTTCCCTTTTGGAGCCATCTGAATTGTAGAGATAGTCGTGAACTTTTTACAGAAATAATGAACAAGTGTGACGATCTTCCTTTACAATAGGGACAGGCATTCACTCTGACATCCTTCGGAAGGATGTGTGCAAAAGGAAGGATACCATTTGGATAATCGGGCAGTTAAGGCATGGATTATGTATGATTGGGCCAACTCGGCCTATGCGACGACAGTTCTTGCGGCCGTTCTTCCCGTCTTCTATGCTTCAGTGGCCGCCGCCACCCTGGATGCAGATACTGCCGCATCGTATCTGGCGTATACACATTCCATTGGCATGTTATGCGTAGCGCTGTTAACACCCTTGCTGGGAACTTTAGCAGATTTATCGGGACGCAAGGGCGACTTTTTGCGAGTGTTCTCCATCATTGGCATCATCGCTACGCTCGGGTTCAGCTTTATCGGAGAGGGCGACTATATACTGGCTTCTGCTCTGCTGGTCATTTCAACGATCGGTTTTGCGGGGGGCAATACCTTCTACGATGCGATGCTGCCTGATCTGGTATCCCCCGACCGAAGGGACTTGATCTCATCCAAAGGGTATGCCTATGGTTATATGGGGGGCGGGTTGCTGCTTGCAGTCAATCTGCTGATGATTCAACAGCCCGGTTGGTTTGGAATGGGCAGTACACTTGCCGGAACAAGACTTGCCTTTATCTCTGTCGCGCTGTGGTGGCTGGTGTTCTCCATTCCTATATTTCGCCATGCTGAGCGTCGGCCTGCTGCACCGGATATGCCCGGTTCGTGGAAAGGATCTGCGAGGGTGGGCATGCGCAGACTTCGCCAAACCTTTAGTCAGATCCGGCGTTTTCCCCAATTGATGCGTATGTTGGTCGCTTTCTGGTTTTTTAACGACGGAATCAATACGATTATCCTGATGGCAACGATCTATGGCACAAGCATTGGGATTGGGACCGCCGATCTGATGTTAGCTTTACTGCTTACCCAGTTTATCGGTTACCCTTGCACGTTGATGATGGGTGCATGGGCACAACGTTCGGGAGCGAAGCGAATATTAATGGTGAGCTTGTCCATCTACATATGCATCGTGATCTTGGGCTATTTTATGACGGATGCCATTCATTTCTATCTGCTTGCCGGACTGGTAGGTGTAGTACAGGGCATAAGTCAATCGACAGCTCGTTCCCTGTTCAGTAATCTGATGCCTGCCGGCAGAACAGGAGAGTATTTTGGGTTCGTCAATATTACCGGGAAATTTTCTTCCATTTTTGGACCGTTTGTATTTGGGTGGGTAGGTCAAATCACAGGTTCAACCCGGTGGGGCCTTCTGTCTCTAATTTTCTTTTTCGTTGCAGGAATTGCAGTATTGTTGACCGTCAAGGTTCAGCAGGGAATGTCCGATGCTACTCAGGCAGATCAGGCAGATGACGAGGATCGGAAGCATCGTATTTCATCAAAAGGCTCAGAAGTAAGTTCAATTGGATAAGTGGTTAACACAGAGGTGCAGCTAATGTTCCTCATTAATAATAGAAGCTCCGTGGGCCTGTTAAGTACAAACAGTTCTCGGGGCTTTTTCCTGTTTATGCAACTGTCATAAATCGAAAGAGCAATCGAATATGGTTATAGTGCTGAAACGACAGAGAGCCGAATAGAGTATAAAGAAAAATATTATGAAAAGGTGAAAATAAAAGATTGACATGATACATTTTGTATCATAGAGTAAAACTATGAATACATATCGTATCTAGAAGTTGTCGAAAGTATATAATCCATTTCAACTAATATATAGCTTAATCAAGTGTCACGCTTATTTTAATTTTCAGAGGAGAGGCTGCCATTGGTAGATGTTCAAGGTAACGGACTTGTCTTTTTACTCTGTGTACCTCGTAGTGGAAGTTCGCTATCCACCGTGATGCTACAAAATCACAGCCGGATTTTTGCTACACAGGAAATGTGGTTTCTGATGAATCTTGTAGATTTGCAAAAGGCTGATTCCCGCCCCTATGGCGGAAGCGCGATCATCCGTCAATTTTACAGCGCTATGGTATCTGACGAAGGTTTTGAGAAGGCCTGCCGAAGCTTTGCTCTTGAAATTTATAACGGATTTCTGGAAGGAAGCGGTGCTGACTTCATCGTAGATAAATCTCCTCGTTACTATTATATGTTGGAGTGGTTGGATCGCCTGTTTCCCCAATCCAAGCGTATTCATCTCCAGCGTAATCCCCTTGCCATAGCTGCATCCTACAAAAAGGTAAATCGTCATACAGGAGAAGGGTTTGAACTGATTCATAGTTTGCAGAGTCCGAATCTCAATATGAAAGCAGTCGATCTCACGCTGGGTTTGCTTCGATTGAATGATTATTTTGCAGAAAAACATGAGCATGCCTATGAAATGCAGTATGAACAGCTTGTCTCCAGCCCTCAGGAAGAAATGGAGAAACTGTGCGGATTTCTTGGCATCGGATATGAACAAGGTATAGAGCAATATGGACAGTTTCTGGATAGTGCAAAATCCAACATGTTTTACAGTATGGGGGTCGGTGATCCGTTCCTGTCTTCACATCAGGAAGCACATAAAGGTTCTGTTAACAACTGGAAAAACATACTTAATTCACAGGAAGTTGAGATGTACTGCCGCATAGTCGGTGCAGACCTGTTCCATCGGTTGGGATACAGTGAACAGTTAGAAGAGGCAGAGCAATGGACCGGTGTCCGTTACGAAGCGAGCCCGGATCAGGATGTCATACATCGGCTCACCCGTCAATTGTCTGAAGCAACCGGATGTCATTGGCAGGAAGGTTACCGGATAAAACCTATAGACGTCATAGGGAACGAGCATCCTGGAAACAGGAATGATCGAACAACGATTGAACCGGAAGTACCGGACCCGACACTGGCAGCACTGGCAACGATCAGGCAGCTGGAAGCTGCATTGCGGGCAGCTGATAATCGGCTGGAGCGAGGGTACAATGAGCGGGAACGATTGAAAGTACAGCTGGCATCTGCTCACAGCAAGATTCAGCGTATCAAATCCTGGATACCGTTCGGTCACCAGATCAGCGCCTGGGCTTCACAGCGCAAGATACTCCGGGGAGGAAAGTCATGAGCGCGATAGCAGGTATTGTTCATACCGATGGTCAGCAAGCGTTATGGGAGGACAGTTGGCGGCTGTACGCCAGTCTGGGACACGTTCCGGCAGATACAACGGGCGTGTGGAAGGGGAATGAAGCCTTCTTGAGTTGTCACGCCCAGTGGATTACACCGGAGTCGGTCAGCGAGCAATTGCCTTTGTATGATGAGGTAAGCGGTCTGTCGATCACGGCCGATGCCATTCTTGATAATCGGGAACAGCTGGCAGATCAAATGTCCATATCCAGCATTGAATTGGCGGGATTGTCGGATAGTGAGCTGATATTAAGAGCCTATCAACGATGGGATGAAAATCTGGCTGACAAACTGCTTGGCGATTTCGCCTTTGCGATCTGGGACGATCGTAAGCGCAGGCTCTTTGCTGCCAGAGATATTACAGGCATGAGATCCTTCTATTTTCGACATGATGGTCCGCGGTTTGCCTTCTGTACATTAATGAAGCCGCTGCTGCAGCTGGAAGGCGTACATAAAGAATTGGATGAGACCTGGTTATCCGAATTTCTCGCCATCCCTGACATGCATGATTCCGCGGATATTCATTCGACTGTCTATCGGGGAGTGAGCCAGCTTCCTCCTGCACATACGCTTAGCTTCAGAGATGGAAGGCTAGAACAGAAACAATACCATCGTTGGGATGAAGTGGAGCCGTTAAGGCTTAAGTCCGATGGAGAGTATGTGGAGGCTTTCCGTGAGGTATTTGGTCAAGCTGTCGGATCGCGTTTGCGGACGCATAGACAGGTATCTGCGGCGTTAAGTGGGGGACTGGACTCTGGAGCCGTTGTCGGATTTGCCTCAGGAACCTTGCGAAGCCAAGGGAAGAGGTTAAATGCGTACAGTTACGTTCCAGTAGCTGATTTTACGGATTATACGTCAAAAACACTGTTAGCGGATGAACGCCCGTTTATCCAATCCACGGTTAATCATGTCGGTAATATTACAGAGAACTATCTTGATTTTGAAGGAAGAAGCCCTCTTAGTGAAGTGGATACCTGGCTTGATATTATGGAAATGCCCTATAAGTACTTTGAAAACTCATTCTGGATTCGCGGTTTCTATGAAAAAGCAAGCCAGCAGGATGTTGGTGTTCTATTGACTGGAGCACGTGGTAACTTCACCGTTTCCTGGGGACCTGCATTGGACTATTATGCCAGTTTGCTGAAAAGCGGACGCTGGTTCCGGTGGCTTCGAGAAATGCAACAATACAGTGAGCGTACCGGGATGAAATTCTCGCGTATTGCTAAAATTACGGGACGAAAAGCGTATCCGGAATGGTTTAAATCGATGTCCAAAGGGGCTGCGCAGGCCGCATCTGTGCAATTAATCCACCCGGATTTTGCAAGGCGGACGGGTGTATTGGAACGGCTCAAATCAATTATCGTGTTACAGGGCGGTGCTCAGGCAGATGCGCTCAAAGTGCGAGCAGAGAAGTTCAACAATCTGGCCATTGCAAACAAAAATGGCGCAGTAGCTACCAAATGCTCTCTTCGTTATCGAGCATGGGAGCGAGACCCTACCAGTGATGCGAGAGTGATTCGCTTCTGTCTGTCCGTGCCGATAGAACAATATGTTAATCAGGGGACGGACCGCTCCTTAATTCGTCGGGCTACCTCACCCGAGCTGCCTGACAAAGTAAGATTAAATCAGCGAGTACGCGGAGTCCAGCCTGCAGATTGGTTACATCGCATGATTCCGAACTGGAATGCCTTTACGGATGAATTGCGCACGTTATGTTCTGACAGCCGGGTCGCTGGCATATTGAACACAGAGCGTATCCAATCGGCACTGTCCAAATTTCCTAATCCCCGGCCTGAGCTTGCTTCCCACCCGGACTTGCGTTTGATGATGCATAGCCTGATCGTATATCGATTCATACAAAAGTTTTGATCTTGCCAGTGGATGATTGATGTGAACTGAAGTAAAGGTTCATTATTTCATTGACTCATGAAGGGAGGTGAATACAATGCAAACGCAAAAGAAAGAATGGCAAGCACCAGCACTGGAAGTGTTGGAAGTGAACCAAACCATGGCGGGAACAGGATACAGACAAATTGACTGGATAACTGTTCACGATGCTGACCTTTACGATCCGTCTACTTCCTAAGTTATTAAGCTTTAACCTGTGCCATTATACTTAAAGGGCGGAAAGGCAACAAATCCATCTTTTCGCCTCCGCCCTTATATTTGAGCAAGATGAATATAAGGGCTTTTTTATTTACATGAAGAATTGCAAAGGAGGAGTCATTCATTGTTGCCTGTGCAGTATGAAGCTTATGGCTTGCGTTGGCTGAGCCAATTTCCATTGCCCGAACTCCAAATCGTGCAGGGAAGTACAGAATCAGATGCTGCCACTGTTGATGTACACATCCAGATAGCTGATTTAACATCACGTTGGAACGAGTGGGACGTGGGGAAAGACAACTTTGTAGCCCGGGATGGAAGTCTTTTTTTTCGAATTGAGGATATCGGTCTTTTTTTTATGGAACAGGGAAATAGAATCATAGTATCTCCTGAACCGGGAGCTGACAATAAAAAGGTACGATTATTTATTCTGGGCACATGTATGGCCGTCATTATGATGCAACGCAGCATTTTGCCTCTACATGGAAGCGCAGTAGTGATTGATGGCTGGGCATATGCATTTGTAGGACATTCCGGTGCAGGCAAATCCACATTGTCCGCAGCACTTGCTTCGCGTGGTTATCCGCTCTTGACGGATGATGTTGTGGCACTGACGTGGGATGCAGGCGGTAGAGCGATTGTATCGCCCGGGTATCCGCAGCAAAAGTTGTGGCAGCCCAGCCTGGACGGATTCGGCATGAAGGAACAGGATTATGCAACCGTGCATGCGGAGATTACGAAATACGCGATTCCGGTCCAGCACTATTTTCATGATAGATCTGTTCCGCTTGCTGCTGTATTTGAGCTTGATCCAAAGCCTGAGGACGTACAAATACCCGTTCAATTGATGGAAGTTGCCGGATTGGAACGCTTGCATATGCTTTGTTCTCATACCTTCCGTAGTGGGCTTGTCTCCAGACAAGGTCTGGCGCAGTGGTTATTTGAGACGGTTTCACGTTTGTCCGCAAGTATCGAAGTCTTCAGAATCACGAGATCAGGACCTGATTTTACTGCATTTGAGATGGCAGACCGGATTATCGATCATGTACGTAAAGGAGTGTATACAGGACAATGACAACAACTAAACCAATGAATGGCGAAGATCGTGTAATGCGCAAGGAAGGCAACCTGGTCAGTGATATGGGCGGAGAGAAAGTCATGATGAGCATTCATACCGGAAAGTACTATAACCTGGGCAGCACCGGTGGACGCATCTGGGATCTGTTGAGTGAGGAGCAAACTTTGGCTGAGTTGGTAGAGGTGTTAGCCTCTGAATATGATATTGAACCAGCAGTTTGCCAGGATCAGGTTGTTCAATTTCTTGAGCATCTGACGCAAGAAGGTTTAATTGAAGTTACCCGCGGAGAATAGAGTCATGTTACGTAAAATAAAAGCTTATTTCTCGTTGCCACGTGAAATTCGTGGATTGGTGTGGGAGGCTTACATCCATCTTGGATGGGCACGAATCCTGAAGGCGATGCCCTTTGCCAAGATTGCTCCAGGTTTGGGTACACCAATGTACGAAACGCCGATGAGTGGACTTCAAAGAAATGAAGTGAAGACGATACGAAATATTTCCAAAGCCATACTGGTAGCCAGCAAATACACATTATGGGAAAGCCGTTGTCTGGTGATGGCTATTGCTGCGATGAAGATGCTGGAACGTCGTAAAATTGACAGTACTCTATATATGGGAACTGCACGGAATGAAACTGGACAAATGATGGCTCATGCCTGGCTGCGAAGTGGGAAATTGATCGTGACCGGAGCTGATACTATGGACCAATATACGGTTGTCGGCGTGTTTGGCAAGCGGTGTCCTGAGAAGGGATCTGGGGAGATTGTCTATGACACATGAACGTGAATACTATACAACCAATTTTCCGCAGGAGCTTAAGTTAATATTGAGCATAATTAGAGGTGAACTCACAGATCTAGCCTCTGAGGATGTCAAAACGCGACTGCAGGCAACAGACTGGCAGCTCTTTTTGCGGCTTGTCTATCATCATCGACTGTACTCTGTTCTCTATCTGAAAATAAAAGATTGGAATTCAGCGATCATTCCCGCTTTTGTTGTGGAAATCCTGAGGCATCAATATACGGCGAATACATTCCGCATGTTACATCTGACTGCCGAGATGGAGCAGGTTTGTGGTGCATTCCGCGAACGAGGCATTCGCAATATTACGCTCAAAGGACCTGCACTGGCTCATGATCTATACGGGGATATCTCATTGCGGACATCGAAAGATCTGGATATTCTCATTCCTTTTAATGACGTGGAGTCCGCTGAAGAGATCCTTGAATCACTTGGTTATGAATCGAAGGAAGGCAAACGAACACCCACTGTATCCAGCTGGAAATGGCGGGAACATCACATTTGTTACAAACATCCGGTCAAAAGAACCCAAGTAGAGATTCATTGGCGGCTTAACCCGGATTCCGGAAGGGAAACCGATTTTGAAGTATTGTGGAAACGAAGCCGATTCAGTACCTATACCCAAACGCCTGTCCGTATGCTGGAAAGAGAAGATCTGTGGGCATACTTGGTGACGCATGGCGCAAGACATGGATGGTTCAGGCTGCGCTGGTTACTGGACATTGATCAGATGATTCGCAGCATGCCCCTGGACGTGAACAAAGTGGAACAGCGCCTGAAAGCAGAAGGACGGTTACCCATCGGTTCACAGGCTCTTCGTCTTGCCTCGGTATTGCTGAACACCCCTCTGGATGCCAATGATCTTGCTTTGTTGTCTTCTCACGAACGTGCGGGAGAGAAATTAGCCAGACGCGGCGTATTGTTCATGAATGAGATGATTGAAAGTCCGGCCGATGTGAAGAGTTATCGTTCCTATTTGTTTGCACTGCGCAGCACAAGGCAGAAACTCTTTTTCTTTATAGAACGGTTATATCCAAGTACCTGGGATGTAGATCAATTGCCGCTTCCACGTTCATTGCATTTTCTGTATTTTCCGTTACGTCCGTTTCTCTGGTTCTGGCGGCGAATAAAAAGGAACACGATGACGGAGAGGGGACAAGGATAACGCATGATTTCGGAACTTCAATTTTTTATGCGGAAGCTGCATCGGGTAACGGGTCCAGTGTTATATTGGAACCTTCTAGGCATGATCTGCATCAGTCTTATGGAGGGAATCGGCATTTATATGCTCGTTCCAATGTTAAGTCTCATTGGTGTTTTTGAGATGGGTTCTACAAGTTTGCACTTACCCTGGGTTTCAGAACTATTACATCGTTTTCCCGAAAACGGTAGACTGTTGTTAGTGCTGCTGACCTTTGTAGTCATTGTCTCCGGACAGGCGTGGCTTCAACGCCTTCAGACAATTCGAAACACTCGGATCCAGCAGCAATTTGTTCGAACGTTACGCATGGAAACCTACCGAGCCATCATTATGGCGCAGTGGTCTTTTTTTCTCCAAAAACGAAAATCCGACTTTAATCATATATTAACAACCGAGCTTGCACGAGTTAGTCAGGGAACAAACATTTTGCTGCAAATGGCGGCTTCCTTGATCTTCACAGGCATTCAAATTGGTCTGGCTTTCTGGTTGTCTGCCAAGTTAACCACTCTTGTACTGGTCTGCGGGTTGGTATTGTTTATTTTCCTGAGAAAGTTTGTGAGACGGGCAAAACAAATCGGGGATCAGACGTCCGAATATTCCCAAAGTTACTATAATGGCATTACCGAGCACTTTAACGGTATCAAGGATATCAAAAGTAACATGCTCGAAAAATCACATATTAGCTGGTTTGAGCGAATTTGTGGGCGGATTGAACGTAACGTGATACAGTTCAGCCAGTTAAACAGTGGTACACAGCTGATTCACCGGGTATCGGCTGCTGTCATTATTGCCGCTTTTATCTACTTATCCCTGCATGTGCTCGCTGTTCCTCCGGCAAGTTTGTTGCTCATTATCCTTATTTTTTCCCGATTGTGGCCACGATTTACGTCCATTCAATCCAATCTGGAGTATATGAGTTCCATGTTGCCCGCGTTTCGGATTGTGAGGCAGCTGCAAATGGAGACTGAGAAAAGCCGTGAAATTGGTGGTATTGCCGCTGCTTCTGGTGAAATAAAGGATCAGGACTTGACGGTACCTGATTCTCGTACATTCAGAAATAAGGCTAATAGAGAGTTGAATGGACAGGATGAGGCTCGCCCATTTAAACCGCTGGTTCTTAAGGAATCTATTGAGTGCCAACGTGTCAATTATCGATACGAAGGCAGTGAAACCTATTCGTTGCGCGAAGTATATGCATCCATCCCTGCGAAAGGCATGACAGCCATTGTAGGTAAGTCCGGTGCCGGAAAGAGTACGATGATCGATCTGATTATGGGACTTGTTCGTCCAGAGAGTGGACAGATTTTAATTGATGGGGTGCCTTTGACTGAAGATAGATTGCTTGCCTGGAGAAGTTCAATCGGTTATGTCTCTCAAGATCCCTTTCTGTTTCATACAAGCATACGTGAAAATTTGCGCCTGGTGGATCCGGATGCCAGTGAAGAGCAGATGTGGCAGGCATTACAGTTTTCTTCCTCTGCAACGTTTGTCCGCAAGCTGCCACAAGGACTGGATACCATGATTGGTGATCGGGGAATCCGGCTATCTGGAGGGGAACGTCAGCGTTTGGTGCTTGCCCGTGCCATGCTTCGAAATCCTTCTGTACTCGTATTGGATGAAGCGACGAGTGCCCTGGACAGTGAGAACGAACAGCACATCCAGGAGGCCTTGGAGCGTCTGAAAGGGCAAGTAACCATTATTGTCATAGCCCATCGACTCTCAACCATTCGTACAGCCGACTGGGTGATTGTTCTGGATGAAGGGCGGGTTATTCAACAAGGGGAATATCAGCAGTTGGCCACAGATCCGGTAGGAACCTTCAGCAAACTGTTGAATATGCAGGCGGAGGTAGTAGGGCAGTAAAACATCACCGTTAATCCGGGATTGTAAACTGCATTGCACCAATGAAAAAGGCGCACCATTGAGGCTGCGCCTTTTATGTCTCTTTTTAGTAACAGGGATCCATATTCTTAACCAACGATTTAATGAACCATTTCATTACTGACAGGATTCGTTAGTTTAAGGGCCCCGATCCGTTCCAGATGCTGCACGATTTCATGTACAGCTTCATCAATGGACAACTTCTCGGTATCGATGATAAGTGAAGGGTCCTCCGGAATGTCATAGGGAGCAGATATTCCTGTGAAATGCGGAATGTCACCGCTGCGGGCTTTTTTGTAAAGACCTTTTGGATCCCGCCGCTCACACTCTTCAATGGAGCAACGAACATAGATTTCAATGAAATCATCCGCTTCAAAGAGTTGTTTAACCATCTCCCGATCCTGTGCATGAGGTGAGATAAAGGCAGAAAGAACAAATAACCCGGCATCCACCATCAACTTGGATACTTCACCGATCCGGCGCAGATTTTCTTGCCGATCCTCTGCTGTGAAGCCAAGATCCCGATTCAGTCCATGTCGTACGTTATCCCCATCAAGGACATAACCATGAACTCCTTTTTCGTACAGGTACTGCTCCAGAGCAAATGCCAGAGAGGATTTTCCTGCACCAGATAACCCGGTGAACCATAACGCACGACTTCGATGTCCGTTATGGTTCTCCCGATCCTGTCTGTTTAAGCTGGATTGCTGCCAGGTAATGTTACGTTCTTCCTTCGACATGGATACCCGCCTCTTCCTACTCATATTATGTATAATATTTTAACATATTTACAATATTATAGCACCTTGTGATTTTGAAGAATTTTAGCGTGAGTCATCGACATTTCGGGTATAGATGTAGTACATACATAGCAGGAGGAAGACCAACATGAACGATAACATACACAACATACAGGTTTATTTCCAGTGCGCGGATTGCGATGAGGACATCCGGGCGAGCTTTGCTGAAGAGCAAGTGAGTGCGGTTCGTTGCTCCGGATGTGGCAGGGCATATACATTGATGAAGCCTACCATTGGTGATGAGATCTTGCTGGATTGGGAGCAGGAAGCCTTGTACCATAAACTGCGGGCAGATCGATCTGAACACGATAACCATAACATGTCTGCCCTGATTATTAAGGTTATTGAACTGCTTACCTGGCGTGATAGCGGAGACGGGCAGACCCGAGCCATTGAAATGGTTAGAGAGTGGCTCGCTTCCAGCGGGAAACCACAGACATTACTTGAATTGTTTCATCATCCTGAACGAGACCATAAGCGGTTTTAAATGAATAAATAGGGAGTGGGCGCCCACGGTTCTTGATGTGGATTGATTTGTGTTTCAAAATTACATACATTAGCTGTTCCTGTGGCATATTATCTGAAGGTGTTCGTGATGGAAACGACAAACCGAAATTTTCAGGAACAGGAGCGGATAAGCCATGAAGCGAATGGTTCTTTACATGTTGCTGGCGATATTGACTTTCGGTATATTACCAGCACAGACTGAAGCATCGCCAATAAACGGAGCGTATCACTTTGGCTTCAAAAAAAGTCAAAACGGCCAGTTGCCTTCCATTGACCAGGAAGGGTTTAAACAGATTTTACAAAATAATGATGCCATCTTCCTGGGGGATACAAAACAGAAAGAATTGTACCTTACGTTTGATAACGGTTATGAGAACGGGTTTACCCCGGCCATTCTGGATGTTCTGCGTGACAAGAAAGTACCAGCTGCTTTTTTTGTTACCGGACATTATCTGAAGGATCAGCCCGAACTGGTAAAACGAATGGCAGCAGAAGGGCATATTGTCGGTAACCATTCCTGGAGTCATCCCGATATGACCCGGGTATCCAATGAGAAATTGAGAACGGAGCTTGATCAGGTTCGGTCAGAGGTCAATCGGTTGACGGGTCAGCAAGCGACTTTTTTGCGGCCACCACGCGGAATTTTCAATAACCGTACGCTCGCGGAGAGCCACGCCCAGGGTTATGTCAATGTATTCTGGTCCGTTGCCTATAAAGACTGGGATACCAAAGTGCAAAAAGGGGCAGACTACGCGCGTCAGCAAGTTTTGAAACAGCTGCATCCGGGTGCAGTCATCCTGCTTCATTCTGTGTCGAAAGACAATACGGAGGCTCTGGGCTCCATTATTGATGAGGCTCGCAAACAAGGATATGCGTTCAAAAACTTGAATGATCTAAAAACAAAAAGTTACTAATGTTCTGTTAAAAATATAAAAAAGGGTATCCTGGGCTTTTGTAGCCCGGGATGCCCTTTTGCAGGTTTCTTGCATGTACAGAAAGTGTCATTCAGAAACTTAGGGGAAACTTGCTGTGTTCTTGAGAAACGTATTTTATAGTAGAGTGTTATAAATGATACCGATGGTTTTGGGACCACAGTGACTGCATATTACGCAACCGGCTGTAGTTAACTCCACCCGTGCTCCTGTATGCTCCTGCAGTGACTTCTGTAAACCAAGCGCATCTTCCTCTGCCATGGTATGGACGACAATAACGAGATCGGGATCGATTTGCTCCTTGTGGCTAAGTGTGTTTAGGAGCATTTGTTCGAGTGCTTTTTCACGTTTGCCACGGACTTTGTACGCAGGTGACATTTTGCCATCAGCTACCCGAATGACCGGCCTTATTTTCAGCAGGCTGCCAATGAGGTTTTGCATACCAGAGCAGCGTCCGCCCTTGTGCAGATACTCCAGTGTGTCGATGACAAATTCAGTTCGGACATTTGGTTTAATCGCTTCAACGAGATGGGTGATCTCCCTGAGACTCTGTCCTTTTTCTGCTGCATGTACAGCTTTCATTACCATCAAAGCAATTCCGGAAGACAGATTCAGAGAATCCACGACAGAAATGCGGCCTTCCGGAAATTCAGAACTGGCCAATCTTGCATTTTGGTAAGTTGACGAAAGTTCAGAAGACAAGCTGATATATAAAATATCAAGTCCTTGTTCTATGTAAGGTTGAAATGCTGTCATGAAATCAGCAGGTGAAGGTGCTGCCGTTTTGGGAAGACGCCCATCCCTGCTTACACGTTCATAGAGCTGCTCTGGCTTGATTTCAGCACCGTCCTTCAGTGATTCCTCACCAAACACGACATATAAAGGGATGATACCAATATCGTGCTGCTGGATCCATGCTGGGGCCAGATCACTTGTGCTGTCCGTGAAAATTTTGATTCGTGACATGTCATTCTCCTTTGGATACGAAAATTTGTATAAGCTTTTATATCATGTAGATGCCTGCAATAACAAGTCCTGCAAAGGCCAGAATCATGATCCCACTAAGCATCGTTCCGATAATGGCAAAGACCTTCTTCCGGTTTTTCAAAACAAGACCGATCACGCCTAGTATGAGTCCGGCCAGGTTAAGCACGAGACATACAAGAATGGAGAGTGAAGCCAGAACGACTGCTGGATGCAGCGCAATTTCTTCCACCTGAATCGGTGTGGTTACAACGCCAATGGCGTTGTTTATAGCCAATGTGGCAATAAAGATAGTTAATATGTAGCCAATGATCGAAACCAATCCAATCACAAAGCTTGCAATGCCAGGGCCGGAATGCTTCAGTTGATCCAAGGAACGATCTTCCGGAGTGGGTGGATAAGGCGTAAAGGAATGGTTGGGATCAGAATGATCCGGGCCCGAGCCCGAGGGATAAGAATTATTGTTATTCTGGTTATGATGATTATCCATAAATGTTTTTCCCCCCCTTAATCGTCGTTATGAATGTAATTAACCCAATCGGGATGTTGTGATTCTCATCAGAGAATGAAGACACACCTTTTTACTTTTCCATAATTATCGATAAAAATCAAGGTTTTACGCCAGTTTTCACCGAATTCGTAGAAAAAATGAACTGAGTATATATAAGCTGACATATGCTTGCTCTCACACACGGAAGCTCGCTGGTAAACACGGCAAGGATTCGCTAAAATAATAGTGAGAGATTGAATTGAGGGAGAGAAGCACATGCAACGGAAATGGATGATGTTTGGTGCGGTACTGACAATGCTGTCTGTCGCTATAGGTGCATTTGGTGCACATATGCTCAAGGATAAAATTGGAGCAGATGCCATAGCAGTGTATGAAACTGGAGTACAGTATCACATGATACATGCAATCGCACTGCTCATTATTGGTCTGACCGCCGGTCAGCTGGGACCGTCCGCCAAGCTTAAATGGGCAGCGCGCCTACTGTTCGTCGGAATTATCATCTTCTCGGGCAGTCTGTATGTACTGAGTATTTCAGGTATTAAAACGTTGGGAGCAATCACACCAATCGGCGGGGTAGCCTTTATTGTCGGATGGTTGTTATTGGCAATGGACGTATGGCAACGGGGCAAAGATCGCTCCTGATCATCTCCAATGCCTATGTACCTGTAGAATTTGTAAATGTGCCAGTTAGTTGTTACAAGAATGAGCATCAGAAAAAGCAACTTGCGTGGGAAATGTGTGAAATTCCCTCGTAAGTTGCTTTTAGATTAAATGCTCATTTAGAGAAACTCATCAATTTCATTGGTTCGGAACGAATATACTTGTTTTTCGTCCACATGGTAGACGCTCACAATACTGTTTTCCCGATCAAAATTCAAAATGCGACAGGGAATGCTCTGATGTTTGCCGTTCTTGTTGTTCACAACAATCCGCGTAAGCCGGTTCTCTTTGATAAGGGTATCAATCCACACGTCGAATGAATTTCCGCTGGTAGTGTTGAGTGCTTCAAGTGAAGTTGTTTTCTGGGAAGCAGGTGTTTCTGTCTGGTTCTGCGGTGCGACTGGATCAGTTGAAGCCGTCGCTTGTGTTGGAGAAGACGTCTTCTGTTCTTCAGTGGCTTGTGATTTTTTTCGTCCTTTATGAAGTGAGGCAAAGGCGTCCTTCTTGGACTGGAGTGTCACTTCGATAATTTTGCCAAGCTCTATGCCCGATTGAATCCGAAAGTCTGCAATTTGTTCCTCTTTGTTAATGAACTCCAACAGGGACTGCAGTGCCAATGCATTCGAGCGGCTCTTAATAAGAATATCGACATTAAATAAAAAGCCGATTTCTTCTTTGTTGGATATGGTTTCTTTCATTCATCCCAGCCCCGTTAAAAGATATGTCAGCTTATAAAACGCTTCAATACACTATATCATTAAAATGCCAATAATCATAGTGCTGGAGACATAGAAAATGGATTGCCGAATCGGTGACTTGAAGCAAAATATAAGCATTTCCTTCCATTTTCCGCAGGTGTCCACACGACAATCTGGAATGAGGCATACAATTATCGTGACCTGTGAAAGAGGAGGTGTATCGGGGAATTATGGTGACGATGGAGCCGATTGTGGTTGGAGAGCATGTCTTGGTCGGGGTAGAAGTGAAGCTGCCCAAAACGACATTACTGACGATTAATACATCCAAAGGATATATCATGTGCGGAGCACTGGATGTGGGATTACTTAATGAGAAGCTTGGGGATCGCAAAATTATTGCAGCTCGGGCGGTTGGCGTGCGCACATTGGAACAGCTGCTGCATGCACCTATGGAGTCGGTAACAACAGAAGCCGAAGCGATGGGTATTACAGTTGGCATGACGGGTGTAGAAGCATTACTCAAGATGATCTAATCCTTGAATAATTGATGATGAAAAGGGCTCTCCCATTGGGAAGCCCTATTTAACTTTCATTACATAAAATGAAATCTAACCATACAAACGTACTTCACCCTTGAGTACTTTTGCTTTCGCAAATTAAGCTTCATCCTTGGCGAACAAGGCAGCCAGATTCTCTTGGAAAGGAGCTCGAACGACCCCTTTTTCCGTAATAATGGCCGTTACATATTCATTAGGAGTGACGTCAAATGCCGGGTTGAATACTTTCACACCTTGCGGAGCAGTACGTTTGCCAAATCCTTCGGTTACTTCTTCCGCAGCACGTTCCTCAATCGGAATGAGATCTCCGGATGGCGTAGACAAATCAATGGTTGACAGTGGGCTGGCTACATAGAACGGGATGTTGTGCGCTTTGGCAAGGACCGCTACGCTGTATGTTCCGATTTTGTTAGCTACATCCCCATTGGCTGCGACGCGGTCTGTACCGACGATAACGGCCTGAATCCAGCCTTTGGACATGACCATGCCTGCCATGTTGTCACAGATCAGAGTGACGTCAATGCCGGCTTGCTGGAGTTCGAAGGCCGTAAGGCGTGCGCCCTGAAGAACAGGACGCGTTTCGTCTGCAAAAACTTTAAGGTTGATGCCGCGCTCATGAGCGAGGTACATCGGTGCAGTCGCCGTTCCGTATTTCGCCGTTGCAAGTCCGCCTGCATTACAGTGCGTAAGCACACCCATTCCGTCTGTGAAAAAAGGAAGAGCGTTTTCACCAATCAAGCGGCAAACCTCTTCGTCTTCTTTTTGAATCAAGAGAGCTTCCGCTTCAAGAGCGGCAGTGCTTTCTTCGATGCTAGTACTGGATTCAGCGAGGTCACTTGCTTTTTGCATCATGCGATCCAGCGCCCAGAATAGGTTCACTGCTGTGGGACGGGAAGTGGCAAGATGAGCACAGGTGGATTTTACATGATCCAACCAGCCTGGTATGGAAAGTCCGTCATATGACTTGGCACCTAGTACGACGCCGAAAGCAGCAGCAATTCCGATGGCGGGAGCGCCACGTACTTTCATGGAGTGGATGGATTCCCAAACTTCCTCGGGCGTATACAGTTTCAGCATCAGAATCGTTTCAGGCAGCAGACGCTGGTCAAGCATTTCGAGCTTGTCCTTTTTCCATATAAGGGAGGACAGAGGCTGATGTTCAGGGGTTGTCATGGATGTTCCTCCGTTCCTAGAGTTAAGCTTTATGAGTTCTTTAAATTAGACTTTGATGGTAGTAACCGCAGTAGCTACAGTATCGAGAAGTTCACCAATCGTATTCAGATTGCGATTACGCTTGATAAGTGCTTTACCGATCGCCAGCGCTTTGCGCTGAGCACGTTCACGTTCTGTTGCATCTTCAATCGTATCAATATCTGCGACATGCGCGAGTCCGACAATACGGCGAACCATTTTGGCGCCAGCAAAGCCAGCAGAATCTCTGAATAATTGTTGTACATAAAGGTCTTCGTACCCAGGCGCTTTAGCCATAGGATCAACCAGGTCGGAAGTCCACAGACCACGGAAGCGGGATTCGAATTCAGTCCATACGTCACGAACCATATCCAGCAAAATCGTTTCCCGCTCACGAAGAGCCGTCTGATCCTGAATGCGACCTGGCAAGGAAGCGTAATGGAGAAGTAGGTTAGCAAGCACAGCGCCTACATCGAATCCCATCGGGCCATAGTAGGCAAATTCGGGATCGATCACCTTTGTGGATTTAGGAGTAACAAAAATACTGCCGGTATGCAGATCACCATGAAGCAGAGCTTGACCGTGAGTTAGAAATTTCTCGCGCAGCAAGGCGACTTGAAGATGGAGTTCCCCATCCGTGCGAAGTGCTTCAGCTTCGTCTTCAATGGAAGCCTCATAATTATTTTTCTCCGCAATTCGATAGGGTTCATCAAAGATCAAATCTTCGGTTATTTTACATTGATCCGGGTTAATAAATCTTCCTTGTTTTTCCTTTTTTAGTTGCTGATTCATGCCAAGGTCTGATGTGAAAAATAACGTTCTTGCCATGAACTCCCCAATATGTTGTGCAAAAAGAGGATAGGTCTCACCATCAATAAGACCTTTGCGCATAATCACATGATCGCTCAAATCTTCCATCACAGTTAACGCAAGATCGTCATCATAATGGTATACTTCAGGCACCATTCCCGGACATAGACGATACTCCTCCTGTAGGATTTCCCGTTCGATTCTGGCACGTACCAGAGACAGAGGCCAAGATTCTCCGACCACTTTCGCATAAGGAAGCGCCTGTTTGATAATGATACTTTTATCGGAGTTCTGATCCGTGATATGGAAGACCAAATTCAGATTGCCGTCGCCAATCTCACGACATGCGAGATTTGCATCTGCCGCAAATGGACCCGGTAATGTTTTGGCCAGTTCGATTGCTTCCTGGGGGGTTAAAGGGTGATATTGGGACAAAGGATGCCACCTCCATATATATGAAGAAACAGGAATACCCACTTCTTTGCTTGGTATATGTCAGTATATCGGAAATAGTTGTGGAATTGTACCCTTTTTTTGAGACAGTCTATACGGGACTTGTTTCGAACATCCGGTGTACGGGTAAAAACAAATAGGCCGGACGGTTGACAGAAATACCGCCGACAAGGCTCTCCACCATCAGGTGGTGCCGAAATGTTAAATCTCTGTCATTTACAGCAGGATAACCTGCTTATAGTGAATGTCAGACTAATTTATAATAAAAGGATGGGATTAAGATGGCTACAAAAAACAAAACAGATCAAGCAAAATCGGTGGAACAAGTACTTAATCGTCAGGTAGCAAACCTGAACGTCCTGTATGTTAAAATCCATAACTATCACTGGTATGTAAAAGGACCTAACTTTTTCACACTGCACGTGAAATTCGAAGAATTCTACAATGAAGTGACTGTACAAATGGATGAGATCGCTGAGCGTATTCTTACCCTCAAAGGCAGCCCTGCGGCTACAATGAAAGAGTATCTTGAATTGTCATCCATTCAGGAAGCAGCAGGTGGCGAAGACGCAAAAACAATGGTGCAGAATCTGATCGAGGACTTTGCTACATTGTCGAATGAGTATCAGGAGGGTATTGAAGTAGCAGAAGCTGCGGAAGACCAACCAACATCCGATATGCTAACAGGCTTCAAAGCTGATCTTGAGAAACATATGTGGATGCTTCGCTCTTTCCTGGGCTAATACCAGCTTTACCAGCCGTTTAGTTCGTCGCCTTGCAAATATAGATTTGCTATTATCCCTTTCACATTGTCAGGATATCGTCAAGCGTCTATACTGCTGACAAGACTGATTTCGGGAGGATAACTTTATGATAGGCACAACGATACCGGCATTAAAAGAATGGGCCTCCGCAATCCGTGCATTGGAAACGGGTCGCCAGATTATGGTGATGCGCAAAGGCGGGATTGTGGAGGAAACCAAACGTTTTGAGTTGAAAAGTCCAGCGTTCTACCTGTATCCGACTTATGAACATCAGCGTAAAGAACTGATAAAGTCTTCTGATCATTCCTTTGTTGAGGAATCACTGGCCGAATGGGTGCCTGAAGCTTCGACGATCCGACTCACAGCATATGCGGAAGTGATACAGGATTTGGAGATCAGAGATCAGGAGATGCTGGATCGACTTCTTGACTTTCATATGTGGACCGCGGATTTTGCTGAAGACCGCCTAAAGTGGAAACGCAAAGATCCACTCCACGTATTGATACTCCGAGTGTACCGTTTGAAGGAACCGATGGAGATTCCCGTATTATCTGAATACAACGGATGCCGTTCCTGGATTTCCATTCCGAATGGTCCGGTGCCGCGCGAAATGACGCCGGTGGTGGACGTTGCGGATTTTGACGAACAGGTACAGAAGATTAACGAGACGCTCAAAATGTAATGTTATTTATCGAAAGGACTTGTCCATGATATGGATAGGTCCTTTTTCGGTGGAGAGGAGCAGATTTGATAAAAGATTGAATCCCTGTGATTTTTCTCACTGTCTATTTATGACGAAGAAGTTTTGTCATTTGATTCAATCTGGCTTTTATTATAGAATCAGATAGAATAATGTTTCCTGTAAGGGACAAGAGTTCTTAGGAAATGACTTGATAATCATTGAGAATCAGTTTAGAATTATTCTAAAGTGATTCTTGCTTTGGAGATTGGAGTACAGGAGAAATTCAGGGGAAGCCCTGTTCAGATATTAATAGGTGCTTTTTCGTTTTCGACAGTAAACATCAATTTAATCAATGGAGGGAAACAATACACATGGCTACGAATTTCGTCATTGAAGGTCTGAAAGCGACGATCGAAGGTAAGGAAATCCTGAAAGGCATTAACCTGGAAATGAAAGGTGGAGAAATCCACGCAATCATGGGTCCGAACGGAACTGGTAAATCAACACTGGCTTCTGCACTGATGGGGCACCCTAAATATGAAGTAACAGAAGGTACGATTACACTTGACGGTGAAGATGTACTGGATATGGCTGTCGACGAGCGTGCTCGTGCAGGTCTGTTCCTGGCTATGCAATACCCGAGTGAAATTGCTGGCGTAACGAATTCCGACTTCCTGCGTAGTGCAATCAACGCACGTCGTGGTGAAGGCAACGAGATCTCCCTGATCAAGTTCATTCGCCAAATGGAAGGTAAAATGAAAGAACTGGACATGAATCCTGAATTTGCTCACCGTTACCTGAATGAAGGTTTCTCCGGTGGTGAGAAAAAACGGAACGAGATTCTGCAAATGATGCTGCTGGATCCAAAAATTGTAGTACTCGATGAAATCGACTCCGGTCTGGATATCGATGCACTGAAAATCGTCGCCAACGGTGTAAACGCAATGAAGAGCGAAGATCGCGGATTCCTCATCATCACTCACTACCAACGCCTGTTGAACTATATTACTCCTGACTATGTACACGTAATGATGCAAGGCCGTATTGTGAAGTCTGGCGGACCTGAGTTGGCTCACCGTCTGGAAGCTGAAGGATATGACTGGGTTAAGGAAGAGCTGGGAATCACAGACGAAACTGTAGGCCAAGAAGCGTAAAGACAAAACGGAGGAGGATAATCAATGACAACACAAACAATTCTTCCGGTTGAATCTGAAGCGCTTCGCGCCTTGTCGGAAAGCAACAATGAACCCGGCTGGTTGACCGAGCAGCGGCTCGAAGCCCTAAAGCTTGCAAGTGGGCTTGCGCTTCCAAAACTGGAAAAACAAAAAATCGAACGCTGGAATGTCAGCGAGTACGGCACATACAAAACTAACGAAGCCATTGCTTCCCTTGAGGAAGTACCAGCTTCCATAAAAGATCTGGTTCAAGACCAAGCCGAAGGCAGTCTGGTTATCCAGCGTAATTCCGGTACAGTATATTCCAAGTTGTCTGCAGATCTTGCAGCAAAAGGAGTTATCTTCACGGATTTGGCTACAGCCGTTCGCGAACATAGCGATTTGGTGAAACCATATCTGAATACGGCTGTAAAAGCAGATGAGCATTCTCTTGCAGCTCTGCATGCAGCCCTATGGAACGGCGGGGTATTCCTCTATGTTCCGAAAAACGTAGAGATTGAAGTTCCGCTGCAAGCGGTACTGCTCACAGATGATGCTACTGCAACATTTGCACCGCACGTGCTTGTAGTTGCTGAGTCCAACAGTTCCGTTACTTATGTGGATAACTATGTATCTGGCGAACTGTCTTCACCTGTGTTCCATAACGGTGTTGTGGAAGTATTCGTAAAAGCTGGTGCCAAAGTCCGTTTCGCTTCAGTTCACCAATTGAGCACAAATGTTACTGACGTTTCTTTCCGCCGTGCAGTGGTGGAGAACGACGGTTCGATCGAGTGGATCGTTGGTGAGATGAACTATGGTGATACTGCAAGCAACACGATGACGGTTCTTAAAGGGAACGGCTCAAGCTCCGATTCCAAAGTGATCGCAGTAGGTTCCGGTTCCCAAAAACTGAACTACACAACAGAAGCTCGTCACTTTGGTAAAAACACGCCAAGTCAGATGATTACACGTGCAGTTATGCGTGAAGAGGCTTCTGCAATCATTAACGGAATCACGAAGATTGAGAAAGGTGCTACCAAAGCGGATGGACAGCAAACAGAGAAAGTACTGATGCTGAGCCCGAAAGCACGTGGAGACGCCAACCCAATCCTTCTCATTGATGAAGATGATGTAACAGCAGGTCACGCGGCTTCTGTAGGTCAAGTCAATGTGGAGCAAATTCATTACTTGATGTCGCGCGGGATTAACCGTACGGATGCGGAACGCCTGATCATTTACGGCTTCCTGGCTCCGGTGGTGGCGGATATTCCTCTGGAAGCACTGCGTACCCAATTGCAGTCTCTCATCGAACGGAAACTGGGACAATGAACCCGGCTATCCGCGAGCAGTTCCCGATCCTCCACCAGGAAATCAACGGACACCCGCTCGTATACCTAGATAACGCAGCGACTTCCCAGAAGCCGCTGGCTGTAATCGAAGCGATTAAACATTATTATGAATATGAGAACTCCAATGTGCATCGTGGTGTTCATACGCTCGGAAGCCGTGCAACGGATGCTTATGAAGGCGCACGTGAGAAGGTTGCCAAGTTTATCAACGCGCGGCGCACACAGGAGATTATTTTCACCCGTGGGACAACGACCGCTCTGAATTTGGTGGCTTCGTCCTACGGACGCGCAGTTTGCAAAGAAGGCGACGAAATTGTTATTACGCAGATGGAACACCATAGCAACTTGATTCCATGGCAGCAGGTTGCCAAGGAAACAGGTGCTACATTGAAATATATCCCGCTTCAGCCGGATGGAAACATTGATTTGGCTGACGTGGAAAAGACGATTACGAACCATACCAAAATTGTAGCAATCGCGTATGTATCCAATGTTATGGGTGTTGTTCATCCGGTAAAACAAATCGCTGAAATTGCACACCGCAATGGCGCTGTCATCGTTGTGGATGGCGCACAGAGCACACCGCATATGAAGGTGGATGTGCAGGATCTGGACTGTGATTTCTACGCATTATCCGGCCATAAGATGTGCGGACCAACCGGGATCGGTGCACTTTACGGCAAAAAGGCGCTGCTGGAGTCCATGGAGCCGGTTGAGTTCGGCGGTGAAATGATTGATGAGGTTGGTCTCTACGATTCCAATTGGAAAGAGCTTCCCTGGAAGTTCGAAGGTGGAACCCCGATTATCGCAGGAGCGGTTGGATTGGGTGCTGCTATCGATTTCCTGGAGCAGATTGGCATGGATGAGATCGCTCATCATGAAAGTGTGCTGGCAGCTTATGCAACGCAGCGTATGGCCGAGATTGACGGACTGACCATTTATGGACCAGCCAAGCGTCATATCGGAGTGGTTACATTTAACCTCGGTGATGTACACCCGCATGATGTGGCAACCGTGCTGGATGCGAGTGGCGTAGCCATTCGTGCCGGACACCATTGCTGTCAACCGCTGATGCGCTGGCTGGAAGTCAGTTCAACAGCTCGTGCCAGTTTCTATCTATATAATAACGAACAAGACGTGGACCGGCTTGTCAGCGCCTTAATCCAGACAAAGGAGTATTTTGGCGATGCAACTTGATGATCTGTACCGGCGTGTCATAATGGACCACTACAAAAATCCGCGCAACCGCGGAACGTTTGATAATGAAGCTGTCACGGTGAATTTGAATAATCCAACGTGCGGCGACCGGATTTCACTGCAACTTTTGCTGAAGGACGGAATCGTTCAGGAAGCCAAGTATACGGGTGAAGGTTGTTCCATCAGCATGTCCTCGGCATCGATGATGACTGAGGCAGTCAAAGGCAAAACGATGGATCAGGCACTCGATATGGCTAACCGTTTTTCCTCACTGATGAAAGGGGAAGAAGTCGATTTCGACGATTATGAAGATCTCGAAGCCCTATCCGGTGTGAACAAGTTCCCTGCCCGCATTAAATGTGCCACATTGGCCTGGAATGCATTACGCAAAGGAATTGACGAAGAGGACAAAGTACAATAACGATAGGGAGGTAGAGCAAGATGGCTAAAAAAGCACCAGAAATGGAAGAGTATAAATATGGTTTTCGCGACGAACACAAATCCATCTTTCAAACCGGTAAAGGTCTGACTGCAGAAGTCGTTACGGAGATTTCCAAAATCAAGAACGAACCGGAATGGATGTTGGAATTCCGTTTGAAATCCCTGAAGCAATTCGAAAAGATGCCGATGCCAAAATGGGGCGGAGATCTTGACGGATTGGATTTCAACGATATTCAGTACTATGTTCGTCCTTCTGAAAAACAAGGGAAGACATGGGAAGAGGTACCTTCTGAAATCAAGGAAACTTTTGATAAACTGGGTATCCCTGAAGCGGAGCAAAAATTCCTCGCAGGTGTATCGGCTCAGTATGAGTCCGAGGTTGTATACCACAACATGCAAAAAGAATTGGAAGATCAGGGCGTAATCTTCATGGATACGGATACTGCACTTAGAGAGCATCCGGAAATCCTGCGTGAATATTTCGCAACCGTTATTCCACCAGCAGATAACAAATTCGCTGCATTGAATAGTGCCGTTTGGTCCGGAGGAAGCTTCATCTACGTACCTAAAGGTGTAAAATGTGAAGTGCCTCTGCAAGCTTATTTCCGGATTAACTCCGAAAATATGGGGCAATTCGAGCGTACACTCATCATTGCGGACGAAGACAGTTTCGTTCACTATGTAGAGGGCTGTACAGCTCCAATCTACAGCACGAACTCACTGCACAGTGCGGTCGTTGAGATCATCTGTAAGAAAAATGCTCGTGTTCGTTACACGACAATCCAAAACTGGGCGCCAAACATTTACAACCTGGTTACTAAACGTGCGGTTGCTGAAGAAAATGCAACGATGGAATGGGTCGATGGCAACATCGGTTCCAAACTGACGATGAAATATCCAGCAGTTGTACTGAAAGGTCGCGGAGCTAAAGGTTCGGTACTGTCCATCGCTGTAGCTGGTAAAAATCAGCATCAGGATGCAGGTGCGAAAATGATTCACTTGGCTCCAGATACAACATCAACAATTGTATCCAAGTCGATCAGTAAACATGGTGGTAAAGTAACCTACCGTGGTCTGGCTTCCTTTGGTCGCCAAGCGGAGGGCGCGAAATCCAATATCAAATGTGATACGCTCATTCTGGATAATGAGTCCACATCCGATACGATTCCTTACAATGAAATCATGAATGATAACATCATGCTGGAGCATGAAGCTACCGTATCCAAAGTGTCCGAGGATCAACTCTTCTACCTGATGAGCCGCGGTCTGACCGATGCAGAAGCAACACAGATGATCATCATGGGCTTCATTGAACCGTTCACGAAAGAACTGCCGATGGAATATGCGGTAGAGATGAACAGATTGATCAAATTCGAGATGGAGGGCTCCATCGGTTAATCCGACTGTCATAGCCCGTTTCGGAAACGTAGATTCTGATTACGCAGCTTCTATGCCCAATCCGTTTCACGTAATCTTATACAGAGTCAAAAAAAGATCGAGGGAGTTAGTCCCCTCGATCTTTTTTTATGATCATTAACTCCCATGTCACTCCGGCTGGAAGGTGCCATTTTGAACGGTTGGTTGAAAGGAGGAATAAAGGTAAACTTTACAGAACATTTGGTTTTAGCGTAACTGCACCGTATAGAAGAGATTGGAGAGGCCAGAGGTTTCCCTTGCGATTCTGGGCAGTGCTTTTTAGTAATAAAATATGATCAAAAGCACAAACTATTTACTAGACTTGCGCATCTAATGATAGAAAAGGATGTGAATGTATGAGCTTAAATCCATTTGAAGGCTACCGCATTACCAGTTCATTCGGCTATCGTATTCATCCTATTTCTGGCGGGCAGACGTTCCATCGCGGCGTTGATCTGGTCACAGAGCCATGGAATGGCCCTGTACATGCTTTTATGGACGGAACTGTACGTTTTGCTGCGGAAGGTGCTACGGGCTCAGGATTCGGCGGTTATGGGCTTACCGTTGCAGTACAGGATTACAGGGGCTACTTGCATTGTTATGCTCACCTTTCCCGAATTGCAGTGCAAGTTGGACAGCAGGTGAGGCAAGGGCAGCTCCTTGGCAACCAGGGCAGCACAGGCGAAAGTACCGGTCCGCATGTGCATTATGAGGTACGCATATCCAGCACCCCTTCGTATGGATATACGGCGAGTGAGAACGGCGTTGTTGATCCAGGAAACTATTTGCAAAAAGAATATAATTCAGCTGATGGAGAAACGAAGGAGATGCTTATGACAGCGGACGAGAAGAAGCGCTTTACCGCGATGGAAAAGACACTGGAAGTCCAATCAGCATGGATTCAGCAGCAGAAAAAGACTTCCAATATGGCTTGCCCGCCTTGGGCAGAGGAAGCATACCATTACTACCAGTCGTTTATGATGAACGATACAGGTAGTTATGATTTTTGGAGAATACTTGTCATTATGTACCGCAAGGAAAAGGGAATTGAGGTCTCACCCCAATCGGAAAGCTAACTAACGGATCAGGAGTAACCACTTCACTATGCTTCAATCCAGGCAGACAACCATTTATTGAATGTTGCCGATTCGCCCGGTTCATCGAAACTGCCAACGTCATATGTTAGGGTATACCTGATGAAGAGGAGGCAATCACATGAGCGAAGTAGGATATGGCTGTGGGGGCAACGTAGGCGGTGTAGGTGGATACAATATGTTCACAAGCACTGGCGCGATCTTGGTACTGTTCATTCTGTTGGTTATCATCACGAAAGCATTCTGCGTGTAATCCTGCATGTTCGAATGGGAAGATACAAAAGGGAAGCCTTAACGGCCAATGTCATTAAGATAAGGCACAGACCCAAAAATGAATAACAAGAGCAGGTCATCCAAAAGATGGCCTGCTTTTTTTTGCGTAAAAAAACTTGACAAGTTGTTAGAAATGTGTAGCGAAGCCCCTTGAAACAAAGAGGAGGTTACGCCAATGAATTCGTACGCAATTTCGCTAAAAGACAAGTTGACATCCCTCATACGAGAAATGTCTCTCGCGCCCGCACCTTATGTTAGAAACGCGGAAAACGATTTTACCCGAAAGAAAAAGTTGCCTTTTGAAACGGTAATGCATCTTCTCATCTCTATGGGAGGCAACAGCCTGTACAAGGAGCTTCTGGAATCCCAAGGCTATGATGTGAACACCGCAACCACTTCTGCTTTTGTCCAGCAGCGGAATAAAATTCTGCCGTCTGCTGTGGAGTTCTTGTTTCACCAATTTACGCAATCCTACACGGATATCAAGGACTACCGCGGGTATCGGTTACTTGCCGTTGACGGTTCGGATTTGCATATCGCTACGGACTCGTCAGACACGGATACCTACTTTCAAAATGCGCCTGGGACGAAAGGCTACAACCTGTTGCACTTGAACGCTGCCTATGACTTATGCAACCGACTATATGTAGATGCGGTCGTCCAGCCGCGAAGATTGTGCAACGAGGGAAGGGCGCTCGCCACGATGGTGGATCGTTCTCCCATTCAGGGAAAAACCATTGTCATTGCTGACCGGGGCTATGAAAGCTACAACAATTTCGCACATTTGGAACGCAAGGGGTGGAGCTATGTCATTCGGGTAAAGGATCTGAATTCAAAGGGGATTCTTTCAGGCTTACACTTGCCTTCTGGGGGAGAATTTGATACGAACGTGCATCTGACACTTACCAAAAAGCAAACCAAAGAGATTAAGGCTCAGCCTGAGAAGTATAAGTTCGTCCCATCCACCTCTACCTTTGATTTTTTGGATCTGCAGGAGAATCTGTATTACCCGATTTTCTTTCGGGTTGTTCGTTTTGTACTGCCAACGGGCGATTATGAAACCGTCATTACAAATCTTTCAGCCGATGATTTTCCGCCGGATGCACTGAAATCTATTTATCACCTGCGCTGGGGCATTGAAACTTCTTTCAGGGCACTAAAATACACTGTGGGTCTGACCAATTTTCACGCCAAAAAGCAAGAGTCCATCGTCCAAGAGATATTCGCAAGAATGATCCTGTACAATTTTGCTGAAATGGTGACCTCGCACGTCATCATTTCGCAAATGGATAAACAGCACCTATACCAAGTAAACTTTACGGTTGCTGTTCATGTGTGTAGGTACTTTCTGCGCTCAAGGGACGAAGAACCCCCGCCTGATGTTGAAGCACTGATTCGCAAGAACATATTGCCCATTCGACCCCATCGACCAGGACAGGAGAATAAGCGAAAAATCCGCTGGAAATCAGTCGTTAGCTTCGTATACAGAGTAGCATAATTAGTGCCATATGAACATTTTTTAAGCGGACATTCCTTCCGCTTTGTTTGCTGTATCATTTTTTCGTACTTGGACAAAAAAGTAACGGCACAGGACTTTTCCCATGCCGTTTCAATTTTATTTTTTTATTCTCATTTTTGTCTTTAAGCTAAACTTAATGACATTGCCTTAACGGCTCCCCTTTTTTCTGTGCATCCAAACGCATATTGTTCCTGGTGTTGACTTGCTCTGACGAATACTTCGCATAACCGTGCAGCTCATGCTACTGTACATAAATTTCAACGATAGCGATGTCTCTTTCCTTCGCTAGATCAATAAAGGCTGTAGAAGTCTGTACGAGTGGTCGGAAGTAATCCGCAGGATTGTTCATCACAATCAGGCCGGTTTCGCCAGTAGTAAGCAGAATCCGTTTGCCGATAAAATTGGGCAGCATATGTTTGATGAGTTCCTGAGTAGCTTCACCGTTCAGTTGACCGAAGCTGAGGCTGTACAACTCACACAGAACGGAGATTAGCTCCTGTTTGGTCTGATATACCCGGTTGGTTGTCATGGCACTGTAAACGTCTGCTACGGCTGTTATGCGGGCATAGGGATGAATCTCGTCTCCTTTGAGTCCATGAGGATAACCGCTTCCATCTTCTCGCTCATGATGCTGGAGCGCGACTGTGGCAAGAAGTTCATTCTGAGTGGATTCCTTAATAATATCGTACCCGTAGAATGTATGTTTCTTCATCTCTTCGAACTCTTCCGGGGTCAATTTACCCGGTTTATGTAATATTTCATGAGGAATCTTGGACTTGCCAATATCATGAAGATATCCTGCTTTCGCCACATTGAGACACTCTTCAGGATTGTAGCCCATCCAACCAGCAATATAAAAAGCGAGCATGCCGACCTGTAGGGAATGGTTGTAGGTATAATCATTGTCCCCGTCAAGCATTAGCAGCAAGGAGACAACATCCTTTTGTTTTTCAAGCTGTTCCGTTAGGGTTATCAAAATCTCATCGACCTGAGTCTCATCAATAAAACCTTTCTCAATCGCTTGTTGAAACAGAGATTCGGTACCTTTGATCGTATCGTTAAACAAGGTCGTTAACAAACGGGTTTGATCGGAAGGTAAGGTTTGTGCATCAGAGTGTAGGTCGGTTGTTGTATGCTCTACATCTGCGTAATCAATCCCGTGCTGCAGCAGCTTGGAAATATCATCGTCGCTGAGCGTGGAACCTTTCATCAGCATGTGGAGACCCGAACGGTTGTACACATCATTTTTTAACAGGTCGCCAGGTTTAAGATCAGTAACATGCACTCTCACGTATAAACCACCTTTTCCTCGACTAATATCGACACATAGAATTATAATAACAAGAAAAAAATGGGTTGACAACGACTTATTTACTAATTTCATCACTGCTTCAAGAGGTTTAATGACTAATTATTTAGTTGTCCATGGGGTTCCAGGGTCCTAGCTGATGACCTTTCCATTCGGAGCCATCTTCCCATATTTCTTTTTTCCAGATGGGGACAGTCTGTTTGAGTCGTTCAATTGCATAGCGGCTTGCATCATAACAGTCATTGCGATGAGGTGAAGATACCGCGATCACGACGCTGATCTCTGCCACGTCCACCTTGCCAATTCGATGGCTGATCGCACAACGCACGCCTGGCCAGCGTTCGGAGATCTCACTGCCAATCGTCGCCATCTGTGAAAGCGCCATAGGAACGTAGGCCTCGTATTCCAGATAGACGGTCCGTTGTTCCCCGGTCATTTCACGGGTAGTGCCTACAAACGTAAGGGCCGCTCCATGGTTTGCAGTGATGACGAGCGCGGTGGTTGCTTCAACGGACAACGGGGACTGGGTGATAAGAAATAATCCGTCATCGGTTCGGTGCTCAGGATAAGAAGACTCATGTTCATGATCAGTCGAATCAGTGCCATCTCCTCCAGACACAGGAGGAATTAAGGCAATTTCGTCCTGGGCCTTGATAATAATATCGGCAGGAGCATACTGCTGATTTACTGCCAAAAAGGAAACACGTATTAAAGCAGCCGCTTCAGGATGAGCGACACTCAGATTTTCTTTTAACTGTGCTGGTGTCGGATCAGTCCCCGGGTACTCATATTCAAGCAGGGATGTGCCCAGTCGTTCAGCAATTCCTGCAAATAGTTGAATGGTCAATTTCATGCGAATAGCTCACCTCTTTTTCATCTCTAAACCCTTTAAATATATCATAACGACACGGAAAATGTTATGCTTATCCATTAGAGGAATGTACGTTAAGAAGAGGATAAGGAGGAGGCGGTGTGATGAGTACCATGAAGACACAAACGTTAACAATTCTGCATACGAATGACATCCATAGTCATTTTGGCACCATGAGCTCCATCGCCGCCATGATCGGACAGGAGAGGGGACAGGCCGAGGATGTTCTGGTACTCGATATCGGGGACCATATGGACCGGATGGCGGTTGAGACGGAGGGGACTCTAGGGGCGGCCAATGTAGATGTGCTCAATCTGACCGGATATGATGCCGTAACGATTGGCAACAACGAAGGACTGACCTTCACATCAGAGCAGCTGTCGCAATCTTATGCGGGTCTGCTGTGTCCAGTGGTATGTGGAAATGTTGTAGAGCAGGCGACGGGCCTGCCACCTGTCTGGATGAAATCATCTGTTATTGTGGAAAAGGGTGCATTTCGTATCGGTTTGCTTGGAGCCACAGCGCCCTTTGCGGCTTTTTATGAGTTGCTGGGATGGAATGTATTGGATCCAGTGGAGACATTGCGTGAGCAAGTGGAAGCCTTGCGCCCTCAAGTGGATGTACTGGTTGTTTTATCACATTTGGGGCTTTCAACCGATCAAAGAATGGCTGAACAGATCCCTGGCATAGATGTCATCCTGGGCGGACACACACATCATGTTCTGGAAGAACCATTGGTTATTGGGCAAACAGTCCTTGGAGCAGCAGGCAAGTTTGGCCAGTGGCTCGGTAAAGTGGTATTGGAGCGGGATTATAGAACAAATGAACTCCGACTGGTGAGCAGTGGCTGTGTTCCTGTTCAGAACATGATGCTTGAAGAACAGGTTTCACTGGCTATAGCCACACATCGAACCGAAGCCGTACGTTCACTTGGTCAGACAGCTGTTATTACGGACAGAACCCTAACCATAGATTACGATCGAGAATCTCCGTTTGCTTCATTGCTTGCCCAAGCGGTTCGCCAGTTTACGGGCGCACAGGTGTCGCTTGTTAATGCCGGGCAACTTCTTGGAAATCTACCCGAGGGAGATATTACAAAAGGAATGTTACATTCCCTATGTCCATCTCCAATTAATGCCTGTACAATATGTTTGAATGGAAGTCAAATTCGTGAAGCACTGGAACAGTCCCTGTTGCCAGAGTTTTCACGTAAACCCATTATCGGATTTGGATTTCGCGGAGAGATTCTTGGAACATTATGCATGGATGGGATGGAGGTTGAATATCGTCCGCATTTGCCTGCGTATGAGAAGATTGGTGCTATATATATAGGTGGCAAACGGGTTCATGATGAAGATGAATACGTTGTGGGGACTCTCGACATGTTTACGTTTAACGTGGGTTATCCTTCACTTGCACTTGGAACCGGCACTTCTTATCGTCTACCGGAATTCATACGTGATCTGCTTGAAATAGAACTGAAAAGACCAGGGGCGCTGGATGATAGTCTGCGATCCCGCTGGCATGCAAAATAACAAGTACTTGCCTTCTGCTGAAGCGGCGGCTAGTGGAAATTACATCTACGGAGCGGGAGAGGATAGGCTGTGCGTTTAGTACATATAAACTTATTGCAGCCTGGCATGAAGCTGGGGAAACGAATTTATAGTGAAGAGGGTCTGGTTCTGCTCAGTGAGGGAGTGGAGCTGACCAGCCGGTTAATTGGACGTTTGAAGGATTTGGGAATCGGATATGTATATGTCAATGATGCAGCCACGGAAGATATTATTATTCCGGATATGCTTCGGGAAGAGACCAGGCGCAAAGCATTGGTTGAGATCAAACAGCAGTTTCAGAACATGTCGGGTCTAAAAACCAAAAGTCGAATTCCGCACTTTGGTAAAGCACTCAGTGGAGTAATGAATACAATTTTGGAGGACATCGGCAGTCAGAAGGAAGCCATGATTATGCTGATGGACATGAATTCCAGTGATTTTGACTTGTATAATCACTCTCTCAATGTATGTGTGTATACGCTGGTTCTTGGTGTGGCATCGGGCTATACTCGGCAGCAGTTAATGGAGATTGGATTAGGAGCTCTGCTGCATGATATCGGTAAAACGCAGATCGCTCCAGAGATTTTGCAAAAGCCTGCCCGATTGAGCGATGAGGAATTTAAAATCATACAGCAGCATACTACATATGGACATCGTATTCTCAAAGATGAACCGGGTATACCGCTCCTTGCTGCACACTGTGCATTACAGCATCATGAACGAATTGATGGCAGCGGGTATCCATTTGGTTTGAAAGACAATGAAATTCATGAGTATGCCAAATGGCTGGCTCTTGCTGATTCGTATGATGCGATGACGACCAATCGGGTATATAAACAAGCCCTTTTGCCACATCAGGCAGTGGAAGTATTATATACGGGTTCAGGCACACTGTATGAACAGTGGATGTTGGAGAAGTTCCGAGACTGTGTAGCTATCTACCCTCTTGGCCTTTCTGTCACATTGAGTACGGGAGAGATCGGGGTGGTTGCGGACATTCATTCACGTATTCCACAGCGTCCGCGCATTCGTGTTCTGAAGGATGCTGACGGCCAGATGCTAAGTGCACCTTATGAGATCGATTTGTCTACAGCCCTGTCTATTATGATTACAGGGGTTGAAGGTGTCGAAGACTTACCGCCAGCGCAAGCAAGCACTGAATTTTTTGATGGCTGACGTCTATCTGAACTTAAGTCAGCGCTCATATCGTAATCTGCGGGTCAGTTAAAGCTCGCAGATTACGGGGGCGTTCTTTGTCATGTAATGGACAGAGCATGTTCATGCCAGAGCACAGGCAATTGTGCTATGATTAAAGATAACTCCAAAAAAGATATTGACGGAGTATGATGTAAAAAAAACTTTTTAGGTTAATAAAAGGAATAAGGTGAAGAACAATGACCATGCTAAACTCAGGATCGGTACAGCCGATGCCTTTATCGCCGACTAATGATCCTTGGGATCCGATCGGCTCTTTGCGTACATATGGACGCCATGTGCTGACCAGTGTAGAAATGACCGTGACGCATCTGTGTAATATGCGCTGTGAGCATTGTGCGGTAGGAGATATGCTAACGATGCGCGAAGCGCCTGCACTTCCCTTGCCTTTGATGTTGAAAAGGCTGGACGAGGTAGAGCATCTTCAGACGATCAGTCTGACTGGTGGGGAGCCGAGTTTCAGCCAAAAGACTGTGGACGAGATGATCATTCCACTGCTCAAATACGCCAAGTCACGGGGGATTCGTTCCCAGATCAACTCAAATCTGACGCTGGATCTCCATCGTTACGAGCAATTGTTGCCCTATCTGGACGTGATGCATATCTCATTCAACTATCTGAATGCCGATGATTTCCACCAAGTGGGGTTTGCCAACAGTGGCAGACCGGTAAAACGTGAAGTTGCGGTGAAGATGTACGAGAAAATGATTGAAAACTCCCGCAAACTCAGTGAAGCAGGGATGTTTATCTCAGCGGAGACCATGATTAACTTCCGAACCCATGACAAGCTTGAGGGCATACATCAATTGATTCGGGAGATGGGTTGTGTCCGTCATGAAGTACATCCGATGTATAATTCGAACTTTGCTTCTGCGCTGCCCGTGCTATCTCTGGATCACATGAGAGCAGCAATTCATCGTCTGCTGGATGTGCGTGACAAAGACATGTGGATGCTGTTTGGTACACTCCCGTTCTTCGCATGCAGTGCAGCCGATCAGGACCGAGAACTGATCAATCGCTTGTATAACGAGCCGAATGTGACCGTTCGTAACGATCCTGACGGTCGTAACCGGGTCAACGTTAACATGTTTACAGGTAACGTGTATGTGACCGATTTTGCGGATATCCCTGCGTTTGGCAACATTCGTGACCGGAAGTTGGATGATGTGTTCCATGAGTGGTCGGCGGAACATCCTCTGAATCAGACCGTGAACTGTCATTGTGATGCTGCTTCCTGCTGCGGACCGAATCTGCTGGTGGCAGATATGTATTACAAAGGTGTGGATTTCAAATCGAGAAAAGCAATCACACGTTGATATTCCAGGTGTATTCCTGAAATAGATCAAAAAGGGGAGTTTCGACTTGGGTATTCATACCGAATTTCATCTCGGGCAGTTGGTATTTAATCTAGTCTGTGTGTTTTTGCTCGTATTTTTGAACGGCGTATTTGTCGCAGCGGAATTTTCCCTGGTTAAAGTAAGACAGACTCGCCTGACTCAATTGCAGAGTGAAGGGAATAAGTTGGCTGGTTATGCACTGAAGGTGAATGGGAAGTTGGATGCTTATTTGTCGGCAACCCAGTTCGGGATCACGCTAACATCGCTGGGTCTTGGTTGGCTTGGTGAGCCGGCCATTTCCGAACTGCTCGTGGAGCCGTTGATGTTCAAACTTGGTGTGGCGGATACGGGGCTTATATCCACGGTATCGGTCATCATTGGTTTCTGTATCATTACGTTTCTGCACATTGTGTTAGGCGAACTTGCGCCCAAATCTCTGGCGATTCAAAAAACAGACGGAGTGGCCTTGTTACTGTCGGCACCGCTGCTGTTATTTTATAAAATCTTCTTCCCGTTCATCTGGGTATTAAATGCGTCGGCCAATGCGTTGCTTCGATTGGCAGGTATTGAACCAGCCAGCGAGGGAGAGGCCCATTCGGAAGATGAACTTCGTATTTTGATGAAGCAGAGCGCCAAAAGTGGGGTTATTGATAAGGACGAAATCAAACTGATGGACAATATCTTTGATTTCTCGGACATGCTGGCACGTGAAATTATGCTGCCGCGTACGGACATGGACTGTCTGTATACTCACATGTCTCTGGAAGAAAATCTAAAAATCATTAACGCAACGAAGCATTCACGTTATCCAGTGGCGGTAGAGGATAAGGATGAGATTATCGGGTTTATCCATATAACCGATCTGCTGCTGGCCGAACCGGAGCAACAACATGATCTCGCTGCACTTGTTCGTCCGATCCTGAACGTCCCTGAATCCATGGAGATCAGTCATGTGCTGCGTCTCATGCAGAAGAAACATTCGCAGATGACGCTGGTGGTTGACGAGTATGGCGGAACAGCGGGTTTGCTGACTGCTGAAGAGATTCTGGAAGAGATTGTTGGCGATTTGTATGATGAGTTTGAAGATGAGCGCCCCCATATGGAGCGCAGTGGAGAGGCATTTTCCATTGATGGCCGTTCCCTGATTGAAGAGGTCCATGAATGGACCGGAGCGATCATCAAGGATGAAGAAGTTGATACGATTGGTGGCTGGCTGTTCAAGGAGCTTGAGGGCAGTCCGGCTAAAGGCAAAACACGGGAACAGAACGGATATGTCTTTGAAGTGGAGGAATCAACTCGTCTCCGGATTACCCGAGTGAAGGTGTACAAGCGACCTGTGCCCGAACACGACGAGATTAATGCCGGAGAACAGGAGCAACATTCCGATCAGGATGAGCAGGATCGTCATTCGGACTAGGGATTCTTGGAGTATACATGGCTTAATTTGCCGCGATAGAACAGAGTGACCTTCGGAGACGCCCAGTGGGGTGGGTGAGCCGAGGGTCTTTTTTTTGCGTTAAGCTGAATTTGGGATTAACTTGGGAGATCCCGACATATGGTTATAGAGACGGAAAATGAATGCTTTTAATACTTGCGATGTGCATGAACCAAATCCGTGAAGAAGGAGGTGCTGTTTTGTGAAAGATCCACAGCTTCGTGCTTATGCTCCTTTTATAGGGCCGTTTGATCCTTGTCCACCGAAAGAGATTCGAACGTATCTGGTTCCTCCGCAATTATTTATCCCTTTTCAGCCGATGGGCTGGCCGCAGTACAGTCCGGCAGAAGCCTTAAGAATCGGAACGTTGTGGCCTGCTTTGTACAGTCCATATACACCTGCGAGATCTAAGGGAAGGAAGGTGGAAGCGGATGGAACCTGAAACACCAAAAGTCTGTGATGCAAAATACTATGAGCTGTTGGAGGAACTCCAGGCCTTGGATTTTGTATTGGTTGAGCTGAACCTGTATCTGGACACCCATCCGGGTGACTATCAGAGCATTGAGCAGTATAACAAATTCAGCCAGGAGCGCATGAGAGTGGCGCATGAGTTTCAGCAATTGTACGGACCGCTGATGAACTTTGGTCACGCGTTCTCCAAATATCCTTGGGAGTGGTCCCAGACACCATGGCCTTGGCAAGTGTGAGTAACAGCCCTGAGCTTCCTTGCAAGCTATCCTGACGGGAGCTCGGGGAAACGTAAGCAGGTTGATTTAAATTCTAAAGGGGGGCGTCTGTATGTGGGTGTATGAGAAAAAACTGCAATATCCCGTTCGGGTTAGCAAATGTGATCCTCACATGGCAAAATTGCTGGCGGAACAATATGGGGGTGCAGATGGGGAACTGGCGGCTGCCCTGCGGTATTTGAACCAGCGGTATACGATTCCTGACAAGATTATCGGGCTATTGAATGATATCGGTACGGAGGAATTTGCACACCTTGAGATGATTGCCACGATGATCTACAAGCTAACAAAGGATGCCTCGGTGGAACAGCTGGAAGAAGCGGGACTTGGGCCGAACTATGCACAGCGCGATTCTGCCCTGTTTTATACGAATTCTTCGGGTGTGCCTTTCACCGCAACTTATATTCAAGCGAAGGGAGATCCGATTGTATATTGAGGCATAACAAATCATTTCCAAACAATCTCAATTTGTTCTCCGTTTGTTATAGTGACTTGTTCTATAATTTGGCGTATTGCCTGCTTAGCTTTTAATCTATCTGCTCCTAATATGTCAGGCAGCATTAAGGCAGCATTTTTTTGGACAGTTTCTGCTTCATACTTTTTGGACAAAAGTTGTGAGATACGTTTGTTCAGACTATCACGATCCGCTTCAACCCTCATTCGAGCCGCTTTCAAATCCTCCGCAGAGATCAAATCATTTTCAAAAGCCTCGATTTGTTTTTGCATTTTATTTCCGACTTTACTTAATTGTGATTTCAAATCTTTAATTTCATCTATTGCAGAAGCTCTAGGTGAGATATTAATATTCAATTCTTTTGTTGAAGCAGCCACCAGTTCACGAATCTGTTCGATAATTAATGTTTCTAGATCTTCTCTGTGAACCGCATGATGCTTGCAACCATAACCAAGCTGGTAAGAGCCACAAATATAGCGATAGTAAGTATAATCGTTATATTTCCTTTTGACTCTGGCTGTACTTCCTTTCATATTTCTCTCGCAATGGCCACATTTAGCAAGCCCTGTGAGAAGATATGTTTCATTATCCGCGTGTTTTCTAGCTCTCGATCTTGAACGTAAGATTTCCTGAACTTTTTCAAATTGTTCAATTGGGATTATCGGACTGTGATTTCCTTCTTTAACGATCCATTCCGATTCATCTCTAAAAGTTGTTTTAGAATCTTTTGTACTTCTCTTGTTGTATATCATTGTTCCTGTTAAAGCCTGATTTGTAATCAATCGTTTAACATTTATTTGGTCAAACATCTTGTTTCTTTTAGTAGTAATACCTCTATCATTTAATTTTTTGGCTATCATGCGATATCCATCACCCTGTTCAGCAAGTTCGAACATATATCTAACATTTTTTGCTTCTTCTTCATTAATAACATACTTTTTATCTATTACATCATAGCCGTAACAGGGTCCGACTATTGCTCGATCAGTATTTTTAGCTAGTGATATCATGTTGTCCTTAACGCGCTCAGAAGTACGCTCACGTTCAAACTCAGCAAACGTCCCTAACAATTGAAGTGTCATTCTCCCTACTGCGGTAGATGTATCAAAACTCTCGGATGCGGAAACATAACTGCAATTATACTGAGTTAATAATTTTACTGTTTGAAGTAGATCAAGCAGGTTTCTGCACAATCTATCTAATTTCGATGTAAGTACAATTTGGAGTTTACCCTCAGTAACATCATCCAATAATTTTTTTATTGCTGGCCGTCTAAGATCCTTGGCACTATAACCATCATCGATATAAAATGTTGGTTCACTCCAGCCCATCGCCACGCAGTATGCTTTAAGTCTTTCTTGTTGCTCGTTAAGAGAATTCCCCTTGTCTGCTTGTTCGTCAGTTGATACACGAATATAAGCGGCGACATTACTCATCGAGTTAATCCTCCTTAGTATTTGATTAAATTCATTTTAAGTTTTCCTATAATGACTATCTCCGCTGGTGGTGCAAATATGGGGGGATAGTTTGGGTTCTCTGATTGAAGAACCATCTGTTCACCATTCCTAAATACTCTTTTCAGAACCGCCTCATCATTCACAAGAACAGCAGCTATTTCTCCGTTCTCTACATCGGGTTGTTTTCTAATCAACAACATATCTCCCTCATTTATTCTTACACCACTCATACTGTCTCCTTTAGCGTGTAAAAATAAATGTTCCCCGCCACTCACCCATTCTTTAGGCACCGGCTCATAGTCTGAAATATCTTCAAAAGCTAAAACGCCGTTTCCGCAGCTTATTTTTCCTACAACCGGAATATAAGAAAATGATTCAGGATCAATTCGAGGCAAATCCACTTCCATATTGTCGTCTATAAGATAATCCAGGCTACATTCGAAAAAACTTGCAAGTTTAGCTAATGTAGATCGTTTAGTATTTTCAGTTCCCTTTTTGTACATTCCGTCAATTGTTGTATAAGGAATATCTGCTTTTTTAGAAAGTTCATTTTTACTATGTATCCCTTTTTTCTTCATCAACAAATCAATTTTCTCAAGCATGTCCACAGCAAAGTGACCTCCGTTTCTCTTACTTCATATAAGCATCATTATAGAGGAAAAATATTTCCGTTGCAACGTAATATTTTGACGAAAAGTGTTGACTAATTACTTCATGGGGTATAATATTTGCCTTAGTTACCCTGCAACGTAAATCGAGAGGGGGTGATTACGTTGTTCCCTAATTTGCAGGCTGAGATTGTACGAAATGGATTTGTTAAGAAAAGCATAGCTGAGAGCATTGGAGTCTCCCCGAGATCATTGACCAACAAGCTTAATGGTCGAACAGAGTTCACACGCTCGGAGATGATTACTATTCGTGAAGAATACTTTCCTAACGCTAGTGCAAATTATCTTTTTTCATTTGGAGAAGATCAGCCCCGAAAAAAAACAAGAAGTCGAATGGTCAAGTCGGACAAACCGTCTTGAATAGTATGAACTAAGGGGGAGAGATGGTGAACAAAAAGGAAAAACGTCCGAAGTTACAAGTTATTGGTCATTACAGAATGATTGATGGGATCAAGGTAAAAATTGATCCCTTTAAAACAGATTTGCCTGATCGTTGCAAACTCATTGTTTCCGAGATTGTAACTGGTCAAACCTGTTCTTTGGTAAAAGTCATGTAATGAATTAACGACTCAGCTTTTTCAGAGTCGTTTCAGTGGACAAGCTTTCCCCGATTAATAAATGCAACGATGTACTGGAACTTTGAGCAACACTGTGATGGAACTATGAAGAAAATCTTCTGAAAGGAGAATCCAAATGAAATTTCAGAATGCATTGAATAACTGGTGTGCATATGTCCATTTGCAGGGATTGATTCAGTTTCGCAATAGCGGAACGATTCTTGAAGCGGCAAAGGATTGGTTGGATAAAGAGATTGATGATTTGAAGGAAGAACTAAATGGGGGTGCTAATCATGATTCCAGAACATTTGCTGGCTGATAAAAACTGGCGCGGGATGCTATACATCTTAACCAATAGCGAAAATCTCACACGAGCTGTTTCTCCACATATTGACTTGGAAGAATGTTCAGTTGATTTCCCAGCATTAAAACGAATTTCAAAACCATGGTCCAATGCAGAAAAATTCTTATTAAATCTAGCGATGCACTTGTTCAGCGAACAGAACAAAGTGAACTTGTCAGATATGGATTTGCTAGATGCTTACAACAAAGAAATTGCCTTAAAAGCGATTCGACTGCGATTTGGTTAGGGGTGTTTCGATGAAAGAAGGCATAAAAAAAGAAATCATCCGGGTTAGGAGCCGGACGATTTCGGTGGTTAAAAAAATATTCGAGATCAGTATAACACAAAAATAGCGCTCTGATAAGGGGGTGCTTACATGATTGTACTCAAAGGGGATACCGTCAAGCTCAAAACGGGCGAGGTTGGCGATGTTACGGAGATATGGGGAAAGGCTAGAACCTCCATACGCTTGGAAACGAATGCAGGTACCGTTCTAACCTTTGAAACGGAAGTAGAGAAAGTCATCAATCGTCCTAAAAAATCACCACGTGAGAGGAGGTGATACATATGCAAGTGGACATTAACAATCTGGCAGGCGGAGCGATGGCAGAGCGGATCAACCGTGAGCTGAACAAAGTAGCGGAGAACGTATTGGACCCGAACACGAAGGCTGAGGCCGTTCGTACGGTAACCATTTCTATCAAGATTAAGCCGAATGAAGCACGTCAAATCGGTCAAACCGATATTGAGGTCAAATCGTCATTGGCTCCAGCGAAAGGTGTTCCAACTCAGTTTGTCTTTGACTTCGACCGTGAAGGAAATGCGGTGCTGAAAGAACTGAATCTGAGCAACGACAGAGACCAGATGGCACTGAATGATGCGGGTGACGTGGTTGACGGAACTGGGACAAGCCCTAGCGGTAAAGTCGTAGGGATGTTCAAGTGATCTATGAAAATTGAATAGCGGAGGACATGACATGATTAAAGAAGCAATTGACAAAATTTTGGGCTTGGCTGGTATTCACACTGAGCAGATCGGTGAGCAAGTCTTCACTAATTCCGATTTACGCCGTGTTCATGAAGCAACCACAGAAACATTGAAGGTTCGTAACTTGGGCGGGATTGTGGATTACATCACCAGCAACTTTGATGGAAAGTTCCCCTTCATCGTTCATATCCAATCACCAACACATGTGAGCGTTGTGACGGGATACAATCGCGATTTACAGCGGAATTTGATTATTGAAGCGAATGCTTTGTTACCGGACATCAATTTCGGATCATATTACAACATCGAGAGTTTCAACATCCTGCTTCAAAGCTGCTTTGTTCAGACGAACACAAGAGACGCATTACTGTCTATTGTCGGCAATGTCAAAGACGAACAGGTTACGAGCTTTGGTGATGATGGGGTTAGTCAACAGGTTACAGCTAAGACTGGGGTAGCCACGGTGGAAAATGTGAAGCTTCCGAATCCTGTACACCTCAAGCCTTTCCGTACATTCGTGGAGATTGAACAGCCTGAGAGCGCATTTGTCTTCCGTATGAAGGATGGCCCATCCGCTGCACTATTTGAGGCAGACGGTGGAGAGTGGAAACTTCGTGCTATTGCTGAAATTAAGGTATACCTGGACGAGCGTCTTGAAGATTTTATCAATGATGACAAGGTAGTTATCATCGGCTAGTTTTTCATACCACATACCGGGAGGCTCAGCCTTCCGGTTATTCATAGGAGTGATGAACGTGATACAGCAAGCATTGCAAAAGCTTCAGCAAGAAATGTCAGCCAAATCAAAAGACGCATATGTTCAGCATGTCGGTTCCTTTCTGACTGGATATGTTCGGAATCATCCAGAACATGCGGCGTTTGTATTGACGGATGGAAAAACCATTATTGGCAGTTTGAACGCAATGAAGGAAGAAGCCAAAAAGAAACAGTCCAATGGTGTGGGTGTTCTCAGTGATCAGCAAGGCTTTGAAATTGTTCTCAAGTATTTCGGAGTTCCGAGCAAACAAGAGCAGGTTGTTGCGGCTCCAGTTGAACTTAAAGCTTCATTAGATGACTTACTGTGAGGTGATTAGATGAATCAGAAAGAAAAGGACATGACACACTTTCCGTCTAAGCGATCCGAAAAATTAGAGAAATATGTAATAGATGAACTATTGAAGCACAGCAGATACATTTTCATTCAGCGTGTTTCCAGAGTCCAGTATGGATACTGCACACACTGTAACTCCCGCTTTCGGACTTCTGGAGATTTAAAACATAACGGCAAGAGTGAATGTCCAAATTGCAAGTCAGATTGCAGAGTTAAAAATCATGGTATGAGCCGTAAATATTTGCGTGATCATGGAACGGTCGTTTTCTATGAGAAATCACAAGTCAATCCCGATTCAGCCATCATCGCACAGGTATTCAGAGTCTATCGTGATTACTCAGGAGATTACACGAAGGTCCAGACTGAATATGTGATTGTTGCTAAGTATCTTTTCGAATCAGGCAATCCAGGAAGAGCTACTATGTATGAACGTTGGGGAGGATGGCAGAAAGCCAATTCAGTTCATTCAATAGAATCTTATCCCCACTGCCCCATTGAAAGCATTAAAGAAGCTGTCACTGGTACACCGTTCTATTACAGCACTTGGGATCAGCATGAACAACCTCAAAGGGATTACGTTAAGTTTTTTGCTCTTTATAGCAAATACCCGGTTATCGAGATTTTAACGAAACTGGGATTCAAATACTTTGTAGGCGCTAAATTGTTTGATGGGAAAACGTACAGTTGCATCAATTGGAGAGCGAAACAACTTCATGATGTGTTGCGGCTAAGTAAACAAGATTTCCAGCTAGTTCATAAAGAACAAAAGTTAAACCCAATGCAATTGCGTTTGTTTCAACTGTCACGTAAAGATAGTGCACCTCCAACAATTCAGGAGATTCAAAACTTTTTCACGGATTCAGTTGGCGATGTCATGAATGAACTGAATGTAGTTCTTAAATATTCCACTTTACGTAAGGCAATGAACTACATGCAAAAGCAAGTTCAAATCTGTGACACATATAAAACATATTTTGGGTTACTCATTGCTTGGCGAGATTACATCCGAGATTGTGAAACGCTTGAAATGGACTTGTCTCATAGCCTTATTCTATTTCCAAAAAACTTGCACGAGGAACATCAGAGGACGATGAAACTTGTGAAAACTACATCTGATGAACGATCACGAGCCAAAATGTTAAAACGGGCTGAAACCCTTCAAAAGTATAAGTTCGAAGACCAAGAGTTTGTCGTGATCCCGGCTGAGACAACAGAAGAATTGATTGAGGAAGGAAAAAGGCTGGAACATTGTGTTGCCCGTTATGCTGATAGACACGCTGAAGGAAAAACAACAATTCTCTTTGTTCGTAGGAAAAACAACCCCAACTCACCCTACTACACGATTGAATTACAAAAGAATGCAATCAAACAGGCACGAGGATTTAAAAATGCTTCTATGACACCCGATGTGCAAAAGTTTGTTCAACAATTCGAAAATACCAAACTCAAAAGAAAAAGGAAGGAAGTTGCTGCTATATGACAACTCGTAAGAAAAAAGAAGAGGCTCCAACTACAGTTGTTCCAGTTACAGAGACATCAGTATCAAACCGTACAGTGGATATTATCGCTGCTGAGATTCGCAGTATTGATCAGCAGGCCCGGCAGTATGTTTTGCAGTCCGCGATTGAGATTGGTCAGAGATTGACAGAAGCGAAGGAACTGGTTGGTCATGGTGAATGGGGAACATGGTTGAAAGAACATGTGAATTACAGTCAGTCTTCAGCTAATAACTTTATGAAAATCTCTGTTGAATATGCTAATTCTCAAACGCTTGGTAATTTGTCCTATAGTCAGGCGGTTGCTCTGCTATCTGTCCCAACTGAAGAGCGAGAATCCTTTGTGGAGGATAACAACGCTGCTGAAATGTCGGCTCGTGAGCTTCAGGCGGCCATCAAGGAACGGAAGGAAGCGGAACGACTACTTGCAGAGGAACAGGAGCGTGCGAAGGTAGCTGAAGCTGCACGTATAGAGGAAGAACGGCAACGCGAAGTTCTTCGCGGAGAGTATCAGAAATTGCTTGAAGAACGCCAGAAGCTAGAGAATGAGTTGGCCGTTGCTCAAGAGGAAGCAAAGAAGCCAGGTAAAGCAACCAGCACAGATGCTAAGACGAAAACAGAGCTTCGCAAGGCTGAAAAGTCCCTTTCTGAATCTCAGCAACGTGTGGCTGCAATGGAAGCTGAAATGAAGGCGAAAGAAGACGAACTGAATGCCAAGGTTGACGCAGCCATCAAGGAACGTGAACAGGAGCTGGCAGAACAAGCCCGGAAGCGTGAAGAAGAATCGGCAAAACAAGTCGCTGAACTGCAAGAGCAGTTGCGCAAAAACAACAATACGGCTGCGATCAAGGTCAAAGTACACTTTGAATCGCTTCTCAGTAATTTTAATAGTTTGATAGGTTCTGTTTCCGAGTTAGACAACGAGGATCAGAAGAAAGCCATTTCAGAGCGTATAGCACAGTTATGTGACGATATGAAGTCAAAGCTGTGATGTAGCATGTTCTTCTTTTTCTTTGATCAGTTCAAACGTGGAAAGGTCTGCCGTGTAAACAGCGGACGTGATGCAGGGAAAAGAGTAGTCATACATGAGATTAACGAGGACATGCTGTGGTGCTATGAAAATAAGCCTGTCACATATCGGATAAACAGCAGGGGTTTGAGAGTAATTCAATTTGATCCGGCGTGTGCACTCACGCCTTACTCCCCTAAATATCTTGAAATAACAAATGAGATCCCCGTCCAGACGGATGGATGGGGCGCTTCATATCGCAATTCTCGGTTATGGCTGTAATCTATTGAATCAGAATATAGGACGGTGCACATATGGAAACGCCTAAAGGATACGATATCTATCGCTTATTAGATGGAACTGAGGTGTTACGTTCTCCAGAAGATCGAGTGTTGTTCCATCGTACCAGCAATACAAGAATGCCTCTTACGGTTGACGCAGACGTGATTATTGATGAGGTGCTTGATACGTTAGATGAAACCAATCGGCAAATCGAAGTATTGTCCGATTCCCTTAACCGGATTGAAGAGTTGTTGACAGATGACTTATCTCTAAATGCGCAAGCAATCAATGCAATTATAGGAACCACAAGACGGGATATAGAGGAACACCGCTATGGTCGAAATATCGTCTAAAGCACAGGCTATCATTGAACATGCGCTTAATCCACTCATTCGTAAAGGTTGCCGGATTGAGCGCTTGGCAATGATCGTTTGTCCCGATTCTTCCATCGCACAGATGAATACAGTTCATACCAAGTACGGGCTGTTACGAATTGAGCCGAACATATTCCTTCCCTTGGGAAAGTCATACATCATTGAAGACTCTTGGCGTAAGCACAGAGGATTTGCCTGGGTAACTGGGTACAAGCAACGAAGAGGTGAATGAAATGAATTACATCGCAGAAATGACAGCCTTCACAGATTGGCTCGAAACAAATCCATTGGAGCCATCCGCACAGACTTTGTGGTTTCACCTTTTGGTGATTGCAAATAAGAGCGGATGTCCAGAGTGGTTTACAGTAGCCAATATAACACTGATGGCCAAGGTAGGTATTTCTGAAAAATCGCTTAGCAAACATCGGAATGCTCTCATCCAAAAAGGACGACTCATATATAAGAATCAAGGAAAACAGCAAGCCGGAAAATATCAATTGGTTCATCTTACCGGAAATATTACGGTAAAAGATACCGTAAAAAGGGATGTAAAAGATACGGTAAAAAGTGGGGTAAAAGGTTCAGGATTATTAAAAGATTTTAATTCTTCTACTTCTACATCTTCTGATCATGGCGAATACGAATCTTTTTATGCAGCTCACTTACGAGTGTTTGGAGTTGAATGTAATCCATTCCAAGCGCAACAGCTTATCGATTCGATTGAGATGTACAGCATGAGCGAAGAGGTTGTTGTACGAGCTGTAGAACGTGCAGCCATTTCGTCTAAAGGCTACAACTTCAAACTGATTCTCAAAATATTAGACGATTATTACAAAGGTGGTGTCCGCACCTTGGATCAGGCCATTGCCATAGATCGTGAGTTTGATAACCGCAAGAATAAAACGACAACTAAGCCCGATACCAAGGCACGAAGCTTTGCTGAGATGGCGGAAGGGATGGAAAATGAAAATCAGTGAAGTTGGCAAGCTATTCGACAAAATCATAGAGTTTTATCCAGCCTTTACAGGGACTGCTTCGAAACTCCAGAGCTGGCATGAGACCCTAACCGATATCCCTTTTGAACTGGCACAAACTAATCTCAAGAAATACGTTGCTGATCCAGAGAACAAGTATCCGCCGCACCCCGGAGCACTGGCAAAGAAGCCTATTGTGACTGAAAGCGACCGTTACCACACAGGGTTAAAGATGTCTGGACAAAGGATACTTGCGACAAATGAAAATCTTAGTATGGGTGCAGTTGGACCGACAGAAGAACAGCGCAGAAAGGTACGTGATTTGCTTGAAAAAAAATGAACTTGAGTTGCCACATAGTCTGGAAGCTGAGCAATCTGTTCTCGGTGCAATTTTGATTGATCCAAACGCCTTTCTGAATGTGGCAGATACCTTAACTGTCGAACATTTTTACGCTAATCAACACGTGGTCACTTATTCAGCAATGAAAGAGTTATCCGAACTGGGAATAAGCATAGATTTGGTGTCCTTGATGGCAAAGCTTCAGGACAATCAACAACTGGATACGGCAGGCGGTGTAAGCTACCTTGCAAGGATGGCAAAGAGCGTACCGACAGCAGCCAATATCACACACTATGCTGAAATTATGCATGACAGATACTTGCACCGGACAACAATTCTTTCACTGGAAGAACAGCTTCGCAACGCATGGAAATCAGATAACGGCATGATGGCCTTGGCAAGTGTACAAACGGCTGCATCGAACCTATCTGACAAAGCCGTTAAGGGTAGAGAGTTTCGAACAGCTCGCGAAGTGTTCCTTTCTGCATTCGACATCATGGAGCAACGTTACGCTAATTCAGGCGATGAGGTAACGGGCATTCGTTCCGGGTATGTTGATCTGGATCGGATGACATCGGGTTTTCAGAACAGTGATCTGATTATTGTTGCAGCTCGTCCTTCCGTGGGTAAAACTGCTTTTGCATTGAACATTGCCCAGTTTGTCGCACTCAAGGGACAGAAGAAAGTGGCGGTTTTCTCGCTTGAGATGTCAGCCGAACAACTTGCGTTAAGAATGATCAGTGCCGAGGGCCATATTGAAGCTAATCGGATACGTACAGGATTCCTACGTGGAGATGATTGGGAAAATGCTACTAACGTAATTTCAACATTAGGCGAATCGCATCTTTTCATTGATGATTCAGCAGCTCTTACAGCTCAGGGGATCATTAACAAATGCCGGAGACTCAAACAGAAATTCGGATTGGATATGATCATGATTGATTATCTCCAACTGATCAGTGGAGAGAAGGGTAAGGAAAACCGTCAACAGGAAGTAACGGATATTTCCCGGAAGTTGAAGCAATTGGCCCGGGAGCTACATATTCCTGTAATCGCATTATCACAACTTAACCGAGCGGTTGAGCAGCGGCAGGATAAACGGCCAATGATGTCCGATCTACGGGAATCAGGAGCTATTGAGCAGGACGCGGATATTGTTGCTTTCCTGCACCGAGAGGATTATTACGATGCGGAGACCGAGAAGAAAAACATTATTGAGATCATCATAGCCAAACAGCGTAACGGTCCAGTGGGAACGGTCGAACTGGTATTTATGAAAGACTACAATAAATTTGCTAATTATGAACGCATGCAGACACCGCGATTAAATAATGATCAACAAGCAGTTCCAGACATGTACAGACAGGGGTGATCAAATGGAGCCATATAGTAGAAGGAACACAATTGACTTGGGAAGAACAACACCAAAAAGTTGCCGACAAGCAAGAAGAATTGCAAAGCGGCTTTACGATCGTGCTGATGCAGATGATAAGAAGATTATTTCTAAAATCATTAGTGAGTGTGAGTTCGTAGAAGAGTGGCTCTCCACCGGAAGAAGGCCAGGTAACAAACGTGGTGTTGAACGCTTGGCAGCATATCAACGTGAAGTACTTGTTGATCCGCTCAAAATGCAAGCCTACGTAAGCAATTCGAAGGCAGGCAGCCCAAGCAACTTGACGGATTGGCAAAGGTTCCAAATTAGCGATGCCCTTTCAAGGCTGAGTGATCGTGAACGAGAATGTTACGTACTGGCTCACGGCGAATGTTATTCTCACAGCGCAATCGCCGACATGCTATATATAAGTAAAGATTCCGTTTCGGAATACATTGACCGTGCACAAAGAAAAATTTCAAAAGATTTGGAGAGTAGCTTATTTTTGATTCAATAACCGCTTAAAGTGGATTTTTTTGTCCCACGAATGCCACCTATAGGTAAGAACTATAATAAAGGAGTTGTTTATAGTTTGGAAGAATCGCACGAACGGGCATCGACAATCGATGTCCTTTTTGCTGTATCAAGCAGGAGGTAATCCCATGGCGATCAAAGCAGTGAAGCGTCCTCCACCTATACCAGTGAAATCGGAACTTCAGCCAGAGCAATGTCGTGGATGCGTATGGGGAACATGGACAGGAAATGTGCAGTTATGTTTGACACCTAAATGCAGGAAGTAGTTCAACTGTGGTGGCGGAATAGGTAGACGCTATATATGGTAGGGTGAAGTGCAGACCATAGAAGAAAGCTTCTCGTGCACACCAATGCAAGGTGCAAATCCTTGCCCACAATATCTTATATGAAAGGATTGATAGTGTGAGTAAAACAGGATTGAATATCACGTTGTTTACATCGAAAGATGAATTGGTCAACGCCAAAGCTGGAGGTAGTACACTGGTAGCTTCAAAGACGAAGACCAAGGATGCAGACTTTCAGATTATTGTTTCAATTGATGCGTGTGATCTGCTTGAGAATGAGGTTCGCGTTAATCTTACTTTGCTTAAAGCAAGTGTGGAAGAAGCCGCACAAGAGTTTGGTGCAGCTATGGGCAATGAGATTAATAGGGTTCTCAGTCAGATTGAGTAGGGAGGTTGCGTTATGGACTACTATATTCAGACAGAGCCGCTTGTGTTGCCTATGGCGCAACCAGTGCTACCGATGAAGCATCAAGTTCTGAATCGTAAGCCGCTGCGCGCAGTGGCAAGGAGTAGTTGTTAATCTGAACGTAATCCCAAACGTTTGGGATTTTGTGAGGTGGTGAGATGAAGTATGTTCAACCGATCAGAGATAAAGAAATCATTGAAGATATCAAAATGAAATTGCTTAGGAAGGAGAATCCCGAGACTACATTCTTTTTGTCATTGGGATTAATGTTGGCTTCCGAATATCGGACATACTTCCGCTGCGTGTTCGCGATCTGAAGAAACCGTTGCTATACATTACAGAGAAGAAGACGCGCAAGCAAAAGGTTTACGAAATGAATCATGCGGTTAGGCGTGATCTGTTGCGTTTGATCGGGGATCGACCGGACAATGAATTCTTGATCAAAAGCAGGGAAGGATTAACAAACCTTTGGGTCGTTCAATGACATATAAGATCATGAGGGAAATCACTAAGGATTACGGTCTTGAGGGATTGGGAACCACACGCTTAGGAAGACATATGGATACCATTACTATAAAGAAACTAAGGATGTGGCAGAGTTGCAGGAGATATTTAACCACTCTGACCCGAACGTGACATTGCGATATATCGGTATTACGCAAGACACAATCAACCTCTCGACGAGACGGTTCAGATTATGAGTTACCCATAAAATGAAGGTGTGGAACTGGGAAATGATCGAAGCCGGAAAGCCTTGGTGCATAAGGGTTTGTTGGTTCTCAACGAGTTACCCACAATTTAAGATAAGGGTAATTCACTTTTATACAGAAAATGAATAAAATCATGGTTTCAGAAGCAGAGAATCATTAGGTTTTAGCAGAAAGATTGCCTTAGTGATGCGGCGTTTCGGCTGAAAACTAATAATAAAATACAACGAATATTTATGCATGGAGGGATTATGAGCGGATCGTTCTATAAATCCACCAAGTGGAAACGGAAGCGGGCGGTTATTTTACGTAGGGATGAATACATGTGCCGACAGAGCAAAAGGTACGGTAAGACCGAACCGGCTACCACGGTACATCACATCTACCCATTCGAGTTTTACCCAGAGCTGGCGCTGGTTGAATGGAATTTAATCTCGCTATCTGATGCGCAACACAATGCCATGCACGACAGGACGACCCATGAGCTGACAGAGCTTGGTCTTGCTTGGCAAGAGCGAGTTCGGAAGCAGTTCGAAGAATGGCAAGGAAAGGGAAATTAATATTTTCGAGATATCCCCCCTCCCTTACGGGATTTATTCCGGCCCCCTAGGGACCGGGCAGGGGAGCCTTTTCCAATAGAGCGGGTCTCCAAAAGTTTTTTGGGAGGTGAGGACGTGGCGGAGGCAACCGAGAAAGAAAAGATCAAACGGAAGACCGTTGCCGAAATGAAGAAGCTCGGCGTGTACAAAAAGAGTATGGTCGGGTGATTGAAATTTATGCGGAGTTGGTTGCGCAGTACGATAAGCTCAATCGCGACTTTGAGGAAGGTGGATATAAGTTCGAAGTGATCACCGCCCAAGGGGGAGCGAAGAAGGCACCAATTGTCGCCACACTGGAAACGCTGCGCAAAGACATTCTGACTTACTCGGATCGGCTTTGTCTTAATCCGAAGTCGATTGAGACAGTGACAACGGATAATAAGAAAGGTAAATCAAAACTGGCAGGAGTGCTGGGTGGTCGGAAGTGATCCAACACGCCAATTACGATGTTGTAATGGAATATGCCAGTAGTATAACGGATCGGCGTAAGATTGCTTGCAAGGAATTGATTCAGGGGCGGAAAGGTTCTTTCGTGATCTGGACAACCCGGACTATGACTTTGACCCGGAAGATGCCGAATTTGTCATTGATATTATTGAAAGCACTTTTGTTCATGCTCAAGGCGAGATGTTGGATGGTACACCACTTCGCGGCATGCCGTTCTTGCTGGAACCATTCCATAAGTTCATGGTGTACAACCTTCTTGGCTTCTTCAAGAAAGGGACCAAAATCCGGCGTTACACAGAAGCCTTCATCTATATACCGCGTAAGAACATTAAAACCAGCTTTGCGGCTGGTCTAGCGTGGGCGCTTGGTCTGCTGAATCGCCGAAGCGGTAGTAAGGTGTACATTGTTGCGGCGGCCTTGAAGCAATCCTTGGAAAGCTTCAACTTCATCAATTTCAACCTGGACGCGATGGGTGAGAAGGATAACTTTCGCGTCATTGATAATAATCAGGAACATAGCATTCAGGGAGAATTTGAAGATGGGTCATTGTATATTCAGGCACTGGCAGCAAACCCGGACCGTCAGGACTCCTTGAACTGTAATATTGCCATTGCGGATGAGATCCACGCCTATAAGTCGCCCAAGCAATACAACATCATCAAGGAAGCCATGAAGGCATACACCAACAAATTGATGATCGGTATTACAACAGCAGGCGACAACATGACAAGCTTTTGCTATCAACGTCTCCAGTATTGCAAGAAGATACTGGATGGTACGGTGAAAGATGAGGCTTATTTCGTGTTTATCTCGAAAGCGGACAAGATCCGGAAACGGGGAAGTCGATTACACGAATCCGATCATCCACCAAATGGCGAATCCAGCTTACGGGGTTTCCATTCGTCCTGAAGACATTTTGAACGATGCTCTACAGGCACAGAATGATCCCCAGCAGCGGAAGGACTTCTTTGCTAAGTCACTGAACATATACACGGCAGCCCTGAAGGCGTATTTCAATATCGATGAGTTCAAGTCATCGAACCGTAAATATAAGTGGACACTGGAAGAATTGGCTAAATTGCCGATTGAATGGTACGGCGGGCGGACTTGTCCAAACTCCATGACTTAACAGCCTCGGCGCTCTATGGAACGTATGGTGATGTGGATATCATTATTACCCATGCGTGGTTCCCGATTGTGGCGGCTACAAAGAAAGCCGAGGATGACAATATTCCGCTGTTCGGATGGAAGGATGATGGATGGCTGATATGTAACAGTCCGGTGGTCAATCATGCCGATGTTGTTAACTGGTTTATTCAAATGAAGAAGACGGGATTTAACATTAAGCAAGTCGGATTTGACCGTAAGTTTAGCCGTGAGTTCTTTGCAGGCATGCGTAAGGCAGGATTCAAGATGATTGACGAACCGCAATACTTCTGGCGCAAGTCGCAAGTTTCCGGCGAATTGAAATGCGGGCGAAGGAAGGCAAGCTGTATTACTTGGTTCAGATGCATTTGAGTATTGCGTGCAGAACGTTCGGGCCATCGAAAAGACCGATGACATGATTCAATATGAGAAGGTTGAAGATAATCAGCGATCGACTTATTCGATGCCGCTGTTTTTGCGTGCGTCCGGCAGCTTGAGAATTTTGAAACGGCTGGTACGGCTAAGGGCTGGCTGAAAGGGGTGGAAGAGCTGAGTAAAAAGAAGAGAGGCCGCAGCGCAAGCCAGAACCGAGCCGATTCAAAATCGAGTGTAGGTTGGTTTATGACAACCGAAGCACACGACATGTTGTGTGTGCCGGGATATACCAGATTGTCCGATAACCCGGAAGTGAAGATGGCCGTTCATAAGATTTCAGAGCTGATCAGCACCATGACCATCCACCTGATGCAGAACACAGATAACGGTGATGTTCGGATCAGGAATGGACTGGCACGAAAAATAGACGTTGACCCGTACAGTCTGATGACGCGCAAGACATGGATGTACAACATTGTCAGTACCTTACTGTTGCATGGAGATGGTAACAGTGTTGTTTATCCGAAAATGAGGGCGGGTCTGATTGATGAGCTGATTCCCTTTAAGCCATCAAGCGTGAGTTTTCAAGACACGGATAAAGGCTATTTGATTCGATATCAAGGTCAGGCGTACGACCATGATGAAGTGCTTCATTTTGTAATCAATCCTGACCCGGAACGACCGTGGATCGGAACTGGGTATAGGGCAGTGCTGAAGGACATTATTCACAACCTCAAACAGGCTACAGCCACGAAGAAGGGTTTCATGAGTGGGAAGTATATGCCAAGCCTGATTGTGAAGGTGGACGCGAATACAGCAGAGTTGTCCAGTGAAGAGGGACGCAACGATGTGTACAATATGTACCTTGAACGCTCCGAAGCAGGACAACCATGGATTATCCCGGCCGACATGATTGAAGTGGAGCAGGTTAAGCCATTGTCCTTAAACGATATTGCGATTAATGAATCGGTTCAACTGGATAAGCGAACGGTGGCGGGCATTCTTGATGTGCCAGCCTTTTTTGTTGGTGTCGGTGATTTCCGCAAGGATGAATATAACGCCTTTGTGAATACGCGGATTCAGCCTTTGGCGATGGGAATCGTACAGGAATTGACCCGGAAGCTGGTTTTTGCACCGGATATGTATTTCAAGTTCAATCCGCGTAGCCTTTACGCCTATGACCTTAAAGAACTGGCAGATGTCGGGAGCAATCTTTTTGTTCGAAGTCTCATGCTGGGAAATGAGGTTCGGGATTGGATCGGTTTGTCGCCGCTTGAGGGTCTAAATGAACGGATCATCCTTGAAAACTACATTCCAGCCGGAATGATCGGGAACAGAAAAAGCTGAACCAAGGGGGAGGTGAGGAAGATGGATAGGACAGTGAAAGTTACCCGCAGCCTGACAACCAAACTCGAAACACGTGAAGCGGATGACCAGTCTTTGGTGATTGAAGGCTATTTTGCAGTGTTCAACCGGGAAACAGAGCTTTGGCAAGGCGCTTTCGAAGAGATTGCGTCTGAAGCGTTCGAACGCACCCTTAGTAATGATATCCGGGCGCTGGCGAATCACGAAACCATGTTTGTTCTTGGCCGGAATAAGGCGGGAACGCTGGAACTGAAAACGGACAGTCATGGTCTTTGGGGTAGAGTCAAGATCAACCCGGATGATTCGGACGCGATGAACCTGTATGCGAGGGTTAAGCGAGGCGATGTAGATCAATGTTCTTTCGGTTTCAACATTTTGCGAGAGGAAACAGATTGGCGGGATGACGGCACGGTGAAATGGACCATTCGCGAGATTGATCTACATGAGGTGAGCGTTGTCACGTTCCCGGCCTACGCTGATACAGGGGTGCAGGCAAGGAAGGATGAGGTTGCGCAGCATCGTGACCGTCAAATGCAACAACGGAAACATCAACTAAAGGGGAGGCTGATTAAATAATGGCACTGAGACAAATTATGCTTGCAAAAAAGATTAAACAGCGGAAGGCAGACTTGGAAGGCTATCTGGAACAGGAACGCGGACTCATTACTCGGTCTGAAGAACTGGAGCGAGCGATTGAAGAAGCTACTACCGAAGAGGAAATCAATACAGTGGAAGAAAGTATTGAGGCACTTGAGCAGGAGAAGGAAGAGGTTGCTTCCAAGAAAGGCACACTTGAAGATGAAATTACACAAATGGAATCTGAACTGGAAGAGTTGAACAGTAAAGAGCCTACCAATACGCCCGGAAATGGCGGAGAGCAAAGACAACAAATGCAACAACCACAAATCGTAGGGGGCGAAACAAGAATGAGCAAAAGAGCAAACTTTGGTATGACTCGGGAGCAACGTACAGCGTATGTGCAACGGGCCGAGGTAAAAGAATTCTATGAACGCGTTCGTAGCCTGATGGCTGAGAAACGTGCAGTTAATGGTGCGGAGCTGACCATTCCTGATACGGTGCTAGAGCTGCTTCGTGACAATCTGGATGGGTTCTCAAAATTGGTCAAGTATGTTCGACTTCGCCCATTGAAAGGAACAGCACGTCAAACGATTGCTGGTGAAATCCCGGAAGCAATCTGGACGGAAGCTTGCGGGAAGCTCAATGAATTGTCCTTTGATTTCTCTCAGATTGAGATTGATGGATACAAGGTTGGCGGTTTTATTCCGGTTTGCAAAGCTACATTGGAAGATTCGGATATTAACCTTGCAAATGAAGTAGAGTACATGCTTGGCGAAGCGATCGGATATGCGCTGGACAAGGCGATTGTATACGGCACTGGCGTGAAAATGCCGCTCGGTTTCGTTACACGTCTGGCTGATGCAACACCTGATTATGGCCCTGATGTATCGACCACTAACATCAAAAAGTTGCCAGTGGCTACGGGAGTTGAACTGTTTAAGTCTGTGCTGAAAACACTTGCGAATGCGAAAAGCCGTAGAGCGAGAAACGGGCTTGTGTTGGTCATGAATGAGATGACTTGGAACAGCTTGGTTCTTCCTGAATCCCTTTCCGTTAATGCTGCGGGTACGATTGTGGCGGCTAATGGGGGCACGTTCCCTGTTGTAGGTGCAAAAGTTGAATTCCTTGATTTTGTTCCGGTAGGCGACATTGCAGGCGGATATCTTGAGAAGTATCTGTTGTCTGAGCGTCAAGGCGGTTTCTTTGGTGCATCCGAGCATGTGCGTTGGATCGAGGATGAAGTCGTGTTTAAGGGCACGGCACGCTATGACGGGAAACCTGTACGTCCTGATTCATTCATTCTCTTTAACATCCAGAACGCGGAGCCGACAAAAAGTGTTGCATTCGCACCTGATAAGGCTAATGAAGCAACTGAAACTCCAGACGGAGCCTAAACACGAAAGGGTGATCTAAATGCCTTACATCGTCATTAAGGATTTCAAGGATTTAGAAGATAAAAATCACATTTACCGTGCCGGGGATAAGTATCCTCGGTCTGGCCGTGGGAAAAAGGAACGCTTAGAAGAATTGTTGAGTTCGGACAATCTTCGCGGCGAACCATTAATTGAGGAAGTAGGCGATTGATATGGATATCGCCCTGATTGTTGGATTAATCAAGGAACGTTTGGCTATTCGTGCAAACGTGCGGGACAACTACATTACGGCCATCGCTAATTCGGTGGTCACGGAACTGGAGGATGAGAAGGGGTTGACGCTGGATGCGGACAACGCCAATCACCTCCAGTTTTGCGTAGATTATGCCGCGTGGCGCTACCAGAGCAGGGACACCGAGGGTTCAATGCCGAGACACCTTCAATTCAGGCTCCATAACCTGATTCTGCATGCACGGAGGAAGAACACATGAGAGGTGACCACGAACTCATCTTAATCAAGCCCGGTGGCCGTACAAAAGATAACATCGGGAATGAGATCGTCATTGATCCTGTGGAAACGCCAGTGCTTTGTGATCTTCGTTCGGTGGGGCGCAATGAATTTTATAGCGCAGCTACCGCCGGGATGGCACCGGAAATCGTCTTTGTCATGCATCCATATGAATACAGCGGCGAGCAGCTAGTCACGTTTGAAGGCGTTCGATATCAAGTCATTCGGACATATTCAGAGCATGACGAGGAAGTCGAGCTAGTATGTGGGAAGGTGAAGGGCAAATGACAACCATTAACCAACTGGCGCAGGAAATCGTGAGGGCTGTCAAGGCATATACAGATGATGTCTCTGACGCGATAGAAACGCGTGTTGATGAAGTTGCGGAACTGGTTCGTGCTGATGTTGAAGCCAATGCACCTAAGAGGACAGGGAAGTATGCCAAAGGATTCAAGGTGACCAAACAGGGAAGTAGTGGAAAGGCCAAGCGAGTGGTTTGGAATAAGAAAAAATCCAGAATCGTTCATTTGAATGAATTCGGATATGCGAAGCGGGGCGGCGGCAGAGTTGCAGGCCGTCCACATTTGCGTCCTGCCTATGATCGTCATGCCGCGAATCTACCGGACGATATTAAACGAATCATCAGGAACGGGGGATAGACGGGGATGCAGCAAGCCGAATTATATCAACTGCTTGAATCCATCGGATTACCCTTAGCCTATGGCGAGTTCAAGTCTACGCCTGAATTACCCGCTCCTGATCCGCCGTTCATCGTCTATCAATTTGCCTATTCGGGCGACTTGATGGCGGACAACCGGAACTATCTGAAGATTTCCAATTTTCAGATCGAGCTATACACCGACATCAAGGATTTGGTGGCTGAAGGGCTTGTGGAAGATGTCCTTGAAGTGGCTGAATTACCATATTCGAAAACCGAAATTACGCTTGATAGCGAAGCGATGTATCAAATCATTTATGAAATACAACTCATTGGAGGGTGACGACAAATGTCAGAAAACAAAGTTACGTTTGGTCTGGACAAGGTACACATTGCATTCTTTGATAAAGATGCTACAACCGGACAACCAGCATGGGAAACGCCAATTCCGATTCCAGGTGCTGTGCGCTGGACACCTGAAGCGCAAGGGGAGACAACCACGTTTTATGCTGACAACATGGCATATTTCCTTGTGACAAGTAACAACGGTTATACCGGAGAACTGGAGATGGCAAACATTCCAGATGAGATCAAAGCCCGGATGTTTGGCTGGAAGATTGATGACAATGGTATGTTGGTCGAAATCGCAGACGGTATGCCTGAGAAATTTGCTTTGCTGGGCCAAGTGAAAGGCGACAAGCGTGATAGACGCTTCGTGCACTACGATTGCCAAGCAGCTCGTACAGCGAAGGAGAATACCACTAAAGGGGAGTCAACAGAAATTGTGGGCGAAACCTTGACAATGACAACTTCGCCAATTGAGATCAATGATAATGTCATCGTTAAAGGTGATATGGAATTGAACGCAACGAATGCAACTGAGTTCAATTCCTTCTTCTCCAAAGTCTACACGCCGACATTCACACCTGCGGCTTAACTTCTCAAAGATTTGGAATCCCGTCCGGTGAGATTGGACGGGATTCAGCCATATTTAAATGAATGGAGACGATAGGCATGAAAGAACTTCAATTTGGAGAAAAGAAAGTACCAATCACTGCATCAGCCCCGGCACTACTTTACTATAGACAGGAATTTGGAGCTGATTTAATTGGCGATATGACAAAGATGATTAGCGACTATGATACAGGTGGAGATCAAGAAGAAAACCCAGAAGTCAACCCTGTAGCTACCACATCCGATGCTCTTGCACTGGGTAATATTAACTTCTTGTCTTTCCTGCAACTGGCTTGGGCTATGGCGAAGGCGTATCAGTACGGAAAACCCTTCCCTAAATTTGAAACGTGGCTGAATGATTATGGTGAAGATATCGATTTCTCGGATGAGGGATTCATTATCGATATTGTGGAGGAAGCCACGACAGGCTTTTTTCGTCAAAATCAGGGAGTCAAAGGAGCATTCGCAGGCCGTAGAAAATGATTCTCGTTTAGAGATAGATATGTTGGCGATTGGCAAGCGAATCGGCTTGAGCATGCAGGAAATGAGCGAAATGACCTGTTCTGATTTAATTGATCTTGCTCGAAGCTTCACAGGGAAGGAAGAGCAGAAGAAAGGGCCGCGAGAAGCTACACAAGCGGACATTGATGCCTTTTATGGGCGTTAGGAGTGTACACATGTTACCAATGACATGCAGTGATGGGTGCGGTCAGGATTTCGTGCTGATCAGCCATGGAAAAGAACAGGTGTTGCCGGGTGTGGACAGGGTTGGTTTTTCCTGTCCGCATTGCGGCAAGGTTTATACAGCGTATTATTCAAATCGCAAAGTGGAGAAACTCCACGCTGAGCTTGCTGAACTGCAACAGCGTCCGGCAAAGGGCGGTTTAACCCGTAGACAGGTGGAGGGGATCATTGTTCGAATCAAAAACACTAAAAAGAAACTTGCCGCTGAAATGGGGCGGCTACGAATTCAGGTAGAGGGAGATTCCCAAACGTCTGGGAATTTATAAAAGAGCATCATGAATGTGTGGTGAAGCATAATGGAAAAAGTGAAGTGTCCGCATTGCGGGCATTTGCTCTTTAAGGCGCGTTTTGCTGATCTGGAGATCAAGTGTTTGCGGTGCAAAAAAATAGTTGAAGTCAAAATGAAGGAACAGAGCGAGCCGCACACCAAGTAGCGAGCCATGCCTGCCTGATACAAAGGGTAGGTGGGCCGTGTGGCGGAAACGATTAAGGGGATCAACGTTGTCATTGGTGCGGAAACAACGGGGCTTAGCAAAGCCTTATCTGATGTCAACAAAAAATCAAGGGATATCCAATCCGAGCTAAGACAGGTTGAAAAGCTGTTGAAGTTAGATCCGGGGAATACGGAGCTGCTTGCACAGAAACAAAAACTTCTTGCTAATTCGGTGAGCAATACGCAGGAAAAACTAAGCCGCTTACGCCAAGTACAAGAACAAGTGAATCAGCAGTTTGCCCGTGGCGACATCACCGAAGGACAGTACAGAGCATTCCAGCGCGAGGTTCAAAAGACGGAGCAGGAGCTGCGCGGACTGAACAACCGTTTGGATGAGACAACCGAAGAAATTGGAGATCAAGGCAAAAAGGTTAGTAAGCTGGGTCAAGATTACAAAGATGCTTTTGAGCAAGCGAAGCAATCGATGGGTAACAGCTTCGACCAAATGAAGAAAGTCGGCGCGGGGGTCACGGCGTTTGGCACGGGCTTAGCAGCCGGGCTAGGCGTTGCTGTGAAAAGCGCAGCAGACTTTGAACAAGGCATGGCGAATGCCTATTCGGTTATGGACCCGGCAGAGGTAAGTAAGTTCAAGGCCGAACTGGAACAGCTCGCGATCACCATGGGCGCGCAGACGAAGTACAGCGCGACCGAGGCAGCCCAAGGTATCGAAGAACTGATCAAAGCTGGTGTCAAGGTACAAGATGTCATGAGCGGCGGTCTTTCTGGTGCGTTGTCGTTAGCAACGGCTGGAGAATTGGAGCTGGCAGATGCTGCCGAGATTGCTTCTACAGCGCTCAACGCCTTCAAATCCGATTCGCTTTCCGTCCAAGATGCGGCCGATATTTTTGGCCGGGGCAGCGAACGCTTCAGCAACCAGCGTAAGCGAACTAAAATTCGGATTGTCCCAATCGGCTTCTGTTGCCGCTTCAGTGGGCTTGTCCTTTAAAGATACAGCAACGGCGTTGGCGGCATTTGCGCAAAATGGCTTGAAGGGGTCTGATGCGGGTACATCCCTCAAAACCATGCTTATGCGGCTTCAGCCAACCACGGCAGACGCTTATGCCACATTCAAGGATTTGGGCCTTTTGACGTTGGACACCGGGAAAGCTATGGAGTATCTTTCGAAACAAGGTATCAAACCTGCTGAAATGAGCATTGACGGTATAACCCAAGCTTTAGCAACTTATATGGCCCGAGCAGACGGGGCCAAGACAGTAACAGGGAAGTATTTTAAGCAAGCGAAGGAAATGGCCGAGGCAAACGGCTGGGTGTATTCGTCATTCTACGATGCGAATGGTTCCCTGAAAGATATGTCTGAAATTGCTGGACTCTTAAACGAAAAGATGTCCGGTCTGAATGACATGCAGCGACAAGCGGCCATGAATACGATGTTCGGATCAGATGCGATCCGCGCGGGTAACATCCTGTATAAAGAGGGTGCCGAGGGGATCGATGCTATGGCGGCGGCCATGGATAAGATCGATGCCCAAATGGTTGCCGCGCAGAAGCTGGATACCCTTAAAGGTGCGCTTGAAGAAATGCGAGGGGCCATGGAGACAGCGCAGATTACTATTGGTAATGCGCTAATTCCAGCCCTGCGGAGAATTGTTTCCACGGTGCAAGTCGTTATCGATATGTTCAACAAGGTACCGGAGGGTACGAAATCATTTATTGCGGTGCTTGGGGCCATCACGGCAGCCTTGGCACTTATTGCGGGGCCACTTCTAATTCTGATTGGATTCATGCCGCAGATTGCGGCGGGGCTGACGATGCTTACACCGATGTTCACGGCACTTTGGACGGCCATCACGGGTCCAATCGGTATTGTTGTCGCAGCCATCGCCGCTGTCGCTGTCGGACTGACATATTTGTACAAGACTAACGAAACGGTAAGAGACGCACTTAACGCAGCTTGGCAAGCCATCAAATCGGCAGCCGAAGCTGTTTTTGGTGCGCTCAAGTCGTTTTGGGCCACGTGGGGCGGAGAGATCACCGGACTATTTAACACACTTTGGAACGGTATCAAGCTAGTCTTTAATACGGTATTTAAAGCCATATCTGAAGTTGTGAAATCCATCTTTGCCGGGATTAAATCATTCTGGGCCACGTGGGGCAATGATATTACAGCTTTCTTCAAGGCATATTGGGCAGGCTTGTCTTTAATCTTCAACACAGTGATTAAAGCCATTTTGGATTTTGTGCGGGTTGCCTTCAATGATATTAAATCCTTCTGGGATAAATGGGGATCAACGATCACGGCTGCATTCAAAGGTGTCTTCGAAATCTTGAAGACGCTATTCAGCGCGACCTTCACTGTGATATTCACGGTTATTAAGACTGTGTTCAACAACATCAAGGCGTTTTGGGATACATGGGGCGCGACAATCACCACCTTGTTCCGTACGGTGTTCAACGTAATCAAATCGGTCTTCACCGGAGTATGGAATGCGATTAAGATCATCGTGGAAACCGTCATCGGTGTGATATCCGGCATTATCAAAACATGGCTGGCCATCTTCAAAGGTGATTGGGCAGGGGCGTGGAACGCAGCCAAAGGTGTAACTGAAACTGTCTGGAAGGGTATCACAGGAATCTTCAAAAATGCATTCGCTACGATGAAAGATGTCGGTAAGAATATCATCCAAGGTCTGGTACAGGGTATCGGCAATATGAAAGACGTGGTTGTTCAAAAGGCCAAAGAGATTTCGGAAGCCATTGGTGGATTCTTCAAGAAATTCTTTGACATCCACTCGCCATCACGACTTACAACCGGATACGGGGAAAACATCGGTCAAGGTTTGGCAAACGGTATTAGCAATAAGACCAAGACAGCGGAAAAGGCAGCTAAGGAGACGGCCACCAAGGTAAACAAGGCGTTCAAGGATGCATTTGCTACCGCTCAGTACAACTTCAAAATGGGCAATCTAGACACTGCCGGTTATGTGGCGGCCTTGCAGAAGGTAAAGGATCAATACGCCAAAACATCAGCACAAGTCCAGAAAGTGACGCTTGAGATTAAGAAAGCCCACGAGCAGCAGACCAAATCGGCTGAGAAGGCGGCGAAGGATTCCTTTGCAGCATCGAAGGCGTACATTGATGCCAGAGCTTCTACGGGCAAGGTTACATTGGAACAAGAATTGGCGATGTGGGAAAAAGTTCAGGCTAAGTACAAAGCCGGAACTGCGCAGCATATCGCGGCCGAGAAGGAAGCCTATAAGATCAAGCAGGAACTGGCAAAAGCAAGCTTCCAGTCTTCGAAGGATTATATTGAAAAGGCGGCAGCCGCAAACGAAATGTCTCTTACTCAGCAGTTATCTGCTTGGGAGCGGGTGCAGGCCAGATATAAAGCCGGATCAGATGAAGCGAAGGCAGCGGAAGAGGCAGCGGGCAAAGTCAAACTGGAGATATACAACCAGCTCACCCAAGCCAGTGAAGATTTCCTTGCAAAAACCAAAGAAGTGAATGCGAATGTCGCCGCTGAAGAATTGCGTCTTAACGGCGTCTACGAACAGGCGGTAGAGCAGCGAGCCAAGGCGATCAACGATTTTGCGGGATTGTTCGACGAAGTGGTTGCCAAGTCCGAGACATCCGGCCAGCAGCTACTGGATAACCTTCGTGGTCAAGTGGACTATCTAGCTACGTGGGCATCTAATATTGAAACGCTGGCCGCGCGAGGCATTGACAAGGGTCTGTTGGAAGAATTGCGGCAAATGGGTCCTAAGGCTGCACCTGAACTGGCAGCGTTGAACACGTTGACGGACGAACAACTTGCAGAGTACACCGGACTTTGGCAAACCAAGTCGGCAGAGTCCCGAGCCATTGCGGTGCAGGAGCTGACCGGATTACGCGAAGATACAGACAAGCAGATTACTCAGCTTCGCGTGGATGCTGCCACTCAATTGGATGGACTCAAGGCTGATTTTGATGCCAAGGTGAAAGCGATCCGGGTCGGTACCACGAACCAGTTTAATGCGATGAAATCCGACTTGCCGAACATCGGTAAGCAAGCGATGCAGGGATTGCTTGATGGACTGTCTTCCATGCAAGGTGCGGTGCAGGCGAAAGCCAAGGCAATTGCCGACTCTGTACGTACCACCATGCAGAAGGCGCTGGATATTCATTCGCCGTCTCGTGAAATGGCATGGATCGGGGAGATGGCCGGGAAAGGGCTTGTGCAAGGTATGGCAAGCATGATGACCAACGTTCAGCGTCAGGCGCGGGAAATGGCCGAAGCGGTTCAACCGTCTGTTGGTTCATCTTCTGGCGGCGGCGCTGATTCCGATTCTATAAGTTTGAACATGGAAGGGCTGTTTTCGGGTGCTGTCTTCAGTGTGCGGAGTGACGAAGACATCCGATCCTTAGCGAAGGAACTTGCACTTGAAATGTTCGCACTCACACAGCAGGCTACGCGAGGTACAGGAGGTGCACGATGAGTAATGAAATGATATGGCTCGGCGGTAAGTCCAATATAGAATTGGGCTTCGAGGTGCGTGGCACGTCTCGCCGTCCGGGTTTACCGGATACCGTGGACCGGACGCTGAACATCCCCGGACGCAATGGATCATACAATTTCGGCGCAGATATCGGGGCGAGAACGTTCGCATACGATTGTGCCATGATTACCAAGGACTATATGGCTCTGCAACAGTCTGTTATGGGGTTGGCTGCTCATTTAGTGGACAGCTACGGAAAACCTCGCAAGCTCGAACTGAGACAGCGAGAGAGGCCGAATCAGGCTTTTTCCGTGCAACTGACAGGCGCTTTTGATCCTGACCGGATTATGGGCTTAGGGATGTTTTCTCTGTCCCTAATCGCTCATGATCCGTTCGCCTATGGGCGCGAAGAAATATCAGAAACAACCATAACGACATCGCCACATCTGGAGAATGTCTTCAGTGGTGGTAATGTCCGAACAGCACCACTTATTATCCTGACCAATCAGGGTACAAATGTTATTCGAAAATTTCGCATCGCCAATGAGTATCAAATTGAATAGGAGGGGTTATTTTGGCTGAGGTATTGTTATCCAAATCTATCTATTGGAAGAAAGCATCGATTAATGCAGCGTTGCGAGGCATTAGTTTCACTGCTCCACCTAAAGTATATATTGCACTTTACACATCTAACCCTACAGATGCCGATACGGGCCAAGAGGTGACAGGCGGGGGTATTCGCGTCAACAAGTGATATTCGGGGAACCCGTGGTCACAGACCGGAGAGCAGGGGTTCAGAATACTGCTGATGTATCATTTCCAATCGCTACAGCAGACCAAGGCATGGTGACACACATTGGAATCCGGGACGCGCCGACAGGAGGTAATTTGTTGTATCACGGAGCCGTGAAAACGCCGAGAACGGTATTGATCAATGATCTAATACGTTTCTTGGTTGGGCAACTTAAGATAGACGAAGGGTAGGTGGCAATATGAAAAAGATGTATCCAGCAGTTGTAAACTCTCCTAAAACGGAGCTTACGGATTTAATTACAGAGTCACAGACAGATATAACTGTCGCTGATATTGAAGTCCTTTTGACAGGTGAAGGGATTGCCACAATTGGAAACGGGGACGCCGCAGAAACCATTTTGTATACATCCGTTGACGGAAACACATTGATTGGGTGTGTTCGGGGATTCCAAGGCGTTGCCAGAGCATGGACAGCAGGAACGAGGGTTGCTCGTAATTTTGCCGCTGCGGATTGGGACGCGGCTCGCGAAAATATATTGGAACTAGCTGATAGACTGGATACTCCCGAGCGTGCATCCATTACACTCCAACCCAGACTACATGTTGTCAGTGCTAATCAGGACGCAGCGTTTAAGCTGGCGGGGCTACAAGGCCGGACAGTGCTTAACTACCAAAGTCAGGTGGGTATATTTGGGGTGCTTAACCCGTATGTGATCCGGTATGGGGCTAACCTATTGCCACCGTTTTACGAATGGGAAACGGGCATTCAACCTGGCGATAACATATCCATTGATAATCCACACAAAGTAACGATTAACGCCACGACAGTCGGTGGTAGCTACGTTAGATATTATGTTCCCGTCATTCCTTCGCAACAATATATTGTGTCCGTTTCATCTCAAGGAGCAAACGCAAGCATGTACTGTTACTTTTGCGGTGAAGACAAAACAAGAATTGACGGCGTGAGAATTAATTTTGGAGTAATAACTCCAATCCAAGGAACGATTTATTTGGAAGTCGTCCTTAATACACTGGATTCGAATTACGCCAAGATTACAGGTACTGCAATATTTACAGAAGCTTCGATGATAATCGGAAACACAGCAAAGCCATTCAAACCACGTGAAGACTCCATGTTTGCCCTGCAAACAGAGCTACATGCTAATCCAGACACTGGCGCTAACCCAGACAGCGTATTTGAGCGTGATGGGCAGTATTTCAAACTGGCGAAGTGGCGTAAGGTTGTATTGGATGGTAGTAGAACATGGGGAATTGGCGAGGCTGGTGGTTCTGCTGGACTCAAACAAGTTAAAGCGGCAGGTCTAGCACTGAACGCAGTAGCTGGGAGCGGAATTGTCACGAAATTTGATGGTAAGTTATTGCCCCAAGGAAGCACGGGCAACACGCCCGATACTAACGCAGTCACTTCAGCAGGGGATGTATACATGTCTATTCCAAGTGCCGACAGTGGATGGGGAGACTCATATACACCGACATTAGAAGAGATTAAGGCGTATTTCATGGGATGGAAGATGTACGATGTAAATACCAATCCTGATGGAAGTGGTGTTTATAACAGAACTGATGGAGTGGGGAAATGGTTCGTTCCAGTCGATCGATCTTCTGGCGGTGTCAACGCACTTCCGACAACGAAGGTTCTTACGGTTGCGCCATACCAACTCCTATACCAGCTTGCAACTCCTGTCGTGGAACCGATCACGTCTGAGGGGCAATTGACGTTCTTTGAGGGAGATAATCAGGTGGAGGTAGGAACAGGGATTGTGTTGCGTGAATCGACAAAGCCTGCGCTGTCCTCTCTCTACAATACGTATGAGATCAATTCCGTCAACACGGTAGGGACAGTAGCCCCAAACCCGTTAAAGCATAAGGCGAAGCAAGTGGTGACAATTTACAAAAATAATCGTCAAGATAAGTGGTCGAGGATATCCGATACAAATAGCAACGGGGTTGAACGTGCATTTTTAAATGCACCTTTGTTTGATCCATCAGCAGCCTACAGTGTCACATACCTGATGCTGGACAAGTATCCGGTTGCCGACTTCACCGGGACGTATGCCGAGAATGAAAAGGCTCTGCTGCTGGATGCCGTTAAATCCATTCAGGAGAACACGACACGGATATCGGTGCTGGAGTCGAAAAAGGCGGAGAAGGATGCTCCTGCATGGATTGCGCCGACACTGCTTAATGGATGGGTGATTTACAACGATACTCTGCCAGTTGGATACTACAAAGACAGTAACGGGATTGTGCGTTTCAAGGGGATGGTTAAAAGCGGTGCGCTTAACTCTATACTCCTGAAATTGCCACCAGGCTATCGACCAAAGAATATGAGTATGCAGTTTGTAGCCCACTCATCTGATGGTAGCGGACAGGTATTGGGGCGGATCATCGTTAACGCTAACGGTGACGTGCAGCCTTATGGTGGAAGCACAACGCTATACTCTCTCGATTCAATTTCATTTTTGTCCGAACAGTAAAGGAGGGATCACATGAAAGCCGTACCTAAAGTAAATACAGACGGCCTCTATATGGAGGACGAGTTGGTGGACGATGCCTTTTCCGGTGTCGTCCCTTTTTATGTCGAACCGGAGCCAGTGGTATTTAATCCTGATGCGCCTGAACAGCCTGCGGAGCCTGATGTACAAGAAGAGGACGAGGAAGAAGTAGAGAGGGAAATTGCGGGGTATATCGTAGGCGTGCCGGTTCCTGCTGGACTGTTCCGGCCAAGGTTTGATATAGCGGCTTGGGAAGCATACCAAGACGCCATAAAGGATGGTCCACAGGAAAAATTTCCTGACCTGTGGGTGGAGGGATTAAGTCAAGCTGAGATTGACGAATTGACCAAGCCGCGGCCTGCGGAACCATCTGAAACGGATATGCTCGGACAGCAATTGAGCATCATGAAGCTTCAAGCCATGCAACAATCTTCCACAGTAAATGCGCTTGGACAAGAACTTGCCATTTCAAAGTTAAACAGTATGCAACAACAACAAATGATTGGCAACTTAGGCGCTGAACTCGCTGCGACAAAATTGGAACTAATTAATCTTAAAGGAGCTGATTTGGTATGACGTTTTGGTCTATGGCATTCAAGTGGAAATGGGTAACTGCTGAAGCACTTAAAGGTGCGGTTAAGACGGAGGCTAATCCTTTCGGGGAAATTACTCCTGACGAATACGAAGAAATTACCAATGTCAAATACGAGGTATAAGGCAGAAGGAGGCGGCGGTCTTGTTCGGTGGAGAATTCAACGAAATAGCATTTAACAATGCAGGCGGCGAAAATATTATCGATATGGCCGCTGCTATGTCAGGTGGAGCACAACTCTATTCTCGCAGAATTGAGGGTGATGAGAATGTGGCAGGGTTTAACCTTGTCGCGTTCAACTCGCCTGATCAAAGTACGGCAACGGAATACGAGTTGCAATACGCTATGGAGATGACGTTTAGTGCCGAGATGTGCGGTGAGGCTCAAATGCAAAGTGATTTTGTGCGAGAATACGTCTTTGAGGCTACACAAATGTCCGGCGAATCCAGTATGACGGCAGATTTCATACGTGAAATGAAGCTCTCATCAGGAATGTCCGGCGAAGCTCAATTTCAGGCGAATGCGTCGAGGTATCACGTTGACTACATTGAGTTCGAGGGTACATTTGATCCGGGTGACAGGATTGTAATTGATTCAAAGAATCTTAAGTTTACGCAGAATGGGCAAAACGTTTTATTCAAAATGAACGGCGATTTCTTCGACTTAAATCTAGGGAACAATATTCTGACTTGGACAGATTCAGAAACAGTTCGATCCGTTTTGATGCGCATCACATTCCAAGATCGGTTTGTATAGGAGGGCTTATGAGAAGACCAGCGTATGTAACGGTATATGACTTGCAAATGCGCAAGGTGGCGTATCTGGAGAATGCTTTCGATGTGAGCTATGAAGCTCCAATGAATGCGATCTGGACGGCCAGCTTCAGCTTGCCAGCAAATGATGAGAAAAACATGGAATGCCAACCGCTGTACTTTGTGGAGATATTCGATGGAGATGAACGTTTGGAATTGTTCCGAATCCTGAAACCAACAACTAAGCGTGGATCTGATGGGCCGTTCATTTCATATGAGTGTGAGCATGTTTTGGGCACGTTGTTGGATGATGTACTGTTCTTGTACCACACAGTTGGAAACCTGGGCGTGTATACGCGTGATGTTCTCCAATACATTTTGTCCAAACAAACCGTAAAACGGTGGCAGCTTGGCACGATCGAGTTTGATAGACAGTTCGAATATAACTGGGAAAACGATAATTTACTTGGTGCATTGTTCTCGGTTCCGAATCCGTTTCCTGACGAATACATGTGGGCATTTGACACAACCACCTATCCGTGGCGGCTCAATCTAATCAAGCCATCCGAGCAAGAAGAACTCTATATTCGGTACGGGGTAAACTTGCAGGGCATCACACGCGTTGTGGACGCGTCTAAGGTGTCTACAAGAATTTTCGGCCTTGGTTATGGTGAGGGTGTCAATCAGCTCACATTCGCCGATTTGAACGGCGGAAAGCCTTATATAGATGCCGAACCAGCGCTCATTCAGAAATACGGGATTGTGCAGACGATTTTCGTTGATCGGCGCTTTGAGTATCCAGAAACGTTGCTTGCTCGGTGCCAAACATTAATGGAAGAGTTGAAAGTGCCAAGTGTGCATTATACCGTGGACGCTGCTGAGATTTATGCACTTACGAATGACCCAATCGACAGGTTCAAATCCGGCGCGATGGTCCGGGTGCAGGATCAGGAATTAGGCGTTGATATCAAAGCACGAGTGGTCAAGGTGGGCAAAGGTGATGTGCTGGGACAACCCGGAGCGGTGACGCTAGAGATTGCCAACAAATCGCAGGATATCGCAGGCAGTATTGCGGAACTGCGGAACCGGATGCATATCAGTGAGGTGTATGCCCAAGGCGCTACCAACTACGATAGTCACGATTTCGCAGATAACTGCGATCCAACACATCCGGCTGTACTGCGGTTCTGGCTTCCGGCAGAGACGGCCAGAGTGAACAAGGTTGCCCTGTCGTTCCGAGTAGAACCATTCAGGGGATATAGCCGAGCTATCGAATCAGCACCTTCGGTTTCATCGGGTCCGAGCACCAGAAATACAACAGCAGCAGGAGGAGCAACAACTCCAACAACTTCGACTAAGGCGACATCGGTTGAATCAGCTTCAACGTCTGATAATTGGAGGATATTTGCAATAGACGTTATGCAGGCAGTCAACATGGGCGGTGCACATAACCACGGAATAGCTTCAGGAACAAAATTAATGAAAGAGGATGGAACGTCAGTGACCTTTGTTGAATCTGGGGCGCATACCCACAATCTAACAGCCGATCATAGCCACTCAGTCACAATTCCAGCGCACAATCACACAGTTACTATTCCTGAACATACACACCAGATGGACCACACGCATACGATTCCAGGACACACACATGAAATTGAATTTGGCATATGGGAAGGACCGACTCCTTCGGAGGTCCAAGTTAGAGTGGATGGAAAACTAATTTCGGGAGTAGGGTCTTCAGGTGAGGAAATCGACATCGTTCCTTACTTATCCAAAGATAACAGCGGGCGAATAAATCGTGGTGATTATCACGAAATAACAATAACCCCAGTTGATTCACTGGGGAGGGTTGTTGCGTCAGTCTTCACACAAATATTTGCACAAAGTAGAGGCGGAGGTGATTACTGAACGCCTAATAACTTCAAAGTGTCATCACCAAAGTATAATTCGTTCTGATCAATTTTGAGTGTGGCTGTCTCAGTTTCGTTTTTGACAGTTTTCACTCCTTCCTTTTGATCATACATTGAGAGAGGGAAAACTATTTCCTTGTCATTAAGGGACACAGTAGTGACATCCGAAATATTAATGCTGATTCCATACTTGGACACTGCCTCTTTAGCGGGAACCCACTCTGTGACGGTCGCGGTTGGTTGCAAAGTATCATCACCTTTCGAATTAATATTGATTTGTTTGTTCTTAGAATCGTACTTAACTTCTGCATCAAGTAGACTTGCCACTTCGCGTACTGGTAAATATGTTACACCTTCACTGACGATAGGGGCATTCTTCAGGCTGGCCTGTTCGTTATTCACTACGACTTTAAAATTTGAGATGACGGCTTGGATTGTGGATGGAGCAGCGGCAGCAAGTGTTGCCGATCCAATCATCATACCAATACCGAGAGTAACAACTGTTTTCACTAAAGTTTTTTTCAAGGGGTACAGCTCCTTTTTATATAGATTATACCATTTATAACGGATAACTCTGGCAAAAGTTTTATAGGACTCTAAATAAAGGGGGTGCCCACCATGCTTGTATAAGTGAATAAATTGAATGCTCCCGGAGTGGTCGGGGGCTATTTGTAATTAAATAAATAGAGAGAAGAGGAAGCGGGATGAGCGAGGGGATAACTAATGTCATTAAAATGGTATCCGCAGTCATGGGGGCTGGCACGGGATACCTCTTTGGAGGATGGGATATGTTGATACATTTACTTTTGATTTTAGTAGTTGTTGATTGGTTAACAGGATGGGCAGCAGCTTGGATTAAACACGAGCTACGTAGCCGAGTCGGGTTTGAAGGGATTGCACGAAAGGCAGCCATCTTCGCGATCGTGACGATTTCTCATTATATAGATTTAGCTTGGGGAGATACCGGATACATTCAAGACGCGGTAGTCTTCTTCTACATTGCAAATGAGTTATTGTCTGTTATTGAAAATGCTGGGCGAATGGGGTTACCAATGCCGGATGCACTTCGTAACGCCGTGAAAATATTTGAATCTAAATCTTCGATTCCGGTCAATCCGAACCTACCAGATTCACCACAGGATGATACTACTCAAAAACCAGCAGTTTAACAAATATGAGAGGATGATGAATATGAAAACAGTATGGATAGATGCAGGGCATGGGGGAAAGGACCCTGGGGCTGTCGCAAACGGCATTCAGGAAAAAGACATTGCATTAAAGGTGTCGCTTGGAATTAAACAACGTCTAGAGGCGGTCTATGAGGACGTGCAAGTGTTGCTCTCCAGATCTACGGATGTATTCTTAGAGCTTCGTGACCGGACAAGCAAAGCCAATGCTGCTGGTGCTGATCTTCTTGTTTCCATTCATTGCAACGCTGGTGGTGGCAAGGGCGGCTTTGAGACGTTCCGTTATACAAAAGCTTCTCAGGGTAGCATTAAGTTACAGGAGGCACTACACAAAGCCATTATAAGCAAGCTCGGTGGCATTGACCGTGGGCAGAAGGCCGAGAACCTTCATATGGTCCGTGAAAGTAAGATGCCAGCGGTCTTGACAGAAAACTTGTTTGTAGACGTGGGTGCTAATGCGGATCAGCTCAAGCAAGCAAGTGTAATAGATGCAATTATTGATGGACACGTTCAGGGAATTGCAAGCTATCTAGGACTAGTTAAAAAGGTGAAGGAGGAGAAACCAGTGGCACAGGAGAGAGATATTAACGTTCCTAGTAAATGGGCGGAGACAACTTGGAAAGAGGTGACAGAGAAGGGTTACTTCGACGGTAAACGTCCGGGTGCTACAGTAACACGCGAAGAGTTGGGCGCTGTTGTCAGTCGATTACTTAAAAAGGTTGAGTCATAAATTCATAATCCCAAACGTTTGGGATTACTCAAAAAGGCCGCTGCTGGTTCATAATGGCAGCGGCCTTTTTTTGTTTTGCTATTGATTAGATTATATATGTTCACATATAATACAAACATACGTTCCTATTCGGAGGGGATTTTATGACAAGTAAGTTGAATGATAATGGAATTTTTGAAGGTAGCCGGATGATTTTGCCGGAACATCGGGAAGCATATGTCTCCCATATGCAAGAACTCAATCGTCGCGAGAAGCCAATCTTGGATGAACAGGAATGGCAATTGATCGGTCAGGCTTTAATGGAATCATACCAGGAGCGTGTGTCAGTCACACTGACTATATTTGACCCCTTTGACGACACAAGTATGCGGGGGGTTGTTGAGTCCATTGATCAGCAAAGAAAAGAGATCAAGTTTGTACGTGGAGAAGAAGATTATAGTTTTATTAGTTTTAAAAATATAGTAGCCGCTTCCATTTAGCGAAATGAAAACCGCAGGAGGATATCCAGCGGTTTTTTTTATTCAGCCGAAAATCATCCCAAACGCCTGCGTTGTTCCTTCCATTTTCGTTGTATTATTTGAGTGTATTCGACACTCAAAGAAATAATCATAAGAACAAAAGTTCTGAATATTTTGTTTTATTGCACTAGACCATGTGACTGAACGTTGTTTCAAGATGTGAAACGTTGTAAAGTTTTACCTTTAGTTCGTTCGACACATTATGACACAAATTGTCATGGGTAAAAGGTATTATTTACATATAAATACGGGAACTATTAGTTCCCTTTTAGCCCGAGGGAGGGCGGCACGCCGCACCTACTCACCTATGTGGAGTTCGTATAAATCCTTGAGATTCAGGCCGAAAACAATATGAGCAGCGTAGATATCTTCAGGTTGCATGACCCTTGTTCCAGCACAAAAATGAGATATCATCCTTTTGGATCGTCCAACTCGACGTCCATACTCCGCTTGGCTCAATCCCAATTCATTTATACGCTCCAGAAGTAAGCACCTCCCACGGGAGACTTTCACTTTGGTAGCTCCTTTATGCATATTTCATTGGAAATTATAGCATTCCGTACGCATAAGGTAAACCAGACAGCAATGAGACACAACAAGGGGAGAGTGATTTAATTGAAGGGGAAATTGGTATACGTTGTAAAAGACAATAGCATGAATGGTGATAGAATCATTACAGGGGATACAATTCTTATTGACACAGATATTTCAAGCGGGGATGCTACAAATGGAATATTTCTTGTTGAAATCAACGGGGAGAGGTTAATAAGAAGAATTGAATTCTTGGACGAGAAGTACCGACTATATACATCAAACCCCGAATATGTTGATTCAGTTCATAAAGACTTGAATATTATCGGGAAAATATCCTCTAATGTTGTGCGGTTTTAGTTTTACCTCAATATACAATGGGTGATCCGATTGTATATTGAGGCATAACAAATCATTTCCAAACAATCTCAATTTGTTCTCCGTTTGTTATAGTGACTTGTTCTATAATTTGGCGTATTGCCTGCTTAGCTTTTAATCTATCTGCTCCTAATATGTCAGGCAGCATTAAGGCAGCATTTTTTTGGACAGTTTCTGCTTCATACTTTTTGGACAAAAGTTGTGAGATACGTTTGTTCAGACTATCACGATCCGCTTCAACCCTCATTCGAGCCGCTTTCAAATCCTCCGCAGAGATCAAATCATTTTCAAAAGCCTCGATTTGTTTTTGCATTTTATTTCCGACTTTACTTAATTGTGATTTCAAATCTTTAATTTCATCTATTGCAGAAGCTCTAGGTGAGATATTAATATTCAATTCTTTTGTTGAAGCAGCCACCAGTTCACGAATCTGTTCGATAATTAATGTTTCTAGATCTTCTCTGTGAACCGCATGATGCTTGCAACCATAACCAAGCTGGTAAGAGCCACAAATATAGCGATAGTAAGTATAATCGTTATATTTCCTTTTGACTCTGGCTGTACTTCCTTTCATATTTCTCTCGCAATGGCCACATTTAGCAAGCCCTGTGAGAAGATATGTTTCATTATCCGCGTGTTTTCTAGCTCTCGATCTTGAACGTAAGATTTCCTGAACTTTTTCAAATTGTTCAATTGGGATTATCGGACTGTGATTTCCTTCTTTAACGATCCATTCCGATTCATCTCTAAAAGTTGTTTTAGAATCTTTTGTACTTCTCTTGTTGTATATCATTGTTCCTGTTAAAGCCTGATTTGTAATCAATCGTTTAACATTTATTTGGTCAAACATCTTGTTTCTTTTAGTAGTAATACCTCTATCATTTAATTTTTTGGCTATCATGCGATATCCATCACCCTGTTCAGCAAGTTCGAACATATATCTAACATTTTTTGCTTCTTCTTCATTAATAACATACTTTTTATCTATTACATCATAGCCGTAACAGGGTCCGACTATTGCTCGATCAGTATTTTTAGCTAGTGATATCATGTTGTCCTTAACGCGCTCAGAAGTACGCTCACGTTCAAACTCAGCAAACGTCCCTAACAATTGAAGTGTCATTCTCCCTACTGCGGTAGATGTATCAAAACTCTCGGATGCGGAAACATAACTGCAATTATACTGAGTTAATAATTTTACTGTTTGAAGTAGATCAAGCAGGTTTCTGCACAATCTATCTAATTTCGATGTAAGTACAATTTGGAGTTTACCCTCAGTAACATCATCCAATAATTTTTTTATTGCTGGCCGTCTAAGATCCTTGGCACTATAACCATCATCGATATAAAATGTTGGTTCACTCCAGCCCATCGCCACGCAGTATGCTTTAAGTCTTTCTTGTTGCTCGTTAAGAGAATTCCCCTTGTCTGCTTGTTCGTCAGTTGATACACGAATATAAGCGGCGACATTACTCATCGAGTTAATCCTCCTTAGTATTTGATTAAATTCATTTTAAGTTTTCCTATAATGACTATCTCCGCTGGTGGTGCAAATATGGGGGATAGTTTGGGTTCTCTGATTGAAGAACCATCTGTTCACCATTCCTAAATACTCTTTTCAGAACCGCCTCATCATTCACAAGAACAGCAGCTATTTCTCCGTTCTCTACATCGGGTTGTTTTCTAATCAACAACATATCTCCCTCATTTATTCTTACACCACTCATACTGTCTCCTTTAGCGTGTAAAAATAAATGTTCCCCGCCACTCACCCATTCTTTAGGCACCGGCTCATAGTCTGAAATATCTTCAAAAGCTAAAACGCCGTTTCCGCAGCTTATTTTTCCTACAACCGGAATATAAGAAAATGATTCAGGATCAATTCGAGGCAAATCCACTTCCATATTGTCGTCTATAAGATAATCCAGGCTACATTCGAAAAAACTTGCAAGTTTAGCTAATGTAGATCGTTTAGTATTTTCAGTTCCCTTTTTGTACATTCCGTCAATTGTTGTATAAGGAATATCTGCTTTTTTAGAAAGTTCATTTTTACTATGTATCCCTTTTTTCTTCATCAACAAATCAATTTTCTCAAGCATGTCCACAGCAAAGTGACCTCCGTTTCTCTTACTTCATATAAGCATCATTATAGAGGAAAAATATTTCCGTTGCAACGTAATATTTTGACGAAAAGTGTTGACTAATTACTTCATGGGGTATAATATTTGCCTTAGTTACCCTGCAACGTAAATCGAGAGGGGGTGATTACGTTGTTCCCTAATTTGCAGGCTGAGATTGTACGAAATGGATTTGTTAAGAAAAGCATAGCTGAGAGCATTGGAGTCTCCCCGAGATCATTGACCAACAAGCTTAATGGTCGAACAGAGTTCACACGCTCGGAGATGATTACTATTCGTGAAGAATACTTTCCTAACGCTAGTGCAAATTATCTTTTTTCATTTGGAGAAGATCAGCCCCGAAAAAAAACAAGAAGTCGAATGGTCAAGTCGGACAAACCGTCTTGAATAGTATGAACTAAGGGGGGAGAGATGGTGAACAAAAAGGAAAAACGTCCGAAGTTACAAGTTATTGGTCATTACAGAATGATTGATGGGATCAAGGTAAAAATTGATCCCTTTAAAACAGATTTGCCTGATCGTTGCAAACTCATTGTTTCCGAGATTGTAACTGGTCAAACCTGTTCTTTGGTAAAAGTCATGTAATGAATTAACGACTCAGCTTTTTCAGAGTCGTTTCAGTGGACAAGCTTTCCCCGATTAATAAATGCAACGATGTACTGGAACTTTGAGCAACACTGTGATGGAACTATGAAGAAAATCTTCTGAAAGGAGAATCCAAATGAAATTTCAGAATGCATTGAATAACTGGTGTGCATATGTCCATTTGCAGGGATTGATTCAGTTTCGCAATAGCGGAACGATTCTTGAAGCGGCAAAGGATTGGTTGGATAAAGAGATTGATGATTTGAAGGAAGAACTAAATGGGGGTGCTAATCATGATTCCAGAACATTTGCTGGCTGATAAAAACTGGCGCGGGATGCTATACATCTTAACCAATAGCGAAAATCTCACACGAGCTGTTTCTCCACATATTGACTTGGAAGAATGTTCAGTTGATTTCCCAGCATTAAAACGAATTTCAAAACCATGGTCCAATGCAGAAAAATTCTTATTAAATCTAGCGATGCACTTGTTCAGCGAACAGAACAAAGTGAACTTGTCAGATATGGATTTGCTAGATGCTTACAACAAAGAAATTGCCTTAAAAGCGATTCGACTGCGATTTGGTTAGGGGTGTTTCGATGAAAGAAGGCATAAAAAAAGAAATCATCCGGGTTAGGAGCCGGACGATTTCGGTGGTTAAAAAAATATTCGAGATCAGTATAACACAAAAATAGCGCTCTGATAAGGGGGTGCTTACATGATTGTACTCAAAGGGGATACCGTCAAGCTCAAAACGGGCGAGGTTGGCGATGTTACGGAGATATGGGGAAAGGCTAGAACCTCCATACGCTTGGAAACGAATGCAGGTACCGTTCTAACCTTTGAAACGGAAGTAGAGAAAGTCATCAATCGTCCTAAAAAATCACCACGTGAGAGGAGGTGATACATATGCAAGTGGACATTAACAATCTGGCAGGCGGAGCGATGGCAGAGCGGATCAACCGTGAGCTGAACAAAGTAGCGGAGAACGTATTGGACCCGAACACGAAGGCTGAGGCCGTTCGTACGGTAACCATTTCTATCAAGATTAAGCCGAATGAAGCACGTCAAATCGGTCAAACCGATATTGAGGTCAAATCGTCATTGGCTCCAGCGAAAGGTGTTCCAACTCAGTTTGTCTTTGACTTCGACCGTGAAGGAAATGCGGTGCTGAAAGAACTGAATCTGAGCAACGACAGAGACCAGATGGCACTGAATGATGCGGGTGACGTGGTTGACGGAACTGGGACAAGCCCTAGCGGTAAAGTCGTAGGGATGTTCAAGTGATCTATGAAAATTGAATAGCGGAGGACATGACATGATTAAAGAAGCAATTGACAAAATTTTGGGCTTGGCTGGTATTCACACTGAGCAGATCGGTGAGCAAGTCTTCACTAATTCCGATTTACGCCGTGTTCATGAAGCAACCACAGAAACATTGAAGGTTCGTAACTTGGGCGGGATTGTGGATTACATCACCAGCAACTTTGATGGAAAGTTCCCCTTCATCGTTCATATCCAATCACCAACACATGTGAGCGTTGTGACGGGATACAATCGCGATTTACAGCGGAATTTGATTATTGAAGCGAATGCTTTGTTACCGGACATCAATTTCGGATCATATTACAACATCGAGAGTTTCAACATCCTGCTTCAAAGCTGCTTTGTTCAGACGAACACAAGAGACGCATTACTGTCTATTGTCGGCAATGTCAAAGACGAACAGGTTACGAGCTTTGGTGATGATGGGGTTAGTCAACAGGTTACAGCTAAGACTGGGGTAGCCACGGTGGAAAATGTGAAGCTTCCGAATCCTGTACACCTCAAGCCTTTCCGTACATTCGTGGAGATTGAACAGCCTGAGAGCGCATTTGTCTTCCGTATGAAGGATGGCCCATCCGCTGCACTATTTGAGGCAGACGGTGGAGAGTGGAAACTTCGTGCTATTGCTGAAATTAAGGTATACCTGGACGAGCGTCTTGAAGATTTTATCAATGATGACAAGGTAGTTATCATCGGCTAGTTTTTCATACCACATACCGGGAGGCTCAGCCTTCCGGTTATTCATAGGAGTGATGAACGTGATACAGCAAGCATTGCAAAAGCTTCAGCAAGAAATGTCAGCCAAATCAAAAGACGCATATGTTCAGCATGTCGGTTCCTTTCTGACTGGATATGTTCGGAATCATCCAGAACATGCGGCGTTTGTATTGACGGATGGAAAAACCATTATTGGCAGTTTGAACGCAATGAAGGAAGAAGCCAAAAAGAAACAGTCCAATGGTGTGGGTGTTCTCAGTGATCAGCAAGGCTTTGAAATTGTTCTCAAGTATTTCGGAGTTCCGAGCAAACAAGAGCAGGTTGTTGCGGCTCCAGTTGAACTTAAAGCTTCATTAGATGACTTACTGTGAGGTGATTAGATGAATCAGAAAGAAAAGGACATGACACACTTTCCGTCTAAGCGATCCGAAAAATTAGAGAAATATGTAATAGATGAACTATTGAAGCACAGCAGATACATTTTCATTCAGCGTGTTTCCAGAGTCCAGTATGGATACTGCACACACTGTAACTCCCGCTTTCGGACTTCTGGAGATTTAAAACATAACGGCAAGAGTGAATGTCCAAATTGCAAGTCAGATTGCAGAGTTAAAAATCATGGTATGAGCCGTAAATATTTGCGTGATCATGGAACGGTCGTTTTCTATGAGAAATCACAAGTCAATCCCGATTCAGCCATCATCGCACAGGTATTCAGAGTCTATCGTGATTACTCAGGAGATTACACGAAGGTCCAGACTGAATATGTGATTGTTGCTAAGTATCTTTTCGAATCAGGCAATCCAGGAAGAGCTACTATGTATGAACGTTGGGGAGGATGGCAGAAAGCCAATTCAGTTCATTCAATAGAATCTTATCCCCACTGCCCCATTGAAAGCATTAAAGAAGCTGTCACTGGTACACCGTTCTATTACAGCACTTGGGATCAGCATGAACAACCTCAAAGGGATTACGTTAAGTTTTTTGCTCTTTATAGCAAATACCCGGTTATCGAGATTTTAACGAAACTGGGATTCAAATACTTTGTAGGCGCTAAATTGTTTGATGGGAAAACGTACAGTTGCATCAATTGGAGAGCGAAACAACTTCATGATGTGTTGCGGCTAAGTAAACAAGATTTCCAGCTAGTTCATAAAGAACAAAAGTTAAACCCAATGCAATTGCGTTTGTTTCAACTGTCACGTAAAGATAGTGCACCTCCAACAATTCAGGAGATTCAAAACTTTTTCACGGATTCAGTTGGCGATGTCATGAATGAACTGAATGTAGTTCTTAAATATTCCACTTTACGTAAGGCAATGAACTACATGCAAAAGCAAGTTCAAATCTGTGACACATATAAAACATATTTTGGGTTACTCATTGCTTGGCGAGATTACATCCGAGATTGTGAAACGCTTGAAATGGACTTGTCTCATAGCCTTATTCTATTTCCAAAAAACTTGCACGAGGAACATCAGAGGACGATGAAACTTGTGAAAACTACATCTGATGAACGATCACGAGCCAAAATGTTAAAACGGGCTGAAACCCTTCAAAAGTATAAGTTCGAAGACCAAGAGTTTGTCGTGATCCCGGCTGAGACAACAGAAGAATTGATTGAGGAAGGAAAAAGGCTGGAACATTGTGTTGCCCGTTATGCTGATAGACACGCTGAAGGAAAAACAACAATTCTCTTTGTTCGTAGGAAAAACAACCCCAACTCACCCTACTACACGATTGAATTACAAAAGAATGCAATCAAACAGGCACGAGGATTTAAAAATGCTTCTATGACACCCGATGTGCAAAAGTTTGTTCAACAATTCGAAAATACCAAACTCAAAAGAAAAAGGAAGGAAGTTGCTGCTATATGACAACTCGTAAGAAAAAAGAAGAGGCTCCAACTACAGTTGTTCCAGTTACAGAGACATCAGTATCAAACCGTACAGTGGATATTATCGCTGCTGAGATTCGCAGTATTGATCAGCAGGCCCGGCAGTATGTTTTGCAGTCCGCGATTGAGATTGGTCAGAGATTGACAGAAGCGAAGGAACTGGTTGGTCATGGTGAATGGGGAACATGGTTGAAAGAACATGTGAATTACAGTCAGTCTTCAGCTAATAACTTTATGAAAATCTCTGTTGAATATGCTAATTCTCAAACGCTTGGTAATTTGTCCTATAGTCAGGCGGTTGCTCTGCTATCTGTCCCAACTGAAGAGCGAGAATCCTTTGTGGAGGATAACAACGCTGCTGAAATGTCGGCTCGTGAGCTTCAGGCGGCCATCAAGGAACGGAAGGAAGCGGAACGACTACTTGCAGAGGAACAGGAGCGTGCGAAGGTAGCTGAAGCTGCACGTATAGAGGAAGAACGGCAACGCGAAGTTCTTCGCGGAGAGTATCAGAAATTGCTTGAAGAACGCCAGAAGCTAGAGAATGAGTTGGCCGTTGCTCAAGAGGAAGCAAAGAAGCCAGGTAAAGCAACCAGCACAGATGCTAAGACGAAAACAGAGCTTCGCAAGGCTGAAAAGTCCCTTTCTGAATCTCAGCAACGTGTGGCTGCAATGGAAGCTGAAATGAAGGCGAAAGAAGACGAACTGAATGCCAAGGTTGACGCAGCCATCAAGGAACGTGAACAGGAGCTGGCAGAACAAGCCCGGAAGCGTGAAGAAGAATCGGCAAAACAAGTCGCTGAACTGCAAGAGCAGTTGCGCAAAAACAACAATACGGCTGCGATCAAGGTCAAAGTACACTTTGAATCGCTTCTCAGTAATTTTAATAGTTTGATAGGTTCTGTTTCCGAGTTAGACAACGAGGATCAGAAGAAAGCCATTTCAGAGCGTATAGCACAGTTATGTGACGATATGAAGTCAAAGCTGTGATGTAGCATGTTCTTCTTTTTCTTTGATCAGTTCAAACGTGGAAAGGTCTGCCGTGTAAACAGCGGACGTGATGCAGGGAAAAGAGTAGTCATACATGAGATTAACGAGGACATGCTGTGGTGCTATGAAAATAAGCCTGTCACATATCGGATAAACAGCAGGGGTTTGAGAGTAATTCAATTTGATCCGGCGTGTGCACTCACGCCTTACTCCCCTAAATATCTTGAAATAACAAATGAGATCCCCGTCCAGACGGATGGATGGGGCGCTTCATATCGCAATTCTCGGTTATGGCTGTAATCTATTGAATCAGAATATAGGACGGTGCACATATGGAAACGCCTAAAGGATACGATATCTATCGCTTATTAGATGGAACTGAGGTGTTACGTTCTCCAGAAGATCGAGTGTTGTTCCATCGTACCAGCAATACAAGAATGCCTCTTACGGTTGACGCAGACGTGATTATTGATGAGGTGCTTGATACGTTAGATGAAACCAATCGGCAAATCGAAGTATTGTCCGATTCCCTTAACCGGATTGAAGAGTTGTTGACAGATGACTTATCTCTAAATGCGCAAGCAATCAATGCAATTATAGGAACCACAAGACGGGATATAGAGGAACACCGCTATGGTCGAAATATCGTCTAAAGCACAGGCTATCATTGAACATGCGCTTAATCCACTCATTCGTAAAGGTTGCCGGATTGAGCGCTTGGCAATGATCGTTTGTCCCGATTCTTCCATCGCACAGATGAATACAGTTCATACCAAGTACGGGCTGTTACGAATTGAGCCGAACATATTCCTTCCCTTGGGAAAGTCATACATCATTGAAGACTCTTGGCGTAAGCACAGAGGATTTGCCTGGGTAACTGGGTACAAGCAACGAAGAGGTGAATGAAATGAATTACATCGCAGAAATGACAGCCTTCACAGATTGGCTCGAAACAAATCCATTGGAGCCATCCGCACAGACTTTGTGGTTTCACCTTTTGGTGATTGCAAATAAGAGCGGATGTCCAGAGTGGTTTACAGTAGCCAATATAACACTGATGGCCAAGGTAGGTATTTCTGAAAAATCGCTTAGCAAACATCGGAATGCTCTCATCCAAAAAGGACGACTCATATATAAGAATCAAGGAAAACAGCAAGCCGGAAAATATCAATTGGTTCATCTTACCGGAAATATTACGGTAAAAGATACCGTAAAAAGGGATGTAAAAGATACGGTAAAAAGTGGGGTAAAAGGTTCAGGATTATTAAAAGATTTTAATTCTTCTACTTCTACATCTTCTGATCATGGCGAATACGAATCTTTTTATGCAGCTCACTTACGAGTGTTTGGAGTTGAATGTAATCCATTCCAAGCGCAACAGCTTATCGATTCGATTGAGATGTACAGCATGAGCGAAGAGGTTGTTGTACGAGCTGTAGAACGTGCAGCCATTTCGTCTAAAGGCTACAACTTCAAACTGATTCTCAAAATATTAGACGATTATTACAAAGGTGGTGTCCGCACCTTGGATCAGGCCATTGCCATAGATCGTGAGTTTGATAACCGCAAGAATAAAACGACAACTAAGCCCGATACCAAGGCACGAAGCTTTGCTGAGATGGCGGAAGGGATGGAAAATGAAAATCAGTGAAGTTGGCAAGCTATTCGACAAAATCATAGAGTTTTATCCAGCCTTTACAGGGACTGCTTCGAAACTCCAGAGCTGGCATGAGACCCTAACCGATATCCCTTTTGAACTGGCACAAACTAATCTCAAGAAATACGTTGCTGATCCAGAGAACAAGTATCCGCCGCACCCCGGAGCACTGGCAAAGAAGCCTATTGTGACTGAAAGCGACCGTTACCACACAGGGTTAAAGATGTCTGGACAAAGGATACTTGCGACAAATGAAAATCTTAGTATGGGTGCAGTTGGACCGACAGAAGAACAGCGCAGAAAGGTACGTGATTTGCTTGAAAAAAAATGAACTTGAGTTGCCACATAGTCTGGAAGCTGAGCAATCTGTTCTCGGTGCAATTTTGATTGATCCAAACGCCTTTCTGAATGTGGCAGATACCTTAACTGTCGAACATTTTTACGCTAATCAACACGTGGTCACTTATTCAGCAATGAAAGAGTTATCCGAACTGGGAATAAGCATAGATTTGGTGTCCTTGATGGCAAAGCTTCAGGACAATCAACAACTGGATACGGCAGGCGGTGTAAGCTACCTTGCAAGGATGGCAAAGAGCGTACCGACAGCAGCCAATATCACACACTATGCTGAAATTATGCATGACAGATACTTGCACCGGACAACAATTCTTTCACTGGAAGAACAGCTTCGCAACGCATGGAAATCAGATAACGGCATGATGGCCTTGGCAAGTGTACAAACGGCTGCATCGAACCTATCTGACAAAGCCGTTAAGGGTAGAGAGTTTCGAACAGCTCGCGAAGTGTTCCTTTCTGCATTCGACATCATGGAGCAACGTTACGCTAATTCAGGCGATGAGGTAACGGGCATTCGTTCCGGGTATGTTGATCTGGATCGGATGACATCGGGTTTTCAGAACAGTGATCTGATTATTGTTGCAGCTCGTCCTTCCGTGGGTAAAACTGCTTTTGCATTGAACATTGCCCAGTTTGTCGCACTCAAGGGACAGAAGAAAGTGGCGGTTTTCTCGCTTGAGATGTCAGCCGAACAACTTGCGTTAAGAATGATCAGTGCCGAGGGCCATATTGAAGCTAATCGGATACGTACAGGATTCCTACGTGGAGATGATTGGGAAAATGCTACTAACGTAATTTCAACATTAGGCGAATCGCATCTTTTCATTGATGATTCAGCAGCTCTTACAGCTCAGGGGATCATTAACAAATGCCGGAGACTCAAACAGAAATTCGGATTGGATATGATCATGATTGATTATCTCCAACTGATCAGTGGAGAGAAGGGTAAGGAAAACCGTCAACAGGAAGTAACGGATATTTCCCGGAAGTTGAAGCAATTGGCCCGGGAGCTACATATTCCTGTAATCGCATTATCACAACTTAACCGAGCGGTTGAGCAGCGGCAGGATAAACGGCCAATGATGTCCGATCTACGGGAATCAGGAGCTATTGAGCAGGACGCGGATATTGTTGCTTTCCTGCACCGAGAGGATTATTACGATGCGGAGACCGAGAAGAAAAACATTATTGAGATCATCATAGCCAAACAGCGTAACGGTCCAGTGGGAACGGTCGAACTGGTATTTATGAAAGACTACAATAAATTTGCTAATTATGAACGCATGCAGACACCGCGATTAAATAATGATCAACAAGCAGTTCCAGACATGTACAGACAGGGGTGATCAAATGGAGCCATATAGTAGAAGGAACACAATTGACTTGGGAAGAACAACACCAAAAAGTTGCCGACAAGCAAGAAGAATTGCAAAGCGGCTTTACGATCGTGCTGATGCAGATGATAAGAAGATTATTTCTAAAATCATTAGTGAGTGTGAGTTCGTAGAAGAGTGGCTCTCCACCGGAAGAAGGCCAGGTAACAAACGTGGTGTTGAACGCTTGGCAGCATATCAACGTGAAGTACTTGTTGATCCGCTCAAAATGCAAGCCTACGTAAGCAATTCGAAGGCAGGCAGCCCAAGCAACTTGACGGATTGGCAAAGGTTCCAAATTAGCGATGCCCTTTCAAGGCTGAGTGATCGTGAACGAGAATGTTACGTACTGGCTCACGGCGAATGTTATTCTCACAGCGCAATCGCCGACATGCTATATATAAGTAAAGATTCCGTTTCGGAATACATTGACCGTGCACAAAGAAAAATTTCAAAAGATTTGGAGAGTAGCTTATTTTTGATTCAATAACCGCTTAAAGTGGATTTTTTTGTCCCACGAATGCCACCTATAGGTAAGAACTATAATAAAGGAGTTGTTTATAGTTTGGAAGAATCGCACGAACGGGCATCGACAATCGATGTCCTTTTTGCTGTATCAAGCAGGAGGTAATCCCATGGCGATCAAAGCAGTGAAGCGTCCTCCACCTATACCAGTGAAATCGGAACTTCAGCCAGAGCAATGTCGTGGATGCGTATGGGGAACATGGACAGGAAATGTGCAGTTATGTTTGACACCTAAATGCAGGAAGTAGTTCAACTGTGGTGGCGGAATAGGTAGACGCTATATATGGTAGGGTGAAGTGCAGACCATAGAAGAAAGCTTCTCGTGCACACCAATGCAAGGTGCAAATCCTTGCCCACAATATCTTATATGAAAGGATTGATAGTGTGAGTAAAACAGGATTGAATATCACGTTGTTTACATCGAAAGATGAATTGGTCAACGCCAAAGCTGGAGGTAGTACACTGGTAGCTTCAAAGACGAAGACCAAGGATGCAGACTTTCAGATTATTGTTTCAATTGATGCGTGTGATCTGCTTGAGAATGAGGTTCGCGTTAATCTTACTTTGCTTAAAGCAAGTGTGGAAGAAGCCGCACAAGAGTTTGGTGCAGCTATGGGCAATGAGATTAATAGGGTTCTCAGTCAGATTGAGTAGGGAGGTTGCGTTATGGACTACTATATTCAGACAGAGCCGCTTGTGTTGCCTATGGCGCAACCAGTGCTACCGATGAAGCATCAAGTTCTGAATCGTAAGCCGCTGCGCGCAGTGGCAAGGAGTAGTTGTTAATCTGAACGTAATCCCAAACGTTTGGGATTTTGTGAGGTGGTGAGATGAAGTATGTTCAACCGATCAGAGATAAAGAAATCATTGAAGATATCAAAATGAAATTGCTTAGGAAGGAGAATCCCCGAGACTACATTCTTTTTGTCATTGGGATTAATGTTGGCTTCCGAATATCGGACATACTTCCGCTGCGTGTTCGCGATCTGAAGAAACCGTTGCTATACATTACAGAGAAGAAGACGCGCAAGCAAAAGGTTTACGAAATGAATCATGCGGTTAGGCGTGATCTGTTGCGTTTGATCGGGGATCGACCGGACAATGAATTCTTGATCAAAAGCAGGGAAGGGATTAACAAACCTTTGGGTCGTTCAATGACATATAAGATCATGAGGGAAATCACTAAGGATTACGGTCTTGAGGGGATTGGGAACCACACGCTTAGGAAGACATATGGATACCATTACTATAAAGAAACTAAGGATGTGGCAGAGTTGCAGGAGATATTTAACCACTCTGACCCGAACGTGACATTGCGATATATCGGTATTACGCAAGACACAATCAACCTCTCGACGAGACGGTTCAGATTATGAGTTACCCATAAAATGAAGGTGTGGAACTGGGAAATGATCGAAGCCGGAAAGCCTTGGTGCATAAGGGTTTGTTGGTTCTCAACGAGTTACCCACAATTTAAGATAAGGGTAATTCACTTTTATACAGAAAATGAATAAAATCATGGTTTCAGAAGCAGAGAATCATTAGGTTTTAGCAGAAAGATTGCCTTAGTGATGCGGCGTTTCGGCTGAAAACTAATAATAAAATACAACGAATATTTATGCATGGAGGGATTATGAGCGGATCGTTCTATAAATCCACCAAGTGGAAACGGAAGCGGGCGGTTATTTTACGTAGGGATGAATACATGTGCCGACAGAGCAAAAGGTACGGTAAGACCGAACCGGCTACCACGGTACATCACATCTACCCATTCGAGTTTTACCCAGAGCTGGCGCTGGTTGAATGGAATTTAATCTCGCTATCTGATGCGCAACACAATGCCATGCACGACAGGACGACCCATGAGCTGACAGAGCTTGGTCTTGCTTGGCAAGAGCGAGTTCGGAAGCAGTTCGAAGAATGGCAAGGAAAGGGAAATTAATATTTTCGAGATATCCCCCCTCCCTTACGGGATTTATTCCGGCCCCCTAGGGACCGGGCAGGGGAGCCTTTTCCAATAGAGCGGGTCTCCAAAAGTTTTTTTGGGGAGGTGAGGACGTGGCGGAGGCAACCGAGAAAGAAAAGATCAAACGGAAGACCGTTGCCGAAATGAAGAAGCTCGGCGTGTACAAAAAAGAGTATGGTCGGGTGATTGAAATTTATGCGGAGTTGGTTGCGCAGTACGATAAGCTCAATCGCGACTTTGAGGAAGGTGGATATAAGTTCGAAGTGATCACCGCCCAAGGGGGAGCGAAGAAGGCACCAATTGTCGCCACACTGGAAACGCTGCGCAAAGACATTCTGACTTACTCGGATCGGCTTTGTCTTAATCCGAAGTCGATTGAGACAGTGACAACGGATAATAAGAAAGGTAAATCAAAACTGGCAGGAGTGCTGGGTGGTCGGAAGTGATCCAACACGCCAATTACGATGTTGTAATGGAATATGCCAGTAGTATAACGGATCGGCGTAAGATTGCTTGCAAGGAATTGATTCAGGGGGCGGAAAGGTTCTTTCGTGATCTGGACAACCCGGACTATGACTTTGACCCGGAAGATGCCGAATTTGTCATTGATATTATTGAAAGCACTTTTGTTCATGCTCAAGGCGAGATGTTGGATGGTACACCACTTCGCGGCATGCCGTTCTTGCTGGAACCATTCCATAAGTTCATGGTGTACAACCTTCTTGGCTTCTTCAAGAAAGGGACCAAAATCCGGCGTTACACAGAAGCCTTCATCTATATACCGCGTAAGAACATTAAAACCAGCTTTGCGGCTGGTCTAGCGTGGGCGCTTGGTCTGCTGAATCGCCGAAGCGGTAGTAAGGTGTACATTGTTGCGGCGGCCTTGAAGCAATCCTTGGAAAGCTTCAACTTCATCAATTTCAACCTGGACGCGATGGGTGAGAAGGATAACTTTCGCGTCATTGATAATAATCAGGAACATAGCATTCAGGGAGAATTTGAAGATGGGTCATTGTATATTCAGGCACTGGCAGCAAACCCGGACCGTCAGGACTCCTTGAACTGTAATATTGCCATTGCGGATGAGATCCACGCCTATAAGTCGCCCAAGCAATACAACATCATCAAGGAAGCCATGAAGGCATACACCAACAAATTGATGATCGGTATTACAACAGCAGGCGACAACATGACAAGCTTTTGCTATCAACGTCTCCAGTATTGCAAGAAGATACTGGATGGTACGGTGAAAGATGAGGCTTATTTCGTGTTTATCTCGAAAGCGGACCAAGATCCGGAAACGGGGGAAGTCGATTACACGAATCCGATCATCCACCAAATGGCGAATCCAGCTTACGGGGTTTCCATTCGTCCTGAAGACATTTTGAACGATGCTCTACAGGCACAGAATGATCCCCAGCAGCGGAAGGACTTCTTTGCTAAGTCACTGAACATATACACGGCAGCCCTGAAGGCGTATTTCAATATCGATGAGTTCAAGTCATCGAACCGTAAATATAAGTGGACACTGGAAGAATTGGCTAAATTGCCGATTGAATGGTACGGCGGGGCGGACTTGTCCAAACTCCATGACTTAACAGCCTCGGCGCTCTATGGAACGTATGGTGATGTGGATATCATTATTACCCATGCGTGGTTCCCGATTGTGGCGGCTACAAAGAAAGCCGAGGATGACAATATTCCGCTGTTCGGATGGAAGGATGATGGATGGCTGGATATGTGTAACAGTCCGGTGGTCAATCATGCCGATGTTGTTAACTGGTTTATTCAAATGAAGAAGACGGGATTTAACATTAAGCAAGTCGGATTTGACCGTAAGTTTAGCCGTGAGTTCTTTGCAGGCATGCGTAAGGCAGGATTCAAGATGATTGACGAACCGCAATACTTCTGGCGCAAGTCGCAAGGTTTCCGGCGAATTGAAATGCGGGCGAAGGAAGGCAAGCTGTATTACCTTGGTTCAGATGCATTTGAGTATTGCGTGCAGAACGTTCGGGCCATCGAAAAGACCGATGACATGATTCAATATGAGAAGGTTGAAGATAATCAGCGGATCGACTTATTCGATGCCGCTGTTTTTGCGTGCGTCCGGCAGCTTGAGAATTTTGAAACGGCTGGTACGGCTAAGGGCTGGCTGAAAGGGGGTGGAAGAGCTGAGTAAAAAGAAGAGAGGCCGCAGCGCAAGCCAGAACCGAGCCGATTCAAAATCGAGTGTAGGTTGGTTTATGACAACCGAAGCACACGACATGTTGTGTGTGCCGGGATATACCAGATTGTCCGATAACCCGGAAGTGAAGATGGCCGTTCATAAGATTTCAGAGCTGATCAGCACCATGACCATCCACCTGATGCAGAACACAGATAACGGTGATGTTCGGATCAGGAATGGACTGGCACGAAAAATAGACGTTGACCCGTACAGTCTGATGACGCGCAAGACATGGATGTACAACATTGTCAGTACCTTACTGTTGCATGGAGATGGTAACAGTGTTGTTTATCCGAAAATGAGGGCGGGTCTGATTGATGAGCTGATTCCCTTTAAGCCATCAAGCGTGAGTTTTCAAGACACGGATAAAGGCTATTTGATTCGATATCAAGGTCAGGCGTACGACCATGATGAAGTGCTTCATTTTGTAATCAATCCTGACCCGGAACGACCGTGGATCGGAACTGGGTATAGGGCAGTGCTGAAGGACATTATTCACAACCTCAAACAGGCTACAGCCACGAAGAAGGGTTTCATGAGTGGGAAGTATATGCCAAGCCTGATTGTGAAGGTGGACGCGAATACAGCAGAGTTGTCCAGTGAAGAGGGACGCAACGATGTGTACAATATGTACCTTGAACGCTCCGAAGCAGGACAACCATGGATTATCCCGGCCGACATGATTGAAGTGGAGCAGGTTAAGCCATTGTCCTTAAACGATATTGCGATTAATGAATCGGTTCAACTGGATAAGCGAACGGTGGCGGGCATTCTTGATGTGCCAGCCTTTTTTGTTGGTGTCGGTGATTTCCGCAAGGATGAATATAACGCCTTTGTGAATACGCGGATTCAGCCTTTGGCGATGGGAATCGTACAGGAATTGACCCGGAAGCTGGTTTTTGCACCGGATATGTATTTCAAGTTCAATCCGCGTAGCCTTTACGCCTATGACCTTAAAGAACTGGCAGATGTCGGGAGCAATCTTTTTGTTCGAAGTCTCATGCTGGGAAATGAGGTTCGGGATTGGATCGGTTTGTCGCCGCTTGAGGGTCTAAATGAACGGATCATCCTTGAAAACTACATTCCAGCCGGAATGATCGGGGAACAGAAAAAGCTGAACCAAGGGGGAGGTGAGGAAGATGGATAGGACAGTGAAAGTTACCCGCAGCCTGACAACCAAACTCGAAACACGTGAAGCGGATGACCAGTCTTTGGTGATTGAAGGCTATTTTGCAGTGTTCAACCGGGAAACAGAGCTTTGGCAAGGCGCTTTCGAAGAGATTGCGTCTGAAGCGTTCGAACGCACCCTTAGTAATGATATCCGGGCGCTGGCGAATCACGAAACCATGTTTGTTCTTGGCCGGAATAAGGCGGGAACGCTGGAACTGAAAACGGACAGTCATGGTCTTTGGGGTAGAGTCAAGATCAACCCGGATGATTCGGACGCGATGAACCTGTATGCGAGGGTTAAGCGAGGCGATGTAGATCAATGTTCTTTCGGTTTCAACATTTTGCGAGAGGAAACAGATTGGCGGGATGACGGCACGGTGAAATGGACCATTCGCGAGATTGATCTACATGAGGTGAGCGTTGTCACGTTCCCGGCCTACGCTGATACAGGGGTGCAGGCAAGGAAGGATGAGGTTGCGCAGCATCGTGACCGTCAAATGCAACAACGGAAACATCAACTAAAGGGGAGGCTGATTAAATAATGGCACTGAGACAAATTATGCTTGCAAAAAAGATTAAACAGCGGAAGGCAGACTTGGAAGGCTATCTGGAACAGGAACGCGGACTCATTACTCGGTCTGAAGAACTGGAGCGAGCGATTGAAGAAGCTACTACCGAAGAGGAAATCAATACAGTGGAAGAAAGTATTGAGGCACTTGAGCAGGAGAAGGAAGAGGTTGCTTCCAAGAAAGGCACACTTGAAGATGAAATTACACAAATGGAATCTGAACTGGAAGAGTTGAACAGTAAAGAGCCTACCAATACGCCCGGAAATGGCGGAGAGCAAAGACAACAAATGCAACAACCACAAATCGTAGGGGGCGAAACAAGAATGAGCAAAAGAGCAAACTTTGGTATGACTCGGGAGCAACGTACAGCGTATGTGCAACGGGCCGAGGTAAAAGAATTCTATGAACGCGTTCGTAGCCTGATGGCTGAGAAACGTGCAGTTAATGGTGCGGAGCTGACCATTCCTGATACGGTGCTAGAGCTGCTTCGTGACAATCTGGATGGGTTCTCAAAATTGGTCAAGTATGTTCGACTTCGCCCATTGAAAGGAACAGCACGTCAAACGATTGCTGGTGAAATCCCGGAAGCAATCTGGACGGAAGCTTGCGGGAAGCTCAATGAATTGTCCTTTGATTTCTCTCAGATTGAGATTGATGGATACAAGGTTGGCGGTTTTATTCCGGTTTGCAAAGCTACATTGGAAGATTCGGATATTAACCTTGCAAATGAAGTAGAGTACATGCTTGGCGAAGCGATCGGATATGCGCTGGACAAGGCGATTGTATACGGCACTGGCGTGAAAATGCCGCTCGGTTTCGTTACACGTCTGGCTGATGCAACACCTGATTATGGCCCTGATGTATCGACCACTAACATCAAAAAGTTGCCAGTGGCTACGGGAGTTGAACTGTTTAAGTCTGTGCTGAAAACACTTGCGAATGCGAAAAGCCGTAGAGCGAGAAACGGGCTTGTGTTGGTCATGAATGAGATGACTTGGAACAGCTTGGTTCTTCCTGAATCCCTTTCCGTTAATGCTGCGGGTACGATTGTGGCGGCTAATGGGGGCACGTTCCCTGTTGTAGGTGCAAAAGTTGAATTCCTTGATTTTGTTCCGGTAGGCGACATTGCAGGCGGATATCTTGAGAAGTATCTGTTGTCTGAGCGTCAAGGCGGTTTCTTTGGTGCATCCGAGCATGTGCGTTGGATCGAGGATGAAGTCGTGTTTAAGGGCACGGCACGCTATGACGGGAAACCTGTACGTCCTGATTCATTCATTCTCTTTAACATCCAGAACGCGGAGCCGACAAAAAGTGTTGCATTCGCACCTGATAAGGCTAATGAAGCAACTGAAACTCCAGACGGAGCCTAAACACGAAAGGGTGATCTAAATGCCTTACATCGTCATTAAGGATTTCAAGGATTTAGAAGATAAAAATCACATTTACCGTGCCGGGGATAAGTATCCTCGGTCTGGCCGTGGGAAAAAGGAACGCTTAGAAGAATTGTTGAGTTCGGACAATCTTCGCGGCGAACCATTAATTGAGGAAGTAGGCGATTGATATGGATATCGCCCTGATTGTTGGATTAATCAAGGAACGTTTGGCTATTCGTGCAAACGTGCGGGACAACTACATTACGGCCATCGCTAATTCGGTGGTCACGGAACTGGAGGATGAGAAGGGGTTGACGCTGGATGCGGACAACGCCAATCACCTCCAGTTTTGCGTAGATTATGCCGCGTGGCGCTACCAGAGCAGGGACACCGAGGGTTCAATGCCGAGACACCTTCAATTCAGGCTCCATAACCTGATTCTGCATGCACGGAGGAAGAACACATGAGAGGTGACCACGAACTCATCTTAATCAAGCCCGGTGGCCGTACAAAAGATAACATCGGGAATGAGATCGTCATTGATCCTGTGGAAACGCCAGTGCTTTGTGATCTTCGTTCGGTGGGGCGCAATGAATTTTATAGCGCAGCTACCGCCGGGATGGCACCGGAAATCGTCTTTGTCATGCATCCATATGAATACAGCGGCGAGCAGCTAGTCACGTTTGAAGGCGTTCGATATCAAGTCATTCGGACATATTCAGAGCATGACGAGGAAGTCGAGCTAGTATGTGGGAAGGTGAAGGGCAAATGACAACCATTAACCAACTGGCGCAGGAAATCGTGAGGGCTGTCAAGGCATATACAGATGATGTCTCTGACGCGATAGAAACGCGTGTTGATGAAGTTGCGGAACTGGTTCGTGCTGATGTTGAAGCCAATGCACCTAAGAGGACAGGGAAGTATGCCAAAGGATTCAAGGTGACCAAACAGGGAAGTAGTGGAAAGGCCAAGCGAGTGGTTTGGAATAAGAAAAAATCCAGAATCGTTCATTTGAATGAATTCGGATATGCGAAGCGGGGCGGCGGCAGAGTTGCAGGCCGTCCACATTTGCGTCCTGCCTATGATCGTCATGCCGCGAATCTACCGGACGATATTAAACGAATCATCAGGAACGGGGGATAGACGGGGATGCAGCAAGCCGAATTATATCAACTGCTTGAATCCATCGGATTACCCTTAGCCTATGGCGAGTTCAAGTCTACGCCTGAATTACCCGCTCCTGATCCGCCGTTCATCGTCTATCAATTTGCCTATTCGGGCGACTTGATGGCGGACAACCGGAACTATCTGAAGATTTCCAATTTTCAGATCGAGCTATACACCGACATCAAGGATTTGGTGGCTGAAGGGCTTGTGGAAGATGTCCTTGAAGTGGCTGAATTACCATATTCGAAAACCGAAATTACGCTTGATAGCGAAGCGATGTATCAAATCATTTATGAAATACAACTCATTGGAGGGTGACGACAAATGTCAGAAAACAAAGTTACGTTTGGTCTGGACAAGGTACACATTGCATTCTTTGATAAAGATGCTACAACCGGACAACCAGCATGGGAAACGCCAATTCCGATTCCAGGTGCTGTGCGCTGGACACCTGAAGCGCAAGGGGAGACAACCACGTTTTATGCTGACAACATGGCATATTTCCTTGTGACAAGTAACAACGGTTATACCGGAGAACTGGAGATGGCAAACATTCCAGATGAGATCAAAGCCCGGATGTTTGGCTGGAAGATTGATGACAATGGTATGTTGGTCGAAATCGCAGACGGTATGCCTGAGAAATTTGCTTTGCTGGGCCAAGTGAAAGGCGACAAGCGTGATAGACGCTTCGTGCACTACGATTGCCAAGCAGCTCGTACAGCGAAGGAGAATACCACTAAAGGGGAGTCAACAGAAATTGTGGGCGAAACCTTGACAATGACAACTTCGCCAATTGAGATCAATGATAATGTCATCGTTAAAGGTGATATGGAATTGAACGCAACGAATGCAACTGAGTTCAATTCCTTCTTCTCCAAAGTCTACACGCCGACATTCACACCTGCGGCTTAACTTCTCAAAGATTTGGAATCCCGTCCGGTGAGATTGGACGGGATTCAGCCATATTTAAATGAATGGAGACGATAGGCATGAAAGAACTTCAATTTGGAGAAAAGAAAGTACCAATCACTGCATCAGCCCCGGCACTACTTTACTATAGACAGGAATTTGGAGCTGATTTAATTGGCGATATGACAAAGATGATTAGCGACTATGATACAGGTGGAGATCAAGAAGAAAACCCAGAAGTCAACCCTGTAGCTACCACATCCGATGCTCTTGCACTGGGTAATATTAACTTCTTGTCTTTCCTGCAACTGGCTTGGGCTATGGCGAAGGCGTATCAGTACGGAAAACCCTTCCCTAAATTTGAAACGTGGCTGAATGATTATGGTGAAGATATCGATTTCTCGGATGAGGGATTCATTATCGATATTGTGGAGGAAGCCACGACAGGCTTTTTTCGTCAAAATCAGGGAGTCAAAGGAGCATTCGCAGGCCGTAGAAAATGATTCTCGTTTAGAGATAGATATGTTGGCGATTGGCAAGCGAATCGGCTTGAGCATGCAGGAAATGAGCGAAATGACCTGTTCTGATTTAATTGATCTTGCTCGAAGCTTCACAGGGAAGGAAGAGCAGAAGAAAGGGCCGCGAGAAGCTACACAAGCGGACATTGATGCCTTTTATGGGCGTTAGGAGTGTACACATGTTACCAATGACATGCAGTGATGGGTGCGGTCAGGATTTCGTGCTGATCAGCCATGGAAAAGAACAGGTGTTGCCGGGTGTGGACAGGGTTGGTTTTTCCTGTCCGCATTGCGGCAAGGTTTATACAGCGTATTATTCAAATCGCAAAGTGGAGAAACTCCACGCTGAGCTTGCTGAACTGCAACAGCGTCCGGCAAAGGGCGGTTTAACCCGTAGACAGGTGGAGGGGATCATTGTTCGAATCAAAAACACTAAAAAGAAACTTGCCGCTGAAATGGGGCGGCTACGAATTCAGGTAGAGGGAGATTCCCAAACGTCTGGGAATTTATAAAAGAGCATCATGAATGTGTGGTGAAGCATAATGGAAAAAGTGAAGTGTCCGCATTGCGGGCATTTGCTCTTTAAGGCGCGTTTTGCTGATCTGGAGATCAAGTGTTTGCGGTGCAAAAAAATAGTTGAAGTCAAAATGAAGGAACAGAGCGAGCCGCACACCAAGTAGCGAGCCATGCCTGCCTGATACAAAGGGTAGGTGGGCCGTGTGGCGGAAACGATTAAGGGGATCAACGTTGTCATTGGTGCGGAAACAACGGGGCTTAGCAAAGCCTTATCTGATGTCAACAAAAAATCAAGGGATATCCAATCCGAGCTAAGACAGGTTGAAAAGCTGTTGAAGTTAGATCCGGGGAATACGGAGCTGCTTGCACAGAAACAAAAACTTCTTGCTAATTCGGTGAGCAATACGCAGGAAAAACTAAGCCGCTTACGCCAAGTACAAGAACAAGTGAATCAGCAGTTTGCCCGTGGCGACATCACCGAAGGACAGTACAGAGCATTCCAGCGCGAGGTTCAAAAGACGGAGCAGGAGCTGCGCGGACTGAACAACCGTTTGGATGAGACAACCGAAGAAATTGGAGATCAAGGCAAAAAGGTTAGTAAGCTGGGTCAAGATTACAAAGATGCTTTTGAGCAAGCGAAGCAATCGATGGGTAACAGCTTCGACCAAATGAAGAAAGTCGGCGCGGGGGTCACGGCGTTTGGCACGGGCTTAGCAGCCGGGCTAGGCGTTGCTGTGAAAAGCGCAGCAGACTTTGAACAAGGCATGGCGAATGCCTATTCGGTTATGGACCCGGCAGAGGTAAGTAAGTTCAAGGCCGAACTGGAACAGCTCGCGATCACCATGGGCGCGCAGACGAAGTACAGCGCGACCGAGGCAGCCCAAGGTATCGAAGAACTGATCAAAGCTGGTGTCAAGGTACAAGATGTCATGAGCGGCGGTCTTTCTGGTGCGTTGTCGTTAGCAACGGCTGGAGAATTGGAGCTGGCAGATGCTGCCGAGATTGCTTCTACAGCGCTCAACGCCTTCAAATCCGATTCGCTTTCCGTCCAAGATGCGGCCGATATTTTGGCCGGGGCAGCGAACGCTTCAGCAACCAGCGTAAGCGAACTAAAATTCGGATTGTCCCAATCGGCTTCTGTTGCCGCTTCAGTGGGCTTGTCCTTTAAAGATACAGCAACGGCGTTGGCGGCATTTGCGCAAAATGGCTTGAAGGGGTCTGATGCGGGTACATCCCTCAAAACCATGCTTATGCGGCTTCAGCCAACCACGGCAGACGCTTATGCCACATTCAAGGATTTGGGCCTTTTGACGTTGGACACCGGGAAAGCTATGGAGTATCTTTCGAAACAAGGTATCAAACCTGCTGAAATGAGCATTGACGGTATAACCCAAGCTTTAGCAACTTATATGGCCCGAGCAGACGGGGCCAAGACAGTAACAGGGAAGTATTTTAAGCAAGCGAAGGAAATGGCCGAGGCAAACGGCTGGGTGTATTCGTCATTCTACGATGCGAATGGTTCCCTGAAAGATATGTCTGAAATTGCTGGACTCTTAAACGAAAAGATGTCCGGTCTGAATGACATGCAGCGACAAGCGGCCATGAATACGATGTTCGGATCAGATGCGATCCGCGCGGGTAACATCCTGTATAAAGAGGGTGCCGAGGGGATCGATGCTATGGCGGCGGCCATGGATAAGATCGATGCCCAAATGGTTGCCGCGCAGAAGCTGGATACCCTTAAAGGTGCGCTTGAAGAAATGCGAGGGGCCATGGAGACAGCGCAGATTACTATTGGTAATGCGCTAATTCCAGCCCTGCGGAGAATTGTTTCCACGGTGCAAGTCGTTATCGATATGTTCAACAAGGTACCGGAGGGTACGAAATCATTTATTGCGGTGCTTGGGGCCATCACGGCAGCCTTGGCACTTATTGCGGGGCCACTTCTAATTCTGATTGGATTCATGCCGCAGATTGCGGCGGGGCTGACGATGCTTACACCGATGTTCACGGCACTTTGGACGGCCATCACGGGTCCAATCGGTATTGTTGTCGCAGCCATCGCCGCTGTCGCTGTCGGACTGACATATTTGTACAAGACTAACGAAACGGTAAGAGACGCACTTAACGCAGCTTGGCAAGCCATCAAATCGGCAGCCGAAGCTGTTTTTGGTGCGCTCAAGTCGTTTTGGGCCACGTGGGGCGGAGAGATCACCGGACTATTTAACACACTTTGGAACGGTATCAAGCTAGTCTTTAATACGGTATTTAAAGCCATATCTGAAGTTGTGAAATCCATCTTTGCCGGGATTAAATCATTCTGGGCCACGTGGGGCAATGATATTACAGCTTTCTTCAAGGCATATTGGGCAGGCTTGTCTTTAATCTTCAACACAGTGATTAAAGCCATTTTGGATTTTGTGCGGGTTGCCTTCAATGATATTAAATCCTTCTGGGATAAATGGGGATCAACGATCACGGCTGCATTCAAAGGTGTCTTCGAAATCTTGAAGACGCTATTCAGCGCGACCTTCACTGTGATATTCACGGTTATTAAGACTGTGTTCAACAACATCAAGGCGTTTTGGGATACATGGGGCGCGACAATCACCACCTTGTTCCGTACGGTGTTCAACGTAATCAAATCGGTCTTCACCGGAGTATGGAATGCGATTAAGATCATCGTGGAAACCGTCATCGGTGTGATATCCGGCATTATCAAAACATGGCTGGCCATCTTCAAAGGTGATTGGGCAGGGGCGTGGAACGCAGCCAAAGGTGTAACTGAAACTGTCTGGAAGGGTATCACAGGAATCTTCAAAAATGCATTCGCTACGATGAAAGATGTCGGTAAGAATATCATCCAAGGTCTGGTACAGGGTATCGGCAATATGAAAGACGTGGTTGTTCAAAAGGCCAAAGAGATTTCGGAAGCCATTGGTGGATTCTTCAAGAAATTCTTTGACATCCACTCGCCATCACGACTTACAACCGGATACGGGGAAAACATCGGTCAAGGTTTGGCAAACGGTATTAGCAATAAGACCAAGACAGCGGAAAAGGCAGCTAAGGAGACGGCCACCAAGGTAAACAAGGCGTTCAAGGATGCATTTGCTACCGCTCAGTACAACTTCAAAATGGGCAATCTAGACACTGCCGGTTATGTGGCGGCCTTGCAGAAGGTAAAGGATCAATACGCCAAAACATCAGCACAAGTCCAGAAAGTGACGCTTGAGATTAAGAAAGCCCACGAGCAGCAGACCAAATCGGCTGAGAAGGCGGCGAAGGATTCCTTTGCAGCATCGAAGGCGTACATTGATGCCAGAGCTTCTACGGGCAAGGTTACATTGGAACAAGAATTGGCGATGTGGGAAAAAGTTCAGGCTAAGTACAAAGCCGGAACTGCGCAGCATATCGCGGCCGAGAAGGAAGCCTATAAGATCAAGCAGGAACTGGCAAAAGCAAGCTTCCAGTCTTCGAAGGATTATATTGAAAAGGCGGCAGCCGCAAACGAAATGTCTCTTACTCAGCAGTTATCTGCTTGGGAGCGGGTGCAGGCCAGATATAAAGCCGGATCAGATGAAGCGAAGGCAGCGGAAGAGGCAGCGGGCAAAGTCAAACTGGAGATATACAACCAGCTCACCCAAGCCAGTGAAGATTTCCTTGCAAAAACCAAAGAAGTGAATGCGAATGTCGCCGCTGAAGAATTGCGTCTTAACGGCGTCTACGAACAGGCGGTAGAGCAGCGAGCCAAGGCGATCAACGATTTTGCGGGATTGTTCGACGAAGTGGTTGCCAAGTCCGAGACATCCGGCCAGCAGCTACTGGATAACCTTCGTGGTCAAGTGGACTATCTAGCTACGTGGGCATCTAATATTGAAACGCTGGCCGCGCGAGGCATTGACAAGGGTCTGTTGGAAGAATTGCGGCAAATGGGTCCTAAGGCTGCACCTGAACTGGCAGCGTTGAACACGTTGACGGACGAACAACTTGCAGAGTACACCGGACTTTGGCAAACCAAGTCGGCAGAGTCCCGAGCCATTGCGGTGCAGGAGCTGACCGGATTACGCGAAGATACAGACAAGCAGATTACTCAGCTTCGCGTGGATGCTGCCACTCAATTGGATGGACTCAAGGCTGATTTTGATGCCAAGGTGAAAGCGATCCGGGTCGGTACCACGAACCAGTTTAATGCGATGAAATCCGACTTGCCGAACATCGGTAAGCAAGCGATGCAGGGATTGCTTGATGGACTGTCTTCCATGCAAGGTGCGGTGCAGGCGAAAGCCAAGGCAATTGCCGACTCTGTACGTACCACCATGCAGAAGGCGCTGGATATTCATTCGCCGTCTCGTGAAATGGCATGGATCGGGGAGATGGCCGGGAAAGGGCTTGTGCAAGGTATGGCAAGCATGATGACCAACGTTCAGCGTCAGGCGCGGGAAATGGCCGAAGCGGTTCAACCGTCTGTTGGTTCATCTTCTGGCGGCGGCGCTGATTCCGATTCTATAAGTTTGAACATGGAAGGGCTGTTTTCGGGTGCTGTCTTCAGTGTGCGGAGTGACGAAGACATCCGATCCTTAGCGAAGGAACTTGCACTTGAAATGTTCGCACTCACACAGCAGGCTACGCGAGGTACAGGAGGTGCACGATGAGTAATGAAATGATATGGCTCGGCGGTAAGTCCAATATAGAATTGGGCTTCGAGGTGCGTGGCACGTCTCGCCGTCCGGGTTTACCGGATACCGTGGACCGGACGCTGAACATCCCCGGACGCAATGGATCATACAATTTCGGCGCAGATATCGGGGCGAGAACGTTCGCATACGATTGTGCCATGATTACCAAGGACTATATGGCTCTGCAACAGTCTGTTATGGGGTTGGCTGCTCATTTAGTGGACAGCTACGGAAAACCTCGCAAGCTCGAACTGAGACAGCGAGAGAGGCCGAATCAGGCTTTTTCCGTGCAACTGACAGGCGCTTTTGATCCTGACCGGATTATGGGCTTAGGGATGTTTTCTCTGTCCCTAATCGCTCATGATCCGTTCGCCTATGGGCGCGAAGAAATATCAGAAACAACCATAACGACATCGCCACATCTGGAGAATGTCTTCAGTGGTGGTAATGTCCGAACAGCACCACTTATTATCCTGACCAATCAGGGTACAAATGTTATTCGAAAATTTCGCATCGCCAATGAGTATCAAATTGAATAGGAGGGGTTATTTTGGCTGAGGTATTGTTATCCAAATCTATCTATTGGAAGAAAGCATCGATTAATGCAGCGTTGCGAGGCATTAGTTTCACTGCTCCACCTAAAGTATATATTGCACTTTACACATCTAACCCTACAGATGCCGATACGGGCCAAGAGGTGACAGGCGGGGGGTATTCGCGTCAACAAGTGATATTCGGGGAACCCGTGGTCACAGACCGGAGAGCAGGGGTTCAGAATACTGCTGATGTATCATTTCCAATCGCTACAGCAGACCAAGGCATGGTGACACACATTGGAATCCGGGACGCGCCGACAGGAGGTAATTTGTTGTATCACGGAGCCGTGAAAACGCCGAGAACGGTATTGATCAATGATCTAATACGTTTCTTGGTTGGGCAACTTAAGATAGACGAAGGGTAGGTGGCAATATGAAAAAGATGTATCCAGCAGTTGTAAACTCTCCTAAAACGGAGCTTACGGATTTAATTACAGAGTCACAGACAGATATAACTGTCGCTGATATTGAAGTCCTTTTGACAGGTGAAGGGATTGCCACAATTGGAAACGGGGACGCCGCAGAAACCATTTTGTATACATCCGTTGACGGAAACACATTGATTGGGTGTGTTCGGGGATTCCAAGGCGTTGCCAGAGCATGGACAGCAGGAACGAGGGTTGCTCGTAATTTTGCCGCTGCGGATTGGGACGCGGCTCGCGAAAATATATTGGAACTAGCTGATAGACTGGATACTCCCGAGCGTGCATCCATTACACTCCAACCCAGACTACATGTTGTCAGTGCTAATCAGGACGCAGCGTTTAAGCTGGCGGGGCTACAAGGCCGGACAGTGCTTAACTACCAAAGTCAGGTGGGTATATTTGGGGTGCTTAACCCGTATGTGATCCGGTATGGGGCTAACCTATTGCCACCGTTTTACGAATGGGAAACGGGCATTCAACCTGGCGATAACATATCCATTGATAATCCACACAAAGTAACGATTAACGCCACGACAGTCGGTGGTAGCTACGTTAGATATTATGTTCCCGTCATTCCTTCGCAACAATATATTGTGTCCGTTTCATCTCAAGGAGCAAACGCAAGCATGTACTGTTACTTTTGCGGTGAAGACAAAACAAGAATTGACGGCGTGAGAATTAATTTTGGAGTAATAACTCCAATCCAAGGAACGATTTATTTGGAAGTCGTCCTTAATACACTGGATTCGAATTACGCCAAGATTACAGGTACTGCAATATTTACAGAAGCTTCGATGATAATCGGAAACACAGCAAAGCCATTCAAACCACGTGAAGACTCCATGTTTGCCCTGCAAACAGAGCTACATGCTAATCCAGACACTGGCGCTAACCCAGACAGCGTATTTGAGCGTGATGGGCAGTATTTCAAACTGGCGAAGTGGCGTAAGGTTGTATTGGATGGTAGTAGAACATGGGGAATTGGCGAGGCTGGTGGTTCTGCTGGACTCAAACAAGTTAAAGCGGCAGGTCTAGCACTGAACGCAGTAGCTGGGAGCGGAATTGTCACGAAATTTGATGGTAAGTTATTGCCCCAAGGAAGCACGGGCAACACGCCCGATACTAACGCAGTCACTTCAGCAGGGGATGTATACATGTCTATTCCAAGTGCCGACAGTGGATGGGGAGACTCATATACACCGACATTAGAAGAGATTAAGGCGTATTTCATGGGATGGAAGATGTACGATGTAAATACCAATCCTGATGGAAGTGGTGTTTATAACAGAACTGATGGAGTGGGGAAATGGTTCGTTCCAGTCGATCGATCTTCTGGCGGTGTCAACGCACTTCCGACAACGAAGGTTCTTACGGTTGCGCCATACCAACTCCTATACCAGCTTGCAACTCCTGTCGTGGAACCGATCACGTCTGAGGGGCAATTGACGTTCTTTGAGGGAGATAATCAGGTGGAGGTAGGAACAGGGATTGTGTTGCGTGAATCGACAAAGCCTGCGCTGTCCTCTCTCTACAATACGTATGAGATCAATTCCGTCAACACGGTAGGGACAGTAGCCCCAAACCCGTTAAAGCATAAGGCGAAGCAAGTGGTGACAATTTACAAAAATAATCGTCAAGATAAGTGGTCGAGGATATCCGATACAAATAGCAACGGGGTTGAACGTGCATTTTTAAATGCACCTTTGTTTGATCCATCAGCAGCCTACAGTGTCACATACCTGATGCTGGACAAGTATCCGGTTGCCGACTTCACCGGGACGTATGCCGAGAATGAAAAGGCTCTGCTGCTGGATGCCGTTAAATCCATTCAGGAGAACACGACACGGATATCGGTGCTGGAGTCGAAAAAGGCGGAGAAGGATGCTCCTGCATGGATTGCGCCGACACTGCTTAATGGATGGGTGATTTACAACGATACTCTGCCAGTTGGATACTACAAAGACAGTAACGGGATTGTGCGTTTCAAGGGGATGGTTAAAAGCGGTGCGCTTAACTCTATACTCCTGAAATTGCCACCAGGCTATCGACCAAAGAATATGAGTATGCAGTTTGTAGCCCACTCATCTGATGGTAGCGGACAGGTATTGGGGCGGATCATCGTTAACGCTAACGGTGACGTGCAGCCTTATGGTGGAAGCACAACGCTATACTCTCTCGATTCAATTTCATTTTTGTCCGAACAGTAAAGGAGGGATCACATGAAAGCCGTACCTAAAGTAAATACAGACGGCCTCTATATGGAGGACGAGTTGGTGGACGATGCCTTTTCCGGTGTCGTCCCTTTTTATGTCGAACCGGAGCCAGTGGTATTTAATCCTGATGCGCCTGAACAGCCTGCGGAGCCTGATGTACAAGAAGAGGACGAGGAAGAAGTAGAGAGGGAAATTGCGGGGTATATCGTAGGCGTGCCGGTTCCTGCTGGACTGTTCCGGCCAAGGTTTGATATAGCGGCTTGGGAAGCATACCAAGACGCCATAAAGGATGGTCCACAGGAAAAATTTCCTGACCTGTGGGTGGAGGGATTAAGTCAAGCTGAGATTGACGAATTGACCAAGCCGCGGCCTGCGGAACCATCTGAAACGGATATGCTCGGACAGCAATTGAGCATCATGAAGCTTCAAGCCATGCAACAATCTTCCACAGTAAATGCGCTTGGACAAGAACTTGCCATTTCAAAGTTAAACAGTATGCAACAACAACAAATGATTGGCAACTTAGGCGCTGAACTCGCTGCGACAAAATTGGAACTAATTAATCTTAAAGGAGCTGATTTGGTATGACGTTTTGGTCTATGGCATTCAAGTGGAAATGGGTAACTGCTGAAGCACTTAAAGGTGCGGTTAAGACGGAGGCTAATCCTTTCGGGGAAATTACTCCTGACGAATACGAAGAAATTACCAATGTCAAATACGAGGTATAAGGCAGAAGGAGGCGGCGGTCTTGTTCGGTGGAGAATTCAACGAAATAGCATTTAACAATGCAGGCGGCGAAAATATTATCGATATGGCCGCTGCTATGTCAGGTGGAGCACAACTCTATTCTCGCAGAATTGAGGGTGATGAGAATGTGGCAGGGTTTAACCTTGTCGCGTTCAACTCGCCTGATCAAAGTACGGCAACGGAATACGAGTTGCAATACGCTATGGAGATGACGTTTAGTGCCGAGATGTGCGGTGAGGCTCAAATGCAAAGTGATTTTGTGCGAGAATACGTCTTTGAGGCTACACAAATGTCCGGCGAATCCAGTATGACGGCAGATTTCATACGTGAAATGAAGCTCTCATCAGGAATGTCCGGCGAAGCTCAATTTCAGGCGAATGCGTCGAGGTATCACGTTGACTACATTGAGTTCGAGGGTACATTTGATCCGGGTGACAGGATTGTAATTGATTCAAAGAATCTTAAGTTTACGCAGAATGGGCAAAACGTTTTATTCAAAATGAACGGCGATTTCTTCGACTTAAATCTAGGGAACAATATTCTGACTTGGACAGATTCAGAAACAGTTCGATCCGTTTTGATGCGCATCACATTCCAAGATCGGTTTGTATAGGAGGGCTTATGAGAAGACCAGCGTATGTAACGGTATATGACTTGCAAATGCGCAAGGTGGCGTATCTGGAGAATGCTTTCGATGTGAGCTATGAAGCTCCAATGAATGCGATCTGGACGGCCAGCTTCAGCTTGCCAGCAAATGATGAGAAAAACATGGAATGCCAACCGCTGTACTTTGTGGAGATATTCGATGGAGATGAACGTTTGGAATTGTTCCGAATCCTGAAACCAACAACTAAGCGTGGATCTGATGGGCCGTTCATTTCATATGAGTGTGAGCATGTTTTGGGCACGTTGTTGGATGATGTACTGTTCTTGTACCACACAGTTGGAAACCTGGGCGTGTATACGCGTGATGTTCTCCAATACATTTTGTCCAAACAAACCGTAAAACGGTGGCAGCTTGGCACGATCGAGTTTGATAGACAGTTCGAATATAACTGGGAAAACGATAATTTACTTGGTGCATTGTTCTCGGTTCCGAATCCGTTTCCTGACGAATACATGTGGGCATTTGACACAACCACCTATCCGTGGCGGCTCAATCTAATCAAGCCATCCGAGCAAGAAGAACTCTATATTCGGTACGGGGTAAACTTGCAGGGCATCACACGCGTTGTGGACGCGTCTAAGGTGTCTACAAGAATTTTCGGCCTTGGTTATGGTGAGGGTGTCAATCAGCTCACATTCGCCGATTTGAACGGCGGAAAGCCTTATATAGATGCCGAACCAGCGCTCATTCAGAAATACGGGATTGTGCAGACGATTTTCGTTGATCGGCGCTTTGAGTATCCAGAAACGTTGCTTGCTCGGTGCCAAACATTAATGGAAGAGTTGAAAGTGCCAAGTGTGCATTATACCGTGGACGCTGCTGAGATTTATGCACTTACGAATGACCCAATCGACAGGTTCAAATCCGGCGCGATGGTCCGGGTGCAGGATCAGGAATTAGGCGTTGATATCAAAGCACGAGTGGTCAAGGTGGGCAAAGGTGATGTGCTGGGACAACCCGGAGCGGTGACGCTAGAGATTGCCAACAAATCGCAGGATATCGCAGGCAGTATTGCGGAACTGCGGAACCGGATGCATATCAGTGAGGTGTATGCCCAAGGCGCTACCAACTACGATAGTCACGATTTCGCAGATAACTGCGATCCAACACATCCGGCTGTACTGCGGTTCTGGCTTCCGGCAGAGACGGCCAGAGTGAACAAGGTTGCCCTGTCGTTCCGAGTAGAACCATTCAGGGGATATAGCCGAGCTATCGAATCAGCACCTTCGGTTTCATCGGGTCCGAGCACCAGAAATACAACAGCAGCAGGAGGAGCAACAACTCCAACAACTTCGACTAAGGCGACATCGGTTGAATCAGCTTCAACGTCTGATAATTGGAGGATATTTGCAATAGACGTTATGCAGGCAGTCAACATGGGCGGTGCACATAACCACGGAATAGCTTCAGGAACAAAATTAATGAAAGAGGATGGAACGTCAGTGACCTTTGTTGAATCTGGGGCGCATACCCACAATCTAACAGCCGATCATAGCCACTCAGTCACAATTCCAGCGCACAATCACACAGTTACTATTCCTGAACATACACACCAGATGGACCACACGCATACGATTCCAGGACACACACATGAAATTGAATTTGGCATATGGGAAGGACCGACTCCTTCGGAGGTCCAAGTTAGAGTGGATGGAAAACTAATTTCGGGAGTAGGGTCTTCAGGTGAGGAAATCGACATCGTTCCTTACTTATCCAAAGATAACAGCGGGCGAATAAATCGTGGTGATTATCACGAAATAACAATAACCCCAGTTGATTCACTGGGGAGGGTTGTTGCGTCAGTCTTCACACAAATATTTGCACAAAGTAGAGGCGGAGGTGATTACTGAACGCCTAATAACTTCAAAGTGTCATCACCAAAGTATAATTCGTTCTGATCAATTTTGAGTGTGGCTGTCTCAGTTTCGTTTTTGACAGTTTTCACTCCTTCCTTTTGATCATACATTGAGAGAGGGAAAACTATTTCCTTGTCATTAAGGGACACAGTAGTGACATCCGAAATATTAATGCTGATTCCATACTTGGACACTGCCTCTTTAGCGGGAACCCACTCTGTGACGGTCGCGGTTGGTTGCAAAGTATCATCACCTTTCGAATTAATATTGATTTGTTTGTTCTTAGAATCGTACTTAACTTCTGCATCAAGTAGACTTGCCACTTCGCGTACTGGTAAATATGTTACACCTTCACTGACGATAGGGGCATTCTTCAGGCTGGCCTGTTCGTTATTCACTACGACTTTAAAATTTGAGATGACGGCTTGGATTGTGGATGGAGCAGCGGCAGCAAGTGTTGCCGATCCAATCATCATACCAATACCGAGAGTAACAACTGTTTTCACTAAAGTTTTTTTCAAGGGGTACAGCTCCTTTTTATATAGATTATACCATTTATAACGGATAACTCTGGCAAAAGTTTTATAGGACTCTAAATAAAGGGGGTGCCCACCATGCTTGTATAAGTGAATAAATTGAATGCTCCCGGAGTGGTCGGGGGCTATTTGTAATTAAATAAATAGAGAGAAGAGGAAGCGGGATGAGCGAGGGGATAACTAATGTCATTAAAATGGTATCCGCAGTCATGGGGGCTGGCACGGGATACCTCTTTGGAGGATGGGATATGTTGATACATTTACTTTTGATTTTAGTAGTTGTTGATTGGTTAACAGGATGGGCAGCAGCTTGGATTAAACACGAGCTACGTAGCCGAGTCGGGTTTGAAGGGATTGCACGAAAGGCAGCCATCTTCGCGATCGTGACGATTTCTCATTATATAGATTTAGCTTGGGGAGATACCGGATACATTCAAGACGCGGTAGTCTTCTTCTACATTGCAAATGAGTTATTGTCTGTTATTGAAAATGCTGGGCGAATGGGGTTACCAATGCCGGATGCACTTCGTAACGCCGTGAAAATATTTGAATCTAAATCTTCGATTCCGGTCAATCCGAACCTACCAGATTCACCACAGGATGATACTACTCAAAAACCAGCAGTTTAACAAATATGAGAGGATGATGAATATGAAAACAGTATGGATAGATGCAGGGCATGGGGGAAAGGACCCTGGGGCTGTCGCAAACGGCATTCAGGAAAAAGACATTGCATTAAAGGTGTCGCTTGGAATTAAACAACGTCTAGAGGCGGTCTATGAGGACGTGCAAGTGTTGCTCTCCAGATCTACGGATGTATTCTTAGAGCTTCGTGACCGGACAAGCAAAGCCAATGCTGCTGGTGCTGATCTTCTTGTTTCCATTCATTGCAACGCTGGTGGTGGCAAGGGCGGCTTTGAGACGTTCCGTTATACAAAAGCTTCTCAGGGTAGCATTAAGTTACAGGAGGCACTACACAAAGCCATTATAAGCAAGCTCGGTGGCATTGACCGTGGGCAGAAGGCCGAGAACCTTCATATGGTCCGTGAAAGTAAGATGCCAGCGGTCTTGACAGAAAACTTGTTTGTAGACGTGGGTGCTAATGCGGATCAGCTCAAGCAAGCAAGTGTAATAGATGCAATTATTGATGGACACGTTCAGGGAATTGCAAGCTATCTAGGACTAGTTAAAAAGGTGAAGGAGGAGAAACCAGTGGCACAGGAGAGAGATATTAACGTTCCTAGTAAATGGGCGGAGACAACTTGGAAAGAGGTGACAGAGAAGGGTTACTTCGACGGTAAACGTCCGGGTGCTACAGTAACACGCGAAGAGTTGGGCGCTGTTGTCAGTCGATTACTTAAAAAGGTTGAGTCATAAATTCATAATCCCAAACGTTTGGGATTACTCAAAAAGGCCGCTGCTGGTTCATAATGGCAGCGGCCTTTTTTTGTTTTGCTATTGATTAGATTATATATGTTCACATATAATACAAACATACGTTCCTATTCGGAGGGGATTTTATGACAAGTAAGTTGAATGATAATGGAATTTTTGAAGGTAGCCGGATGATTTTGCCGGAACATCGGGAAGCATATGTCTCCCATATGCAAGAACTCAATCGTCGCGAGAAGCCAATCTTGGATGAACAGGAATGGCAATTGATCGGTCAGGCTTTAATGGAATCATACCAGGAGCGTGTGTCAGTCACACTGACTATATTTGACCCCTTTGACGACACAAGTATGCGGGGGGTTGTTGAGTCCATTGATCAGCAAAGAAAAGAGATCAAGTTTGTACGTGGAGAAGAAGATTATAGTTTTATTAGTTTTAAAAATATAGTAGCCGCTTCCATTTAGCGAAATGAAAACCGCAGGAGGATATCCAGCGGTTTTTTTTATTCAGCCGAAAATCATCCCAAACGCCTGCGTTGTTCCTTCCATTTTCGTTGTATTATTTGAGTGTATTCGACACTCAAAGAAATAATCATAAGAACAAAAGTTCTGAATATTTTGTTTTATTGCACTAGACCATGTGACTGAACGTTGTTTCAAGATGTGAAACGTTGTAAAGTTTTACCTTTAGTTCGTTCGACACATTATGACACAAATTGTCATGGGTAAAAGGTATTATTTACATATAAATACGGGAACTATTAGTTCCCTTTTAGCCCGAGGGAGGGCGGCACGCCGCACCTACTCACCTATGTGGAGTTCGTATAAATCCTTGAGATTCAGGCCGAAAACAATATGAGCAGCGTAGATATCTTCAGGTTGCATGACCCTTGTTCCAGCACAAAAATGAGATATCATCCTTTTGGATCGTCCAACTCGACGTCCATACTCCGCTTGGCTCAATCCCAATTCATTTATACGCTCCAGAAGTAAGCACCTCCCACGGGAGACTTTCACTTTGGTAGCTCCTTTATGCATATTTCATTGGAAATTATAGCATTCCGTACGCATAAGGTAAACCAGACAGCAATGAGACACAACAAGGGGAGAGTGATTTAATTGAAGGGGAAATTGGTATACGTTGTAAAAGACAATAGCATGAATGGTGATAGAATCATTACAGGGGATACAATTCTTATTGACACAGATATTTCAAGCGGGGATGCTACAAATGGAATATTTCTTGTTGAAATCAACGGGGAGAGGTTAATAAGAAGAATTGAATTCTTGGACGAGAAGTACCGACTATATACATCAAACCCCGAATATGTTGATTCAGTTCATAAAGACTTGAATATTATCGGGAAAATATCCTCTAATGTTGTGCGGTTTTAGTTTTACCTCAATATACAATGGGTGATCCCATTGCGGATCTGTACGAGGATATTGCAGCGGAAGAGAAGGCCAGAGCTACATATCAGTGGTTAATCGATCTGACGGATGACGTTGATCTTCAGGATAGTCTCAAGTTTCTGCGGGAACGGGAGATTGTGCATTCCTTGCGTTTCCGGGAGGCAGTAGAGATTCTGAAGGATGATCGGGAGACGAAGAAAATTTTCTGAAAAGGACCACAAATCATCCTTATTGCCGTTCTCTGCCTAGAGGGCGGTTTTTGTTATGGATCTGTTTTATTATTGTGAAAGTCACCATTCCAGAGTATTACAAAAAAAGCAGGACAATCCTTTTTGGGTACAAAAGGTCTGCCCTGCTTCTTTGAATTCGGTGTATCATGCTCTCAGTATTCAACAACCATGGCAACATTTTGCCACCCAGCTCCAACAGTCCAGAACAGCACTTTATCACCGCGCTGAATTTGGCCGGATGTAATGGCTCGATGTAATGCAATAAACGGACTGCTGGTTGAGGTGTACCCGAACTCGTCTCCGATGTAAACGGCAATATCTTCAGCAATGCCAATATTTTCGGATACTGCACGAATATTACCGATAGATAATTGGGAGAAACAAGCGGCTTTGATCTCGTTTGCTTCAATTTCGTTGCGACTTAGCAGCGTGAGAATCGATTCAGAGGCTGCACCTACACAGATGGAATCATCAAACGGTATAAACTTTACATGGAAGGCACCTGCGTCAACGCCGGTTTGGCCCAGTTTTGCAAGACCTTGTGCCGGGAAGAGTGAATTGCCATACACACAGGTATCGGTCTGATAGATCGAGTCAATAAAACCGACAGCCTGCTCGTCCCGCTCAACAATGACAGCTGCTGCTGCATCCCCGAAGTTGGCAAAGTATACAGGATCGTCTGGACTGGCATGCGGAGCTACGTAATCCGAGCCGATAATTAAAGCACGACGAATTCTGGGATTACCCAGCATCTGGCGGCTCACCTGTTCAAAGGCTGCGGTCATACCCGCGCAGTTGGCATTGCTATCAATACAGATCGTATGGGATGCCCCGTTAATTAGGCGATGAATCATCAAGGAATTCGTAGGAAAGATGTATTCGGGCGTTTGACTTGCATAAGCAATCAAATCGATATCGGAACCGGTGAGTCCGGTCTTTTCGAGAAGATTACTGGCGGCCTCAAAGGCCATGCTTAGTGAATTTTCATCATCGTTGTCAATTTTGTAACGTGTATCACGTCCAAGTGCCTTTAATAATCCCCGAATATCTGCACCTCTCGCATCAAAATGTTCAATGTAGAAGTCATTGCCCACCTTGTTGGATGGATGATAGATATCGATATCTACTATACGAATTCCAGCCATCTTCATTCTCCTCCTGAGCGGATGGGTGAACCCTCAGCTTGTCCGCCTGGTATATTAGGTTGTAACCGTGGAGATGATCTCAAGGTTGTCCAGTCCGACAGACCGTCCAAGACGAGACAGCTGCATTTTCAGGATGGCATTATTCTCAAGCGTCAACACCACTTTTTTGTATTCGTCTTTTTTAAACATCTGCAGGCAGCCCTCGAGAAGAGGCACAATTTCCGGAGCAGTTACATTTAACCTTTTGCAATCAATATTCAACGCATACTCTTTGGTGTTAATCGGAGCAATCGTATCCTGATATGCCGATATGGAACGCAAACCGTCTTCTTGAGAGAAAGAGCCCTCCAGTTCAATGTTTAGCACCTTGTTCGGAACGTCAGTCTTCAGTATAAAACTTCCCATGATTGTTCTCTCTCCTTTAAATGAGTTAAGGCTATCCTGCTAACCGAGATCCAGGCCATAAGGCCCCTGCTGCTGCTTCTAGATGTAGCCGGAGTCGGAGGATAATTTAACCATATTATAAAGGTAGGGATGTAATAAGATCAATAAAAAAGTCGAATTGTGTATAAAAATGTAGAAGAGTGAATTATTGGATTTCTTCAAGTGTAGCAAGCAATATATTAAAAGCACTGATGATGCGGGGAGCCCCTACACACGGTGCCAGATGTAGCAGAATTCCCTTGAGCTGATCCACAGTTACGCCAACGCTAAGTGCCATCGTGTAATGAACTCCTAATTGTTCATATTGTCCCTGTGTGATCAATGAAGAGATTATCGCGACTTCTTTCCACTGATCCGTAATAGTTGTTCGCTGAAAAATATCCCCGTAAGCTGTTCCCATAATAAACTCGGCGAGCTCAGGAAACTGATCCTTTATCGGTGCCAGTGCTTTCGCCCCATATTCACCGGAAAGCTTTGCAAAACGCTCCAATCCTTGAGTCACTTGTTCACTCATGCTATATTCCTCCTAATTCAAAGTCACGGTACGGTGAGCCGTGGGTGGAATCTCGTCACGATCGGTAAGAAGCTCAATCACAGTAACCTGGTTTAGCTGCTGCGCGGTCTGAAGAGCAGAGGCGAATTCATCCCTTGTTTCCGCCCGAAAAGCAACAGCGCCGAGGGACTCGGCAAACTTTGCCGCATCCACGGGAACCTCGTATAAGGTGCCATCGATTCGACCTGTTGTTTTCTCCATGCCTTTCAGTGCCATATCCAGCTGCTTATTATTCACGACAATGAAGATGACGGCCAGATTGTTGCATACTGCGGTGTTAATCTCGGTTCCAAGCATCATGAAGCATCCGTCACCTGTAATGCATACAATGGTTTCTTCCGGTGCAGCAGTCTTGGCCCCTATAGCCATGCCGATGGCATTGCCCATGCAGGCAAAATAGGCATCAAACACAAAGCTGCCGGGTTTCTTAACCTTATATCGTTGCACTGCGTGAAAACCATGGCTGCCATCATCGACAAATAGCTTATGATCATATGGAAGCAGCTCACTCATTTCTTCCAGCACAGAAGCCAGAGACAGGTTCGGCAGATCCGGTAGAGGAACGGTGTAATCGACCGTTGTCTTTTCTCTTGGAACAACAGGTTGTTCTGTCAGTGTACCGAGCCAAAACTGCAGGTTGTCCTTCAAGTCGCCGGTGATATGTAAGGTTTGAGCGTTAAGTATTTTACCAACGAATGTTGGATCAGCGTCGAATTGAATTAGATGTGCAGGATGATTTTCGGGCTTCAAATTACAAATTGTCATATCACTCAGACGTGAACCGAGTACGATATAGAGATCACTTTGATTCAGTAGTTCATCTGCATGAGGGAAGCCGCCAACACCGCAAGGCCCATGATAAAGGGGATGATTCCAGGCAATAGCACCTTTTCCTCCAGGAGAAGTGATGACAGGAATATTGAAATGTTCGGCAAAATGAAGTAGTTCATCATGGGCTCTGGCGCGACTGACGCCTTTGCCTGCAATAATTAAAGGATGACTGGACTGTTGAAGTAAGGGGAGGATACGAGTCAGATTGGATACGCTGATCAGGGGCTCTGGCTCCGGAATTACGACCCTGAAGTCAGCGAGCTGTTCAGTTTGTACATCAAACGGAAGACAGAGATGGACCGGACCTTTGTTGGGACCGAGTGCAATGGAAAGGGCGTGATTCAATATGTTGCTGAAATGATCACCGCGCTCCACCAGTTTGCTGAATAGCGTGGCGGGACGGAACATTTCCGCCAGATCGGCCAAGTAGGAGGAGGAGTCCTGACATTGCGGAATTCCCAATTCCTGAATGGATTGATGACCCGTAATAAACAAAACGGGCAAGTTGTTAGCCTTGGCATGGGCTGCCGCGGTGAGCAAGTTGGTTCCGCCCGGACCAGAAGTAGCGAAGGCTACACCCAGCTTCCCTGTTTGAAGGGCATAGCCTGATGCGGCAAAGCCTGAACTGGATTCATGGCGACCTGGAATGAATTCCAAACCGTAATCAACCATTTTCAGGACAGCAGGACATATAGATTTTCCGATAATACCAAAGACATGTGTAACGCCTAAATTACGCAGAGTTTCTGCCAAATAGTCCGCAACTGTTCTCAAGCGGGACACCTCGCTTCACAAAATAGGTTTTTGGACCCACAGGTCAAGTTCCATTTTTGGAGTGTATGTCATTGTCTAAGGTTGTAAAAGGAAATAAATCCTTGTTAATAGGAAGAGTAGCTTTTTTTGTGGTTTTTTGTCAACCGCTTTTATGAGCACAAGTTCCTGATTCTTAGGTTGGAAACGCTTAATGTGCTGTCCCATATGAGAAAATAAATTGGTTATATATTCCTGATACATATTTCCTATAAAAATTATTTATGGAATAAAATGTAAAATAGTGAAGATTATGAGGATGTTTCTTATGCTCAGATTCGAATAAAATCCTATACATATCCTTTTCGTTTTCGTGCAAGGATTGGCAATAGTAAGCTTTCTGATATACTGAATTCGATGGGAGTGAATTGAATGACAACGTTAAAAATGGCCGTAATTGGTCTGGGCAAAATGGGAATACATATGATACATCAGGCAACAGAGGCAGAACTATCCGAAAAAGTAGAGATTGTAGCGGTGTGCGATTCCAGCGAGGAACAATTGACATCGCTTGCTTCCTCTCATCCTGAGACGAAGATGTATACGGATTTTAAGCAACTGCTCGACACACATCCGGTTGATCTGCTGTACATTGCGGTTCCGCCTAAATATCATTATCCCGTCGTTATGGAGGCACTGGAGCGCAAGATTCATGTATTCTGTGAGAAGCCACTGGCAAACAGTGTTGAGGAAGCTAAAGCAATGCTGGAGGCAGCCGAGAAGGTCGGTGTAATACACGCAATCCATTTCTCTATGCCGCATGAACCATCTGTAGTGAAACTGCAAGAGTTGATTCAGCAGAAATCGATTGGCGAGATTCGCAAAATCGATCTGATCCTGCAATTCCCCGTGTGGCCTCGAACGTGGCAGCAAAATGCCTGGATTAGCAGTCGGGAACAGGGCGGATTTATTCTTGAAGTGGGAATCCACTGGATTCATATGATCCAAAATGTGTTTGGTCCTATTCGCGTGATTAACAGTCTGGTTCAATTTCCTCAAAATACAGGTGAATGTGAACATGAAGTTCAGGCTGCGATGGAACTGGAGGATGGAACCCGAATCCAGTTAGAGGGGATTGCTCATTTTGCAGGTGAAGAGCGTGTATCCATGGTGGTTTACGGTACAGAAGGGACGATTGCCTTGGAAAATTGGGATCAACTATGGAGTGGACGCACCGGAGAGTCGCTTGCTCCCGTGGAAGTAGAGGAATCCTTAAGTCAGCTGCCTGTACTCAAACACGTTATTGCCCGTATTCAAGGTCAACCTGCCAAAATATACGATTTTAACGATGGATATCATGCACAGATTGTCCTTGAAGCGCTGCGTAATCCGGAGCAATCATGATTGCATGAAGGTATATAACGTTTGTGTACGTTGTATGACGTTGACGATACAGATGTTTTACATTGCGCGGTTTACACTGCCAAACGTTTATGTTTATCATGGAAGGGGAACGATCCCAATACATATCCCAATCCGAAAGGAACATTGGACATGACAAAAGAGACGGTATTACGTAAACCGGAAGCAATGATTTTTGATATGGATGGTACTTTGTTTCAGACGGAAACTCTGTTGTTGCCAGCCTATCATCAGCTGTTTGATACATTGCGGGCGGAAGGGCATTATGAAGGGGAGACACCTCCTGAAGAACGAATGCTGGGAAGCCTGGGAATGTTGCTAGAAGATATATGGAAAGTAGTTATGCCGGAAGCTTCAGTTGCGGCCCATCGACGTGCAGACGAATTGCTGCTTCAGTTGGAGATTGAAGGGTTGGATGGGGGAAGCTCTCTCCTGTACCCTCAAGTCAAAGAGACGCTGGAAGCGTTGAAAGAACAGGGCGTGCGGTTGTTTGTCGCCAGCAACGGGCTTGAGGACTATGTTAAAGGCGTGGCCTTTGCCCATGAGATCATGCCGCTCTTTGAAGGCGTGTATAGTGCAGGACAGTACAAGACCCCTTCCAAAGTTAACTTGGTTCAGATTCTGCTTGAGAAGCATCGGATTCAGGATGCATGGATGGTCGGGGATCGCTCTTCTGATGTGGAGGCAGGCAAAATGAACAACCAGACCGTCATTGGCTGTGCCTATGCAGGGTTCGGACGGGATGAAGAACTTGAAGGATCAGATGTACTAATCTCTGATTTTACGGAACTGCTTCGTTTGTATCGGGAAGCGGAGTAGGAAATAAACGCAATGGATTTGTATATTCGCAAAAACGAAGGGAAATCAGAAAAAACGTCTACTCCAGCTCCCGAATGGGCTTGGAGTGGACGTTTTTTGGCTGCATGGGCATTTTCAATGATGTTGGAATCTTGGACCTGACTGTTTTATATTTGGATTCGAACAGCCCGGTGCTCCCCTTGATCACACAGAATGAGTTCTTCGGAAGGCACCCCGTGCTTCTTGGTCACAAATTCCAGTTGAATTTGGAGCTCAACAATCCAGCCGTATCCATAAGGAAAATACTCATTAGATGTCAGTATGGCAGGGGTGAAGGCTTCATCCAGCATCTGCTTACGAACGAGCTTCTCGGTATATGAAATTTCTCTTCTTTTGATCGCAAATTCATTCCTCCTTGTATCGTTTAATGAGTATTACTGATTAGTTCATTAAACAATTAAGATAACTAACATATCAAGGCGAGAAAAAGCAACGAGAGCCGTCACTTCAACTCAGCTTCGATTATTTTTTGCAGTTTTAACATGGTACGTCTTAAAGCTTCCAAATCCCCGGGATCCAGTTGTGAGTAAAATCGGGAAAAAATAAAGAGATAGCGAAGAGGTGCCTTCAGCTATGCTGAGAGCACCTCGTATTTCAAGAAAGTCTGTTACTTTAATTTGTTTTTTCTGGTCCTTTTGAGGGTGGCAGATTTACCTCTTACGCGTTTGACAGGTTTGGTTACCTTTACTCCGCGAGGGGGGCGATTCGTATTTGGATGGTTGCGGTACACCCACAAGGCGTACTCCAGTGGTTGGGTAATCGCCTTGGAGTAGGTATCTTGCTCACCAATGCGTGCAAACACCTCACGAGCAGGTTTTGGATTCACTTCCAGCAAATAGATACGTCCATTCTTGTCTATCGCCAGATCCAGAGCCAATTCACACAAGGCTCCATAGGTGTTTTCCAGAAATGTGGCAACGTCAATCCCGAATTTCTCTGCAGTGGCATTGATTTCAACCCGTTCCTCCTCATCGGTAATCCACTGTTTCAACAATTTGTGCATCGCAACGGCCTGACCGCCGCCATGCAGATTGGAAGTAACACTTTTCTCTGCACCCATCCGTCCTGCACATCCAGTCAACTCCCACTGTCCTTCACCATTTTTCTGAACCAGCATCCGATAGTCATGAACACGGCCATTTGGAAGCTGAAGCTGAATACCTTCCTGAACAAGGTATTTATCTTTCATATTCCAATGCTGGAGTAGTGAGCCAAGGCGTGACAGATGGACTTTGCGCGGGGTAATGATCCGGCGTTTTTGGTCTCGTCCTTGCACTAAAACTGTGTTGGCCTCGCTACCGCTGCGTTCGATACGGAGAATACCCCGTCCTCCCGTTCCATTAATGGGTTTCAGATAGATGAGCGAAGAGGATTTCAGCATTCGATTCACATCGGACATATCCTGAAACAGAACGGTATCTGGCAGATGCTCACGAAAGGCTGATTTTGCAGAGAGCGTCTGATGAATCGTCCATTTATTACGTAGTGGACGGTTGAGAAAGAGCAAGTGACCATACTTTTGCCGAAAGGCAAGCAGTTGCTGAAATCTGCGATTGCGCTGTATACGGCAGCGGTCGAAGATGATATCCGGGAATGAACGCCATTCCCGGGACCAGCCTTTTTCCGAATGAAAGACCATTGCCTCAATCTGTTTGCCCCCTGAATGTACATCGGCAGGTGTGAACACATAAACATCGAGTCCCCGCTTGCGCCCTTCAAGGATCATTCTGCGGTATATACTCCGTTCTTCCAGAGCGCGATGTTCATTTAAGTACAACGTCATAATGCCCAGAACAGGTGAGGACACAAACAATCACCTTCTTTAGCTGTTATTCCTGTTCATCATCGTTTGGACTGACGGGCAAGGTAGGCGCTGTACTGAAAAATGCGTTCCAGAGATCTGCGTCGAATCTGTGGTTCATCAAATTTCATCGGCTTCGAGTTCGCTTCAAAAAACCAGATCTCCCCAAGATCGTCAATACCGAGGTCCATGGACATCTCGCCAAGGGTATGACCTGCGCCTCGTTCGACTTGTCTCGCAATCAGCAATGAAGTGGATTTCACACGTTTCATCAATGAATCCGACATTTCTTCCCCAAACAGCTCCGTGAGCAGCTTTTCCGGGTCCTCCACCGTACCTCCGCGCGGAACGTGGGTGGTAATGCTCCGAGAGCCGGCGAGACGGGCGCCAACGCCGGTTACACTCCACTGACCCTTGCCGTTTTTCTGAACGAGTACCCGCAGATCGAATGGGCGCTTGTGTGATGAAGCCAGTTCAATACCCTGTTGCATGATATAAGGTGTGTGTCCGGTCTCCTTGCGAATCCGGGCCCATAACTTGGCGAGTGTAGTTGTTTTGTATGTGGTACTCTTGCGGGTGCTTTGTATTTTAAGTCGGTAAGGCAAGCGTTCTTTTTCCTGGAATTTCAGCATCATGATGCCTTTACCGGCCTTCCCGCTCTCGGGTTTCAGATACAGGTAGGGATGTGATCTAAGCACCGTACCCAGAGCGGAGGCTGTTCGCATTCGGCGAGTATAGGGAATCAGTTGCTGGGTGGATTTGGATTTCTTAAGCCATTCGAACAGATTCCATTTATTAAAGAAAAAAGGGTTATACAGTTCGATGCCGGAGTTCATGCATTCTTCAATCTTGCGCTGTACTGAAGGTTTGCGTTCGTCTTCCCGGTTGGGAATTCGATTGTAGAGCACATGGGGAAGAGGGAAGGACTGTGAAGTCCATTTCCCGCTTCCATTGTTGTACGTGTATCCTTTCACAGTGGGGCCGCTCACGTTCAAATCACGTACAGTCACGACGTACACCACATATCCCATAGTTTCGCCCGTCTGCACTATATCCAGGAAGTTCTGATGGTTTCCTCTGAACATTCGTCGGTCATCATGCATGGTCAGGATAGCAATAACGGGTCTGAAATCATCCTGCAGGCCCATCAAATGCCGTCTTTCTTCCGGAATTTGCTCAAATACAGGCAATGTTCCAGGATGTGCTCCACCGATGATTTTCCTTCCAGCCGCAGCGAAGGGTGACGGAAAATGGAGCGGCCGGGTTTGGCGTTCGCTTCGAACATCCATACATGTTCCTCCTGATCAATGCCCAGATCAAAGCCAATCTCACCAATCAGATGCTGGTGCTGGGTTTCAATCGCCTGGGCCAGTGTTATTGCGACAGATTTGGCATGCTGAAGCACTTCTCCGGAGCGGTCACCAAAGTTGCGCTTGAGAGCCTGCTCAGGTGTCATCAGGGAACCGCCGTTTTTGATATGAGTGGTTACACTGCCGCGACCAGCTTTTTTGGCGCCGATACCAACGACGACCCATTGATTGTTGCCATTTTTGTGCATGTGAAAACGAAAATCAATGGGGCATTCATCAATCTCGATCAACCGGATACCTTGTTGAACAACGTAACCGCGAAGCTGTTTCCCATGTCTGCCTTGGAGCATGCGCATCAGGCTGTTAAATGAGCCGAAGCGCAGAAGTGCGTTACCGGTTTTTTTGCGATATCGGGCAAAATATCCACGTTTGGGCGAGTAGGTCAATCGGTAGATGCCATTGCCCAGACTGCCCGCTGTAGGCTTATAGTAAACAAACTGATGGCGTTCGAGCATCTCTCTCATCTGTTCCACCGTCGGATTGGTGATGGACTCAGGAATATATTTTCCAGCTGCCGGGTCGTTCTCCAGCAAAGTGTAGATATCTGATTTGTTAAAGAAACTCCAGTTAAAGAAAGGGATTTTACGCCGAATGAATCGCTCCCTCAGTTGGTTGATCGCTGGTGAGAAGTCGGAGCGGCGGCTGGGCAATCGATTGTACACGACATCTGGCAGAGGTACTGTTTTCCGACTGAAACTTCCACTGTCGTTAAGGAAAAAACCGGATACTGTTTCATTCTGCCAGTTAATATCTCGTGGGGTAAACGCATAAATATAGGATTTGTGACTGCCTTCACGGAGCAGCTGTTTAATGAAACCCGTACGGGAGCCAAAAGGGCTGGTCCCCGTAGCAGGTCCGTCAGACAATACGCCAATCAATGGACCCAGTTGAACTTCATCATTCTGAAGATTGCGAAGGTAGATGCTGCCTCTTTTGGGAACGTTCATCAGATTACGTATGCCTGAGGCGAGATAGAGATGTTTACCTGCTTTTTTGATTGGTTTGATGGTTGCGGGTACCCGGTCACGTCCAAACCGCAGATGTATCGTTTTTTTGCCGGATAGATTTAGGCTTTTCATTAATGCGTTGGATACATAAACCACTTTATCCGGCTGCTTTGTGAAATGCAGTTTGCAAAAGGTCAAACTCATGATTTATCCTCCTATCCTGAAAAGATCCTTTGTTCCATGGCAAGCAGGGCGATGCGGCCTCAGCCGCCGTGAATCGGGATGGGTTTCAGGCCAGCTGTGCTGGATGTATTCGGCATTTTCAGTGGACGTATCACGTCCGTTAGAACATGTTGTTGCAGCAAATAACGGGCATAGGCCAGCGGCCGGGTGTAGGTAAGAGCATGCACACGTCGATCACCTGCTTCTGCAAATGAGGAGCGGCCCGGTCTTGAATTCACTTCAAGCAGCCAGAGTCGTCCCTGGACATCTGCTCCGAAATCAAGCCCCAATTCGGCCAGTCTGCCAAAGTGGCTTTCCAACAGGGTGGGGATGAGGGCTGCAGCATGCCTGATCTTCTCCAGCAGAGCGTTGGTATGAATGCTTCCGTAGCGTTCCGACAGATAAGGAAGCGCAGGGTGAGCTTTTCCCCCTCCATGCAAATTGGAAGTGAGTGAACCTGTGGGTCCTTCCCGTACCATACATCCGGTTAGAGACCATCGTCCGTGCCCATTTTTTTGCACCAAGGCCCTGATGTCAAACGGTCGTCCATGATGACTTAGCTCCAGATACGGCTGCACAATCATCTTTTTTTCGGCCTTCTGTAAATCCAACCAGACTGATACGTCCTGAGGACGATCAAATGTACGGTGAATTCGTTCGTTGCGTGTATTTCTTCCCTCTATGATCCAGGAGGAATGATGGTCTCCGCGATAGAGGCGAAAGGTATCTTTACCATGAGTGCCCGACACAGGTTTGAAGAAAATGCCTTTGGGCCATTCCTCCAGCCAGCGTTGCCACAAGGTATTGGATTGAAGCATTGTCGTGGGTGCAAGAAGCGCACGAAGTCTGTCATCACCAGACAAGATGCGGTGCACTTTCCATTTACCAGGCAAGGAAGCAGACCAGTAACGGCGAGGATGTCTACCGTCGGAAGGAACAAGTTGCTGAAGTTGTTGTCTGAATTTTCTTGGGAGCGACTGCAGACAGCGGTCCATCAACAGGTCTACTACAGGAAGAGGCACCATATCCCATTGTCCTCTAATGTATGCATAACCCTGTTTCAGCGGGGATACATGAGGATCATTCGGTACGGCCAGCACGATGATCTTCAGGCCGTATCGATAACTTGCCAGACTGAGACGACGACAGAAGAGTTCATCCGCGAAAGGAGGCGAGCCTTCTGTTGCCCGAACCAGGATGGCTACTGTTTTTGTCTGAGCTTGCGGGAACATCGTTCTGCACCTCCTTTAAATGGGTGACTCTTCAGAATCCAGCCAGGTAGGTGGAGTATTCTAGCATCGCCTTGACCGAAGGTCTGATTTTGCTCTCGCTGAGCGGTGTATTATCGTTCTTGGATGGCTTGGAATTGACTTCGAGCAGCCAGACTTTACCCGAAGTATCCAAGGCCAGGTCGATGCCGAGTTCACCAAAATGGGCGGGGATAGCTCCCTCAATACCTTTGGCGATATCCAGCGCAGCTGTATGCAGACTTGGATAAGCCGCAGCTTTGGCTGCACCGGACAACTGAGTTTTGGCTACAGCTTCCTTGACAGTACTGAGACTTCCACCCCTTGCCAGATTGGATACGTAATGGCTGCCCCCTGCAATACGTGCGACGATGGAGGTAACACTCCATTTGCCCGTACGGTTTTTTTGCACAAGTGCACGGAAATCTACGGGTCTGCCGCTATTATCGATAAGAGTCAGACCCTGTTGGATCTGGTAACGCGTCGTTTTCATTTTCCCTGACAGACTGGCATACAGTTTATCCAGAGAGGTATACGTTTGTTTGCGGGTACCTCCAACGCCAGTGGCGAGGGTGAGGAAGCTTCCATCGCTTTGACGGGAGACCCGGATTATCCCCTTCCCAAGTGACCCACGAACCGGCTTGAGAAACACAACCGGATATCGGTTACACATCGTTTTGAGTGTAGCCGAAGCTTTGAGCAAATGGGATTCGGGAAGGACTCTCTTCAGCGACGATATGGACTTTAGGGCATCGAATACTTCGTTTTTGTCCAGAAATTTTTCGTTGAAGGTTTGTGTGCCGTACAGCGATTTTACTTCTTTCATGAAATGCTGTACGCTAGGTTTGTTCTCAAGCTTACGGGACGTCAGCCGGTTATTGACGACGTCTGCTATAGGCAGAACGGTCTTTTTCCAGCCGTCATCATACATCCAGCCTTTCATATAACCCGTTACCGCTCCAATATCCTCCGGTGTGAAAAAGGATACATAGGCGCCCTGCTTACGACAGGCATGCACCAGTTCTTGACAGAACATCGTGATGGAGCCAAAGGGCCGATCGGTCTGATCGGGATAATCCTGGCTGATCATTACACTGATGTAGGGTCCCAGGCGAAGCGTACGGCTGGCTGAACGATAGGATACGCGCAGGACCGAACGAGGAACAAGGCCGGTCTTGCTGGCGACCGTCTGATTAATGCGCAGCCCGTCATACCGTGGTACCGGAATGACTGTGACTTCACGGCGGAAAGAGCCGAATTGTAGCTGAAGCGGCCTTCCCGAAGGGATTTTAAGCGCCTTGAGTACCCCTTCGCCCAGCATGATGACGTCGTCCTGCAGGATGCCCGAGCCGGTAACCTGAATCGTTACTTTTTTAGTGGACATCACGGATCTCCTTCCGGGCGGCAACTTGATGTCTGATCTTGAAGTTGAACGGCATCTAAACATGGCATGTGCTTCATCATATGAGGACATATAACCCTTGGTGATTGACCCATTTGGATTAAATGCATTAATTGCTGGCAGGTGATAAGTAGCCTGTTCCCGCCAGCTTTGTTTGATGGAACGAAAATGCGTGTATTAACACGGGTGAACGTCGCGCTGAGAATTTAATGAATGATAAAAATGACAACCCAATTTCGAGGAGGAATAATAGTGAACATTTATGACAAAGCAAATGACTTGGCGAAAGCCCTGAGAGAAAGCAGTGAGGTGGAAGAAATTACTTCTGCAATGAAGCTGATCGAAGTGGACCCGGAAGCAAAGGCGATGCTGGATAACTTTCGCGATCAACAGATGGAACTGCAGCAACGTATGATGAGCGGGGATATGCCTGCTCCGGATGAGATGGAGAAAATGGAAAAATTATTTGAAGTACTGAGTTTGAACCTGAACATTCGTCGTCTGTTCGATGCTGAACGTCGTCTAAGTGTCATTATCGAAGACGTGAACAAAATTATTGCAGATAGCCTGGGTCATCTGTATGGTGGCGCTGAAGCTTAAACACCTGTCCCGATTATTTACCTGAACCTTTCATATTACCGCATTTTCGTTCATAGACTAGACATATAGAGTCGATCAAGAACGAAGGAGCTGTGAATGGTGAAAAGGTTGAAAAAGGCAAAACATGTGATCTATCTGCTTATTGCGCTGTCTATGCTGATTATCGCACTGCCGCGAATTTCGTTCGCTGGTGGAATGGACTGGGTTAATATTTTTGGCATCGTCTGGGTGCTGTTCTCATTATTGATCGTTGGTGCACATCTTCATTTTATTCTAGGTGTGGATGAAGAGAAGAAGCGTGCACTGGAAGCTGTTCGACGGGCAAAGCTCCGGCAATGGGAGATGAAACTGCTGGACAAGCAGGAGCAAAGCAAGTCTGTATAAGGTTTGGATCACATGCGACATGGTGATAGAGATGGTTCTACCTGTCTAAGTAAGGCCGGATTCCCTTTTGTATGAAAGGGGCCGGTCTTTTTTAGTACCCTTAATTCGCTGTTCCGATTATTTGATCCATTTAGCGCGGTTCTTTAGGAGAAAGGTGCGAGGGATGGGGTTATTTTCCCAAGGCCGTGATATAATAGATACAGAATAGTACAGATGCATCTTCGGGGGTGGTACAGATGGACGGTCAGGAAGAAAACGTGACGAAGCATGAACAGTTACTTCAACATATTGAACAACTGAAGGTAGGCAGCAAAATTTCGGTACGCGGACTGGCACGGGAGCTGGGGGTAAGTGAAGGTACAGCCTATCGTGCGGTAAAAGAGGCAGAGAACTTTGGGCTGGTCGTGACCAAAGAACGAATTGGAACGGTACGGATCGAGAAAAGACCCCGCGGCATGACAGAGCAGTTGACTTTTGCCGATGTGGTAACCATCGTCGAAGGCCATGTGCTTGGCGGAAGTGACGGACTCGCCAAACCGCTTCACAAATATGTGATCGGTGCGATGAAAGAGGAGGCGATGGCACGTTACATTGACGCGGGAAGCCTGCTCATTGTTGGAAACCGGGATAATGCGCATTCCCTTGCGCTTGAACAGGGTGCAGGCGTGTTAATCACAGGTGGCTTCGGTACAAGCCGTGAAGTGAGATTGATGGCGGATGAACTCGGGCTGCCCATCATTTCTTCCAGACATGATACATTTACGGTGGCTTCAATGATCAACAGGGCAATCTTCGATCGGCTGATTAAGAAAAAAATTATGCTGGTTGAGGATATTATCGGGCAGAAGCCTCGTCTGCAGGTGCTAAAGGTCACCAGTTCGGCTGCAGATTTTCATATGCTTGTTTCGGAGACGGGAGAACATCGTTTCCCGGTGGTGGATGAATGGAACCGGGTAATTGGCATTGTCAGTCTGAAAGATGTCAGTGAATTAAAAGAAGATCAGAGTATTGAGAAGTGTGTTGTACGCCGCCCGATTACGGCTTCGCTGCAAACCTCTCTGGCCTCGGCTGCCCAGATCATGACGTGGGAGGGCATTGATTTCCTGCCCATTGTGGATCGGAACCGTAAACTGATTGCATCCGTTACACGCAAGGAAGTGTTGCAGGCAATGCGCGATGCACAGAAGCAGCCACAGCTCGGAGAAACGTTTGACCATCTGATCTGGAACGGCTTCGCTGAGGAGCGCGGAGAGCATAACGAATTGTTTTTCCATGGATTCATCATTCCGCAGATGGCGACAGATCTTGGCACCATCTCGGAAGGAGTTCTGTTGAATGTGATGACACAGGCGGGACGGCGTGCTGCCTGGGATGTTACAGGGAACGACCATGTGGTGGATAATGTGACAACATATTTTGTTCGTCCCGTGCAGATTGAAGATCAGATTCTGGTTCGTCCCATTATTCTGGAGACGAGTCGTCGAACTTGCAAAATGGATATTGTCATTACCCGTGACGGGAATGTGGTATGCAAAGCGGTGATGACGCTGCAATCCATTGACCATGCCTAGAACATGGGTAATCTGGGTTCGAAGAAAAGGATGAGTTCAGAAAAAAGAGAGTACCCTCTGATCGATACCGTCACTCTACCCCGAAATGGACGAGGGTCAGGCTTGTTCGATAGATGAGGAATACTCTCTTTTTGGGGTGAAAGGAAACCTGTAGAAGCGTCTCAGGCAGATTGACCGGATGTCTTCTCGGTTCCATCACCCGCATGAAGCTGAAGCCGGGCATAATAACTGCGGTTACGTATACCGGCGAACAGGTTATACGCTCCCATAATTAGAAATAGCGCTTCCACAACCACGGATAGGGTCGAACCGGTAAAGACGAACATCAGGATAAGGGCAAGAATAATCAACATGCCGCCCATCCAGATATTGGTCCATGAACGATAGAGGCCTACGGCGATGGGATCCGTTGTCCTGCGCGAACGAATGCTGTTCAGGGCTGAGAAGACCATGGCAAGGGCAAAGATGGCGATCAGGGCATATTTGAGTACATCGATGAACACGAAGACGCAGCTCCTTTTCTGGAAAGCATTTACTGCCTTTATTGTACCATGCAGGCAGAGGGCAAGGGCAGTTTTTTTCCGGGGCTGTTATCCATTTCCTAAGCCGGAACGTGCATCCGAATCTGTACCCAAACTTGCAGCACACCTTCCATCACCAGCATCGTTTTTACCTGGACGGTATATTCCTTTTCCCTGACCGTATACACTTTCTGGTTCAGCATAATCCGCGTCATTTTGCTGTACTCGTCGATATTGAAGACATCGCGGCCCCGGAGAACCTCAAGCTCATCCCCCAGTTTCTGCAACATTACTTTCAGGGAGGCCTCGTCCGGGCCTTTGTCAGAATCTTCTGCACGGACCTTGATTTCCTTGATGACGGTTTGGCGTTTACTATATTTTTTCAGCGTTTTAATATCCTCCTCATTCTGATGCAGCTGAAGCTGCAACTCCTGATTGTTGAGCCACAATTCGTTGTAGCTCAGGTGAAATACACCGTTGTACACGACACAACCGGCGATCATTCCCAGAACAAAAACAGCAGTCATGCGCATAAGCGGGCGGTAACGTGAAAAAGGCGGGATTCTCATGGGCGCTGTCCCGGAGTCATGCTAACCCCGCCCTCCGCCACAGACCCATTTCACCAGCTCGGTACCCATGTGGGCGCCCATAAAAGCGGATATCAGGTACAGAATTTGTTTGACCGCAGGTGACAGATTTCCGTCCAGCACGTTGCTTTCGATCACCCGCATCGGATCGATTGTGCCGCCGACGGCCGCTGCGAGCGCCCAAATTTTAATTTTCCCGGCGACATCAAGCATTGTCTGTGTCGGAGGCTGGAGAGAGACCACCGCTCCTATACCTCCAATCATCGCGCCGCCCAGCACGATCCCAAACGCAATGAAGAAATCAAGAATGGCTTTGGACAAAAATGTGCTCATCCGGCAACACCCCTTTCAGACCCAGCAGCACACCTCCTGTCTACGGTCCGTAACAGGGGGAGCGGCTTGTACTTCTATTGTATGGGCGTGCCCCCAAACGTTATGATAAAATAGAATAATAAAGCATTCTTTCTTTATAAGATGAATCCATATTTTTATTCATTTATAGATATAAGAGCATTCTGCAATATGCGGATAGAACATAGATAGTGCAGCAACTGATCACAAGCTTGGTGCTGTATTTATCCACGGCGAAAGGGAGAAAAAAACATGAGTTCTTTTGTGCATTTGCACGTTCACAGTGAATATAGCTTGCTGGACGGCGCTGCGCGTATACCGGATCTCGTGAATAAGGCCGCAGATCTTGGAATGACTACGCTCGCGCTGACCGACCACGGTGTGATGTATGGCGCTATTCCCTTTTATAAAGCATGTATGGAGCGAGGCATCAAGCCGATCATCGGGTGTGAGGCTTATATGACTGCCGGGTCTCGCAAGGAACGGGGAAGCCGCAAGGATCAACCGATCCATCATCTGATTTTGCTGGCCAAAAATATGACGGGTTATCGCAATCTGATGAAACTGTGCTCGATAGGACATTTGGAAGGCTTCCATTACAAACCGCGTATTGACATGGAGAGTCTGGCTGCCCATCACGAGGGTATCATCTGTCTAAGTGCTTGTCTGGGCGGCGAGGTTCCCCAGCATCTGCTGCATGGACGAGAGGAAGAGGCCAAGCGTGCGGCGCTTCGTTACAAAAATATTTTTGGTGCCGATTTCTATCTGGAGCTGCAGGATCACGGGCTCTCAGAGCAAAAAAGAGTCAACCCACAGTTGATTCGTCTGGCAGCAGAGCTGAATATTCCACTAGTGGCGACCAATGATGCTCACTATCTGTCCGAAGAGGACGCCGAGCTTCAGGATGTGTTGATCTGCATCGGAACAGGGAAAACGGTAGATGATGAGAATCGGCTGCGCATCGGAACCAATCAGCTCTATCTCAAGAGTGGACAGGAGATGGCGCGGTTGTTCCCCCATGTGCCTGAGGCCCTGGAGAACACGGTCCGCATCGCGGAGTCTTGTGAATTGCAGCTGGAATTTGGCAAATCGATTTTGCCGGAGTACAGACCGCTTCCTGAAGGGAAAAGTCCTTCTGGATATCTGCGTCAGCTGTGTGAAGAAGGAATGGAAGAGCGCTATGCCGATTCATCACGTTGGACGGACACGGAGCTTAGAGCCGAACTAGAACAGCGACTGGATTATGAGCTTCGGGTTATCGACAGTATGGGATTCTCGGATTATTTCCTGATTGTATGGGATTTTATCGCCTATGCCCACAGGCAGGGGATTGTTACCGGTCCAGGACGGGGGTCCTCGGCGGGAAGTCTCGTGGCCTATACCTTACGTATTACGGATGTTGATCCCATGAAGTATAACCTGCTCTTCGAGCGGTTTCTGAATCCGGAACGGATCTCCATGCCGGATATCGATATTGACTTCAGCGATGAACGACGGGATGAAGTTATTGACTATGTAGCACAAAAATATGGCAAAGCCCATGTGGCCCAGATCATTACCTTTGGTACGATGGCTGCTCGTGCAGCGGTTCGGGACGTCGGACGTGCATTGAATGTGCCTTACGGCGAGGTGGACAAGGCAGCGAAGCTGATTCCTGCACAGCTTGGGATTAACATTCAGCGGGCGATGGAAGCCATACCTGAACTGAAGGCTCTGTATGAGACCAAGCCGAAAACACGTGAATTGCTCGATATGGCCATGAAGGTGGAGGGCATGCCTCGCCATGCTTCCACACATGCGGCGGGGGTTGTCATCTCCCGTGATCCGCTGACGGATGCCGTTCCGCTTCAAGAGGGCAGTGAGGGAACAGCCTTAACACAATATTCCATGGAAAACCTGGAGTCCATTGGATTGCTCAAAATGGACTTTCTTGGTCTGCGAACCCTCTCGATTATTGAACGTTGTCTGCGCTGGATTGGCGAAAACGGTGAAATTCCTGATTTTCGCCATATTCCGGACGATGATGCACTGACGTACGAGATGCTTGGCCGAGGCGACACCATGGGCATCTTCCAACTGGAATCCGCGGGGGTGCGCCGCGTCCTGAAGGAGCTAAAGCCAAGTGTATTTGAAGATGTAATCTCCGTAGTGGCCTTGTATCGTCCAGGGCCGATGGAATTTATATCCAAATACATTCAGGGCAAGCATGGGCAGATCGAAGTGGATTACCCTCACGCGGATCTGGAGTCCATCCTAAGGGATACGTACGGCATCATTGTATATCAGGAACAGATTATGCAGATTGCTTCCCGGATGGCGGGTTTCTCTCTCGGCGAAGCAGACTTGCTCCGCAGAGCGGTTTCCAAGAAGAAACGGGAAGTGCTGGATCTCGAACGTGGACATTTTGTTCAGGGCAGCCTTAAGCAAGGATATAGCGAAGCGGAGGCAGACCTGGTCTATGACATGATCGTTAAGTTTGCCAACTACGGTTTCCCGCGTGCCCATGCCGCTGCGTACGGCGTGCTGGCTTTCCAGACGGCTTATCTGAAAGCCCATTATCCCGTTCATTTTATGGCCTCCATGTTAACAGCCGTGATGGGCAGTCACCGGAAAGTAGCGGAGTACGTGGTAGAATGCCGACGAATGGACATTGATGTACTTCCTCCGGATGTGAATGAGAGCGGCATTCTGTTCACGCCTGTTCTTGCATCATCATCCAGCCGCACGGGAGACGCTCAGTCGGTTGAATCCAATGGACCAGCGGGAGAACAGGGTGAGGGCGGTAACGGAGGAAATCCCTTAAAAGAACAGTTTGAGCCCGATGATCGTCATTATTCCGGACAAGTGGAGTACGGCGAAGCACCTCTACCGGATGATCCCGGTCCTGCCCCCGAAGAAGATGGTGGTGCATATGAATGGCAGGCAGCAACGCCTATGCCAGAGCAGTCCGATGATCGGATTAATTCGGGCGTGGTGACGGTTTCCACAGCAGAACGTCTGCATGGGACTGGGGGAGAGGAGTCCTCGCACGCTGTACAGCGTGGAATGTCTGCTGTACAAGAGCCGGATGGTTTGTCGAATCAGAATTCGGATCCAGACAAAGCAACCGGGGCCATCCGATTCGGGCTGGCTGCGGTGAAAAATGTCGGGACCCAGGCGATGGAAAGCATCATGATCGTTCGGCAGGAACGACCATTCGACAGTTTGCTCGATTTTTGTCGGCGTGTCGATTTGCGTGTATGCAACAAACGAGTGATTGAATCGCTGATTCAAGCGGGGGCGTTTGACACCTTGCCAGGGCACCGGGCCCAATTGCTGGCGATGCTGGATGAGACTGTGGAAGCGGCGCTGAAATGGCGGAAAGAGCGTGAGGATCTGCAGATTCAATTATTTGATTTTGTCGAGACGCCGAACTGGGAGATTGAATATCCCGAAATTCCGCCATATTCCGCAGGTCAGCAGTTAGAACTTGAGCGTGAGCTGTTAGGCTTGTATCTCTCTGGTCATCCATTGGATGATTATGAGGATGTGCTCGAATCCAGCGGGGCCGACCGGATTATGGAACTGACAGAAGCGGCTGACGATACGATGGCCGTCGCAGCCGGGATGGTGGTGTCTGTGAAGTCGATTACGACGAAACAGGGCAAGGCTATGGCGTTCATGGAGCTGGAAGACCAGATTGAACGCTGTGAAGTGGTTCTCTTTCCCGAAGTATGGCGGCGCAGCCAGCAGCATGTCGGGAAAGGTGAACTGCTCGTCGTGCGTGCCAAAGTGCAGCAGCAGGACGAAGGGTTTAAGCTGCTGGCTGAGGAAGTGGCGCCGCTGACACCGGCGGCACTGGAACAGCAGCTGCGCAGCCGAGAGCGGCGCGGCAAGCCCGGCAGCGGCAGTGCTTCGCGCCCGGCGGCTCCGCCACGGCAGGCGGCTGGCGCGGGAGCCGGAGCACAGCGCAGCAGCGCAGGCGTGAGTGCTGGAGCTGCACGCAGCAGCGGAAGCCAAGGCCCGGCAGCGACGCACAGCGCTGCGGGTGGACCTGGGGCGGCCAATGCCAATGGGGCCGCTTCCGTGGCTCGCCAGGCCGGTGAGACTGCTGGCGGTACGGAGCAGAGCCGTGGGGCGCGGGCGGTAGAGCAGCGGGTATTCGTGAAGATCACCCCGCAGGCGGAGAAGCAGGAGCTTCTTGCCCGTCTGAAGCAGTTGCTTCAAGAACATCCAGGTCCTGTGGCGACGGTGCTCTTCTATGAGCAGCAACAGAAGCTGCTCGCATTGAGTGATGCCTACCGGATTAAACCTTCGCCTTCATTGTTCTCCGAGATGGAGAAGATGCTGGGAGAGGGCACGGTCAAAATAAAATAATAGGCTGTCACGTAAGTGAGTGTTTTCTTGCCTCAAAGCGCTAACGAATCTATCGCGCCTTAAAAGGCGGATGATTGGTTAATACAAATTGTAATGAACTTCAGTGACGTTATTCCGGTACAAAACTGCGTAACAGCCTATAGAACGACGAAATAACATTTCTGTGATTCGTTAAACCGCAGATGAATGGTGATGGGAGCAAATAGCACGCACTTGATTCGTTAGAACCGAATTGAATAATACTAAAAAGAGGTCGCGGGCATTGCTCATGACTTTGTGACACGCTCATATTCCCAATGATAAAACCTGTTCGGTCAATTTGCCGAGCAGGTTTTTGTATTTCTTTTACCAATTGCACCCTGTATGCAGGCGAAAGAGATCGTGAACACAAGCAGGTCATATGTGAATATTTTTACATAATTTACAGGATAAGCGGGCTGCCAAAATGAATGGGCCTTCCTCACTTTTTATGAACATTTTGCGAGTTTGCTGCATACACTTGAGAACACCGTAGGACCTGAGGGTCCTCCGGGGAGCGATGCGGGAGGTCGAGATATGTCATATGAAATCGTAGAAGCCATGCTGACCCGGCGGGGTGTACAGATTGATGCAATCGCGGAAATTGTATATCGTCTGCAAAAAGGGTACCACCCGGAATTGACTATGGATGATTGTGTTACGAGCGTAAAATCGGTACTGCAAAAACGCGAGGTGCAATATACGCTGTATACAGGCATAGCCCTTGACGAACTTGCGGAAAAACGCCTTTTGCCGCAGCCTTTGCAGGCCATCATGGAGGCGGATGAATCCCTGTATGGAGTGGACGAGACTCTTGCGCTTGGCATTACCCATGTATATGGCATGATCGGTTTAACCAGCTTTGGTTATCTGGATAAAGAAAAGATGGGTGTCATTCACGATCTCAACGAGGCAGGACCGGCCATACATGTTTTTCTGGACGACCTGGTTGCCGGGCTCGCCGCGGCTGCTTCTGCCCGAATTGCGCACAAAAATATTAAAGCTAAAAAATATCCATCGGATATCTGATTCCCTCAACGTCTTTTTTTATTATTTTCAGTCTGTTGAATTGTTCAATTGAAGGTCATCAAGGGCGGCTGCAGCTGCCCTGAGGGGCCGTGATTCCTTTTTAAGAGAGGAAAACCCAAGAATATTGTATCAACCGTATCGGTTATCCTCATGGGACAAATGTCCCTTTAGATCCCGATTTCTCCCCCAAGGTCCCGAACCCTTCCTTGCAGAAAAAAAGTGAGGTATGTTATCATTAGTCCAATATACGGGCTCTGAACATTAGCTTAGGGGGCGGACATGGCATGTGGACGGTGATTTACATTGCACCGACAGCAAAGGTTGCGGACAAGATCAAGACCAAGCTTTCGGAAGAAGGTTTTCTGGTACAGACCCGTCCCATCAGTTTATCCAAGCAGCAATTTGAGATTCGCGTCCCTTCAGGGGAATTGGAAGAGGTTCAGGAAGTGCTGAATTCGATTTTGCATTCCTGATTCCTTCGATAGACGTGCCTTGGCAGAGGAAGAATTACCATCGGTACATAGGGACTGACCGCGTAAGCGGAAAGAGGAATCGACTTGCATGTTTTGTATACTGCTGTCCTTCCTTCTTTTTTTGTTAGGACAAGGACCGACTAGGTTGCTCCCAGAGACCCTACCAAGACAGATTATTCAAGCATCGGCGCAACAATCTTTCGGTTATTGCAGGTAACATCAATCGTGCTGACAGAAGCCGCTGATCTTTGCCTTATACCGGCGGATTTTTTTGTTGTGAATGCTGGACAAGGCCCATGGCAGCACGTATGGGGCGTAAGCGGTTTACCGCAGCGCGCGGGTGAAGTTGCTTTTGGCAACGGACTGCAGGTTGCGACCATCAAATCAACGGCTGGAGAGGTGTAGTTGTGTTCAAAGATATATTCCAAAAAAAACGGAAGTACGCTACCATACCTTCCGAACGTGCGCTTCGTGGCGAAGGTCAGGAAGCTGGAGAACGTCCAAAACGTGAAATACCCGAAGGGCTTATGAATAAGTGCAGCAAATGCGGCACGATTCAATATAGCAAGGAATTGGAAAAAAATCTGAAAGTATGTCCAGCCTGCGGCTATCACATGCGTCTGAACGCAATGGAACGCCTTGCCATGGTTCTGGATGAACAAGGGTTTGTGGAGCATGATGCTGATATGATATCGGTTGATCCGCTTGGCTTCCCTGGATACAGCAATAAACTGGAACAACAGCGCCTGAAGTCAGGACTGAAGGAAGCAGTGATTACAGGCGAGGGAACGATTGAAGGTCTGCCTGTCGTTGTCGCAGTCATGAGTTTCGACTTCTTCACGGGTAGCATGGGTTCGGTTGTAGGGGAGAAAATCACTCGTGCGATCGAGCTTGCGACGGAGAAACGCTTGCCTTTGATTATTTTTTCTACATCTGGCGGTGCCCGAATGCAAGAAAGTATTCTTAGTCTGATGCAAATGGCGAAAACTAGCGCGGCTCTTTCCCGTTTGGATGAACAGGGTGGGTTATATATTTCGGTCATCACTGATCCGACAACAGGTGGAGTCTCAGCCAGTTTTGCGAGTCTCGGTGATATCAATATCGCTGAACCGGGAGCCGTATTTGGCTTTGCCGGCAGAATTGTCATTGAGCAAACGATCCGTCAGAAATTGCCTGATGATTTTCAGACGGCAGAATTTAATATGCAGCACGGCCAGCTGGACTTGGTGGTCCACCGTAAGGAACTTCGAACCACCCTTGGCAAGCTTCTGGATATGCATAGTGAAAAAGGAGGGGTCTGAATGGCGGGTGAGTTGCCATATGAAGCGCCTCTGGTTGAGATGCGCAAAAAGATCGAAGAGCTTGTACAGTTTGGACAGGAAAAAGGCATCGACTTTACGGACGAGATTGCCCGCCTGGAAGAACGTTATCATAGACTGGAAGAAGAGATTTACACAGGTATAACAGCCGCACAGAAAATGCATCTGGCGCGGCATCAGCAGCGTCCGACGGCACTGGATCTGATCCAGCTAATATTTACGGATTTCATTGAGTTGCACGGCGACCGCATGTTCGGAGACGATCTGGCGGTGGTTGGCGGACTTGCGAAGCTGAACGGTAAGACAGTAACGGTCATCGGCCAACAGCGGGGGAAAGATACGAAGGATAATATCGCCCGCTTTTTTGGGAGCGCTCATCCGGAAGGTTTCCGGAAAGGGCTGCGTCTCATGAAGCAAGCGAACAAATTTGGTCGCCCAATTATTACATTTATTGATACTAAAGGGGCGTATCCGGGTAATACTGCTGAAGAGAGAGGTCAATCGGAAGCTATTGCCCGTAACTTGCTGGAAATGGCGAAGCTCTCGGTGCCAGTTATTGTTGTGGTCATCGGCGAAGGAGGAAGCGGTGGTGCCCTTGCCATGGCTGTGGGTAATCGTGTGTTGATGCTGGAGCATGCGATCTACTCCGCGATCTCTCCGAACGGGGCTGCATCGATTCTATGGAAAGATGCAACCAAGGCAGATCAGGCGGCTGAAGCAATGAAAATAACGGCGAAAGACCTTCTGGAGATGGAGGTCATCGAAGAGATCATCCCTGAGCCACGTGGTGGTGCTCATCGGGATTATGAAGCATCTGCGGCAGCCATCAGCGAAGCTCTGGCTCGTCATCTCGATGAGATGAAGGGCTGGAGTGCAGACCAATTGAAACAGGATCGGTATGAGAAATTCCGTAAAATTGGATCTGTCACTTTTGAACCTGTGGTGCCGATTGAAGTCCCTCAAGTGCCTGTAGAAGTCGATACGGGGAGTAATTTGTCGGGAAATGCTGAATGATGTGACGAATCTCCTATACAAATGAGCAAAAGTATAGTAAATTTAATAGTTGGAAAAAGAAAAAGAGATATAAGATAGACCTTTAAAATCGGAGGAAACCCAAAATGCGCAAAACGAAGATTGTATGTACGATTGGTCCATCCAGTGAATCACTGGAGAATACCAAAAAATTGATTATGGCCGGTATGAATGTGGCCCGTCTGAACTTCTCCCACGGTGATTTCGATGAGCACGGCGGACGGATCAAAGCGATTCGCCAAGCATGCGAAGAGCTGAACAAGACAGTAGCGATCCTGCTGGACACCAAAGGACCGGAAATTCGGACAGGTAAACTTGAAGTTGAACCCATTGAATTGGTTCAGGACGAGTACATCACTTTGACAACAGAAGAAATTCTGGGCACCAAAGAACGTCTCTCCATTACGTATACCGATCTTCCGAATGATGTTGAACCGGGATCTACAATTCTGATCGACGACGGTCTGATCGGACTGACTGTGGTGGAAGTGCAAGGCACCGAGATCAAATGCCGTATCGTTAACGGTGGTTCGATCAAAAGCAAAAAAGGTGTTAACGTTCCGGGCGTTGCCATTTCTCTGCCGGGTATCACTGAAAAAGATGCCAATGATATCGTATTCGGTATCGAGCAAGGCGTCGATTTCATCGCGGCTTCTTTTGTTCGTAAAGCAAGTGACGTTCTTGAGATTCGTGAATTGCTTGAGAAACACAATGCCGGACATATTCAAATCATCTCCAAAATTGAGAACCAACAAGGTGTGGACAACCTGGATGAAATCCTTGAAGTATCCGATGGCCTGATGGTTGCTCGTGGAGACCTGGGTGTAGAGATTCCTGCGGAAGAAGTACCATTGGTACAAAAACGCATGATCGAAAAATGTAACGTTGCAGGCAAACCGGTTATCACCGCTACACAAATGCTGGATTCCATGCAGCGCAACCCGCGTCCAACTCGTGCGGAAGCAAGTGACGTAGCCAATGCGATCTTCGACGGTACAGATGCGATCATGTTGTCTGGTGAGACAGCTGCGGGTAAATACCCTGTTGAATCCGTTCTGACGATGTCCCGTATTGCCGAAAAAGCAGAATCCGCTCTGCCTTACCAAGAGCTGTATCTGAAACAACGTGTTGCTCAACAAACAACAGTTACTGAAGCAATCAGCCAATCTGTTGCCCTGTCAGCTCAAGATCTGAACGCTAAAGCGATCATTACTTCGACTGAATCCGGTCATACAGCACGCATGATTTCTAAATATCGTCCAGAATCTCCAATCATCGCGGTGACAACGGAAGACAGAACTTCCCGTCGTCTTTGCTTGGCTTGGGGTGTAACACCAGTCAAAGGAAGACTTGTTGATTCCACTGACGCTTTGTTTGAAAATGCAATTGAAGGCGGCGTGAAATCCGGACTTGTAAAAGAAGGAGACCTGGTTGTCATTACAGCAGGTGTACCTTTGGGTCGTTCCGGTTCCACGAACCTGATCAAAGTAAGCCAAATTCCAAACAACGCGTAATAGCGTTTGGATGAGAAGCAACAGGAATGAAGCAATGGGGCGTTTGCGTCCCGTTGCTTTTTTTCCATCTTTATGACACTTTATAGCCGTTACATACGTACTGATTGGTATATCGAAGGAGGCCGGTAACATGCAACAACAAAGCAATGGCAGCTGGTACACGGCATGCCTTCGCGTGCGTTATCAAGAGAGCGACCAGATGGGTGTGGTCTATCACGCCAATTATTTGAATTGGTTTGAAATCGGTCGAACCGAGATGATTCGCCAAATGGGGTATACCTATCGTAAAATGGAGGAACAGGGGTTACTGCTTCCGGTAACCGGACTGGATGTGAAGTATCATAAACCTGCCCGGTATGATGATGACATCATCATTTTCACCCGAATTGCTGCATTTAGTGGTCTGAGATTGAACTATGAGTATGACATTAGGCGCATGACTGCAGACCTTGTTGAGCAGATGGGTATCGGAGAGCGGGTATGGTCATCCGAAGAGTCCCTTCCTGGTGAACGATTGGTAACAGGCTCTACCCAGCATGTATGGGTTAATGGGGACTGGAAGCCGGTCAGGCTGGATAAGACAGCTTCTGAGCTCTACAGCGCGCTTGAGAAAGTGTGGCTTTCAGGAAAGGGGTAAACGTAATGCGAAGATGGATGTGGGCTTTGCTATTAATCATTCCGGTGATTGAACTATTTGGTTTTATCCTTATGAGTGACTGGATCGGAGCCGGAAAAACACTGCTTCTTATGATTCTCACGTCCTTGATTGGTATAGCAATGTTGCAATTTGAAGGGCGCAAAGTTCTCATTGATGCCAAATCCGAGATGGAGCGCGGTAAGGTGCCTGGAAGAAAAATGGTGGATGGGCTTTTCATTTTTGTCGGAGGTTTCTTGCTGCTGATTCCGGGATTCATCACAGATCTGATCGGTTTTACACTGTTGTTTCCGTTAACACGTTCAGTGTATCGTCTATTCTTCCTGGGCTGGCTGGAGAAAAAAATGAGAAATGGTAGTATCAAGTTTTATCGCGGTCCAAAACGATAAGATATATCAGAATCAGTTAAAGAGAGGCACCGACCACCAGATTCAGTCTGATGAGCGGTGCCTTTTTTAATCTTGATTATATGTGCATGACAGAAAACAGAAATCATGCATGCTTCACCGAATATCATCGGACGCGGCCGTTAATAATGTATGTTCTAAGATCACGAAACACATTTGCGCGATTGAATGCATCAAGGATAACAAGGCTGACAGGTCCGATGATCAGACCGAGCACACCGAACAGCTTCAATCCGACAAACATGCCAACCAGAGTGGCTAGTGGGTCCAGGCCGACACTGCTGGCAAGTACTTTGGGTTCAATGATCTGCCGGGCAATCAGTACGATGAGATATACAACGCTGATGCCAATCCCCAGGTACAGATCACCGTTCATAAATAGGTATGCCGCCCAAGGAACCATGACGAGACCAACGCCGAGATAGGGTAGCAGATCCACGAGGCCAATAAGCAAAGCAATCGTGAAGGCAGACTTCACCTGTAAAATAAGCAATCCAATCATGACAAAGAGTGCAGTGATAGAGATCATGATCAACTGAGCCCGTGCATAGCCGAACAACGCTTTTTTCAGATCGTTCCATATGTCACTTATCGGCTTACGAATGGATGAAGGTACCCATCCTGATACGGTAACGCTGTGCCGAGCCCAGCTTTTGCTTATAAAGAACGTCGACAGAAGGACAACGATTAATACCGCTCCCATATTAGGGAGGGAAGTGAGCAGGTTCAGGATCATGTTGAAAAATCCAGTGACCAGGTCTGTTACTGCTGTACCTACCGTTTCGGTTGTTTTGCTAATATTGCTGTTAATGGTTTCCTGATAATTCGGATTTTCCTTGTAAAATTCATTGATCTGTCCAATCAAACTCTGAATCGTATCATTCTGAGTCCAGCGGACGAACGTTGCCTTGATCTCATCGACATGAAGATCAAAGCTTGTCGTCAAGGAAATGACTTCTTTCACCATGCGGGTTACAGCAGCGGACAACACGACAACAATGGCTCCGCAATATACGATCAGTGAAAAGGTTACGGCCAACCACCGCGGGAATCGGGCCTTATGCTGAAGCAAATTTACCAACGGATTCATTGCATAGGCGATAATCCATGCGATGACGAAGGGATATAACAGCGGAAGCAGCAAGTATATAGCAACGGCAATCAGAAGGGTAGCAACAATCACCCATATGCCGCGTAATAAGCGTTTCATAATGATTCTATCCAAGCATCAACTCTCCTTAATCCTTTTCAAGCCTGCCCAAGAAAGAAGCAAACAGGCTATCTAGTTAATATAGAGCAAATACAGTGATTTGAAACGCAAGGATGTCATCGGATAATCTCGATTCTTTTGCCTAGAGTATGCCTCATGTGGATAAAATATAGCAATAGAAACTTGATTAATAGCACGGAATTGTATAAAAAGAATAAAATGTAAACCCTGTTCTTGTAAAGGTTTTCAAAAATGCTTTATCGGTCTGATAAAGAAGTTTGATGTGCGAATGACCTTGCTTCATGTTCACATAAACGACAAAATCCAGTATGATGAGATAAGAAAATGCCGATTGACAGATATGAAAACCGGACATTGTGATCTTTATTCATTTTAAAATGTAAATGGTTACAAAAGAAGGACGAGTGCGTTGAACATGTTGATGGCACTCTGGATGGGTTCTTGATTTCGTTTATTAAAGGAGAGATGTAATATGACAGCTACCAAAGGTCTGGAAGGCATCGTTGCAACAACCTCTTCGATCAGCTCTATTGTAGACGGTGTGCTCACATACCGTGGTTACGATATTGATGATCTGGCTGAAAACGCAAGCTTTGAAGAAGTGGCCTATTTGCTTTGGTTTGGTAAATTGCCGACTACGGATGAACTGAAATCCCTTCGGAAAAGCCTGAGCGATTACGCGCCGATTCCGAGCGAGTTGATTGCACAAATCCAATTGTATCCGAAAAACATGAGTACCATGGCAGCACTGCGTTCAGCAGTATCCGCACTGGCTCTGTATGATGAACAGGCTGATGAAATGACAGCAGAAGCGAATGAAAACAAAGCAGTTAAGCTGCAAGCGCAGCTGCCAACGATTGTTGCAGCCATAGCCCGTATCCGTCAGGGCAAAGAACCTGTGACTCCAAAAGAAGGCGCTTCCATCGCGGAAAACTTTTTATATATGATGACGGGTGAAGAACCATCCGAGACGGCTGTTAAAGCTCTTGATCAGGCTCTGGTCCTTCATGCGGATCATGAGTTGAATGCTTCTACATTTGCAGCCCGTGTAACGGTAGCCACATTATCTGACATCTATTCCGGTGTAACTTCAGCTATTGGCGCATTGAAGGGGCCATTGCATGGTGGCGCAAACGAAGCCGTTATGAAGATGTTGAATGAGATTGGTACACCTGATCGTCTGGAGGCAGCTATTCAGGAAAAGTTGAATAACCGTGAGAAGATCATGGGCTTTGGACACCGTGTATACAAAAATGGAGACCCGCGTGCGAAACATCTGCAAAAGATGTCCAAGGAACTGGGAGAAATGAACAACGATACACGCCTGTACGAAATGTCAGTGAAGATCGAAGAACTGGTGACAGGACAAAAAGGTCTGAAACCAAATGTAGATTTCTATTCCGCTTCCGTATATACCCAATTGGGTATTGAAGAGGTACTGTTCACACCGATCTTTGCGATTAGTCGGGTATCAGGTTGGACCGCTCATATTCTGGAACAACTTGCAGATAACCGTATTATTCGTCCGCGTGCCGAGTATACAGGTCCAACAGATCAAAAGTACGTTTCGATTGAACTTCGCTAATGGCATCAAAACCAGTATAATAAATAAGGACGGGGGGAAGGGATAAACCTGCTGGCTAATAAACGTGCCACACGTTCACACCCCTTTCTCCCTATAAGACAAGCGGTATGTTATCATACTGCATATACGAATCCAAGGAGGAATTATACTAATGAAATTAGAAAAATTTGCTCATCCAACTGAAGGCGAAAAAATTCAAATTGATAACGGTACACTGCAAGTACCTAATAACCCGATCATTCCATTTATCGAAGGTGACGGTACAGGTCGTGATATCTGGAAAGCTTCCAAGCGTGTATTGGATGCAGCTGTTGAAAAAGCATACGATGGCAACAAAAAAATCGCATGGTACGAGGTGTTTGCTGGCGAGAAAGCATTCAATACATACGGGGAGTGGCTGCCAAACGACACACTTGAAGCCATTCGCGAGTATATCGTAGCGATTAAAGGACCACTGACTACGCCAATCGGCGGCGGAATTCGTTCCCTTAACGTGGCACTGCGTCAAGAACTTGACTTGTACACTTGCTTGCGTCCTGTACGTTACTTCGATGGTGTACCTTCTCCGGTTAAACGTCCTGAGCTGGTAGATATGGTCATTTTCCGTGAGAACACGGAAGATATCTATGCAGGTATCGAGTATGCAGAAGGTACCGAAGAAGTGAAAAAAGTGATCCAGTTCCTGCAACAGGAGATGGGTGCAAACAAAATCCGTTTCCCTGAAACTTCCGGTATTGGTATCAAACCGGTTTCCTCTGAAGGTTCCAAACGTCTGGTACGCGCAGCAGTGCAATATGCCATCGACCACAACCGTAAGAGCGTTACATTGGTACACAAAGGCAATATCATGAAATTTACGGAAGGTGCCTTCAAAAACTGGGGTTATGAAGTTGCTGAAGAAGAGTTCGCTGACAAAGTGTTCACTTGGGCACAATACGATATCATCAAGGAAAAAGACGGTACGGATGCAGCAAATGCAGCTCAAAAAGCAGCTGAAGATGCTGGCAAAATCATCGTGAAAGATGCAATTGCCGATATCGCTCTGCAACAAGTACTGACTCGTCCAGGCGAGTTCGATGTAATCGCAACGTTGAACCTGAACGGTGACTATCTGTCCGATGCACTTGCTGCACAAGTTGGTGGAATTGGTATCGCTCCAGGAGCGAACATCAACTATGTAACAGGACATGCCATCTTTGAAGCTACACACGGTACTGCACCAAAATATGCGGACAAAGACGTCGTGAACCCTGGTTCTGTTATTCTGTCCGGTGTTATGTTGCTTGAGCACTTGGGATGGCAAGAAGCAGCTAACCTGATCTACAAAGGTATGGAAACATCCATTAACAATAAAACTGTTACCTATGACTTTGCACGTCTGATGGACGGCGCTACTGAAGTGAAATGTTCTGAATTTGCTGATCAAATCATTAAAAACCTGTAAGGGGAGATGTGAATCGTGACTATTCAGCGCAAAAAAATCACAGTAGTCGGCGCCGGATTTACCGGAGCTACAACCGCTTTAATGCTTGCCCAGAAAGAACTCGGGGATGTTATTCTGGTTGATATTCCACAATTGGAAAACCCGACTAAAGGTAAAGCGCTCGACATGATGGAAGCGAGTCCTGTTCAGGGCTTCGACAGCAATATCGTCGGTACTTCCAACTACGAGGATACTGCAGGTTCAGAGATTGTTATCATTACAGCAGGTATTGCTCGCAAACCGGGTATGAGCCGTGATGATCTGGTCAATACGAACGCAGGAATCGTGAAGTCGGTTTGTGAAAATGTGAAAAAATATTGCCCTGATTCCATTGTCATTATTCTAAGCAACCCGGTAGATGCAATGACATATGCAGCTTATCAGACGCTTGGTTTCCCTAAAAACCGCGTAATCGGTCAGTCCGGTGTCCTGGATACGGCACGTTATTGCACATTCATTGCACAAGAGCTGAATGTATCGGTTGAAGATGTCCGGGGATTCGTTCTTGGCGGTCACGGAGACGATATGGTACCACTCGTTCGTTATTCCAGCGTTGGTGGTATTCCAATTGATACTCTTATCTCGGCAGAGCGCATTGAATCCATCGTACAACGCACACGTGTTGGCGGCGGTGAGATCGTAAACCTGCTTGGAAACGGCAGCGCATATTATGCACCTGCAGCTTCATTGGTGCAAATGACCGAAGCTATTTTGAAAGACAAAAAACGAATTATTCCGGTTATTGCTTACCTTGAAGGGGAATATGGCTACAATGACTTGTTCCTTGGTGTGCCAACCATTCTGGGTGGTAACGGAATCGAAAAAATCTTTGAACTGGAACTGACTGCTGAAGAAAAAGCGGGACTCGACAAATCTGCGGATTCGGTTCGTAACGTCATTTCAGTAGTAAATATCTAAGTTTGAAAACTTTTTGAACAGCAACAAAGCGAAAACCTTCGGAAACTCCGGAGGTTTTCTTTTCTTTGGATAAGTTCCCCAGTATAATGGGATGTGATGTATAACACACTGAACTGAAATTTTTGAGGAGGATGGAAATTTTGACAATGATTATGTACCTGCTTCATATTATTGGAGCGCTGGCCATGGGATTCTACCTGATCTTGCCATTCGTGGTTGGCAAAATCCGTACCCTGAGTGCTGCAGCCCAAGAAGGAGCATTTGCGTCGCTCCGTTCATTGAACCGTATCGCGCAGTATGGACTTGTGATTCAGCTTCTTACGGGTGGTTACTTAATGACCAAGGGTGAGTATTCCTATCTGTGGATGGGCGTAGTAGTCGTTCTGTTGCTTGCTATTGCGGCAATTGGTGGTATTATGGGTAAACCGCTGCGTCTGGCAGCAGAGGCTGTGAAGAGCAACCGTGATGTTAGTCCGGAGCAAAGCAAGATTCGTACATTCAGTACACTGCTTGCCGTGTTCCTGCTCATCATGGTATACCTGATGGTAAATAACCAGGTTATCTAGAAATCCCTCGCACGTTTATCTGAGGGCTAAGCTAAAGCGTTTGCACAGCAGGTGCGGGGACAAGCTAGATGAGGAACAAATCGGATACGTACACAAAATAGACAGCCCAGAGGCTGTCTATTTTGTGTACGCTCAGTTTGAAGGCAGTTTGCCAATCAGCAGCACGAGGTAAAGGGTGGAGTCAGCAACATATAGGGCTAGAATAGTTATATGCTGTAAGTTGCTTAACTCAAGCTGAGCGCATGGGCGAAAACGGTGTTTCTCCCGTTACGCTTGGACTCGTAAAGGGCTGTATCGGCATCGCGCAGCAAGGACTCCAATGAATCTGAACCTCCATTGTATTGTGCGACCCCGAAGCTAGAAGTTAGTGGAATACGAATGTCTTGTACATCCAGCGGATTGTGGAGCAGTGCAACGCGCAATTTCTCGGCAAGCTGCTCGCCATCCTTAAGCGTTGCATGGGGCACAGCTATTACGAACTCCTCTCCCCCATAACGAGCGAACAGCATCTCCGGACTGAGATAACGATTACACACAGAGACCACATGAATGATGGCCTGGTCGCCCACATCATGTCCGTAGGTGTCGTTAATCCTTTTGAAATAATCAATGTCAAATAAAATAAAGGCCGCGGGCCGCAAGTTAAGCTGGGCTTCACTCAAAATTTCCCGGCCTTTGTGCAAAAATTGTGTCCGGTTGTATATTTTGGTGAGGCCATCGAAATAAGCCATTTGTTTCAGTTGTTCTTGCAGGAAACGCTGCTCGGTAATATCAATCAGCATAATCAGAGTGCCGACGGTCTGTCCATCCTTGTTATAAACATAAGATGTTCTGACTTGGTAACAGACCGTTTCGCCTTTCAACTGCCAGTACAAATCCTTTTGCAGACCTTCTCGATCATATTCCACGGGGAAAGGCCCTCCGCCCAGCGAATGCCAAATATCGTTCAGATGCTGGCCCACCATGCTTAATCCAAGCTCTGGCAGCATATCACGCAAAGACTTATTATAATCGACGAGCCGATGGGAGCTATCCAGCACGATAACACCTTCACGCATGCTTTCAAAGATATGATCCTTGGCAATAGGCACGATGGTTAGAAGACGAGAAGACAGGATAGCCCATATGTACATTGCAGATGTAAGACACATGAGAACCGGGACGGGGTCCATTCCATTAGGAGTCAGACCTAGCAAATAGACAAAAGCAGCTACCATCGGAATGATCTGTGAGGTAATCAGTGTGAGTAGTTGTCGACGATACATTTTTTTGGTGTGTTTCCACTGTTTAATGAGAATCAGGCAGGCACATAACAGACAGGAAAAGGTGAAAGCTCCGTGAACCACGTACCATTGCCCAATGGTAATATCCATCAGAGGCACGGCACTGTTTTCTCTCAGCCATACCCTTTTATAGAAAAGGTGATGAAAGTCATTGGTTGCCACCATGATCAAGGTAATGGAAGGAACCACAAAAAGTGCGGCAGTTGCTTTTTTGGATAACGTTTTGCCAGTGTACTGTATCATGAGCATCAAACCAAGGGAGGCAGAGAAAGGCATCCCGATGTATTCCACAACCGTCCAGAATTTCATTTGCTCCAGTGTGCTGCTGGCGAGCTCGATCGCGTATCCAAATGTGTAAATAGATAGTGCTGCTGTATAAAGAATAAATATTTTCGAACTGGGGATCTCGGTTCTTCTAAAATACGTATATAAACATAGAAAAACATTCAGCACAGCTGAAGTGGTAACAAGTGTTATGTAAGAATTAATGTGCGATTCCATGGGTTAGGTCTCCATATTCATTCAGAATATTTGTTGAGTTGAAATGCTTGGTAACGATAAATTCAAACGAAGGAAATCAGACTTATTGTTACGGTATACTGTCCATTGTACATCAGCCTAAACGGCATAGGAATATAATTCAGGTACTGAAACAGTCTATTTTCGAAAAAAAATCGAATTTATTATAGTATCTAATTTTTGTTTGATCTTCCAGGGAGAGTGGTAAGTAAGTATCGAGAAAACAGACAGCAAATTTGGAAGACAGTCGGATTTAGGAATAATCTGTACTGTTCATGCCATCCTACAGAATGAGACTGGAACAGAAAACATTTTGAGAGGAGAAATGCCAGATGTCAACGGATACACAAAACAAAAAGACGATGCCACCCCAACAACAGAATCAGCGTCCTGGGATTGAATCGGAGATGCACCCCAAGCCGGAGTTTGAGAAACCTGAATATAAAGCAGCCGGCAAATTGCTGGATAAGGTTGCATTGATTACGGGTGGAGACAGTGGAATTGGACGTGCTGTTGCCGTTACGTATGCAAAAGAGGGTGCCGATGTAGCGATTGTATACCTGAGTGAACATCAGGATGCAGAAGAGACGAAGCGCCAGGTTGAACAGGAAGGACGCAAATGCATACTGATTGCCGGAGACATTGGTGATGTCGCATTTGCCAAGAAATCGGTACAGCAGACGGTGGATCAACTGGGCAAGCTGGATATTGTCGTGAACAATGCAGCAGAGCAGCATCCACAGCAGCAGATAGAAGATATTACGCCAGAACAGCTGGAACGTACGTTCCGCACAAATATCTTTGGCATGTTTTATATTACACAGGCTGCCCTGCCACATCTTAAGAAAGGCAGTACGATCATCAATACGACGTCCATCACCGCATATCGCGGTAATCCAACGTTGATCGATTATTCCTCGACGAAAGGAGCAATCACTTCATTTACGCGCTCCTTGTCGATGAACGTGGTTGAGAAGGGCATTCGTGTGAATGCCGTTGCTCCAGGGCCGATATGGACACCGCTCATACCATCCACGTTTGATGAGAAAAAGGTGAGTGAATTTGGCGCTACTCAGCCGATGAAACGTCCAGGTCAACCGGATGAATTGGCTCCGGCTTACGTATATCTCGCTTCTGATGATTCGTCCTACGTGAGTGGACAGGTCATGCATATCAATGGCGGCGAAGTGGTTAACGGATAGTATTTAACACAATGAAAATATGTTGAGCGAGTTGATAAAGACGTTTCGTTTCCAGATTGCTGGACGGAGCGTCTTTGTGATTTATCCAATTCAATCGTCCGTTTACAAAAGTCAGGATCCAAATTGATATTTACATGATATTTTATTAGTACGACTGCCCAAGCTGCATGGTATTCATCATTGTCACCTGAATGGAAACGGCATGATCCCTGTAGAATCTGTGATATGATATGTGGAATATGATATATATCTATCGGGAGGTTTCACATGACAAAGATTAGCAAAGAGAATGCAGCACATTACATATGGGGCGGGAAGTGTGATGGTTGGCATCTCGTTCAAAACGAAACCTTGAGCATTATTCATGAAAGAATGCCTGCAGGAACGACTGAAACTCGGCATTATCATTCCATAAGCCGTCAGTTTTTTTTCGTCCTCCGCGGTGATCGAACAGAGCTGAATACGTAAATATTATTATAACAAAGGAAGATATAAATGAGACCGTTCCGAATTCGCCTTGCCATCATCATGATGGTGCTGATCGGTATCTCCGTCATAGTAGCGGGTTATACGATGGGCAGAGTGTTTAAGACTACCCACATTAATGCACTGGAGCAAACGATGGTGCGTGAGATCAATTTGCTGAAAGCCACATTCCCGTTTCATGATGCAACCGATCCGACGAATGCAGAGACACAGAAATATTACTCGGACCGGGCTGTTGAGTTGGATCGGCTGACGGATTCACGGGTAACCTTTATTAACAAAGATGGAACGGTCATTGGCGATTCGGAGAGCGATCCCAATACGATGGATAATCACTTGAACCGTCAGGAGATTAAAGAAGCCGGTGAGCAAAATTATGGTCATTCCATTCGTTATAGTGAAACATTGGGGCAGGACATGCTGTATGTGGCGCTTCCTGTGAATTCGGATCAAAGCGACATGATCGAGTTAACCAATGGAAAATTTGACGGGTACATCAGGCTGTCCATGAGCCTTGAGGCTGTGGATCAAGGTCTTCAGCAGGGCTGGATTTTGATGTTTTTCACCTTGGGACTTCTGTTCCTGATTGTAGCACTGGTCAGTTATAGGGTTGCACGAGGATTAACGTCACCCATTGAACATATTACGAAGGTGGCACATCGGATCACCAAGCTGGATTATGATGCGAGAGTGGATGTAACTCGAAATGACGAGATTGGCCAACTGGGACTTGCTATTAATGGAATGGCAGACAGCCTTCAGATGCAGCTGAAAACGATCAGGGATAATGAAGCACTACTGCAAAGTGTCCTGGCCAATATGACAGGCGGAATTGTCATGATTGATGCAGGCCAATCCATTGCGCTGGTCAACCGGGAAGCGGAGCGTATGCTTGGCATTCAGGCAGACCGGGTGACTGGCAAGCCGTATATTGAATTGAAGCGGCATTATGAGCTGACCCGAACCATTGAAGAAAGTGTTGCCATGCGGGAGCCCATGCACGAAGAAGTAAGTGTATTCAACCCGGTGGAAAAATTGATTCGTATTGACGGGGTACCCATGTCAGAAGATGATGGTGCGTATCGGGGCATGCTATTCCTCCTCCAGGACGTAACAGCGATCCGCAGTCTGGAGACGATGCGCAGTGAGTTCGTAGCTAATGTATCTCATGAACTGAAGACTCCTGTGGCTGCAGTCAAAGGTTTTGCTGAAACACTTCTTAGTGGCGGGGTTCAGGATAAAGAAACAGAGCGTTCATTTTTACAGATCATATACGATGAGGGTGACAGGCTGAATCGATTAATTGGTGATATTCTGGAGTTGTCCAAAATTGAATCCAAACGTGCTCCGCTTCAGTGTTCACCTGTGCATGTGCATTCGTTCTTCGAGATGGTTCTGGGTACACTGTCCAAGGTGGCGGAGAAGAAAGATATTCGTCTGGAGATGAATGTTCCCGAGGAATTATATATTGAAGCTGACGAGGATAAGATGAAGCAAATTTTTATTAATTTGTTATCCAACGGCATTAACTATACCCCTGAGGGTGGACGGGTAAAATTACAAGTGATGGTTGAACATAACGAGGACACAGAACAGGTTGTATTTGCAGTTTCGGACACGGGGATTGGCATTCCAAAGAAAGATTTGCCGCGAATTTTTGAGCGTTTCTATCGGGTGGACAAAGGCAGATCCCGTAACTCGGGAGGTACCGGACTTGGACTTTCGATCGTTAAGCATCTCGTTGAGTTGCATCATGGCAAGCTGTCTGTTGAGAGTGAACTTGGCATGGGAACAACGTTCCGTGTTATTCTTCCATTCATTCAGGATGAGGAAATCTAGTGCGATGGAAGTGAAATGTAAAAAGGAATGCATTGCTTTACACAGCGTTAACAATTAAGTGCTATGATAGACAAAGTGTTGTGGCAACAGACAACCTATGAGGAGAGAAGGGGTATCATGGCGCAGCGTTTGCTCGTTATTGAAGATGAACCAACATTATCAAGATTGCTTACGTACAACCTGACACAAGAGGGATATGATGTTATTGCTGAAGATCATGGATCTGCGGGATATGACAGGGCTTTGTCCCAAGAATTTGATCTGATTTTGCTGGATCTGATGCTTCCAGGAATGAATGGTCTGGACATTCTGAACAAGTTACGAATTCAGGGTGTCAGCACACCCGTTATTATTTTGACAGCCAAAAATGGTGAAGCCGAGGTTGTACAAGGTCTGAAATCAGGTGCTGATGATTATATCACCAAGCCGTTTGGTGTATCCGAATTGCTCGCCAGAGTGGATGCGGTGTTAAGACGTTATTCGAATGGTGAAGATCTGCCACAACCCGAGGACAAAGACGGTTCCCGGATTATACTGGGGGAACTGGAGATTTATCCATTGAAATATGAAGTTACACTGGGTGGACAATCCATTAGTTTACGTCCCAAGGAGTTTGAAGTTCTGCTCTATCTTGCCAAGAAACCCGGTGTTGTACTCACACGGGATGATCTGATGAATGCGGTCTGGGGCTTCGATTATATCGGAGGTCAACGAACGGTGGACGTTCACGTCAGTTCATTACGGAAGAAGCTGGAGCTGGACCCGGAATCGGTTCATATCGATTCCATTCGCGGTGTAGGTTATAAATTGGTTGTGAAAAGAAAAACTCCCCATCATTCAAGCTAACAATGATAGGGGAGTTTTATTTTTACATTCTGTTAACATAAAGAATTATTTTCCTTAACGTATAAGGAGTAGGATGAAGCTGTCTGAGTGATACTTTGGACCTACATATCCCATCTCAGGACGGAGCTCATACGTAAAGGAGATTGCGCATTTATGCCCATGTTGCTCGAAATGAAGCCTGATCAACGAGAAGAAACGATATATACGCAAGAGGTAATAGCAGCCAGATTGGGTCAAGAGGAAAAGGTAGCAGTTACTTCGAGAAATCAAGTTCACTTAAGGGACTATTGTCGTAAAGTTCCCATGGTTGGGATTCACACAACCTGTGGGGAAGCGGCTGGCATGCTAAATAAGGATCAGGAGTATCCCTGTATTGTATTATGTGACGATCAGATGCATCCGCTTGGTCTATTAATGCGGGAAACATTATACAAGATTTTGAATGGGCGCTTTGCTGCGGATTTGTTTTATCACAAGCCTATTTCGCGTATTTCTGATTCATCCCCAGTTATTGTAGATGTTGGCATGGATGCTTTAGGTATTATTGATATTGCTCTGTCTCGAAGTGAAAAGCAGTTCTACGATTGTTTAATCCTAACGGAAGAGCATAAAGTATTGGGCGTGCTTACGATGCGGGATGTGATGTCCTTGTCTCGCAGACTTCAGCACAAGGCTGGTGAAGAGCGTACACACATCATTAAAGACAGTCGGCAAGAAATTTCCGGAATTAATGATTCGATCACCCATCTCGTACAGGCTGCATGGAATGCAGGAGAAGAAGCCCAACAGATTATGAAATGGTCAGAGCAAGGGGAGAAGAGTCTGCTGCTGGTTGACGCTTCGTATAACCGCGTACATCAGCATATGGAAGGACAACGACAACATGCCAGTGAGATGTTGACTTCGATTGAAACAGGAGCCAAGATGGCGCGTTCCATTCGCTCTCTCGCAGATCAGAGTGGGTTGCTTGCCATGAATGCTTCAATTGAGGCGGCTCATGCGGGTGAGTATGGACTTGGGTTCCAGGTCGTCGCAGGTGAGATTCGTGCTCTGGCCAGACAAACCCGAGAGGTTGCGGGCAATATGTCTTCTTTGCTGGAGAATATAGGTGAATTGACTCAACAGACTGTGGAACTGGTTAGGGCAAGCTCAGCTGAAATCGACGACAGTTCGGTACATGTAACCGCAGGAGAGATGGCATTTAAACAACTGAGCACCTCAGTGGAAGGCATGTCCCGCATTGCAGAGGGGATTGCCACCGAAGGCAAGAAAGCCGGAGAAATGGCGGAACATATTAACAGGAAGCTTCAGGATATGGTAACTGATTCGTAACCATTAATTCCTGCGGGAACGGGTTTAGACATTCCAGACATCATTCATTATCCGTGATTGGATCAATCATGGATGGCTGTGAAAGATGTCTTTTTTACATTCCGTTAACATGAAAGTGATACTGTTTTTACAATGAGAAGGTAGGATGTTATAGATGGCCAAAAGCCAAGTCTGATTATTGGCATCGGTCAACGTAAAGGGAGTCTGGTTGTCCCTGCAGCGAAGGAGAAGTGAACATCCATGAAGGATCTCATTCATATTGATGGACTAAATCTATACTATGATACGCATCACGCGCTTAAAAATATATCGATGGATCTGCCCGAGAGAACGGTTACTGCGTTTATCGGACCATCAGGTTGCGGTAAATCTACCTTGCTTCGTACGCTGAACCGGATGAATGATATGATTCCGGGCGTGCGTGTGGAAGGACAAGTTATGTTGGACGGTTCCGACATTTATAGCAATGAGATTGAAGTGGAGACGCTGCGCAAAAGGGTTGGTATGGTGTTTCAGCAGCCTAACCCTTTTCCAAAATCCATTTACGATAACGTAGCTTATGGACCACGCCTTCATGGGGTGACCAACAAGGCCGAACTGGATCAGCTGGTTGAGCAGAGTCTTGTGCATGCTGCACTGTGGGATGAAGTGAAAGATGTGCTCAAAAAATCGGCACTCAGTCTGTCCGGTGGACAACAGCAGCGTCTTTGTATTGCACGTGCCCTGGCTGTGCAACCTGACGTTCTGCTGATGGATGAAGCGACGTCTGCACTAGATCCAATCTCGACGCTCAAAATTGAGGAACTGGTCAAAGAGTTGCATCATAAGTACACGATTGTGATGGTAACGCACAACATGCACCAGGCAGCAAGGGTATCGGGTCGTACTGTTTTTTTCCTGAATGGGGAAGTGGTCGAGGCAGCTGATACAGAAACTTTATTTTCCACACCGCAGGATTCCCGGACCGAGGATTATATATCCGGACGGTTCGGATAATCAAGCCAAGTTCGAACAATCCCGGTGTGTCCGGAGATGATGGATAAGGAGGACATGAAACCTATGATTCGCAGAAAAGAATTTGATCAAGAGCTGGAGGAACTGCGCACACTGCTTCGGCAAATGGGTGAGCATGTAGGAACGGCACTGGATGGGGCCATTGAAAGTTTACAAACGATGGATGCCGAGAAAGCTCAGGTCATCATCAAGAATGATGCGAATCTGAATGCCCTGGAAGACAAGATTATGGAACTGGGTTCCAAGCTTATCATTACACAACAGCCGGTAGCGAAGGATCTGCGACGTATTATCGTTGCTTTCAAAATCTCAAGTGATCTGGAACGGATGGGCGATCTTGCACTGGATGTAGCGAAGGTGACACTTCGTATGGAGGGACAGCAGCTTATTAAACCTCTTGTAGACATTCCAAGAATGGCGGAAATCGTCAAAGCGATGGTTGATGAATCCATTGAATCCTTCCTGAAGGAAAATACGGACCTAGCCTACAAAATGGCTCAGACGGATGATCAGGTTGACCAATTGTACAGTCATATGATCAGTGACCTCTACTCGTTCATGACAGACCATCCGAATAAAGCGTCCCAGGCCATGCTTCTAATGATGGTTGGACGTTATATCGAACGGATTGGTGACCATGCAACAAACATTGGTGAAAGTACAGTATATCTGGTAACAGGCAAACGCCCGGATCTCAATCAGTAGTTCAACGGAGTACAGTGGTAATTAAAGAATGGTTTGTTTGAAATCAAGGAACTTTCTCCCGGCAGTCTGTGATCAGGCTGTTAGCGGAGGGGTTCCTTTTTTTGCTGGAATTAAATGATGTGAAAAGATGGTTAATCTTTTTGTTGTAACTGGTGTGTATGGTATCATTAGAGTAGATGTAATTGAAGGTTTGACCATACGATACGCGAGGTGCTGGAATGGACAAGTTTATTCTCATAGATGGAAATAGCATTATTTACCGGGCGTTTTTTGCAATGCCGCCGCTGACCAACTCGAAAGGTCTGCATACCAATGCGGTGTACGGTTTTACGACGATGCTGCTGCGATTGCTGGAAGAACACAAACCGACTCATGTGATGGTCGCATTTGACGCGGGGAAAGTCACGTTCCGCCACGAAGGTTACCAGGAGTATAAGGGTGGCCGGGAGAAAACCCCACCGGAGCTGTCTGAGCAATTTCCACTGCTGAAAGAACTGCTGCAGGGTTTTGGCATTGCCCAGTTTGAGCTTGCTGGATTCGAAGCGGACGATATTATTGGAACGTTAACCAAACGTGCCGATGAAGCAGGAAGACAGGTACTGGTTGTATCGGGTGACAAAGATATGCTGCAGCTCGCCTCTGATCATGTTCATATCGGCCTTACACGCAAAGGTGTCACCGACATTGAATTGTATGATCCTGCTCAGATCAAGGAGCGCTATGGCTTGACTCCGTTACAAATCATTGACCTCAAAGGTCTGATGGGCGATACGTCCGATAATATACCGGGCATTCCCGGTGTTGGTGAGAAAACGGCGCTGAAGCTGCTGCACCAGTTCGGATCGGTTGAGGATGTTCTTAACGGCACAAGTGAGCTGAAAGGTAAAATGAAAGAAAAGATTGAGGCTCACGCCGAAGATGCACGGATGAGCAAGCAGCTTGCCACAATCCACCGGGAAGTTCCATTGGAACAAACGTGGGATGATATGCAGTTTGCCGGGTTGAAGGAGGAACTGGCAGGCCCCGCTTTGGCCAAGCTCGAATTCAAGTCTTTGCTCGAACGTCTTTCATTCCGTGGAAGTATAGTCTCTGAACAGGAGGCTGTTCCCGCCGCAGAGGTGCAGTCCTCCATCGCTACAGAGGAAACGATTGGGGAGCTGTTTGGGTCACTTGAATCCATTGATGTGCTGCATGTAGAGACACATGGCGATAACCCGCATCAAGCGAAACTGGTTGGACTCGCGTTAGGTTCAGCTGGAACCTACACATTCCTGTCGCCCGAATTGCTTCAGTCCAGCGCAGCTGCTCCGGTACGGGAATGGCTCGGCAATCCGGAACAGCCCAAGCGCGGCTATGATCTGCATCGTGTCGATTTGGCACTGCATGCGCATGGTATTGAGTTCGCAGGAGCGTCTTTCGATGTGCAGCTGGCTGCCTATTTACTCGATCCAACCGAATCCAATCAGACCATCAGTGGCTTAACCACGAAATATGGCCTGCCTTCCCTTGTGGAGGATGATACAGTGTTGGGCAAAGGGGCAAAATACAAAGTGCCTGACCAGGACATACTAGGTGATTTCCTGTGCCGTAAAGCGGCAGCCGTAGCAGCCATTATTCCACTTCAGGAGCAGGCCTTGGAGAGCAATGAGATGAATGCACTTTTCCATGAGCTGGAGATGCCGTTGTCACGCATCCTCGCAGATATGGAGAAACAGGGAATTAAGGCGAATACGGCAGATTTGAAGGCTTTGGGTAGTGAGTTCGAAGAAAATATCAGCAGATTGATGACGGAAATCTACAAGCTTTCCGGTACGGAATTCAATCTGAATTCACCGAAGCAGCTGGGTGAGATTTTATTCGATAGACTCGGTCTGCCTGTGGTCAAGAAAACAAAGACAGGTTACTCTACAGATGCCGAAGTATTGGAAAAACTGGCTCCATATAATGATGTGGTTAAGCATATTCTGCAATATCGTCAACTTGCCAAGTTGCAGTCCACATATGTAGAAGGATTGCTCAAAGAGATTTCAGACAAGGATGGCAAGGTGCATACGTATTACCGTCAGACGATTGCGGCTACCGGACGTCTGAGCAGTCAATTCCCGAACTTGCAGAACATTCCGATTCGGATGGAGGAAGGCCGCAAAATCCGGAAGGTGTTTGTCCCTTCAGAACCGGGTTGGTCCATTCTGGCAGCAGACTATTCACAGATTGAACTGCGTGTTCTTGCACATATTTCGGACGACGAGCGACTGAAGGAAGCTTTTGTCAACGATATGGATATCCATACGAAAACCGCTTCGGATGTGTTTGGGGTAAAGCCTGAGGATGTGGATGGAGATATGCGTCGTTCAGCCAAGGCGGTAAACTTCGGTATCGTGTATGGAATCAGCGATTACGGTTTGTCCCAGAACCTGCATATTACCCGTAAAGAGGCTGCCCAGTTTATAGATCAGTATTTCGAAGTATTCCAGGGTGTTCGCCGATATATGGACGATATTGTGAAGGAAGCGCGTCAGGATGGTTATGTTAAAACCATGCTGGAACGTCGTCGCTATCTGCCAGAGATTAATGCGAGCAACTTCAACCTTCGTTCTTTTGCAGAGCGTACAGCAATGAATACACCGATTCAGGGAACGGCGGCAGATATCATCAAGCTGGCCATGGTTCAGATGGACGAAGCGCTGCGTGAACGCAAGCTGAAGAGTCGTATGCTGCTTCAGGTACACGATGAACTTGTATTCGAAGTACCTGCCGATGAACTGGAGCTGATGAAAGAGCTCGTACCTTCAGTGATGGAAAAAGCATTAAAGCTGTCTGTACCACTGAAAGCGGAAGTCAGCTACGGTGAAAACTGGTATGAAGCCAAATAGCAGGCCCTGCAAGGCCTTTCCGTTATTTTACAATATGTTTTTCAATTGCTTTTGACACAAGAAGGGTCCCGCTGAGCGCCATCTTCCGTTATAATATAGGGGAGGTGAGAACATCATGCCGGAATTACCGGAAGTCGAAACAGTCAGAAGAACATTGAATCAACTTATTGTGGGCAAGACCATTGACTCAGTTACCGTTAGCTTGCCGCGGATTATTCAGCGGCCGGACGACATAGATGCATTTGCACTAGAACTTGCGGGACATACTGTAATGGGTGTGGAGCGCAGGGGCAAGTTTTTGCGTATTTTGCTGGATGGGCTGGTGCTTGTCTCCCATCTGCGGATGGAAGGAAGGTACGGGGTATACCAACAACATGAGGAAGTGGAGAAGCATACCCATGTTATCTTTCACTTTACGGATGGTACAGAATTACGTTATAAGGATGTACGTCAGTTTGGTACAATGCATCTATTCAGCGCAGGTGAGGAACTGGTATCCAAGCCATTGTTAAAGCTGGGGCTGGAACCGCTCGATCCTGCCTTTACCGTAGATGCATTCCGTGGTGCTGTTGGCAAGCGAACAACCAAAATCAAGGCCGTGCTGTTAAATCAGGCATATGTCGTCGGGATCGGGAATATCTATGTGGACGAGGCGTTATTCCGCGCAGGCATTCATCCAGAGACCATTGCCAAGACGTTAACAGAGGCACAGTTAACCGTTCTGCATGAGGCGATCGTGGCTACGCTTCAGGATGCGGTGGATGCAGGTGGATCTTCCATCAAATCATATGTGAATGGACAGGGCGAAATGGGGATGTTCCAGCATCAGTTGAAAATATATGGACGCAAGTCCGAACCCTGTGTAACGTGTGGTACATTAATCGAGAAGAGCGTAGTAGGCGGCAGGGGAACACATTATTGTCCGAAGTGTCAGCCGCTGCGTTGAATCGGTACCGGGTATGGTAGCATGATCGAAATCGTCAAATTGTAGCACCCTTGGATTCCTCCCTCCATATACTGATATGGCAGAAATAAGCGGGCGTATACCCATACTGGCAACTGCCGGTTGGAACGAGTTCGCACAGGGGAGGAATCCGGGGTGCTGCATCATTTTATTTCATTGCTGGCGCTTGCTTTGGCGCTTAGTTTAGATGGTTTTGGAGTCGGGATTACATACGGGCTGCGGAGAACCAAAATTCCGCTGTTATCCATTGCCGTCATTTCTATCTGTTCGGGTCTGGTTATTGCGTTATCCATGCAGGTGGGTGTGCTTTTGTCTCATGTGGTATCTCCGGACGTGGCTTCGATGGTTGGGGCAGTCATCCTGCTCGGTATTGGCGCATGGTCATTGCTGCAACTCATTCGTAAACAAGGCAAGGAACAGCTGGAGATGGACAATGGAACGGATGAGGGAGCCGAAGCAGGAATAATTCGAAGTGGGAGTAGGGCAGCACCGGAGGCTCTGTCAAAAGGCAGAAATCAGGTGCTTGCGCTTGACCTTGAGCAATCTTCCTCCGGTAGATCTCTGGAACGAATGGTCTTTACAATCGAGCTGAGAAAATTGGGTGTTGTGATTCAGATTCTGCGCAGCCCCTCGAAGGCGGATATGGATAACTCGGGAAGTATATCCGTACAGGAAGCGATGTGGCTTGGCATAGCTCTGTCTCTGGATGCTTTTGGTGCAGGACTGGGAGCGGCATTGTTAGGATTCCCCACGTTGTGGACGGCATTAATTATTGCATTGTTTAGTGGGACATTTCTGTTACTGGGTATGAAGGTTGGCTTGCGCTTCGCTGCTCTGCGTTGGATGCGAAGATTATCTGTACTGCCAGCACTTTTATTAATGATTATGGGAATAATGAAGTTGTTGTGAGGTGAAATAATGAATATTGGCTTAACCGGCGGGATCGCGACAGGCAAAAGCAGTGTGTCCGCCTTTCTCGCCAGTAAGGGAGCGTTGCTCATTGATGCAGATGTTATTGCCCGGGAAGTAATGCTGCCCGGGCATCCCGTTTTGACTGCGGCTGTTCAGCGGTTCGGACAAGCCATTTTAAATGAGGACGGAACACTGGATCGGAAGAAGCTGGGCAGTATTGTTTTTCAAAGTCCGGAAGAACGGAAAGCGTTGGAGGCTATTACGCATCCTGCGATCCGTAAGGAGATGCGCGAGCGTGCTGCTGCATACGAACTGGAGCATCCGGACAAGCTTGTCGTGTCCGATATCCCTTTATTGTACGAGTCAGGGCTGGAGGATGGCTTCGAAGAAGTGATGGTTGTGTACGTCCCGAGGTCTATACAACGGGAACGGCTAATGAGCCGGGATGGAATGACGGCGGAACAGGCTGAGGCCCGAATGGACACGCAGATGGACATTGAAGATAAGAAGCAGCGTGCTGACATTGTCATCGATAACAGCGGCTTATGGTCAGAGACGGAGAAACAGATCAATTCATTTTTGCATCGTAAGGGCTTATTATGAGATTGCTGCGTAAGAAACGGGTTTTATTGTTGATGTTTGTGTCTTTTGTTTTGGTCCTGTTCCTGAATACGAATTGGATGGCCTGGTTCTATCCCATTCATTACAAGGAAGAAATTCGCGCCCAATCGCAGAGTTATGAGGTCGATCCGTTTCTCATCGCTTCCATCATCAAGGTGGAGACCAATTTCAAGACAAGCAAGGAATCGAAGAGAGGTGCCATTGGGCTGATGCAGCTCATGCCGGACACCGCGAACTGGATTATGGAACAAGGCAAAATTCCGGGCACATCGCTGGAAGAATTAAAGCATGAACCTGGAAGAAATATTCAGTTAGGTACTTGGTATTTACGCAATCTGTCAGACCAATTCGATGGAAATGAAGTGGCAATGATTGCCGCATACAACGCAGGTCCAGGCAAAGTAAATTCATGGCTGAGGGATGGTGTATGGGACGGCTCATTCGAGACGGTCAAGGATATTCCGTTTGGTGAGACCCGGCACTATGTACAACGAGTCATTTATTATTATAATCAATATGTAAAGATCTATAATACGTTCTAAGGTAGACTCTTTTCAGTAATATAGGTTTGGGTGGATTTTTAAAGGTTCTTATCTTTGTCTGAAAATCGTTGTTTGAAATATGTAGAAGCACAGAGCAGGCCGGTTGTTCACCGGCCGCCCCATGCTCCTCTGTATTACCGTATTACAATGAAGATATTATTGGTATTGACCTGCCAATTGCTGTTCTGCAATTGTTACCAGACGCTTCGTGATGTATCCACCGATCGAACCGTTCTCGTAAGAAGTCATGTTACCTTGGTATCCGTCTTGTGGAATGCTGATTCCGAGTTCTTGAGCAACTTCATATTTCATTTGCTCGAGAGCTGCGGAAGCTTTAGTTACCACCAGGTTGTTGGAGTTACCATTGCTTTGTGCCATTGCTGTTCACCTCCTCGCGGTTGGTAAAAGTATTATGTGTCGGCAATACGATTTTCATAACTATTGATAACAGGGAATTTGTGGTAAAAAGTAAAACATGGGAAGTGATCTGAATTGAAATGTCCTTATTGCGCGTATCTGGGCACAAAAGTGCTTGATTCAAGGCCAGCCAATGAATCGAAATCGATTCGCCGTCGTCGGGAGTGTGAGCAATGTAGCCGTCGATTTACAACTTTTGAAATGGTGGAAGAAACACCGCTGATCGTGATCAAGAAAGATGGCAGTCGGGAGGAATTCAGCCGGGACAAGATTCTTCGTGGACTGATCCGGGCATGTGAAAAACGTCCAGTCTCTGTAGAGACACTGGAGATGATGGTATCGGAAACGGAAAAGGCTTTGCGTAATACAGCCGATGCTGAAGTCGAGAGCCGCCAAATTGGCGAATTGCTGATGGAACAGCTGTTTCCGGTGGACGAAGTAGCCTATGTACGTTTTGCTTCGGTGTACCGTCAATTCAAAGACATTAATATGTTCATGAAAGAATTAAAATCTCTTTTGTCTAAAGAAGACATCGAGGATTAATGGAGCGGAAAAGGAGAAGAGCATTCTGGGTTACGGTCATGTGTTCCAGGTAAAAGGTTGTTCTTCTCCAATTATTTTGGTTTGCAAAAAAAATGTTGACAGCAAAAGCCGTATTTTATATGATATAGGAGTCGCCTGCGAAGCATTGCAGAGTTGGAAAACGTGGTACATTCATAGTTTGGGGCCTTAGCTCAGCTGGGAGAGCGCATCGCTGGCAGCGATGAGGTCAGGGGTTCGATCCCCCTAGGCTCCACCAAAATAGTAAATGCACGCAGTTCCTCGGAACTGCGTTTTTTGTTTTTTGTATGGACATACGCTGATAGAACGAAGAAAGTGCCATACGAAATAATATTCGATATTTACTGAACGAGAACTCATAATGTTATATAATAGCAGATAACTGGACAAGCATTTTCTTGCTACATAATTTGAATTCATAGTTTCTACAAAGTGCTGTACCTCGCCAATACGGTAAAATAAAAAGAGAGTCAACCGAAGGACGGTATAGACAATGACAACAAAATCAAGAACTATAATCGCCGAGACGATTGTCAGCAAGAAACCAGTCGATGTGGGTTTCGAAGCTCGGCATACCTGGACATTAGCTATCTTGATTGCTTGGATCGAGCGACAGTTTGGCCAGTCGTTAGCAGAAAAAGGTGGATCTAAGTTACTTACACGGCTTGGACTACTTATCTACACCAAAGATACATAAATACTTGCCCACCCAAAACCGGCTGAGAAAAGAGCATTTCGTGAGATCACGCTCCCAGCACTGAAAGAGCAGGTCATGCAAAGAAAAACAGATCACTTACTATTTAATAAACGAGTCGACGATTCGTGCATGTTTGGCGCTGCAATACATGGTTTCTTTAAGTGGCAACTCTCCAACCAGAATTTTTGGTCGGTTTCTAACTTGAATATAAAATCTTTAGTTCATCTTATATAAGTTCGACGGAGGTGAGCCTTTTTTCGTGTAAAATTTGTTCGGAACGGTTTTTTACGGTTGAAATTCGCAGTGAATCCTAACTTAGAGAGTGGGTAACAGGATATGTATAAAACAAGAATAATAAGAAAGTTATTTATGGGTGTAATCATTTTAAGTTTGCTGCCATTGTACGTATTTGACAAGGCGTTTGCCGCCACTCCAACAGCCACCATTGTTGTAGCTGACGAAATTCTGACTTCCCCGTCACTGGTAACGTTTACCTTTTCAGAAGCGGTGACTGGATTTGACCTTGGTGATTTGAGAACAGGTAGCGGCATTCTTAGTGAATTAAAAACTTCTGACAATATCACCTATACCGCAACCCTCACGCCGCCTCTAAGCAATCGCAGCGGCCCCTTCCATATTTCGCTCAATCATTCAGGTGTAATTGCCGGAGGCAATGTGGGGAGCGGAACCACCGTATCTAACAATTACTATGTCGACACAGTTATGCCTTCCGTTACAAGTGTATCTGTTCCTAGCAATGGTACTTATGGTGTAGGAGAGGACTTGAGTTTTACAGTGAACATGGACGAGATCGTTGTCGTAACGGGCATTCCAACAATCTCTATAGTCGTAGGAGCAACGACTGTATATGCAACCTATGCAGGCGGTTCGGGGACAAGCGCGTTGCAATTTAGATATACCGTCCAAACCGGACAATCTGATAGTAACGGGATTACCATAGGAGCCTTGTCACTGAATGGCGGATCAATTAGGGATGAAGCAGGTAACGATGCAGTATTAACGCTTAATAGCGTGGGCAGTACGGCGGGCGTGCTAGTAGATGCAATCCCCCCAACAATAATAAGCCTATCGCCGACATCGGGTCCGACGACCGGGGGCACGATCGTCACGTTGACTGGTACGAAGTTCTCTGGGGCCACCGCAGTGATGTTTGGTGCGACGGAGGCGATGTCCTATACAGTGAACTCGGCGACACAAATCACGGCCATCGCCCCGGCGGGTAGTGCAGGAACGGTAGACGTAACGGTAACGACGATGGGCGGTACATCAACGACATCGGCGGCGGATCAGTATACGTATATAGCCGCGATAGCCGCGCCAACGATCGCGAACGTGTCGCCGGCATCGGGTCCGACGACCGGAGGCACGACCGTGACCTTGACCGGTACGAATCTGACCGATGCAACGGCAGTGATGTTTGGTGCGACGGAGGCGACGTCCTATACAGTGAACTCGGCGACACAAATCACGGCCATCGCCCCGGCGGGTAGTGCAGGAACGGTAGACGTAACGGTAACGACGCCGGGCGGTACATCGGCGACATCGGCAGCGGACCAATATACATACCATGCCGCGCCAACGATCGCAAGCGTGTCGCCGGCATCGGGTCCGACGACCGGAGGCACGACCGTGACCTTGACCGGTACGAATCTGACCGATGCAACGGCAGTGATGTTTGGTGCAACGGAGGCGACGTCCTATACAGTGAACTCGGCGACACAAATCACGGCCATCGCCCCGGCGGGTAGTGCAGGAACGGTAGACGTAACGGTAACGACGCTGGGCGGTACATCAACGACATCGGCGGCGGATCAGTATACGTATATAGCCGCGATAGCCGCGCCAACGATCGCGAACGTGTCGCCGGCATCGGGTCCGACGACCGGAGGCACGACCGTCACGTTGACCGGTACGAATCTGACCGATGCAACGGCGGTGATGTTTGGTGCAACGGAGGCGACGTCCTATACAGTGAACTCGGCGACACAAATCACGGCCATCGCCCCGGCGGGTAGTGCAGGAACGGTAGACGTAACGGTAACGACGCCGGGCGGTACATCAACGACATCTGCGGCGAATCAATTTACGCGGTTTGTTGTTACGTACGCGATCAGCCCGTTGTCGGATGAGTCGCTGAATGCGCTGACCGCAGGGTATGCATCGGGGACGCAGGAAACGAAAACGGTCACCTTGACACGAACGGGAACCGGCGACTTGACGAGCTTGGCGACAGCGCTCGGCGGAACGAACGCCGGCAGCTTTACGATTACGCAGCCGACGGTGACAACGCTCAATAGTGGGACTCCGTCGACGACCTTTACGGTAAAAGCGAATGACGGACTGGCCGCAGGGACGTATAAGGCTACGGTAACAGTGTCTGCCGGGGGCATGACGCCCGTTACCTTTACTGTAACGCAGGTTGTTAATAGTAGCAGTAGCAATGGCAGTGGCAGTGGCAGTGGCAGTAGTGGTGGAACTACTCCTGTTACTTCAACCCATTTGGATATTGACCAAAACGGCATTATGATTGACTGGGCTAAAATCGACAGCAGTAAGCCGTCCGTCACTCTTGAAGTTACACCAAAAGACGGCGTAGCCTATGTCAGAATACCGGCAAGCATTTTAACGAGCATTGAGGGCAAGAACGCTACTTTCTTCATTGAGATTAAGACTCCTTACGGTAGCTATCAAGTGCCTGTGAATCTGGCATCGCTCATTCCGGGGCTGAAGGACTTGTTAGCTAAGAATAACGTGAACAACGATGACATTAGCTTTAAAATCACGTTAACCAACAAGTCTGATGATAAGGACTTCCAGGCAGTATTTGCAAACAGCATGCCGAATGGCCAAGCAATGGGTGCAATTGTAGATTTTCATATCGATATCATCAACACCAAGACGGGACAAACAATCGGAACGGCAGATAAGTTCAGCAAGGCGCTTACAAGAGTGATTCCGATGCCCAAGAGCGTGACCGACATGCCTGCTCAATGGGGGGCATTCCGCTATAACGTAACGACAAAGAAATTGGAGTTTGTGGCAGCTGAGAAAAAACAGATTGACGGCGTATGGGTTGTGAAAATCAACTCCTATTCAAATAGTGTCTACGTTGTGGCACAAAACACGGTAAGTTTTGCCGATGTACAGCAGCATTGGAGCAAATCTGATGTCGATCTTGCTGCTGCGAAAGGACTAGTCGAAGGCGTAGGCGGTGGACTGTTTGATCCTAACAAAGTGGTAACAAGAGCAGAGTTTACCGCTATGTTAGTCCGGGCGCTTGGACGCGACACCTCTGATAAGGACATGGCGCCTTATAACGATGTCAAACCAGGTACGTGGTATTCCGGCGAGGTATCCACAGCGAAGGAGCTCGGACTGCTCGCCTTTGTGAAAGGAAACAGCTTTAACCCTAATCAGCCGCTTACACGAGAGGAAATGGCTAGTATGCTGGCGGCAGTGGGCAGACTTGAACAGTTGACGATATCCAAAGAGCCGGTGAGCCTTAATGGCTTCAAGGATATCGGAAACACGGATATAGCCTATCTTGAGGACGTTCGTCTGATGGTCAAGCTTCATATCATGACAGGCAAGAGCGCAAATACGTTCGATCCGAAGGGGGAGACGACGCGTGCGCAAGCTGCGGTTGTGTTCATCAGGATGCTACTGGCGCTGGGTTCAATCGATAGATAAGAATGGAAAACCCGCTTGAGCAGATATAATACTGTTCAGGCGAGTTTTTTATAACCCGGGCCTTAGCCGCAGATGGGAGAGCGTATCGCTGCCAGAACACCAAAACACATTAGAATAACGTGAACCAAGGGCTGTCTCCGTCATTTCATGACTACGGGGCAGTCCTTTTTTATTCTTGATTCACTCATATGAATCTGGACAGCGCGTAAAAGGGATGTTATATTCTTTCTGTAAGAAACAATATTATTCGTGAAGGAAATTATAAATGATAAACTCGTTATGGTTACTTTGCGAATAATGCATATCAAAAGAAAAATGTATATCATATCAACAAAAGGCTCAAGACGATTAGCCTGTGGATGCTTGAGCACAATGAAGGGATGGAATGATGATGAGCCTTATTGAGACAGCAATTAAATCCTTTGACGGAACCCAGCTTTATTTCAGTAAAAATATTGTAAGCGATGCCAAGGCGGCCGTGGTCATTGTCCATGGCTTGTGTGAGCATGCTGGCCGCTATGATTATTTGACGGACAAACTGAATAACCGTGGGTTTAACGTATACCGTTTTGACCATCGTGGTCATGCAAGATCAGAAGGGCAGCGTACATTCTACAGCGATTTTCATCAGATCATTGATGATGTGAATGTAGTTGTTGAAACAGCCTTGCAAGAGAGCGGCGACATTCCGCTTTTTGTCATTGGGCATAGCATGGGTGGCTTTGCATCTTCTTCATTTGGAACGAAATATCCGGGCAAGGTAAAAGGGATCGTTCTATCCGGAGCACTAACTCGTTACCATACACAGGTTGCGGGAGAACTTCCGCTTGATCTTCCCCCGGGTACGTATTTTCCGAATGAACTTGGAAGCGGCGTATGCAGTGATCCTGAAGTTGTATCCGCTTACACAAGCGACACATTGGTAGAAAAGCAGATATCCGTAGATTTATTTAATAGTTTGGGCTACGGAGTAACGTGGCTGAAAGAACATGCGAAGCAATTCGTCGATCCGGTACTTGTACTACATGGAGCGAATGACGGGCTGGTGAGCGAACAGGACTCTCGTGACTTTTACGGGGATATCGCTTCGACGGATAAAACATTGAAAATCTACGCACATCTCATGCATGAGATCTTTAACGAACCAAGTCGCGATGAAGTCATCGAAGAAGCCATCACATGGATTGAAAAACATATCTGATTTCAGTACATTAGATAGAGAGAGAAAGCGTGAGAATATGAAGGTGAAAGGGATTACGCATGAAATTAGATTGGATGGGCGACCATCGGGATCTTATTGAGAAGATCATTAAGTACGGAAATGCATACTCAAACACGTATAAGTTGCAGCGAAGTTACGGAACAGATATGACGTTCTCTGCTTCACAGATTCAGACGCTCGAATATATTCTGGAAGCGGAGGATCAAGAAGAGAAAATGTCCGAAATGGCTGCTCGCCTCGGCGTAAGCCGCAGTACATTCTCCAAAAACGTTAAAAACTTAAAGGAAAAAGGATTGCTTGAGAAATATCATTTAAGCGGTAACCGCAAAGATATCTACGTAAAACCTTCAGACAAAGGTCGGGAGGTATATGCGAATTACACTGAATTTGTCCGCAAGCTTTGTTTTGATGACATTTTTAAACAGGCAGACCAAATCTCAGAAGCAAACAAGGAGAGCTTTATTCGTATCATGGATCTGCTCGCAGATGTGCTCGTCTGGTATGGTGAAAAAGAACAGGAACCACGCAAGCTCATTAAAATGGATGATGGTGATGCGTGAGTGAATTCAGTTTAAATTTACAAGATGATATCATTATAATCATCGCACATCCGAAAGAGTTCGCCCTCAAGCTGAATAGCCTGAAGGTAAACTCTTTTTTATTTCACACATTAGCCCATTCCCTCCGCTGATGTCCTTCATACAGTATATGCTGCTTATGTTGAATTGCTGCCAAGGAATTAAGGATTCCGGGCCAGTGTACTATGGTACTAACTATGCCAGATTGCAGAGAGTAAAAGCCAAATATGATCCGAAAAATGTGTTCAACAATCCTCAAAGTATTACTCCGGCGCGAAGCGCAAAAGGTTAGATAACTTTCTTGCTGGGGCAGGCCGTCCTCGCAAATAAAACGTGACTTCTTAGTCTCATTATGGACTCCGGTTGTGCAGTCAGTCGGTTGTGAGGCGGAACCGAAGTCTGATGGTGGAAGTTAAATATGAAACCACTCTTCGTTCACTGAGTTAATGGAGCCAACACACCGTGCAGAGTTATAAATGCTACTAACCTGCCATAAATTGGACTACGTATAACCAGTGGGTTAAACTGGATGGAAATAAGGACTATGTCTACTATGTTGTGCCACGTGCCGCAATTTTAGAATGGGGGTTTTGGTCTTGCCTGTTCCTATTTTATTTACCAAATTACATTGTCCTATGCTCCGATCCAAACTGGTCGATCGACCGCGTCTGACCGAGCTTCTAGACGAAGGGGTGCAGCGCAAGCTCACTCTGGTCTCTGCTGCTGCCGGCTCTGGCAAAACAACGCTAGTCAGTCAGTGGCTCGAAACTAGTCCCCATTTGATTGCCTGGATCTCACTGGAAGAAGCGGATAACGATCCGGCACGGTTTCTAATGTATCTCTTTGCTGCCATGAATCACATCGTCCCCTCACTTGACGAGGGAATCACCATGTCTATCCAATCCCAGCAGCTACCTCCAACGGATACGATGATGACCTATCTACTGAATGAAGTTTCTGTTATACCAAATTCTATTGTTCTTGTGCTTGACGACTATCACTTTATTCAATCGGAGCAGATTAACGACGTCCTTGGCTATATGCTGGACCATATGCCATCGCATATGCATCTAATCATTACTACTCGTCAGCAGCCGAGAATGTCCCTCTCACGTCTGCGAGCAAGGAATCAGGTAATTGAGATTAGCGATAGTGATTTGCGTTTTACCTCTACGGAAGCCAATATGTTTCTGACTCAGGTCATGGGAGTGATCCTTTCACAGGAGGACACGATGTTACTTGAAGCCCGGACAGAGGGTTGGATTGCAGGCTTGCAATTAGCTGCCTTATCCATACAGCGATCTTCTGATCCAAAGGCTTTCATGGATTCTTTTAATGGCAATCATCCGTTTATTCTGGACTATCTGGTCGAAGAAGTTTTGGAGCTTCAATCGGAAAGGATACAGACCTTTCTGTTGCGAACCTCCATTCTTGATCGATTATGCGGCCCTTTGTGCGATGCTGTATTTCAGACTGGCAATAACAAAGAATCTCTGCCAGTTGATTCATCTGGACAACACATGCTGGAATGGCTTGAGCAATCCAACCTGTTCGTTGTACCGCTGGACAATGAGCGGCGCTGGTATCGGTACCATCATCTTTTTGCAGATTTGCTTAGAAAAAGGCTTCACCAAAGTTCGGTGAACGGAACAGTTGACCCTGAGAATAGTATTGCAGAAATACATAAACAGGCCAGCATCTGGTATGAGGATAATAATTTCGAACTTGAATCTTTCCACCATGCCGCAGCCTCGGGAGACATTGATCGAACCGCACGCTTGCTGGATGGAAAGGGGATGCCACTGCTCTTTCGGGGGGCGATTGCTCCTGCTCTCCATTGGTTACGTTCCTTATCGGCAACAGAGATGAATGCCATGCCCTCACTATGGGTCATGTATGCTTCTGCATTGTTAATGGCAGGCCATCTGGCAGAGGTTGAGCCAAAACTGAAAGCTGCTGAACAAGCCATTCAGCTCAGAGGTCATGACGGGGTTGACCCCGACATGATTGGTCATATGGCCTCCATACGGGCTACACTGGCAGTCAGCAGGCACGAAACAGATATCATTATTGCGGAATCACAACTTGCGCTGAAAAGCTTGCATCCTGACAATCTGCCAGTCCGTGCAGCTACAGCCTGGACGCTGGGTTATGCTTACCAGCTTCAGGGAAAGAGAGAGGAAGCCGGATTATCTTATATGGAGGCTTTGTTGAACAGTGAAAAAATAGGGCATCACATCATTACAATTATGGCTACACTTGGTCTGGGAAATATACAGGAAGCTGATAACCAGTTGCATCTGGCGGCAGAACACTATCGCCGTGTGTTAAACCTGACAGGCAATCCTCCGTTGCCTATTGCTTGTGAGGCTCATCTGGGACTTGCACGAGTGAATTATGAGTGGAACGAATTGGACGCTGCCACGCATCATGCCCAACAGAGCGTACAGTTGGCCCATCAATTCGGGCAGACAGATCGAGTTGTTGCCAGTGAGATAATTCTCGCGAAGGTGATGGTTGCTGCCTCGGATATAAGCAGAGCTGCTGCTATATTGAAAAAAAATGACGTTATTGCCCGTCAGCAAAAATATGTGAAACAGATACCAGGTATTACTGCTGAATATGTTCTTGTATTGATTCACCAGAACAATCTGGAGGAAGCTGAACGATTGTCTCAGGAGAGTGAGCTCCCTTGCAGTCAGGCCAGGGTACTTTTGGCACAAGGAAAGATTTCGGATGCGCTATCGATAATGGAATCCCTTCTTGCAGATACAGAAGCCAGTAACTCTAAGGATGAGCAACTCAAGGCAAAGATTTTCTTGGCAGTTATATTCCATGAACATGGGATGATTGAAAGAGCCAAAAGCCTTCTGGAGGAATCTCTGGTGATAGCTGAGCCGGCAGGCATGATTCGGATGTTTATAGATGAAGGTGTACCCATGTACAACTTGTTAAAGAAAATGATGCCTCATGGAAACGTACAAAGTTATTGGCACCAATTGTGGATGGCTTTTGAAACAGAACGATTGAGGAAGGGACTCACTTCGGATGAGAATCGAAACATGAAGCAATTGCAGTTAAATGTGTCTGAGCTGAAAAATGATCCTTTGAGCGAGCGAGAGCTGGAAGTGCTGAGGTTAATTGATCAAGGACGATCCAATCGTGAGATTAGTGAGAAGCTTCATATTGCACTTCCGACGGTAAAAGGGCATAATCGGGCTATTTTTGACAAGTTACAGGTGAAGCGTCGTACCGAAGCAGTAACTCGGGCACGTGAATGGGACCTTTTGTAAGATAAAAGGGACAAATGTTTGCGAGTATTGGTCGGAGACATATGTTAAAACCATACTTTAGTATCTACGTCCACATACCTCTTTTCGGATATACTGATTCCAAATCAAGGTATGGAGGAGATGTATGAAAGCTATCGTATGTACCAAATATGGATCACCAGATGTCCTTAAGCTCATGGACATTGCCAAAGATTCCCCCAAGAATCGGGAAATACAAATTAAAATCCACGCAACCACGGTAACATCCGGGGACTGTAGGGTCCGAGGTTTCAAGAGTCCGTTATTGTACTGGATTCCCATGCGTCTGTTTCTTGGCATCAGCAAACCGAGGAATTCAGTTCTGGGTGTGGAGCTGGCAGGAGAGGTTGTAGCTATAGGCGAAGATGTCAGAAGATTCAAGAAAGGTGATCAGGTGTATGCATTAAACGGAATGCGATTTGGTGCACATGCGCAATATATATGTCTGTCCGAAGAGGCACCAGTTGCTCTTAAACCAGTTAACGCGACATATGAGGAAGCCGCAGCCATTCCGTTTGGCGGAACAACTGCGCTACATTTTTTGCGAAAAGGAAAGATCCAGAGCGGACAAAAGGTTCTGATTTATGGTGCTTCAGGAGCGGTAGGCACGGCCGCTGTCCAGCTAGCCAACCATTTTGGATCAGAAGTTACTGGAGTGTGCAGCGGAGCAAATGCCGGGTTGGTGAGATCGCTTGGAGCACATCACGTTATCGATTATACGATGGAAAATTTCGCTGAAAAAGGCCAACGTTATGATTTGATTTTTGATGCTGTAGGGAAAATTTCAAAAGCTCAATGCAGGAAATCAATGGAGTCCGGCGGTAGATATGTAACCGTGGATGGGCAAGGCATTGCCAAGGTAAGTGAAAAGGACTTGTTGCTCCTCAAAGAGCTGACAGAAGCCGGAGCCATCCGGTCAGTTATCGATCGACGGTACCCGTTGGAGCAAATTGCCGATGCGTACCACTATGTGGAGAAAGGACATAAAAAGGGGAATGTAATTATTACGGTTGGACATGAGGGCTGAGAATGAAGATAGGTCCAGCATAAGACAACGGCTTAGCGAACACGCCATAGGGCGTGTTTTTGTGTTGAATAGGCCCTATATTTATTCGGTTTGTGACTAGTTCCGGAGACAATCGTTAAGCTATGTTACCCGAAATGCGGGTATTCTGAAAGTTGCAACTTTATTTTTCAAAAAAGTTCAGATCATACATTGTTAATTTGTTCTCTCTTTAGAAAAAAATACCCTTGAGCACTGAAAAACTCAAGGGTATTTGAATTACATTTCGATCTGAGTTTGGGAAATGTTTAAATTGGAACTTTTCTTTGCCAACATTTCATCATGATAAGCAAGATGGAGAAAGAAACGGCAATGGGCATATCGGTAATCATTTGATTGACCTGGTCGGAAATACCACCGGTAGAGCCTGCTTATTCTATCGTGTAGATTAGCGTAACAGGTATAGATTATGCTTTTTGTCCATGCTGCATCGTCTGTTGTTGTATGGAAGTAGGCATCTCTGAATATGTCTTTTGGCACATCATGTTTGATATGCGCGGGATATACACGATTTCTCCTGGGCTCAATTGACTTGGGTTAGCAAGGTGAGGGTTAGCTTCCTCTAGAATGGAATGAGGCATGTTATATTTATGGCCGATCGAGGCAAGTGTGTCACCTGGATGGCAGCTATGTTGCGCGAATAACATGTCGTCTGAATTACCATCCCTAAAGAATGGGAAGAAAAAGGGTGAAAAGAAGAAGAAAGGGAACAAGAAACGACGGGGGAAAAACGGATGGGGAAACGGTCGAAAGAAAGGACGCCCGAACCCTCCTCCAAATCCACGATCCATAAAAAAAACCTCCTAAGAAATAGTCATTTGTCTATTCACTATATGACCCAGATAACAAAACGTTACTTAAATTCTTCTTCGCTACTCTGAGTAAATCATCAGGGCTTGCGATTTTTGGGAACGTATGGAGTCCGGTTAAAGAATTTAGAGTGTCGTCTGTAACTTGGGAGCAGATAGCTATCGTCTTCCTACAGAAGTGGAATGGCAGTATGCATGTAAAGCGGGAACAACCGGGTATCGCGAGCTTGATGAGATCGCTTGGTATGAGAAAAATTCGGAGGGCTTGGTCCGTGAGGTCTGCAAAAAGGAACCCAAAAGTCACAAGATGAGATTGTGAAAGCCGATCACGTTCTGTACCTTTGTCACGGAATATCTAATTCATGATTACGTTTTCTGTTAATAGTTAAGGAGTCAATCCGGGCGGGTTGCTCTGATTGATAGTATTCTGCAGGAAGACACGATGTTAAAATAGTCTTATACATCCGATAACGGAAATATCTATTTGCTACCCGCTAACAGGCATAACAGTCACGGAGGATAAGAAAATGAACAACTCGGAATGGGCAGAGTCCTATTTTCCAATATATACAGCAGACGGCATTCAATCATTGTATAGTACGTCAACCATGCCTATACATAGAATCCACGAGAACCTGACCGTTCTGTTGGCCGTTTCAAGTGGTAAGGGTTCACTTCATCTCGAGAATCACATGTACGAACTCACCGATGGTATGGTACTGCTTATTCCAGCGAAAAGTGATGTTGTTATACAGGGGGATCCGACGCATCCTCTTCATATATACACCCTCTCCATTAGTACGCAAGAACAGAAGGGGTCACTACCCATGGAAGCCATGGGACGGTCTAGTGTGCTTACAGCAGGAACCCATATTGAGTTTTATGAACCTGCGATTGCAGCACAGCTTGAGGAGCTGTATATGTATCGTTTACCTGGCAACGAAGTCAGACATATGCGCAACCAGATTCTGTTTCATCAAGTTCTGATGAGTCTGTTGGAGCGAATGGAAGCAAGATACATTGCGAGTGAGCAGCCATCCATGGAACGCAGCATTGCATTTATGGAGAACCATTTTAGTGAGAAAATAACAACCGAAGGACTTTCCGAAATTGCAGGGGTCAGTCGCTCTCACTACTCCACTCTATTTAAGCAGCTAACTGGATTTTCGCCTATTGAATATCTTTCGCGCCTGCGTGTTCACCGGGCCAAAGAGTTATTGATTAACGAGTCCGCTTCACTTCGTGAGATTGCGCTGAAGGTTGGATACAAGGATGAATTTTATCTCAGCCGCCGCTTCAAGCAGCAGACAGGAGAAAGTCCTTCAGGTTATACGCGCCAAAAGCCATTTCAACGTGTAGCTGTGTGGTGTGCACCGTATGCGAGCCATATGATGTTACTTGGCTTGGAGCCAACGATTATCATCTCGGAAAGCAGCGAATATGTGAGTACAGAGGGGATGCCCTCCCCTCAAACCATACGTTTTATCCATTCCGACAGTTCACCTGAGCTAGTAAAATCTGCTCTGCTGGAAGCTAATATTGAACTCATTATCGCAGCAAATCTGCATCTGACCCTTAATGAATTAAGCCCTGAACGCCTGCGATATATCGCCCCTATTGCCGAAATACCATGGATGGAGCTCGGTTGGAAAGAGCATCTGCGTTTGATTGCACAGGCGATTCAGAGAAGAGAACAGGCAGAACAATGGCTTTCGGAATTTGAAAGGGAGGAACAGCAGGCACGGGAAGCCATTCAACAAAGCCAGATTGTGAATGAGACGCTGACCATTCTTGTCATAAAACCAGATAGCTTACAAATATATGGAATCAGAAATGTCGGATATGTGATGTATCAATCGCTCGGATTACGTCCTCCGGCCAAGATTGCCCAGGAAATACAGAGGTATGGCGATCAATTTCATTCGATCTCTATCCTACTATCCGAACTACAAGATTACGAGGGCACTCGTATGCTCGTCATAGTTTTTCCAGATGAAAAAGGGTCAAAGGCCCACTCAGAAGTTATATTTAACTCGGAACACTGGAAAGGACTCGAGGCTGTGAAGCAAAATCGGATCTATGATCTAGAGCAGGAAGAATGGGTACCCTACAATCCGGTTTCCATTCGTTTGCAGCTCCGACGAGCTGTATCCTTATGGACGAGCATTCAATAATCCAAAGGTTTTCTCAAACAAAAAGGCATGGTTAGGTTCATCCTGCATGCCTATAATTAGCTATTGTAATGAGAATGATTTTCATATTCAAAGAGAAAAGGGAGAGAGTCATCTAATGAGAAAGCTTTTGGTTCCATTAATATTTGTTCTGGTTTTATTGCTTAGCGCCTGTGGAAGCAATTCAGCCAATGATACAACGGAGAATGCTGCTTCCAACGAATCCACTTCTTCGAACACGGATTCAGCAGTTTCTTCATCCGGATCAGATTCGGGCACGTTCACTTATGAATCGGAGACAGGCCCTGTGGAAGTTCCTTCCCACCCTCAACGTGTGGTTGTGCTGACCCGATTCCTGACAGGAAATGTGATGGCACTAGATGTACCACTGGTTGGCGTGGATGAAATGTCCAAGGAGAACCCGAATTTCGAAGAAAAACTGGCGAATACAGAGGCGGTTACCGACGAAAGTCTGGAGAAAATTATTGAGCTGAACCCGGATCTGATTATCGGCCTGTCTGATATCAAGAACGTAGATAAGCTGAAGCAGATTGCACCAACCGTCACCTATACATATGGTAAGGTGGACTTCCTCCAGCAACAACTGGAGATCGGAAAGCTTGTGAACAAAGAAAAAGAAGCACAGGCTTGGGTTGACGATTTTGACGCTCGAAGCAAAAAAGTAGGGGAGGAAATCAAAGCTAAAATTGGCGCCAATGCGACTGTATCCGTTATTGAAACGTTCAATAAACAACTTTATGTGTATGGCGAAAAATTCGGACGTGGAACGGAAATACTGTATGATCAATTCGGTTTAGGCATGCCAGATAAGGTCAAGGAAGCTACCAAGAAAGACGGATTCTTTGCTGTATCGAACGAAGTACTGAAAGACTACATGGGGGATTATGTAATATTCAGTAAAAATGTCGACGAAGACAATTCGTTCCAGAATACCGAAACATACAAAAATATTGAAGCGGTGAAAAATAATCGAGTATTTGAAGCGGATGCCAAGGCATTTTACTTCAATGATCCACTCAGCATGGAATACCAGCTGGAATTCTTTATCCAACATTTTCTTGGCAAGTAAACAATGAATGCGATGAAAAATAAACGACTTCCTTTTCGGTTTGCAACCAAGCTGCTGGGTAGTGTACTCGTACTTATCGTGTGCTTCATCATCGCTATGATGTTTGGTGCAGAAGAAACGACATTCCGCAATCTGTGGTTGACCCTGACCTCTGCGACTAAGAACGATAATATTCTTATTCTGCGAGAGATCAGACTTCCAAGGGAACTTGCTGCCATGCTGATCGGAGCGGCTCTCGCCGTCTCCGGAGGCATCATGCAGGGCATTACTCGCAATCCACTGGCTGATCCCGGACTGCTCGGTCTGACTTCAGGTGCCAATATGGCACTCGCCCTGGCTTTTGTTTTCATGCCAGCACTCGGATATTTTGGGATTATGGTCGCTTGTTTTGTTGGTGCTGCACTTGGAGCGGCATTGGTTATAGTGCTCGGCTCGATGCGGAGGGGAAGTTTATCCCCTATTCGTGTAGTGCTGGCCGGGGCAGCGGTATCCGCTTTTATGTATGCCATCTCCGATGGCATCAGTATCTTTTTCAGAATTTCCAAGGATGTATCCATGTGGACTTCAGGAGGACTCATCGGAACAACATGGGGCCAGATTCAAGCCATTGCACCTGTCATACTGATTGGTCTAGCCATAGTCCCATTCCTATCCAACCAAATCAATATTCTTAGCCTGAGTGATGAGGTGGCGACTGGACTGGGGCAGAAGCTTGTACTCGTCAAAACAGTTCTGTTCCTGCTGGTCATCGTGCTTACCGGAGCGTCGGTTGCATTGATCGGAAATATGGCCTTTGTCGGTTTAATGATCCCCCATATTGTCCGTAAATTGGTGGGCACGGATTATCGGTATATTATACCCGTATCCATTTTTTCCGGAGCATCGTTTATGCTGCTCGCTGAAACGCTGGGTCGAACGATAAATGCACCTTACGAAACTCCTGTGGTTGCCATTGCTTCCATGCTTGGTTTACCTTTCTTCCTGTTCGTTGTGCGTAGAGGGGGCAAAGCGTTCTAATGACGACGATGTCTACGCGAATTCGTAAGCAACGACTAATTCTGTTCGTGTGTTTGCTGCTGATCCTCATCACGGCTGTGGTAGGTATGAGCTGGGGGTATTCCTCATTGTCCTTCAAAAGGGTAATTCCGGTGTTATTCGGCCAAGGTACATTTAAAGAGGATTTTGTTCTGTTTTCGGTCCGATTACCCCGAATTTTTATTACATTACTGGCCGGTATGGCGCTTGCGCTGTCAGGCTCCATTTTGCAGAGTGTTACGCGTAATGACTTGGCCGATCCAGGTATCATCGGGATCAACTCCGGTGCAGGCGTAGCCGTTGCGATCTTCTTTCTGTATTTCCCGATCGAACCTGGTACGTTCGTCTATATGCTGCCGTTAGCTGCTTTTATAGGAGCATTGCTGACTGCGGCGCTCATCTATATGTTCTCCTTTAGCCGGACCAAGGGACTTGATCCCATAAAAATGGTGCTGGTCGGGGTTGGATTCTCAATGGCGCTGTCAGGCATCATGATCGTCATCATATCTTCGGCGGAACGTTCCAAGGTCGACTTTATTGCCAAATGGATATCCGGAAACATATGGGGGGCAGACTGGCCATTCATTTGGGCTTTGCTGCCTTGGCTGATTGTATTAATCCCGCTTACTTTGTTCAGAACAAGAAGACTTGATCTCATGGGACTGAACGAAGAAACAGCGATCGGAGTGGGGTTGAAGCTGGAGCGGGAACGCTTGGTACTCATGGTGATTGCCGTTGCCGCTGCGGCTTCTGCTGTATCGGTAACTGGTGGAATCGCGTTTATCGGTTTGATGGCTCCTCATATGGCCAAAGCGTTGGTCGGTCCACGTAACTCGTTATTCATACCTGTTGCTGTTCTACTTGGAGGCTGGCTTCTATTAATTGCCGATACGGTTGGGCGCAACCTGGTTGATCCTGATGGAATTGCAGCAGGAATTATGGTCTCCTTAATCGGTGTGCCGTATTTTGTCTATTTATTATTGAAGAAATAATCCAAAAAGCTTTAGAGGAATTGAACACCTAGCTAATCAGGCTATCTTTTGTCGTCAAGACAAGGGGTAGCATTTTTTTTGTAGTTTTGATGGGCAGAAGTAAAACTAGGTTGCTCCGTATGACTTGATTCGTGTGATAAGATAAAATAGGCACAGTTTAAACCGTTTCTAAAAAGATAGGTGGAATTACCATGACAGATGTGGATCAATTAGCTTCAATATTTGCAGATAATTCTTTTAAAATAGATGGAATCAATCGTTTAGTTTTGCAGCCTAAAAGTATATTGCGTGAATTCAGAACATTAAATCATGGATTTCTTTTTGTGATACGGGAGAAGCCAGCATGTCAGTGGATGGAGCGGTATACGAATTACAGCCCGGGTCCGTTTTTCATGCAGCACCAGGCATGCAGTTGGACTCACAAGTGAATGGCATATTATTTTATTTTAAGCCAACCCAAGGGTGATTGAATTACTGGTTATGCTGCAGGAACATGGACATTACATGAATCTGCTGACACTCGATGAGTTAGTTGGGTTACATGGCATGAGTTCAAAGCGTTTCTCCTACTTTTTTCACAAATACACGGGATTTCGCCCCATCGACTATGTCATCCATTACCGCATGGAGAGGGCGGGGGAGCTGTTGAGATCAGGTAATTACTTGATTCATGATGTTGCAATTAGTGTTGGCTGTAAATTTGGTGTTTCTCCTTCGGAATACGCTCACCTGTATTAAGCTTCCATTAGACAATAATACATCTCAGATTGGCGATTTGTGCATTCGCAATTTCAATTATTACATTATACAGTCAAATCGCTCTCCAGCTTCAAGGACAAAACGGTTCTGATCTCGGGTGGTGGTAATGCGGCGATTGATTGGGCGATCGAACTCGCCCTTATTGCCAAGCAAGTCTATTTAACGTATCGGAAAGATACGCTCAAAGGCCATGAAGCTGAAATATCACGTCTGGAGAACAGTCCAGTCGAATGCTTGCTAAAAAAAACATTGAGAAGCTGGTTGCTTCAGACGATCATCAACAGATTGAGACGGTTGTGCTGAAACGTAATGAGGACGGATCTTCATTGGAGTTGGCAGTGGATGAGGTCATCATAATGTTTTTCTTTCAATATCAAAAACCGCTCACCCGTCAGTATGACGAGGAGCGGCTTCTGTTTCACAAGCCGACGATGTTGTCGGTCTGCTTAATTAATGCACGGAGTCGTTTTAATGTTTAACCGCTTCTCCAGCGAATACTTCAACGTTCATTGGAGCGGCCATGAATGCTGCTGCTTGTTGTACAAAAGTCTGGAAATGTTCGCTTGTGTTGTGGGAAGCTGTAGCGGCCTCGTCTTTCCATAACTCAATCATCGTGTAATGATGTTCGCGTTCTGTACTTTTAGCGAGATCATAGCTGATGTTGCCTTCTTCCTTGCGTGTTGCAGTGATCAGCACTTTCGTTGCGTCCAAAAAAGCTTGTTCCTGATCTGGTTTAACTTGCAAGTGAGCGTGAATGATAATCATAATATTCAACCTCCATTAGTGTAATTAGAATGTGGTTATTGTTTCTGAACATAAAGGTGCTGGGACGAAAACATTTCCAAATATTATGCCCAAGTCGTAATTTTCTCAACAGGAAGACGGTAGGAAGGATGACCTTCTTTGGCCGATTTACCGATCGAGATTAACATTACTGGTTGGTAACGATCTTTATCCATACCGAAAGTTTCAGCAATGTGATCTTTCTCATAACCACCGATTGGGTTAGTATCATACCCATGAGCACGTGCAGCCAGCATCAATTGCATGGAAGCCAGACCTGCGTCAATCAGATTGACATCGCGAAGAGCAGAAGCGGGCATGTTATCGTAGTAAGGTTTAACAGCTTTCATTTGCATATCTTTGACTTCTTGTGGCATGTAACCAAGCTCAACCGCTTTGCTGAAGATTTCGTCCATATGTTCCGCATTGTTCATGTCAATGAACACACCAATAACAGCGGCAGAAGTCAGTACTTGATTCTGATTGAATTTGGCAAGGGGAGCAAGCTTTTCTTTCCCTTCAGCCGTATCTACGACCAGAAAACGCCATGGCTGCATATTAACCGAAGAAGGTGCGCGTGAAGCTTCTGCCAGAATTTCTGTCATTTCTTCACGGCTGATTTTCACTTCAGGATCGTATAGTTTTACAGACCGGCGGCCGTAGGTAATTTCGTTAAAATCATTTGTTTTTTGAAAAGTGCTTTGGATTGTACTCATGTAATGGTTCTCTCCTTTATATTTGGGTTTAGAAATTGTTTTGCATACGTTCCAGGAAATCAGCAAGCCGATGAATCTCTTCTTCGCTAAAATCCTGTAGAATCTGATGGATAAAGTTGGTTTTCTCTACCTTATAACCTTCGATTTGCTTCCGTCCTTCGTCCGTAAGGCGGACAAAGGTGACTCGGTTGTCTTCCGGATTTTTACGTCTGGTGACCATCGAATCGGCTTCAAGCTGCTTCAGATGGCGAGTGATCGCCGCACTGTCGATATTAATGATCTTTTGCAACATGGACTGATTAATCTCGTCAACCTGATCCAACTCATGCAAAATCTCAAAGCGCGATGAGCTGATGCCCGTACAGCGTTCGAACTTGGGGCTGATCTTGTTGCCCAGCCCGTTAAGCAGATTGATGATCTGCTCTTCCTTTGAAAAAACACGTGTCATGACTAGACCTCCCGGGTGAATCTCGACCATGAACAACGGCTTATGTGAACAAAATACATAAAGTTGCCATTATACAGTGCCATTACCTTAGTCAGTATCAGTAATATCTGCTAAATTAATCATTGACGTATCAATATTTGATGCATCAATCATTGATGGCTCAATTAATATATCACGACTGTTTTGATTTTGCAACAGGGTAGAAATGTGAAGATGAATCCATTCCAAAGCGGGCAGTCTTCTGGTAGCAGAGGTCCCTTTTGCAATGAATTAAAATTTCCTATATACTTCAAGCTATTGATCAATTAATAACTATGAATGGAGGTTGGTTCTCATGGCTAAAGATGCAACAGTTTCCGTTAATCGTCGTGACGATATCATATCCGCTGCTATTGAGGTGTTTGCAGAGATCGGCTATTTCCGCGCGACAACAGCTCAGGTGGCTGAAAGGGCCAAAATTTCGCAACCATATATTTTTCGTTTTTTCAAAACCAAAGAAGCTCTATTGCTAACAGCACTGGAGGTATCCTGGACAAGAGTGATTGATTCGTTCCGAATTGTGGTGGAGACATCTACTCCTGATCAGTTGGAGAACGAATTGATTGAAGCCTATGAAGAGATTCTTAAATCTCACAAGAACGAAATTTTGCTGCAAATGCAGGCGCAGACGGTTCAGGAAGAAGTGATCCGTCAGGCGATGCAAAAAGGATTTGGTGAGGTACGATCCATGGTGTTAGAGGCTTTCACAGCTGCAGGCATTGCCAATCCGACGCAAAGAACGATGATATTTCTGGCAATAGGCATGTTATGTAATGTATCGACTGCGCTGGATATGCCAGAGCTTAAAGATAGATAGAAAGGGAGAAATAGCCCTTTTTGAAATTTAGTTATTGATCAATCACTAATTATGCGTTATATTGTTTTTAAGTTAGTGATTGATCAATAACTATTTGAAAATGAAAGAGGTTGATTTGAGATGAAAAAAGCAATCGTTATTGGTGCCACAGGCGGTACAGGTGCTGCAATTACAGAAGAACTGGTCAAAAAGGGGATTCCAACGATCGCCTTTGGTCGTTCACGTCAAAAGCTATTGCAACTTGCAGAAGAGCTGGGTTTACCGGATCATCTTCAGATTGCTGTTGGTAATGCTTTTCAACCGGAAGATATTGTTGCTGCTGCTCAAGAAGTGGATATGATGTTTCATTGTGCGAATGTACCGTATCACGAGATGGAGAGCAGATTGATCCCGCTGGGTGAATCTGTGATGCAGGCAGCCGAACAATTGGGGCTGAAGATCGTGGTGATTGACGGGATTTATCCTTATGGCAGAGCACAAATGAAAGAGGTAACAGAGGAGCATCCGAAGCAACCCCATACTCGAAAAGGGAAAACCCGACTGGCTTATGAGCAGATGTTATTTGCTAACAAGTGGACTAAAGCTCAAGTGATGATTGTTCGATTACCGGATTATTATGGGCCAACGGCCAATCAGGCTTCCTATTTGGGATCTACTCTTGAAGCGATAGCGAAAGGAAAGATGGCCTTTTTTATCGGAAATATGAAGACTCCACGAGAATATATCTATTTGCCCGATGCAGCTGTTATGGTCGTGAAATTGGCAGGGAAGGACCACGCTTACGGGCAGAACTGGAACATCCCTGGCTCGGGAACGATATCTGGCAAAGAACTTGTACGAATTGCGCAAAAGGCAGCGGGTACATCCAAACCAGTGATGGCCTTAGGAAGGATTGGGCTTTCATTGATTGGCTTGGGGGAGCCAGTGATGAGAGAAATTGTGGAGATGTTATATTTGACACGAGATCCTCTGGTATTAAGCAAAACGAAGTATGAGCGAAGCATCGGTCCGATTGAGGCGACGTCTTTTGAGGATGGAATTACACGAACTATCCAGGAATTACAAAGGAGATAGCTTAATTATTTGCTCGATTGTAATTGATTAATCAATAAATATTAAATAACTTCACAGACAGGGTCCTATTGACATTGGGATGAGAATCAATTAGATTTACGGATATTCCTCATCATTAAATGGCAAGCGAGGTGATTCCATGATTCCTATTTTGGGACGCATTAACGAATTAAGCAGAAAGCAACGCAGCACTGGACTGACAAGCATAGAACAAGCCGAGCAACACGAGCTCAGACAACAGTATTTGAAGGCCATTCGAGGTCAGGTGCTTACAACGATGCTGGGTATGTCCGTTGTGGACCCTTTGGGCAACGATGTTACGCCTGAGAAATTAACGAATGAGAAATTACAGCGTCGTGAACAGGAAGGCAAGTAGATTTCTCTTTTGCGACTTATTCATGAGACGATGTTCATATCGTTTAACCCTCTTCAGACAGAACGGGTTTAGTCCCCGCTCTGTCTTTTTGCATTTTTTATAAAAATGATCGGAGGGGTACATATGTATTGTTAACACCAACCATTTAATATGAGATGTTTCGTTAAGATGAACAAGTATGTTAGTTATTTTTAGATATGATGACAATAAACCTGCCGTTAACTTCAAAATGAGAAAGAGAACTCATATAATAACGCTAATATATCTAACGTAATTCATGGTCAGCATGAAAATAATTGTCTTATTGCTAATTAATTTACACCAATATGACACAAGATTCCGAAACGACCATACAACAAAGCAATCTAATCCACAACCTAAAAAAGAGAATTACTTGATCATATCGTGCATCTTGAAAGGGCTGATGAATAATGAGTCTCGAATCTTTGAACCAACGTGTAGCACAGGATCTCGCTTTTTTGGCGTATGGTGGAGCAGATTGGATACGCCCGCGAGAACATGCTGAAGGTCACATCTATGATGTTGTTATCGTAGGGGGTGGGCAGAGCGGGTTGGGAGCTGCTTTTGGATTCCTGCGTGAGCGAATCTCCAACATTCTGGTCATCGATGAAAATGCCGCGGGGTTGGAAGGACCTTGGGAAACTTACGCCCGAATGGTAACGTTGCGTACACCGAAACATCTGACCTCCATAGATTTGGGAATACCATCTCTAACGTTCCGTTCGTGGTGGGAAGCGAAAGCTGGTTCTGAGGGATGGGCAGAGGTTGATAAAATACCGCGAAGCGAATGGATGAACTATCTGCGTTGGTACAGGCAAGTGCTCAATCTGCCAGTGTTGAATGAAGTGAAACTAACATTGATTGAACCTGCGGATGAAGGGATACACAGACTGCACATCTCCGGTGCAGGGGCTCCATCCAATGAACTGCTGGCTCGCAAGGTGGTCTTGGCCACTGGCATTCAGGGAGGTGGAGAGTGGCATGTACCGCCTCTGATTGCAGAGAAGCTCTCTAAACATCTGTATGCACATACGTCGGAAATAATCGATTTTGAACAGTTGAAAGGTAAAAGAATTGCCATACTTGGTGGTGGGGCTTCTGCCTTTGATAATGCGAACCATGCACTTGCGGCAGGTGTATCTGAGGCTCACGTATTTGTACGGAGAGAACGATTGCCAAGTGTAAATCCAATTCGTCAGATGGAACAATCCGGTATGATTGAGCGATTTCATGTTCTCTCGGACGAGGATAAGTACGCAGCCATTTCACATTTTTTCAAGTATAATCAGCCACCTACGAATGATACCTTCAATCGGGCAGCTGCATGGTCCGGTTTCCAATTACATCTTCAAGCACCTTGGCTGGACGTGGAAATGAAAGATGGAAAACCGGTCGTGACTACACCGAAGGGCCGTTTTTCCTTTGATTTTCTGGTCATAAGTACAGGCATAGTGAGTGATCCGGCTCTCCGTCCTGAGCTTCGGATGGTCGAAGCGCACATTGCACGCTGGGCGGATCGTTATGAGGCCCCGACTGAACAACGGAATGACTTGCTGGACGCACACCCATATCTTAGTCCCGGATTCGCATTGACCAGCCGAGATGAAGAAGGAGAACATAAGTTGCGAGGCTTGTTTGTTTTCAACTACTCTGCACTTGCGAGTTGCGGTCTGTCCGCTTCAGCGATATCGGGGACACGTAATGCCGTGCCGAAATTGGTTTCGGCTGTAGCAGACCAATTGTTTCTGGACGATCGTGAGCAGATTATGCAGCAATTTTTCGAGTATAATGAGCAGGAATTTACCGCAACCTGGACAAAGAGCGGAGTTGGAATTTGAAAATAAAGAAACAAAGTACTCGAATGAAGGATGTACCTTCATATTGAGTTCCATAAATGACCGTACAGCACGTTAATACGCTGTACGGTTTTATTTTTATCGATGTACATTTACGGTTGCTTGCATAATGTTGTAAAATGTCGAATTATACAGTGTTAAGGCAGGCGATAGATTATTGTGAGAATCATGGATTATGAGGGGTTTAGAACTCATCTGAAGAAAGCATCACGTCAACGAAATGAACCTTTGATCAAAATTGTGGCTTTTCAGGAAAGGTATATGAAGATTGAAGAAATCCAATATTATGATGTAGAGCAGAACTACATGAGCATTCAGGCATGTAATACACTATGGATGAATCTTAAAAATAAATCTTTCCGCAATCTGGTGTCTCATGATTTGAAGTACTTTCAAACCATGGACAACCTTGGACGTCATTCATTGGAAAATCTAATCAGGGAACTGTATGACACGGCTGTTCCTATTTTTCTGGATTACGATCCAGACGACTATTATAATCTACAGCAATTGTCCGAGATTCTAGTAATGGATGAGAACAAGCTAATCGAACAATTGGAGATGGGACGTTTCAAGGGGGCGTTCATCAATGAAGAAGGAAATTGGATAAAACCTAAGCCGGATAAGGTTGAACTATTCTATAATTGAACGTATGAATGCTTGCCAAATAGCGAACGAATATTCATTCTGCAATGGTACGCCGAATAGGGCCGTTGCAGTTTTTTTCTTTAACTGATTGGTTAACGGAGTACCGTTAAAAGTCAGGTGTTGACTGTTTTTGGAGGTTTGTAAATTATTTTGAATGAAAATGATTGTTTTTTGTGGATTATGTGGTACTATAGAAGCAGTTGGAGGAATGAATATGCTGACTGAAGAACGATATGCTGCAATTATAGAGCGCTTACAACAAAGAGGGATTGTGAAACTGCAAGAGCTTGTCGATGTAATTGGAGCCTCTGAATCAACGATTAGACGTGATTTGATTGACCTGGAAAGTCGACAGATGTTAAAGCGTATACATGGTGGTGCTTCTCTGGTGAATGAAAAGACACCGGAACCAGGCATGGAAGAAAAAACGTTCAAAAACATTCAACAAAAAACGACCATTGCTCGTTTAGCAGCACAGGAGATCAACAATGGCGAATGTATCTATCTGGATGCGGGGACAACTACATTAGCGATGATTCCTTTTATTGAAGCTAGGGATGTTACAGTTGTGACGAATGGTCTTTCACACGTAGAGGCACTGGTGAGCAAACGAATACGCAGTTACTTGCTTGGCGGAATGATGAAAATTCACACCAAAGCAGTGATTGGCAGTATTGCATTACAGAACATGGATAATTTCCGTTTTGATAAATGTTTTATTGGAACCAACGGGGTGGATGCCGAAATGGGGTATACGACTCCTGATCCAGAGGAAGCCTTGATTAAAAGACGTGCACATCAATTGTCCGGGAAATCTTATGTACTGGCTGATTCCAGCAAGATTGGGGAAATAACTTTTGCCAAACTGTTTGACCTGGAGGAGGCGGACTTGATCACCGAGCATATGCCGGAACATTGGCGTTCTGTAATCACCCAGAAAACTAAAATAATTGAGGGATAACCATGATATATACCGTGACACTTAATCCTTCCATCGATTACATCGTGGAAGTGGATGATCTGAAGCTAGGTGAATTGAATCGCATGAACCGGGACCTGAAACTTCCCGGAGGAAAAGGAATTAACGTATCAAGAGTGCTTAATCAGTTGGGGGCAGATAACACTGCACTTGGGTTCCTGGGAGGATTTACGGGTCGTTTCATTAATGACAAGTTGCAGGAAGATCAGATCCAGACGGACTTTATTACCATTGCAGATGATACCCGCATTAACATCAAGCTGAAGCATGGAGACGAGACGGAGATTAACGGGCTGGGGCCAGCCATTCGTCCAGAGGAAGCTGAGCAGTTGCTAAACAAGCTGTCTTCATTGCAAAAAGGAGATATCGTCATTCTTTCCGGAAGTATACCGCCTTCGCTTGGAGCAGATTTCTACGATCGTCTCATTAACGTATGCAAGCGAACGAGTGCGGAATTTGTAATCGATACGACGGGACCTGCATTAATGGATGCTCTGGTATATGAACCGCTGCTGGTGAAGCCGAACCATCATGAACTGGCTGAGCTGTTCGGAGTAAGCATCGAGACACAGGAAGAACTGGTGACGTACGGTCGCAAGCTCTTGGAAGCGGGAGCCAAACATGTGCTGATTTCCATGGCTGGAGAAGGTGCGCTGTTGATTACCCAAACGGATGTGTATCACGCGAACGTACCAAAAGGCGTCGTGAAAAACTCCGTTGGTGCAGGAGACTCCATGATCGGCGGATTTGTTGGAACATTTGTATTGAACGAAGATTTGCTTGAAGCCTTCCGCACAGGAGTTGCTTCAGGGAGTGCGACAGCTTTCTCGGATGATCTGGCAACACGGGAGCTGATCGAAGGGCTGCGTACTCAAGTTACCATAACCAAAATATAGTTTCGTGCAAATGGATTTGAAGAAAGCCCCCTTTTTGGAAGAGGGGATGAATTAGATCGCAGATAACAGCGTAACAAGTCAATTATAATCCGGTCTGCATCATGCAGACCGACTGAACTTAAGGGAGTGTACCAAAATGAGAATAACAGACCTGATGATCCAGGATACGATGATCATGGACCTGCAAGCCACAACGAAAGAAGAGGCTATCGATGAACTCATTGCAAGTCTGAACCGAAGCGGACGCATAAATGACCCGGTGCTGTTTAAGGAAATGATCTACAAACGCGAAGCTGAATCAAGCACAGGAATTGGTGGCGGTATTGCCATGCCTCATGCGAAGACCACAGCCGTGAATGAACCTACAGTTGTATTTGCGAAGAGTAGAAAAGGACTTGATTTTGAAGCGCTAGATGATGAGCCGGCTCATATATTCTTTATGATTGCAGCGCCTGAAGGGGCTGCCAATACACATCTGCGCACGCTTGCGGCTCTTTCCAGGCTGTTGATTGATAGCGATTTCATATCTCAGCTGATGAGTACGGATACGCCGGCAGAAGTGACTGCATTATTTGATGCCAAACAGGCTGAGGAAGAAGAAAAGAAAGCAGCCAAAGAGAAAGCGGAAGCGGAGAAGGCGAGTAGTGCTTCCGGTAATACGAATGGTCAGAAACAGAATACATCAGGCGTTATTGTTGGCAATGCAGCATCAGAAGATTTTGTCGTTGCGGTTACTGCATGTCCAACAGGGATTGCTCACACATTTATGGCTGAAGACGCTCTCAAAAAGAAAGCGCAGGAAATGGGCATCAATATTCGAGTGGAGACCAATGGTTCGGAGGGAGCACAAAACGTTCTGACTGCTGATGAAATTGCTCGGGCCAAGGGAGTCATTATTGCCGCAGATAAAAATGTGGAAATGGCCCGTTTTGATGGCAAACCGGTTCTGCAAAGACCAGTCAGCGACGGTATCCGCAAATCCGAAGAGCTGATCCGCAAAGCGGTTAACGGAGATGCTCCCATCTATCGCAGCCAGGAGGGCGGCGGTGGCAAGGCCGAAGGGGAAAGCCAAGGCAAAATGAACATAGGCAGCAAAATTTATAAAGATTTGATGAACGGGATCTCCCACATGCTTCCATTTGTTGTGGGTGGCGGTATTTTGCTGGCGATCTCCTTCTTGTTTGAGCAGCTTGCTAGCCCCGATAATCCGATTGTTCAATTGTTGCAGACCATTGGTGGCGGAACCGGTGCGTTCCACTTCCTGATTCCTGTCCTTGCCGGATTTATCGCAATGAGTATTGGTGATCGTCCAGCACTGATGCCGGGTATGGTCGGTGGATTGATGGCCGTGAATTCGAACGCGGGTTTCCTTGGTGGTCTGGCAGCCGGTTTCCTGGCCGGTTATGTTGTTATCGGTCTGCGCAAACTGTTTAAAGGATTGCCTAAAGCCATTGATGGTTTGAAACCGATCCTGTTGTATCCTGTGTTCGGATTGCTTATCGTTGGTGCTATAAGTTTCTATGTCTTCGATCCAATCTTCGGTTCCCTGAACACATGGCTTGTGGATGCGCTTGGAAACCTGGGTACTGGAAATGCCGTGCTGCTTGGGTTGCTGCTTGGCGGTATGATGTCCATTGATATGGGTGGACCGTTTAACAAAGCGGCCTATACATTTGCGATTGGGGTATTCACATCCAGCGGTAACACAGATGGTGCTTGGATGGCAGCTGTTATGGCAGGCGGTATGGTTCCGCCACTGGCCATTGCGTTGGCTACGACGTTCTTCAAATCCAAATTTACGGAGCAAGAACGTAAATCAGGTTTGACGAATTACGTGCTCGGGTTTTCCTTTATCACCGAAGGTGCCATTCCATTCGCTGCAGCTGACCCGCTGCGTGTTCTGACTTCCTGTATTCTGGGTTCGGCTGTGGCTGGCGGATTGACTCAATTGTGGAGCATTAATGTACCAGCACCGCACGGTGGAATTTTCGTTGCAGCACTCGCCAATCACGCTTTGCTCTTCCTGCTTGCTGTAGCGATCGGTTCGGTAATCTCGGGTCTGGTTCTGGGCCTGTGGAAAAAATCACCTTCCCTCGTGAAATAAATTATGAATGTTTGATCCTGAGGATAATAAATCAGGCTAATCCACATCGCTTCCCCAATAAAGCAGGGCATCTTCTGAGTGAAATTCACTGAGAGGATGCCTTTTTTATTTTGCTTTATGCAGATCTGTGGTAGGATCAATACTATACTAATTAATGAAACTATGTTCCATTTAATGAAACTTAACCCACACTTCATTACAAGGAGGATGTAGAATGTCGGATGTGATTAAAGATGAGGTGCAGAAACAGTTTGCCAAAAATGCACAAAAATATGTAACGAGTGCCCGTCATGCCAAAGGAGAAGACCTAGCTTTGCTTGTCGCTTCGTCACAAGCAAGTCCGGATATGACCGTACTGGATATTGCCACTGGCGGGGGACATGTTGCCAATGCTCTGGCACCGCTGGTTAAGCAGGTGATAGCTTTGGATTTAACGGAGAAAATGCTGGAGGTGGCCGAACGCTTTATTCAGGGTAATGGGCATCTGAATGTAGAGTTTGTCGCGGGTGATGCGGAGAGGCTCCCGTTTAGTAACGATTCCTTTGACCTTGTTACTTGCCGGATTGCCGCACATCATTTTCCGGACGTACCATCTTTTATATCCGAAGCGCTGCGAGTAACGAAGCCGGGTGGCAGATTGTTGCTGATTGACAACGTGGCGCCTGAACGTGATGAGAATGACCGGTTTTACAACGAGATAGAGAAGCGTCGTGATGCAAGTCATGTTCGTGCATGGCGCAAATCAGAATGGATTCGAATGGTGGAGCTTACAGGATACCGGATCGAAGGGATGATTTCCTTCGAAAAACCGTTTTTGTTCGAAGATTGGTGTGAGCGGGCAGGGATGTCAGAGGAGGAGAAGAGAGCACTTGAGGCAAGCATGCTAAGCGAATCGAATGAGATCAAAACCTACTTTAAACTGGAAGAGAGCGGGCGTGGCAGAATTCTTCGTTTTGAGGGAGAGAGTATATTCATTCAGGCAGTAAAATCCAGATAACGCTCGGACAGGAACAATAGGGCTTTATCCTCCAGCTCACATGATTCGGGGATAACAAACGTCATGAAATTCCCATAAGGAACACGCAAAAATTCAGCCTGACTGCCCGGATAATTGCCATAATGTTCTGTAGAGCCGAAATAACCGCCAGTATAAATCTCCGGATTGCGGTTCGAGTTATCGCACTGGCTTTCCATCTCGTGATTGCAATAAAAGCACTCTCCGCAGGAGATGTTAAAAGGCAACACCGAGGTGCATACGATTAAACGACTGGCCATTTTTCTTTACGCAATGCATGAAGCAGTTCGGGAGAAGCATTCAGATTCTCGCGCACCAGATCTTCCGGGGTTAATGCCATCCATTGATTTAGAGAAATATCTTCAAAGCGGTCACTTCTGAAAATTTCCAAAAACCATAATGTGTCTGTGCCTGTATTCTCAATATAATGGCCCATGGCTACAGGTACGTATCCAACATCTCCCGCCCGATAGTCGAAAGTGCGCGCAATGCCGTTCCCTCCAAAAACCGTCATTCGTCCTTGACCAGTCAAATAGTATTGCCACTCATCCGCATTGGGGTGCCAGTGCAGCTCACGCATGCCTCCTGGTTTTATTTCCACCAGGGCTGCGGCAACCGTTGTAGAGATCGGGAAGTTGGTGGAGTCCACAATGCGCACACTTCCTCCTGGTGTAATGGTCGGTTTCTGGGCTAGTAATCGATGCTTGAAGGAGAGAGGCACCGTACCGTAGGGGGACTGGACTTCCTGACTTGCAAGGGAACCAGGGACTTGATCCTGAAACATGTAAACCTGTTCCGTTGGCATGGATTGGAATGCAGATTCGGGTATGCCAAAATTGACTGAAAGTACTTCCGGTGGTGTATGAGCGAACCAATCGGAAATGGACAACGTATTCAGATCGGAGAAAGACCCGTCATCAAATACAAGCAAGAACTCACATCCATCAGCAAGTCCCTGAATGGAATGGGGCAAACCTTTGGGGAAGAACCACAGATCACCCGTTCCTACATCTGCAATAAAATTGCGACCCTGCTGATCCACGGACGTAATACGTGCCGTACCCCAGATCATATACGCCCATTCGGATTGCTGATGCCAGTGCAGTTCACGCACGCCTCCTGGTGTAAGACTCATATTCACCCCAGCAAGTGTTGTGGCGATGGGCAGATCCCGCACTGTGATTTCGCGGGACCAACCTCCATGGTTCAACTGCATATGTGTATCGGAAAAAGACATTCTCAGATTGGGTAATAACCCGTTGTCGGTTACCGGAGGTACCAGCATATCTGGATTTTGTAAATCTCTCATCACGTCACGAGGGCCCAGATCGGGTCCGCCAGCACCGTCTTTTCGGATCGGTTGGGGAATAATTAACGGTTTGCCATTATTGGTGTTTTCATTTTTCATATGTAGACTCCTCCAATTCATCACTTCATCCTATAACTGAAGTCGATATAGAGAAGATTATGAACCAGAGCCTGACCATTATGAGGGACAGGAAAGACAAACGTGATCCTTCACAACGGGGCGACCTTGGAGTCAAGTTGCAAAAACTGCTGCTCATAGATCTCATGTACTCTGCGCAGAATGGCGGGTCCTTGCTCCGTAAAACGCAGGTCTGTGGCCTTATTTTTAATCAGGAATGTACCCGATTTAAAACGGGTTGGGGAAAACGCGGCTTTGTAAAGCAGAGAAGCCCCGTGACTTGGAGGCGGGAAGAACATTCTCATGACCGGCTTTATATAAAACGGCAGTCCAGATTGTTTATTGCCTCGGAGTGTGTTATTGCCCCCGGGATCCACACTCAGCAGTCGAATTCCTTCAGCTCCGGGGCCAGAAGCAACTTCGTATGTCCATAAGGAGAGTGCGAGCTTCGAAGTGGCATAGGGACCGAACAGCTTTTTGAACTTGGCTGGGTGTTCCAAGATGTCCAGATTAAACTGTTTGACCATATTCAACGCGCTCGTGGACGTGTTAATAACCGTTTTGAGGGTACCATTATGGAGAAGATCCTGTAGTTCCATATAAATGATATACGGCACCACAGTCTGTAATTCAAAGTGCATCTCATGCCCCTGATCCGACCACTGAAGATCGTAACCGCTGCCTCCGGCGTTATTAAATAATACATCGATGGCATCTGTTTCGGCCTTAATCTGATTCAAGGCTTTTCTCAGACTGCCATACTGGGTAAGATTAGCCTGGACCCAGCGGAGTTGACCGGAGCGCAGAGCGTTCTGAATACCATGATCCTCCTCTGGAAAAGCGGAACGGTTAAGACCGATGACTTGCCACCCTTCGGCTAACAAGGTGCGAGTTAGTTCAAGGCCAATTCCCGAGGTTGAACCTGTAATTAAGGCTGTACGAAGTGTATGATTTGAACGCATATAAATACCTCCTGGGTGAATGGATTGACAGAACCAATCTGTCTAATGCGCTCATTCTATAATTTGGAGTCGACTCCAAGTCAAGCGTACTGATGACGTAAATTTTTTTTAGTAAGAGGAGTATTTAAACCCATGACAATCTTGACTTGGAGCTGACTCCAAGTTGTAAGATAGAGATAAACGAAGGCAAAGGAGGCCGATGCGGATGAGTGATCATGTCATGTTCTCCATTAAAGAGACGTCAGAACAGGCCGGTCTATCGGAAGATACCATTCGTTATTATGAGAAGATTGGACTTCTCCCCCGGGCTGAACGAAAGCCTAATCGTCATCGGGTATACCGACCGGAGGATATCCAGACGATGAAGCTCATTACGTGTCTGAAAAAAACAGGCATGTCTCTGGATGAGATGAAGCCTTATCTGCAGATGTCGATGGATTCGGATCTGGATGATTTCCCGGATGAGCGTGAATTGCTGATCAACCATCGGAAGAAGATCGAAGCACAGATCGCATCTTTGCAACAGATTGTCGATTTTATCGATGAGAAGATGGAGAAACGAAGTATGTTTCCGGATGAATGTCCGATAATCGAAGAGAATCAGATGTCTGTTTTTGAAAAAAAGAACATGTTCTCCTGATCATTAGAGGAATGAGTTGAACTGAAAAACCCACGTCCATATGACGTGGGTTATTCGCTTCTAATCAGCATTCGATATGGAGTGTATGGCGAAGTCGTTTGATGTCACTTTTTGGGGGGAGACCATACATACGAGCATACTCCCGGCTGAATTGGGAGGGACTCTCATAGCCAACCTGGAATGCAGCATCGGCTGCATCGGTTGACCCTGCAAGCAGCAATCGTCTTGCTTCCTGCAATCGAATCTGTTTTTGATATTGCAATGGGCTCATGGCTGTAACCGCTTTGAAATGATGATGCAATGAAGAAGTACTCATGTTAATCATGGCAGCGAGCTGCTGGATACGAAGGGGGTGGGCATATTCCGATTGAATCACTTCAATGACCTGTGCGATGTGCTGTGCGTGACTGTTCTGAACGGCAAACTGCCGGATGGAATATCCGTGTTCATCCTGAATCATGCGATAAAGAATCTCACGAATCATGAGCGGAGCAAGTACAGGGATATCTTCGGGTGTATCCATGAGTCGAACCAATCGAATGACGGCCTCGAGAAGCGGAGGCTTGGTTGAACTTACAAACAATCCCCTTCGCGTTGAAGGTTCAGGTCTGATATGCGTGGAAGGAAGATTTTGAATCAGATCGAAAATCTGGCCTGAATTAAAATCAAGTCGCAGACATAGATAGGGCCGCTCTGCTGTTGCTTGTACAACCTGACCTGAAATAGGCAAGTTTATGGAAGCAACTAAATATTGGGAAGGGTCATAGGTATAGCTCTCCTGCCCAAGAATAACGAGCTTGGACCCCTGGGCAACAATGCAAAGTGCGGGTTCATGCACGGCATGAATGGGCTGGGAAACCTGGGAAGCACGAATAAATGCAAGCGAAGGAATCGCTGTGGGATAGGACCCCTCTTCAGGGGTAAAACGCTCGATCAACCGGGCCAATTCCTGCTGCTGCTGAATAATGGTTAGGTCCGGTTCCATTTTTGAAAGCATGGATACAGATCCTCCTTTCATCGTACTGGTGTAACCATTTTAGAATGTGTTGGACAAATAGGCAAGAATACTGTGGGTTTATTCTATCGTATAGAGACAGATCCCCTACATAATGAGGGTAAGCCATTGAATCATATGGACAACAGAAAGGAGCTTGGTGGATATATGGAACGGAATATAACAGATGGCAGACAAGGGGGGCAGCACCCTTATGTAGGAATGTGGGTGACGAAGGATGGGTACATCAGGCATGAGCTTCTCCCTGACGGTCGATATGATGAAGCGCGGGGGAAAAGGCAAAGTGCATATCAAGGTCACTATGTAGTCGATGGAGACCATATTGAATATGTGGATGATACGGGCTTTACAGCAGATGGTGATTTTAAGGACGGCGTTCTGTACCATGCAGGCATGGTGTTGCACAGAGTGAATACACGTTAAAAAAACAAGAAGGAGCGAATGTAACATGTCTAACGTAAAAGGAAAAGTAGTTATGATTACCGGAGCAAGCAGCGGAATTGGGGAGGCAACTGCCCGTGTGTTGGCAGAGCAGGGTGCACATGTTGTCATTGGCGCAAGACGTCTGAAGCGTCTGGAAGCACTGGCGACCGATATTCGCTCGGAGGGTGGTTCGGTCGAGTATCAATCGCTTGATGTTACAGAACTGGAAGAGATGAAAGCGATCGTGGAGTTAGCGCTTACTCGTTTTGGACGTCTGGACGTTATTTTAAATAATGCCGGAGTTATGCCGCTTTCTCCCCTAGATTCATTAAAAGTGGATGAGTGGAACCGGATGATTGATGTTAACATTCGTGGTGTTCTTCACGGCATTGCAGCTGGGTTACCCGTCATGAAAAAGCAGGGGTTCGGTCAGTTTATTAATATCGCCTCCATTGGAGCTTACGCTGTGTCACCCACCGCAGCGGTATATTGTGCAACAAAATACGCAGTCCGTGCGATCTCGGAGGGTCTGCGGCAAGAAGTAGGCGGTGACATTCGTGTAACCCTCGTATCTCCTGGTGTGACTGAATCGGAACTGGCCGAATCCATCACTGATGATGAAGCACGCGAGCTAATGAAAGATTATCGAAGCCTATCCATCCCGGCTTCGGCTATTGCCCAAAGTATCTTGTATGCTATCAGCCAGCCAGCCGAGGTGGATGTAAATGAAATCGTAGTGCGACCGACGGCAAGCATGGCTTAGATCTGGGTAATAGACTTAGATGATGTTCCCAATCATTTATTCGGGTTGGGTTTCTTTTTGTATTCTGAAATGGAACTCGCCCAGGTTGCAATATGGTATAGTAATGATCAAAGTAGTGTAGTGCACCAGAGAGAGGGGAATCATGCTTTGACACTGCAACAGTTAAAATATGTGATTGAGGTCGCCACCCGTGGCTCGATGAATGAGGCAGCCAAACGGCTGTTTATTTCCCAGCCCAGTCTGTCGAATGCCATCCGGGACCTGGAGCAGGAACTGCGTATTACTATTTTTGAGCGTACGAATAAAGGAATTACCTTGTCCAAGGAAGGCGTCGAATTTCTGAGTTATGCGCGTCAGGTGGTGGAACAGGCGGAATTGCTGGAGAACCGTTACTTGAATGCGAAGCCGTCCCCACAGCATTTCTCCGTCTCCACACAGCACTATGCTTTTGCCGTGAATGCCTTTGTGAAGCTTGTGCAGCAATATGGACAGGATGAGTATGAACTGGCCTTGCGGGAAACGAAGACGTATGAGATTATCCAAGATGTAAAAAGTCTGCGCAGTGAGATCGGCATTCTTTATCTGAACGAATTTAATGCCAAGGTTATTAATAAGCTGCTCAAGGATGCGGGTCTGGTGTTTAACAGTTTGTTTATCGCCAAGCCGCATATCTTCATTAGTGTGCAAAATCCACTCGCGAAGCAGGAGTCGGTTGCCATTGAACAGCTTCAGGATTATCCGTACCTCTCCTTTGACCAGGGAGAATATAACTCCTTTCATTTTTCCGAGGAGATTCTCAGCACACTTTCTCATCCCAAAAGCATACAGGTTAATGACCGGGCAACGCTGTTTAATCTGCTGATCGGTTTGAACGGATATACCATCTCCACAGGTGTGCTTAGTGCTGACCTGAATGGGAACGAGATTATCCCTGTCCCGCTGGAGTGTGAGGAGTCCATTAATGTCGGCTGGATCAGCCATAAAAATGCTTCGCTTTCCAATCTGGGCATGGAGTATATTGAGGCCCTGCAAGAGGCCATTCAATCATAAATGGATCAAATATATCATTTTGCGTAAAAGTACGAAGGGAGAACAGTTATTGCGAGTTTTATACCGAAATAAAAGTGAGCAGCATGAATTGACGATATATGACACATCCAGGCTTTATGGGGAAAAGGGCCGATTTCGCGTATTGGAGTTCTCAAACGCGGCTGTTCAGGGAGCAATGGATCTGGACGAACCCTCCCGCATGGTGCTGGAGTATCCGAGAGCGATGGTTCACCTGATGGAACGAAATCATCCCGATTATGAATCGGTTTTTGTGATAGGACACGGCATTGGAACTTTATCGACTTACCTGTCTAACCGTCAATTAAAAGTCGCCGAACTCGATGCGGAAGTCGTTGAACTGAGCCGAACTTTTTTTGGATATAGTGGAGGTGAGGTACTGATTGGTGACGGTCGTGAACGATTGCAGCTGGAAGCCCTTGGATCATACGATTATATCATTGTGGATGCTTTTACGGCTACGGGGACACCTTCACAGTTTACATCCAGTACCTTTTTTGCGATGGTGAAAGAAAGGCTGCGGGCTGGTGGAGCGGTACTGTTAAATGTATTCGGGCGTGCGGGCAACGACAGACTTGTGAATGCCATTCACACCACGTTACAGGAGCAATTCACGTACACACGTTCATTCGCTCTGCCCACCGCAACCGAAGCTGTGGATGAGGTCCAGAATCGTATCCTTGTCGGGAGTGACAGGCCTGTTTTAGCTCAAATGAGTCATATGGCAGGTTTTGTAGAACAGCAGCCTGAAGTAGGGTATGTCATTGTGGATTAGTTGAAACTGATTTTTAAAGTGCGATTTGGATACCGTTCAAAAAAAAGTACCATTCCATGTGAGAAATTGTCATCAAATCGTCAATCTTCCGATTTATTTTTCTTAACTTCATAAACTATTTATTTCTTCTTAACAAATTTCGTATAAAATAGAAGGAATATGCCTTGTCATGAAAAACCGGGGGAAGCAATAATGATCGCAGAGAATAAAACATCCAGAGTAAGAAGGAAAGTAAGGGAGATCAAAAAAATCAGCCTTACCGCTCTGTTGAGTGGATTGGTCACCATTGCCGTTTTGATGACATTGACCATCATGTTTATTTCATCTTATACATACCAGAAGCAATCGCTGATTGATAAAACGCTCTCACTTAATTATTCGAGTGCCGTGCAAGTGAGTCAAACGCTGGATTCGTTGTTTCAATCCATGCAGGGCAGTTTGAAATATTCTGCCGACTATTTTCGTGATCTGGACTATTCAGACACCTATAAACTGGGTTCCACACTGAATTTGATTCGTAACAGCAGTAATTATTTCAATGCAGTTACTCTGGTCGATGCATCAGGAATCATTCGAGGCTCTTCGCCTTATTCGGAGAAAAGTCTGGGTCAGCCTATAACTTCCGATGCAGCCAAAAAAGCGTTTCAATCCAGAGAACCCTACATCTCTGAAGCGTACCGCGGACCATATTCGAAACGAAGAATCGTTTTTGTGAGTGAACCGATCTTCAGTCAATCTGGTGAATTTAAAGGTTTGGTTAGCGGGGGAATCTATCTACAGGAAAACAACGTCTTGAATCTGTCATTTGGCAGTCAGTTGAAGACGAGCAATGGTTCTTATTTTTTCATTGTGGATACCAAGGGAACACTGTTATTTCACCCAGACACGCAACGAATCGGTGAAAATATATCCAAAAACAAGGTTGTGCAGAAGTTGCTAAACGACCAGACGGGTAAGGAACAATATAAAAATCTGGCTGGTGTGGATTCACTTGCAGGTTATTACAAGGTGCCGACAACAGATTGGGGAGTTGTCGTTGTATCTCCCGCGCAGATCGTATACGATCAGTTGAATCAACATATTCGCATGCTGCTGCTGTACACCTCTGTCCCGTTTATCATCCTGACGCTTATTGTCATCCGCGTAGCGCGGAAGCTGGCCAGTCCGTTTGTTTACCTTGCGGATTTGGTTAACCAGGTGAATCAGGGCAAAGTGGACCTGCCGGTAATGAAGCCGCATTGGAACAGGGAAGCTGACTTGTTGACGCGCACCGTGCTGAGTGCTTTGGCCAACTTTCGAAGGCAAACAGACCAGCTTACCTATGACGCCAGAACGGATGTATTGACCGGAATGACCAATCGAAGAACGTTTGAAGAAGTCATTGAGCAATGGATTGAAGAAGAAGTTCCTTTTTCCATCGTGGTGCTGGATATTGACCGTTTCAAATCCATAAACGATACGTATGGGCATCACGCAGGCGATCAGGTTCTGAAGCATATCGCGAACATTATCAAGTTGTCGGTTCGTACGCAGGATATATGCTCCCGATTTGGCGGCGAGGAATTTGTCGTGTTATTGAGACATACTGAATCCAAAACAGCATTTCAGATTGCTGAGCATATCCGTGTATCTGTGGAGGAAAGCGTATTGCCCATTGATCGTTCGGTAACCATTTCAGCTGGTATTGCCGAGTATCCGCTGCATTCCACAACAGCGACAGAGTTGTTTCATTTGGCGGATAATGCGTTATACCAAGCGAAGGAAGAAGGGCGCAATCGTACCGTTACGATTCAAACTGTTATGAAATAAAGAGGTTTACGTTCCTCTATATGAAATAAAAAGAAGCTAATCCCGTCTGAGGAAGGGATTGGCTTCTTTGGTCTTTTGTTCAAACCTCATGTGATCTGGCCAAAACCTCATTTGTATACTGTTCTCCCCAGTCACGCATGCTGTAGATAATGGGACGCAGGGTTTCGCCAAACGGGGTAAGGGAGTATTCCACTTTAGGCGGAACCTGAGGATATATTTCCCTGTGCACAATTCCGCTGCTCTCCAGTTCTCTTAGTTGGAGTGTGAGCATTCGCTGGGTGATGTCAGGGAATAATTTTCTGAGCTCATTAAATCTTAATGAACCAGAGAACAAGTGATATAGAATGGCGCCTTTCCATTTGCCTCCGATGACACTAAGGGTTACCTCCACGGAACAGCCATAAGGCGAGGGACACGCGTCGGTCGAATTTTTTTTCAATATAGGTGCACCTCCAGTTCATGGTGGTTAGTCATGGTATCGAATAGAATACTACATTTCATAAATGTACGTATGGTTCATCTACGAGCATATCACTTCTCATGCAGATTATAAACCCCTCTACAGCGAGTTGATGCTAAAACCAACAAAGAACCCCGGTTTCATTTTCCGAAACGTCGAGGTTCTGATGACTGAAATAGTTTAGTTATATCAAGGCGTCCAAGGAGTATGCTCCGGCACCAGCAAGTGCAACACCGATTAAAGATCCAAGCATAACCAGATTGTATTCAAATCCACCGTTCATATTCCAAAGTCCCTTGCCAGCATGGACTTTTACGATGGCAACGAGCATTAAGGTCATAAGTATAATGGCACCAATGGTTGTCCATAAACCTGCCCCAAAAAGGAATCCGCCGATTAATTCGATAAGCCCTCCGCTGACGGCCATAACTTTTGCAGGCTTCAGACCAATTGCGCCAAAAAATTCAGCTGTTCCTGATATCCCCTCGCCGCCAAACCAGCCAAACAGTTTCTTGCATGCATGACCCATCATAATGAAACCAATAACAAGTCGAATGATAAGTAACCCGGTGTCCAGCATTGTGTTAGTTCCTCTTTTTCTCTGGATTATATAAAATGGTGGAACCTGTATTGTATTCGTGTAGCGTCAGATCAGTGATGCTAGGATGGTATCACATAACGCCATGGTTCCGATATTATCCTTGCCGCTGGAATGTGGAACAGACTTGTTCTTGCAGCATTCCATGAAATGAGCCATCTCGCCTACGAAACCACGCAGATAAAGGTCTCGATAAGCCCCTGACATGGGTGAACCGGAAGGGGTATACACCGTGTCTCGTTCCTCAAGGGACTTCCAAGGGAGGCTACTCCCTGTACGAGAATGATGAATTGTAAGTGTATTAATCTCATCCGCAGACGCAAATCCGTCGTCAAAGGTGACCAGTACACTTTCGCTTTCCCGTGACCATGCGCTCATACCAGTAAAGTACGCACTGCCAACCACACCATGCTCAAATTTCAGGGAAATGCTCTGGTTAATACGTTCTCCATTCTTAACCGTAGTGCCTGTGACCTGCACGGCTTCCCCAAATAGAAAGCGCATCAGATCGACCATATGAATGGCAGCAAGCTTCATGAATTGTTCCTCATCTTTGCAGAACGGTGTGCTGTCTACAGCGAATTTCATTTGGAAAGAACGTACTTTACCCATTGATCCGCCCTCAATCAGTTCCTTGAGCTTCATGTAGACTGGAGCATAACGTTTCATGAATCCAACCATGACGACCACACCTGCCTTCTCGGCAGCTAGGGCCACAGCGGCAGCTTCAGCAGCATTCCATCCGAGAGGTTTATCTACATATACATTTTTGCCAGCCTGAATACATTCAAGGACAAGGGCCGTCTGGTCTTGTGGTTGTGCCACAACAACGATGCCATCACAGTCTTCATTCTGCAACATCCGTTGTGCATTGTCATACGCTTTTCCTTTGCTGCCAAAACGCGTGAGGGCTGCTTCGGATCGCTCAATACTGCGAGTAGTGATGGCCTGAATTTCTGCTCCGGCTTCAACAGCAGACGGGTATATATTCGTGGATGCATGGAATCCAGCACCGATAAAACATAGTTTGACTTGACTCAAGAGGATCTCTCCCTTTATTCATGATTAGCAGAAATTAGATGGTGTAGCTCAAATGCTTCAGCATCTGTCCGGCTATAGTGTTGTTGACGGTTTGAGGAACCGGCTGAGGTCCAAGTACGAGATGTTGACGTTGCTGCACAAGGTAGAGCAGGGAAGCCGCTTGCAGGGACAAGCCCAGATCCATCGTTTCAACAGGGTTGCCGCTGCCGCCAGCCAGGTTCAGCATCTCGCCCTGGGTAAGCAGCATAAGTCGACGTCCGTTAGATAGTGTGAACTGTTCGATGTCCGCTGTCAGTTGTTCCGTATGTTTCGCATCCTGGCGGAGATGTTCCAAATCCATTTCCCATGAGAAATGTCCGGCATTGGCGAGAATCGTTCCATCATTCATCTGGTTAAAATGTTCCTTTAAAATGGCATTGGGACGTCCGGTGACGGTAATGAATACTTGGGCAAATGCGAATGTATCCTCCAATCGTGCCACTCTGAACCCATCCAGAGCCGCTTCCAGGCCCGCGATCGGATCAGCTTCAACAACGACGACCTGGCTGCCCAGATTACGCAAATATCTGGCAATGCCTCGTCCGCAGGTTCCATAACCAACGATGACGAAGCGCCGGGTAGGCAAAATCAGGTTCGTGGTACGCATGAAGCCTTCAATAATGGTCTGTCCGACACCGTGTTCATTTTCCATGATTCGTTTGAGTGGACTGTCATTAATGACAATGATCGGAAAAGGAATATTCTCTCCCGTCTCTTCACGCAGCAGATTGGCCCCCGTCGTCGTTTCCTCCGTACCCCCAATCAGAGAGTTATTGTCATAATGTTGGATGAGGGTGCGCGCCAGATCAGCTCCATTATCCATGAGCAGATGGGGGTGGTGCTGTAGTACACTATGGATATTTTGCAGGTGCTGATTGCGCCTGTCTGCACGTTGGCCATAAACGATGATGCCTTCTTCTTGCAGGGCTGCAGCGACGGTGTCTTTCGTTGTGCCAGGGCTGCCAGTCAATACAACCTTGGCTCCACCGGCCTGAAGTGTTCGGCATAGAACAGCAGTTTTGGGCTCTACATGAATACAGATACCGATGGTTAAACCAGCAAAAGGCAACTCTTTGGCAAACTGGGATTTTAATTCGCCAAGCAGGGGCATATGCAATTCGGTCCAGTGAATGCTTCGTTTTCCTTGTTCAATACTCTCGTGTGTTGAGTTGAGAATCATACAAAACTCCCTTTCTGTGCAAGGTAGAGCGTATCCCGAAGGACGCTTGGTCAGCTTCTTATCTACCATAGGGAGTTTAAATGCGCTAAAAAAGGACATATGTCCTTTTTGTTGAAAGTTACAAAAAAATAGTTGCAATCATATTTTAGAGCATGTATACTCTTAATTACGGTAAAACAAGCAATTGCTTGACCGAAATGCTTTTCATCCATGATGAGAAGATACATATCATGCGGTCGTGGCGGAATTGGCAGACGCGCACGGTTCAGGTCCGTGTGGGCTAACCCCCGTGGAGGTTCGAGTCCTCTCGACCGCATCACTTTTATAAAGAAGCTCTTGAATTGTCCTCGTGACGGTTCAGGAGCTTCTTTTATTTTGAGATTTACAAGGTGTTCTACAACATAATTCCAAGGAGATAGCGATAACACTTATTTGAATGAGCATTAAAAGCAACAGCAGCCTGGCTAGGTCTTTCGCATCCAGGTCCGTTGCTGTTGCTTATATGGGATTGTTCTTTCACTTTTCGATATTGTTTATTGAAATGGCAGAGGGTTGCTTTTTTTTTAGTAGCCTATGGATTCGTATTAAAGTCGACTGGCACAATGCCTTCAGCTTTCCACACTGTGCCTCTCTTCTCATACTCAAACAACTTTTCTACAGAATTCGCGACTTGGGGTCCTAATTCACGGTCGACCAAATACAAGGCCACGTCAAGTCCCGAAGTCACGCCTCCCCCGCTCACGAAACGAGGACTATCTTCAACGACTCTTGCCTCAATCGGAATTGCACCGAGAGCTCCTAACGCAGCCATGCCCATATGATTGGTAACAGCATGTCTATCTTTTAATAAACCTTTCATTGCAGGCAGTAATGTACCTCCACATACGGTAGCCACAGTAATTTCCTTATTGTTAAAAGCTTGTTTTAACATATCCGGTAAGCCTGTCTTCATGGCTTGCCTTAATATATTCGGAATGGCATCTTCCGAATCTCCAGCGGGCTTGCCCGAAGCGCCAGGGACCAAAATAATTCCCGGGCGCTTCGGGTCTAATACGGTTTGCGCTTCGAGTGCAGGTCCGTTCAGACCACTCGGTACAGAACGTTTGCCTTCTGCGGATACCAATTCTACAGTAATTGCTCCTTTGGAGTACATTCCGGCAGCAGCGAATACTTCGTATGGCGCTAAAGCGTCCATTAAATCGAAACCATCGAATAATACGATCTGAACATGCGTGCTTTTGTCTTTGAATGTATCATTACTTTCTTTTATTTTCGCACTTGCTGCAGGAGCAACTAGACAAAGAACCAGTGCAAAAGGCATAAGCAATCCCCATATTTTTTTCATCTTTATCCCTGTTCCTTTCGTATAGCTTAAGGCAAAAAACGGAATTGAATCCGTTTGCTTTAAGCGATTTTTTTGGAGTTCTTTTTTTAGCAGTCCCGACGCCATGACGTTAGCAGATCTTTAAGCCTGTGTCATCCTCCTTCATCCGTTTTTGCGTAGAACGAGCCCTCACTCAACTTATTTGCCGTCCGTGTCCGCAAGAAGAATCATAACAAACGGGTATCTCAAACGACGTTGTAAAAAAGTCACAAAACAATAAATAATTCATCACAAATCAGGGGGGCCGTTCGTTTCTTGAGGAAAGATGATAATCTGCATCGGCATTTTTTGCGGCCATTACTTTATTTCATTAAAAAAACAGCTTTAGGCACGTGGTCGGACCCGTGTCAATTCTGGGGGAGAGTTTATTTGTTTGCTATAGTACGTTTTTTAATATGTTTGTTAGATGGAATGGGGCGCTCTAATGTAGTTGACCATAGTCTAATTAGACTATATAATATTTTTTAGTCTAATTAGACCATAACAGTGATGTAAAGGAATGAAGACTAGAATGATAAAGTCATTTTTAATGTTGGGTCAGTCTAATATGGCCGGCCGTGGATTATTGCAGGATGTCGATCCTATCTATAATGAAAAAATAAAAATGCTGCGCAATGGACTGTGGCAGATGATGACAGAGCCAATTAATTACGACCGTCCGGTTTCCGGTGTGAGCCTGGCGGCATCCTTTGCCGATGCCTGGTCGAAAGCGAATCCTGAGGAAGAAATTGGTTTGATTCCTTGTGCGGAAGGCGGTAGTTCTTTGGATGACTGGCATCCGGAACGTATTCTGTTTCAGCATGCGTTATCCGAAGCCCGCTTCGCCCTGCGGTCCAGTCAAATCTGCGGAATCCTTTGGCACCAGGGTGAGAGCGACAGTTATCGTTCGCTGCATGAAACCTATTACGAGAAATTAACCCATATTATCGAGACCCTAAGAAACGAATTGCATCTTGATGAGGTGCCGTTGATCATTGGCGGACTTGGTGATTTCCTTGGGAAGACCGGTTTTGGACAGCAAGCGACAGAGTATCGACAGGTCAATGAACAATTGCAGCACTTCGCTAACGAACAGCACAATTGTTATTTTGTCACAGCGGCAGATTTGACGGCGAATCCGGATGGCATTCATATAGACGCGGTTTCGCAACGTAAATTCGGCTACCGTTATTTCGAGGCTTTTTCGAAAAGATGTCATATCATGGAACCCATCCCTGGGGAGAAGCAGTCACTGAATGTGGAGCGCGACTATTCGAAAACAGAACAGATTTACCTTCATAGCATGGATTTGGCTTCGGGTAAAATCACGTACGCAGAATTCGAGGCGCAAATGGCGAAGGTGATGCAGCCTTGATCCCTTTGCTCATTCTTGGCCTGCTCATCCAAAACCCCGGCGCTCACGGCTATGAGCTGCTGTCCTTAATGGAAAAACGCCATTATAAATACATTGTAAACTTCACCAAAGGCTCGTTTTATTACAATCTGCAGCAGCTCGAAGAAAAGGGGTGGATAGAACAGATTCAGCAGAATCCTTTAACCGGTGGACGCGAAATTCGGAACTTTAAAATCACCGAATCGGGAATGGCTGAATTCGAAGAATTAATGGTCAAATACGGCACCAAATCGGAATATGTGAACCTGCAATTTTATGGGGCTCTGCTTTTTGCCGATGAATACGACAAAAACAAATTGCAGGAACTGATTCAATCACAGATAGACCAGACGAAAACCCGAATCGCCCTCCTTGATGAGTACCTGTCTGACACACAAGAACTTCCAGGGGCAATCAATTACTACCGCCGCATGAACGAAAATTCCCGTTCCCATCACTTGGTTAACTTAGCGTGGTTTGAACAATTGAGAGCGGATATAGAAGGACATAATGCATAATAAAAAACAGCTAATAGGATACAGCTTTTGAAAGTGTATGCCAACCCCCGTGGTTGTTCGGGTACTCTTGAGTGCAACGAAAAAAAGGCTCGCGAAATTGCTCTTAAGGCAAATCGCGAGCTTTTTTGTTTGGTTTATTGAATATGAAATGCTGCACACATAGGCCTGCAATCGCTCCGACAATACCAAAAAGCCCAACACTGGCCATGACTTCATTTGCCTGAAAGCGGAATAAAAAAGCGATGCCGCTCCCCAATGTCGTTCCTGCGAGAAATCCGAGAGAGATCCCTGTTTCTTTGGCTAACTTCATAGGTTCACCTGCTTCGAAATGTGAGTTTAGGATTTGCAAATGTTTGAAACAGGAGGTAAAGTGTGATCAGGAAAAAACTCACAGTTTCCTTCCTTTTTTCATTTTGTGGTTTTATCCGTATTATTATGCATGACATTCTTAAGAGAGGTTGAGGCGAATGAATATGAACGAGCGAATTGCCACATGGAACGAAGAAGCTCAGAAATGTACTTGTGGGCATAAACACCGTTTGGTGCAAATGCGGGTGTATTTGGAGCATGGGGCGATTCAGCGGTTATCTGGCTATTTGTCGGAGCAAGGGTACAGACATGTGACCGTTGTATATGATAGAAATACGGGGCCGGCAGCGGGTTACGAAGTGGTAAAGAACATTCGGGAAGCAGGCGTTCATGTGGATGAGATATGCATGCCAGGGAACAAAGCGGGGGACGTTATTGCTGATGAGGCGGCAATTGTGCAAGTCTTGCTTGGTGTAAAACAGGAAAGCCAGGCCATTATTGCTGCGGGTTCAGGAACCATTCATGATCTGGTGCGATTCGTTTGCTCCAAAATGAACAAGCCGTTTCTGTCTGTACCCACAGCGGCTTCGGTCGACGGATTTACTTCGGCAGGTGCACCTCTTATTGTAAGCAGCGTCAAGCAGACGATCCAGGCGGTACCACCTGAAGTCATTTTTGCCGATATTAATATATTGGAGCAAGCCCCCCAAGAGATGAATGCAGCCGGATTTGGAGACATGCTTGGCAAATATACATCACTGGCAGACTGGATGGTTTCCAGGGATCTTGGCGGCGAACCGTTCTGCCCCGTTGCTTATCGCATGACGGAAGAAGCGTTGAGGAACTGTGTCGATCATGTGCAGGAGATCGCCGAAGGACGGGCTGACGGGGTGACTGAATTGATGGATGCGCTGATCGTTTCAGGCATTTCCATGCTCATTATTGATCATTCTCGTCCTGCATCCGGTGGTGAACATCATCTATCCCATCGATGGGAGATGGATCTGATGGAAGCGGGTCACCGACCCGTTCTGCATGGTGCCAAGGTGGGCGTGGCCAGTTCCCTGCTTACCGTAAAATACAAGGATCTTGCACAAAAATCCGATGAGCCGGCTTTCCGCATTTACAATTATCTGCCGGATGCATCTCAGCTTACAGCATGGCTAGGACACGTAGGAGGCCCTACTACAACAGAACAACTAGGTGTAACCGCAGAGATGGTTGAGCATGCTTGGACCACAGCACATTTGCTTCGCGATCGGTATACAGGATTGAAATACATCAATGAGGTTCTTCATGCGGGTTTAAAATAAAGTCAAAATCATAGGGACCAATTCCATATTATGCTCTTTGTTGTACGTACAAATTATGGGTGGTTATGTATCATGTATAAGACAAGTTTAGTTTGTTCGGAGAGCTGGGTTTATGATGCGAGATTCTAAGTATCATATCATGAGGAATGGTCAATTTCATATTATATAAGGCACTCAATGGATCAGGGCAATCGTTGTACAAGCTAAAATAGAGGATCGTTTTCAGCCTTTTCCTTTTGGGGAAGAGGTTTTTTCTCGTTTGCTGGCAGAGTTTTAACAAATTGTCCGTACAAATATTTCATGAAGATAAGCATGTTAGAAAGGCTCTGTCTTTCCCTTGGGAATGGACAGAGCCTTTTGGTTGTTCGCTCATGTAGTTAGTTATTGTGACGATCTTTCAAGATGACATCTGCGAACAAAATAGTTTTCGGGATGCGGAAAAATTGTTCCGCTTGTTCCTGAAACGTTGCGGAAGGCAGCGTTCCCTGATGCAGCCATTTGCGGAAAGTGCCGGGGTGAACCCCGATCCAGTGGCTGACATCTGTCACCGACAAATCATGGACCATACACAAGCCTGTCAGAATACGGTTGCTAACCGGAGAACGGGTCACCGTACGCTTCATGAAACGGGAAGGCTCGGGCTGACAAATGACCGGGCTTTGACGAACCACTTCTTCATTGAAAAGAATGTGGCGCGGGTAGCCAAGCAGTTGACATGCCTTGTCCAAATTGGTACTGCCGGGTATCCGTCCTTCATACACCCACGCACTGACACTGCGTGAAGAGATGGATAGGTCTTCGGCGAGCTGGGACAACTTGATATCATTGGCCATCAGCACGGCTAGAAGAACACGGTTACGGATTTGACAGCGTGTCGGCTTTCGGAATCGTTTGACACGGACGCCTTTCCCCAAATATTTACGGTTGATCAGAGACCACGCCTGGATGGAATGTTGTTCTGGTTGATTAGGCATATTTCCTCCGATTTTTTTAACCAAATACTACAATAAGTACGGGGGTACTTTCAAGTGCCGGGTGTACCTGATTCAAACAAGCTGGTGCGCGAATCCGCTGCAAAGGAGGAGTTATGAACTAGACTAAACGAAATTCACATCCTAGTATATTCCTAGATTACAATGATTCACTAAATTTAAGGGATCAAATAGATGATGAATAAAAATAAATTAAGTCTAATTACCTATGAATAGGACTATAGTACTTTTCTGCAATTTTTGTTGATATGATGCGGTTTATTTCCCTGTTTTACCCATAAAAAATTCATTTTTGTTAATGGGATAATATTACAATATGCACAAATCTGAAATTAGAAATCCGCGAGTTCAGTCTGATATATGTCCTGTCAAAATCTCTTACTATTGCATAACTTGTATGGAGACAAATGAGAGAAGAGGTGAGTAACGTGAATCCATCGGTAAGTACCTTTGCTGCCATTTCAGGGGCAATCATGACATTTGCTTTTGGTGGATGGGATCAGTTGCTTAGCCTGCTGGCGGTTGCAATGGCTGTGGATTACATTACGGGTCTCGCGGCAGCAGTAAGATCGGGGGACGGATTGAATAGTAATATCGGATTTTGGGGGCTTGCGCGCAAAGGTCTGATGCTGACAGTTATTCTGCTTGCCCACCGAATTGACATGCTGATGGGGACTGACATTATCAAAGGGGGAGCCATCTATTTCTATCTCGTGAATGAGCTTATATCCATTACCGAAAATTATGCCCGCATCGGGCTTCCGTTGCCAAACAAGCTCAGACAGGCTATAGCAGTGCTTAAGAAACAGGAAGATTTATCTGATCGGGAATGGCCCCAACCACAGCCGGATGCGGAGAATAAGAAGACGGAAGAACAACCGTCCGGTGCGGATAAGGAAAAGCAGTCAGACCCGACTGAACAGGGGAATGACAAGCTTCAGTAGAAACCCGGGGCGAATAAAAGTATCTCTGATTAAATTGTCGTTGAAGAGAACGTTTCCAAGTATCCTTTCGTAATAGAGGACGTTATGATATATTTTGGATACACGAAAATTCATTCCTACCAATTAATTATACTTAAATGAGGTGCTTGTCTAATGATTAAACATATTGTGCTGTTTAAAATGAAAGATCGTTCGCCTGAAAGTATTGAAGCGGCTGCCAATGTTCTTCGCAATCTGCAAGGGAAAATTGATGTTCTTATTTCGCTTGAAGTGGGTGTGGACGTGCTTCGTTCGGAGAGATCCTTCGACATTTCACTTACGGCGGAATTTGCATCTCTGGAGGATCTCCAGGCATACCAGGTGCATCCACTACATCAGGAAGTGATCCAATATATGAACCAAGTCAGAGAGCAGTCGATTGCGGTGGACTACGAAATCTAATCTGTTACTCATTTTATTTTGGTTAAAGGGGACTGTGCATGAGCGATTTAAGAGACGTTATGGAATTTTTATATATTTTTATCGTGTTTCTGATCGCTTGTCCTGTGATATTATTTTGGCTTAAGCGAAGAGGAAAACGGAACCGATAATTCAGTGAACGGGACGTGAACAGATTGTATTATGTAAACAGGGAACAAATTGCCCGCCGGCTTGCTGCCATTCCGGATGTGGCCGAGGGCCTTCGCAGCGTGTCAAAAACCTGGGATGGCAGTCTCATGCTGGGTATGGTTCAGGAACGTTGTCTTCATCTGGCCATCGAGATTGTTACCGATGTGGGGAGTTACCTCATAGACGGCTTCATCATGCGTGATGCGAGCAGTTATGACGACATTATACAGATTAACCATGAAGAGAAGGTTTTTGATGATGCAACCTATGAGGTGCTTAGTCGCCTCGTATTGTTGCGCAAGCCGCTGGTACAGGACTATTACAACTGGGAACGTGCTGAACTGCACCCGCTGAGCAGTGACTTGTCAGACGTGCTTGAACGTTTTTCCGAACAGGTCAGTACCTATGTGGAAAAAGAACTCGGGCCATTCCAAACTGCACAGGCCGAGGGACAGAGCAAGGAATGAGGGGAAACAGCATGACGAGCGAATGGAAAGAAGATAGAGAAGGAAAACAAGAAACGAATGACACACCTTCCGGATTTCATCCGGTATATATGATTGAACTTTTATTTCAGGAACGTCCCGAAGTAGACCGTGCACGTTTGCAGGAGGCACTGAATCGTCATACCGGACAAGTCCGGCTTGACGTGAAACAAGGAAATGCAGAGCATACTCCTGAGATGCTGGTTTTCTACCATTTGAACCATAAAGTCTCTTTTCAGGAAGGTGACATTCCCGCACAGACTTGTATGCTTCCGGTTACTGAAATTGCAGATCGTGCCCGTTTTGGAGGGGCTTTGCAGCAAGCCTGGCATTGGCCAGAAGCAGGACAAGCTATGAAAACGATCCAATATTCCATCCGGCTTCATGATATGTTCACGGCTGCCATGCCACGCAAACAGCGGCTTGAATTGTTCCAAAAGACGATTCAGGCGGTCATGGAAGTGTTGCCTTGTGAGGCGTTGTATTGGTATGGCAGTGACAAATTGGTTGAACCGGAAGCCTATATGCAGTCACAGGAACGTGAAGAACATCTCTATGCTGCGATGAATGTGCGTATGTACCAGGCGGGAGGCACTGAGGAACAGCGTCAGCTGGTTATGGACACGGTTGGTCTGTCAGCGCTGGGTGTGCCTGATGTTCAGTGTCATTTCATTGGGCTTGATCCAGATACGGTAGCCCAGACATTATTGGGTGCGGCATATTACATATTTGATCAGGGGGATGTTCTGCAGGACGGACAGACGCTGGGATCTTCCGGCGGACGTCGTTGGCGTTGTGAGCATCAAGCGGCACTGATTGCACCAGGACGATATGTGATTGATCTGGACCCGGGAGAAGAACATACCGCTGCTCCTCTTGAGCCAGCCCGGCAAACCTAGGGTTATTATGCTGTCGTCAGAAGGTGCGGATAAGGAGCCTAGAATTTTTTTTGCTACCCGGAGTGTCAGGTCAAGCCCTTGTTGCTTATACTGCATCAACAGAGTAGGCATTCGCCCGGATTGACGAGCAACAGAGTGTGTTGCTTGGTTAATCGGTACTTCATTAAGGTAAAGGGAGAGATGTGACGTGAAGGATTCAAACAAAAGTTTGTTGTGGGGCGCATTAATCGGTTCAGTTGTAGGTTCGGTGACAGCTCTGTTGCTGGCGCCAAAATCCGGACGTGAGTTGCGTCAGGACATTTCGGAAGGTGCACGCCAGGTGAGTGAGAAAGGTCAGGAACTGGCCAGCAAGGTGGGCGAACAAAGCTCACAGATCGTATCCAAAGTAAAAGAGACGGCAGATGTGGTCATCCAGGATATCCAATCCTGGCGCAATTGCGCTGAAGGGAAAGAGGTGCGCGTATCTGCAGTCATCAGTGATACCGATTCTTCCATTAATTCAGATGCATCGAATGAGTCGGGTATTGAAGTTGTCGCAAAGCTTCCTGTGGATGATTCCAAAGATAACATCTAAAGCAAAGCTTGAAGCGAGCAGGCTTTCCTCCATCTGGGAGGGGAGCCTGCTTTGTTGTGTGTGTAGCGTGAAACTGCTTGCAAGGCATTTTTGTTTGAACCCTGTGATGAAATCGGGTAAGATGTAGGTACCTTTTTGCCGGAAAGTTCATACGGTAGGAAGAAAGCTCTGGAAACCAATCGTTATCAGAACCAATTCAATAAAGAAGGAAGCGGTGTGTTCGTGCAGCAAGCAATCGCTATATTAGACTCCGGTGTAGGGGGATTAACTGTCGCAAAGGAAGTCATGCGTCAACTCCCGCGGGAAAAGATCATCTATTTTGGAGATACTGCCCGGACACCGTACGGACCCCGTTCGTCCGAACAAGTTAAACAATTTACGGAACAAATCGTTGATTTCTTGATCCAGTTCAATCCGAAGGTTATTGTTATCGCCTGTAATACGGCTACTGCAGCAGCGCTCGACTATATTCGAGCCAAGGTGAATGTGCCTGTCATCGGTGTTATTCATCCAGGAGCGCGAGCAGCCATCACAGCCACACGCACAGGACGAATCGGTGTCATTGGCACCGTGGGAACGATTGGAAGTGGTGCGTATACGTCTGCACTCAAACAGTTGTCTCCCTATATTGATGTGGTCAGTCAGGCTTGTCCGGCACTTGTGCCGTTGGTGGAGCAAGGCGAATTCCGTTCCGAGCAAACGACAAGTACGGTGGAGCAATCTTTAGGCCAGATCAAACAGCAGCCGATTGATTGTCTCATTCTGGGTTGTACGCACTATCCTTTTCTCATGGATACCATTCAGGAGGTTATGGGACAGGAAGTGAAGCTGATCAGTTCGGCAGATGAAACGGCGAGGGAAATCAGCACGATTTTGTATGATAAACGAAAATTGGCCAGTGGGGATGAGACACCAGTTCATCAGTTTTTTTGCACAGGGGACCCACGCATGTTCCAGAATATTACTCGCCAATGGTTGGGAGAGCAAATCTCCAAGACGCCAGTTGTATGGCAGGTTACGAAATTATCATAGCTTCATTCTTAAATTCATTTTGTTTGGTGAGCCCGGAACCGTTAGCGTTCCGGGATTTTTTGATATATCAGAACGTACAGGCTACAAGAGTTATGTTGGAATAATTCGCGCGATTCGTGTCACATGACGGACAACCAGATCCGCATACATATTATATACAATAAGTGCACACGTAAGAAAAGGACAGGAGATTACACCGTTTCCTACAGGGAAAGGAGAAGAACATGGAACTGCAATGGATTATTGTTCATCAGGGAGATACCTTGTCGCGTATTGCGGCGGCACACCATATGACCAAGGAGTTACTGGCTGCTCTCAACCCGGAAGCCGCGTCCCAGCCCTATTTGTTGTCAGGACAAATGCTGCGTATTACACCGGGAACCGGGCGCAGGTATGCAGTGCAGCCTGGGGAGAAGGCAGCCAGGATTGCATTGCGTTTTGGGCTCAGTGAAAAAGAATTGCGCGAAGCCAACCCTGAAATTGCGAATGTTTCGGACTGGTGCGGGCGATGTATTCATATTCCGGACTCCAATGGAAAAACTATTGTGAACATGCAAGGGGAGTATGGTTACCGTGAAATGTGCCGTGATATCCGTCTGCTGGAAAAGAATTATTCTTTTATTGCTACAGGTTCGATTGGTACCAGTGTCATGGGTAAGGCATTGCCTTATTTGCGTATGGGCCAAGGTCCCCGTCATATTCATGTCAACGCTTCGGTCCATGCCAATGAGTGGCTGACGACGGCAGTGCTGATGCGATTCGTTGAAGAGTATGCGATAGCATATAGCACCCATACGCCATGGCATCGATTTCAGACAGAGCGTTGGATGCAAGAAACAACGTTGTGGGCAGTCCCCATGGTCAATCCGGATGGGGTTGAGCTGGTTCAGGAGGGTGTGGTGAACGAGCATCCCCTTGCAGAGAAGTTGCTGGAATGGAATAGCGGGCGCTCTCATTTTACCCATTGGAAGGCCAATATACGCGGGGTAGACCTGAACGATCAGTTTCCGGCGCATTGGGAGGAAGAAGCGGCAAGAAGAGGGATAACATCACCAGGACCAAGAGACTATGCAGGAACAGCCCCATTATCCGAACCGGAGGCGTTGGCTCTTGCACAGTGGACTGAACAGCACAACTTTGACGCTGTCGTTTCACTGCATAGTCAGGGACAGGAGATCTATTGGAACTACCGAGATTTGGAGCCCAAGGAGAGTGCGCCATTGTCTCGCAGGTTGGCAAGGGCGTCGGGGTACAAGGCAGTCAAGCTTGGAGGCAGCGATGCCGGATACAAGGATTGGTTTATACAGAAATTTCGAAAGCCGGGCTTCACGGTAGAAGTAGGGTTAGGCGTTAATCCACTCCCCGTTGATCAGTTCGATGACATCTGTGTGGAAGTCGGTATGCTGCTGGCTGAGTTGTTATCGGACGGTGAACAATAACCGCAGTCTTTAGTATATTGTTGATCTGTGTTTTTACATGATCTGGATGAGTAGAGATGAAACTTAATGCTGGTCCACTCGTATAACAGGAACGGGCGCTGTTACCAGCGTTCGTTTTTTGATCTGTACTTTGCAGCAAACGTTCCTGATCACTCTGGATCGGGTAATGATGGGTATGGGTAACGTTTATTGATCCATTACGGTGCATTTATAATACGGAGGGGTTCATATGAAGTGGAGAAGACTGCTGTCGTTCAAACGATGGACACAAGTATTCAAACGGCTGCCCCGTCTGTTGCGGGCCCCGCAAATCCCTTTGGGAGAAAAGCTGCTGTTCATCATCCCGGCGCTGCTATACTGGGTACTGCCTGACGTGATGCCGTTTATGCCTATAGATGATATTGGTGTGACGTTGCTGCTGATGAACTGGTTTGTGAGTCGTGCGGAGCGCAAGTATCCGGTACTTACAGCGGGTGCGTCGTCTTGATCTGATGTAAAATGGGTGGTTTTAACATCGATTTTGCATCAATGTTATTGCGAAGCGCAGTAACTTTCTTTACAATAGATGCTGGAGTTTAGAAATGCTGAAATTGTTGGAACCAGCAATTACGATATAGGAGATGAATGGAATGAACTGCAAAATTACACGTAATGCCGCGAAAGTATTGAAGCTTGAGTTGGACAAGCCTGAGAACGAAGGTAAAAAACTGCGTGTTGTAATCACGCATGCACACGGTGATCATGCTCACTACGGACTCGATATCGATACACCTAAAGAAAATGATACGGTTGTATCTACCGATAAAGAGATTGACGTCATTCTTGAAAATGACCAGCCTTTGCTGGATGGCGTGAAAATTGATTACCTTTACTTCCCTGAAGAAGGTTTCGTTATTACGAACCCATCCAAAGGCAACAACGGCGACCACTAAGGGAGCGAAGAGGGGAACTCATGGCTAACGATATCCGTGTATGCGAAAAATGTAATCATATCAGACTAAAATCGATTGTAGCCAAGTTGGAGAAAATGGCTCCGGATACGGAGATCAAGATTGGTTGCAAATCCTATTGCGGTCCTTGTGCAAAGCGTGCTTTTGTCTTCATCAACGGTCGGTACATCAGTGCTCCGTCCGAGGAAGAAGTACTTGCAAAAGTAGCGAAATTCGTGAAGTAGGAAAAGGTAAAAGAGAGGCCGTGGCCTCTCTTTTTTAGTTGTGGTTGGTAATGGCACAGGATTAAAAGGTGAAGCCTGGCATCATCTCAATAATTTCGAAGGTGTGCTCTTGAAACACAATGGCAATTACAGTATCGCTTTTTTTCAAAAAATGAACATGCCCCATACGCTCTTCTTCCACCTCAACCCATCCGGCTTCGGATAACTTCTCAAAATAATCCGATGGTACATATAATCCCTGTTCTCCTCCGATATGTTTCAATTCATATGTAATGCCTGTTTTAAAATTTGGATTGTCTGAATATGCCGTTAGGCTCATCTGCTTGGCATTCACGGGAACCGGGATCTCCTCATTAATGGAGGAACCTGTATATCCCGTTATTTCATACGTCGCAGGTGTACAGCCGCTGCTAAATAGCAATAAAGGTAAAAGAAGGGAAAGAATCAAATAGTTCTTCATACACATATCTCCTTGTGAAAAAGGTACTTATCAAATAAACGCAGTTAGACCGTAAAAGGTTATGCCCTCATTCATATTCATCTTTAAATTTTACATAGGAGTATCAGAATAATCCGTCATTGTTTTAGCAAAAGAAGAATAAGGATGGCTGTCGTCAACCATCCTAAAGGGGTAACAGGAACATGATCCCAAGGAGGAATACTCATGCCGAAGCGTTATGATTCCAGTTTGCAAGCCGATACAACCGTATCCCAGGCGCAGAATGCAGTGAACAAACTTCATTTTGCCGTTTCTCAGGCAATGTCACATCCAACAGAACAAACCATTGAACAGGCAGAACGCCGTTTGGCGCATACCGAGCAGGCCATGCGTCAAGCTGAACGTTCGCTTGGAGGTCAGGGCGTTGAGTTGGCAGAAGAGATGTTCATTGAGGAGAAGAGAAGATTGAACTCGATCCAGAGTCAGAATGGGCAAGGGGATCAATAGATGTTCCTGTCACATCGAACCCGCAGAGCAGCAGTGCTTTGCGGGTTATTCTTGTCTTTTTTGCACTAGTCGAGTGAAGTGGGTCCGCCCATATGGAATGTCATGTACCGCTTGAATTTCTGTGAGAAGGTTAATAGACCATAAGCAGGCAAATTTCACACAGGAGGTACCGAATGACAAAACATATTTCGGATTGTACGATTCTGAACAACGGCGTGACGATGCCGTGGCTGGGATTTGGAACCTATCGGGCAAAGGGCAAAGAAGTACAGCAAGCGGTGGAGACAGCATTGGAAGTCGGGTACAGGAGTATTGATACCGCTTCGATTTATGGAAATGAAGAAGAAGTTGGGCAAGCCATTGCGAGCAGTGGTATTGCCCGTAATGAACTGTTTGTGACCACCAAGCTGTGGAATGAGGATCAAGGGTTTGATTCGACCTTGAGAGCATTTGAGGCCAGTCAGAAGGCGCTTGGGTTGAATGTGATTGATCTATACTTAATTCACTGGCCTGGCAGAGACCAATATAAGGAGACATGGAGAGCATTTGAACGTCTATACAGTGAAGGAAGCGTACGTGCCATTGGTGTAAGTAATTTTGAAGTACACCATCTGCGCGATATCATAGATGAAGGTGGAACGGTACCTGCGGTGAATCAGGTGGAACTGCATCCGGGTCTGGTTCAACAGGAGCTGCAGGATTTCTGCGGGGAGCAGGGCATTCAGCTGGAGGCATGGAGCCCCATTATGAGAGGTAAACTGAACAAGGAATCGACTTTGAAAAGTCTGGCCCAGAAATACGGGAAAACACCGGCACAGGTTATTCTGCGCTGGGATGTCCAGAACCAGATTGTGACGATTCCGAAGTCGGTTACACCAGAGCGGATTCGGGAGAATGCAGACATTTTTGATTTTGAATTGACCCCGGATGAGCTGAAATTGATTGATGCGCTGGATTCGGATAAACGGACTGGACCGCATCCGGATCAGCTGTTTTGGGATTGAGTGGGGGTATAAAATGAAAGCATAATCCGTTACACTAGGCCACTACGTGTGCAGAACAATCTTTCGATCGCCGTTATCCCCGGATTTTTGGAATTCCCTATCTTCAAAGGGGAAAATCCAGTGATAAATGCGAGCGCTCCGCTTCTCCAGATTTGTTCTGCCCTCTCCGTTTTTGTGTAAATTATGAATTCATCTTATGTGGATGGATGTAAAAAGGAAAGTAAAAAAAGCAGCAGGATTAAGGGATATCCCTTGTTCCTGCTGCTTTTGTATTATTTGGATGAATCGGGTTGCGGAACCTCGCAGCCGTCATCGGTGCATACACCGCTGGCATCTGTGTTAGCTGAGCTGGATTCCACCATGGTGAAAGGGGAGCGTTCGTCCCATGCTTTCTGGATAGCATCAAGGAATACCTCATCCGGTTGAGCACCAGATACAGCGAACTTGCGATCAAAGACGAAGAACGGTACACCCCGGATGCCTAACTGTTCGCCTTCTGCCTGGTCGGCACGCACTTGATCCGCGAATTGATTGCTGGACAACACTTCTGCTGCTGCATTGCGATCCAGACCCACTTCTTCAGCCAACTCGACCAGTACATCGGTATTGCCGACATGTTTGCCTTCCATGAAGATTGCTTGAAATAGCCGTTCGCTCAGTTCCAACATTTTTCCTTGTGTTTCTGCCCAATGGGTCAGACGGTGAGCAGAGAAGGAGTTGGTAGGAATCATCTCATCGATGTTGTATTCCAGTCCGGCCGTGCGAGCATTGGCATTCATCTGGGCATTCATGCCGCGTGCCTGCTCGACACTCATATTGTATTTGGCAGCCAGATATTCCGCGTTGGTTTTGCCGCTGTTCAGTTCAGCATTTGGATCGAGTTCAAAACTTTTGAACTGTAATTTCACTTCATCGCGGTGTGGGAATTGTGCCAATACATTCTCCAAACGACGTTTGCCAATATAACAGAAAGGACACATAAAGTCGGACCATATTTCAATATTCATTCAATAAAACCTCCATCATTTATAAATGAAACCAGTACAGTTACAATTATATAGCTACTTTCCATCAATCGCAAGGTTGTGGTTACAGCCTGCCACCAAAATAAAAAGAAGTGCTGAAGCATGCAACGGATTGCAGCCCCAACACGTGTAGTTTAGCTTCTTACTTATCCCGATATGCTTTAGTCCAATGATAAGGTTGAATTTCGTCCAATCTCTTGTAAATTAAAGCCCCGTCAGGATCGTATACGGCAGCCTTCACGTCTTCTCCCCAGAAAAACAATCGCTCCTGGCACACACCACAAGGGGTGAGAACCTTGAATTCCGAGTTCTCATCATCTCGGGCCACACAGATCGAGTGGGTAACCCGCTCGTTTAATTTGTGCGCTTCCAGATAGGCTCCTGTTTCCATACACAGGTGTGTGGCGTCATTAATCACTTCTGGAGCTACGCTGATTAACAGCGAGCCGGCTTCGGTATGAACGGCAGCTGCCCCACCCCACCCTTGAGGGTAGCGATGTTTGACAAAGTTAGCAGCTTCTTCGAACAGTTTTTGTTCAATATTGAATGGATCTGTATGTGATGTCATGGTCATGCATTAGCTCCATTTCATTGTAGTTTTTCATTATCTTTTGAAAATAGGAATTTACAGCCTTGTCCGTGCTGCTCACGATCTGTCAGGAAGCAGGTTTAGTCGCTTGCTCCTCGCGAAAACGCGAGATCAGGTCAAACGTATTGACCGTATCGGACACTTGCAATCGATTGGTTGCCTCCTCATGACCGGATCCACAAGCATTAATATCCGTTTTGGCACGTGTAGACAGATCATAACAGGAGCCACTTTCATACAGGTAATCATCCGAAGGGATATAGAACAGGGAGCCATCCGTGAATGCACCACTGCGCAATACCACCATGCGTGAGGAACCGTTGTACACATCGTTGCCCATATGGTAGTAGGATTGATCTGATATACCGAGCAGATGCAGCACGGAAGGTGTGATATCCAGCTGTCCGGCAGGCTCGTCAATCGTTCCGGCTGCGGCTCCGTCGGGCAGATGCACCAGCAAAGGCACCTCGTTCATGATTTGCTCCATATCCAGATCGTTCAGCGAGCGTCCGAGAAATTTCTCGTATTGGGGCTGTTCCTCAATGGAATTATCGTGGTCTCCGTAGAACATGAAGATTGTTTTGTCCCATAATCCCCGATTTTTCAGGTCTTCCACCATGCTGCCGAGCGCAGAATCCACGTAATGAACGGATTGCAGATAGTTTCCAAACATCGTTCCGTTGAATTCCCCGACATCCAGCTGCTGTTTATCTTGGGGTAACGCATACGGATGATGACTGCTAAGCGTAATCAGGAATGAATAGAACGGCGCTGTAACCTCACTGCTCATTTTCTCAACCGATTGGCGGAAAAAGGACTCATCCGAGAGGGACCAGCCAAGCGGGTCATCTTGTTCAAAATCATTTTTACTGTAAAACTTGTCATACTTCATATTCTGATACATCGTATAGCGATTCCAAAATCCACTCTCATAGGCATGAAATACATTCGTACTGTAACCCTGATCCTTCAAGATCGAAGGCAGGGAATCGTAGCTGTGGTCTGCGTAACGGACAAACGCTGATCCAACCGACAGTGGATGCAATGAAATATTGGCTCCAAAGTCAGCATCCGATGTTCGCCCCTGACCTGTCTGGTGATAAAAGTGACTGTAGTACTGGCTTTCCTTCATCAGCTCGTTAAAATGAGGCGTAATTTCCTGACCGCCAATGCTCTGACCGATCATAAAATTCATGAAGGCCTCACCTTGGACGATGATCACATTGCTGTCTTTATACTTGCCAAACATCGCATCCTTCAGTGGCTCAGCCTGTTGTCTGCTCGCAAAATAAGCTTCCGCCTGTTCCAGATCGCCAGGATCGACCTCTGGTCCGGAGCCTAACTGGTCTTTGGCAAAGTTGTACAGGTCATAGCCATGAAAAGCAAGAAGTCCGGTAACGTTGTACATGGACACGTTCCACCAGTTGTTATCGAACAAGCCTTTTGCCCAGGTTTTACTATAAAAATAAATTGGACCTACCGCGAGCCCCAGACCTAATACCAAGGCGATGCTGCCTGCGGTGAGTCGGTGACGCATGCTTGTTTTGCCGGAGTGTGACGAGTGAGAGTTCAATTCACTCGTATATGCATTGTAACGTCCACTACGGCGGTGACGTTTACTGAACAGCAGGATCGCTGCATAGGGGATGATCACAAGCCAATCGACAAAGAACAACAGATCACTGGCATAGATGAGTGTAGCAATGCTTTCCCCCAACGCGTCGACCTGTCTGGCTTGCATCAACACTGGAATCGTTAGAAAATCCTGAAAGTAGCGATAATAAACCATATCGGCATATATCAGTGCAGTGAGCAGCAGATGGAGCATAACAAGGGATAGGATCATCCCTCGACGAGGCAGCCACCAGGTCCAGAAGGACAGAATCAGCAGCGAGCCGACGGCGATCACTTTGTCCAGAAGCCCCATTGTGATGTTGTAAGCGTGCAGATTGTGATGGAGCCACATTAATTTAAGGAGCATGAGTATAAGGAAAATAAGATATAACGTAAGTGGATGATTCAGAAGCCCACGCGGCGTAAGGCTGCGTGTTGGCTTATTGACAAGCATATGTCTCCCCCCAGGTGATTGGTTTTGTTAACGGAATGTAAAATAGGGCTCCATTCATTATAGCGCGGTGTCATGGCTTTTCAACTATGCCCAAGGGGGAAAAACCCATGTGGAAGAAGCATCATCAAGATCAATCATATGACTCCCGGAACATATACCAAAAAAAAGCGCCCCAGCCATGGAAGGCCGGGGCACTCTAGTTTTACAACGTTATTATTGTTGTGGTGATTGATTCCGTGGAGGCAGTGGGCCCAGATACTGATAGTATTGGGTCTCGATTCGTCCATTGAACAGCTTGCGACGCTTGTCGGCCTTGCGGCCGAAAGCATCTTCGAAGGATTTGGTCGAGGTGATGGCAAAAAAGGACCATGTCGGCATCTCAAGGTAACTGCGTCCTAATGAACGGATCAGCTTCTGAACTTCTTTCTCTTCGCTCAAGCGTTCACCGTATGGCGGATTGGTAATGATTACACCATATTCACCCTGTGGTCTGGCACGATGAGCAGGCAGTACACTTACTTCAATATCTTTGGCGAAACCGGCACTCTTGATTGCTGCCTGTGCTACCTCAATGGCTTCCGGATCGATGTCGCTGCCTGCAATTTGCAATGGAATGTCGTCGCGAACCGCATCAAATGCTTCCTCGCGGGCTTTCTCCCAAAGCTCTTCAGGGATGACATCCCAGTTCTCGGAGTTAAAGGAACGGCGAAGTCCAGGTGCAATGTTCCAGCCGATCATGGCGGCTTCAATCAGCATTGTACCTGATCCGCAGCATGGATCATAGAAGGGGCGGGATACATTCCAGCGACTGAGCTGAATCAGCGCCGCAGCAAGCGTTTCTTTGAGCGGAGCTTCGGTTACCAGTTTGCGATAACCGCGTTTGTGCAGACCGGCTCCAGTTGTATCCAACGTAAGCAAAGCCCGATCGTTAAGCAGAATAACCTCAATGACATAACGAGCCCCGTCTTCCGGGAACCACTCGGTGTGATGAGTCAGCTTCAGTTTCTCTACGATCGCTTTTTTCACGATTCCCTGTGATGCGGGCACGCTGCTTAGCTGGGATTTGTGGGAGCGACCTTCAACCGGAAATTCGCCATCAGCTGGAATCCATTCCTCCCAAGGTAATGCTTTGGTACCTTCAAACAATTCATCGAAAGTTGTCGCTGGGAATTCACCCATTTTGACCAATACGCGATCAGAACTTCTCAGCCACAGATTACAACGGCAAATATCAATATAATCTCCTGTGAAGAAAACCCGGCCGTTGTCGATCGTAACATCTTCATACCCCAGTTGCTTCAGTTCCCGGGCGACAACAGCCTCGAGTCCCATCGCCGAGGTTGCAATTAATTGCAATTGAGCCATGTGATTCATTTCAACTCCATTTCAAGCGGGAGAAGGGATGTCCTTCTCACAACTGTATAGTGACGGTGCGGCCTTGCCGCTTTCCGTGAAAAAACTTACAATGAGAAATGCGGTGAGCTTATGCATTCACCTTTAGAGGCGATGCAGCAGTCAACCGCCTGTGTTTGACAACAAACATTTATTATAGAACATTGGCATCCATATGGAAAGCAGTCCAAGTGTCCAAGGAGGTTTTTAGCGGTGAATCTGACCCCTGACGAATATGTAAATCAATTATTTCAAGAGGATGATCTCTTGTTGAAGGTAAAAGAAGCCATCCGATCGAACGGAATGCCGGAAGTTTCGGTTGCAGCGGCCTATGGCCGTTTGCTTACTTTTCTTGCAAAGACATCCAAAGCGGAAGCTGCGCTCGAAATCGGCGTGCTGGGCGGTTACAGTGGAATCTGTATCGCTCGCGGGTTGAGTGAGGAGGGCACTCTGACTTCGTTGGAGCTGAAAGAAGAATATGCGGCAATGGCACGTGGACATCTGGAAGAAGGCGGCTTTGGTGACAAAGTCGAGTATCGGATTGGGCCTGCGGCCGATAGTCTGGAGCAACTGGTGAAGGAGGGCCGAACATTCGATTTCTTCTTTATCGATGCAGACAAGGAAAATTACCCTGTTTATCTCGATTATGCCATTAAGCTCGCGCGGCCCGGGGCGGTCATCGTGGGAGATAACTGTTTCCTGCGTGGCCGTACGCTGAATCCGGACAAGCAGGGGCCGGCAGTCCTCGCGGTTCGACGTTTCAACGAGCAGATGGCAAGTGACCCAAGGCTCGTTACAACGATGCTGCCGGACTATGATGGTCTGGCTCTGGCATGGGTGAAGTAAGAATATCAGCTCACAAGGCAAAAGCTCTGATGAACCGGCATTAAAGAGGCTTGTCCATCTCTGACATCGATCCAATGAAATGAACGGTATATAAATGAAACGATGCCCATGTTGCATCATGGATCTTGCATGCAGGAGATTGAAGGGCATCAGACAAAAATAAGAGACGACCAGACCCTGGGTACGAGGGGATGTCGTCTCTTATTTTTTGCAAGATATAAAGTGATTAGTCCTTCTTAAACTTCAGGCGTTCCGTAAGTCTCAAACCATTTTTTGATTGTATCAAAATCATCACTGAAGGACAGTCCAAGCATCAACAAAATGCGTGCTTGCTGAGGGCTGAGGTTGTCCCCCGCAATAACGCCCTTTCCTCCACCATAGACACTGCCTGAACCTGTCCGAGTGGTAGTTACGAAGATCACGCCGTCCTCCACGGCTTTGGTTCGTGCTTGTCCCATCGCTCTGGAGATACCACCTGCTCCGGTACCGGAGGTGACGATTCCCTTGGCGCCGCCTTTCACAAATCCTTCAATGGCTTCGCCTCCAGCTTCCTGATAGGAGATGGCTATTTCCACTTTGGCGAGATCTGCTTTTGAGATTTTGCTCAGATCAAATGCCGGTTTCGCTGTACCTTCAGGCTTCAAGGCGCGTGCAGGGGCGCGGTAAATTCGAATGTTCTCTTCATCAATATACCCTACTGCACCGAGCATTGGTGTTTCGAACGTATCCGTACGATAATCATTCGTTTTGGTCACGCCGCGTGCCAGTTGAATGGTATCGTTCAACATCAGCACTGTGCCAAATGATGTGGTACGACCACTGCCTGCGAGTTTAATGGCATTGTACAGATTGGCTTGTGCATCCGAGCCGATAACTGTCCAAGGGCGCATCGACCCAGTGATGACAACGGGTTTATCACTTTGTACTGTCATGTCAAGGAAGTAGGCGATCTCCTCCATGGTATCTGTACCGGTAGTGACCACAACGCTGTCATATTGAGCCAGCGCCTTGTCTACGGTTTGGGACAAATCATAGAGATCAGCCATGGTATAAGAGCCTGAACCTGAATTTCCGAATTGGAGTGTGCTAACATCTGCAATCTTCTGTTTGTCCGGTAAGGCGTCAACCATTTCTCCAATCGGAAGTGTACCTGCCTTATAGTTCTGGAAGCTGGTCGCATCCTCGGATTGACCTGCGATCGTACCGCCTGTTCCAATAACCAGAACATTAGGCAGGGCGGATTGTTTGAACGATGCCGATATGGCAGGAATGGTCGTATTGCGAGCCGGGGTGGATGATGCAGTCTGAACTGCACTGGTTGTACCGCTCACTTCTACCGTAGCAGCCTGAGCTGCATAGGTTCCGATTGGGGACAGGGAGATGGTCAGAGCTGTTAACGCGGCTGTGCTCCATACAGCCCAAGGACGAAGATGTGAAGTTTTTTTCATGAATAGCACTCTCCTTCAGGTTAGTTTCGTGTGATGTTTTTTGAGGATGATATGTATTGAATTCAAATTGATTGTATTTCATGTTAAGTAATATGACAATATTAGATATCGGTAGAGTAATCGGTTACATTAATAGATATATTGAGTATACATTGTATTTATGAGGTTTTATGGACGAATATAAGAAGATAAAAAAGAGAGCGAGGAATATAAAATCATAATAATTGTATTAATAACGTCATATTTCATAACATACGGGTCTTTTGTCCTGATAGAGTATAGATCAATTTTGGGGAAAAGTGTTGTAGGATCATCAATAGCAGAATTGATCTTGTCACAACGGATATAGAGGTGCAAAAGTTAGCAAGTTTTGACTATTTTTGTAATACGTTCTAGGAAAAGAGGCTCAATTATTGCCAAAAATTTGTATGCTCATCGCGTTGAGTCTATAATATATGGTGATTTCAATATGTAAATAAATATATATTAATGATTGGAGGAGAAACGATGAACCGAGCACCCAGAAAGTATGCCAATTACATTCCGATCCGGGAACTGGAGGTGGTGGAGCAACAATTATTTCCCTTCCCGGTGTACGCTGAACTTCGTGACAACACTCCAGTCCGCTATGACAACCATCGAGAATGCTGGGATGTTTTCCGTTATGAAGACGTGCAATATGTGTTGAAAAACCCAAAACTGTTCTCTTCCGAACGTGATCGCGCAAACGCCAGCATGCTTACTACAGATCCGCCGAAGCACAAGCAATTGCGGGATCTGGTTAATCAGGCGTTCACGCCTAAAGCGATCGAAGCGTTAGCTCCGCGTATTCAGAAAATCGCCGATGAGTTACTGGCTCCACATCTGCCAGAAGGTTGTATGCGGCTGATCGATGATCTCGCCACACCACTTCCGGTTATCGTGATCGCCGAATTGATTGGAGTCCCTGCTGCCGATCGCCAGAAATTTAAAGACTGGTCTGATGCACTCGTGAAAGGCGCGCGGGATGACAGTGATGAAGCCTTCCAGGAATTGATGGAAGAAAAGAAGCGGAATCAACAGGAGTTGGCGAGCTACTTCACGGCCATCATGGAAGAAAGATGTCAGCGGCCCAAGGATGATCTGATCTCTTTGCTGCTTGCTGCAGAGATTGAAGGGGAGAAGCTAACGGCAGAGGAAGTGATCGGATTCTGCATCTTGTTACTTGCTGCCGGCAATGAAACCACTACCAATCTGATTACCAATGCCGTCCGGGTTCTCTCAGAGCAACCCGAGCTTCAGCAGCAGCTGAGAGATCACCCCGAACTCATTCCCTCAGTGGTAGAGGAAACGTTGCGTTACTATCCGCCAATTGTGGCTATTGGGCGTATTGCCAAAGAAAACGTAGAATTGAACGGACAAACGATCAAGGCGGGAGAACAGGTCATTTCCTGGGTAGGATCGGCCAACCGGGATAGCGCTCAATTCGATCAGGCTGAGAAGTTTGTGCCTGACCGCAAGCCGAACAGACATATGGGTTTTGGTTTTGGAATTCACTTTTGTCTCGGTGCGCCGCTTGCACGGCTCGAGGCGAGGGTTGTACTTCAGACCATGCTTCGGCAAATGAAAGACATTCAGCTTGTGCCGGAAACTATTTTGAAGCCCATTCAGAGTGCCTTTGTATTTGGTGTCAAAGAATACCCGATTCAATTCACAAGCCATCTGACTCAATGAATTCACGTTGAGGTTTGAACAAATGAATGCCAAAAGCCGCTTCCATGCCTAATAGGCGTTGGAAGCGGCTTTTTTCTAAAAACAATATGATTTGAACCGAAGCGTCAGGATTCTCTGAGCAGAGGGGGCTTTTTGTACAGTTTGAGCCTAACCCACACCATGTTGAGCAGCAGCAGTCCACCAGAGACGATGAACAGTCCTTCGATGCCGATGAACCCGGCCATAAAGCCGCCGATTACGGCTCCAAGCATGTTACCGAGCGCGAGTGTGCTCGTGTTAAAGCTGAATGCCCGGCTAATCATGCTATCTGGCGTATAGGAGCGAATGAGCGCGTTGACACTCGGAAGCAGGCCTCCCATGAACACACCCATCATGAAACGGACGATGATGAGCTGCCATACTGTCTGCACGAAAGCTTGAGGTATAAGCATGAGCCCTGTTCCTATAAGAGAGAACGTTAGTACCTTGTGTGAACCTATCCTGTCACTGAGCTTCCCGAGAATCGGGGACATGGCCATGTTGGATAGTCCCGTGACAGCGCCGACAAGCCCTGCCCAGAAGGCCACATTGACATCCGAACCGTGTAATTTCTGTACATACAGCGGCAAGAGTGACATCGGACTGATCATGGCAAATTGCAGCAGGAATGTTACAGCGAACAACGCAGGCAATTGCGATGACTTGTTCAGCTCCTTCAGACCGGACAATACGGATTGTTCCGGCAGTTTGGCTGCTTCCTTACGGTCAAACTTCTCTCTAACCAGGAACATGGCGAGCATAGAAGCTGCGAAAATCAGTCCGCCTGTAATATAGAAGATAGGCCGGAAGCCGACCGCATCAGCGAGTAAGCCGCCAATCAATGGACCCAGAATCGTACCTGCAACCTGACCGGACTGGCTGATCCCCATGGCAAACCCCATACGATCTTTCGGTGTTGTGCCTGATATTAACGCTACGGCTGCCGGGTTGAACCCCGAAATTGTACCGTTGAGCAGGCGTAATAAAAGAAGCTGCCATGGGCTCTGTGCAAAACCCATTAGGGCGATAACAATCGCCATTCCGAATCCGGAACGCAGCAACATAATTTTTCGACCGTATTTGTCAGACAATTTGCCCCACAAGGGCTGGAACAAAAATGAGGTGAGGAAGTTGGCAGCAAATATAAATCCCGCCCAAATGCCAATCTCATGCTCACCGACCACGCCCAGATCCTTGGCAAGATAAAGGGACAAAAATGGGGTAATCATGGTCATGCCCGAGTTGACCAGAAATTGTCCAAACCAAAGCACAATGAGGTTTACTTTCCACGTTTTCAAAGTGCTTTCACTTCCTTTCCGATCGTTTCTGCAACGTTTGAAAAAAACACGATTCTTTCATTATAACATAATTGGCATATGGATGAGGGGATGTAAGGAATGTCATAGTATTGTCATTGGAACAGAACGACACGTGGTTGTTACCGCTCTTCAAAAAGGGCATAATGTTAATTATGAGTCCAAAAACTATTGGAGGCTTCTTACATGAGCTATAATGATCGTCTGATTCAAGCCAGCTTCAAACAGCAGGTGGACCGTGTTCCCGTGTGGTACATGCGTCAGGCTGGGCGTTATGATCCCGAATATCGCAAGATTAAGGAAAAGTATTCTTTGCTCGAAATTTGCCGTCAACCTGAGCTAGCAGCTGAAGTTACACTCATGCCGGTACGTAAACTCGGTGTGGATGCGGCTATTTTGTATTCCGATATTATGAATCCGGTTGCTTCTCTCGGTATTGATTTTGATATTGTCAAAAACATTGGACCGGTTATAGATAATCCAATTCGCACAGCAGCCGATGTGGATCGTTTGCGTCCGATTGATGTTGAAGGTGATCTTTCTCACATTCTGGAGACCATTCGAATTCTGGACAAGGAACTGGATGTACCGCTGATTACGTTTGCCGGTGCTCCTTTCACCATCGCCAGCTATTTGATAGAAGGCCGACCATCCAAAGGGTACATACGGACCAAAACGATGATGTACAGCGAGCCGGAAGTGTGGCATAGATTGATGCAGAAATTGGGCGATATGGTGATTACATATGTCCGTGCACACATTGCGAATGGCGGAAAGGCATTTCAACTGTTCGACAGCTGGGTAGGTGCGCTATCGCCAGACGACTTTAGAACGTATGTGTTGCCGACGATTACTCGTATCTTTACCGAATTATCGGATTTGAATGTACCGAAAATTTATTTTCCGGGTGTGGCTTCCGGTGAATTGCTGCCAACCTTGCATGATCTTCAAGCTGATGTGATTGGGCTCGATTGGAGAGTGTCGATCTCCGAGGGACGCAGACGATTGGGTGGGAAATTTGCCGTGCAAGGCAATCTGGACCCATATGTGCTGACTGCGCCGATGGATCTGATCAAGCAGCAGGCCAAAGTGATTATTGACGAAGGCATCAAGGAGCCGGGTTATATTTTTAATCTGGGGCATGGGTTATTTCCTGAAGCGTCCCTGGATAAATTGAGAGAACTTACGGCGTATATTCATGAATATTCTGCTGAAGCTTTGAAGACTGGGGTGACGGTTACTAATGACTGATACAGTAGGTGTACTGGTGATGTCGTATGGCACACCTAAGAACATGGAAAGTATTGAAGCGTACTACACACATATCCGGAGAGGCCGTCCGCCTGAGCCGGAACAACTGAAAGAACTGACTGACCGTTATGAGGCGATTGTTGGGGGGGTATTCCCTCTACGGGAAAACACGGATAATCAGGTTAAGGCTCTTCAGGAGACGTTAAACAGGGATGAACGTTCCAATGAGGTTGAATTCCGTTGTTATCAAGGGCTGAAGCATGCGTATCCGTTCATTGAGGATGGTGTGGAACAGATGGCGAAGGATGGAATTCAGACCGCAATAGGTATCGTGCTTGCACCGCATTTCTCCACAATGAGTGTAGGCAGCTACATCAAGCGTGCTCGCGAGAAAGCGGAAGAAATGGGTATTCAGATGTCCTTCATTGAGAGTTACCATTTGCATCCAAAATTGATTCAGGCTTTATCCACTCGTGTCAGTGCCAAATTGGATGAGTTCGAGGAAGCGGGAGCCAAACGCGGGGATGTACGAGTACTTTTCAGTGCACACAGTCTGCCAGCGCGGATTGTGGATATCGGTGATCCATATCCGCAGCAACTGCTGGAGACGTCGGAAGTTATTGCTTCCCGTCTAGGGATTACGAACTGGCAATTCACTTGGCAAAGTGCGGGGCGGACAGCGGAGCCATGGCTGGGTCCTGATATTCTGGACACGCTTCAGGATCTTGCTCGTGAACAGGTGGAAGATGTGCTTGTGGCACCGATTGGATTCGTATCGGATCATCTGGAAGTGCTCTATGATCTGGATATTGAAGCCAAAGCGATTGCCAAAGAGATCGACATGCGCCTCATGCGTATCGATTCTCTCAATAGCGATCCTCTTTACATGGAAACGTTAAGTGATGTCATCATTGGCCAATGGCAGCAAGGAACGGATGTATAATGGAAGACCCTAAACGTCGTGTCGTTGTTGTCGGCGGAGGTCTGACCGGCCTGAGCGCGGCATTTTATATTCGGAAGCACTACCGGGAAGCAGGGATTGAACCCGTAATTACCCTGGTTGAGAAAAGTTCTTCCATGGGTGGCATGATTGAGACGCTGCATCGGGATGGATTTGTTATTGAGAAAGGACCGGATTCTTTCCTTGCCCGCAAAACGGCGATGATTGACTTGGCTAAAGAGCTGGAAATGGATCATGAACTGGTCAGTCAGAATCCCGAATCCAAAAAAACATACATCATGCAGCGTGGCAAGTTACATCCCATGCCAGCAGGACTCGTTCTTGGTATTCCGACAGAGTTGAGACCGTTTCTGAGAAGCGGCCTTGTATCTCCGGCAGGCAAGCTGCGAGCATTAATGGATTTTGTCATTCCTCCACGTCGTACAACGGAGGATGAATCGCTCGGCTACATGATTGAACGCCGCCTTGGAGCGGAAGTGCTGGAAAACTTGACTGAGCCGTTGCTTGCGGGTATCTATGCAGGTGATATGCGCCGATTGAGTCTTCAGGCAACCTTTCCACAATTCGGGGAAGTGGAGCGGGATTACGGCAGTTTGATCCGTGGAATGATGACTGGCCGCAAACCAGCAGAGACCCATACGGGAACGAAGAGAAGTGCTTTTCTGAACTTCCGTCAAGGATTGCAGAGCCTGGTTCACGCGCTTGTTCATGAATTGCAGGATGTGGATCAACGACTGAATACTTCGGTGCAATCGCTGGAGGTTCTGTCTGGAGAACAGGCCAGATACAGGATTCAACTGAATAACGGAGAGCAACTTGAGGCGGATGATGTTGTCATTACGGTGCCTACGTATGTTGCATCCGAACTGCTGCAACCCCATGTGGACACAGCAGCTCTGGATGCAATCAATTACGTATCGGTAGCGAATGTGGTGCTTGCTTTTGAGAAAAAGGATATCGAACACGTATTTGACGGATCAGGTTTCCTCGTTCCACGCAAGGAAGGTCGCAATATTACGGCATGTACCTGGACATCAACCAAATGGCTGCATACCAGCCCGGATGACAAGGTGCTGCTGCGTTGCTATGTTGGCCGTTCGGGAGACGAACAAAATGTGGAGCTCCCGGATGATGTACTGACGGATCTGGTGCTTAAGGACTTGCGTGAAACGATGGGCGTAGAGGCAGTTCCGATCTTCTCGGAAATCACCCGGCTTCGCAAATCGATGCCGCAATATCCGGTAGGTCATCTGCAGCACATTGCAGCACTCCGAGAGGAACTGGGCAGCAAATTGCCGGGTGTATATATTGCTGGCGCTGGTTATGAAGGTGTTGGGTTGCCTGACTGTATTCGACAGGCGAAGGACATGTCGGTTCAAGCGACACAACGGATTATTGCACAATAATGAAGTACATGGCTGTCTCGATCGTAGAGTTTTTCTACAGGATAGACGGCCTTTTTTTCACCATAAAGCATAAAATTGGGAAGAAGTCGTACTCTTCAATATTTGCAGTTCAAAGGAATCATGGAAATCCAGAATATGCCTGATATATAATATGATGAGGATTGCCGTGAAGAAGAGGAGTTGCCTATGTATCCCCCAAGATCAAAACGAAGTGTGCAGAAGAAAAAAGAAAAACGCATTCGCAAACGCCGGATATGGATCATTAATCTGGTATTGATGGCAGCCATTGGACTCGTCGGTATCTACTATGCAGTAGGCATGCAGGAACAGCAGACGGACCCGGCGAACCAAGAAACGGTTGTGAGTCAAGAGCCCGTGAATGAAGATGATTCCAAAGGCGGAGACCAGCTTCACTCCCCTGACCCGAATTCGGAGCCAGACCATACTTCCGATGAAGATTCGAGCGGTTCTAATGAACAGCCAATCGGAAATTCCGATGATAAGTCGGATGTGAATACACCGGATGCAACAGGTTCTGAGACTACAGGGAAAACGGATTCAGGAACGAAAAAACCGGTAGAGAATGCGACTTCCTCCAGTACAAAGGAAAACGACGGTGCCGAAGCAGGGGCAACGAAACCATCGAAACCATCGGATTCTGCAAAGGATGTAACCATTAACTTTGTTGGGGATATCCAATTTTCGGGCAAAGTGGCCGAATTGTTGGATAAGAATGGGTATGACTATCCCTTTGCTAAGCTTGGCAACTTGTTCAAGGGAGACGATCTGACCATTGGAAACCTTGAAACCCCCGTAACCCTAGGTGGAACTGGTGCAACAGACAAAACCTATGTATACAAATCTTCGCCCAAAGCGCTCGCAGCGATGGCTTCAGCGGGTTTTGATGCTGTGAATCTAGCCAACAATCATATTCTAGATCAAGGTGTAGAAGGCTTGGTCGATACATTAACTTATCTTGAGGAATATGGCATAGCGCACGCAGGGGCGGGTATGAATAGGGGGGAGGCCTATGCACCTGCATATCTGGAACGCAAAGGCATGAAGATAGCACTGCTTGGATTCAGTCGGGTTGTGCCTGAAACAAGCTGGAAAGCGGAAGGGAATCGGGCAGGTGTTGCCGAGACCTACGATTCTACTGGAGCGGTAAAAGCAATTCAGGAAGCCCGTCAAAAGGCAGATCTGGTCATTGTTGTTGCACACTGGGGAGAGGAACGGGTCAGCACACCGAATAATGACCAGACCCGACTGGCACACGAATTTGTAGATGCTGGAGCCGATCTGGTCATAGGTGGGCATCCCCATGTCTTGCAAGGGGTAGAGTACTACAAAGGCAAATGGATTGCATATAGTACAGGCAACTTTATTTTCTCGAAATCAACGACAGAGGAAACATGGAAAACTGCGGTCTTTCAGGCGAGCTGTAGTAAGGATGCCAAATGCAGCATGAAGGTTATCCCTTATGAGGCAGGGTTGGGTCAGGCCATTCCCATGGTAGATCAAGCCAACAAACTTCTGCTGGAGCAGATGACGCAGCTCTCTCCAGGTATTCGTTTTGATGCGAACGGAATCGCATCGGCAAGTTAATATGCATTTTATTTATTTATTTATTTAGGAGGGGATGAAATGAACAATCTTTGTGTAGCACACCGCGGATTTTCGTCCATCGCACCAGAAAATACGATGGCTGCATTTTTGCTTGCTATGGAACAGCCTGAAGTTCAGTGGATGGAGCTGGATGTACAGTTATCACGTGATGGTGTTCCGGTAGTTATTCATGATTTTACTTTTGATCGGACTACTAATGGAAAAGGATTCGTTCGGGAGACGGACTGGTCAGATATACAGCAGCTGGATGCCGGTTCTTGGAAAGGAAAAGCCTATAAAGGCGAGCGAGTTCCCGCTCTTAGTGAAGTATTGGATCGTTGCTGTGGCAAAGTGCGTTTGAATATCGAACTGAAAACGCAAGGAGACATGTATCCTGGTCTGCCGGCAGCGGTCATTCATGAGGTAAGGAAGAGACATATGCAGCATGACGTGGTGATTACTTCCTTTGAACCTGCGGCTCTGGTGGAAGTCAAGAAGCTGGCTCCGGAGTTCAATACGGGCCTGATCATTGATGCACGGCCAGGTGATCTGGCAGCAGTACTGCGACAAATGAAATGCAGTTTTCTCTCCATCGGGTATACCAATGTGGACAAATCGCTGATGCGCGAGATGCGTAATGAAGGCATTCAGGTCATGGCCTGGACAGTGGATGACAAAACCATTATGAAACGGCTTGCGGCCATTGACCCGGAGCTGATGTTATGCACAAACCGGCCTGATGTATGGGAGCAGGCTTTCCAGGAAACGAGCAGTCGATTTTTCAGGCCCTAAACTCCAATTTTTTGCATAGCAGAAATATGATATGTACTTATATAATAAAAAGATGAACATGCTTCATATACGCTAATGAATTCGATAAAGGTGGTCGCAAAATCCATGCTGACAAACATTCGCAATGTATACTGTGTAGGACGGAATTATAAACTTCATGCAGAAGAATTGGGCAACGCCATTCCGGATGAACCGATGATCTTTATGAAGCCTTCTCATGCAGTGGTACCTTTGAACGGTGAAATGCTTCAATTGCCTGCTACAAAGGGCGAAGTTCATTATGAGGCTGAACTGGTCGTTCAAATCGGCCGAGGTTATGAGCCGGGTATGGCTGTGGATGAATTGGTTGGTTCGTATGCGTTCGGCATTGATTTTACATTACGTGATGTACAGACGGTCATCAAGAAAAAGGGCCATCCGTGGACAGCAGCCAAAGGGTTCAAGAACTCGGCTCCGGTTACTGCATTCCAGGCATTTCCGGGGGTAAAGGCACTTCTTGAGAAAGACTTTACACTCACCAAGAATGGTGCCGAAGTTCAACGGGGGAACATTCGTAACATGATCTTCAGCCTTCAGGACATTGTGGATTATGTAGGTGATCATTACGGTCTGGGCCCTGGAGATGTTATCTTCACAGGGACACCAGAAGGCGTTGGACCAACAGCTGCAGGAGATGTGCTCGAATTGGCTTGGGGTGGCGAATCCCTAAGTAAATGCACCATTGGGGCAGCACAATAAGCATTATACATCCAACCAACTTACAGTAAATATAAAATCGGCGAAGGGGCGTATGTACGCTCCTTTTTGCTATGTCGTCTTTGCAGCGAAATGACATGCCGCTGTGTGCAACTTACACCAAGGTGTAGGCTGCATTGGCGCTCTCCGTTACCAACTCTTCCAGTTCAGCGGTCTGTACTGCGTGTTGCTCCGGGCTGATACTTCCACTTGCGAGACGCTGGTCCAATTGCTCTCTAAGTTGCCTTACCTGTAGAGAGATGACCTCATTGATATCCACACCATTCTCCTCCGCAATCATTCTCAATGATTTTCCGACGTACAGCTCCTGAACCAAATCTTCCTCTGACGCTTGATTAAGAGCACTTAATAATTCGTCTCCACTTCCGTCCTTGGTATCTAAATTAACGATGGACCATTTAGCCAGAGGTATGGGAGAGATGGCCGATTTACCCCAGGCTGTCCCAGCGAAAGACATGGTGACCATCATCGTTCCTACGATCATTACGCGTTTCATGTTCATTTGTGCATCCTCATTTCATATGTCGTTCTGAGAATAGTGTAACCGGGAAAGCTGAAGTGAAACTTAAAACCAGATAAGTAATTCCAAACCACACTGGCATGGGCGGTAAAATAATATTTTAATTCATACTTGACAGGTTGGGTTAGTAGGTTATATGATGAACTCAATTATTTTAACACTCATTAAATGAACAGTGAAATAAATTGAACTGAAGCGAGCTGATTGGACCACCAAAGGCTCCCGGGACTACTCCACTATGGAATGTCCTCGGGAGCCTTTTTTTCGTATGGTTATGACGTTTCAGACGACAAGGAGGAAGGAATGAGCGATAGAGACTGGGAAGCGCTGGAGAAGACAGATTGGTTATTTCGCAAAATGGTCAGACGATTTGTAAAAGAACGAGATCGAATATCCGTGGAAGGCATAAGCCTGCCCGGTATGCTCATTCTGCACAAAATCATTCGTGAAGGGGAACAGCGTTTGGGGGATTTGGCTGAACAACTGGATTTCACTTCAGGTGCCATCACAGCCTTAACCGACAAGCTGGAGAAAAAGGGACTTACAATCCGCAGACGCAAGGAAGATGATCGGCGGACCGTTTTGCTGGACATTACTGCCAGTGGGCGGGAGATGTATGCTCGTAACAGCAATATCGGTGCCCGATGTATCACGCTTCTGTTTGAGGGTTTTACGACGGAGGAGCTGGAGCAGCAAAGCCAATTCTATGTGCGGGTATTAACGAATCTGGAGGGCTTCTCGGATACCCTGCTGGAATTGGCAGAGAACAACGGGAGTCAGGAACACGATCCTTCCGCAAAAAGAGACCTTGAACAGAAGCAAAGGGAGAATACCGGAACGAGCAATTATCTCAGTTATTAACGCTTCATCTGATAGTGAGCATAAACCACTTTAAGGAGAGATGATTAATGGGACACTCAACGATATATCCTACCGGGGCAACCCTATATAACCCGGATAAAGCTTGGGGCGGTTATACCGTCTATCAGGCAGGCGAAGAAGGCGTTGTGCTGATCGACATGAATGGCAAAGAGGTTCACCTGTGGAAAGGGCTGCTGGGCTTTCCGGCCAAAGTGTTCCCTGGCGGCTTTGTATTGGGCAGCACGGGCCGAAGAGATCCGAAGTTCGGTATCCAGGACAATGTCGATCTGGTTCAGGTGGATTGGGAAGGCAATATTGTATGGAAGTACAACAGCTACGAACACATTGAAGATCCGGGATATGATCCGCTGTGGTACGCACGCCAGCACCATGATTTCCAGCGGGAGGGCAATCCGGTCGGGTATTACGCTCCTGGGCTTGCACCGAAGACACAGGGCGGGAAGACTCTGATCCTCGCGCATAAAAATGTGAGCAATCCGTCCATTTCGGATAAGCCTTTGCTTGATGATGCGATTATAGAAGTCGACTGGGAGGGAAATGTATTATGGGAATGGCTGCCGAACGAGCACTTTGAGGAACTGGGATTCGATGAGGCAGCCCGTAATGTTCTGTTCCGTGACCCGAACACGCGCTCATTTGGACATCTTGGTGGTGGGGTGGGCGATTGGCTACATATTAATTCAGCTTCTTATGTTGGTCCAAACCATTTCTATGAAAATGGAGATGAGCGGTTCCATCCCGATAATGTGATCTGGGATGCCAGAGAAGCGAACATTATCGCAATAACGGATAGACAGAGCGGTAAAATTGTATGGAAACTGGGGCCAGATTATTCTTTGCCTGAAACGCAGCATATGGGGACCATTATAGGGCAGCACCATGCACATATTATTCCTCAGGGTTTGCCCGGAGAAGGGAATCTGTTGGTATTCGACAATGGAGGTTGGGCAGGTTACGGCCTTCCAAATCCCGCTTCTCCCTATGGATTGAAACATGCGGTGCGCGATCACTCTCGTGTGCTTGAGATTAATCCGGTGACCTTGGAAATGGTATGGCAGTATACATCGGCGGAAGCAGGTTTCTCTGTCCCCACCGATTCCTATAAGTTTTACAGCCCATACATCAGTTCGGCCCAGCGCCTGCCTAACGGAAACACGCTGATTACCGAGGGCTCCAACGGCAGATTGTTCGAAGTTACATCGGAGCATGAGCTGGTTTGGGAGTATGTCTCCCCTTATAAGGACGGACGGAATACCAATATGGTCTATCGTTCGTATCGCGTGCCTTATCACTGGGTGCCGCAGCTGGAGAAACCGCAGGAAGTTGCCATTGAAGCCATTGATATCTCTACCTACAGGGTGCCGGGAGCGGCTCCCAAAGGCTCTGTATCCGTTGTGACCGTCGAGGTAACACTGCCGTTTGTTGAAGGTGCTGCCTGTGTTGCCACGTCAGACGAAGGCAAGCAGGGCAGCTAAGAGCGAGGAACAATGAATAGAACGAATGGGGTGCATATTGTGAGAAAACCAGCCATCCGAACTGGTGCATTATTAACGCTCTTATCCATGATATTGATATTGTCGGGTTGCTCTTCAAACGGAACGGTATCCGAAGCAAAAGGCGCCTCCGGCAAAGATGCCAAAAACGTAAAAATTCGGATTGCAGATACAAGTACCAACCCAATGTTCAGGATCGCGATCGCCAAAGGTTTTTTTGAAAGCCGTGGTATTGATGCAGAAAGTGTTACGTTCGGCTCACCGGCTGAAGGTGTAAATGCGTTATTTATCAAGCAGGTGGATATTGCCTATGGGGCTGATTTTCCTGTATTGAACGCGTTGGCCAAAGGAGAATATTCCGTCATTGCATCCGCAGGTCAAGCGACAGATGAAGCAGCAGCTGCCTGGAAGCTGTATGCCAAAAACGAAATTCAGAGCGGAGCAGATTTGAAAGGCAAGAAAGTGAGCTTCATCCGAGGCACATTTATCCCCTATCTGTGGGATGAATATCTGAAAGATCAGGGATTGGTGCTGAGTGATGTGACCCAGGTTGGCCAGGGCGCTTTTGATGAGTCCTACATCGCACTGAAACAGGGGGAGCTGGACGCCACCTGGGTGATCGGGTCTGCTTTGACCGATAAATTCGATACGCTTGAAGGGGTGCATCAGTTAACCGATATGTCCCAGACGCCTGTACGCCTTGGTATGGGGCTTGTTGCAAGCAATGAATTCATTCAGGCGAACCCGGAAACGGTGAGTGCGTTCCTTGCAGGGCTGGATGAGGCTTCCGCTTATGCTCAGGCGCATCCCGAAGAAGTTGCAGACTTAATGTATAAGGAAACCAAGCAGCCCAAGGAGGCCACTTTGAAGGATCTGCCCATCAATCCATGGGAGGTCGGATTCACTCAGGCAGCCTATGACAGCTTGGCAGGGCAGAAGAAGTATATGGTAGAGAACGGGATCATTGAACAGGATTTTGATCTGGATAGCAAACTCAATCTGGGACCCCTTAAGCAGGTGCTTCCTGATAAAGTGACTTATACGCAATAATTTTTCCAAATGGATTGGAGGTATTCTTATGTCCTTACCCGCAGATCAGCATACCATTCGTATTGAGCAGCTTCGAAAAACGTACAATGCCCCAAGCCGTGGGGATGTGCACTATATTATCAAGGATGTCGATCTGGTCATCAAGGGAGGAGAATTCTTTGTTCTCCTTGGTCCCAGCGGCTGCGGCAAATCCACACTTCTGAATATGATAGCAGGTTTTATTTCCAAGTCGGGTGGACAGCTTAAGGTGGATAACAAGGAGATTGAAAGGCCAGGCAAGGATCGGGCAATGGTATTCCAGCAGGCAGACTCTTCTCTCTTCCCGTGGCTCACCGTCAGGGAGAATGTTGAATTTGGGCTTAGGATGTCCAACATGCCGAAGTCTCAGCGGCGTACGATTTCAGACCGGTATATCCAGCTTGTTGGACTGGGTGGTCATGAGGCCAAGTTTCCGAAGGAATTGTCGGGTGGTATGAAGCAGCGGGTTCAATTGGCCCGGGTACTCGCGAATGATTCGGCTATTTTGCTAATGGATGAACCATTCGGAGCGCTGGATGCCATGACCAGGCGGACGATGCAAAAAGAGCTGGTGAACATATGGCAGGAAACCCACAAGACCGTTATTTTTGTCACCCATGATATTCAGGAAGCATTGCTGCTGGGCGAGCGGATCGGGATTATGTCGGTAGGGCCTTCTTCCAATATAACGGATCTGTACCATAATACACTGCCTTACCCTAGGAATATTGCTTCATCGGAGTTCAATAACCTGTACAATCAAATTCAAAGCCACTTTGAAGAATAACTGAGGTGATTTGCAAGATGCGATGGTTGGAGAAAAAATGGGTGTCCATCCCGATGCTGTGGGTAACGGTTATTCTGATCTGGCAGCTCGGCGCCATTCTCTATGGACCTGATGTAATCCCAGGTCCTTGGGATACGGTCCAGGGAGCTCGAGAATTGATTGCTGACGGTACGCTGATGCAGTATATTGGAATCAGCTTCACTCGTGTGCTAGCGGGATGGGTACTCGGAAGCGTAATCGCCATTCCGATAGGACTCATCATCGGCAAGGTGCATCTGATTCGGTTGTTCGTTGAACCTTTCCTTAATTTTATCCGTTTTATCCCGCCGATTGCGTTTATTACTTTATTTCTGGTCTGGTTCGGCATTGGAGAACAGTCGAAGATTGCCCTCATCATGTATGCAACATTCTTCATTGTTGTGCTGAACACACTAACAGGTGTGCTCTCCATTGAAGAAGACAAAATCCGTTCGGCCCGCAGTATGGGGGCAAACGAATGGCAGATTTTGCTGCATGTGATTGTTCCGGCGACGACCCCTTATATTTTCACAGGTGTGCGATTGGCAATGGGTACGTCCTATATGGCCATTATCGGTGCAGAGATGATTGCTTCGAATGAAGGGGTAGGTTATCTGATTTGGAATTCCCGCTTATTCTTTCGGACGGATTGGATTTTTGTCGGCCTGATTTCTCTGGGCTTTATGGGATTTCTCACTGATCGGTTGTTTAACTGGTTTGGTCGCAGAGTTCTCCATCGTTATGCTGTAATTAGTAGTGCAAAACGGGTCTGAACGGGAGAGTAACCATGATAAATACCTGGGGTCATGCAGTAAAATGCGTGCCTGATTAATCCTAATTTGACGATTCAATTTAAACTTGATTTGGCAGCTTTTCACGTTGCCGAATCAGGTTTTTTGTTTGCTGAATTCAGGGGTTTCGGCATTGGGATCAAACCGTGGTATAATTAAAATTCAAAAATACAATAAAACGTCATGTGGGCCATTTATACTGCCACATGGAGGAGAACTTATGGACTGGATGATTGGCGCCGTATGCGCTTTTATTGTGGCGGGTGCTGCCTATGCGAAGAAGTCGTTAACTCTGTCTGGCTGTCTGGCAGCGATCTTCATGGGAACCATATATTACGGAGCGGGCAACCTGTTCTGGTTTGGAACACTGCTGTTGTTTTTCATTACCTCAACGCTGTTCTCCAAATTTCGCAAGGATCGCAAGCAGGAGCTTGAGAAATCGTATGCCAAGACAGGCAATCGTGATGCTGGACAAGTTATGGCTAACGGTGGAATCGGCATGTTTCTTGTTCTGGGGAACTGGATTCTTCCACACCCCGCCTGGATGTATGCTTTTATTGGTGTCATGGCTACCGTTACATCAGATACATGGGCGACCGAATGGGGGAGTCTCAGCCGCAAGCCGCCACGCTCTGTCGTGACGGGGAAGGTACTGACTCCAGGTACTTCTGGAGGAGTTTCTCTGCTTGGAACACTGGCTGCTGCAATAGGCGGAGCTTTGATAGGCGCGGGTGCGTTCTTATTTTCCTGGATTGCCGGGATCGGAGGTCTCGGTCTGCTCAGCTGGACGTGTGTCGGTCTTGTGGGCGGACTGGCTGGAGCTTTTGCCGATTCTTATCTGGGAGCAACGGTTCAGTATATGTATCGTTGCACGGTGTGCGGGCGCGAGGTTGAGGTAAGCGAACATTGTGGACATCCAACGGTCCGTTCACGTGGCTGGGCATGGATGAGTAATGACTTGGTGAACGTTCTCAGTTCGGTTATCGGTGGATGTTTGGCAATCGGTCTGGGGATCATTTTGGCGTTGTAGGGAGGGAGTGCATTTTGAGCACTGTGCACGGAGACAAATCGGAGGCTATTTTGGATGCGGCTTACGGTATTTTCGGTTCAAAAGGATTCTATGAAACGAAAATGTCCGATATTGCAGATGAAGCGGGCATTGCAAAAGGCACTATTTATTTATATTTTAAAAGCAAGGAACAATTATTTATCGCGGTTTCCATGCGGGACTGCAACAGTTTTATCAGCAGGCTTGACTATGCTCTGAAATCACATGAGAATACAGGAGATAAACTTGCCGCGATCGCCAAGACTCATCTTACGTATTATTATGAGCGCCGCAATCATACCAAGCTGTTTTTTATGGCCCCGAATAACGATCCGGATCTGATGAAATTCATGAAAGCATTTATGAACGAATATATGAGCATGGTGTGTGCGGTACTGCAAAGTGCAAATGTACCTGAGCCTGTGCTCTTGGCGGAAGCTTACATCGGAATTCTCGACCGGCTGAAGATGGATATCATGTTGAATCCGGAGTTTAACGAGGAAGATCTGAACAAACGAATTGCCTTTGCAGCAGCTCTGTTTCTGGACGGATGCCGTTCTTTTTTGCAAGTATAACCTGAATTTAGCAAGTGAAGCTTGATATTGAATTTCATTTTACAGAGAAGTAGGTAACGAGCAATGAACATAATGACGGTAGAGCAAGTTGCGAAAAGTTATGGTGAGAAAATATTGTTTAAAGATGCCTCATTCGGCATGGGCGACCAGGACAAGATTGGTGTCGTTGGAGTCAACGGAACCGGGAAGTCCACATTTTTGCGCGTCATTGCAGGCATGGAGCCACCGGATGAAGGGCAGATCTCGATTGGGAATGATGTACGCATACAGTTCCTGGCACAGAATCCGCAGTTTAACCCGGATAATACCGTACTGCAACAAGTTTTCGAGGGAGACAGCCTGGAGATGAAAACGGTACGTGAATATACGGAAACGATGGAGCTAATAGAGCTCAATCCTTCTGATCCTGCTTTGCAAGAGCGTTTGTTGCGTTTGAATCAGCAGATGGAGCAGCTTCAGGTTTGGCAGATGGAAAGTGAAGCGAAAAGCATTCTGTCCAAATTGGGCATCCGTCAATTCGATGCCTTGATGGGCACGTTGTCTGGTGGACAACGTAAACGTGTGGCGCTTGCCTCTGCACTGATTCATCCTTGCGAGCTGCTCATTCTGGATGAGCCTACGAACCATATCGATAATGATTCCGTGGTTTGGCTGGAACAATATTTGCAAAAACGGCGCGGCGCCCTGCTCATGATTACGCATGATCGTTATTTCCTGGATCGTGTAGCGAATGTGATGCTGGAGCTGGATCATGGCCGTTTATTCCGATATGAGGCTAACTATACCCGCTTTCTGGAATTGAAGGCTGAGCGGGAGGAACGTGAATCCGCATCGGAACAAAAGCGGCAAAACCTACTGCGTACAGAGCTTGCATGGATTCGTCGCGGTGCCAAAGCGCGGACAACGAAGCAAAAGGCGAGAATTGATCGCTTCGAACAATTGAAAGACCAACAGGGACCCAATCGCTCAGGCTCATTGGAAGTATCCGTCGGTTCCACTCGTTTGGGCAAAAAAATACTGGAGATCGAACATCTGTCCAAATCGGCGGATGGTCGTAAACTGATTGAAGATCTGAGTTACATTGCAGTACCGGGTGACCGCGTAGGCATTGTTGGTCCAAATGGCAGTGGTAAATCGACCTTGCTGCAGATGATCTCCGGGAAGCTTGAACCGGATTCAGGTGAGGTAGTTGTAGGTCCTACGGTTAACCTGGGTTACTTCACACAGGAACACCAGGAGATGAATGAATCTTTGCGGGTCATTGAATACATCAAGGAAGTGGCCGAGAATGTGAAAACGGCTGACGGTTCTCTCATTACGGCAGCACAAATGCTGGAACGTTTCCTTTTCACCCCTGCGTCACAGTGGACACCTATCTCCCGTCTGTCTGGTGGAGAGAAGCGTCGTCTGTATCTGCTGCGCGTATTGATGGCAGCGCCCAATGTGCTGCTGCTGGATGAGCCGACGAATGACTTGGACATCCAGACACTCGCTGTGCTCGAAGATTACCTGGATGATTTTCCGGGTGTGGTATTTGTCGTATCCCATGACCGCTACTTCCTCGACCGGACCGTGGATAAAGTGCTGTCTTTTGAAGGTGACGGTGTTGTACGCGTGCATGTTGGCGACTACAGCGAGTACGCGGAATGGATGCTGAAGAATGCACCAGGATCTTCTGCGGAGAATGATGCGGGTGGGGCAGCGACCAAGGCGAAGCCAGCTGCGGAGGAAAGCAAGCCTGCTGTATCAGCAGCCAAGCCGAAGCTGAAGTTCAGCTTCAAGGAACAGCGTGAATATGATCAGATCGATGAGAATATTGAGAAGGCCGAAGCCAATCTCGCCCGAATTAACAAAGAGATGGAAGAATCATTCAGCGATTCTGCCCGTCTGCAGGAGTTAATGGCGGAGCAGGCTGAGGCAGAGAGCCATCTGGAGGAACTGATGGAACGCTGGACCGTTTTGAATGAGCTCGCTGAACAGATTGAGAAAAGTAAGTCTTAACATATCCCAATGAATCGTCCTCTCTTCAAAAGTGACTTGTAGTTGCTTTTTGGGAGTAGGACGATTTTTTTGTGATGAAGTCAATGGATTTATAGAAACGAACGAGAAATGGAATGATCGGCTGGAAAGGCTGAATCAGGAGGGTAATTATGGATGTGGGAAGAGGTATCGTTCGAAAGATGCTGCATGTATTGAAAAATGAAATGAGTGAACACTAGGCACAGTTAGAGCTGTTGGAACGTAGGTATCGTGAATATGTTGAACGAGCGGATTGAGATATTTCAAAGAAAAAGGACACTTTCAGCGCACCGAAACGATGCTGCCAGAAGTGTCCTTTTTTTACTTGATAGTGATTAACTACACATGATTAGAGTCGGCATACCGAACAAGATCGTCATTACTACGTGAATCATTCATTCAAACGATGTATGGCCACATCACTCAGTTGACCGCATTCAAAATTTACTTGGTCGTAATATAAGCAGCAAGCAGTCTCGCTGTATTCAAGACGGCATCTTTATGCGTACGTTCCATGGAATGGGAAGCATGAACTCCTGGACCAATCAACGCTGCACGGATGTTATTTCCTCCACGCAATGCTGCGCTGCCATCGGAACCGTATTGGGGATAAATATCAACCACATATTCAAGGTTCGCTTGTTTGGCTAGTTCAATCAAACGGGTCGTCATGTCATAATCATATGGGCCGGAAGAATCTTTGGCACAGATGGAGACATCCGTTTCTTTACAGCTGAGGTCATCACCCATAGCGCCCATGTCTACAGCGATCAATTCGCTGATTTCTGCAGGAATATAAGAGGCGCCGTGTCCAACTTCTTCGTAGTTCGAGATGAGCAGCGAAACGTTATGCAGCGGTTTCCAGCCTTCCCGATGTGCAGATTCCAGAATACCGAACAGGGCAGCTACACTAGCCTTATCATCGAGATGACGCGATTTGATATATCCGCTAGGCGTAATGACCGCACGCGCATCGAAGGAAATAAAGTCCCCGACAGAGATACCCAGTTCCAGAACGTCTTCCTTGGATGAAACTACTTCATCAATGCGAACTTCCATATGGTTCTCACTTCGCTCAAACGTACGTGCATCCGGGTAGACGTGTACAGACGGATGAAGGGAGAGAATGGTGCCTGTATAGGTCTTTCCATCGCGTGTATGAATGATGCAATACTCATTCTCAATACTGTTCATCGTAAATCCACCAACAGAAGTCAGCTTTAATGTACCGTAAGACGTAATGGAACGCACCATGGCTCCCAGCGTGTCGACATGTGCGCTGAGTCCGATTGTTCTGGATGAATCCTGTCCGGGCAAGGTGAGTACAACTCCGCCTTTGTTGTTCAATTCACAAGTGATATTCAGTGATTCGGCTTCCTTGCGGATCATCTCGATAATATGGTGGGTATAACCGCTCGGACTGGGAGTATCCAGTAATTTTTTTAGAAAAGACAGGACATAAGATTCATCAATGGTAAAATTCATGCTGAAATTTCCTCCTCGTTAATATGAGTATGTAAAAAGGTGCTCAAAAAAAGGATAAAGCCTGCCTAGCGGAATGCACAAGTTCCATTCCTGATTGCCAGCAGGCTGCATCTGATGTATTACAACGTACCCTTCGGGTTACCTTTGCGCTGACTCTGAATGGAGTCTGGCTCTGCAGAAACGCTATCCGATTCGGTGGTTCCGAACGAATCCATCGTTTTAAAAGAGTCCAGCGAAGCGCTGTTTGTTGTGGAGCTTTCCAATTCGGATACACGTAATTTCAATTGCTTGTTCTCGCGTTGCAGACGATATTGGCGGAAGATGCCATAAGACCCTACAATGATTCCCCCGATTAGGGTACAGCCCAGAATCAGCAGGATCAGTGGGATTTGAACCGTATTGAACAGCAGGTTAACTTGTACGGAATCGACATTAATAACGGCAAAGATTCCCGTAAGCAGTGCAAAAACAAGACCCGCAATGAGAGCCCATTGCATTTTCATGGTGGTGCCTCCTTGTTGAACAATTCAGGACTATGTATGCAGTTACCCTAATTCAAAGGCCTTGCATCTTGCTTGATTATAAAATCCCTTGCCCGTTGGGGCAAGGGATTCAGGTCACATAGACGAAAAAGCAACCCTATTTGGTTAATTGTTCCATTTGCTCGATCAATTCCTTGAATACACTCATCGCTTCGCGAATGGGCTCTGGCGTCGACATATCCACTCCTGCTTTTTTCAGAATGTTGATGGAGTAGTCACTGCCACCGCTCTTGAGGAATCCAAGATAACGGTCCACAGCAGGTTGTCCCTCTTCCAGAATCTGCTTTGAGAAACTGGTCGCTGCCGAGAAGCCAGTCGCATATTTGTACACATAGAAGCTGTTATAGAAGTGGGGGATACGTGCCCATTCCATCTCGATGTCTTTGTCTACAACCATGCTGTCCCCATGGTATTTGACATTAAGGTCATAATAAATTTCGGAAAGCAGCTGTGGTGTCAGGGCCTCGCCTTGTTCAGCACGCTCATGAATGATTTTTTCGAATTCTGCAAACATGGTTTGACGGAATACGGTTGTACGGAACTGATCTGCATAATATGTGAGCAGGTACAGTTTTTCCTTAGGATCTGTTGATTTGTTGAGCAGATAATCCATCAGCAAAGCTTCATTGGTTGTGGATGCGACTTCTGCCAGGAAAATGGTGTACTGGGCATCACGATACGGAAGCGTAGTGTCCGAATAGTGGGAATGCAGAGCGTGACCCATTTCATGAGCCAGCGTAAACATGCTATTCAGGTTGTCTTTGTGATTCAGCAGGACATAAGGGTGCGTGCCATAGGCACCCCAGCTGTATGCGCCTGAACGTTTATTTTCATTTTCGTATACATCAATCCAGCGGTCATCATAACCTGCTTGCAGTGCATCTGCATAATCCTTGCCAAGCGGTTTCAAACCATCTTTAACGGTTTGTTTCGCTTCTTCGTAGGTGATATCCATTTTGTACTCATCCACCAGCGGGGCGAAAAGGTCATACATATGCAATTGGTCTACACCGAGCAATTTTTTGCGCAAGTCCATGTAACGGTGCAGCAGCGGAAGGCTCTCGTGAATGGTATCGACAAGATTGGTATAGACATCCTTTGGAATGTTATCTCCGTAGAGAGACATTTCCATGACAGAAGGGTATTTCCGAACATTGGCATAGAACATGTTTTTGGTTACATTGGCGTTCAGGGATGCAGCAATGGTGTTCTTCTGTTTGGCATACGTCTCGTATACCGCCTTGAAGGCACGTTCACGGACTTCACGATTCGGGTTTTCAAGAAATTGAATATAGCTGCCATGGGTGAGCTCAACTTCTTTACCCGTCTCATCCTTGATTTTGGGGAATTTGAGATCAGCATTGTTCAACATGCTAAAGATGGTCTGTGGTGCCTGGGACAGATTGCCCACCTGTGCAAGCAGCGCTTCTTCCGCCTGGCTCAGTACATGCGCCTTTTCCCGCTTCATCTCTTCCAGTGTGAATTTATAGGCAGAGAGTTTCTCGTTAGAAATAAGAGCGTCCAACTGGTCATCGGGAAGGGAAAGGATCTCAGGTGTGACATAGGAAAGGGCTTCACCGACCCGCACACTTAATTTTTGTGCTTTTTGGGACAGATTTTGATATGTAGGATTCGCTGTGTCTTCATCTTGATGCATCCTTGCGTACACAAAGAGGCGTTCGGTTTTGAGGCTGATCTCATCTTCGAGTTCGAAGCAGCTCTTAAGGGCCTCAGGTTTGTTTAATTTACCTTGAAATTCGGAGGCTTTCTTGGTCAAAGACGATACTTCTTCATATTCCTGATCCCAAGCTTTCTGATCAGCAAACAAATCTTCCAATTTCCAGGTTTGTTCAGTTGGTACCTCGGAACGTTTCAATAATTGACTCATGGGAATCCTCCTTTGATGAAGTGATGAATATATAGACGAAGCTGCCTTCGTCCCACTCGCTTGTGCGGAAAGGGACGAAGGAATCAGACTAAGTACCAGCAAAATGAACAGCGATTTTCGGTATTTCAAAGGTCCTCCTCCTCACTATACGAATAATCCCGTATAGTATGACCGGAGAAGCATTGAAATATTTGACGAAGCTAGGCTCCCATGTTGTACAGGAAGTAAACAATCAGGAAGAAAGCAAAACAAATCAGTAGGGTGGCGGTCAGAGCCATGCCCCGTCTCAGACGATCAGGGATGGAGTTGCGCCCCAAAATTAATGCAATTCCCAAGCAGAAGGCGAGAATGATGAAGATGACGACATTACTTGAATCAAGCTGCATCGATCAGACCCCTTTGAAGGCAGCCATCAGTTGACGCCATTCATCCTCACGGTTCTCAAAGTCAGCTTTCGGGAAGCGACGTTCAGCCCAGTGCATCAATGCAGGTCGACTGAGGAAGGTATGGCATTCCTCGCCCCATTCTTCGGATATTTCACGAAGCACAAGATATTTGCCTTGTACTTCAACGGTCATCATATTCCACTTGTCTGTTTTGTATATTTCATGTTTTTTTATCATAGGTAGTCTCCAAACTAACGGTTTTGGTAAAATGATACCGTACCCTACGATTCAAAGCAAATTTTTTCGGCTTTTAATGAAAAGATAAATTGCAAATTGGAAATTCATACAGTATAATGAGGGTATTCGCCATAGATGGCGATATTTTTAGGAGGTTGTTCATTTGAAAGGTACAGTTAAATGGTTTAACGCAGAAAAAGGCTATGGCTTTATTTCAGTTGAAGGCGGCGAGGACGTATTCGTACATTTCTCCGCAATCCAAGGCGACGGCTTTAAAACATTGGAAGAAGGTCAAGCGGTAGAATTCGAAATCACTGATGGAAACCGTGGTCCTCAAGCAGCTAACGTAAACAAATTGTAAGAATATTTCCGGTCAAACGGATTTCTTATAAATGATTGGCTTTCAGCTGAATATAAGAACCCAAGCACAGTCCCCATATGGGAGGCTGTGCTTTTTTTGATGGCATCCGTTCCAGGTTAATTTGTTTTTCAATCGACTAATTTCGATTCATCATGCCAGGCCAGAGCTTCATTGAAAATCCGACAAGGGCAGCAAGGCAGAAGGACATCGCCGTGAGATAAAACGTTTGTCTACCTGCGTGTTCGAGCAGCAATCCCCCCAGTGTTCCGCCGAGCAGACCAGAAACGCTGGACCATACAATGGTGAGTAAGGCCATTCCGGTAGCGCGGTAGTCATCCGGAACTAAGCGGGTGATATAGCGAACTGCAGTGACGTAGAAAATGCCGAATGTCACGCTGTGCATCGTTTGAATGGCAACAACGGCAGCAGGCGTATCCGAGATGGACATCAGCAATAATCGAATCGTATACATGAGGGCAGCGATAGCGAGTAAGGGAAGTTCCTTGTAGCGATTGCCGTATTTGCTGAGCAGCAAAAATACCGGGATTTCACTTACGGATGAAATTAGAAGTGACCAGCCGATCAGCCCTTCACTGGCCCCCAGCTCCTTAAGCGTTAGGGTAAGAAAGGCCTCGTTCATCCGATGCCCCAATGCAAGCAAAAAGACGCAACCAAAAAAGGTGAGCACATCCCTGCGCTTCAAAATCGCCCATAACCCCGAAAGGTCCATTTTACTACTGCTGTTCGAAGGTTGCTCTTTTAACTGAAGGCCGATCAGCAATGTCGTTGCAGCTAAGCCAATGCAGACCCACATGGTCCATCCCGGACCAAAAGAGCCAAGAAAATACCCGATGCTTAATGCAAAGAAAGCATATCCGATGGAGCCGAAAACCCGAATGGAAGTAAAGTTGCGGCCATACTTGTTCGCTGTAGTGATCGCCATCGTATCGGATAGTGGATACACCGGATAGTAGAAAAAGTAAAACAGGGTCACCAGCACAAAAACCTGACCAAACGTTGTGGCATTGGCGAGCATCACCCCAGTTATCAGTTGCCCGGCAAGCAGGATAATCATGACTTTGCGTACGGTTTTGTATCGGTCGCTGGCCATGCTCCAGAACATATTAGAAAATACGGAAACGAGAGGACCAATTCCGTACAGGTAACCGATCTCGGCCCGGCTGAATCCCAGATGACTAAAATAGAGCTGGAAATACGATACTACCAGAACAGTGGAACCGAAGATGGTGAACATGAGTGCCCGCAGCCAGGTTTGATCCGGCCGGGCGGTGTGACTTGATTTCATGATGAAAGACTCCATTCCTTGACAACGTTTAATTTTTATCCTTTGAGGGAAGATGATTTCCCGGATGAGGGTACAGACATCGTAGGCTCCTTCTGTGTGCGCCGGATGACAAGCCAGACAATGACAAGCTCGGCGAGCAGGCCGAGAGACTGAGCCACTGCACCGATCATACCATTCCACGCCGGGAAAATGCTGACCAAAATAAGCAAAACGATCACAGTACAGATCGCATTGGCGGTCTGGGAGCGAAACATCGTTTTGGTCTGTCCGCGCAGCAGAATCAGGCCGTTGCTGAAGTCAAGAAAAGGTGAAATCAGCGGAAACAATACAAAAGCACGCAGTGTCCACAAGCTTTGCTGTAGCAGATTACCCTGAACGCTCATTACATTTTCAAGAACCCACGGACCAAGTGGGGTGTAGGCAATGGATACGGTCATCGCAAAGGGGACAAACCCCGTTATTAGTGCAAACTTCTTCACGAGTTTGGCATCAATCAGATAGAAATTCAGTACGATCTGGTGGATGTATGTAAAAAAGCTTAACATCAGCTGCATCAGGCTGCTTGCCACGGCGAATGACGAAATGGCCAGAGCAATCCCGGTTGTTTTGCCAAGGACGATATTAATGACGGGTCCGATGAACAAAGCGACAAAACTGGATAATAGCAGGGGTTTATAAAAGCGAAAAACGTCTCCCTTATGTTCAACAGGATGATCCTCGAGCTTGGCTGGCATCTTGCGCTTGATACTGTTTCCTTCAAGAAAACTGACTAATGCCTCAATCATCATGCCGGCAGCAAAGATGATAGCGCCTACACGTCCACTGTCAATACTGTCAGTATAAATGAAATACAGGGACAGGCCGTACATGCCGGCAAGTCGGAATAACATGCCGATGGTCAGCCATTTGGTCCGATTATTCGTTATAATGATGCCTTGGTAAATATTGCGAATAACCGAAAAAATACTGACATACATCAGAATCTCGTAAACGTCAATCACTTTGGATAACAGATCAGGGCTTACACCAAACAAATATTTGAAAACACCTGTACCAACTGGAGAGTAAACGATGAGAAAACCGATCAGCAGCACACAGGCTAGAAATATTTTGGTCACAAATGTGAGGGCTTGAAAGGAAAGACGGTCCCGGACCAACGCCGAACAGGTCTGACGCAGCAGGGTGGAGGGGCGTTCCGTGAGAGTCAGCAGGCTACCAGCGATGGCATAACTGGCGATTACCGTCTCCGGATGAGCGGAACGTGCGAGCGTGCTGTTAATGATAACGTGAGAAATGGTGACGAGAGAGGCGGAAATGCCAAGCGGCACAAAAAAAGAAAATAACCGTCTCCACGAAAGTGATTCACTTGACGACATGTCAACGACTCCTTTGATGGACGAAATAAGATGCCCGCCAGCAACTGAATGCCGACGGGTCCGCGAGCGATCCGATTCTTTTGGAAGAATAAAAACATTATATTCTTGAAGGGATATGATGTAAATAGATAGGGAGGCGTGGTTTGCGAGTGAAGTGGCTGTTCAGCCTGGTTTTCTGCAAGCGTTTTCCGAACGGAGACGAAGAAATGCATGTCAGCTTCTGAAGCGATAGTGGATCATCAGATAGACTCCATTCAACAAGAAAAATAGCAACATGTTTGGAAGAATGGAATAGTTTCCCCAGTTCACGGGCAGGATGATCCAATCTCCCAATCCAATTACAAGGGCCGAGATTGCTGCTATGACCAGAGTATGAACAGCCAGACTGCCCATGTGAATTTCTTTTAGCACGTTTCTCAACCCGATCAGATTGCCAGCCATGATGGTTAATTCCATCAGCAATACACCGGCAACAGCACCCAAAAGATGAAATCCATCAAGAGGGATCAGATAATAATGGGAGAGGGTAGCCACCGTGATGCCGATTGTTGTTCCGATCAAACTGACTTTTTTGTTCTCCTGTGCCCACAATATACTGGTAGATACCTCACGGATACCAACAAGCAGAGGAATGAGGCTCAAACAGCGAATCAGCTCAGCGGTTTGTGTAGAATTAAAAAAGAGTTGTGACAGGCCCCGATTGAATATCCACAAAAAGGAGCTAGAGATGATCCCTGAAATCCACACCAGTTCCATAGCTTTACGGCTGTTCTTCACAAAATAAACAAAACGCTGCTCTTGCCAGGCGAGAACAAGTTTCATGGTCAGGGTATGTGAGATGGCCGCGGTTACAGTAGTGGGCATGTACACAACGAGCAGTGCCATCCCCGTAAGCAGACCGTACATTGCTGTGGCTTGTGTGGAGGTATATCCTGCGGTTTGCAATCTTAACGGAATAATGATCGCATCAAGCATATCGGAAAAAGGAATCAGCAGTCGGGTGACAGATATGACCAATGAGCTCTTGATGAGCCAAAGGCCGTCCGAAGCCCCTGTAGGAGTCAAAGGTTGTATTCCATTTTTTTGCCCGACATGACGCAAAAAAAGGAGCAGTACCACAAACGCAGCAATTCCTCCGATTGCCGTCCCAATCAAACTTCTTCCCACAGCAAACATTACACCCTTAGGCAGCCACAACCAGGTAACGCCCAGCATAATCCCGATACGAACAGCTTGTTCCATCAGCTCCGAGACAGCAATGACACCATAATGCTCAAGACCCTGCAAATATCCCCGAAGCAGGTTTAACAGGGGGACGACAAATATGGCCAGGGACAGGGAGCGTATAAACGGCTCCAGGACAGGATTCCCCAGCCACCTGGAAATGCTTGAAGAGTATGCGAGTGTAAGCAAACAGAGCGTTCCGCCAATGAGCACCAGCAAGACGGACAAACGCTTGAACCAGATCCAGCCAAGTGCTGGCTGCCTGGCCGTGTACATGGCCAGGGAGGTGGGAAGCCCTCCCGTAATCAGCATGAGCATGAAACCGAAATAAGAATAGGCAATCTGGAACAAACCTATTCCTTCCGGCCCCGCCATGCGGGTAAGTATAATACGTCCAATCAGACCCATCGCTTTGACCAAGGAGACCGCACCAATACGGATGCCTGTCTGCTTCAGACCAGGGGGGATGTTCATCCAGTTCATCCACTTCACTCCATCCAACACGAACATCTTGTCCATGATCTATATGATCCAAAGGAGTCAAGTATGTGCGTTTCGGGTGATCAGTCCTGAATATGGATGAGGATATAGGTCGTCTTATTGTCCCAACCCAGATCAAAAGGTGCCTGAAATCGGTCAGCTGTATGGGAATTGACGAGAGGATAACCGCGCTGATCAAATCCGGTAACAACAGAGAAATGATCCACATCATTATTCATAACATGGGCGATAAGGTCCCCAGCCTCTAACTCTCCTATGGCTCCATACGGGTGTGTGGCCGTTTTTGCGACCAGCTTCGAAAAGGAATCCTTCGCGATTGTTTTGCCATACCCGGAGTACAGCAGGAAGTTTTTGAGTGCATCTGTCTGTACCCACGTCCTGGTGCCGCCTTTGGAAAAATGGTATCTCCATGGCCCTCTCATGGGAAGTCTTCCGCCTTCCGTCGGGTCCCCGAGAGCTTGTGAAGCAAAATTGGTACAGTCGCCGCCCAGATTATTATAGTTTTTATATTTGGCATTGTACCGGACCTTGTCGTTGGTTCCCCCGGCCATCCCGGCATATTTGTTTGCGTAGGCTACCGCTTGCTTTCTTTTATATCTCTTGCCGTCCTTCAGTTCAGGACGATGGGGCGGCGAGAGGGGAAGTCCTTCCGAAATGCGATGAGGATTCTCTTCAAGCGGATCAAGATACCATTCCTTCCAAACGATCCACTGGCCATTCACTTTTTTCAAGGTGGCGGCGTGCCATGTTCCGAGTCCGAACGAATGGGGTTGGGAGAGTTGATCTTTATAGGCGTATGTGATTTGCTGCGAATGACCTAGTGAAACGGTAGCCGTTTGGTCCCTGATAAGGATTCGGGAAATATGGATTTTGGAATTACTATCGATAATTTTCATATTACGGTGTTCAGCCCATGCATGGAGATATGTTTTACGATTGACTTCCATTGTGTAGGCGTGACGGCTCAAAGTGGACTTCAGATCATAATAGCGATCCATATCATGTTGCTGTTCTGCTAAGTACTTCGATCTCTGCAAAAAAATATCTTCCAGATTTGTTTTGATCTCTTGTTCCGTTATTGGGGAAGAAGCCTCTACAGGTCTCGAATGAGGTATCTCCAGAAACAAACAGCAAACCAGGAGCATCGTTATCCATTTATACATTTTTTTCTCCTCTTTACATGTTATTCAACCAATCGGGTGAACACGATCAGGCGTTTTTCGTGCTCCTTTTTTTTACGATCGTACTTTCCTGTACATGTAATCAGGTTTAATTGCTTTTCCGGGGTGTCGCCGAATATTTTATCCAAAGGTGCTTGCTCTGTGTAATAGGATTGAACCTGTATTACCTCGTATTTGAGATAATGGTTATCCTGATCAAACAGCAAAACAAGAGAACCTGGCTTCAGATGTTTAAGCGGGTAGAAAACGGCTGGCCCTGTGTAGTTATCCACATGACCGGCAATAATGGCATTTCCTTTTTCTCCTGGCAAAATTCCATCCACATATAATCCTGCGACTTCACTGGACTTGGGTACTTGTAGATGTCCATCCTCTGATAGATGAATGGGCGTAATTGAAGTGCTCAAATGTACCGAAGGAATACACAAACGAACAGGTTTCTTCATAATCCTGACATTCTGCAGCCCTGTATTGGACTCCATCGGAGTACCGAGAACTGCTTGTGGTGCTGTTGTTTCAAAAGCGGAATGATTCGCAGTGCTCCCCATAGGAGACAGAATCAGGGAAACAATCATAAGGTAAATTACAATAGCGGATAATGGGAGGTTGTTTTTCATCCAATTCTCATCCTTAATGATTTAATAGAAAGACAAGAGAAAAGAAAAAATATTCTTTTCTCTTGTTGCTTTTTTTTACTCGCTGACTCCGCCATATCCTGTTTTGGGAAGAGCTTTTGGTTTAACGCTTTTTGCATGGATTTTGTGCTCTTTTTTGGCGGATTCTTGATGCAGCTTGTGTTCTTTGCCTTTATGCGATTTCGTGTGCAATTTGTGCTCTGCTTTGTGTTCTGCTTTGTGTGTGGATTTCTCCATTTTGTGCATCGGTTCAGTTGCAGCGGATGCAGAAGCAGATACAGAAGCACCGGAAACAGCCAGCATCAGACAAGCAGATAGTGAAACAATGGTTGCTTTATTCATACTTGAATTCCTCCCTGTGGGTAATTTGCATTGCAGAATTTAATATCTCCAAGCCTTACATGATTATTGATTGTATTTTTTGCCAGTGATTTTAATAGTTGGAAATGATGTAGTGCCTTTTGATAAGTTGAGTTACAAGTGACGCAAATGGTTGGGATTATTTTGCAGCAAGTGGTTAGCAGATGTGATTTTATGTGCGGATTATGAGGTAGATCATTTGTACAATTAAGGGGATCATATTATAATGAGATTGGTTAAAAATCGCTCTAATACGTATTCAACCAAGTGGAGGCACATTTATTTTGAGCCAATCAAATCGAAATCGTCATCAATATCCGCGTGGACCGCTGGCATTGATGAGAGGGGTGTATAAGTACACCATTCCGGAAACGCGAAAGGAACTGAATGGATGGCGTGCCCAGGCGGAGAAAATTCCGAATGAGGAATTGCGTAATCAGGCACTTGCCAGTCTCCGGGACAAGCAATTCCACTGTGAAGGTGGAACCGTATACGCTTTACCTGATTTGCCGAACAGGCACATTCTGATTCCGCTGATCGTTTCATATCAGACTATTAGTGATTATTTGGACAATCTTTGTGATCGCAGTACATCGATGGACCCGAATGATTTTCGGCTTCTCCATCAATCCATGCTTGATGCGGTAGATCCCGAGGCAACTCCTGTCAATTATTATGCGCTCCGTGAGGAGCAGGATGACGGTGGGTACCTGCGGAATCTGGTGACTACATGTCAGGAACTGACTCGTCAGCTGCCTGGCTATGCATCCGCCAAGCCTCAAATTCAGGATCTGGCAGGCCTATACACGGACCTGCAGGTATATAAGCACATCAAGCCGGAACTGAGGGAAACGGCATTGCTCGAATGGTGGTCGGAGCATCGCCACCGTACACCTCAGTTCCGCTGGAACGAATTTGCTGCCGCTACGGGCTCTACGCTGGGCGTATTCATGCTGTTTCTGGCTGCAAGTGACGGTCATCTGACGGAAGAAGAGGCGGCTTCAATCCATACTGCCTATTTTCCTCATGTATGTGCATTGCACATTATGCTCGATTACTTAATTGATCAGGATGAGGATCGGATCGGGGGAGATCTCAACTTCTGCAATTATTATGAGAATGTAGAGACAATGCTGGACCGAATTGCTTTTATTGTGGAGATGGCCCGCAGTGATGTGCAGAAGATTCCGGGAAGTTCGTTCCACCGAATGATTATTGAAGGATTGCTTGCCATTTACCTGTCTGATCCCAAAGTCAGCGAACAGCAGGAAGTTCGCGTCGTTTCCAAGCGTCTGATGAAAAATAGTCCGATGACACGAGTATTTTTCTTTATCTTCAGCCGCTGGATCCGAAAGCATATGTAAGTCAGGCGTATTGTGGTGGGGGCCTGAAGTGAAACTAGAGGAGGAAGAAACATCATGACAGCAGTAAAGAAAATCGCAGTTTTAACGAGCGGTGGTGATTCGCAGGGGATGAACGCGGCTGTTCGTGCGGTTGTTCGCAGCGGACTGTTTCACGGTCTCGAAGTATACGGTATTCAACGTGGCTACCAGGGTCTTTTGAATAACGATATTTTCCCAATGGATCTCCGGAGTGTAGGGGATATCATCCAGCGTGGGGGAACGGTTCTGCAGTCTGCGCGTTGCAAAGAGTTCTATACCGCTGAAGGTCAGCAAAAAGGCGCAGACATTCTGCGTGCACGCGGCATTGATGGTCTGGTTGTTATTGGTGGAGACGGTTCATACAACGGCGCCAACAAACTGAGCAAGCTGGGCATCAACACGATGGGCCTTCCAGGAACAATTGATAATGACGTTTCATTCACCGATCATACCATCGGATTCGATACGGCAGTAAGCGTAGTGGTAGATGCGGTTAACAAATTGCGTGATACGATGTCTTCACACGAACGTTCTTCCATTGTTGAAGTTATGGGCCGTCACTGTGGCGATATCGCATTGCATGCAGGGCTTGCATCCGGTGCAGAAACGATTCTTGTACCTGAAGTTCCGTTTGACATGGACGAAGTGGCCGACCGTATGAAAGCCAACTTTGCACATGGTAAACGTCACAGTATCGTCATCGTTGCTGAAGGTGTGGGCAAAGGGGAAGATGTAGCAAAAGAACTGATGGAACGTTGTCCTACGTATGAGCCGCGAGTAACTGTACTCGGTCACATTCAGCGTGGTGGAACGCCAACTCCGTTTGACCGTAACCTCGCCAGCCGTCTGGGAGACTTCGCTGTTCGCAGTCTGATTGCTGGTGAGACGGACAAAGGTTGCGGTATTATCAAAGGTGAATTGACCTTGACCGATATCGATAAAGTGGTTAACACGAAAAAAGATTTTGATATGGAAACGTATGAGCTTGCACAACGCTTATCTCAATAGCATAAAACCATAACCAAAAGAGCACAGTCCCTTCTTGCCGAAGGCTGTGCTCTTTGTTATATTCATTGTTTATGTTCAGCCAGATGTACCGAGGCTTTCTGCTGCACAAGGAACAATCTCCAGAGAAGTGCCGTTGCTCCAACAGCCAGACCGGTGATCAAGCCCACCCAGTACCCAAAGGCTCCAAGTGAGGTATACGTGGCTGTGATATAGCCAACCGGCAACCCGATGATCCAATACGCGACAAACGTGATAATCAGGGCTGGATTCACGTCTTTATAACCCCGAAGTGCACCCTGCGTCGGGGTAGCAATCGCATCGGAGATTTGGAAGAATATGGCGTAAATCAGGAAGTGTTGGGTCAAAGCAATAACCTCGCGATCATTGGAATACACCCCCGCAATTTGTTCCCCGAATACCAGTAATACCACAGCTGTCAACAGAGAGAGCCCGATAGCACCTCCGATGCCCAGGAGACTGTATTGTCTAGCGTCTCTCACACGGCCTGCACCGGCCTCATAGCCCACAAGAATCGTGAGGGCCATACATATACTCACCGGCAGCATATACAGCGTAGAGGCAAAATTCAGGGCCGACTGGTGGGCAGCAATCGTAATGGTGTCGAACCGGCTCATTAATAATGTGACTGCTGCAAAGATGGAGGTTTCAAAAAAAGTAGCGAAACCGATGGGGACGCCGATCTTGAGCAGCTCTTTCCATTTGCTCAATGAAATTTTAGGCATTTGCCGAAAGATACCATACTTGGCAAAGGGCTCAACCCGGTGTACAAAAAAGAGGCTGATGAGAAAAATAAGCCAATATGTACTTGCTGTAGCCACACCTGCTCCGACACCTCCGAGTTGGGGAAAGCCCCAGCGTCCAAAGATGAGCAAATAGTTCAGGAAGATGTTTACTGGCAGCGAGACCAAAGTGATCATCATGGTGATCCGCGTCTGTCCCAATGCATCCATAAAGCTGCGAAGCACCGTGTAGCCGAAGAGTGGAATAACCCCAAAAGCCAGTGCACAAAGGAAATAGAAAGCGACTTGGCCAACCCGTGGCTCCAGCGGCATGCCGTTCAGAATGGGTTTGAGCAGCATGGTTCCTGCTGCAAGGACGACGATACCTACCGCAACACCGAGGTATAACGCCTGTACAACGCTGCTACCAATCTTGTCGTTGCGCTTCGAACCAAGCAGATGGGAGACAACAGGGGTGATTCCGATCAGAATACCACTAAGGCCTGTCTGCACCGGCATCCACAGACTTGTGCCAATGGCCACACCCGCGAGATCAGCAGGGGAGAATTTGCCTGACATATTGGTATCGAAAAATGACATCGCAGAGAGCGCGATTTGTGTGGTGAAAATGGGTAGAAATATAATCAGGAATTGTTTTATTTTCTGAGAAAAGCTTGTGGTAGTCATGTTCACTGGCGGTGCCTCGCTATTCTTTAAGAGTTATCACTAAACTGTCATATACGGACAGCTATTTATTGTAGTGGATTTTGCCCGATTTGAATAGGGAAGGATCATGTAGTGCGGAAGTTTAAATGGAGAGCAATGAGGTCTGAGGGCCATATTAAAAACCTCGTTCCGTCTCAGACGGAACGAGGTCGTTGGATGAAATGAGAAGAAGAGTGCATTATTTATAGTTTACATCTGGCGTATATCGATTGGAGGCATTCCAGAGCAAATACTCATCCACATCCATGTCTTTCATTGCACGAATTTGGTCCTCCACCTGTTTTTTGCCGTATTTGATATAATGTCCGCTACCCAGCCAACTTGCGGTAAAGTCCTGAATCCACGGGCGAATCACGGGTTTGAGTTCCTTGGTTGGGTCCAGTTTCTTGTGCGTGTCTTCCATCGAGCCTTTAATCGTGGTGTACGGATCTTTATCAGGGTCTTTCACACCATACCAGCCCGTGGAGTAATGACTTGGATAAACCATTGGCGAGATGACATCCACGTTTTCGGATATTTTAACAAAATCCTGTCCAATGCCTTCTGCTGCGGGCACAGAGGCTGCATAGCCGAAGATATCGACCGAGACCCGAACACCAAGCGGAGCGAGTTCTTTACGTGCATACTGTACAAATTCGGCTACGATATCCACTCGGGACTTGTCGGATTTGATGTACTTCAGTTTGTCTGCACGCGTTTCGAAACCTTCCGGGAACCGAACGTAATCGAACTGGATTTCCTTGAATCCCAGTTTGGCGGCTTCCTTGGCAATCTCTATATTGTAATCCCAGACTTCCTTGCTGTAGGGATTAACGAAGCTGTCACCCTTTCCGTTGGCCCATATGGAGCCGTCCTTATTGCGGAAAGAGAGCTCCGGATTTTTCTTGGCCAGAATCGTATCCTTGAAGACGACAACACGGGCAATCGGGTAAACCTCATGTTTTTTCAGACGTTTCATCAACGCATCAATATCGCGAATAAAGGGTTGGGATTTGCCCATCTGCTGCAGGGTTTTGTTTTCCGTAGGGAAGGTTATGTATCCGAGATCGTCCTTAATATCAATGACCATGGAATTGAGTTCTGTATCATCCATCAGATCAAGCAATTGTGTCATACGGGCACCACCCGCGCTGTAGGCCGTTACATAAATGCCTTTGACAACAGGTGCGTCGGGTTGTGGGTCAATTTTGGCAGGCGGGTTATCTGCATCAATAACGACCTGATCTTTTTGAGATTGAATGATGGCGGTGGTAAAACTGTTTGTTATTGATTGAAGGGGTTGAGTCCCTTGATCGACTGTAACGGGTACAGCACTAAAGCTTCCCCAGGCCATAGCCAGTAAAGCCCATAACATGTTCATTCATTTTCACTCCCTTATGTGCATTCCATGTTTGAATTATACAATAAAGCCTCTGGGCTTTTAACCATATTCATCAAGTAATGAAACACACATGGAAAAAATGAAAACCGCTTCCTGTTGAGGATAACCTCACAAGAAGCGGCGTGACCAATCTAAAAAAATTATTGAATGTAAATCTCATTTTGATGCTCACAAATACTGTACTGAATGATTTCCATAGCGTCTCCCTGTTCAAGGATGCCCAGCCCATCCCGGAGAACGATCAGTGAGTCGAGCTCATTCGGTTTTAAGAAAGGGAGCATTTCCGGGCACCATCTGTTGACGATTTCAAACAGTTTTACCGTTTCCATATCCACAATAATCACCCTTTCCTACTCGAATTCCAAAATGGTAAGTCATTCGGCGCGAATCGGAAAAGCACATGGTTCTGTGAAATTGAAGGGCACATCCTGCTATACAACATATTTAGGAGCCGTACACCGTTATTATACCACAATGTTTTGAATTGTTAACCGTACATCTGCCTCAACTTCTGCGGAAAGAGCCCATAACACCGACCGTTTCCACAATGTTAACAAAGGCGTTCGGATCTGTTTCCTTGATAATACGTTTGATTTCAACAAGCTCGTAGCGAGTAGTCACTGTCATTAACATGTCCTTTTCGATGTCGGTATATGCCCCTTGGGTTTTGATTTTGGTAACCCCCCGAGGGCGAATAAGCAATTTTTTTAACATCGCTTCCGTTTCATTCGTAATGATGTACAGTGTTACTTTGACATGGCTGATATGGATCAGATCCAGTACTTTGCCCGTGATGTAGATCGACACCATGGAAGCAAGTGCAATGTTCCAGTTGTTATTCAGATAACCTGCCAGCATGATAATCGAACCATTCATCCCGGCCATCACCGTCCCAATCGGGAAGTCGCGATGACGAGTGAAAATGGAACCGACGATGTCGAGTCCGCCCGTCGAGCCGCCGACTCTGAAAGATATTCCGGTTCCCAATCCTACAAGCACACCTCCGAAAACACAGCTTAGAAGGGGGTCTGTAGCCACAACAAAAACAGGCAGAAGCGCAATGAACCAGGAAGTGGCTGCTACCGAGAGAATACTTAATGTAATGAAACGTCGTCCAAGAATAAACCAACCTGCAATGAGCAGGGGAATGTTAAGAACAAAATACATGATACTAAGATTCAACTTAGTGAAATAACCCAAAAGCATGGAAATACCGGATACCCCGCCGCTAAGAAGCTGATGGGGAACCAAAAACCAGTTGAAGCCGCAAGCAATAGCTGCAGCACCCAATACAATTACTGAAAAGTGCCAAATCATTTTGGGCAATTTAATCACCTCATTTATATTTAAAACCAGATTGCTGGTAATCTTGATTTGTTTTGTGATATAATGATTTGTGGATATTCTTGAGTAGGAAACTTTTTCCAAATGGAACGATAAAATTTGAAATGTTTCAAACGCATGTATGTAGTTTTAGTCTTATGTTGGGGACCCATTCACGAATTATGACGGTTTATGAAAATAATTTGACCTGATGGGATAACCTATAAATATTAACGCTACTTAAGAATACAGACAACAAAGTGGATTGTCCACCATGTCCACCATATAGAAGGAGTATGAATAATTTTGACAAATTTAAATTTCACAGACTTCAATCTTGAACCACTGGTGCTTCAAGCGATCACCGAACTTGGTTTTGAAGAGGCAACTCCGATTCAATCCAAATCAATCCCTCTTGCTCTTGAAGGCAGAGACTTGATCGGTCAAGCGCAAACAGGTACTGGTAAAACTGCTGCATTTGGTATTCCATTGATCAGCAAAATCTCCAAAAGCGATGAAAAAATCCGCGCCCTCATTATGGCACCTACGCGTGAACTTGCGATCCAAGTTGCCGAAGAAATCGAAAAACTTACCCGCTTCAAAGGTTTGCGTTCCCTGCCTATTTACGGAGGACAAGATATCGTTCGTCAAATCCGTGCTCTGAAAAGAAAACCACAGATCATCATTGGTACACCAGGACGTCTCCTGGACCATATCAACCGCAAAACAATCAAGCTTGATGATGTACAAACTGTTGTATTGGATGAAGCAGATGAAATGCTCGACATGGGTTTCATGGAGGATATTCAATCCATCCTGAAACAAGTTCCGGACGAGCGTCAAACGATGCTGTTCTCAGCTACAATGCCTCCTAATATTCAAAAATTGGCTCAACAATTTTTGAACAACCCTGAGCATGTATCCGTGATTCCTAAACAAGTAAGCGCACCTTTGATTGACCAAGCTTACATTGAAGTGCCTGAGCGTCAAAAATTCGAAGCACTCAGCCGCTTGCTGGATATGGAATCTCCTGAACTGGCGATCGTATTCGGACGTACCAAACGTCGTGTTGACGAATTGGCTGAAGCGCTGCAAAAACGTGGATATTCGGCTGATGGTCTTCATGGTGACTTGTCCCAAAACCAACGTGATACAGTAATGCGTAAGTTCCGTGACGGCAGCATTGATGTACTTGTTGCAACAGACGTAGCTGCTCGTGGTCTCGACGTATCCGGCGTAACTCACGTTGTGAACTTTGACCTTCCGCAAGATCCGGAGAGCTATGTTCACCGTATCGGCCGTACAGGTCGTGCAGGTAAAGAGGGTGCTGCTTGGTCTTTCGTTACACCGCGTGAGATCGACCATCTGCACTTTATCGAGCGTGTAACACGTCATCGTATTCCACGTAAACCACTGCCAACAATGGCAGAAGCAGTTGAAGGTAAACAACGCTTGACAGCTGAGCGTCTGCTCGAAATCGTACAATCTGGTGAACTGAACGAATACAAAGGTATCGCGATTCAAATGCTTGAACAATATGATTCTGTTCAACTCTTGTCGGCTGCACTGAAGCTCCTGACAGGCGACAAAAAAGATGCTCAAGTTGATCTGACTCCTGAAGATCCGATCCGTGCGAAGCGTCGTAAACCTGATGTTCGCTCTGGCGGACGTAAACCATCGGGGTACAGCGGAAACCGCAGCAGCGGTAGCAGCGGCGGTGGTTACAACCGTGATCGCAACAGCAGCGGCGGCGGACGTGGTGGCTACAACCGTGATCGTAACAGCAGCAGTGGAAGTGGAAGCAGAGAAGGTGGTTACAACCGTGACCGCAAACCGCGTCCAAGTAACAATGAAGGACGTCGTCCTGCCAAAGATTCTTCTTTCGAATAATATACAAGATTGAATTGGGAAAATGGGGCGGGTGACCGCTCCATTTTTTTATATGCGTATTAACGCATGGAAAGGTTCAGTTTGATCTCTTTTCGGGAAGGGCTGGCTTTTCCTATCTATAATAAGGTATATTAATATTATTAGACTTCAGGTTAGACGCAAGGCTGCGGAGGAGGAGAAATGTTTGGAATTTAAAGGAGCTATGGGTGGGATCTACCGGCTTACAGAGTGGATTACGAGACTGGCCGCAACCAATCTGTTGTGGGCTATTTGTTCGTCTCCGTTCTTGTTTTTCTTGATTATGAAGCTGCTCGTGATGCAGCAGAACCTCGCCAACGAATCACTGCAAATGAACTGGGCTATAGCCATTGTGGCACCGCTTACACTATTCCCGGCCACATCGGCCTTATTTACGGTTGTGCGTAAATGGAATATGGGTGATACGGATGTACCAATCTTCCGTACTTTTTTTGTAGGCTACAAAGAGAATTACAAACAAAGTTTAATTGGGGGCATTTTCTACACCCTGTTGTTCGCCATCATGTATCTGGATTATACAGTTTACATGACACAATTCCGTAATATGCAGCTGGTTGGAATTATTATGCTAGTACTGCTGCTGTTGCTATTTGTCTCGCTCTTTAATTTTTTCTCAATGGTTGTTCATTATCATATGTCCATCGGATTGATTATCAAAAATGCGGTTCTGTTGACGCTGATCAGACCATTCCGTGTATTCTCCACATTGCTGGGAAGTGGACTGTTGTTCTACATTGGTTTTCGTTATCCGGTCTTGTTCGTTTTCTTCATTATTAGTATCATTGCCTGGTTCGCTTTCTTCAACTTCTATGCAACGTTCAACAAGATGCAGGAACAGATGGAGAAGATGCAACTGAAGAAGGAAGAAGAGGAAGCTGCAAAAGCTGCAGAACAGGCGGATGGCTCAGTTGAGACGATCGAAGCTATTGAACAAGCTGAACCGAAATCATCTGACGAAAAACACGATAATCTTCACAAATAAAACATGAACGGGCACCATTTACTTTTTACACAGTTAGGGATATAATAATTGTACATCCTGCGATGTACGTTTCGGTTATTCGTTGTTTTGAACCAATGATGATGTCTTCGGGAGATCAATACAGAATGTTGCTGAAACGCCCTGTCTATATGACATGGGGACTTCAAAAAACATTTTTGCGGCCACCCACCTGCTAAGCAGGTTCATAAGACAATGTAGCCGGACGGCATAGGCGGGTTCCTCTTTTATCATGTACAGCACCCTGACTCTTCCTCTTATCCAGGAATGTTGGGGTGCTTTTTAGTTGGATTTTTTGTTGAGTTGACTGTATTTTTGTTAAAAGTGCTGCATACCCTTTTGTTACTACAAGAACAATGTTACACTAGACTACATAAATGGAACGGTTACATTCAAAAGGAGGAAGGGTCTTGACCTTAAAGAGAACGCTCGTCGGTATCATCCGCAGCATGGAGGGAACCAGCGATCGAGCCAAGGATCCCAAATTAAAAACGCGATATTATAACTTATCCAAAGACAGAGCCTGGGAAGAAGTGTCTTCGACACTCAAAAAAATTCCGGGTTATAAAGTGTTGCATGAAGTGCCTTCTGTGGGAGAGGTTATACTGGAGAAGCGGACTACCTTTGGACGGACGATGGATATTACGGTTTCCGTTATATCGGTAAGTCCTGTACGTAGTGCAGTCGATATGTATTCGGCTTCACGTGGTTCACTCGGAGACCTGGGTTCCAATTATCGCACGATTATGAACTTGTTCTCCGTACTGGATAAGAAGCTGAGTAAGTATAAGTCCAATGATTGAAATAGATGGCTGCATAACAAAAAGCGAGAGAAGGTGAGCCTTCCTCGCTTTTGTTCTGAACGTAGGGTTACCTTCTACAGCAGAGCTTTGACAGCAGCAATGGCTTGCTCGAAGTTAGGGGAGTCTGTCATTTCAGGCAGATATTCCACATATGTAATTCGATCTTCGGTATCAAGCACAAAGATGGAGCGCATGTCCAATTGGAATTCTTTGATCAGAACACCATAGTCTTCACCGAATGAACGTGTTTTGTAATCGGAAAGGGTTACAACGCGATCGACTCCGGCTGCTCCGCACCAGCGTGCTTGTGCAAATGGAAGGTCAACGCTGACTGTCAATACGACAACATTGTCACCAAGGTCGCCAGCTTCAACATTGAAGCGACGGGTTTGGGCATCGCAAACGCCTGTGTCCAATGAAGGAACAACGCTGATTAATTTAATTTTACCTGCGAAGTCTTTCAGTGATGCATCTTCGACCAGATTTTTACTCAATGTAAAATCGGGTGCTTGATCGCCCACTTTCAACTCGGGTCCGATCAATGTAATAGGGTTGCCTTTAAATGTGGCTGCGCCTGTACGTTCTTGTGCCATAATAATGTTCCTCCTTATAAGTTGGTGATCCGTGCCAAAATCCATTATAATCTTTTATGAAAGGCATTGTCCAATTCGGGCGAAGGATCATTAGAGTGGATCGGACTGATAGGCCGATCTGAACAGGGTGGAGTGAAAGCAGAAACGTATGATATTTATAAGGTATGAGAACTGGAAAAGTTATTTGAATTTTTTCCCATTGACGTCGATTCTTTTAATTGCCAATGTTGTTATGTTTATCGTGTTAAGTTTTAATGGTGGTTCGACAAACAGTATGACCTTGCTTAAATTTGGGGCACTTACAAATCACGAGTTATTCGCAGGAGAATGGTGGCGTTACATTACGTCCATGTTTTTGCACGCTGGCTTCAGTCATTTGTTATTTAACAGCTTTGCGCTCATTGTATTTGCGCCCCCAATGGAACGATTGCTTGGAACAGTGAGATATGGCGTGTTGTACTTGGGTGGAGGTGTTCTGGGAAACATTTTGGCTGTAGCATGGTATAACTCAGGTGGAGTGCCTACCATTTCCGTTGGTGCTTCAGGAGCGATTTATGCGATATATGGCGCATTTCTGTATGTAGCCTTGTTCCAGCGGACGATGATGGATGAGGCGTCGCGTAAAACATTGTACACATTGCTTGTATTCGGAATTATTTTTTCGTTCGCCATGTCGGGCATCAGCTGGATGGCTCATTTGGGCGGATTGTTAGGTGGTTTCTTCATTTATGGACTTCTCATCCGGTTATGGAAACCTCGAAGCTTTAAGCGGTAGCAGGAATGGTCTGAAGACGGAATATGCAGCAATCAAGGATAAGTAGGGTATAGCAGATTGGAGAGATCAGGGGCAGTGGAATTAAGACAGTTGCATTACTTTTTGAAAGTGGCTCAGAAGGAGCATGTTACGCAGGCAGCGGAGGAATTGCACGTGGCGCAGTCTGCGGTGAGTCGTCAGATTCATCAGCTGGAGGAAGAACTGGGAGTGGACCTCTTTATGCAAAAAGGGAGAAATCTGCAGTTGACCGCAGTGGGGCAGCTCTTTTGTAAACGAATCGAAGGTATATTGAAAGATCTGGACAAGGCAGTTGGGGAAGTTCATGAGTTCCTCGATCCGGAACATGGTGAAATCCGTATCGGTTTTCCTCACAGTCTTGGTATTCACTTGATTCCTTCGGTTGTAGCAGCGTTCCGTCAGCGTTATCCTAACGTGAAATTCAGATTCAAGCAAGGCATGTACCCGACGCTCATTCGTGATGTGTTATCGGCTGAAGTGGACTTGGCGTTTATATCTCCGTTTCCAGAAAAGCACGACCAGGTGGGTGGTGATATTGTCCTCACGGAAGAACTGCATGCAATCCTTCCTCCGAATCATCCATTGGCCGGTGAAGAGAGTATTGCGCTGGAACAACTTAAGGATGATAAGTTTGTTTTATTCAGTAAAGGCTACTCTCTGCGTCCGATTGTTTGGCATGCGTGTCTCGAAGCCGGGTTTACGCCTAAGATTGCTTTTGAGGGTGAAGAAACGGATACTATTCGTGGATTGGTTGCGGCTGGCATGGGTGTGAGTCTACTGCCGGAAATGGCGCTTTTCCAGACAAATCCGCTGCAACCGGCGCATGTGGCTATTTCTCATCCAAAAGTGACACGTACGATTGGGTTAATTCACCGTGCGGACGACAAGCTCCCGCTTGTTGCGCAGTCGTTTCGTTCATTCTTGCTTCATTATTTCGGTTTACAGCAAAACAATACCCCATCCGAGTAACGGTGGGGTATTGTTTTTGTTTGTTTTCAGTTAGTCACGGCTATTGAAAATTCCGATGTAACGAATCAGTTCCAGTAACGAGATTAATGCTGCGGCAACATAGGTCAATGCTGCGGCATTAAGCACTTTGGCGACGCCTCTCTCTTCTTCATTCCGGATATAACCTTCCGATACCATAATTTCTCTTGCGCGGTTACTTGCATTAAACTCGACCGGCAACGTAATAAGTTGGAATGCAACGGTTACGGAGAAGAAAATGATACCAATACCGACCAGGTTCATTGCATTAAAGATAAATCCGGCAATGAGCAAGAAAGGAGCGAGTCCGGATGCGAAGTTAACAATCGGGAAAATCCGGTGACGCAGTGCCAACATCGGATAACTTTCCTTGTGCTGGATGGCATGGCCGACTTCGTGACACGCAACGGAGACAGCCGAGATTGAATTTTCGTAATATACGGGCTCAGACAACCTCACAACCCGATTAATCGGATCATAGTGATCAGAGAGAGCTCCGCGCACGGGTTCAATGGGAACATCATGCAATCCATTGGAGTCGAGCATGTGACGGGCTGCATCGTAACCGGTCATTCCATTCAGGTTTTTGACATCAGACCAACGGTTGAATGTACTTTTAACGCGAAATTGCGCCCATAAAGAGAGCAAAAAGGCGATAATGATCAAAACGAACATACCGTTATTAAAACTCATATTCATACCTCCGCTTTCTGATAATAAGCTACATCATGGTGTTCTCAAGCAAGATTTTCAGTGCTTCCATCGTACCGGCGCTCTTGGTAAGGAGTCCTGCCATCATTTTACGTGCTTGTACAGGTTTCATCTCGCCAAGCAGCGGTTTGAGTTCGTTCACTTCGCGCTCAAGCTGTTGTACATGAAGCTCTAATGTTGTCAGCTTGCTGGCAACCTGTTCTTCTGTACTCACCAGACTCCACTTCTCAAGAGAATGTTTAATCTCGTCGAGACTATATTTCTCTTGTTTCATCTGTACAATACGTTCAAGCCTGGTTAAAGTTTCATTACTATAGAGACGATAGTTTTTTTGTGTACGCTCTTCAGGGGCAATAAGTCCAAGCTTCGTATAATAATCAATCGTCCGCTCGCTCACACCTGCGGTTTTGGCAAGTTCGCCAATCCGAAACAGCTTCATATCCCCAATGGTATTCACCTCGCTTGCAAGTTCAAATGTAGGGAATTGCAGATTTTCTCTGCGGTTGTGCACCTTCTGCCCAATTTCTAACTAATAGTAATGATACATGATTTTTAACCGTACAGTCAAACGTTATGCTTTGGTGAGTTGTATACAGCATTTCTATATCTATGTACTCATTCCATATGATTATGTACTTATGTGCAAGAAAAAGACGCATGACTTTATTCCCAGAAATATTTTTCAGTTTTGATGAAAATACTCTTGTCAACTTTCCTGTCTTCTGCTTATAATGACATTAAGAGTTTCACGATATGTGAAGAAACTTAACATAAGAGGGAGTGGGGTATATGAGAAAGAAATGGATGGTGTCGGTGTTAATAATGCTTACGTTACTGGCTTTCCCAGTCAGCGCATTTGCAGCTGCGGAGGGGCCGACTAATATCGAACTCCAAAGCGGTCTGAACTCAGCTTTTACGTTTCTGGCTGTAGTGCTGGTTTTCCTGATGCAAGGGGGATTTGCTTTACTTGAAGCAGGTTCGACTCGTATGAAAAATGCAGGACATATTGCAGGTAAAACGATCCTGACATTGGGGATTTCAGTTATTGCCTTCTGGGCATTGGGCTTCGGTCTTGGCTTCGGTAATGGTAACAGTTTCTTCGGAACAACCGGATTCTTCCTGAGTGGTGACGGAATGGCTGCTTCCTTCGAATCATTGGCCTTCTCGGATGTCCCACTCACGATCAAATTTGTATTCCATCTCGCCTTTGCAGCGGTATCTCTGGCGATTGCCTGCGGTGGTATGGCAGAACGTGCAAAGATGAGTGTATATATTGTGTTCGGTACGCTTTATACCATTATAATGTATCCGGTTGTTGCTCACTGGGTATGGGGCGGCGGCTGGTTGGCTGAACTGGGCATGCAAGACTTTGCAGGTTCGACGGTTGTCCACTTGACAGGTGCGACTGCAGCCTTGGTAGCTACCATTCTGTTAAAACCGCGTATCGGTAAATATAACAAGGATGGTAAACCTAACATCATTCCAGGTCACAACCAAGTTTATTCCGTGCTGGGTGTAATCATCCTCTGGATCGGTTGGTTCGGCTTCAACCCAGGTAGTACATTGTCTGCGATGGGAGACGGATTCTTTGGTTATGTCGCATTGACTACAAATGTGGCTGCAGCTGCTGGTGGTGTTGCAGCACTGTTGATTTCATGGGCTGTATTGGGTAAATCCGATATCCCTAGCATGCTGAATGGTGTGCTTGCGGCACTCGTTGCCATTACAGGTGCTTGTGCGTTCGTTGAACCATGGGCAGCTCTGGTCATTGGTGCTCTGGCAGGTGTTATCACATTCTTCACAGCTCAATTCTTTGAGCGTAAAGGAATCGACGATCCAATCTATGCTTTCTCTGTACACGGTATTGCAGGTATGTGGGGAGCGATCTCCACAGGTTTGTTCGCAACACCGGAACTTGCTGAGAATGCAGGCGTAGGTCAAGCGGGCCTGTTCTACGGAGGCGGTTTCCACCAGCTGGGCGTTCAGCTTCTGGGTCTGGCAGGCGCATTTGCCTTCGTACTGGTCATGTCCTTCATTATTCTCGGTGGTATGAAAGCTATCATGGGAATCCGTGTTACGGAAGAAGAGGAAACGATGGGTCTGGATTTAAGTGAGCATGGTACTTACGGGTACCCTGAACAAATGAAAAATGGCGAAACGAAATCCAATGGCGGTACGTTCAGCTCCTAAGAGGAATGATTGCTGAATCATGCTTCAAGGAGGTTGGACATGATGGAACCCATCCCGTATATGAATCAATCCTGGTCCTATCAGGGAATAGATGGTGCGGCATCTACTCAGGAACTGCGGCAGGCGCGTGTGAACTTGCAGAATGAGCTTCAGGAATGGTTGTCCGCTTCCTTGTCGCCGATGGAATGGTACCAGACGGTAAACGAACTGCATGACCGGGTTGCTCGGCGAGCAGTAGAGTTATGCATCCAGGGGATGGTAGAGGAAGGCCTAGGCCAACCTCCCGTCCCCTATGCCTTTATCGTTTTTGGCAGTTCCGGCAGGCAAGAAGCGACGCTTTGGAGTGATCAGGACAATGGCATGATTATTAGTGATATCCCACATGAGGGAAAAGAACCCTATTTTGCCGAACTCGGACTTCGAATGACCGATACGCTTGAGGAACTCGGTTATGCCAAATGTGAAGGCAAGGTGATGTGTTCTGAGTCACTGTGGAGAAAAACGTTGCAAGCATGGAAACAACAACTGAAAGAGTGGGGCTCGGATCTGTCATGGGAGCCGGTTCGGAATCTGATTATTGCTTCTGACATGCGTTTTGTTGCAGGTGAAGAAGATTTGGCACACGAATGGATTACCGCTTTTTATGAAGGATTCAGATCCGTTCCTGAACTTTCGGATGCTGTGCTGCGCAATACTGTTAAACATAAGGCGACGCTGAACATCCTTGGAAGAGTGGTGACTGAGCGATTCGGTGAGCATGCAGGCGGATTTGATGTCAAATATGGCTTGTATATCCCGCTGGTGAACAGTGCGCGTTTTCTGGCATTGCAGCATGGGATCAAAGAAACCTCTACGCTTAAACGAATCCAGAGGTTGGTTTCACTCGAAGCGGTGCCGTTGACTTTGCTGGATGCAGCACAGCGTGCATTTATGACAGCTTTGAAGCTGCGACGCAGTACACCGGTTGTGATCAGGCAAGGGTTGCAGCAGAGCGGTGGTTTCCTGAATGAGAAACAATTGAAGGAAAAACAGATGCTTTATGAACTCCGGGATACGTTAGGGTTGGTGCGGCGAGTGCATCGAGCGCTGCAGAGACAACTTCGTTTTGCAGAAAGGAGACGTCCATGAGAGAGCCGGCAAGGGGCAATACAGGATTCTGGAATTCGCTGCGCCAGGGAGGGGTTCCTTCCGCCATCGCTTCCATAATGGGAGCCCCTACGGCGCAACATATGGCGTTTATCCGTTCGATGATGAGAGAACAGCGCAGACCCGAGGTGCTGCACACACCCTTGAATGAATTGAATGCCGTCGTATTTGATTTGGAAACGACAGGTTTCTCTCCCCAACATGGGGATGAGATCCTTTCCTTTGGAGCGGTGCGGATCAGTGGTGGTGTTGTGCTGGAGAAAGAGCAATTCTATACGTTGGTTCAGTCCAAGGTTGCCGTTCCGGAACACATTACCGAACTAACGGGAATTACACATCAAATGACACTGGACGCGCCAACGTTACTGGAAGGTTTGCATGATTTCATGTCTTTTGTAGGTGGGAGTGTGCTGGTGGCTCATGCGAGTGCGCATGACCGGGCCTTTCTGAATGCTGCTTTATGGCGGACGTCCAAAGTAAGGCTTACGCATCGGCTCATCGATACGATGATGCTGGCACGTTGGCTCGAACCGAGCAGACCGGGGTATGGTCTGGATGAGTTGCTGGAATCCAGAGGCATACCAATCTATGGAAGGCACCATGCCTTGGAAGATGCAAAGATGACGGCACAGTTATGGTCCTGTTATCTGGAGGACATGACTCGTAAAAATGTAAATACATTGGGGGATCTGTATACCCAGTTAAGTCACGCATAGCTGGGCGGGATATAGGTTGTATGCTGCGATTGGTTTCGATTCACTGGATTGATCGTTACCTGTGTGAATCTGATAAGCGTTCAGCATCATCTGTGGTTGTGTTTCAGGTGTAAGCTTGGGTGAACCTATAAGATATGCCTGAAGTAATCCGGCGAACATCGGAAGACTGCGCAGATCTTCGATGGAAGGTACGGGAGCGGTACGGGGGTGGGAATGAAAGAGTCCGATAAGCTGCGGCTCATTGAATACACACCGAATCCATTCTGCATCTTCCAGTGAGAAATGGTGCAGCGGGTCAGGCGCTACGTTACGAATGGGCTGAAACCGACTGATTCGTATGCCGCCCGCTGCAGCTTCACCCAGCACAACCCCGCAGGCTTCCATTGGCAGTGAGGCGAACATATGCTTAGACATCTCTTGCTCTACGGAGTGGGGGATGTAGAGGCGGTTCTGCTGCCCGTGAAGTGCTGCCATTTGTATTCACCCCTCTCTCTTTGGCTCCTGCTTCGGCAGGAGTCCTTTTTTTGATAATAACAGGAAATTAGGATACACTCCAAACCAATGTGGTGTTATTAATACTGGAGTTGCAGTTTGCTTATAAACGCGGTAAGGCTTCTTTGTGGTACGCCGACAGAGTTTTCCCATTTTATTTGTTCCAGATTGTAAAATTTTAAGGGAAAGGGGTACAATATGAAAGGAGGGATTGAAACATTTCGCATGTACGAGCGTGAATCTCGATATGCTGATTATACAAAAGGGTGGCTGGTTATGAAACGTAATATATACATACTGCTGGGTGTTGTACTGCTTGTTGGCATTGCAATGGCTCAAAATGCAGATAACGGCATTGCAGCCGTGTTTAAGCAAGAGGAGCCGATGCCCACGGAGACCGGACCCAAAGCTGGACTATTGGCACCGGCATTTTCATTGAAGGCAATGGATGGCAAAACCTATACGGCAGGTGGCGCTAAAGAAAAGGCCATATTTGTCAGTTTTTGGGCTTCCTGGTGTGAACCGTGCAAGCAGGAAGCACCTGCGCTCAACACATTGGCAGCAAAATACAAGGATAAACTGGATCTTTACGGTGTAAATGTAACGAAGTACGATAAAATCAGGGACGCCAAAGCTTTTGTGGATGAATACAAACTGACGTTCCCTATTTTATTGGATGAGGACGGAACAGCGTATGCCAAGTATAACGGCATAGCTTTTCCGACAAATGTATTGATTGATTCCAGAGGTGTCGTTCAGGAAATCATTCTTGGGATTTTACCTGAGGAGGATCTTGAGCGCAAAATCAAGGATTTAATTGCGGATTAACCAAATAAGACCCAAAAGCGCCTGTCTCCGAATGTTTTTTGGAGACAGGCGCTTCTTTTATTTTCCGGGAAATAAGCATTAGTGGTTGCTTAGTCCGTGAGCAGGAACATGGACTACACCAGGCTCGTCCTGCAATTTTTCCTGAAGAAGGGCATAACGGAAACTGTGTACGAGGGCTTCCCAGCTCGCTTCAATAACGTTCTCGGATACGCCGACCGTATTCCACGTATTCTCCGTGTTTTTGGACTCGATTAGTACACGTACTTTCGCGGCGGTAGCATCCTTTTCATCCAACACACGTACTTTGTAGTCAGAGAGATGCATATTGGCAAGTGAAGGGAAGTATTGCACAAGCGCTTTACGAAGTGCATTATCTAAAGCGTTGACCGGACCATTACCTTCAGCTGCTGTATATGCGCTTGTTCCACCAACGTTAAGTTTTACAAAAGCTTCCGAAACAACAGACTTGCCAGCCGCCTTTTCAACAAGCATTTTGAACGATTCAAAGGTAAACAATTCTTTCATGTCACCGTTGGCTTCACGAATCAACAATTCAAGGGAGGCGTCCGCTCCTTCAAACTGATAACCCTGATGTTCCAAATCTTTGATTTTCTCAATAATCTGACGTGAGTTGGCACTGCTCGGATCGAATTCGAGACCCAGTTCCTGTGCTTTGGAGACAATGTTGCTCTGTCCTGCCAGTTCGGAGACGAGTACACGCTGCTTGTTACCAACAAGCTCAGGTACGATATGCTCGTAAGTTCTGGAATCACGCAAAATGGCAGAGACGTGAATGCCGCCCTTGTGGGCAAAAGCTGCGTTGCCCACATAAGGCTGATTGATGGGCATGTTTACGTTGGCAATCTCACTGACATAACGGGCAACATTCGTGAGCTGTCTCATCGAATCCTCAGATACGCATTCATACCCAAGCTTCAGTTGCAAATTAGGGATAATGGAGGCCAGATTGGCGTTGCCACATCGCTCTCCATAGCCGTTCATTGTACCTTGAACCTGTCTGGCACCAGCTTGTACTGCGCTTAAGGTGTTGGCTACAGCAAGTTCACAGTCATTATGTGTATGAATGCCCAATTGAGCCTGTGGAAGGCGCTCAGCAAGTGTGGATACGATCTCATGCACTTCATGCGGCATCGTTCCGCCGTTGGTATCACACATCACAAGCCAGTCCGCTCCGGCTTCGTGGGCTTTGGTTAATACAGCCTGTGCATATTCCGGGTTGTGCTTGAATCCGTCGAAGAAATGCTCTGCATCAAAGATTACTTCCATTCCATTTTGTTTCAGATAGGCAATGGAGTCGTAGATCATGGACAGGTTTTCTTCCAAAGTGGTTTGCAAAGCTGTGTGTACATGGAAATCCCATGATTTACCCACTAGAGTTGCTGCCTGAGCACCAGATTCAATCATGCGTTTCAAGTTGGCGTCTTCACTCGCGATGCTGCCTTTGCGACGTGTACTGCCAAAAGCGACAATTTTGGCGTTCAGGTTTAATTCCTTGACTCTTTTGAAAAACTCAATGTCCTTGGTATTACTGCCTGGAATTCCGCCTTCAATATAATGAACACCGAGGTCATCGAGCTTCTTGGCAATTTTGAGCTTGTCATCTGCCGATAAGCTGACTCCCTCCCCTTGTGTGCCGTCACGTAAAGTTGTATCGAAGATGGAGATGGCCTTTGACATGAAGATCCTCCTTTAAGATGAAGCGCTTTTTTGGAAAGTTAATTGTGTGTTTGAAAAAACGATTGAACATGTTGGTGACGAATCCTTCGATTCTGTAACGCTACACTGTATTAAATTCAAAGTGTAGATTTGTCCTAAAATCGTGAATTTGTATAATGAATTATTATAGCACCATTATGGCCAAATGCTACATCGAATTCACTGCTGCGTGTAACAAATGCTGGATCATGGATTGAATTCCGATATAAACGGGGCTGTGTAATATGTTATGCTTCATCTATATGTATCTATTCCGGGCCTGAATGAGAGTTAGCATCATTCCTTTAGAAATGGGGGGCGAGAATGAGCTTTGTGTGGGAGAATATAATTATTTCAGTCATTTTGATCGCCATTTTCGTCATTGCTATATGGGCTGTTATTCGATTGATTGTTAAATCTCTCCGAAAATAAGGGAGTGTGCATGATTTTTACATAAGGGATTTTGATATAATAGATAAAAGAGTACGTTTTAAGGAATAGTGTATACGAAAGGACGGTGGTGGACATGTCTTCAGACCAAACGCATAACAACATAAATGTAGATCGATATTATCCTGCCGCCGGACGAGTGATTTTGCATGTCGATATGAATGCTTTTTATTGCTCTGTACATGAAGCCGAGGAACCGGAATTATATAGAGGAAAAGCGACGGCGGTTGCTGGCAGCAGTGAAGTGCGCAAAGGTGTCATTGTCACTTGTTCGTACACGGCTCGAAGCAGGGGCATATCCACAGGCATGGTTGTTCATCAAGCGTTGAAGAAGTGTCCTGAATTAATTGTGATTCGTCCGGATTTTCATCTGTATCGAAAGTATTCGAGAGAATTCATGAAAATAGCCTACAGTTATACGCCGCTGCTCGAAGCGACCTCCATCGATGAATGTTACCTCGATATTACAGGTTCCAGACAGTTCGGTACGCCGCTGGAAATTGCGGAGAGTATTCAGAACAGAATCCGGGACGAACTGGGGTTGCCTTGTTCCATCGGAATTGCACCCAATAAGCTGCTGGCCAAGATGGCCTCTGATTTGAAGAAACCGAACGGCATTTCGATTTTGCGGATGAGAGATGTGCCAGAGATCTTGTGGAAGAGACCTTGTAACGAGATGTTCGGAATTGGCAAGAAGACAGCCGAAAAGCTGAAGAAGCTGGGAATTGAAACGATCGGTCAATTGGCCAAATCAGACGAGCGGATGTTAACGGATGTATTTGGAATCAATGGCTCCTGGCTGAAAAATTCAGCTAATGGCATTAATCATTCGGAAGTTCAGGCTGAACGTGAAGCGAACAAATCGATTGGACATACAACCACTCTGCCTGCGGACATATCTGAAATGCATGATGTACACCGGGTCTTGCTGAATATAAGTGACCAGGTTGCCAGACGACTGCGCAAGCACGAAATGCTCAGTCAGGGCATTCAGATTACGATTCGTACACCAGATATGAAGACGATTACCAGATCACGGATGCTGGAAGTGCCTACCGAAGATGCGTCGATTATATATCGGGAAGCCTGTGCTTTGTTTGCAAAGCATTGGGGCGGGGGCAAGCCGGTTCGTATGCTGGGCGTTACCCTGCAAACCCTAATTCCGCGTGAGGAATCGGCGGTACAGCTTGATCTGTTCGAATATGAACAGAAACCCAAAAAGGAAAATCTGATTCGTATTATGGATCAGTTGCGTGACAAATTTGGTGAGAATGCAGTCGTTACAGCTGGTATGCTGGGGGATGATCCTTCCGTGTTACTTCGCAATCACAAAGTTCGGGGGACCTCTCTGCAAAAAGATAATTTGCAAAGTCTCGATTAAATAGGGCATAATGAAGTCTTGAGGTTGTAAAATAATTTGTAATAACTTTTACTTTGTATTAATATGTTCCTAGATAAAAATACTGTACGTTCTCGAATAATAGGAGGAGAGATTGGTAATGAGTAAATATACTTGGGTTGAAAAGGATACATGTATTGCGTGCGGAGCTTGCGGAGCTACGGCACCTGACATTTATGACTATGATGATGAAGGCTTGGCAGAAGTGATCTTCGATGGAGATGCCAACCAGGGGATCAAAGCAATTCCAGACGACTTGTTCGACGATATGCAGGATGCTTGCGACGGCTGCCCTACAGACTCCATTAAAGTAGCGGATGAACCTTTCAACAAAGAAGGCTAATTCCTTTTATATGAAAAGCACATTCTACTGTCATTGCGGCAGCGGGATGTGCTTTTTTGTCGAATGTTGTGGGATTGATCCGGGTACTCAAGTCCTATGGATTTCTTGTCTTCATTTGCCGATATATAGAGAAACGGAAAAAAAGGCGAAATGATGGAGGATCGGATGCAAAATACTCATCTAAGAACATATGTAAAGAAACATCCCGATAATAAAATGGCATGGTATTTGCTTGGTAAGGAGTATTTGGGTGAAGGACAGGAGGCCAAGGCGAACTATTGTTTTCAGCAGGCGGGTGAAGTCTACGAGGCTTTCGAGCGAAGCAAGGCACCGGCAGATATATGGGTAGATTATCAGGAAAAGCTAGTCGAGATGGCGGAGCAAAAGGAGAAAAAACACCGTGTTCGCAAAATGTGGCTGACCCTCTTGATGCTGCTTGTCCTTGCAGGGTTACCGCCTGCCGATGCCCCGGGTTTCAACCGCGATGCAGCGGATGCTCTGGCTTCGGCGTTGGAATCTACGGATGAAGCCACGGAGAACGGATCAGGAAATAGCGGGGGAGATTCGACTCCTGTTACGGATTCCAATGTGTTTACTGCGGGTGCATTTGGTAGAGGTGACCAGGGCGAAGCGGCACTTGCAGCAGCGTGGTCTGGCTCGGGTTCGAACGTGCAGACATCGGCAGTGCTCGGAATGCAAGTCGCGGGTAACTGGTCATTATGGAAGCGTAATATGCCTGTAAAATACATCGTTCAGACAAACCACAGTGGTAAATTAACTGCACAGAGTTATGATTCCAAGCAGTGTAACTGTAAGCCACCGGAGGTATCACCGAAAATCAAGCGCCTCGCACAAGCGTGGACAGCCAAACAGGAATCTGCGGCAGCTCTGTCGAGTGCAATCATTACATATAAAAAACAAAAAGGAACCTGGCCCAAAAGCGTAGCGCAGCTTGCACAGCCGTTTCCAAACAATATTCTGGGAGAGACTGCTCCAGGCATGACCCAGATGTTTCCGACACTATTAGCGATGCATCAACAAGAGGGGACGGGAAAAGGGGGAAATACAACTGTTGGAACAACAGGTGTGAATTCAGACCTGCCGTCAGGAAAAAATGCTGCGTTTATGGATACTTTAGGCGGACAGCCTTTTTTGGAAGATCGGCTTGAGATTATCGTCGACAAGAGCGAACATAAACTTGCGCTGGTTAGTGGCAACACCATTATTCGGAATTACGAGGTGGGGCTTGGTGGAGATCGTACTCCAGAGGGCTCATTTGTGATTTCAGACAAGGTTGTGAATCCAAATGGTCGTTCCAATGGCGAGTTTGGGAGTAGAGGGATGCAGCTCTCTGATACGAACTATGCCATCCATGGGACCAACGAGCCGAACAGTATTGGGCTGGATGAATCCCTTGGATGTGTGAGAATGAGTACTGAAGATGTGGAAGAACTGTTTGCTCTCGCTCCTCAGGGAACTCCGGTACGCATCGGTAAAGATCTGCTGCCAGAAACAACGCTTGTTCCAGAAGCGAAGGATCGCTACCGGAATACACTTGTTCCCAAGCAAAATAATCCGAATAAAACGTATCACTGGTTGAATTAGACGGAAAAAAAGTGATCCGGGCCAAAGAAACGTTAAAATCTCATGCTGGGTGTGGGTATGTAGATGCAGGGCAGTAGGTTGGACTCTTTACAGATTGGCGATAATAATAAGTGCGCCAATAATAATAATCAGTCCACCAACACTGGCTGCCGTCCATATAATGGCTTTCCGATTGACCTCATCTTTCTTTTGCTGCAATGTAGGTGGTTTGCGTTTGGGAGCCATGGGCTGTTCCTCCTTCGGGAAATAGGGCTAATATCGAAGTAGCCATGCTCCCATTGTAAAGAATTCAACTCGTCATTTCCAGTAGGCGGGTTGATTTCTTGTGAGCATTTTGCATCATTCGATTTTTGTTGCTTGTAGGGGTATGCAAAATGCTTCTGTCTATGCTCAAACTACTTTCCTTTTGAAGAAGAAACGGATAGACTTGTGTATAGAGTGTTTTTTTACATATGAAAAGACGGAAAGCAGTTTTTTAGCGTACCGGAACAGAACGGAGTGATTGATTTGTTATACAGAAGTCTTGCTAAACCCTTATTGTTCAAAATGGACCCTGAGCAGGCCCATCATTTAATTATCGGCGGCTTAAGCGGAATGGGGAGCATCCGCCCGGTTCCTTCCGGGTTACGTGTCATGTATGGCGTGCGTGAAACCTCCGATCTGGCTGTGGACATGTTTGGATGCCACTTTCCTACTCCTGTAGGACTTGCTGCCGGTTTGGACAAAAACGGACAGGCTGTAACGGGCTTTTCTTCCATCGGGTTTGGCTTTATGGAAGTGGGCACAGTCACACCGCTTGCACAGCCAGGCAACGACCAGCCGCGGTTATTTCGTTTGCCTCCCGATGAGGCTTTGGTGAATCGGATGGGCTTCAATAACCTCGGAGCCGAAGCGATGGCGGGTGAATTGGCAAGCCTCAAGGAGCGCCGAATTCCAGTGGCAGTGAATATAGGTAAGAACAAGGCGACACCGAATGAAGAAGCGCATTTGGATTATGCAAAATGTATTCGGGCCCTATATGATTATGCGGACCTGTTCGTGGTGAATATCAGTTCACCAAATACACCGGATTTGCGTAATCTGCAACATGGGAATGAATTAAAGGAGTTGCTTGCTGCTGTCATGAATGAGATGGAGACGCAGCGTAAAAGAGCGGGTGGCCCAGTTAAATCGGTATTGGTCAAAATTGCACCGGATGTCAACGATCAAGAGCTTGAATATATGGTAAGTACCATCGCGGATAGTGGTGTTGCCGGCATCATCGCAACCAACACAACGATTAGCCGTGAGGGTCTGTCCCATCAACATGCCAAGGAAACGGGGGGACTAAGTGGCAAGCCGCTGCGTGACCGTTCCACGGAGATCATTCGCCAAATCTATCGTCATACTGAAGGCAAACTGCCGATCATCGGTTCAGGTGGTATTTTCACAAGCGAAGATGCCTACGAAAAGATTAAAGCGGGAGCAAGCCTGGTGGAAATATATACAGCATTGATCTATGAAGGTCCTGAAGTGAACCGACGCATTCATGCCGGACTGCGTGAATTGCTGCGCAAAGACGGTTACAGCCATATTACGGAAGCTGTCGGTGCAGAGCATCGTTAAGCATGGTTTCAGAGTTACCCGGATTGAAAATAGAAGCGTGGAAGAGGGTAATATCGCACGGGACTCTTCCCCCCGTCTAACATCATGTATAATGGATAGGAACAGGGGAAGCTATAGAGACAGGAGGCATGAGCATGGACGGTAGAGACTGGGGTACATTTTTACTTCCTTATGAACAAGCGGTAGAGGAATTGAAAGTCAAGTTTAAAACGATGCGGGCGGAGCTTAAGAAAAGGGAAGAATACGCCCCGATCGAGTTCGTTACCGGTCGTGTCAAAAAAATATCCAGTATTCTGGAGAAATCCAGACGCCTGAATGTGCCGCTTGATCAGGTAGAAACGGGTATTGAGGATATTGCAGGTATCCGCATTATGTGCCAGTTTGTGGATGACATTCGTCGGGTAGCCGAGTATATACGTGGGCGCAAGGATTTGACGGTATTAATCGAGAAGGATTATATCACCAACTTCAAAGAGAGCGGCTACCGCAGTTTTCATATGATTATTGAGTATCCTGTTCAGACGGCACTTGGACAGAAGAACGTGCTGGCCGAGATACAGATTCGGACGCTGGCGATGAACTTCTGGGCCACAATTGAGCACTCCCTGAGTTACAAGTTCCGGGAGAGTCTGCCGGATGACATGCGGGCAAGATTGAAAAAAACGGCAGAGGCCGCTTTTGTACTCGATAATGAGATGTCGGCGATCCGTCTGCAGATTCTGGAGGCACAGAAGGCCTTTGAGGATGATTCCAACATTGTGTCAAGAACACTGAACATCATACATCAGTTGTATTTCTATCATCTTGTGAACGAAGCGATTGAAGCACAGAAACGTTTCAATGATTGCTGGGAGCGTCATGATATGGAAGGCCTGAAAGACCTGCTGGATGATGTGAAAGCACTTCTGAATGCAGCCAGAAAGGGCGAAAACCCGGATGAGCCGCTATGAGCCGCTGTATATTGACTATCTGATCTATTTTAATCGCGATCAGGACTATTTTGAGTGCCATGAGGTTTTGGAAGAACTATGGCTTGAGCGGGATCGGGATTCGATGTACAAAGGGCTATTGCAGATTGCAGTGGGGCTTTACCATTTCAGAAATGCTAATCTTCGCGGAGGACGCATGATGTTACAGAGTTCGGTAGATCTGTTAAAGTCATATCCGGAAACTTCGCGAGGTATTGCTCTAAGACCGTTAGTGCAAGAAGTACAGGAGTTGGTTCATGGACTTTCGGGTCCTGAGCCACAGAAATTTCCTTACAGAGACCTGTACATTCGGATTGAGGATGAGGAACTGGTACAGAAGGTTCGAGAACGAGCTCTTGAACTGAAGCCCAATATTCCCCAACGTCGAAGTCCTACACGTGGACGAATCTATGAAGAGAAGATGAAGGCGTTACAGCAGGAACAGAACATGCAGAGCGAGTAAGCATATAATGGAAAGTCATCATCCACTTCATCATTAACATATGTCAGACATATAATCTATAAAAAAACACCCCGACTGTTCCTATAGAGGAGCGTCGGGGTGTTCGATATTAAATGACATCAATACGTTTTGGAATGATTCCAGAGCTTGTCCATGAAAGGGCAATATGATTCCTGAGGGTCCATCACATCCACGATGGGGTAAACGATTAGCTTGCCGACGGAGTAGTACTGCCTTTATATTTCTCGAAAAATTGCTTGTAGTCATCCAGTGTATAACCGTTGTCACTGCCATTTTCCTGCAACCCGCCAACCATGCGATCTTTCTCTACACCATCCTGATAGTATACCAGAGTCGGTGTGTATTCAATGTTATAGTCTGACCAACCGGAATCAAATTCGCGCAGATTGAACTGAGGCAGTTGAATGCCTTCCTCATCGACCAGCGGCATTAGCTGAGGTGTTGTTGCACGGCAGTGTGAGCAATCGGAGGCAAAGAAATATACAAAGAAGCTGTCTTTGTTATCAATTCTGGCTTTTAGATCATCAGGCAAAATAATTTGTTGGTAGTTCGGATCGTCCAGCAATTCGCGTGTTGCGGGATTAAGTTTGGAAGCGGCGATGCCATAAGCATTCCCCACGGCGTCCATTTGTTTCTTGGATTGCTGATTCACCAGGACAAGTGCTGCAATCAATACAACGAAAATACCCAGGAAAATAAGGATTGCAGCGCTTTTCTTTTTCTTCTTGGATTTCATTAAGACATCCCCCATCGATCATATCGAAATATAGTTTGGCAAAAACACAGGATGGGATAATATGCATAAACACCCGTATTTTTGCACATCCATCAATCTACTTGCCATTATACTACATTACACGCTGTAGTGGAATATGTATGAATCAATAGGAAAGCCATGCCTGGATATGATAACATAGAGCAAGTTGCAATTTTAACAAGACAGGATGAGTGCGATTATGGCTGTACAGCTGCCTTCGATATTTGCCGAGCGAATGAAAAGCTTGTTAGGCGATGAGTTTGAACCATTTATGAAATCTTATGAACAGTCTCCACATGCGGGACTGAGAGTGAATACGTTAAAAATATCAATGGAACAATTCGAAGAAATTGCTCCATTCGATATGAGACCCATTCCGTGGTGCGGAACGGGTTTTTATGTGCCTCACGGAGTTAAGCCGGGTTTACATCCTTATTATCATGCGGGTTTGTATTATATTCAGGAGCCAAGTGCCATGGCCCCGGTTGAATTATTGGATGTACAGCCCGGGGAACGTGTGCTTGATTTGTGCGCAGCTCCTGGCGGGAAAACAACCCAGATCGCGGCCAAGCTTCAGGGAAAAGGTGTACTCGTTACGAATGATATCCATGCGGAACGAACGAAAGCCCTCGCCAAAAACGTGGAATTGTATGGGGTACGCAATGCTGTTGTATTGAATGAATCCCCGGAACGGATTGCGAACGCATTTCCTCATTATTTTGATAAAGTGTTAATCGATGCGCCTTGCTCTGGGGAGGGCATGTTCCGCAAAGATGTGGACATGGTGAAATCCTGGGAACATCATTCTGTTGAAAAATGTGTGCTCATGCAGCGCGATATTCTGGAGACTGCCGCCAGGTTACTGGCTCCTGGGGGAACAATTGTATATTCCACATGTACGTTTGCACCGGAGGAAAATGAAGCGATGATCGCGGAATTTCTGAACATCAATCCAGAATTCATAGTAAAAGACATCCCGGAAAGTGCCGGATTTGCCCCAGGGAGACCCGAATGGGTCCGTCAGATGCTGCCCGAGACCGTACGGAAGACAGAATCCGTTCTGGACCAGACTCGTGGAACGGCAAGGTTGTGGCCTCACCTGTTGGAGGGAGAGGGGCATTATGTTGCTATATTGAAGCATCGTGCTGAATCTCTCAGTGAAGATAACGGGGGTCAAGAAGAAAGCAGGGCGTTACAGACTGGACAGGCAGCAGATGGGGACGTTATCAATTCGATTGAATCGGTAGATCAATCCATCCGTGTATCTGCATCAATCAGTAAAGAAGAGCGTAAAAGGGAACGTCTCATGAGAACCGAATCCAGAGAACGTAATGACAGACATGCCCGCAGTGGTAAGGCACAGGGAAAACAGGGCAAAGAAAACGAACGTGGTGGCCGCAAAAACGGACGGAGTCAGGCACGAGGAGCCGATCAATCAAGTTTCGATCCAGGAGCAGTGTACACGTCATTTTTACGAGATAATCTGGAGATGGATACTGCTGGAGAAACGGTCTTTTACGGCGATCGGGTGTATCAATCTTCTGTGGGTGCTGTCCGCCTGGAAGGGCTTAAGGTGATACGTCCAGGGTGGTTTATGGGTACCTTGAAAAATGGACGATTTGTCCCATCTCACCCGCTGGCATGCGCTTTGAATGCAGCGGAGGCTCTGCGATCCGTAAATCTGTCTTCGACTGACGGCGAAGCGGTGAGGTATCTCAAAGGCGAGACGTTGAACATCGAAGAAGCACGTGTTAAACGCAACACGGGTACAGCCGCCAAAGGCTATGTCCTGGTATGTGTGGATGGTTTCGCTGTGGGCTGGGGGAAATGGCTGGATGGTGTACTGAAGAATGAATATCCGGCAGGCTGGAGGTGGACATCGGTATGAGTGGAAAAGGCAAGTCAACGCTCCGTCTGGATAAAATATTGAGCCATATGGGTGTAGGATCACGAAGTGAACTCAAAAAGATGGTGAAGCAGGGCAGAATTTATGTGGATGGGAAGCCGGTAAAAGATAGCGGCGTGCAGGTCAATCCTGATGTAAACGTAATTGAAGCGGACGGTGAGCGGGTTGTTTATCGGGAGATGATCTACCTGATGCTGCATAAACCGCCTGGCGTGGTGTCCGCAACTGAAGATAACCGGGATAAAACGGTGATTGATCTGCTGCGCAAAGAGGATCGTGTCTTCAATCCGTTCCCTGTGGGACGACTTGATAAGGATACGGAGGGCTTGCTTATTCTAACCAATGACGGTCCACTTGCTCATGATCTGTTATCTCCGCGTAAACATGTGCCCAAGACATATGAAGCCCGTGTACTGGGGAATGTTGATGAGGAAGATATTGAACGATTCAAAGACGGCATTCAGCTGGATGATGGGTATGAGACATTGCCTGCGGAGCTGACTGTACTTCATCGTGAGGAGACCGAAGAGGGCGTGTTCTCTTCCATTTCACTAATCATTCATGAGGGCAAGTTCCACCAGGTAAAAAGAATGTTCCAGGCCGTTGGCAAACGTGTGGTTTATTTGAAACGTGTAGCCATGGGTGAACTGAAGCTGGATGCCAATCTGGATATTGGCAGCTATCGCGAGTTAACCGCAGACGAGTTAAATCTTCTGCGGAAATAACAGCTCCCGCCCTTCGCGAAGCGGAGCAGGGAGCCGGGCAGTGGGCAAAGCCCTGCCCTCCGCGCCAGAGGCGCACCAGCTCCCGTCCTTCGCGAAGCGGAGCAGGGAGCTCGGGCAGTGGGCAAAGCCCTGCCCTCGGCGCCAGAGGCGCACCAGCTCCCGTCCTTCGCGAAGCGGAGCAGGGAGCCGGGCAGGGGGCGAAGCCCTGCCCGCAAGGGTCCCGCTTAAGCTTGGGCGGGACCGCCGCTGTCAAGCGGAGGACCTGGCAACCAAGCGCTCCCACACCGACCGTCACATAGTAAGATCCCACCAGCCGCCGGTTAACGAGGCGGGAGTCCAGAGGGCAGAGCCCTCTGGGGCCCTCCCTCGGAAGGGAGGGTTTGGGTGGGTGCGACTCTTTTACAGATAAGGAATGAAGACAATGACAATCAAATTAATCGCACTGGATGTAGATGGAACGTTGCTTAATGATCATCATGAACTAACCGAAATGACGCAAGAGACTTTAATACGTGCTTCCCGGCAGGGAGCAGAGATTGTCCTGTGTTCAGGCAGAGGCCCGGCGAATACAATTCCGTTTATGGAGCAGATGGGACTTGACGGATATGTCATTACACATAATGGGGCAGTAACTGCACAGGTGCAGACTCGTGAAGTAGTACACCATTTTGCGATGGATGGACAAGGACTTGAGCCTTTCATTTCTTACTGCCGCACGCAGGGCGTGCATTTCGATATTAACACGGCGTTTGGCCTCTATGTGGATCAGCCGGAAGGCTTGGAGCTGCAGGTGCGCGAGATGTATCAGAACTTTATGGCAGAGCCGCTGAAGCTCCCGCAATGGGCGGATATGACAGAGCCGCTTGCCAAATTCACGGCGTTTGGACCCATCGAGCAGATGAATGCGGTGCAACAGGAGTGGTCAACCTGGAACCTGCCTTATTATATGACGCGCAGCGGTGACTTTTTCATTGATCTGATGCACCCCGAGGCTTCCAAAGGTGCAGCGCTAAAAAGACTGGCTGAGGCAAAGGGAATCCTTCCTTCCGAGATTATGGCAGTGGGTAATTACTACAATGATATCACCATGTTAACTTTTGCAGGTAAAGGGGTAGCCATGGACAATTCCCCGGAGGAAGTCAAAGCAGCTGCGGATGAAGTTACGCTTTCGAACAATGAACAGGGTGTGGCACATGCTATTCAAAAATATGTGTTATCCGTCCAATGATAGCATTCTTGAATCTGAAAAGATGTTGTACCTTATAAACTCTCGCTTTCAAGGGTAACCTAACAGAATAACGTTAGGAACTGAGGGGGACAGGTACATGAAACTGAAAATAGAGCTGATTCCTGATCTTCGTACATCAGGTGGCGAAGTGCAGGATATTATGGTGGATGGTCAATATGCGGGTTCGCTCCTGCTTGTGTTCAGGGAAGGGGATCGGGTGTCCGGTAGTCTTCAAATGGAACAAGATTCGCTATCTGACGAGACAGAACATGTGATTGTAGAGCAGGTACACCAATATATTCGCTCTCTCGCGGATGCGGTAAGCGCTGCAGAATATGAGGTGCTTGTAAGCTGCGGTACATTATATTCTGTGTTACAGAAGCCAGATTCCCACACAGATGGACTAAATGAGTCGTCGCATTCCGAAGGCTTGTATTACAACGATCGAGAAAATGATCGGTTTAAGTCAAGTGAAGTACATGTGTTACCCGGTTCACAAGCCGAATCATTTACATATGAAGACCCGGGACATATGTTGGAGATGGAGATGGTAAGTGCCGGACGAAGCATATCCACCTATCTATTCAATGACGCTAGTGGACAAGAGCTCGCCGAAGCATCTTTGAAACAATATGGTGCTGATGTGCAGGGCGAGATACACTGGTACGATGAACCTTCGGAGAGTTATCAGGATGCAGCAGCAGAACTGCTGATCCGGGAACTGGATGAAGAAACTATCGATACAATTACGATTCGCATGTGGCATCAAGGGTATGAGCTGGACTCCGTGGAATGGGTGCACCGGGATTTTGCAGATGACTTTGAGGTGCAGGATGAAGGAGATCTCGATGAGATTGAAGCAGCTGAAGAAGCTTGTTATGTGATGTTAGCACGCAAAGATCGGGAGTTCCGGGTATATGAACTGTTTCTTCAGGAACGCGGAGGGTTACCTGTCGGTACGGCAACAATTGACACCTCTCATGCGGATTTATCAGGCTATATGGAGTATCAGTTCCCTGGTACAAGCGCTCAGCGGAAGAGTCTGGTGGAAGTTCTGATGCGCGAGCTTGACAAAGAGCTTGAATTTGATACTTTACATCTTACGATGTTATATCGAAATGAAATTATTGATGAAGCGAAGATTGATGGGTAAGAGGCAGCAGCCTCTTGCCTTTTTTGTTTACGTTTTGACGAAAAAGTCATTTCCCGGTATAGTACCATTAGTTTAAGAGAGACCTGGGAAGTGGAGGAGAATTATGAAGCATTCATTCAGGATCCGTACCGATTACATTAATGATGAATTTAAAGCAGTACAGGCTCGGCCGGAAGACACGGAAGAGGTAAGATCTCTGCTCATGGAAACCGCCGAATGGCTGCGGAGTCAAGGGTCTTCCCAATGGAACGCATTGTTAAAAGGTGAGGATTCCCATAATACGGCAGAGGCAATTCTGCGTGGAGACGTATTTGTATTTAAGAAGAGTTCTGACATAGCTGGCATGGTCATTTTGATGAGTCAGCCCAGCGCGTGGGATGCACATCTGTGGGGAAGCAAAGCGCATCCCGGGGATGGTGCACTTTATTTGCACCGATTAGCGATTCGCAGGAAGTATGCTCAAGGTGGATTGGGACGTGCGATTTTGCAATGGTCCAGCAGCGGCATCCAATTCGAGGATAAACACATCGTTCGATTGGATTGTGGAGCAGACAATGCCACATTGAATGCTTTTTACGCCCGCAATGGCTATACCTTCGTCGCGGAGGTAGGCGGATTCAGTACATATGAAAAAGCAGTCAACCCTGGTTAGCTGGTTAATGATTGTTCCCGCTTCTTAGTCAAGCTTCACTCGAATATGCTGTATATACGACTTAAGGATTGCAGGCTGCAAGCTTCAATCTCTGAGCGGTGTAATGTCCAAGCTGCCATACTAGATACCTGCGTTTGTTGACCTACGATTGAACCCAGAAAAAAGATAAACGCATAGTCAAAAAGGGAGTCGGGAAAATGATCAGGCGGATGGGTCACCTCCAACGAATTATAGATGTTCAAGCCTCCATATGTCATAATATATAGGAGAGACTTATCTTCATTGAAGATGTACTGAAAGACTTATGCAAGAAAGGGGGAAACTAACGGTGAGATTGCTGCAGGCGCTTTTCTTTCCTCCGGAGCAGCCCGGAGGTGTATCCTCTATGATTCCTTATATGCAAGAGAGGTTTACAACCCCGAGGTGGGAGATGGATCTGTTCTCGTTGCCGAAGCGAATTCGTAACAAGGGCAGAGAAGATATCCAGTTCGAGACGTTCGATTGGACACAGTATCAGGACAGTCCTGTCGTGCAAAAATATATGCAAACCTACCGGGATTATTTGTGGTGGACCAAGCTGCGTATTCAGAAGCCTTACGATCTGATTCATGCCCATCACCCTATAGCCGGACTCGCGATGAAGAACGTTTTCCCGGATGTTCCCCTCATTCAAACGATCCACTCCAGTTATGAGCGAGAGCTGATTCTGAATGGACGCATTGAGCCGGACGGACCGGAGCATCAATTCCTGTTAGCCATCTATGGTGAACTGGAGCATCAGGCAGAGCGTCTGTTGACCGTGTCGGATTCTTTCCGTCGTTATCTGGTACCTTATGTGCAGCATCCCGATGTCATCGGTGTAATACCGAATGGATTTGATGAGAAACGGTTTAAGCCGATTCCTCATGACAATGCTATTCCACAACTGGTCACTGTATGTCGGCTAGTTCCGGCGAAAGGGCTGGATATTCTGTTCAAAGCCTGTGCCGAGCTGAAAGCTCGGGGACATGATTACGTGCTTCATATTATCGGAGATGGACCGATACGTCCAGATTTGGAAGAGTTGGCCCAGCGGCTGGGCATTTATAATGAAACTATTTTTTACGGATACACGCTTCACCCTGAGGAATTCATGCCTTTCTTTGATATCTTCGTTCTTCCTTCGCGGGCAGAGGCGTTTGGGTCTGTTTTTGCTGAAGCGGCTCTTAGCTGTCTCGCCCTTGTAGGTACAGATGTTGGCGGTATCCCTGAGCAGATCGAGAATGGCAGTAATGGCTTGCTGGTACCCTCAGAAGATCCGTTTGCATTGGCAGAAGCGCTGGAGAAGGTTATGCTTGACCCGGCGTACCGTTATGAGCTGGCCCGCTCAGCATGTGAGAAGGCCAAGACTCATTATTCTTTGGGCAGATCGGTCAATGAACTTAAAAAAATATATTTGCAATTTCCGAGCCAGGGCTAAGCGCTGGGGGGAAAGAAAGAAGCCGCTGTGCGAACAGCGGCTTTTGATATATTTAGGAAAATTTCCTTCCGTATCATCAGGATGTGTTATTTACAGATTTTTGTTGCGTCCGCGAAAGCTCCCCCATCGATCCATTATCAATTTTGCCCCCCAGATCAGTGCCAAACTTCCGAAAATGGGGTAAAGGATAGAGAGCAGGGAACTGAAACCAAACTGGCTGAGCGAATAACATAACAGCATGATGGCCAGTGTGATTATTTTGGGATGTACTTCGATATGCTGTCTGAGTTGGAGGGTCATTCCATAAATGTCGGCTACAAACGTACTGAAGATTTCCATGAAAATCAGAGATACATACACAGATTGCACTACCCATCCAAGCTGAAAGGCAATACTGCCCATTGGAATCTCAAACTGAATGATACCAGGCATCTGTGCCGACATGGCGAAGTGGGCGGCCATCAGCATGAATCCTACCCCTATCCCGCCCAGAACACCGCCCCATTTCAGAACCTTCCGGCTGCGAATCTGATTCCCTACCGGAACGAGTACGGCCTGGGCAAGTGCCAGGTTGAATGAACTATACAACAGGGGAGATAACCAGACCTGGATTGGATGACTGTCAGTGGTTAACGTAATAAATCGGTCTGCGCCGGGATGATGTATGGTGCTTGTAATCATAAGCAGGGAGAGCAGCAGCATCATCGGTACCACGATGCTGTTCATTTGCAGAATGGCCTGGATACCCCGTCCAAGCAGCAGATATGTACCGATAAGCGTCACAATCAGACCGGTCTGGTAATGCATACCCAGATGTTCTACAAAGACAGAACCGGCTCCAGCCAGCATGACACTGTTTACTCCAATGAGAATCAGGAGGGTAACCCACGTAATCCATTTTCCTGCTTTCTGACCGAACAAATGCTTGTTGAGATCTTCATAAGAACGTGAGCCTGTATCGTGAGCAATCAGCATCATTTTCGTACCTAACCAGACAAATAGCATGGTGGATAAGCCGATGGTCATGGTGGCCCATTTGCCATACTGGGTAAAAAACTGCAATATCTCCTGACCTGTAGCGAAGCCGGCCCCTACGACCGTTCCAATGTATGTAAATGCGATCTGCAGCACCCGAAATGCCTGTTTCATGCGCTTCCCCTCTCAGGCCCCTGAATAGTTTGGACATGCGGGTGCCATGGTACAAGGTATGCTTGACCCATCAAAGTCATGACAATCGATGTGCATCTTTGGGGTCATTTGCATGCTCCGGACAAGGGGATAGTCAATTTCGCTTGAACTGATAGCCAGATATATGATACTTTTACGTCATAGGATAGGCTTGGGAGGTCAAATAATGGAAGTATTGAAACAACGAATTTTACAAGAAGGTGTAGTCATCTCGGATCAGGTGCTTAAGCTGGATGGTCTGCTAAATCATCAGATTGATCCTGAATTGACAATGGAGATGGGGCGTGAGTTTGCTGCTCGTTTCCGAGAAAGTGGTGTAACCCGGGTCCTTACAGTGGAGTCTTCCGGGATTCCGGTCGCCTTTGCTGCTGCCTATGAGCTGGGTGTTCCGCTGGTATTTGCCCGTCGCAAAAAAACACTTTTCTAGGCTGACCCCGACGCCTACTGTGAAAGAGTACCTTCCTTTACTAAAGGAATCGTAACGGATATCATGGTATCCCGCGAATACATTCATGAGAATGACCGTATTTTGTTCATTGACGATATCATTGCCAATGGAGATGCCGCTCGTGGTGTCATCAAAATTATTGAACGTTCGGGTGCGGAACTGGTTGGATTCGGTGTCGTGGTCGAGAAATGTTTTCAGGCCGGAGCACGTACCATTCGAGAACAGGGCATCCCGGTTGAAGCGTTGGTACGCATTCGTTCACTGAATGACGGTACCGTGCAATTTGATGATAATGAAATGTGACATTTTAAAGGAATAGGGCCTAATTTTTGAACAATGCCTTTGCATGACCGCCGATTTCATTTATAATGGGGTTATGTTAGGGAGAGGAGGCAACACCATGGGGAACCAACCGGCAACAGAACAATTTTTTATTGATAAGCTGGCGGAATCGAAAGTTCATTTTGAACGTGCCCTGGATTGTAAACATACGGAATTCGATGACCTTTATCCCTATATGATTGAACATCCTCAATTTTTCTGGTACAAACGCTACGTTGCCTGGTCAGAATTGCTGACGATTGTAGGCTTGTGCGAAGAGTTGTCCTTCTCTTGGAAAGAACAATTTACACCGCATCAAGTGGAGTACCTTGAAGAACGTGTGATGTCCGCCAAAGTGCTTGATTTTTGGTTTGAGAAGAACGACAGCAAAGAGCACGCGCAGCGGTAACTTTCAGTCGGGACATACTTTCGAATGACATGACAGTCCAATACAGTCACGTGAGACCTAAATGACTTTTCATTTAGGTCTCTTTTTGTAAATAATTTTTTGGAAAGTAGGCGCCGGGAATATGATCAGTGATGAAGAATTGGATGCACTGCGTTTATCGGGTGAAAAAGTAAGAGTGGTACGAGACGAGATTCAGTCGAATGATGTGACGGGCATTGTCGTAGCCTGGGACGGGGAGCAGGTGCTCATTCGCCGTCAGAATCGTCGTGTGGTCAAACTCGACCGGAATTATCGGTATCAATTATTCAGCGAACCACGCAAGAGCCTGCTCGAAGAATAGGACATGCCTTTTTAGGTTCATTTACCATGGATGATTTGGCATAATTGCACCTCTCGGGAGAGAAGATAGGTACAGTGAGAGCTTGTAACATATCAGCCGAGAGGATGTGCGGTAACCTTGACACTAATGAATGATAAGGTTCATGCCTATAAGGACCAGATTGGAGAATTAAGCGACGTGCTGCCTTCCGTGGTGAAGTCTTATCATGAGTTCACAGGAGAATGCTTTCAGGCAGGAGCGATGGATGCCAAGACCAAACAGCTGATTGCACTGGGCATCGGATTGTTCGCCAACAATGAGGTGTGTACGTTTTACCATGCGGAAGAGGCCCGTGCCAAAGGAGCGACCGACCAGGAGATTATGGAGACGGTTGCTGTAGCTGGAGCCGTAGGCGGCGGTCATGCGCTGTCACAGGGTGCGATGAGAGTCCAGAAGGCCTTGCATTAAAAAAGATGTATTGCAGCCTGATTATAACATCATGCCTATGCATTTGTAGAAAATCAATGTAGACAAAGAAAAGGCTTCGGTAATAACCGAAGCCCTTTCGTGTTCAACTTATATTTTGCCAAGCATCTTATTATACATAAACTGCCCTGTTACCCGGCGTGCTGTTACATAACGATCGTGGAAGTAAGGGGTGGATAATTGGGTGATGCTGACACCCTTGCTGCTTGAAGCGTGAGCGAACTGTCCGCCACCGATATATACACCCGTATGTGAAATGCCGTTGCCCATCGTATTAAAGAATACCAGGTCACCTGTACGCAGATTTGCTTTGGATACCGGAGTTCCGGCCTTAGCTTGTTGCTGGGAAGTGCGTGGTAATTCAATGCTATATTTGTTGAAAATATATCTCATAAATCCAGAGCAATCAAATCCAGCCATTGTCGTGCCGCCCCATTTGTAAGGTATGCCAGTCATGTTGTTAACGACGGTGTTAATACTGCTTGCCTCTGTGCTTGCTGCACCGGATGTAAATAGAACTGCTGCTCCAAAAATGGAGATAATAAGTTTTTTCAAAATCAATGTTCTCCCTTCGATGCCTACGGAGTTAGCTAAGGGTTCGGTAGAAGGTTCCCTATATTTCCTATGTATAAGAATAATTCACCCAAAATGGTTCCCCCGTTTTCAAACATGAAACTCGGCAAATGAATAATTAAGTTTTTGTAACCTTTTGAAACTATATTGCATAAATGCGAAAATGTCAAACGGGTTTTAATCCCTTCTTAGTACCTCAATGTTAACGGAATTCCAGCTTTCCATGTAGAAAAAACTCGGAAGTGCGTATCTAACCTATGACAAAAAAGTAACAACTGTTTCAAATGGATAGAAACTGGACAATGAATTGCTTTTTCGCAAGGGTTTGGATAACACTAACAGGAATCAAAGTAGTTGTTACATGTTGTTGTGAATATTGACATAATTCATTGTTTTGCATAGAATGGTTTTATCCAATCCACATATTGGATAAAAAGAAAAAGTTTGATTTTATAATCAAATATAAGGAGGGTAGGATCAGGGAAACAGTTTGCATAAAATGAATCGGGAGAGGTGTTCTAATCTGATGTTTAAATCAAAAGTAAGGTTTGCATCCTTTGTTATGGCTTGTACAATGGTTCTGTCTGTTATTGGAATAGTATATCAGCCAGTTGCGAAGGTATCTGCTGCAGACGCCTCGGGAACGACAGCGAGTATTGCTGATATCTTGAAAAATCAGCGTGCTGACGGAGGATGGAAGAAAGATTATAAGGAAACAAGCGGCGAGTGGGCAAAATCCACGATTGATAACAAAGCTACATACTCAGAAATCAGAAGATTAGCAAAGGAATTTAAGAAGACTAATGACCCGCGGTATTCGGCTGCTGCCATCAAAGGAATCAACTTTCTACTAAACATGCAATATTCCAATGGCGGATGGCCGCAAGTATACCAGAGCTCAGGTTATCACAAGCACATCACCTTCAACGATGATGCCATGATTAATGTCATGTACATGCTGGATGAAGTAGGTGCACGCAAAGGTGACTTCTCATTCATCGACAGCTCTCTTGCGGATCGCAGTAAAAAATCAGTTGCCAAAGGAGTAGACGCTATTCTGAATACACAGGTTGTCGCTAATGGCAAACTGACTGCATGGGGACAGCAACATGATTCCAGTTCCCTTAAACCTGCAGGAGCAAGAATTTACGAAGTGCCTTCTCTCAGTGCTGGAGAGAGCAGTACGATTGTGAAGTTTTTGAAAACAAGACCGTCAAACTCAAAAATTACAGCTTCAATCGAAGCGGCAGAAACCTGGTTCAACAAAGTGAAAATTACAGGGTACAAATATGTCAGAGAAAACGGGGATAGTAAACTCGTTGCTGATTCAGGTGCAGCGCCCATTTGGGCTCGTTTTTACGAAATTGGAACAGATAGACCGATCTTCGTAGGACGTGATGGGGTTGTGAAATACAAGCTTAGCGAAATCGATAAGGAAAGAAGAGGCGGATATGCTTGGTACGGTAACTGGCCTTCCAAGATATAGTTCTTTCACGCTTTTCATCAATTTCAATCAGAATCATAAAATAAACAATAACAATAATTTGACTCATACTTAATATCCAAACAAAACCAAGGGTAATACAGTGCTTGTTAACTGTGTTGGCCTTGGTTTTTTGTTTTACATGAAATGATGGATGAATACAGCTTTAAATATAGAATGAAAAAATTTTTTTTTTGTTGACACATATTATTCCACATGATATATTATTTCTTGTCGCCGCGATATAATATCTCGGAGATATGAGATACGCGGTCGTGGCGGAATTGGCAGACGCGCACGGTTCAGGTCCGTGTGGGCTTACCCCCGTGGAGGTTCGAGTCCTCTCGACCGCATCATATGTAAGGTGAAAAAGGTTCCTAGAATGGCATTTGTGCCATCAGGAACCTTTTTTTGTTGGTTTACGTTTTTAGTAGGTTTTCCTTTGTTTATTTATCCAGTAATGGAAAGATGTTCGTTCTGCGACGGTTTGCCCCTTTAATTCAGGTTATTTGTACGTAAAATACCGAATTGTACCTATTCTGTGCCTCAGGCATCCACTATTCTTTTCTCGTATGGAAGCGCTATCAACCATGATTTGAATGACCAAATTCAGAGGGGGTAGGGATAATTTGAAACGAATCGGAAAAAGGATGGCAATGTGTTTTATGGTATTCGTGATTGCGGCAGTGCAGTTCGGGATGATGGGGACGAGAGGTAATGTGGCACAAGCAGCAGATAAAAGTCTCGCCCAAAAGCCGTATATGGGCTGGAGCAGCTACAGCATGCAGGTGTATGACGGGGCGGGTAACTGGACATCGGCCGAGAGCATTAAGAAGCAATCAGATGCCATGCGTGAGAAGCTGCAGGCCCATGGCTATGAATACATTAATATTGATGCTGGCTGGAACGGGGACGAGGATGAATATGGCCGTCCTATTCCGAGTACTGTTCTTTATCCGAACGGATTTCAGGAGGTCATTGATTATGTCCATAATAACGGGCAGAAGATCGGGATCTATCTGATCCCGGGATTATCAATCACCGCCTATAACAAAAATCTTGAGGTTTATGGGACGGGTGGAGCATGTCGTATGCAGGATATCGCGGTAAAGCCGCTCGTTGTTATGGATGCTTGGGATTCGTACACGTACAAAATCGATTTTACGAACCCATGCGCACAGAAGTATGTGGATTCCATTGCCGATCTTCTGGGCGAGTGGGGCATTAACTTTGTCAAATTCGACAGTGTAACTCCGGGATCGGGAATCAATAACTTGAGTCGGGATGCACGCGGTGATGTGGAGGCGTGGTCCAAAGCCCTGGACAGAAATAACATCTGGTTTGAGCTTTCCTGGGCGCTCGACCATAATTACGTGGATTTCTGGAAAAAGTATGCGAACGGTTGGAGAATCGACTGGGATGTTGAAGCCTACGACAGCAGTAAGGGCTTAACGGAATGGTCGAGCATTTCACGTTTATTCCCCATCGCTGCCATCTGGTGGCGCGATGCAGGTCCAGGGGGTTGGAACGACTTTGATTCCCTGAATGTCGGGAATGGCTCGATGGATGGTCTGACCAGGGACGAGCGGAAGACCGCTACCACGTTCTGGGCAATCTCTTCAGCACCGCTTTATTCAGGTAATGATCTGACCAGGTTGGACAGCTATGGACTGGAGCTGCTTACGAATGATGAAGTCATTGCGGTCAATCAGGCCGGACGTCCAGCCCATCCGGTTTCCATGGACACCAAACAGCAGGTATGGTATGCCAATAACGGAGATGGTACGTACAGCGTAGCTCTGTTCAATCTGGGCAACCGGAGTGCAGAGGTGAAAGTGAAATGGAGCGATCTTGGCCTCGAAGGTCCGGCTTTGGTCCGAGATCTTTGGAGCCATTCCGAATTGGGAACTTTTAATACGGAATTTAGTGGCGGCGTGTTGGAACCCCATGCTTCCCGAATGCTTAAAGTAACTGCCGTGAGCGGCACATCGGCCGTTAATGATGATGACACGGGCATGCGTTATAGTGGGGATTGGAAGCGTAACGGGGGCAAGGAGCAAATCGATGGCAGACAGGATCTAAGCATCGCCATTACGGATTCCTCGACCACAGACTCTGCGAATACGCAGCAAGGAGTTGACTTGGAAGCAGAAGTGGACCCAATCACGAATGTAGAAAATGCTGCAAATGCGGTTTCAATGGATGCTGCTGCCGTTACCGATGTGGTTTACATTAATGATGATGACAGCCATATTCAATACACGGGTTCATGGAGTCCAAATACCGGCAGAAGTTTCGGGGATTACAAAGGAGATGTACATTTTACTGAAACCGACGGCGATTATTTTGAATATACCTTTACTGGAACAGGCATTGACCTGCTGACGGAGAAGGATCAAGGACTGGGAGACATGATTGTTACACTCGACAATGGAACGCCTGAAACGGTAAACGCTTATACCAGTGGTGAACGAGAAGTCCAACAGGTGCTGTATCGTGCTGCCGAACTGGATAGTGGTTCGCATACCTTGAAGGTGGTCAAAAAATCGGGCCAATATATGCTGCTGGATGCACTTAGAGTAACAACGGAAATTCCCACAGGAGGGCAGAACAGCACGATTAGTCCGGCTTCTGTTGACTTTGACAAGGCCACAGAACAACAGAAGGATATTGCTGTCACGCTGTCATTGAATGGAAATACACTGATCAGTATTGAAAATGATGGGGTGCAGCTTAATGAAGACGACTATACGGTGGTCGATGACAAACTGAACATCAAGAAAGAATATCTCACCCAACTGCCTATAGGGGCAAATGACTTGACCGTCAATTTCAGCGCTGGTGATCCGCAGACTCTTAGAGTTAAGGTCAATGATACAACAGGCATTCGTTATGTACTGATCAATAACGACGACCCGGCAATGAAATACAATGGCTCATGGTCCCGCAGCACTGGCAGAGGAATGGGCGACTATAAGGATGATGTACAATATACCGAGACAAATGGTGATTCCTTTGAGTATATCTTCCGAGGTACAGGGATCCAGTTGTTCACGGAGGTAGACCAGTCACAAGGGGATATGGATATCTATGTGGACGGTCAGTTCAAGGAAACGGTCAGTGCTTATCGCAACGGACGGTTGGCACAGCAGAATCTGTACAGCATCTCGGGTCTGCCGGATGGGCAGCATACGCTGAAGGCCGTCAAGAAATCAGGTAGATTCATGCTACTTGATATGCTTAAGGTTGAGCTTCCGAATATGATTAATCCGGTGAATGCGAGCTTTGACAAATCAACTTCCGCTCAGGCTGATATTGATGTCACGCTGCTGAAACAGGTGGAAAGCTTCAAGGGTATTACCAACGGCTCTAATGAATTGATTCGGGGCACTGATTATACAGTTAATGGAGATCACGTTACACTGAGCAAAACGTATCTTGCTGCCCAGCCCGTTGGAACGTTGAATCTCAGTTTTTCCTTCGGTGGTGATTACCTCAATGACGTACATTCGGCGACGGCGAATGGAGATTTCTTCGAATACACCTTCAAAGGGACCGGTATAAGCTTGATTACACCTACGGGACCGGAGCAGGGAGAAGTGGATATCTATGTCGATGGACAGCTGAAACAAACCGTGAATGCATACAGTCCGAGCCGGTTAATGATGCAGGAGATTTACAGCATCTCAGGACTGTCAAAAGGTCAGCATACACTCAAAGCTGTGAAGAAATCCGGTGATCTTATGCTGGCCGATCAACTGAAATTTACTGTCCCTACTGGAATCGGAAACGGTGAACCAACGAATCCGTCGAATCCGTCGAATCCAGGTGGGCCATCCAATCCAGGCGGACCATCGAATTCAGGCGGACCATCGACTCCAGTCGTGCAGCCTTCAGACACTTCTGTGCCAGCGCCAACTCCTGAATCCGGAACAACTGACGGGACAACAGGAACAGAGGGTGGTCAAGATATTCTGTACAAGGCGTATATTCAAGGGTATCCGGGCGGTTTGTTCAAGCCAGATAACAAACTCACCCGTGCGGAGATGGCAACCATACTGGCACTGGTATCTGCGAAAGAAGTCAAGGGATCTGCTGTTGCATTCAGTGACGTTAAATCTGAATTTTGGGGAGCAGACGCCATTGCTAAGGTAAGCAAGATGGGGCTGATGAGTGGCTACGAGGATGGTACGTTTAAGCCAAATCAGCCCTTGACTCGTGCGGAGATGGCCACTCTTGTGGCCCTTCTGGGTCCGGCTTCCGAGCCTTTAGGTGACGGTTTCTCAGATATCAGCAGTCACTGGGCCAAAGAAGCTATTTTGAAAGCGCAAAGTGCAGGCATCCTGAAAGGCTACAGGGATGGAACCTTTAGACCGAATGCTTTACTGACAAGAGCAGAAGCAGTCGTTGCCATCAACCGAGTTTTAGGGAGAACGCCGCTCACTGACGTTACACACCCACAGTGGAAAGATGTTCCTTCCACGCATTGGGCCTTCGGTGATATCGAAGGGGCTTCGGTGGATCAGGTCGCAAAGTCCCTGATAGATGGGGGAGACCAGAAGAATAAATGATGTGAAACAGGATTAGGGGCCATGTTGGCCCCTTTTTTCTGAGTGATAAGAAGTCATGGAAAAGGATGCCTGTTGTACAGAAAAACGAGCTATTGGAGTCGTGCATCATCACAGAATGGAGAACTTCGGAAATGTTGAAAAAAGCAGTGATAACAGGCTTGTATCATTGCCTTTTATTCATTTCTGAATGAATAACAATTGTAGAATGAGATAAAACAATTGACTAAGCCGACAAATATTATTATCTTTGATAACGCTACCAATACCTCAAGGAGGGGGAGGAGGGTTACCCATTAAATATTCCAGTGTTTTTCGTAAATTTTTAATTTCCTACGTGATCATTTTGGTGATACCCAGCATTGGCGGTTATATGTCTTATCTGACTTCAATTTCCGTGACACAATCCATCTCCATTGAGAACAGCGTTACCCAACTGCAGAAAAGCCAGGAAATATTGGAGCGCCGTATGGCGGAAGTGGAAGGTTTCACCCGACAGCTTGCGGTTAATCAGGAATTGAACGTTCTGATGAATGAAAGGGACAACGAAACAAACGTATATGGGATATGGAGAACGATGGAGAATGTGTTGACCTTTGGACAGACAAATGATTTTCTGCAAAATTATTATATCTATCTTGCCAATTACAATCTGATTCTCACCCCGGGCTCTTCTTACAGACCAAATCATTATTACGATAATTTCCGTTATAACGATCTTTCGTTGGAAAAATGGATGAAGGATGTGTTGGAGAAGACCCACCGGAGTGAAATTAAACCGCTCAGCTCCTATGTCAGCAGGGGAAAGCAGACTACCGTAATCACATATATGCAGTCATTGCCTCTGGACAGCTTCAATGATTCATCACCCGCTGTCGCGGTTGTCATTATTGACGAGAAAATCATTCTCAGCCTGCTGTCCAGCCTGAATGAGCGATACGGTGGTTGGGTTCATATCAGTGATGCAGAGGGCAATACCATTGCGCTGCAAGGGAGCACCGAGCCCGAGATGGTGAAAATGGCCTCTGACTCTCATTTTGACCCAAGTAGAGTTAGCCAGTTCTATGGGGATGATCTCGTGATCACTACAAGATCCGATAAGAATGGATGGGTTTACCAGGCGGGCATTCCCCGTCATGTCCTGATGGAGAATGCAAACAGGATCAAGGGGATGACGCTGCTGATTACCGGCGGCACACTGCTCATCGGACTTATTGTTGGACTCGTGCTGGCCTATCGCAACAGCGCCCCAATCAATCGACTGCTAAGCGTCATGAAAGAACAGTTCGGGAAGGATGAATCGGCTCCCAAAAATGAATTTGATTTTTTGAGTGGAAATATCGCTGATATGCTTACCAAGAACAAGCTGCTCGAATCCGAATTGAATCGCCAGCTCCCACTGGTCAGGGATGCCTTCTTGAAGCGATTGATTTCCGGCGAATTCAAATCGCGGGATGAGATTCTTTCCGCCGCCGAACAGGCTGATATTCATTTGTATCAAGGCAAGGGATATGCAGGAATTGTCCAGATTAAGGGTTATGCCAGTATGGATAGCGTTGAGATCCTAAATGAACTGAGTGCCTCCCGACTGTTGTTGAAGCAGGCTGTGGCTGAACTTGGTGGAGATGTCCTGATGACGGACATGGGCTCAGATAAAGTGGTCATTCTGTTCTTTTCCAGAGAGAACGAATCCGGAATGGATCGTGAAAAGGAAGAGATCACGCACACCATGGAAAATCTGACACAATATGTGTTCAATGAATACAGAATCACCATCCAGTCAGGATTCGGAAATCTCTTCACATCGGTAACAGAGGTGAGTATTTCCTTTGATCAGGCGAATCAGGCGCTGGAGTATGCAGTCTACATGAACAAAAAAGGAATGATGTGGAACAAGGAGGCCCAAACCGAAAATACAACCTATTATTACCCGCTGGATTCGGAGCAGCGACTGATTGGAACGATCCGTGCAGGAGAACGTGAAGAGGCTAAACGGATTGTCGATGCAATCATTGTGCAGAACGTGGAGCAAAGGGAATTGTCCATGGAAATGAAGCATCAACTTGTCGGAGAAATGAAGGGGACCTTTCTCAAGCTGCTGGATCAAAAGGCATTTACGGAATACGCCTCCATCGAGAATGTAAAACGGCGAGTCATTGATATTGGTTCTTCCGAGCCGCTTGAATCGATAAAGGCCGAGTTTTATGAAATCATGGAAGAACTGTGCGCACTGATTACGAACAAAAAGAAAGATGCCCATATTCAAATCATTAAACAGATCAAGGAATACACTGCACGGATGTATTCAGATACAGAGCTGACCTTGTATCGGGTGGCAGAGCATGTGGAGCGGCCCGAAAAATACATTTCCCAATTATTCAAAGAGTTTACGGGTGTCAATTTCTCTGACCACCTCATCAAAGTCCGGATGGATCAAGCAGTGATTCTGCTAAAAGAGAGTAATTATACGGTGGACGAGATTGCGTCACGGGTAGGTTACAATAGTTCTCACTCTTTCAGGAGAGCCTTCAAACGATTGAATGGCGTTTCGCCCAGTGTGTACAGACAATCGGTTGACGATTAAAAGAAAGGAAGATCTTTAGGCTGTGTTGTCCGTGTTCTGGACAATGCGGTCTTTTTTTTGCGAATACGGCACCGTAATGGAAAAATGCCCGTCCTTCTGCGGATCTGTGCCCCCAAAAACGGGATAACTGTACGTTTAACGGCGCAGGTGTACCTGTTTATGGGACAATCAAATCGACTATGATCAGATTCGAGAAAGCGCTATCATAATTTACGCACCACAGACAGCTGGTCAGGGGGGATTGTTCTGGAGAAGGAAATCGTATTGAATCACAAGACATCAACACAGCTGAAGGGACCTGGTTTTCTGACCAATGCCCGCAAAAGAATGATGAAGCACTGGCAGTTACATCTGCTGGTGATTCCGCCCTTGCTATTTTTTCTCATCTTCAAGTATTATCCGATGATCAATGCGGTCCTTGCCTTTAAGGACTATAACGTCATCAAGGGAATATGGGGAAGTGATTGGGTTGGTTTTCAAAACTTTCGTCTGTTCTTTGAGAACCCATTATTCTGGACCCTGGTGAAGAACACCATTCTGCTTAGCGGTTATTTAGTGTTGGCCGGATTTCCGATTCCGATTGTGCTCGCACTCATGATTAACGAGGTACGCGGAGCCAAGTTTAAGAAGTTCGTGCAGCTCGTATCTTTTGCACCCTATTTCATCTCAACGGTCGTAATGGTGTCCATGATTATGCTGTTCCTGGCACCACGGCTTGGATTTGTGAACATCGCCATGAATTTCATTGGGCTGGATTCCGTGAATTTTCTGGGTGAGCCGGGTATGTTCCGTTCGATCTACGTCTGGTCCGACATTTGGCAGACTGCGGGCTACAGTGCGGTTATTTATTTGGCAGCACTTGCCGGAATCGACCCCACATTGTACGAAGCGGCCAAAGTCGATGGAGCCTCGCGTTTTCAAAAAATTCGTCACGTGGATCTGCCAGGGCTGGTGCCAACCATTGTCATTATTTTGATCCTGAATGTCGGAAATGTCATGGCGATTGGCTTTGAGAAAGTCTACCTGTTACAGAATCCACTCAATCTGGCTAATTCTGAAATCATTGCTACTTATGTCTACCGAGTGGGCCTGTTGAATGCCAACTATAGTTTTGCAACTGCGGTAGGGCTGTTCAACTCACTGATCAATCTGGTCTTACTGGTTACGGTGAATGGTTTGGCGAAGAGAGTTACGAAGAATAGCATTTGGTAAGAAAGGAGTTCACCTATGGCTGCAACCGTTCAAACAAAAATTAAAGAGTCCGCCGTGGACAAAACGTTTCTGATTACGATCTATATTTTGCTCAGTATCGTGGCGCTGGTGGTCATTTACCCACTGATATTTATCGTCAGCAGCTCAATCAGCAGCCCGGCAGCAGTAACTTCCGGCCGGGTATGGCTCTGGCCCGTAGATATTTCCTTCAACGGTTACAAGACATTATTTAATACACCTGAGATTCTAATCGGCTACGGTAACTCCATTTTCTATACGGTCGCTGGTACGCTGATCAGTGTAGCGCTGACCATCATGATTGCCTATCCGTTGTCACGCAAAACCTTTTTCGGCAGGAACACCCTGATGATGGTCATTACCTTCACCATGATTTTCAGTGGTGGGCTGATTCCGACTTATATGGTGGTGAAGCAGCTTCATCTGATTGATACCCGCTGGGCGTTACTGATCCCGAATGCAATCTGGGTATGGCAGGTTATTATTGCTCGCTCGTTCTTTCAATCTTCTATTCCGGGGGAGCTTCAGGAAGCCAGTGAAATTGACGGTTGCAGTGATATGCGGTTTATCTGGAGTGTTGTACTCCCGTTATCGAAGCCGATCATCGCTGTGTTGGTCCTCATGTATGCTGTGGGGCAGTGGAATGCGTACTTTGATGCGCTGATCTATCTCAAATCGGCAGACTTGTTCCCGCTGCAACTCATCTTGCGCAGTATCATCATTCAAAACAACGGTTCGGGTGCCATGGACGTGGTGAAAATGGTGGAAAGACAGCAGCTTACCGAACTGTTAAAATATTCGTTAATTGTGGTCGCCACTTTGCCCGTACTCGTCATTTATCCATTTGTACAGCGTCATTTTGTACAGGGGATGCTGGTCGGTTCCGTCAAGGGTTGAACCTTAGATTCGGTGTATGGAGAAAGAAAATATAGAACGTTCATATGCAAGGTACCATCGTCTCAACTGGTAAACTACTAAAGGGAGTGATCAGATTTGAAGAAGAATATGGTAACGTTATTGATGCTGGTAGTGGCATTCACGGTTGTCTTGAGCGGGTGTTCCAATGGCAACTCATCTACTGCACAACCGGGGAGCACGGAAGAGGGCGGCAAGGTGAATATAAGCGTGTTTGCGGTTCAGGACTCCAGCATTGATATTCCGACCAATAAATTCACTGCATTTGTGGAAGACAAATTCAATATCAAATTCAATTGGGAGATCAATCCATCAGATGGGGCCAAGGAAAAGCGTCAAATCTCGCTGGCAAGCGGTGACTATCCTGATGCCTATCTGCTTACCCATTATATAGATCAATTCTCTCAGGCAGATCTGCTGAAGTACGGTAAGCAGGGTGTGCTTGTTCCTTTGAACGACCTCATTGATCAATATGCGCCCAACATCAAAGCAGCCATGGAGAAGAATCCTAATTTGAAAACGCTTAATACAGCGCCTGATGGCAATATCTATGGACTTGTTGCTTATACGGAATGTTTCCACTGCTCCTACCCGAGCAAGATGTGGATGAATACCGATTGGCTGAAAAAGCTGAATCTGGAAATGCCAAAGACCACGGAAGAGTTCAAAAATGTGCTGCAAGCTTTCAAAACACAGGACCCGAACGGAAACGGCAAAGCAGATGAGGTACCGCTGAGTGGTTCCATAGAGGAGTTCGGCGTACGGATTATTCCGTTCCTGATGAATGCATTTGTATATGATGATGACAGAAACTACCTGCAAATGGAAAATGGGAAAGTTCAATCTGCGGCAATTACACCAGAATGGAAAGAAGGATTGACTTATATCAAGTCCCTCTTTGATGCAGGTCTGATTGACCCTGGCGCATTCACACAAAACGCAGAAGCGTTCAAGAAAATCGGTGAGAATGCTGATGCTGAAATTTTGGGTGCTGGTGCAGCGATGCATCCCGCAATCTTCGTAAACATTGACGAAGGCAATACTCGTTCGGCGCACTATAACCCGCTGCCACCGATTTCTGGACCACAGGGTGTGTCCTATGCAACGCATGATGCGGGCGGTGTATCTCCGGGAGCGAAGTTTGTAATCACGAACAAGGCAAGTGAAGAAGCGCAGATTGCCCTGATCAAAATGGTCGACTACATGTTCACTCCAGAAGGTCAAACGAACGGTGCAAGCGGCATGAAGGGAATTGACTGGACTGATCCGGTCGATGGCGATGTGGCATTGGGGAAAGACGTAAAACCTGTAGTGAAACAAATCCCTATGGCTGAAGGGGAGGCACCGCGCAATGCAGGTTGGAGTGGTATGGCTCACTTCTATATGCCAAAAGAATATCGTGATACCTTCGTTCAGGGCACAGATATTTATGCATCCAATGGTTATGAGCGCAGATTATATGATGCATCGCTGCTGTATGAAGGGCACGAGCCCAAAGAGCTGTTCCCGATCTGGTCCGTCTGGATTGATCCGAATGAAATTGACGAAGCCAGCTTGCTGCAAACCAACATCAGAAATTACATTGAGCAAAATGAACTGCAATTCATTACAGGCAATAAGGACTTGAATAAGGACTGGGATGCTTATGTAAAAGGCTTGCAGAACCTGAAGCTTGATCGTTATCTGGAAATTTTGCAAAAAGCATATGACACAAGCAAGTAATGAACAGGGATATCGAAATCAGGTGCCTATGATGTACCGGCACCTGATTTTCCTTGTATTCAGGCAAAAGGGAAGTTTACATACCAAGAAGGGTGGGATTAACATTCCTGAGACTGAACAAGAACTTATCACGAATTCCACAACGATAAGGCTGACGGATTATGGCGCTGTACCGGACTCTGAGTTGGACACCCAGCCAGCCATGGCTCGTGCAATTCAGGCGGCGGCTGAAATCCCTGGTCCGGTTGTACTGGACTGTGCGAGAGGCAAGTATCATTTCTACCCGGAGGAGGCGATTCGGGCGCCTTATTATATCTCCAATACCACGAGTGAAGAAGAGAACCCGGACGTAACCAAGACCATTGCCATTTTGCTGAAAGGGATGAATGATGTAACACTGGAGGGCAACGGCTCCCTGTTTATTTTCCACGGCAAACAGACCCTGTTTCTGCTGGACCATTGCATAAATGTAGAGATTCGCAACCTGCATACGGACTATCACCAACCAACGGTGACCGAGATGACGATTATCTCCAGCGGAAAGCATTATTTCGATGCGCGGGTTCACCCCGATTCCCGTTATCAGATTCGGGACAACAAGCTAACCTGGCTCGGTGAAGGCTGGAGCTTTGCCAAAGGTCCCATGCAAACCTATGATCCATTGCGGAATACAACCTGGCGAATCGACAATTGGTTGGAATTGGCCCAATCTGTGGAAGAGCTTGAGCCCATGATCATCCGTTTACATTTTGATTTCCAGCCTAATGTGGTTTCTGGTCATGTATTGCAAAATCGGGATGGCATTCGTGATCAAGTCGGGGTTTTTATGACCGAATGCTCGGATATTGCGTGGAGTGATGTAAGTCTGCATTTCCTGCACGGGCTCGGTGTCGTCGGCCAGTTCAGCACAAATCTGACCTTTTCACGGATGAATCTGGCACCCCGCACCGAGACGGGACGCACCGTTGCCGGCTTTGCGGATTTTCTGCACATATCCAGCTGCCGAGGCAAGGTGACAGTAAGGGATAGCCGTTTTTCCGGTTCGCATGATGATCCTGTCAATGTCCATGGTACCTATTTACGAATTATAGAACAGCCAGCAGCGAATTGCGTGAAGGTTCGATTCATGCATCCCCAGACGTATGGACTTCCGGCGTTTTATCCGGGTGATGAGATCGAATTTGTCCGATCCGGTTCGTTGACGACCTACGCTTCCAACAATGTGGTTGCCGTTGAGCGTTTAAATTCTCGTGAACTTTTGCTGACGCTTGCTTATCCAGTACCAGAAGGGATTGGAAGTCATGATGTCATTGAGAACGTAACCTGGACGCCTGAAGTGGAAATTGCAAATAATCATTTTGTCCGGGTGCCCACACGAGGCATACTCGTAACGACACGTCGCAAAGTGCGGATTACCGGAAATACGTTTGAACGTATGTCCATGAATGCCATTCTGATTGCGGTGGATGCTGAGTCCTGGTATGAGTCAGGAAGGGTGGAAGATGTGACGATTAGCGATAACCATTTTATTGAATGTGGCAGCAGGGAGCATCCCGTGATCTTCATATCCCCGGAGAATGTGGAGGTAAATGAGAACGCTCCCGTCCATCGGCAGGTCATTATCCTGAATAACCGTTTCGAAACGTGTAGTGATGTCCAGATTGTAAGCGCCAAATCCACGCGTGGGCTGGTTTTCAAGTCGAATAAAATCTTGTCCACCAGAGCGACAGGAAAGTTATCCTGCTACGAAGAAGTCGTTTATGTAAGCGCATGCAGCAAGGTTGACCTTGCCGATAACACGTTTACTGATGTTCCAAATAGAATTGGCTAGCAAATGAGAAAATTTTGAGGGAGAGTGCACATGAAACTTCAATATGACAAACCTGCACATGTATGGACCGAAGGGCTTCCTATTGGTAATGGTCGTCTGGGCGGCATGATCTTTGGCGGGGTGGAGCAGGAGAAAATCAGCTTGAATGAGGATACGTTATGGTCTGGTTATCCGAAGGACGGCAACAATTCTGGCGCAAAGAACGCCCTGCCAAAGGTCCGCAAGCTTTTACAGGAAGAACGTTATACGGAAGCGGACACGCTGACCAGAGAAATGATGGGGCCATACACCCAATCTTACCTGCCTTTAGGGGATTTACTCCTGCGCTTTGAGCATGGGGACATCTATCAATCCTATAAGCGGACGCTGGATGTAGAAAATGCAGTGCACAGCCTTGAATATCAGATTGGTCATGTGATATATACCCGCGAAATGTTTGCTTCGCATCCGGATCAGGTACTTGTGCTGCAGCTGACTGCAAGTGTGGAAGGGGCGTTGAATGTACATGCCACGCTGGATAGCCCGCTTCGACATATGACTAGCGTTAAGGAAGACCGTTTTGTTCTGGCAGGTACGGCTCCCGAGCAAGTCGATCCCAGCTACTTTGCAAGCGACGAACCGATCCGATACGGTGACCCTGAAAATAACAAGGCGATGGTATTTGAAGGACAGTTAGCTGTGGAGACAGAGGGCGGACAGGTAACGATAGATGGCAGAGGAATTCACGTGTTGGGTGCGACGACGGCAACCTTTTATTTTAGTGCGGCTACTAGTTTTAATGGTATGGATGCCATTCCGGGAATCGAGGGAAAAGATGCTTCCTTCATTGCAAGTTCATTTCTGAATGAGGCGGTAGGCAAGCCTTACGCCAGCTTGCGTGACTCGCACATTGCGGATTACCGTCTGCTGTTCGATCGGGTGAAGCTTCAGCTTGGGAATTCACTAGCGTCAGAGGAGATGTCCACTGAACAGCGGATTACGGCCTATGGTGCGGAAGATCCGGGGCTTGTGGAGCTGCTCTTTCATTATGGGCGCTACTTGCTGATCGCAAGCTCCCGTCCCGGAACGCAGGCTGCGAATCTCCAGGGCATATGGAATGCGGTAACTCGTCCTCCCTGGAGCAGCAATTATACGTTGAACATCAACACTGAAATGAATTATTGGCCGGCAGAAATATGCAATCTGGCCGAATGTCATGAGCCTTTACTGGACATGATCAGCAATCTGGCGAAGAAAGGCGCTGAAACAGCACAGGTCAATTATGGCACCCGCGGCTGGACCGCGCATCATAACACGGATATCTGGGGACAGACGGCTCCGGTGGGCAACTTCGGAGATGGTGATCCGAGCTGGGCCTTCTGGCCAATGGGAGGCATTTGGCTGACCCAGCATTTATGGGAGCATTATGCTTTCAGCGGAGACGAGAAGTACTTGCGCGATTCTGCTTATCCTGTGATGAAGGAAGCTGCCCTTTTCGCGCTGGATTGGCTCATCGAAGATGGCAGCGGCAGCCTTGTGACTTCACCTTCCACTTCACCGGAACATAAATTCCAGACAACAGAAGGCGTAGCAGCGGTCAGTCCGGGTTCAACCATGGATATCTCATTAATCTGGGAGTTGTTTACCAACTGTATTGAAGCCTCGAAGATCCTTGGAACAGATCCGGACTTTAGAAAAGAGTTGGAGACCATCCGTGAACGTTTACTACCACTGCAAATCGGCAAATATGACCAATTGCAGGAGTGGTCGAAGGACTTTGAGGATGAGGATATCTATCATCGGCATACTTCGCATCTGGTAGGGGTTTATCCGGGTCGACAGCTTTCGGATGAGGAGACACCAAAGTTGTTTGGCGCTGCCAGAACCTCGCTTGAGCGACGGGGAGATGAAAGCACGGGCTGGAGTCTTGGATGGCGAGTTGCGCTCTGGAGCCGTTTCAGAGATGGCAACCGTTCCCTACATTTGCTCTCCAACATGCTCCGTTTGGTCAGAGATGGAGCGTCGGAGCAATACAACCATGGCGGCGTATATCCGAATCTTCTGGGTGCACATCCTCCGTTTCAGATTGACGGCAACTTCGCCGCCTCTGCCGGGATTGCCGAGATGCTGCTTCAATCTCACCGTCCCTATTTGGAACTGCTTCCCGCACTGCCGGATGCTTGGCAGCAGGGCAGCGTTTCCGGCCTGCGTGCCCGAGGCGGCTTTGAAGTCAGCATCCGGTGGGACAATGGACAACTGGCTGAAGCGCACATCACTTCACTCCTGGGCCGGGACTGCACGCTTAGAGTTGAAGAAGGCCCGGTTAAAGTTACCCTTGACGGCAACGTGATTGAGATAGAGGATACCGACTTAAACCTCGTAAATTTCCCTACATCTGCAGGACGTACCTACAAGGTTAAGTTGAGTTAAATCGCGTTATGGATCGGAAGATCGTTGCATGGAAAATGCTCTACGCGGTCTTTATAATGAGGGCAGACTTGGGCAGGAGAGACATGACCAGCTCCGCTCAGGGCACAGCATGCAACAATAAGGAGGCATATGATGCTAACTAGTGATACAGCCGTACAGGTACAGCAACAGAATGGTAATCTTGTAAGCGTTACAAACGGGCGCGTAAACCTGGAGATCAATCTTGAAAATGGTGAAGTGTCATGCATCGGCAATCATTCTTCCTACGTGAAGGGCATTCGTAGTGCTTTTCGCTGGCAGGGTCGGGAGTACGGTACGGATCATTATCAGGTCCACGAGCTGACGGCACAGGAAGATATTGTTCGAGAAGGTTTTGGAAAAGGCATCCGCTTGGTCATTCTGCATAAAAACCCGTTGCTGCCGCAACTGGAGCAGCATTTCTATATGTATGAATCCTCACCGTTTGTACTGGTGCAGACCGCTATAGTCGGTGATGAAGAGCTTAAGGCGAATCGCATGGCTGTCATCCAATCCAAAACCATATCGCTCGGCGGAGAATCCGGCCAGGATGAACCAAGCATTCTGCGTGTTCCGTTTGACAACGATAAATGGGTCAGATATACGGTGGTTAAGCCCCCACTTGATGAGGAGAGTTACGAGGCGACAGCCTTGTTCGCGCCCCACAGCCGCCGGGGAATTGTGATGGGTTCCCTTACGCATAAGGTATGGAAAACAGGGATTCGTATGCAAAGCGAAAAAAGCGGACATATCGAGGGACTTGATCTGTACGGCGGTGCCGTGAGTGAACTGACTCGCGATTCCCAGCCTCATGGTTATGTGAAGGGAAAAAGAGTGGAATCACCCCTGGTTTTCATCGGGTTCTATGAAGACTACCGTGAAGGCCTCGAAGCCTACGGTCAGGCCAATATCTGGATCGAACCTCAGTTACCGTGGGAAGGCGGTGTCCCGATCGGGTGGAACAGCTGGTCAGCGGCCATGAGCGACCTGGACTATGATCTGTATACGGCGACCAGCGATTTTCTCAAAAATGAAGTGCAGCCGCTTGGATTCCAGAATGAGGATACTCTATACATCAATTTTGATGCATTCTGGGATAATTTTACGCCGGAAGAAATGAAGAGGGCGCTGGACCGGGTGCGGCAAAACGGACATAGAGCGGGAACGTACTGGACCCCGTTTGCCTTCTGGGGAGGGCCGGATCAGTTCGGTCAGGCGGTCGAAGGAACGAATGGAAAATACACCTATGCAGATATCCTGCTGCGTGACAGTGAGGGCGAGATCCTGCCAGATGTAGACGGTGGTCTGGCGATAGACCCTACCCATCCCGGCAACCTGCAAAGAATCGACTGGTTCACGGATAAATTCATCTCGGAAGGTTTCGAATATATCAAACTGGATTTCTTGGCACATGGCGCGTTGGAAGGACAGCACCACAATTCGGATATTACAACAGGGATAGCGGCCTATCACTATGGCATGTCTTATTTGCAGCATAAGCTCTCGCCAGAAGTAATCGGTCGGCCATTTTTCATTAACTTGTCCATCGCTCCATTATTTCCATATGCTTTTGCCCACAGCCGCCGTATTTCCTGTGATGTCTTCGGTACACTTGCGGATACGGAATACCTACTGAACTCGCTGACACACGGCTGGTGGATGAGCAATACGCTCTATCGCTACAATGATCCTGACCATTCCGTGTTGTACAAGAGTTTCAATCAGGAAGCTACCGGCTGGCATGAAGGACGCAGCCGTCTGACTGCTTCAGTCATTGCCGGTACAGTGCTTCTGCTCGGGGATGACTTCCGTAAAGAGGAAGCAGCTGAACGAGCAAGAGAATGGCTTGGTAACAAGGATATTTTGAACGTCGCCCGTATGGGGAGAACCTTCCGTCCAGTCGAAGGTGATCTGGGGAAGCTGTCGTCTGACGTATTTGTTCTTGAATCGCCGGAAGAGAAAAGCTTCTATCTCGCCGTCTTCAACTTTGATGCTGCACAAGCTGCGGTGAAGTCGATCTCGCTGGAACGAGCCGGGCTGAATGCCAAGACTGTATACGGCTTGCAGGATCTGTGGAAAAGATCGTATGGGGAGACGTCTGGAGAGCTTACAGTCTCGCTGGAACCGGCGGAGTCCAAAATCTTCAGATTGACCGTTAAGGAGAACTGATCTCTGAGGCAAATGGATAAACCCGAGCCGTGATCGGCTTCAGAATAAATTCAAAGTCAAACGCGCGCTTTTGTATCTTACAGATCGCGCGTTTGTCTATTTTTGAATATGTGGGATGGAGGGCATGATATGAATGATTTTACTTTGTGGTATTCAACCCCTGCCGCGGATTGGTCTCAAGGCCTGCCGCTGGGCAATGGAAGAATAGGGGCAGTTATTATGGCGTCTTCGCATCGTGAGGTGTGGAGTATGAGCGAGGTCACCTACTGGTCAGGCCAGATTGACCCGGAGCACCTTTCCGGAGGCGGAAAGGCTGCACTAGAAGAGATGCGTGGTTATTTCTTCGCCGGCGATTATGATAGAGGAGATCGTCTTGCCAAACAGCATTTGCAGCCGAAAAAGGGTAATTTCGGCACTAATCTTGGATTATGTGAGGTCGTTATTGATTTTGAGAAGAAGAATACAGGCACTGATCAAGGCGGAAGCTTCCAACGTGAGCTGGATCTGACTCATGCGCTGGCCGGGGCATTCTGGAAAGATGACGACATCACGATTCTTCGTGAGGTCTTCGCTTCACACGCTGATGATATAGTCGCATCCAGAGTTTGGAGCGAAGCTCCGGGTGGAGTATCCTTTACGCTCGGTTTGGAGAGGGGAACTGAGTCATTCAAGGTTGCAGTCTTAGAGGACAACACGCTCGAATTTCAAGGTCAGGCGACGGAAAATGTACACAGTGATGGGACTTGCGGCGTACGGGCCAAGGGTTTAGTGAAGGTGGTTGTATCCGGGGGAGCCATCACCAGTGAAGATGGTCGATTGATCGTGACCGGAGCGGACGAGGCATGGATTTATTTTAGTGTAAGTACGGATTATCGTCATACAGATCAGGAGTGGGAAACAAAGAGCCAGTCTACGCTGTTGAAGGCTTTAGACAAGGGATATGTCTTGCTGAGAGAAGATCATATCTGCGATTACAGCGAGCAATATGACAAGGTAGATATACAATTGGGGAGCAAAGGGAAATCCGGTCTGGCAACAGATCAGCGTATTCGATTGCTGGAACAGGGTGGTGGAGATGGAGACCCACAATTGTTTGCATTGTTTCTCCAGTATGGAAGGTATCTGACCATTTCGGGTTCTCGTGAGAACTCTCTGTTGCCACTCCACCTCCAGGGAATCTGGAATGACGGTGAAGCGTGCCGGATGGGCTGGAGCTGTGATTATCACCTTGATGTGAATACTCAGATGAATTATTACCCCACAGAGATTGTGAATTTGGGAGAGAGCCATCTTCCGCTGCTTCGCTACGTTGAAGATTTGGCACAGGCCGGCAGAGAAACGGCACGTAATGTATATGGATGCGACGGATGGGTCGCTCATGTATTCTCCAATGTATGGGGCTTTACGTTACCTGGATGGGAGACCTCATGGGGACTGAACGTTACAGGCGGATTATGGCTGGCTACACACCTGATTGAACATTATGAGTACAGTCGGGATCGTGTTTTTCTTGAGAAAGTGGCCTATCCTGTACTTAGAGAATCTGCAGCCTTCTATTTGGACTACTTGTGTGAGCATCCTCGGAACGGATGGCTGGTGACCGGTCCTTCGAATTCGCCGGAAAATCATTTCTATCCCGGTCATTCGAAAGATGGGGCACATCAGCTGTCCATGGGACCGACAATGGACCAGATGTTGGTGCGCCGTCTCTTTGAATTTTGTCTTCATTCAGTTGAGCTTTTGAACAAAGACGATGAACTGGGACGCAAGCTGAAAGAAGCCATCAGCAAGCTTCCACCTGTGCAGATCGGTAAAAAAGGTCAGTTGCAGGAGTGGCTGGAGGATGTTGAGGAAGTGCAGCCAGAGCATCGGCATTTGTCTCATCTCTATGCGCTCTATCCAGACCATCAGATTACACCTGACCGTACACCGGAACTCAGTGCGGCAGCACGAGTAACGCTGGAGAACCGCATGGTCCAGGAAGAACTGGAGGATGTTGAGTTTACTGCTGCCTTGTTTGGACTGGGTTTTGCGAGATTACATGATGGGGAGACAGCTTATAAACATCTCTCACACTTGATCGGCGGCCTGTGCTTCGATAATTTGTTTACCTATTCCAAATCGGGCATTGCTGGAGCAGAGAGCAATATCTTTGTCATTGATGGAAATTTCGGCGGTACAGCTGTCATAGCGGAGATGCTGCTGCAAAGTTATGCGGGCGAGATTCACCTCCTCCCAGCGCTCCCAAGGGCATGGAGCACAGGGGCTATCTCCGGACTTCGGGCTAAAGGGAATGCCGAGGTTGACATCGTCTGGGACGATGGAAAGCTGACATCTACGACCATTCACACTTTCTCGCCGGGAACATTCACCATTTGTTGGGGCAAACAAAGAAGGATTCTTCATACTGAAGCAGGCGAAAGTTACTATTTCAATAGCGAGCTGGAGTTGGTAAAATAACGATCTATACTTGAAAATAACTTTCATTTATATGGACCATGGTCCCATGGAGGGAAAAACATATAATAGAGACATAAAGAGACAAAGGGAGGGGACGTTGATGTATAGTATTTTCTTGGTAGACGATGAGGAACTTGGACTTGAGATGATGAGGGATTATATCCGCTGGGAAGAAATGGGCATCTACATCATGGGAACTGCGAGTAACGGCAGGGAGGCCTTGGAGAAGATTGAGGCCACCCAGCCTGATATTGTTCTTACCGATGTTCAGATGCCGATCATGAACGGTATTGACCTAGCGAGAAAAATACATGAGAGCTACGACTCAATCCAGGTGATGTTTCTGACCGGACACGATGAATTTCAATATGTAAAATCAGCTATCAACGTAGGGGCCGTGGGATATATGCTAAAACCGTTGGATTTAAACGAAATTGAAAGCGTTATCACCAAAGTTAAACAGCGTTGTGACGAAGTTGCAATGAAGAATCGTTCCATGGAGGCGGCCAAAGCCAATATTCTGAAGGAGTTATCTTACGAAAAAAATGCGGATCGTGCTATTGATCTCGCGTTTGGTTTCAGCCGTCTAACTCGTCAGCCGGAAACCACCCGATATGCAATGGCCTTGTTCAGTATTGATCCCAAGGAGGCCGAAGGGGAGCAGCAAAGTCTGGAGGATTGTACAGGTCGGCTGCTGTCTTTTCTTGACCATTTCTTCAAGGCGAAGAACCTGAAAGTGACCTTTGTGGATTACAAGGAAGGGGAGACTGGTGTATTTATGGAGGCAACCCAGCAGCCGGGACATTATGCGTGGGAAGACTTGGCTGAGGCTATCCGAAGTGTCCTGGATTTTACGGTGACGACAGCTGTAGGCGGACAAGAGACGGAGTTATCCAATATTCATTGTCTGTATGAACAGACGCGAATCATTTTGAACGAGCGTTTCTATGAAGGTACAGGTACGATTATTCATGCAGAGACTGTTTCGAATCAGTTTTATACGGAACATATGCCGCCTTTTGAACAAAAGGAGTGGTTTGAGGCCATTAACCGACTGGATTTTGAATGGGCTGCACAGAAGCTGCATGGATATATTGAGGGATTGGCAACATTACGAGTCAAGAAAAAAATCATCTGCGACTGGTCGATAGATCTCGTGAATGAGCTGCTGGAGCAGCTTCATAAACCTGTTCCAAAGCGGGCTGAGCTGTATCATTCCATCTATAATGCGCTGACTCTGCATGAGATTGAAGATCTGATCCTCAGCACTGCCGGAGACGCCGTGAGTATGTTGGGTGAGCGGTTTATGGACAAAAATGCAAAGCTGATTCACAAGGTCCGCACGCTCATTGACCAGAATTATAATCAGCCGATTACCATCAACAGCCTGTCGGATCAGGTCTATTTGTCTCCGAACTATTTGAGATCCATATTTAAGGACAAAACAGGGATGACCATTCACGATTATCTGACACGCATCAGACTGGATAAAGCCAGGGAACTGCTGGCAGACGGCTCGCTCAAGATTCACGATATTGCGCAGAGCGTCGGCTATGAGAGCACGTCTTATTTTATTTCTCTATTCCTTAAGACGCAGGGTGTTACACCCAATGAATACAGGAAAAGTATATGACCATACAGGCCGTCTGATAACGAGAACAAGACTGTAATTTTCCCAGAACGTTGCAACGTGACTTGAAGAGGTTCCTCCTTGGGCCAGCCCATGAATTTGATTTGTAAATGAAAGAGGCTTTCCTGTATGAATAGTAACATTGTGGTATGGAACATCCCCCTCCTCCTTTTTACAATTAGGCATATAGGAAAGGAAGGAGGAGAGGGGATTTGGCAGCTCTCTATGAAAGCGATTACAGATAATGGCTGTGAACCACCGCAGGATAGGCATATGGAGACCTAACTCAATCAAAAGAAAATGGAGGCATGTTATGTTGGGACGGATTATGAAAAAAGGATTTGTGTACTTTATCATTATTTGTTTGGCAATAGGCGGGGGCCAGTTCGCCCGGACAGCTCACGCCGATGATATGAATACCTATGAAGCTGAGGCCGAGGGGAATATTTTGCTTGGAAATGCGACTGTCTCTGATAGCCCGACGGCTTCAGGCGGCAAGAAGGTCGGAGGCATGTACCAAGGCAGCTCCTTGCAGTTCAACAATGTTACTGTAAGTGAGACAGGAAATTATAAGATTTCCGTTTACTATATTTCAGGTGATTCGCGGCCATTCAACATTAGTGCGAACGGCGGGGAGAAGCAATTTGAAGAACCGCCCAAGACTGTCGATTGGGATACGGTGGGAACCTATGATGTAACCCTTCCGTTGAACGCGGGTACCAACACCATCCTGATCGATGACAACAACTGGTATTCTCCAGACATCGACAAGATCGTGATCCATGGTTTGGATAGTGGTCATCCGGGAGAAGGAGACGGAGACGACTGGAAGAAAAATCTGCATGGTGCAATCATTGAGGCAGAAGCAGCCGACAATATTTTGAAAGGCAATGCCAAGGTGGCAGACAGCAGCATTAGTTCAGGCGGGAAAAAAGTAACGGATCTGAACAAGAACAGTTCACTGCAATTTGCGAATGTCACCGTATCGGCAGAGGGTACATATTTGATCCGAATATCTTATATTTCCGGTGATCAGCGACCTGTCTATATGCAGGTGAACAATGGAACGGATGAGATGATTGATCTGCCCAAAACAGCAAGCTGGAATACGGTAGGCACATATGATGTGGAAGCTTCCCTTCATAAGGGTGTTAATACCATCACATTCTCGGATCATGATTGGTACTCCCCTGATTTTGACCGAATTGAAGTAATCCCGTATACGGTCAGCTATGAAGCCGAAGATTCGGACAATACGCTGACTGGTGAAGCGCGTGTAATGGACAGTTCCAATGCTTCAGGTGGCAAAAAGGTTGGTTATCTGAATGGCGGGAGCTCCTTGACGTTCAATAAGATTATTGCCCCAATGACAGGGGATTACCGCGTTAAGGTAGCTTATTTTTCCGGAGATCCACGCAGTTTCTATGTGAACGCGAATGGTGGGGAAGAGCAGTTTCATGACCTGCCCAAAACCCCGGATTGGGATACGGTAGGTACGTATGACCTTACACTCCCGTTAACTGAAGGTGAGAATACGATTACTTTTTCAGACAACAATGGCTATTCTCCCGATCTGGACCGGATTATCGTAGAGCCTGCGATAAAGACTGAACCCGAAAATCCGGGTGAAGGAGATGACGATCTCGGAACACCGGGTGACTCGCAACGTTACGGGGATATCACGGTAACTGATTATACCTATGGCCTCTTGGTATCGAATGGACAATACGAAGTGTCTTATAATACCCAGACCGGATTTGCCGGTTACAGCTGGGCAGACGGACAGAAGATGCGGGGCATCTTTAGTAGCATTAAACTTGGTGAGAGCCTTGTGGAAAGCAAAGGGTATGAGAGTCATGCGAGCGGTGGAGCACCACTGGAGATTGAGGATGGATTCGGCAAAGGCATTGAACTGACTTTTGTTCATACTTCCACTGGCAAACCAACGCTGAAGCAGGTCTATCGGTTTTATGAAGATCAATCGTATTTCCTCAACCGTCTGGATGCCCTCAGTGACACGGAGATCCAGAGCAATTATATGTCACCCATTACGGTGAAAAATACGGGCGGTGTAGATATCGGCGTCAGCTCGGATAATCGAGTACTGACAGTGCCTTTTGACAATGATGCATGGATTCGCTACAAATCTCAAACGATGAACCGGGCGGATACCAGCTACGAAATGACGACGGTATTCAATAACTCGACTCGTTACGGTCTGGTGATCGGTTCAGTAACCCATGACACCTGGAAGACAGGTATTGACTGGAAAGGCTCAGCTAATCGGTTGAATGAATTTGCTGTATATGGTGGGGCAGCCAGTGACGTTACCCGCGATACTCAGCCACATGGCAGTCTGACCGGTACTGAAATATCCTCACCCATGATTATGGTAGGTGCTTTCAGTGATTATCGTACAGGACTTGAAGAATACGGTAAAGCGAATGCGATCATCACGCCTCCTCTGGCCTTGAATCCGGAATTGCCGCAAGGTGTTCCAGTTGGATGGAATAGTTGGGGCGCTTATGACAGCAGCCTTTCGTATCAGAATGTAGTAGATGTGTCCAATTATTTTAAGAACAGCCTGAAGAAGTTCAATAATAACGGCAATGTATTCATTAATATGGATTCCTACTGGGATAATCTGAGTGATGCAGAGCTTGCCCAAGCCGTATCTGTCATTAAGGACAATGGTCAGCATGCGGGCATCTATTGGGGACCATTTGTATACTGGGGCAACGATATGAGCCAAAAAGTGGATGGTACCAATGGGCAATATACGTATGGTGATATTGTACTCAAGGATAGTGCAGGGAAACCTCTGCCTACACTGGATGGAGCATATGCACTGGATGTGACACATCCGGGAAGTCAAATGCGCATGAATTATTTTCTGGATAAGTTTAAAGCGCTTGGCTTCACATTCATCAAACTGGATTTCCTAACCCATGGCTCGCTGGAAGGCCAACACTATGATACTAATGTGACGACAGGGATCCAAGCATACAATGAAGGAATGCATTACGTCGAAGAACGATTGGACGGAAAAATGTTTATTAGTGCGTCCATCGCACCGATATTTCCGAGCCAGTACGCGCACAGCAGACGGATCTCCTGTGACACATATGGCAAAATCAATGAGACGGAGTACATGCTTAATTCATTGACATATGGCTTCTGGCAAAATGGCACGATCTATTCCTATACAGACCCTGATCATTTGGCATTAAGCAGAGCATCAAGCCTGGAGGAAGCCCGCAGCCGGGTAAATTCCGGCGTGATTGCTGGTACGGTAATGATGGATTCCGATGATGTGAACGATCCGAAGGCACAGGAATACATGACGGCATTGTACAATAACACGGATGTTCTTCAGGTGGCGCTGAAAGGGAAAGTATTCAAACCGCTTGAAGGAAATACAAACGCCAACGCCGCAGATACGTTTGTTCTGAAGGATGGCAATGATTATTACCTTGCCGTATTTAATTACAACGCCAATAGTTCAGCGAACAAGACGATTGATCTGGGCCGCGCCGGATTGAATGATTCTACATCCTACACATTAAAAGACTTATGGACAGGTGAATCTTCGTCAACCACGGGTTCATGGTCCATCTCGCTGGGACCGGCTGAATCGAAGTTGGTTAAATTGACCGAAAAAGCAGTCACCCCGGAAAATCCAGGGAACCCAGGGAACCCAGGGAACCCAGGGAACCCAGGGAACCCAGGGACTTCTGGCAACAATGGAAATACCAATAATACTAGCAGAAACTCCGGCAACAGCGCGACTCCGGAGAACGATACAGTAAAACTCGTCATTACAGCCGATATGCTGAAAGTGGACAGTGGGGCAGGGAAAGCCGTTGTGGACATCCAAGCGGGTACTCAGGAGCTGCAACTGTCATCGGCTGTCTTACGTCAGCTCGGCAACCATGCACTGGAAGTGAAATCAGGCAAGCTAACCCTGCATATCCCTGCAAGTTTGTTCCAGCAGCTATTGAGCAAGCTACCAGCAGGGCAACAGGAAGAAAGTACAATATCCCTGAAAATGGTTTCGCTTGATAGCGAGGCCAAGGAGGTCGTTGCTGCAGTGGAATCATCATCCCGGGCAACGGTTTCCCTTATGGGAGAAATCGTTGAATTCGGCCTTTCGGCAACCACCAAATCAGGTTTAACCGAAACACTTGCTGCGTTTGATCATCCAATTACGCTGAGCCTGGCAGTGGCTGAAGGCTTCAACGGTAAGCGGGGAGGAATTTATTATATTAACGAGAATGGAAAACTAAAATTTCTCAAATCGGATTACGCGAGTGGTGTACTAACGACCAAAGTCAGCCACTTCAGCAAGTATGCCGTGCTGGAACTAGATCGGACTTTTACCGACGTTCCGGCCAATCATTGGGCCGACTCTGTAATCAAGGAGTTAGCGTCTAAGCTGTTTGTCGATGGCACAAACGAGGATCAATTTGACCCAGGACGTGCAGTCACCCGCGCCGAGTTCGCCGCCATGCTTGTTCATTCTCTGGGATTGACCGTAGCAGGGGAAGTGCACTTTACAGATGTGGCGGCAGATGCCTGGTACGCGGAACCCGTCTCGATCGCGACCCAAGCTGGAATTGTAAGCGGTAGAAGCGCAGCCAGTTTCGAGCCGGACGCCCAGATTACCCGGGAGGAAATCACGGTGATGCTGATGAAGGCATATGAGTTGAATGTTGACAAAGTGCCTGTTGGTTCTACAGACACTATCTTTACCGATATGAATCGGGTTTCCTCATGGGCAACTGCTTCGGTAATGGATGCAGCCCGATTGGGACTGGTTCAAGGCCAAAGACAGGGACAGTTTGTGCCTAAAGGGATCGCTTCCCGGGCAGAAGCGGCTCAGGTCATTTATAACCTGATTTTGAAGTGAGGCTTAAGGCTGCGGATTACATCGCAGCCTTATTTTCATACCTTGAAATGACAGATGATTTCCCCTACGGATTGTAAGAATGCGATATGGCTAATGTAACATCTGCTTCCTACAATAATAAGTATGTTCACAACACACAGCACGAGGGTAACAGGAACTCGAAAGGATGATAAACTTGACGATTCAATATAATGAACAGCTACGTATATTTGCAATACAGACGCAAAATTCGTCCTACCTTTTCGGAATTAATGAGAGAGAACACCTCCAGCATCTGTATTGGGGTGACCCCATTGACATTGAGGACAGCGCCCCGTTGCTCCGTCTGCAATCCCATAGCTCTTTTGACGCGGAAGTGGAAGGAGAAGTGGAGGAGTACAGCTTCTGGGGAGGCGCATCTTATACAGAACCGTCTTTGAAGGTTCGTATGCCTGATGGGGTTCGTGATCTCCGGGTACGGTACGACCATCACGAAATTACTGAAAAGGATGGCAGACAGACGCTGATTATCACGTTGAAGGATCAGGTGTATGCACTTGAAACGCAGTTGGTATATCGGGTTATCCCGGAGTATGATCTGGTGGAGCGTTACGCCAATATCGTAAATACGGGTCAGGAGGTCATCGTGCTGGAGAGCATGCAATCTGCGGCCTGGACCCTGCCATATCTTCAGGATTACCGCCTGACCCATGTTACGGGTAAGTGGTCGGGTGAATTCCAACTCCGAAACACAAGTTTGACTGAGGGGAAAAAAGTGCTTGAATCGAGAAGAGGTTTTACCGACGGCCATGCCAATCCATGGTTCGCCATAGATGACGGCCTTTCGACCGAAACAGGCGGCGGGGTATGGTTTGGCGCTCTCGCCTGGAGCGGTAACTGGAAGATTGTTGCAGAGAAGACGCCGTTCACACATGTTCGGGTAACGGGCGGAACTAATGATTTTGACAGTGAATGGCTGCTGGGTGCGGGTGAAACGATCGAGACGCCTGTCTTTGTCGGGGGTTTCAGCCCTGAGGGTTTTGGCGGCATGAGCCACCGCTTGCATCAGTATCAATATGATTACATACTGCCGCGCAGTGAAATCGGGAAAGTGCTGTATAACTCCTGGGAAGCAACTTACTTCGATGTGAACGCACAGGACCAAATGGCGCTTGCCGAGCGGGCAGCCAAGATGGGTGTGGAGCTGTTTGTCGTGGATGACGGCTGGTTCGGGCAGCGGCATTCTGACCGTGCTGGGTTGGGCGACTGGAACGTGAACAAGGAGAAGTTCCCGAACGGACTTGTTGAACTGATTGACCGGGTTCACGGACTTGGGATGGAATTCGGCATATGGGTAGAGCCGGAGTCGGTCAACCCGGATAGTGATCTCTATAGAGAACATTCAGACTGGGTATATCATTTTGAGACCCGGGGACGCACGGAGCTTCGCAATCAGCTGCTGCTGAACATTTCCAAGCCTGAGGTTAAGCAATACATTATCCATTTTATGACCGAACTGCTGGGCAACCATGAGATTAAGTTCATTAAATGGGACATGAATCGGACCATCACGGAGCCTGGTATGAAGGGTCACCCCATTACCCGCCAGAAAGAAGTATGGGTAAGGCATGTTCAGAGTCTCTATGATATATGGGCACAGCTGCGAGCCAAGTTCCCGGATGTGGAGTTTGAAACTTGCGCAGGAGGCGGCTCGCGGATTGATCTGGGTATCTTCCGTTATGCTGACCAATCCTGGCCGAGTGACAATACGGATGCGTTCGACCGTCTGAGCATTCAGGAAGGCTTCTCGTATACATACGCGCCACGAATGATGACCTGTTGGGTAACCGAGTCGCCTACAGGAATGAACGGCCGAAACGTCTCGCTGAAGTATCGGTTCCACAGTGCAATGATGGGCACACTTGGTATTGGTTTCAATCTGAACGAGTGGAGTGATGAGTGGATTGAGCAGTCCGGGGAATTCGTCGATCAGTACAAAGCCATTCGCCACCTTGTCCAGTTTGGCAGACAGTTCCGTCTGACTGCGCTTCGTCATAAGGGGGTTACCGCTGTCCAGTACAGCGATGCAGCAGGAAGTGACCATGTGCTGTTCGCCTTTCTTCACTCGCAGAAGCTGGGTGAACCGTTGCCAAGACTCCGTTTGGCAGGTCTTCAGGCTGACAAGACCTATCTCATTGAAGAGTTGGGGTTATCGGTCAGTGGGCGTGCGTTAATGAACATCGGAGTGGAGTTGCCCCTACGCGGCGATTTCGACAGCCTGGTGTATCGCATCCGTGAGCAAGAATAACGTTCTGGAAGAACTGTTTAAAAGGAGTGCTTTGTAGGCCGATAACGGCTGCATCGCACTCCTTTTTTATTGAATCTCTTTTTGTGGCAGACGGATCTGGACCGTGGTTCCCATGCCTAGTTTGCTAAACACTTTGACACCGTAGTATTCACCAAATTTCAGCTTAATTCGCCGATCCACATTTGAAATGCCATAGCCTCGTCCTTCTTTTTCTTCAAACAAAGCCTCAAGCTTCTCTCGCCGCATGCCCATTCCATCGTCTATAACCGATAAGATGATACTATTGTTCTCGATGACACCCTTGATATGGATATTTAGGGGCCGATCCTGATTCCAAAGAGCGTGAATCACTGCATTCTCCACAAAAGGCTGTAACGCAAGCTTCACGGTCGAGTAGGGCAGGATGGACTGATCTATCGTATAGATGATGTTCAGCTTGCCCTTAAATCGAATAAGTTGAATAGCATTATAGCTCTGGGTTAGCTTCAACTCCTCATTGATGGTCAGGATACTCTTTCCTTTATTCAGGGAGATCCGATAAAACTTGGCCAGATGAAGGACCATATCCTGAATCTGGGGATCCTGATGCTTGACGGCCAGAGAGGAGATCGAGCCGAGTGTATTATACAGAAAATGAGGATTGATTTGAGCTTGAAGCAGGTCCAGTTCAGCTTCCTTGCTCTGCAGCTCTTTCTGGTAGACTTCGGTAACCAGACTTTTCAACCGGGTTGTCATCTGCTCAAATGCAAAGTGAAGCTGTCCGATCTCATCACTGCCCATTTGCTCCTCATGGGCAGGGTTGAAATCTCCCCGTTCAATGCGGCGAATCATTCGTATTAACGTCCTGATGCGTTTGCTGAACAGTGAAGCGGTAATATAGATGAGCAACAGCGCCACGCCGATGAAGCCCAGTGAAATTTTGATAATAAGCTGAGAGAGAGATTTGGCATCCTTGATAATACTGTCATACGGGAAGATGGATACCGTTTTCCAGCCATTTTTGAGCGTGTTATAAACGGCTAGAGCCTTCACGCCTTGATACGTTGTATCAAATCTTCCTGAAGCCGTATCGTCAAAATTTTGATGAAGAAGTTCGGGCAGGCTTGTATTAATTAACTGTTTGTCGGCGGAGGACAGAATCATACCTTTGTCATTTATGATGAAAATATCTTTGCCGCCTGCTTCCTTTTCCATTAAGGAATAGATGACAGACTCGGAGATTTGAAAGACCAGCATCCCATAAGGATACTGATTACTATTGTTGTTCAGCAGTCGTGCGAGCGTAAACATGGCAGGACCGTTCTCTGTCTGCGGCGATGAGAGATGAATGATGTTTCCATAGGATTGTTGCAGCTTGTGGAACAGCTCCGTGTTTTGAACTTCGGGTGTAATCGGCCGGATATAATAATTGTCTTTGGGCAGCGATGGATTGTCCGAATAAATGAAGGCGCTATCAAAATCAGGGTAGGCAGCCATCACGGTGTCGATACGATTGCCAATATAATTATAGACGTCCAGATACGATGGATCATCCTGATACTCGTTCGTCAAGTAATTGGCAAGTCGGTTATCCAAATAAATGGAGGCGGAAATATGTTCGTAGCTGTCCAGTTTGTTCTCCAGATTTTTAGTGATTTGAGCGGTTGAGTTCGTCATGTTGATATAGATCTGCTCGGTGAGTTTGATTTTGGTAAGTTCATAGGAAAAGTAAACCAACAGCATCATTGGAATGATGGTGACCAGAACAAATACCATAAACAGTTTGGAACGAAAGCTCAGATTAACAAAAGGCATATATAAGTATTTTCTATAAAATTGGCGCATCAGGAAGCCCTCTCTTGACTGAATATTCGTTGCACAGTTCATCATAGCAGAGTGAATATGGAAATCCAATCCTCTCTTTTACGCAGAAACATCTTTAAAAAGCGGTATCTTTCGGAGAATTCGACTATGGCGGGCAATCAGCGTCAAATTTATGATGAATAGGAGAGAAGTTGAATCCAGATATGGCCTACCATGCTGCTGTATAGAAAAAGGGAGGGTATTTAATGCATAAGGTAAGCGCTATCAAAACAGTCAGGAGCAATAATCTGATAAGCAGACTAAAAGAGCAAAAATGGTTATTCGTGCTTATGCTTCCTGCCTTCATTGCGACATTGCTATTTTCCTATGGTCCGATGTTTGGACTATATATGGCGTTTACGAATTATCAGCCGGGTGGGGGATCATTTTTTTACCAGTTCTTCCATGCTGAATTTGTAGGTTTCCAGTGGTTTGAGTATTTCTTTACTACAGGGGATTTCTATCGGGTTATGCGAAATACGCTTGCCACAAGTTTGCTGACATTGTTCTTTGGATTTCCTGCGCCGATCATTCTCGCGCTTGTACTAAATGAAGCAAGACAGGGATTTTTCAAACGTTTTGTACAGACGGTTTCCTATCTGCCGCATTTTATCTCATGGGTTATCGCAGCCAACATTGTAATTACGCTGCTGGCTTCCGATGGAATGCTTAACAATATTCTGGTTATGCTGGGCATGGTCAAGGAACCTGTCGCATTTTTGCAGAACGGGCCTCTATTCTGGTGGATTATCGCCCTGTCGAACATGTGGAAAGAAATGGGTTTTAGCGCCATAATGTATCTCGCTGCAATCGCCTCCATTAATCCGGAGCTCTACGAAGCGGCCAGGGTGGACGGAGCCAGCCGATTTAGGCAAATGTGGCATATTACGCTGCCATCCATGCGTCCTACCATTGTCATATTGGCTATTCTCGCGGTCGGAGGCATTTTGAATGCGGGATTTGAACAGCAATACCTGCTGCAAAATAATACCGTACTTGAATACTCCGAAGTAATTGATATTTATGCCTACAAATACGGACTGCAGAACAGCATGTTCTCTTACGGGGCTGCCGTGGGAATGTTCAAATCCGTTGTTGCCTTTATTCTTGTCCTCATCGTGAACCGGATTTCCAGAAAAGTGAACGACCAGGCGTTGTTCTAATTAGAAGAGACAGAGGGGAGCGCTTGTGATGATTCTGAACAGATTCGGGGATCGTATTTTCAAAATTATTGTGTATTTCATTCTTATTCTCGTATTACTGGTTACATTTCTTCCGTTTTGGAATATACTCGTTCTTTCATTGAACAGCGCGGAGGATACAGTACGAGGCGGCGTCTACCTGTGGCCCAGAGACCTGACCCTGGACAGCTATCAGCAGATTTTGAAGGATAGCGAGATTTTGAACGGGCTGTGGGTAACCGTCAAGCGGACTCTGATTGGTGCACCGCTGTCGGTTCTGGTCATTACGATGCTTGCGTATCCGCTAAGTCGGCGGAATCTGATTGGACGCAAAGGATGGAACCTGTACTTTATCTTTACCATGTATTTCAGTGGTGGACTCATTCCATTCTACATGGTGCTTAAGGCACTGAACATGATCGATACATTCTCGGTGTTCATTTTGCCAAGTTTGATGAATGTCTTCTATATGATTATTGTCCGTACCTTTATGGAGCAGCTGCCCCATGAGATTGAAGAATCGGCGAGGGTGGATGGGGCTAACGATCTGACGATTTTCTTCCGAATTGTGATGCCGCTGACAACACCTGTGCTTGCAACAGTGGGCCTCTTTCAAGCCATTGGACATTGGAATGCCTGGTTTGATTCCTATGCGTTCACCTACAGCTCGGACCTGAAAACTCTTCAAGCCGTGCTTGTCAAAATATTGAATCAATTTCAGACCGGCGGCATGATTTCACAAACGCAAATGCTGGCCAACTCGGCCAAGCGGAATGCCGTTTCAAGCGATACCATTCGAATGGCTGCTACCATGGTAGCGACCTTACCGATCGTTATGGTGTACCCGTTCCTGCAAAAATACTTTGTTAAAGGCATGACTTTGGGAGCGGTGAAGAGTTAATCTGTTTCATGATCCGGTTGCAGGGAAGGCTTGTCCGGTGGCCTCTCCTGAAAGGGGGTGGGCAAAGATCGTTTTGGAAATGCTCAATCTAGCACTGCAGGAATTTATTCATTGGGAGGAATTAGGGTGTCAATGACAAAGACAAAAAAATGGATGACCATGGGGATTACGGCTGCATTAGTCGTTGGTTTGCTGGCGGGCTGCTCCTCCAATGATGGGGAGAACAATACAGCAGGTAAAGACGGGGAACAAGGGCCGATTACGCTGACCTGGTTTGATGGCAATACCAAAGGAGAACCTTTTACCGATGCGGTTGCCCAGGAAATTACCAAAAAGACGGGCATAGAGATTTCCATCCAGCAGCCAACGGGTAATCCAACAGAAAAACTGAGCCTGATGCTGGCGAGTGGTGACTATCCCGATGTGGTGGTCATGAGCCGGGGAGATGCTTCCCTTGATAAGTACATTTCAAGCGGCGCATTCATTCCACTGGATGAGTTGATTGAGAAATATGGTTCTGATTTGAAAGAAATGTACGGCGAAACTTTGACCAAAACACGTTATACAGACAGCAAGAACTACTATCTGGCAAACTGGTACGGTCTCGACAGTGATCCGGTCTTCGGTATGCTGATGAGGCAGAGCCTGCTGGAAGAGTTTCTTCCAGACAAGGCAGATGGTTCAAAGCCACTCACAACGGACGAGTTTGAGACACTCCTGAAAAATTTCAAAGAAAAATACAACACGATTGATGGCAAAGAGTCCATTCCGATGACGATGAACGGTGAGAACATGGGCGCGAATCTGGGGACATTTAAAGGCATGTGGGGCTTAAAAACGTATTATGACAACAATGGACGTCTGCAATATGATGTCAAGGACCCCAAATATCGTGAAATGCTGTTATACATGAATCGATTATATAGAGAAGGTTTGATTGAGAAGGAATTTGCGATTAGTAAAACGCAAACATGGATTCAAAAGCTGACGACTGGCGCGGTATTCGCTACCCCAGGTGCATATTGGGACCCAGGTAACGGTAATGCGGCCCTGAAGAAGGATGGCGGAGAGAAGAATCAGTTATTTGCATATAAAGTTGTTGCTCCAGGTGTAGATCCGGCTCAAACGACATTTGGTCCAAGAAGTTCGCTTGGATGGGATGCGATCGCTATTACCAAAAATAACAAGCACCCGGAAGAGACAATGAAGCTCTTTAATTATCTGGCGAGTGATGAAGGACAGCATTTGCTGCTGTGGGGTAAGGAAGGCGAACAGTATACCATGGTAGATGGCAAGCGCCAACCGGACCCTGCGTTCCTGCAAAGCTTCAAGGATAACTGGGATGACACGGTGAAGAAAAGCGGCGTTCGCAAATGGTTATGGTTTATCAAAAATGGTCTGGACCCGAATGGACAGCCGTATGATATGGCGGTCAAATTCCAGCGCAGTGAAGTGGATGAACTGGCCATTAAGAGTCTTGGCGATTCCGTATGGGATACAGCGCAGTATGATAACCTGAATCCGGATGGGGGAACACCTCAAGCACTGACGGCCCAGAAGGTGAAGGATATTATGGATCAGAGCATTACGAGAGCTATTATCGCTCCAAGTGAAGCTGAGGCCAATTCCGTATTCGACAAGATGCTGGAGGATATGAAAAAAGCTGGCGATGAGAAAGTGGAGGATATTATCAACGAGAAATATGCTCAGCGTATGGAGCTGTGGTCTTCCAAATAACCTGAATGTTTATAACAAGATTGTATAACAGGAGCGTCCCGGGGTGATTCGGGACGCTCTTGGTTATATCTTTCTTTTGGTAAGATACGCTACACCTGCGCTTTAACCATGGTGATGATATCTCCTGCTACTGTCGAGATTTTTCCAACCTGACCAGATAACATACATTGTTCACCGGAAGGGAGGGTGCACAATGCCCCTTCTGTCCATGGGATATAGAAGGATAGTGAGGTACCAGCTTCACTCTCAATCTCGATCCAATCCGTCTCCCCATCTACAAAAGCCGCACTTACAAGGAAGCCTCCCACAGCACGGAGCGTATGGAATTCTGCCTTCTGTTCGTTCGGCCAGTTGGGGAAGAAGCGCAGGTTACCATTATAACTTTGAAGAAGGCATTCATTGATAACGGCAGGCAGGGAAAAATTTTCGAACCAGATGCCCATACGGGACATGAAATCGAAGTTCTCCGTGTCAGCATAGCGACCACCGCTCATTAGGACCCGATCTGTGCAAGTGCCGTTTGGTAGCAGACAATACTGAATCTGGCGCTTGAACCGTTCCAGATCCAGCAAACCAAGCCGGGCTCCTGCAAGATGATAGAACACGAGTTCATTCCCACCTTCGTTTCGATGGTTAAGGTAGGCGTTCACTGCGGTCCGGTATTCTTCTTCGGGTGAATGAAGCCCATGGTCTTCGCCTGGAAATATCGTCGTGATCGGAATCGGTACGTTATAGATTACATCGGGGTTCTCGCCCTCCACCGACACAAAGACTGGACCGTTCCGGGATTCGGCTATGGGATAAGAAGGAAAATGGTTCAAGATCTGCTCTACATTGTCCAGCAGCTTCTGCTCGGTTTCTACCATCTCAAGAATATCACAGGCCTGTGTGAAAGCATTGAACAGAAATCGCGTCAGTGTCAGGTCGATCAGGCTGTCTTTGTTTTTGGCAAAGCCGGGTGCAATCTCATATAACTCCGGCACAACCGTCGGAAAAATGTGATAATTGTCGTCTCCCCAGTGTTCACCCCGTGCTTCCGGACGTTTCATGTAATCGACCATGAACAGTACAGCTTCTTTCATGGGTTGAAATGCACGATTACGCAGAAACGTCTCGTCCATGGAATAGAGATAGTGCCACCATAGACTTTGCACCGTCCAAGGCGTCTCACAGATTTCCCATCCCCAGTGCGGGACAGGGTAGGGCATTATGGACATTTCAACAGGATAGGCGGAGTGTGGAAAATAAGCTCCACTCAGTCCGTAATAATCTCGCGCCCACGTCCGGCTGACAGGAAGTACATGATCAACCATATCCACGTAAGGAAGATGTTTATCGAGATGGTTGCTGGAGAATGCAACCCAGAACGGCTGCTGCGTGTTGTAATTCATGTGGTAATCCCCATGCCAGTCTGCACCGATGGTACGGTAGCTCCAATTGGCGAACAGGCCAGGACAGGTAACGCCTGCTCTCACGGCACAATTAAAAAAATACAGATTGTGATACCAGATACGCTCCAGGAACTCATCTTCCAGTGCGACGGAGGAGAGGCTCCAATAATCACGCCACATTGCCTTCGACTCTTCCTTAGCTTGATTAAAGTAAGATAGATCTGGCGGGTGGGCCTCATCATCGAGATCGCTATAAAAGCCTTCCCACAGCTCTGCGCATGCCAAAAAGCCGTGTTCATCTGTTCCCGGAGAATCGAAATTTACTTCTGAATTCTTCGTAAGGAGGGGGTGTTCTTCGTTCTTACCTATACCAGATACGCTTACAGCAAGCCGGAAAGCTTTATCTTTCACCTGAGTTATATAAGGTACAGACGGGTGTTCCACATGCGGCAAAATTTGTGTAAATGACTGTCCGCCCGTCACTGTGTTGGTCATAACTTCTGCGTGTGGGAATTCAGGTGGTGTTTCGGGATCTGGAATTAGCTTGATCTCCTCGAATAAGGGAACCAACGCACCTGTTGCAGCATCGCTTGCTTTCATCCAGACTCGTTCGTGTGATCCTTCCACAAATAGCTCGAATATGGCAGGTTTGCCATCCATCAGGAAATCAATCGTGCAAAGGCCATTTGCAATATCAATGGTATGGCCAATAACTTCGGCCTTTCGCCGATCATATCGCAGCAGCAGTGATCCGCAGGGCATGGGCTTTGGATAAGCTTTACTGTAATTTTGGCCGGCCAGCTCACAATATTGTTTGTACCATGGATGATCCGTTAATTGCACCAAATCAGCTGGCAGAGCAGCCAATCTTTCATAGACCTCTTGGAAAGTCAGTAGCTCGTCTTTGTGATCTTCAGCGAGACGAATATCCCAGACATTGTTATGTCCAAAATGGAGCATTACGGCATCCGGGCGGGTTGTTACGACAATACCCAGTCCTCCGTTGCCTAACAGTGCGCCTTCAAAAAAGTCCGGCGCAGGACCAGTGAAGGAAACGGGATGCTGCTTGGCACGTTCATAGCCTCTGTTCTTATTTATCTCGTGTCTTCTCTTCATTTGCTTATCATTCTTCTGCATAAATGTCCTCCTCGTGAAGTATGCGATGTACAGTTATTACTGTATTGGAACAGCAGTTTGCTGTATTTAGCAAGACGTCCACGATTTGCACGATAGTCAGATCAATTGGTGCTCTGCTGAGATGTACCTCTAGTCCCGAATTGTACCTTTCGACAATGGAGATGAATGGGTAACATCGAGAGAAACGGAGTCGGAAAGGAACCTTCCTATGAATTTTGCTTCCTTGCATCCCTATGTATATCTGGCGACACGATACCCATTTGTAAAAGGACAGTCGAGTTCTCAGCGAATTTGCTATACCAGCTCTATTTACTTGATCAGCGAAGGGTACGGGATATTGACTACAAATGGTCAGAGCAGCAGGCTGGGTCCGGGTTCGCTGGTCTATATCGCAGCAGGGCAACTGCATGAGTGGGTAGCTGATCTGAAGAACCCAATGGTACACCTATGTTGTTATTTCGATTGGCACTATGTGGAGAGGGGAACGGATTTTAATACAGTTTGTCCGATTTGTTATCCCCCGCAGGTGCTGCAGCAGGCATTTGTGGGCCCTTCTTTTCCTTACGCGCTTAGGGAAATTTCAAAGGTGGAGTCATTGCGGATTTGGCAGGATCTCTTCCGGGATTTTTATAAGAGTGGGGTGTTCATCAATGAACAGACGTTTATGCGCAGTTTGACGATTCAACGTAATTTCCAGACATTCATCGACTATTTTTTGAACTGTTGCATGCTGAGGGAGGATTTCATTCCAGATCAGCGAATAAGCCAAATGTTGCACATGATTGAGCAGGATTTGTTGCATGAAGCCCCCAAACCGCTGAAGGTCTATTACCAAAAGCTGAATATGAGCCGTGGTCATTTTTTTGAACTATTTAGAAAATCTACCGGATATTCTCCCATCCAATATATGAACCGATTACGCATAGGACTGGCTAAGGACGATCTGCTGCACACGACGCTAAGTATCACACAAATAGCGGAAAAATATCACTTTAGCTCCGTTCATTACTTCTCCAGGCTTTTTCATCGACTAACGGGTCAAACCCCGCGTCAATATCGCTTGTCTGCTTGTGCTAGTTCAATCCTGCAATCTTAAGTTTTTCATTGGAATGAACAGGCTTTTTTGGTCTACATATTCCCCCTTCATTGTTCAAATAATGATGGAACAGAACAAAGGAGGGAACGACGGATGAATAAGGCCGGGCGAAAAGGGTGGTCATGCTCTTGGAGAATGAAGATGTCATTGGTGTTAGTCGGCTCGATATTAATAGTCAATGGGGGAAACCTGCCTTCCAGTAGTGCGGATTCGCAACATGTACCACATCAGGTTTCTTCACATACTTCCGGAGACAAATCACAGCATAAACGAATGGCGATCATTATTGATGATGTTGGGAATAACATGAAAGGAACGGCAGAAATTTTGGCGACTCCTGTGAAGCTAACGGTGGCTGTAATGCCTTTTTTGCAAACGACAAAGAAAGATGCGATCGCAGCACATGAAAAAGGGATGGATGTGATTGTCCACATGCCCATGGAGCCCAAAAAAGGAAGGCCTGAATGGTTGGGTCCAGGTGCGATCACATCCAATCTGACGGACGAAGAAGTCCGTGACCGTGTAGAGAAAGCCATTGATGATGTCCCCTATGCGATTGGCATGAACAATCATATGGGATCCAAAATTACGTCCGATAAACGCATCATGTCTATTGTATTGGACGTTTGTCAAGAGCGTGGATTGTTTTTTGTCGATAGCCGGACCAACTTTCGCTCCGTGGTGGGCGAATTGGCAGTGACTAAAGGCATGCCTCCAGTCGGGAATGACATTTTTTTGGATGATCATAATTCCAAACAGCGTATTCGTAAACAGATGGATCTTGCGGCTCAGCGCGCTCTTGACAAAGATGTATGTGTCGTTATTGGGCATGTTGGACATACCGGAATGAACACATCAGCCGTAGTTCATGAATCCGTTTCCCGGCTCAAAGGTCAGATTGAGTTCGTCGGTATAGGCGATCTGGTTCGTGATGTGTGGCATTGGAAGCCTGAGCTTAAACTGCCGACAGATAATAAATAATGCCGCTTGCTATGGCCTGTGCGATCCGTTTCTGTTCTTTCGGATCGCTAATCATGGCACGATCACGGGCATTGCTTAGAAATCCGGTTTCGACGATTACAGCCGGTTGCTTTACATGATTCAACAGATAAAAGGGTTTACCCCATGCAACGTTATGTTTGGTCTCGTACAATTGATTAAGTTGACTCTGAATGGAGTCTGCGAGCAGATAGCTGCGTCCCTCGTTCTGATGTAAAACGACCGGACCTCGGGAGGTCGACCGTGGGCTCCAGTTGGCATGGATGCTGACAACGATATCGGTGCTTATCTCTTCGCTGAGGCTTTTGCGTTGAGCCAAATCCCTGAGGTGACGTGAGCGGCTGTTCAGCCAGCGATTTTCGTCACTAAGTGCATAATCGCCGAATCGGTTAATAATGACTGCATAACCCTTGCTGCGAAGCAGGAGGTACACCTTTTGGCTAATAGCAAGATTGATGTCTTTTTCCAGAACACCATGGTCCGTTGTTCCACCGTCAATGCCGCCGTGTCCCACATCCAACAGGATAACAGGTGCTGCAAACGCATGGTGGGAGGAGTGATAGGCATCCCCATCCGTTACCGGCAGCATGGATGAGCTTATGGGTGATTGTTTTGATTGGAGTGAAGCGAATTGCTCCGTGGCGACGTGAGAAGTCAGGGGGACGCAACTAATACTGATTAGCAATGCCATCGATGCGGCCAGCAGCTTATACATGAGAATACACGCTCCTTCTTGAAATCGGCTTCTATAAGCAATAGAGCCTGGATGGATACCTTTGGCATTAGACTGTGCATTCTTTTATTTTTCATACTCTTTGCAGCAAAAAAAATGTTTATCTCGGATCTCTTTTGCACACAATAGGGATAACACATAAGCCCCGGCTTTACCGGAGCTACGGGAGGCAAGATTATGGCCAAAAGTGACGAGTTGGTGAAATACATTACTGAGCGAGTCGTTCATTATATCGACACACCCAAAGATGAACGTAAAGGACGCACCAAGATCAAAGAGCCTTGGACGATGAAGTGGTTCGGAATGATTCCTTTTGCTGTATCCCTATGGGTTGGGAAAAAGGAAAAAGCAATGAATTCGCCGGAAAACAGGGAGAAACGAAGCTCTTCGGGTAAAGCATAATTATGGATCAGCTTTTATATCTGATCTCAACGTAAAAGACGCATTCCTAGGAAACCAGAGGAAGGCGTCTTATTTGTTTTGCACATCGGCCACTTCTTAACTGGGATGTTTAGGATTAAAGGCGTAGAAATGCCCATCCCGTATTAAGGTCTGCAGAGGAACAAATCGTCTTACCGAAGTATGACCACCAATAGCTACATATTGTAATAACGCTGTTCCACGATCATTACGCCAGATCTGATACCCGCTGACAGGCAGAGGGCCTCCATAGAAAACATTTTGATGATTTGCAGAGAAAACAATCGCTTTATAATCTTTCCATTGCTCATTCAACGACTTAACTCCAGTAATGGATACAGCCTTGGATGTGATCCATAACAGGTTATCCGCAGGATTAAACATGGGCTGCAGATACATGGAATCTACAGATCGCAGGGAACCTTGAGGTGAGACTGACGGGATGACAGCTGTTTGTCCAGACATTGTGGTCATTGAATGAGGGCGTTTCGTGTTCTGTGAGCCCACATCGAGTTCTTTCAGAACACCTTCTGGCAAGGTATCGCCGTTGGTTGCGTCAATATAGATTGCAGCAGCATGGGGTCTATCCACTTTCCAATAAGCGAGCAGGGGAGGAGCGTAACACCATTTTAGCTCTCCTCCTTCTGTACTAAGCTCTTGCAGGGTCAATTGATGTTTATCCAAAACTTGATTCAACAAGGAACTGCTGTATGGCCGTTGTCCTCCCTGACCATACTCACTGAGCTGTAATTGCCCCTGGTCGTTCTCTGAAATAATCATATAACCAACGGGGGACCCTTCAACATCAGCGTAAACAAGCCAACTGCGCGTGCCGGGACCGAGGGGGTAAAAGTCCAATTCAGCCTGTTTCCAACGTTTCCCGGTCGCTTCAGACCCAAGAATGAGCGCTTGTTCGTGTGCAAACTGTTGAACCGTATCTGGGGCCATTATATCTGAATAAAGCACAGCCGTACTTTGGGCAATGGTTAAGGGTTGCATCGATTCAGATGCATCTTGAATACCAGCACCTTCAGCTTGCAGTAAGGGGAGCAGGGTGATTACACACAGAAGGCACACAGCAATACCTGTAATTCGTCGTATTACGTTCCACGCAGGGTGGAAGGGTTGTTTCATGCGAACACCACCTCTTCTGGAGTACATATCATGACGAATTGGAGCTGTATTCGTTACATGATCGTTTCTAGTTTCATTCTAGAGGACAAGCTGTGCAAAGGTTGCTGCAACCTGTCGGGCTGCCACTCATGAATAAACACTACTTTTGCCGTCATTTGAGGGAAAAGTAGTGTCCTCGTCGTCTATCTCAAATGAAACATGCCGCTGCTAATGGCGGTCACCTTCACTTTAGGCTCATATTGCCAAATCATCTCGGTACGGCGTGTCTCGTATTGAAGCTTCATGGCCTCACGGTCCATCACTGCTTGTCGGGCTTTATCCTGTTCAGGGTCCGTTTCCGTGTCCGGTTCTGCCTGAACAGCAGATTCAGCTGCGAGTTCGACATCGGATCCGATCATCACGCCAGCAGGTTCAATGGGCTGTAAATGTACATTCTGGTTTCGAGAGGGCTCGGAGCGATCAGGCTGAATAGGGGTAGATGATCCCGCCTGATCCTTACCAGAAGCATTAACCTCTCTACTGGAATCAGAGAGCGTATCTACGTCGACCTCAGGAGTGTCTTCTCTAAGAACTGCTTCATAGTAGGTATCCACAACAGCGAGTTCCAGATCAAGCCGCTCTTTGGCTTTCTCAGCCCAGCTATAATCGAGTTCCAATAAGCGGTTCGTCAAATGAGATTCCAGAGCAGCCCCGGCATCGGCTAGCGATACTTTGGCGGTCTGTACGTGCATATTCTCTGCCAGTCTTGGACTGAGGTCACGTTTGTTCAGCTTGGAGCCGAATTTCTCGACAATCTCCCCTGTGCGAAGGGAGATTCCAATAAAATGCAGTTCCTCTCGCTTTAAATCACAGGCAAACTCCACTTTGAAGCAGACACCAAGCCATGGTTCATATACCGCTGGTGCGGTGGCGCGCAATTGCCGTTTGGCAGCCTGTTCGAACAGATTTACATATTCGCCACCTTCACGGGCTGCATTGAAAATCTGTTGTAACCTGCGGCTGCCATATACCACATCCTCTTTCAAAATCCGTCCTGGCCCTAGTTGAGGGAGAGAAGGGACAATGCCGAAGTACCGACCTAGAATGGTATCTTTGGGAGCCTCGGGGCTACCTGGATTTGCACCTGGTGAGGGTGGTGGGGCTAACTGTGCAGCTTTGGCTTCAGCAGCTTCCATTGCCTGCTGATGGGCGTCCGGATCAAATACAAACGTAAAGGACATTGTCTCCGCAGGTGCTCCGGTTCGCTCGACAAATCCCCAATAATACGGACGGTTGGTTAACGCCTTGTCGGCTTCTGGTGAAAGTTTAACGGTTACATGGGCAGGAGATCGCTCCATGATCTGACAATCGAGTGTTTCCAGGTAAGTGAGCACGTAAGCTTGCACTTCATGGGGCGACATGGTCATGATCAGAGACCTCCTTTGCGAAGATCAACCCCGGTCACGACCGGAGCCTGACTTGCAACTTCACGCTGAATGGAGTTCAGCGATTGTCCAAGTGAATCCATTTTACGGCGTATATCCTCTTCATTTTGGGACTCAAGCATAATTTTGTACAAACTTTTCTCAATGGATTCCTTCTTCTCCAGCCGTTCCAGAATGACATCCAGTCCACCAATGACCATCTCAAACATATTGATCTTTTCATGCAGCAGATTCAGAATGTGTTCTTCAATGGTACCCGTCGTCGACAGGTTGTAGATATTGACGTCATTTTGCTGTCCCAATCGGTGTACGCGGCCGATCCGCTGCTCTACACGCATGGGATTCCAGGGCAGATCGAAGTTGATCATGTGATGGCAGAATTGAAGATTGATTCCCTCACCGCCTGCTTCGGTTGCAATCATCGCCTGTACGCGGCCGCGGAAGAGGTCCATCATCCAGTCTTTTTTCCCCCGATTCATACCGCCTCGGTAAGGAACTGCGGTAAGACCGTTGTTGCGAAAATAATTGAGCAAGTACTCTTGTGTGGCACGGTATTCGGTGAAAATGATAACTTTCTCATTCATGTCACGAACGAGTTCCATCGTTTTCTCGGCTTTGGTATTTTCCTTGATCGCTTTAATGTGCGCAACCAGTTCCCATATCTTGTCCCGCAGCGGAGAGTCCAGTGGAAGTTTCTTTGACAGATTGACCAGTGTTACAAATACGGCATCCCGGCTGCTGCACACTTCACGCTGCAAGGTGACCAGGGAAAGCATGCTGCTCAGGTTGCCGCCCGCTTCCTGATACTGATCTTTCACAAAGGAAGTTACACCATCATATAGGGCCTGTTCTTCGGCCGATAGCTGCAAATTCACATTAGACACGTTCCGTTTGGTGAATTGAACAGGTCCTTCGCCGCGGCGGTTACGGATCATGACTTTGGATAACTCATCCTTGAGCTGCTCCTGATTTTTCGGAATACGTTTGTCCACTACAAAATTGGCCGCAAAATCACCTTGACGACCAAGCTGTCCCGGCTTGAGCAGGTTAATGAGATTAAACAGCTCGCTCATGTCATTCTGTACCGGCGTAGCCGTGAGCAAAAGGCAGTACTTTTTCCGCAACTTCAGCATGAATTGATAGTTGGTCGTTTTTTTATTTTTGAGCTTATGAGCCTCGTCGATAATAATCATGTCGTAATCCGTATTCAGCAGCATATCTTTATGCGGGTCACGCTTCGCTGTATCCATGGAGGCAACCACGATTTCATTTTGCCAGGAATAGGCTTTTTTCTGTGCAATCGCAGGGATGCCAAATTTGGAATTCAGTTCCCGGACCCATTGCAGTACAAGGGACGCAGGTACGAGAATCAGAACTTTGGATACGAGTCCACGGACCATATATTCTTTCAGAATCAGCCCAGCTTCAATTGTTTTACCTAGTCCAACCTCATCGGCTAGAATGGCACGGCCTGACATTTCAAATAATACTTTGCGTGCCGTATCCATCTGGTGTGGAAGCGGGGTGAGTCCCTGTAAATGCTTCAGGCACTGGATTTCATCAAAGTTGGGAATCAAATTCGTCTCTTCCGCTTGAATGGCAAGTTGAAAGAGTCTGTAATCACCCCATGGGCCGCCTTTATCGAGTCTGGACTCCAGTTGGGTCAGCCAACTACGGTCGAATTCAAGTGGAACGGGTAATTCTGCTGCAGGTTGATTGAGATGATGCGGGCTTTTCCGGTTCATGATGCTTCCTCCCCTGCCATACGTGATGACGTTTTATTCGTAGCTTATAGTATGGACGAATGAGAGGAAGTTCATAACCATGGTCGGAATTCGACGTGGTGATGCCAAGATGCCAAAAAAAGTTCACAGATTTCGTATGAGGGCCTGTGGTGGAAAAGCCATGTGGAGAGCAGTGCCCGGGAAAACGAGGCTAGTACAAGTGAAGATGAAGGAGGTTTTAACTATACAATATCGAATCGTATATTAACGCAAAAAAACACCTTGTATTGAAAATCGAAAGAAAAGCGATGGAATGGAAGGCTTCAAGAACCACAAAGTAACGGGGTAACCCTATGATTATGCTAACGGACTACGATAATGGAGAGGTTTGTAATCGTCGCAGTAAAATCTTGTAAGTGATATGTAGACCATCAGAACTTAAACGGAGGTATATAAATGTCTAATCAATACCTTAACGTTCTCAAAGAATGTGTCATCGAGACAGGAAAAAATAGTTTGCGGCACTTGGAAGGACATATTGATGCAGGTTCGAAAGCATCGCATAAAGAATTAGTTACATTCGTAGACCGCCAAAATGAGCAAATGGTAGTACAACGAATAAAGAAAGACTTTCCTCATCACAAAATTATGGGTGAGGAAAGTTATACAGGGGAAGTTTTTGAGCCGAATGACTTCATTTGGATTGTTGATCCCATCGACGGGACAACTAACTATGTGCATCAGAAACAATGTTTTGCGATTTCAATCGCTTTATACCAGAATGGACAAGGGATTTGTGGGGCCGTTTATAATCCTTCTAATGATGAACTCTTTTGGGCAGAGAAAGGTTCAGGTGCCTATCTGAACAATAAACGACTTTTGATGAATTCTTCATCAGTGGCATTAAGCAATTCATTAATTTCTACATACATTCGATATGATCAGAATGAAAAGAAACTTGGATTTGAAAGTTTTGTACAACATATAGCCAATGAGTCAAGAGGAATACGCATGATTGGATGCGGCTCTCTGGAATTGGCTTACGTGGCCTGCGGACGATTCAATGTGTATTTTAGTTCTCTTCAGAAACCGTGGGATTTTGCGGCAGGTAAATTGTTAGTCGAAGAAGCTGGCGGTAAAATTACTTGTTTGAACGGAGATCAGATTAATATACATCTTTCAGGTAGTAGTATTCTTGCTGCCAGTATGGAACTTCATCAGGAAATTTTAGATATTTCTAAGAGAATCTTATCCACATAACATTTAGTATATATATCGATCCTAATCTTATCCACTTTATAAAGGTTTGTGCACTAAAGGAGAACAATAGTTGAATGAATGAAACGGAAGCCCTTTTTGATATGTGGTTTTTATATTGTAAATGGCCAAAAACAAAGTTAAATATGTCATTTCCCCATGGATTCTTTGGTGTGATTCAGTTAAGATAAATGCAATAGAATGTCATACAGAGTATGGAGGGTAAGCATGCATTCTTCCTATAGCGAAGTGGAGAAAAGAAGGAAAGAGATATTGAAGGAACTGGAGGAGCACGACAAAGTTTATGTAAAAGAGCTTGCCGAAAAATTCGGCGTGACAACCGAGACGATTCGGCGAGATCTGGACAAATTAGAGAGTCTGAACAAACTAAAAAAAATATTTGGCGGAGCGATCAAAACGAGCCATCAAAAGCTGGAATGGATATATAACGATCGAGAGTCGATCAATCTGGAGGTTAAAAGAAAACTGGCTGTCGAGGCCGCAAATTGGGTGGAGGACAATGATATTATATTCCTTCAGGCAGGAAGCACTGTTGCCCAAATGCCGCCATTCTTAAGAGACAAAAAGGAGCTTACGGTGGTCAGCAATTCCGTTCCGATCATATTTGAATTCGCTCAATATAAGCGAAATGGCGAATTTGACGGGAGAGTGATTCAGATCGGCGGAGAGCTTCAAGTTTCTTCCATGGGGATGGGAGGGGTACTCGCTCAAGACATGTTAAGGGACATTACCGTAAACAAAGCTTTTTTTTCCTGCGGAGGCTTTACGCCTGAAAATATCAGTACGTTTCAAAGCGAGAGCGCGCAAATGACGAAAAGCCTTCTCACTCAAAGCCAAAAGAAAGTGCTGGTAGCGGATGCTTCAAAAATGGGCGTCAAGCATCTGTATAAAGTATCTTCCCTGCTTGAAGTGGACATGATTATTACGGATACGGACTTGCCAGAAGAATGGAAACCACACACTGATTTGTCCTCACTAAAATGGATTTCTATTTAAATTCAAGAGAATTGCTATAAAAACAACACCTCGTTTGGAAACAAACGAGGTGTTGTTTTTATTTTGGTTTATATTGGTTTTTATAAAATTTACAATAATAATATGTTGTTTTTACACCTATATTACATTTGGATGTTAAGATTCCATTGTAGAAACCACATGAAACGAAAGGGGAAGTCAACCATTGAATTATCAACTGAGTCATCGTGCCCGCACGCTAAATCCTTATATCGGAGCGGAATTAAGAGATAAAGTCGAAGCACTTCGCCGATCAGGCCGCAAGCTTATCGCTCTTAACGTGGGTGAACCGGATTTTCCCACACCGATCCATATCGCTTATGCAGGTATAGAAGCGATTATCAAAGGCGTAACGAAGTATACGCCCGTGCAGGGGACACATGATGTTCGGCAGGCTGTTTGCGACAAACTGAAGAGAGACAACGATCTTAGTTATAGCCCGGAGGAGGTGGTCATCACCACTGGAGCCAAACAAGCCGTGGCGAATGCGTTGCTCTCGATTTGCAACGAGGGCGACGAAGTTCTTTTACCGATACCCTGCTGGGGGAGTTACCCGGAAATGATCGCATACGCAGGGGCGGTCCCTGTGTTTGTTGAAACCGAACCGGAACAAGACTTTCAGCTCAACGTGGAGCGGCTTGCCAGTAAAATAACTTCCAGGACGCGGGCTATTTTGCTGACAAATCCCAATAATCCGACCGGAACGGTGCTTGATCAAGAAACGTTGTATGCCATCGGCATGATCGCTGTTCGACATGATCTTTACATTATTGCGGATGAAATCTATGAATATTTGAACTATGGCGAGAAAGTTCCCTTGATCGCTGCTTTGAGCGAGGAAATTAAAGCACGGACGATTACGATCAACGGGTTATCCAAGGCGTATGCCATGACGGGCTGGCGAATCGGTTACGCCTGCGGCCCATTGCCTGTGATTCGCGCCATGACGGTCATTCAAAGCTACACCACCTCCAATCCAAGCTCGATCGGTCAATATGCGGCGATTGCGGCGCTCAAAGATGAGGGGGATTCGGTTCAGGAAATGACAAAATCCTTTGATGAACGAAGGCAGTATCTGATTCGTGAAATTCAATCGATTCGGGGATTGTCATGTCCCAATGCGAGAGGCGCTTTTTACTTGATGGTGGATGTGTCCCATTACTTTGGTTCAGTTTATGAGGAGGGGACGATTGCTGATAGCAAGGACTTTGCCGAATATTTGCTGCATCAAGTAGGTGTCGTCGTAACGCCGGGGGACATGTTCCAGGCTCCCCAATTTATTCGGCTTTCCTATGCTACATCCCTGGCACAATTGCAGGAGGCTGTTGCCCTGATCAGGGCGGCATTGTCTCTATTGAAAATGAGAACGGAGAATCTGAAATGATTCCTAGTATGATTCAAATTTGTAAGCCATCAATCGATGCAAGGGAGTGCATATGGATAAACATCTGGTTTGGGAGAGGAAGAGGGGTTTGAGCGGGCAAACGGTGACAAACAAAACAAGCATAGCCAAATGGGTGTACACGAATTTAACTGCTTATGTATTGGTTTTTCCAGCCATTATTCTTCTTGTTGTATTTCATCTGTATCCGATGGGTATGACTTTTTTTCTGAGCCTGACAGACTGGAATCTGATTACCCCTGATTTTAATTGGATTTTCGCAGGCAATTATTCGCGGATGTTTACCTCGTCCGAATTTTGGAGTGTCGTAGGAAACACGTTTATATTTGGTATCTTCTCCGTTGGGTTTACGGTTTTGCTGGCTACTGTACTGGCTGTTGTACTGGACGAAAAACTGCGGGGAGTCAGGTTGTTTCGATCGGTCGTATTTTTGCCCTACATTACGCCTATGGCGGCTATAGGAACTCTATGGGTATGGATGTACAACCAGAATTTTGGTCTGATCAACTGGGTGCTAGATTTCTTCTCTATTCCTCCCGCTCCCTGGCTGGCAAAGCCGGGGTGGGCCATGGCTGCGCTAATCATTACGAAAGTCTGGAAGGTAGTCGGCTACTACATGGTGATTCTGCTGGCCGGCAAGCAAAATATAGCGGACTCCCTGTATGAAGCGGCCAAGATGGATGGAGCAGGAAGGCTGCAGTTGTTTACCCGGATTACGCTGCCGCTGCTCTCTCCGTATATCTTCTTTGTGCTGATCGTCGCGTTGATTGGCTCTTTTGAAGATTTCGATCTGCTGTTTACGATGACCCGTGGCGGGCCGGCAGAAAGCACAAATATGATCATTTATTACATTTACCAGCATGCCTTTGAATTTTTTGATATCGGTTATGCTTCCGCAGCCTCATCGGTGCTTTTTGTTATCCTTATGCTCATCACATTTATCCAGATGAAAGTCTCCAAAAGGTGGGTGCACTATCAATGAGATTGAAGCAATTTGCATTTAAATGGTTCGGATTCGCCCTTTTGAGTCTTTTTTCAATCGTTATATTATTTCCTTTTATATGGATGTTGAGCAGTTCATTAAAGAGTGCCGATCAAGTGTACGTGTTTCCTCCTACGTTGATCCCGGAAGTATTCCGCTGGGAAAACTACGTGGAAATATGGAAAATGGCTCCGCTGGCCCGGTATCTATTCAATAGCCTATTTACAGCAAGCGCCACGATCATGGTGCAACTGCTGTTGATCATCCCGGCTTCTTATGCTTTTGCCAGGCTGCGTTTTAAGGGAAGCGGTATTCTCTTTCTCTTGGTTCTCGCTACCATGATGATTCCGGACCAAGTTACGTTTATCCCTAATTTTTTGACGATCAAACAACTCGGTTGGGTGGATTCGTATATGGGCTTGATCGCGCCATTCACCGTAAAAGCCTTTGGCATATTTATGCTGAGGCAAGCCTTTATGCAAGTGCCGAAAGAGCTTGAGGAAGCCGCCATTCTCGATGGCTGCGGACACACCAGAATCATGCGCCATCTCATGATGCCTTTATCGGGAGCAGCAGTTGTGACGTATATTTTGTTGTCCTTTATCTGGAATTATAATGAATTGTTTTGGCCGCTCATTGTGACCAATAATGAAAATTTGCGGACCGTTCAGTTAGGACTGTCGCGATTTATGGAAGAAGGGGGCGGAGGGAGCGGAGGAACGCAGTGGAATCTGGTCATGGCCGCTGCTGCAGTTATTATCGCCCCATTAGCCGTATTATTCATTTCCATGCAGAAGTTTATTGTAAAAGGCGTGGCCACTACGGGTTTAAAGTAAGCGATATACCATTAAAAAAAACGAGGTGAAACCATTGAAAAGTAAATTCATTAAAAGTGTTCTCGTGGCATCAAGTTTGGTTATGGTACTTGCAGGTTGCGGGCAAGGAGCTTCGTCTTCCACTACATCACAGCAAAATAACAAGCAGGGAAATCCGGTGGAGATTGAGTTTTGGTACGGCAATAGCGGCGTGATCGGGGAAACTACCAAAGATCTGGTCGAACAATTTAATCAATCGCAAGATGAAGTGAAGGTTAATGCGGTGTTCCAGGAAAGTACGAATAATATCGGCAAGAAATTATTGACGGCAATTGTGGGCAATGCTGTACCGGATGTTGTTCAGTTGAACGCCAGATTCTGGCCGGCTTTTGCTTACAATAAAGCATTGCTGCCGCTTGACCCTTATATTCAAAATGATCCGGAGTTTAACTACAGCGATTTTGTGGACAGCTTTGTAGACAACACTTTAATCGAAGGAAAGACATACACCATTCCCTTCAACCGGAGTACACCGATCTTGTATTACAACAAAGATATCGTGAAGGAGATCGGGCTTGATCTGGAGCACCCGGTAACCACTTGGGATGAAATGATGGCCGCCGCGAAGAAAGCGACCGTCGTTAAAGATGGGAAGACAGAACGATTCGGCTATGCTTCATTGCTGCCGCCCCTCTACTACTACTCGTTGATGTGGTCCAATGGCGGAGATATTCTTAGCCCGGATCAAAAGGATGTTGTGATCGATCAAGCGCCAGCGATTCAAGGTCTGGAAATGTACCGGAAAATGATATATGACGATAAAATCATGATGCAGCCTCTCGGCGGGAATAGAGACGGCGATCAGGAAATGATCAATTTTCAAAACGGCAAGGTAGCTTTCTTGCTGGCCTCGACAGGAGACCTGAACCAGATCCAAAACAATGTCAAGTTTAAGCTTGGCGTCGATTTTGTGCCAAAGTTTAAAGAATATGCTGTTCCTTCGACTTCCGGGGGGAATCTCGCTATTGTGGCGAAGGCACCAAAGGAAAAGCAAGATGCGGCCTGGAAGTTCATCAAGTTCCTTACCGATAAGCAACAAACCATTTATTTTGCCCAGCATACCGGATATATGCCGATTCGAAAATCTGCCATTGAAGCGCCTGAAATGGTGAAGTTTTATGAAGAAAATCCGTTCTTCAAAACCACTGTCGACCAACTTCCGTACGGTAGGGGAATCCCGGTTGTGCCTGACTTCGAAAAGATTGAGACTGAAATTCAAAATGCGCTCGGAAAAACCTATGCCGAAAATGTTCCGGCCCAAGAATCAATGAAGGAAGCCGCCGACAAGATACGTGAGCTGTTGAAGAAATAGAGTGTAGCTAAAAAACGAATGACAATTTGATAAAAAAGGACTGAGAAACCATGGGGAAAACGGCTGAGAAGAAAAGTCCTTCGGGACGGCGGGTACTTATTATCGGAACGGACGGATTAAGGCCCGATCAGGTTAAAGCCGATACGATGCCTACGTATTGCCGGTTAATGCAAAGCGGCACGCTGTTCAAATCTTTTTATTCGGCTTTTCCATCGCTGACACGGGTGTGCATGGCCTCATTAACAACTGGATCCTATCCAGGGCAGCATGGTTTGATGGGCAATCTCATGTACGCGCCTCACTTTTCGGAAGACGGACTGCTGCAGACAGGTGACCATCGGGAAATATTGCAATTCCAGCAGCGAACGGGGGAAGAGCTGCTCTTGCGTCCGACGCTCGGGGACAGATTGGCCCAAGCGAACTTGCGCTTGACGGTTTCGGGCGGAAGTTCGCCCGGAGCTTCATTGCTCTGGAATTTTAATCATCCGCAGCATGTCATGAATCCGTCTACCGACTATGGTCTTCCAGAGCTTAGCGAAATGCATGCTGCGCGAGGCCCGGCCGCTGAGGAAACCGATGTTTCGATCCGCAAGAAAGAACGCACTTTATGGGCTGTTCGCACGCTCATTGAACAGCAATTGCCCGATGAACAGAATACCGTTATGGTGCTGTGGCTTCCCGAACCGGATGAAACGCAACATTATTGCGGCATTGGTTCGCAAGAGGCTAAACAAGCCCTAAGGCTAGTGGATCAATATTTGTCCGAGATTTTGGAGGCTGTCTCTCAACTTGGCCTCGAGAATGAATTGGATATCATGCTCATCAGCGATCACGGACATTCGACAGCGAACATGGTCGGTAGTCTGGAGCATTATGTGAATCAAGCCCGGAAAGAATTGAATAGAGAACTGAATTTTATCGCAGTGGACGCTTTTATTTATGGGGACGAGAATCAAGTCGAGGAATTGCAGGCGTTCGCTGACTGGTTATCCGCTCAACCTTGGTGCGGTATGCTATTGGCGAGAGAACCGCTTCATCAGCAACTGAACAATGCTCTGCCTTTGAGTGCAGTGATCGGAAGCATTACTCACGAGAGAGCCCCTCTGTTGGCCGTTGTTCCAGCGTGGACCGATGAAAAAAATCAGGATGGCATTCAAGGCGTTGTTCATTATTTAAACTCCAAGACGGAGAATAAAGCCTACCATGGCTCTATCCGAAATGAGGATATGCGACCGTTTTGCATGGGAATCGGCCCAAGCTTTAAAAAAGGTCATGTGACGGACATTCCGGCAGGCATTATTGACATTGCGCCAACGGCCTTGCATCTGGTTGGGGTCACGGGTGAAAGCGGCTTTACAGGAAGGGTTTTATTTGAAGGTCTGAAAGGTTGCGAAGAGCAGGCAGTTCAGCACGATGCTGTGAAGTATGAAGAATTATATGCGGATTCCGAACGAGTAAAAGGAATTCAGATCGCTAATGTGAATGGATCGACATATCTCACCGATTGTTTTTGTGAAAATACGAAAGAATCTCTTTTGAAAGCCGCAAAGAAAGGATGAGATACGATGTCGACAAATTTTTGGGATAACAAGGAAGCGGACATGCTTGACCTGATCGAGAAGATTGTCAATATCGATAGCGGGACGTTTTATAAAGCGGGTGTGGAGCAGGTGGGGGATGTGCTGGCTTCTGCTTATCAGGCTCTTGGATTTCAGGTTACGGTCGATCAGCAGTCTGAGCGGGGGGATCATTTGGTCATTGTTCATCCTGAGGAACAGCACCCGGACATCTTGATTATTGGACATATGGATACGGTATTTCCTGTGGGTACCGCACAAAGCCGGCCATTTTCACAAGATGAATCCTTTGCTTACGGTCCCGGCATATACGATATGAAGGCCAGCTTGGTCATGACGCTGTTTGCGATAAAATCATTGATTGAACGAGGCGACGAGAGCTTCAAGCGGGTCAAAATCATTCTGAATTCGGATGAAGAGCATGGTTCGATTTATTCCAGGGAATTGATTGAGCGTGAAGCGGCAAGCGTGAAGTATGCGTTGATCGTTGAACCGAGCGATATGACCGGGAGGCTTATAACCGGACGGCGCGGCGGGGGTAAATTCGAATTGCATGTAACCGGTAAGGCGGCGCATTCCGGGGAAGAACCGGAAAAGGGGCGAAGCGCCATTGGCGAACTTGCGCATAAAATTATTCAACTTCATGCGCTGACTGATCCAGGTGCAGGCGTACATGTCAATGTCGGGGTGATTAGCGGCGGAACGACGCCCAACACAATTGCTGCCCATGCCAAGGCTTCAATTGATGTACGAATGGAGACATTGGAACAGGCTATGGAGTTGGAGCGCAAAATCAGAGATATTTGCGGGGCGGCAACGACTGAAGGAACAACGTTAGTCTTGAAAGGCAGTATTACAAGACCGCCGATGATCAAAACTGTGAAATCTGAGCATTTATTGAAAATCGTGCAAGAAGAAGCGCTGCAGCTGGGAGAGTCGTTAACGGATATGAAAATCGGTTCAGGGTCGGACGGAAACCTGACTTCGGCAGTAGGGGTAGCTACGATTGATGCGCTAGGTCCGCGAGGCGGTAACGCGCATACGGCGGAGGAGTTTTTGGATATCGAAAGCTTGGTACCGAGAACAAGGCTGCTGGCTAACCTGATTAAACGATTAAGTCGTGAATAAATGATTAACTTGTATGGATTAAATAAAAATACGAATGTTTTAAGGGGGTACTGCTTTGCGAAACAAGATGAAGCAAAAACTTTTAGCAGGTAAAGCGGCGTTAGGGGTCTCCATTATGATCCCTTCTGTCCAGCTTGTAGAAATGGCCGGGAAACTAGGCTACGATTGGGTGCTGATTGATTGCGAGCATGGTTCCATCACCTTGGAAACCGTTGAATACATGGTCATGGCAGCCGAAGCGAGCAACATTACACCGATCATTAGACCGCAAAAAAACGATCCGGAGCTGATCGGGCAATACATGGATCGTGGTGTGATGGGGATACAAGCGCCCCACGTCAGCTCTGCGGCAGAGGCTCAGGAAATTATCAATGCTGTAAAATACCATCCGATCGGCAAACGAAGCTTGGCCGTGGGAACACGCTCTGCCAATTACGGATTTGGGATTTCGTTAACCGAATATGCCGAGCAGGCTAATGAAGATCTGTTGGTCTGCGTCCAAATTGAGGACAAGGATGCTGTGGATAACCTTGATTCTATCGCTAAAATTGAAGGAATTGATGTGTTGTTTATAGGTCCGTCCGACCTTTCTCAATCTCTTGGACATCCCGGAAATGCCGGGCATCCTGTGGTACAAAAGGTTATGGATGATGCTTTCTCCAAAATCATTAAATTGGGTATGGTAGCGGGTACGGCAGGGAATCTTGAAATAACGCCGAGACGTCTGGAGCATGGGGTTCAATATTACTATACGCATTTAACGACGCTGCTGGCTTATTCATCCTCCGTATTCTTAGGGAATGCCAAGGATTGAATTCTCGAGCTATACACATGAACGGATTTGAGAGGAGCAATATCGTGTCTAATATTATAAAAGCACTTATCCTCTTATTGTGCCGGCTTGGAAGTTGAAATTTACTTTTCCGATGTCAAATCGAGCAGCTGCCATGAATGTAGCAATCTCCAGTTTAATCAGTCGGAGCAATGTTCAGTCTGCTGCTCAAGCTACCATCTCGGCTGTTGATCGAGTTCCATATGTGTTCTGCTCACTTGTTCTTCGGCGAAAGTTATTGACACAGAGCCCAATATGTATATAATCATTCGTAAGGGTCGGATACGGCCTTTATATTTTTCTTTAATTATTAAACAACATTAATTAATTGAATTTAATAAAGGGGAGGAGTGACAGGATGAAGTCGTTTTTGCCAAATGACATTAAGGATGAGAATAGAAAGATCATCTTTGATATTGTGATGCAGAATCCGGAATTGGCGAAGGTCGAAATCGCCGAGAAGACGGCGATGAGCTTTGTAACCGTAAGCAAGATCATCAATTTCTTTGAAGAGATCGGATTGTTGACCGCTACTGGAGAAAGCAGGGAGGGCTCTGGCGGCTTGGGAAGAAAAAGAACGGTATACCGATTTAATGAGAACAGTTATGTAACCGTCGGCATTCAAATCATAGGCAACAGAATCACTGCTCTGCTTATCAATCTTTACAGCAAAATTATCGATTCGTACTCCATCGAGACGGATATTCCGTTTTATAGCGAACAGTTTATCTCGATTTTTGAAGACATGATTTCGGGGATGAAGAATGTAGCAAAAAAAACGAATAGCGTCGTCCTGGGCATCGGGATCGGGGTCGATGGGGCGATAAACACCAGGAAGAAAACGATCAGAATGCGGGTTCAAGACAACAAGGAGCAGGATTACAATTATGAGCTGATCATTGAGAATCTGATTAACCGGGTTGAATTGCCTATTTTCCTTGAAAACGATGTAAACGCTTCTACAGTAGCTGAATTCCGAAATCTGGAGAACTCCGGGGAAATGCTGTCTGATCTGGTCCATATCGCAGTAGGGGACGGGATCGGTGGCGGCCTGATTATCAATAAGGAGCTGCATAGGGGATTCAATGCAAGCGCGGGTGAACTGGAATATATGTGCTTTGACCCGGAGTACAGAAGAACACCGTCCTCCGTCGGCTGGCTCGAGAGCAAGCTGGGGATTCAGCATTTGTTGAGTAGCTATAATCTTAGTTCTGAATCAGACATCAAAGTGTGCGCAGATTATGTAGGCAAGCATCTTGCCCTGACGATGATTAATATCATCAGTCTGCTCGACATCGACCGGATTATTATTAGCGGCAAGACGGTAGCGCTGTTCCCCGAACGGATTCTAGAGAGAACAAGATATTATGTCGGGCAGTATGTAGAGTGGACTCCAACGATAACTTACAGTGATTCGCATCATTCAACAGCTGTCGGAGCTGCCGTACTCTCGCTTCAGCATGAGATGATAAAAGTAATTTCCGGATAGGAAGTGAACGTGATGATAAAAATTTTTGAGACTGAAGAGGATGTTGCAGATGCCATTGCCAGAGAGATGAAAGCGCATCTGGCAGATGAACATCCAGTGTTCTGCTTGGCGTCAGGCAGTACACCGCAGATGAGCTACATGAAATTTGCCGAAGACGACGAGATTCATGCAAGGGTTCAGCAGCTTAAAATTGTCAGCCTGGACGAGTGGGTCGGAATAAGCAGAGAGTCTGAGGGAAGCTGCTATCAAATGCTGAATCAGGATTTATTCTCGCTTGTCCATTTGGACGCCGGACAGATCGAATTTTTTGATGGGACTGCGCCGGATTTGGAGCAGGAATGTCAGAGAATCGACCACTTTATCAATCAGCATCCCATAACGTTCAGTTTGATGGGGGTTGGAATGAATGGACATATTGGCTTGAATGAGCCAGGCTGTCCGTTGCTGGATCACAGCAGTGTCGTAGATTTGTCGGAGACGACCAGAACCGTGGCCCAGAAATATTTCAATCAGCCTGCGGCATTGGACAAAGGAATCACCTTAGGTCTAAGTCAGGTGGCGGGCAGCAAGCGGGTGATTGTAGCGATGACCGGTGAACGCAAAGCCGGGATCGTCAAAGAAATATTTACAAATCCGGAAGCAAAGCTGCCTGCTCAGGAGCTGCTCGGTTATGAACATATTGATTTCTTCCTGGATTCGGAGGCAGCGAAATATATTAAATAGCAATAAAAACTGAGGAGTACACATTATGAGTAACAGTGTCATTGGAGTGGATATTGGAGGAACGAACATACGAGTCGGGTTAGTGAATGAACAGTTGGAATTGGTCCGAAAAGAGACGGCATTGACTAGCGATTTCAGAAGTGCCGATGAAATTTTTAAGTTTGTCAAGCGAGTGATCGAGAAAGTGGATCATCACAAGACGGCGGACAAGATAGGGATTGCCTTGCCTGTTCCTTGGAAGGAACGGACCGAGATTATATATGATGCGACCAACATTCCAAGCCTTGAAGGGACTAATACTGAATTTATAAAGCGTTTTTTTCCCGGTTATGAAGTTTATTTCGAGAATGATGTAAATGTCGTGACACTGCTTGAATCAGAGCATGGCGCGTCCCAGGCGTACGAACAATCGATCTATATTACAGTCAGTACAGGGATCGGCAGCGGAATCATTCTGAATAACCAGGTGCTCCACGGTGCGCATGGCTATGCCGGAGAGATTGGCAGCATGGTAATCGCTGATAACGGCAAGAGCCATTCGCCATTACATCCCGGCACGCTCGAAGCTCTGTGCAGTGGCAGAGCCCTGGAGAAAGAGAGCCAAAATCTGTACGGCAGCGAGGCTACTGCGCATTTATTGTTTGAGAAATACAGGCAGCATGACGAGAAGGCGGCAGGTGTCGTGAATACCTGGGTCGAGTACTTCTCGGGCGCGATTGCTTCATTAATGCAGACGATCGATCCGGATATATTTGTCATTGGAGGAGCAGTCATTCACAATAACCAATGGTTGATCGATAAAATTGTTGAAAGCGCTAAAACCAAAGTGTTTGAGCATTTAAGCGACAAAGTCAAGGTAGCTTTGCCTAAATTCGGCCCAGATGCAGGAGTGATTGGGGCAGGGTACATGGCGTTAAAAAACAATAAAGGAGCATGAACAATATGAAGAAAATGAAAGTTGCGTTAATTGGAGCCGGCAGTGTGTCCTTTGCTTTGGGGGCACTTCAGGATATGGTGCTGTCCGAGCGTTTGAAAACTCAGGCCCAGCTGGAGATTGCCCTGATGGACATTGAAGAAGAAAATGTGGCAAGAACCTATAAATATGCGACAGATATGTTTACCGCCTTCTCGCATCCGGCGAACATTTGGCAGACGACCAACCTGGAAGCAGCTCTGCAGGAGGCTGATTTCGTCATCGTGGCGATTGAGGTAAATCGCTACTTCTATTGGTCGCAGGATTTCCATATTCCTCGCCGCTTTGGAAGCAAGCAAATTTACGGTGAGAACGGCGGTCCTGGCTCGATGTTCCATACACTGCGAAACCTGGGTCCGATGCTGGAAATCGCCCGGACGATGGAACGAGTCTGCCCGGACGCCTGGTTCATTAACTATACGAATCCAGAAGCGAAATTGGTTGAGGCTATCTCGAAACTCACCTCGATCAAAGTCGTCGGTCTATGCCATGGACTGGATATGGGGATCGAGCAGCTCTCCCAATTCCTGGAGATGGATATCGCAGATATCGGAATGGAAGGCGGTGGCTTGAACCACTTCGGTTTCTTCACCAAGATCTGGAACAAGAAGACGGATGAGGATCTGTATCCTTTATTTGATGAGAAGGAGCGGAAGGCCAACCGTCTGGCGCAATTCGAACATGTCGCGCTATCCAGAACGATGTACCGCACTTATGGATATTACCCTTATCCAGGCACCAACCATGTGGGTGAATATATCTCTTATGCGGAGGATTTCTATGCTGGTTTGTCCTTGCAATACCGCTACGATCCAATTCGCGAGAAGTTATGGGAGAAGGATTCCAGAACCCCTGAATTCGTATACAGTGCAAGCGGCAACAATCTGGACCAAGGCTTGTTCTCGAAGGTTCAGACGCAGGAGCTATGGGTGGAAGAGGCCTATATTTTCGATAAGTCGAAGGTTTGCCGCAGCAATGAATATGCAGTTCCGATCATTGAAGCGATTTTCTTCGATGATGAGATTGAATTGAACGCAGTCAATTTACCGAACCACGGTGCAATCAAGGGACTTCCTGACGATATGGTTGTTGAGACCCAGGCGATCGTTAACGGAAGAGGAATTATGCTGAAGCCGATGACGGTAGAACTGCCGACGGCGATTATTGGAACGATTCATATTCAGGGTACGATCCATAAATTGTTGCTCGAGGCTTTTGTGGAGCGATCCAAGACGAAGCTGCTGCAGGCGATCCTGTTGGATCCTCAGTCCCCCACTTATTACCAGGCCTGTGCAATGATCGACGAGATGTGCAAATTGCAGCAAGATATTTTACCTAAGCTGGAATGGAAATAAAGGGGTTTATATGGACAACAAGAAAATCACCGAACTGCTTCAGGAGATGACACTCGCCGAGAAGATTGGACAGCTCTCCCAGACGACCGGGGAACATTACGTCGGCAAAATCGATAGCGAAATGGTTGAGACCGGCCCAGACTTCCCGGGCCATATGCTTGAGGGAGATACGCTATATACGATGGGAAGCATTATCGGCGTGTCGAGCGCCAAGTATACGAACCTGATTCAAAGTGAATATTTGCAGAAGTCACGGCTCAAGATCCCGTTGCTGTTCATGCACGATGCGATACATGGATACAGGACGATTTTTCCAATACCACTTGGACTCTCCTGTACCTGGGATGAGGGAATCGTACAGCAGGCAGCGGCGGATACCGCTTCGGAATTGCGGGCTGCGGGCATACATGTTAATTTCTCTCCGATGGTCGACCTTGTGCGCGACTCCAGATGGGGAAGAGTAATGGAATCCTTTGGCGAGGATCATCTGCTGTCAGGCCATCTTGGCCGGGCGATGATTAGAGGCTATCAGAAAGGCGAGGACGGAGAGATTGCCGAGTCAGGAGTAGCGGCCTGTCTAAAGCATTTTGCGGCGTATGGAGCTGGCATTGGTGGGAAGGACTACAACGCTGTCGATATGTCCTGGAGAGAATTCTATGCCTATTATGGCAAGCCTTATGAAATAGCGCTTCAAGAGAAGCCGAAATTTGTGATGAGTTCATTCAACACGTTCAACGGGGTTCCTGTAACTGCGAGTGAGCAGATGATGAAGGAAATCCTAAGAGGAGCCTATCAATTTGACGATATTGTAATCTCAGATTGGGGGGCAGTCGCCGAACTGCAGAATCACCGCGTTGCTGGCAATGGCAAGGAAGCTGCTGAATTGGCTTTAAAAGCGGGCATTGATATTGAAATGGTCTCGACTTTGTATCTTGAGCATTTTGAACAGATTCTAGAAGAAAATCCGGGGCTGCTCCAGGATATAGATACGGCCGTTCTGAAAATTTTGCAGCTTAAAAATGAAATGGGTTTATTTGAAAATCCTTATGTGGACGAAGCTCGTGAGGACGAAGTCATTCTGAATCCTCGCTTTCTGGATCATACTAAGGACGCTGCCAAGAGAAGCTGTGTGCTGCTGAAAAATGAACAAATGCTGCCTATACGCAAAGAATACAAAAAGATCATCATCGTCGGCCCTTTTGCTGGCAGCAATCAATTCCTGGGCAATTGGCCGTGCAAAGGAAGCTTTGATGATGTAGTTACCTTGGCGGAAGGGCTAAAGCAGGTGGATGATTCATTCAATCTGCAAGTCTATGAATCCCTGAAGGACTGCCCTCAAGCTGAGCTGGAGCAATGCGATTATATTGTTGTAGCGGTTGGGGAGGACTGGAAATTAAGCGGTGAAGGGCATAGCAGTGTGAATATCGAACTGGAGGCCAGCCAGCAGCAGCTGATCCGTGAAGTCAAGCAGACGAACAAACCGTATGCTTGCGTCTTTTTCTCGGGCCGGCCACTCGCGCTACAGAACATTATTGATGATATCCCTGCGCTCTTATGGTGCTGGTATCCGGGTACACAGGCCGGCAGTGCGATTGCTGAGCTGATTACAGGCCAAGCTACTCCGTCGGGCAAACTGACGATGTCGTTCCCGCGTCATTCGGCGCAAGCGCCGATCTATTACAATGAATACAGCACGGGTCGTCCGGCAAATGAATCAAGCTACAGCAGCAGATATCAGGACTGTGAGATCGGGCCTCTGTTCCCGTTCGGGCACGGGCTGACCTATAGCGGTGCGCAGTATTCTGACTTTACAATTTCGCGTGATCATCTGACAGCCGATCAGGAATTGACGATCTCTTTCCAGGTGAGCAATCCAAGCGGGTATAACTATTCTGAAATCGCTATCCTGTACATTGAGGATCTTGTCTCCAAGGCGGTACGTCCTGTGCGCGAGATGAAGAAGTATCAAGTCGTGGACCTACCAGAGCATCAGACCGTTACCGTACAGATGACGCTGGCCTTGGGTGATCTTCTATACTTGGATACCAGCCTGCAGCAAACGGTTGAACCGGGAAAATTCAATATTTATATCAATGATCTTGACTCTCCCGTGTTTACGATAGAATATCGATAAAATCTTGTGAATTCCATTTATCCGAGATGATCACTAGGCCCGCTCAATTATTTAATTAAATTAATTAATTGTGTAAAATTTATCCACCCCAAATTCATAATTTTTGAGGGGGCCTAGCAGATTTTGGAATACGCTTACATGATTCAGAAAGAACTGACAATGCTGTACCTGAAGAGTAAGGAGGCATACGGATGAAATCCAAATTTAAACAACAATTTCTATCCCAGTGGGAGCTTCAAGTGTTGGTCTGGCCGAGCATTATATTGATGATTGTGTTCTCTTTTGTCCCGATGCTCGGATTGATCATCGCCTTTCAGGATTATTCTCCGTTATCCGGTTTTACGGGCTCGGAATTTGTAGGATTGGATAATTTCAAAGCCTTTTTGGGGGACAAAGATTTCTACAATGTGCTGACGAACACGCTAGGCATCAGCCTGATGAAGTTGTTGATCGGTTTTCCGCTGGAGATCGTCCTGGCTATATTGATCAATGAACTCCGATTAGTATTCTTCAAGAAGTTTACGCAAACCATATCTTATTTACCGCACTTCCTGTCATGGGTTATTCTTGGCGGCATGATTACATCCTGGCTTGGTTCGTCGGGACTGGTGAACAGCTTCCTGCTGTCGACGCATCTCATAACTGAACCGATCTCCTTCCTGTCAAATGCGAATGCTTATTGGTGGATCGCGACGTTGTCGGATATTTGGAAAGAGGTTGGCTGGGGAACGATTCTCTATCTCGCTGCCATAACGGGAATTGATCCATCGTTGTATGAGGCGGCGAAGGTCGACGGGGCGAAAATATTGAAAAGAATTTGGTATATCACGATTCCCAGCATCAAAAATATTATCGTGCTGATGTTTTTGCTGCGTGTAGGCTCTATCCTGGGAGCGAATCTGGACCAGACTCTCGTCCTGCAAAATTCTTCGAACATGCTGCGCAGTGAAGTCATCGATTCTTATGTTTATCATTTGGGTCTGGCGCAAGGAGACTTCTCATTCGCGACTGCGGTCGGAATATTCTCGTCCGTCGTATCGGTCACACTGTTGCTGGTAGCCAATTTCTTAACCAAGAAGCTTAGCGATAGTTCAATTTTTTAGAAGGGAGGGAGCTATATGGGGCTGGATAGAGGCGAGAAGATATTTAACGTTTTTAACGTGATATTCATGCTGTTTTTTATTGCCATCATCGTATTACCCTTAATCAATATCATCGCCCTCTCGTTCAATGACGGGTATGACGCGATGAAAGGGGGAATTTATCTATTCCCGAGAGAATTTACGCTGGTAAACTATGAGACCATATTGAAGGATACGACCATTTACAGAGCGTTTGGAGTTACGATAGCCAAAACTGTAATCGGTGTCATCGGGCACTTGGTCATTACAGGGGCCGCAGCCTATGCTCTGAGCAAGTCTTATTTACTGGGAAGAAAGATATTCATCCGTATGGGCGTCATCACGATGTTCTTCAACGGCGGAATGATTCCGTCATTTCTGGTGGCCAAGTCGCTCGGTCTGACGAACAGCTTCTGGGTGTACATTATCCCCGTGCTATTCAGCTTTTACGACATGATCATCCTAATGAACTTCTTCCGAAGCTTGCCGGACTCGATTGAAGAATCAGCCAAGATTGACGGGGCCAGTGTATTACAGGTGTTCTTCAAAATTATTGTCCCGCTTTCTTTCCCGGTGCTGGCGACGATCGCTTTGTTTCACGGGGTATACCAGTGGAATGATTTCTTCGTGGCTAAGCTGTATGTAACGGATAAGTCACTGTATCCGATTCAATATTATTTGTATCAGCTGTTAACGAGCGCAGGCGCTGCGAATTCTGCCAAAGCAGGAGTGTATATTTCCAAGGCTTTTACGACTCAATCTTTACAGCAGGCTACGATGATCGTTACGACCCTTCCTATTATGCTGATTTACCCTTTCCTTCAGAAATACTTTATTAGCGGCATGCTGGTCGGAGGAGTTAAAGAATAATGATAAAAGCGAGGGAGAATGTTATGAAGAAATCGATCATCCTTCTGACTTTGGTTGCATTAGCAGTGTCGTTGACTGCCTGTGGCGGTAAGAAGACAAGTGAAAATTTGCCGGACTCGAAGATTGAAGTGGCCAAAGATACGCCGAGTTGGAAGAACGACAAGGCAAAGGCTGACCTTGACTGGTACATTAATTTCGATTGGTTCGCTCAAGTCTGGGGCAATGATGTGTCTTCCAAATATATTACGGCGGATACCGGAGTAAACATCACTTACTTGGGCGGCAGCGACGACAAGCTAAACACGATGATGGCCTCCGGAGATCTGCCGGATATCATTACTATGGATGGAAGCAACCCATTTGTTAAGGAAGCCGATAAATTTGCGATTCCGCTTGATGTGCTGGCCGAGAAGTATGACCCCTATTTCATGGAAAAAGCGGCCAAGCCGGAAACGCTCAAGTTCTTTACCAGGGACGACGGCCATATTTACGGGTATCCTAACTTCTCGAATACGAAATCGGATTATGAGAAAGGCGGTATCTATGCCAATCAGGGATTTCTGGTGCGGAAAGATATGTATGAACAGCTCGGCAAGCCTGATATGACCACGCCGGAAGGATTTATTTCGGCATTGGAAGCTGCGCAGAAGGTGGGCGTGAAGGATGAACTGGGAAAAACGATTATTCCGATCGGGGTGACTCCTTTTACGGGAGATAGCTCTGAGAAGAACGGGGTATTCAATAGAACGCTTGCCGATTTTATCGGAGTCCCTATGTTGACGCAAGACAGCAAATATTATGACCGTTATACAGATGCAGATTTTCAGAAATGGCTTAAAGTGTTCGTCGATGCCCGGCAGAAGGGGCTGGCAGACCGGGACATGACTACGATGACCAAAGATGACAAGGATGCACGGCTAACGAATGGCAGCTACTTCGCCTATTTTGCTGCGGACCTGAACAGTGAGACGGATACGATGACCGTTTGGGCGAATGAGCACCCTGGCAAGGAGTACATTGCCGTTAACGGGCCAACTTCTACGACAGGCAAGAAAACGGCATTGCCGGGCACTTCCATTGAAGGCTGGACACAAACCTTTATTACCAAGGATGCCAAGGATCCGCAAAAGGCGATGGAGCTCCTGACTTATCTGGTTAGTGAGGAGGGCAACAATGTCATGAACTTTGGCCGTGAGGGCGAAACCTACACCATCAAGGACGGTAATCCTGTCTTGAATCCGGATCTGCTGGAGTTCAAGCAGACTGACCCTGCCGGCTTCGAGAAGAAGGTCGGCTTGACCACTCATCTGTGGCTGCAGGATAGTGCTCTGCTCTCCCGGCAAATGGGAATTTCTCAGTTCCCGAAGGCTTTGCAGCAGGCTAAGCAATGGACTCAGGATTACGTGGTGCCGCAATTCGAATTAGCGAGTCTGGATGTATATTTATCTAAAGAATCTTCCAGAAATAAAGAGAAGATTGATCAGAACTGGTCGCAGACGATCGCCAAGATCTTGGATGCCAAATCGGAGAGTGAAGTCGATCAGGCGATGAATGACTTTGTCCAATACCGCAAGGATAATGGCTACGATAAATTGGTGGAAGAAAGAAATAATCAAATCGCAGCTAATAAGAAGAAGCTGGAGTAAGCTTAAGATTACAAGGGGAGGACTCTCCTAACCGAGAGTCCTCTTTGCTAATAGCATATTCTTGATATGCGGCCAATTGCGCCGTTTTGTTCAAGGCCGTCTCGTCATAGAAGGCGCAGCGGATCAGCACGTGCTCATGAACAACCACCGCAGACCAAATTTCAGGTCGTAGGTGGTTGTTTTTTTGTTTCTGGTATATCGAGCAGAGTGGCTGGCGAAAGATGGGATAATATATCACCCATATGGTTAGAATAACGGTACTTTAACAAAGGTGAACTACTATAACCAGTATTGGCGATAGGAGGAGGTGATGATGCAGACACGTTCTACTTCGAATGGCAACATCGAATTTAAAGATCGCACTGCTCTGGTTACTGAGTTAGATCTCAATATAAAGGCTCTCAAAGGAGTATTAGGTGAAGCCGATGACGTTTCGTTTCGCTCGTTTTTGATCGGCGGAACGATCAGGGCCGAACTCGTCAATATTCCTAGCATGTCGAATAGGCAGGAGATCGACAATAACGTCTTGAAGCCTCTCATGCAATCTGGGGATGTGTTAAGCAACGATTTGAAATCTGTCAAAATGCGCCTCCTACCCGTCATGTCTGCCGATGAGGCTGCGACTGTTGAGGAATGTGCTGGGCTATTGATCAAAGGATATCCCGCACTCCTTGTTGACGGTTGTACCGGGGCTTTACTTTTAGGACTCGTTCAATGGGAAAAGCGCGGTATAGAAGAGCCTCAGACTGAAACATCGTTGAGGGGGCCGCGCGAAGGCTTCACCGAATCGATCACGACCAATCTCTCGCAGTTACGACGGAGAATCCAGAGTGTGAAGCTGCAAGTAAAATCGCACAGCATTGGCAGCTATACGGGGACTGAGGTCTGCATTGCTTATATTGACGGCTTGGCTAAACCTTCCTTATTACATGAAGTACAAAGCAGGCTCGAGCGTATCGATATTGACAGTGTATTAGAGACTGGGTACATAGAAGAGCTGACAGAAGACAACCCATATTCGCCGTTTCCCCAGCAGCAATTTACGGAACGAGTTGATGTTGTTACAGCGAGCTTGCTCGAAGGCCGCATCGCTCTCTTGGTCGATGGCACGCCGGATGTGCTTATCGTTCCCGCGACGCTGGCAACGCTTCTGCAGGCTGCAGACGATTATTACAACCGTGCAGTATACTCCAGCTTTTTACGGTTTTTGCGGTACTGGACGCTTTTATTATCCATGATACTTCCGGCAGTGTACGTCGCGATATTAAATTTTCATCATGAAATGGTCCCAGGTAAGTTGTTGGTAAGCATTGCCTCAGCGCGTGAGGAAATCCCGTTCCCGACTTTCGTAGAAGTTATAATGATGCAACTCGCGTTCGAGGTGCTGCGTGAAGCCGGGCTCCGTCTTCCGCGGCAAATCGGTTCAGCTGTTACGATCGTCGGTGCGCTAGTCGTAGGAGAAGCCGCTGTGTCGGCCGGGCTCGTGTCGGCACCAATCGTCATTATTATTGCGTTCACGGGCATTGCGGGGTTTACGGCTCCCCATTATTCTCTGGAGTTCGCCATTCGTCTATTGAGGCTGCCACTTATCATACTTGGGGGGACGCTGGGCTTGCTCGGTGTGTCGTTTGGCCTTATCGCCATTGCGACTCATCTGTGTATGCTTCGCTCTTACGGTGTCCCCTTCTTGTCTCCTTTCGCGCCTTTTGTGCCAAATGAAATGAAGGATACCATGATTCGAGCTCCTCGATGGAAAATGTCAAGGCGTCCCGGTTTTACGAGTTTGAAAAACCGCCATCGACTTGCTCGAGGGCAGAAGCCGGGCTCAGACAGAGGAGGCGGGAACTGACGGATTATGGAGAGAAGATTATCAATCATCTGGATGAATGCTTGTAAGAGTGTATTACTCATCATGGCAACAGCCGTTTTACTGTTTTCGACGGGCTGCTGGGATCGAAAGGAAGTTAATGATCTGGCGATTGTAAGGACTGCTGGTTTGGACCTAAAGAACAATGGGGAGATTGAATTGTCACTGGAGATTGTGATTCCTAAGGAGGGAGGGGGAAAAACACAACAGGGCATGAGCAACTCTAAAAGTAGCGGTTCGACTTTGATTTGGTCCGCTTCAGGAGCAACTGCGGCGGATGCTGCTTCTGAGCTGCAGATTAAGCTGTCCCGCACTGTTTATTGGGGGCAGCTTGAAATATTGGTCGTCGGAGAGGCGTTGTCTCGCAGCCAGCTTAGGGAACAATTGGATTATCTTGTCCGCGACAGCAATGTTCGTCTGCGGGTTCAGCCATTCGTCTGCAAGGGGACAGCACGCGATTTTCTCGCTTCCGCCCCCCCGCTCGAAAAAACTAGAGCGGATTTTCTAGGTGGTGAATCCGAGCAGCTCTTTCGTAGACCCATAACACTTAATAACCTTGTACAGAATCTCGGAAATACCTCAAATGAGGCATTTTTACCTTACGTCGATACTACGCAAGACGGCGGGAAAAGCGTCCCCTATGTGAAAGGTTATGCTGCCTTTTCTAGTTACCGTATGGCCGGATTGATTCAAGGAGAGTCCTACTCTGGAGCTAAATGGATATTGGAACAAGTGAGCGGCGACGTTGAGACGGTGAAGCTGGATAGGCCCTCTTCTCCGCTCATTTCACTTGGAGTCCTTTTTTCCAGCACCCGGATCGATCCTAAACTTGTGGGAGAAATACCGCGTATGGACATTGTGATTGAAGCCGAAATGAGCCTCATGCAGAATACGACTCGCTTTAAAACAATGGATTCGAAATTTATTCGCAATGTCGAAGAGGCGGCGGTCGACAAAATCCGCCAAAAGGCGGAGACAACGATCAAGCAAGCCCAAAAGATGAGGGCTGACATTTTCGGCTTCGGCGAAGAGATCGAACGCCACAATCCACGGAAATGGAAACATATCCATGACCAATGGGAGCGAATTTATCCTTCGATACAAGCCAACGTGCAGGTTAAGGTGAGAATCCGTCAAATTGGGATGAACAGTGTGCCCGTCGGCAAATCCTGAAAAGAGGTGTGGAGGCAAGTGACTTGGGTGAAGGTGGCGGGAACAACCTTTGCAACCGCCTTGATGGTTTGGGCTGAATGGCGTTGTCTGGGAATTAAGCAAAAAAGAGAGCGGGTGTCGTTGATCGCCGTCACAGGTATCGCGTGGCTCATGGCTGTGCTCGTACTTCTATTTCCCAATATGCCTGGACCGATCGATATGCTTAACAGTATTTTTAAGCGGTTGACTTCGGGTTGAAGTGAGGAGCGTTTTCTGATGATAGAGAAAGGTAAGATTTCCGCGGCGCAGCTAGGTCTTCTTTTTTATTCGATAGTGGCCTACGACGGAATCCTGTATATTCCGAAAATAACGGGAAAGGAAGCTGGGCACGATTTGTGGTTATCACCGATCTGGGCTCATCTGCTCGGTTTGCTATTTATACTAGCGATGCTTCGGCTCAGCAGTATGTTTCCGAAGGAAACCATCATTCAGTACAGCGAGCGGCTGCTTGGACCTTGGCTGGGCAAAGTCGTGGGGGTTGTAGTCATACTATATGGTATTAATCTGACGTCTGTTGTATTAAGGGAATTTGGTGACTTTATTTCGGCCGTCTTTTTACGAAAAACACCACCCTTTATCGCCATTGGGGGGATTGTCTTACTTGTAACCTACGCCGTTAGAGGAGGTCTGGAGGTTTTAGGACGGCTAGCACAATTGTTCCTGCCGCTAACTTTCTTGGTGTTCGGACTGCTGATCATCTTGTCAATTCCGGAATGGGAAGTAAATAATATCTTGCCAATTATGGGCAAAGGGATCGTACCTTCCCTTAAGGGGGCCATTACTCCTTTGAGTTGGTTCGCCGGATATATAATGCTCGGACTTTATTTTCCGTTCGTATCGAACCAGAGAAAAACGACAGCGTATGCAATATTAACCTGGTTTGGGATTATGGTTACATTGTCTGTCTCTGGACTCATATCCGTTTTTCTCTTTGGCAAGCATGTCAGCACATTGAATTATCCATTTATTGAGGTCGTTCGATATATAGGGTTTGGTAAATTTATCCAGCATGTCGATGCTCTACTGCTGATCGTTTGGCTCCCCGGCACGTTCATCCAGTTAACCTCCTATCTGTACACGGCATCGCTGGGGGCGAGTCAGTTGCTTGGACTCACACAATATCGCCAGCTTGTGTTTCCAATAGGTTTGATTACACTGGTGATGAGTATGTGGCGAACTTCCGGCATTGACAAATTCGAAACCTATTTGGGAACAAGCCAAGTCATATTTGATTTCTTCTACATCGCTCTGGGGCTTCTTCTTTTCCTAGCGGCATTGATTCGAAAGCGAGTAAAGCGGATGTTACGTTAATCGACCAAACTGAAAGATCAAAAGGCATTCCGTGACTTCAAAATGAAGCCGGAAATGCCTTTTTGTGCATAAGCTAATGGGATGGTTTAACAAACTATGTTGAATTTAACAACACCATTCATGACAGCGATCAGCCAGTGACTGTAACTCATTAAACATTACACCGGCATGGTAGCCGTCGCACACGGCGTGGTGTAATTGGACGGATAAGGGAAGCCCTATTTTATTGTCTTGCTGTACATATTTTCCCATAGTGAAAATGGGTAACAAATAGGTACCTTCATTGTAAATATTCAGATTAAACCCAGTAAAGTTCACCCAGGGAATACTGGAAACAGGAAAAGTATTGGGCGGTTCATTGGATTTGGCGACAAACTGCTTATTGTTTTTGTATTGATCCATATCCGCCAGATAACGATTGTGGAACACCTGGAAATTTCTATGATATTCCGTCCACAATGTTGAGAATGTCTTCTCATCCTCATGAAAAATGGTGTAGCTGGGGGACATGCTGTCCCAATAACCCACAATGCCTTCGGCATCCAAACAGGTGCGGAATTCCCTGTGTGTGTTGACCACGGTAGTGATCATGTGAATAAGAGCAGGATACAGCTTCATCCCTTTAAGCTTAAGTTCAGCGTGCAGTAGGGTGATATCAAGGTTTGCCGTCATACTGTAAGTGCATCTGACCCGATTCAAATAATGTTCAAAATAAGGCGTTCTATCCCACTGATTTAACACAATTGGATTAAACATAAGTTTATTACCTCCTAAATGAGAGTAGTTCTTCGTTTAGGAGGCTTGTTTGACTGATTTGACCATATCCTATCACAATCCCGGCGCAGTATTTGTAAATCTGATTCCTGTACTAGTATAACATAAGGATGTACAGGGCTGTTATTTGCATTCCGTGAATGGCTCCTATATGAAGCATGAAAAAAACTTTTTCAACCTGTTCCTTTACTGTATAATTATGGATGAGACTAAACGGAAAATGGAGAGGTGGATTCAATGCGGAAACCGATAGATGAACCGTTATTTTATTCGTATCCTGGAATGGTGGCGGTGGTCACATCCCGTCATGAGGGGGTGCAAAATGTAATGGCCTCAGGCTGGCATACCTATATTGGCTCGTCTCCCGGGATATACGGCATATCGCTGCGAAAGGAGACGTATTCTTACCATTTGATCGAGCAGAGCAAGGCGTTTGGGGTCCATTTTCTACCGGGCCATCGATCCGAGTGGATACAGGCAGCAGGTACATACAGTGGAAGAGATACGGATAAATTTTCAAAGTTCGGCATTATATATGAGGATGGGATCAAGGTAGATGTACCCATACTGACCGATGCTTATTTTGCTTATGAGTGCAAGGTGATGGACATAACAACGTACGGAGATCATGAATGGATCGCGGGCGAAGTGATGCAGCGGTATCAGGACCCCGATTATTTCTTGGAAAATGGGATGGTGGATTTGCACAAATTGCAGATTCCCATGTACATCGGACGTTCCGCTTATCGAATACTTGATGCTGGCGCGGAAGAGAAAACACATCCATTTTACTTCTAGAGTCCTAGGCACCAAGAAGCAATTATGAGCAAGACTTTCAATCCCACAAGAGATAGGTTTATAATGGTTATTGGCTGCTGAGCAAGTCGGCAGCCTTTTGCAATTGGTCGAAGCGCACATTTTCAGAATCCAAAGAGATCTGTTTATAAACAAAATGAGGCTAGGTAATATTAGCCATTCCATGAAAAATGCTGTATTTCACGACCAAATTAGAGTATGATTTTACAGCTGTATATGCTTGGAAGGAAAGGTTACATCGGTTCATGTGATTGTAACTATTATTGTAATTTGTGAAGATCCTTTCGGGCGTATAATGCTAAACGGGAGATCTAGAAAATATAAAGAACATCGTAAACAACAATATGTTTTAGAAATACGTCTTCTTTATGTTGTAAATGAATGATGGAAGGTGCAATACGTATGTCAATGACAACCAGAACCACAAGGAGTTATCAAACGCCCCGGACACCAATGATGTCTACCTACCGTAACAAGGAGGGGCATGCATGTCACAATCATTGAAAAGCAAGCGGCATATGAACGGACTGGATGGCTTGCGAGCCATCGCTGTGCTTGCAGTAATAGGGTATCATTTGAATTTGAGTTTTATCCCGGGCGGTCTGCTCGGTGTAGGCATTTTCTTTGTTCTCTCAGGTTATTTGATCACAGACATCCTCTTGACACAATGGCAGGAGCAAGGCCGGATATCGCTGGGTGATTTCTGGATTCGAAGAGTTAGGCGCCTGTTACCCGGGATGCTCACCATGACTGCAGCGGTAATGATCTGGCTGTTATGCACGGACCCTTCCCGGCTCGCTGCTCTGCGCGGTGACATTGTCTCGGGCGTATTATACATAAGTAATTGGTGGTACATCTTTCATCACGTTTCCTATTTCGAAAGTTTCGGCCCGCCTTCACCCTTTGGACATTTCTGGTCGCTGGCGGTGGAAGAACAATTCTATATCGTATGGCCTCTTTTACTGGTTGCGGCCATCCTTTTGTTCAAACGAAAGGGATGGCTGGTCGTTTTTATTGTCGTGGCAGCCGAATTGTCAGCAGGGGCAATGGCCATCATGTATAATCCGGATCTGGACCCGAGCCGTGTTTATTATGGAACAGACACAAGAGCATTTGCTCTCCTGGCAGGTGCTGCACTGGCCGTGGTATGGCCGAGTCGCAAGCTGTCGTCGTCCCTTGCCAGCGTCCATCGGAACGTTCTGGACCTATCAGGGGTAGCTGCGCTGACTCTGTTAATCTACATGATGCTGAATAGCAGTGAGTATGATCCTTCATTATATCAAGGAGGAATGGTGCTTCAGGCCATAGCGACGACATTGCTCGTAGCTGTATTGGCCCATCCTTCATCCTTACTTGCGCGATTCATTGGCGCTAAGCCAATGCGCTGGATCGGTGAACGGTCCTATGGATTATACTTGTGGCACTATCCTGTCATTATTCTAACAAGTCCAGCGGTAGACACGGGCGGAGCACATCCTGTTCGAATGGTTTTGCAGGTTGCAGCAACGGTTGCGCTTGCCTCCTTGTCACTTAGATATATTGAAAATCCAATTCGTTATAACGGATTCCGTGCTTCCTGGTCCCGATTATGGGGAAGAGGAAAAGCAACGGGTATCCGTAATGTATGGTGGAAGCGAGCCGGATTACTGATGAGCATTCTGCTGATGTCATTTACCGTGTCACAGATGATGATCACTTCTGCGGCGAACTCCGATTCCCATTCGGTATCGATGTCTACCGCCCTGAATGGAGACCATTCCGTTGTGGAGGAAAGAGGGCAGGATGTTCTCCCGGCAGCAGTGAATACGCCGGTTTCCGTCAACAAACCTGAACCGCAGAAAAACGATAAACCTGCGGAGAATGCTGGAGATTCATCAGGCAAAGGGGAGCAGCAACCAACGAAGCCCGATAAAACTCCAGAGCCAGAAGAACCGAAATCAGGCGAGGAGAAAGGGAACGCCCCTGACGACTCGAACAACACAGCGGGTCAAGCCAAAGGTACCAACGATCAACGTGATCCAACTGATAATTCGGATGGGAGCAGTAACCAACAACCCGAAGATCCTGTCAATACGTCTGAATCGTCCAAAGACGAAGGGGAAACAGCCCCTCCATCCAAAGACGGAAAGGTTCATTACACAGTCATTGGAGACTCGGTTATTCTGGACGCGAAACCTTATCTCGAACAAAATATATCGGGAGTTTATGTGGACGGTCACATCGGACGTCAGATGTGGGAGGCTGCCGATGTTCTGAATGGTCTGGAGAGAAACAACCAATTGGGCAGCCGGGTTGTGCTGGAGCTGGGAACGAACGGTTCATTTAATTCGAAAAGCCTGAATTCCGTACTGGATAATTTGAAGGATGAAAAACATGTGTATTTGGTTACCGTACGGGTACCTCGTCCGTGGGAAAGAGCAGTCAATAAAGCGTTGAATGAAGCATCTTCCGACTACAGTAACGTTTCACTGATTGATTGGCACAGTGCAAGCGAGGGACATGACGAATATTTTGAAAAAGATGGTGTACATCTAACCACGGAAGGTTCAGAAGCTTTTGCAGCACTCGTGAAAGAAAGTTTGGAATAATTCAGCACTTATCTATTCATTTATCGGGGAGCTCTCATCGTGAGGGCTCTTTTTATATGGAAGTAAAGATGGCTTAATCAACTAAGGTATCCGATATTTTTCACCCCTGCATCCGTGGATCGTCACCTTACAGAATGTTAGCGTTACCATTTACAATAAGTGTAATCAAATCACCAAGGGGGATTCAAGTGATGTGGAAAAAATGGCTTTCGGGAATAATGGCTATGGCGTTGTTTTCCATCGTTCTGGCTGGTTGCGGCGGCGGTGACAGCTCAGAAGGTAGCGGCAGCAAGGATAAAGTAACCGTCACACTCTGGCACAATTGGACCGGGCAGGATGCCAAAGCGGTAGCGATGCGTAAAATTATTGATGACTTCCGTGCGTCACATCCGGATATCGAAGTCGTGGATGAAGGTCTGCCTACAGATGGCCTCAAAACCAGACTCCGGACCGTGGCGGCGGCTAATGAAATGCCGGATTTGTTTGTTATGTGGCCGGATGCGATGACCAAGGAATTTGTAAAAGGGGATCTGCTGCAGCCGATCAATGCCGAGTTGGACGCAAAGCCGGAGTGGAAGGACAATTTTATACCTAACGCGCTGGACGGATATACCGTGGACGGGAATATCTACTCTGTGCCGATGAATCTGGCACCAAGTTCCTTCATCTATTACAACGAGGCGCTGTTCAAACAGTATAACGTGAAAGTGCCTGAGACATGGGCCGAGCTGGAACAGGCGATTGCTACGTTCAATGAAAACAAGGTCATACCAATGGCGCTGGGCAACAAGGCGAATTGGGTAGCTCAATCGACCATCTTCAGTACGCTGGCTGATCGGATTACGGGTACAGACTGGTTTCTGAAAGCAGCAGCACAGGATGGCGCGAGCTTCACCGATCCGCAGTTTGTTGAAGCACTGAACAAAATGCAGGAACTTGGCAACAGCAAGGCATTCCAGGACGGATTCAACAGTATCGACGAGACTCAAATGATGCAGCTGTACTTCCAGGGCAAAGCGGCCATGGTCATGAACGGTGGGTGGGCGCTGGCGAACCTGGTGAATAACGCACCTGAAGATGTGTTGAAAAACACGCACATTACAATTCTTCCCCCAGTGGATGGAGGTCAGGGTGAGCCGAGAACAACATCCGGTGTTGTAGGAACCGGGCTGGGTGTGAGCAAAAAGCTGGAAGGCGCCCAAAAGGATGCAGCCATGGAGCTGTTCTACGCCTTGGCAGGACCTGATGGTCAGAAGGCCACACTGGACAGCAGTACGCTGGTCAGTTACAAGATCGATCTGGACAAATCCAAGGCACATCCATTGTTCGTTGAATTGTACGATCTGATGCAGGAAGTGAAAATTAATCCGGTTTACGATTCCAAGCTGGGATCGGCAACGGTTGAAGTCATTAATAACGGATTGCAGGAGCTGCTCATGGGCGGGAAAGCCGAAGATATTGCGGCTAAAATTCAGGCTGCTCAGGCGAACGCGGTTGGTAATGAATAATCGATAGATAGGCCATGGATTGAATCATGAAAGTGAGTAGACCAATAACTATGATCGATGAGGATTGATTTGTTCGTGCCCCTTCCCGGCAGGGGAGGGGTTTTCATTTACAAGAATGGAGTGCACAGGTTGGAAAGGCATTTATGAAGGGAAGTGAGCAGAATGAACGCACTGCGCAGTCGGCGTTTTATTATGCTGGGGCTTGCCCCGGCAGTCATTATTTATGCGTTGTTTGTATTTGTGCCAGTTGTGTGGTCAGCGTATTATGGCTTCTTCAACTGGTCCGGTATCGGAGAATCGAAATATATTGGTCTGGATAACTATGTGGAAATATGGCATGATCCCGTATTTTGGCGGGCACTGAAAAATAACGTTATTTTTGTTCTCGCGTCGGTATTTGGACAAATTCCGTTGGCGCTGATGCTCGCGGTCATTTTACACAAAAGCAATCCATTACAGCGCTTCCTGCGCTCAGCCGTATTTCTGCCGATGGTATTGTCCACGGTCGTCATTGGCATGATCTGGCAATATATCTATCATCCGCAGATCGGGATACTGAACTTCCTGCTGGACGCACTCGGGCTGGAGAGTTGGAAGCTGCAATGGCTGTCCGATGACAAAATCGCGATTTTCTCGCTGGTGCCGCCGCTGCTCTGGAGCTTTGTCGGCTTGTATCTGATTATCTTCATCTCGGCACTGCAAAACATTCCAGGCGAGATTCATGATGCCGCCAAGATTGACGGTGCATCGGGACTTCGCAAGCTGGTATCCATTTCTTTGCCCATGATTTGGGGAACGGTGCAGGTGGCAATCATTCTGTGCATCTCGGGCAGTCTGAAGTCCTTCGACCTGGTGTACATCATGACCAAAGGTGGACCGGCTCATGCAACGGAGCTGCTTGCTACGTATATGTATAATTCAACCTTTACCACGTACCGTTATGGCTTCGGTAGTGCCATCTCAACGACCATCGTGCTGATTTCCCTGCTGCTTATTGGAACAAGCCAGTGGGTAACCAGTCGCAAACGAAAAGAGAACTAAAGGAGAGGGGGAACTGTAATGAATGTGACACCGGTATCAATGCCATCGCCTGGACGTACGACAGGTTATTCGGCTCACCGCTTGCGCAGCGGAATTGTTTGGACGCTGCTGACGGTCTATGGTATTTTAACATTGTATCCGTTTTACTGGCTTGTGATCAGTGCGTTCAAGACGAATGAAGATTTCTACAGCAGGCCCTTTGGTCTCCCGGAGAAATGGAACTTCGAGAACTTCAGCAATGCCTGGGAAAGTTCCAGGTTGGGCACGGCATTTGGCAATTCACTGATTGTGTCCGTTGGTTCACTTATTTTGACGCTGTTTATCGCAGCACTTTCTTCATTTATATTGGCACGCTTCCAATTTCGCTGGAAAGGGCTGATCATGACCTTTTTTGTTGTGGGCATGCTGATTCCCATTCATAGTACGCTCGTTCCATTGTTCATTCTGATGAAACAGATGTCCCTGCTAAATACGTATTGGGCGCTGATCCTGCCGTATACGGCGTTTGCATTGCCAACCGCAATTTTTGTGCTTACTGCCTATTTGACAAGTGTACCGCGTGACATTGAAGAGGCTGCATTTATCGATGGAACAGGTCTTTGGGGATTGTTCACCCGCATCATGCTTCCGATGTCAGTTCCTGCCTTGTCAACGGTCACGATTCTGAGTTTCCTGCATGCGTGGAATGACTTTTCATTTGCACTCGTGTTTATTAACAAAACCGGATTGAAAACGTTACCGCTGGCTATTGCGAACTTTGCTGACGGTTATCAGACGGATTACGGATTGACGCTTGCCGCCATGACGCTGTCGGTGATTCCGACCATTATTCTGTACCTTGTATTCCAGGAGCAGGTCATGAAAGGCATGACAGCGGGAGCTGTCAAAGGTTAAACGAACGCGCATCCAGAGGAGGGAAAAGGTTTGGGACGCTGGCTCACATCTTCATTGCAGAGGAAGCTCTCGGTTGTTGTGACGGCTTCCATGATTGTGCCGCTGCTGGTGCTGGGTCTGTTCGCCTTCCTGATCTCTTCCCGCATCACAGAACAAAAAACCAAGTTGTCTGGCATGGATACGCTAAAGCAAGTAGAAGCGAATCTTCGTTACATGCTTCAGGACGCAGAGAACCTGTCGATTTTCCTGATCGGGGAACGGGATATCCAGCAGTATCTGAGCCGTAATGAGGACCATGAGCTGGACCGTGTCGATATCCTGGGCAGGATGACCAATCTGGCTGCCTCCAAAAAATATATTGCCAACATTGCAATCTATCCGGACCGTTTCGATGCAACACTGACTACGGCTACATGGTATGAATCATCCAATGTAGCTTATCCTCCTGCTCCACATGGAGATGCGGTCAAAGCGTGGACAGGTGTCTATCCGGTTCAGAATTATGCGGGTATCCAAAATGTAATCACATTGGTTCGGCCCATTCGCAGTATCCATGACTATCGGCCGATTGGATGGCTGGCGATCAGCCTGGATGAAAAGGCGATCTCCAAAGACTGGGCCGCGCTGGGGCTGGGCAGAGGAGAAGGGCGGCTTGAGCTGATTGGACCAACTGGAGAGATTTTGTCTTCCATGGACAAATCCCGTCTTGGAAAGTCACTGGATCAGATTGAACCGGGTGTACAGACGCTGATTCAGCAAGGGGGTAGCGGAACGACCACATATGGCAGCGGAGAGGATAAACGTACTTTGCTCTATTACCCGGAACAGCTGACAGGGTGGACGTTAACCGGAACAGTACCTTATGACCAATACAAGTCGGAAAATGGCTATATCCTTATTCTCACTGCGGTTGCTGTTACCATGTCTGCTGCGATCAGTGCCGGGCTTGTCTGGTTTACCGTACGCCGTGTGACAAGACCGCTCCGGGTACTGACCCGACATCTGTCCCGGATCGATCCGGATCGGCCGCTGCCTTTGTTCCGGGCCGAAAGTGATGATGAGATTGGACGGCTAGGAGAGAGTTATAATCTGCTCGGCGCACATATCGAAAGCCTGAAGGAAGAGGTTATACGCGGGGAGGCTCGCAAGAAGGAAGCTGATCTTAGAGCCCTACAGGCGCAGATCAATCCTCATTTCCTGTATAACACCCTTTCGTCCATCCACTGGATTGCCTTGATGTCGGAAGAGAAAAAAATTGCAGATATGGTCGAGGGCTTGAGTGATTTCCTGCGTATCAGTTTGAATCAGGGTAAGGAATACTGCCCAGTAGGACAAGAGATTGCTCATATTCGTCACTATGTCCGCGTGCAATCCATCCGTTTTCCCGACAAGTTCGCTGTGCATTATATTGTTGATCCGGCACTTGAACAGCGGATGATGCTGAAATTGCTGCTCCAGCCGCTTGTAGAGAATGCGATGATTCATGGCATTCAGCCGAAAGAAGGCATGGGAACGATTACGATTATGATCCGCCAGGACGAGGAACGGCTGAATGTGCTGGTCCTGGATGACGGTGCGGGCATGGAGCCGGACAGGCTGGATCAGATTAGACGTAGTCTTGTGCCATCAGATGAGCAAGAGCAGCATCATTCAAACCGCCTTTGGACGGAAAAGGAGCCAATACAGCAAGTTTCCCAAGGTGGTTACGGACTCCGCAATGTGAACGAGAGACTACTGCTTCATTATGGAGCTGAGGCACAGCTTGAAGTGGACAGCCGGGTCGGTGGTGGAACCCGGATTTCATTTTCCATTCCAATCCTGGAGGAATCGCCATGAGATTACTGATTGTTGACGATGAAGTGATTATCCGCACAGGGCTCGCCAGTGTAATCACCTGGCATGAACTGGGGATTGAGATTCTCCCGCCAGCAGCATCGGCAGAAGAGGCGTTAACACGCATGGCTGATGAGAGGCCGCATATTCTAATGACGGATATTCGGATGACGGGCAGGACGGGGCTTGAACTGGCAGAGGAAGGGCTGAAGTTACTGCCGGAACTAGAGGTTATTATTTTATCGGGATACGATGACTTCTCTTACGCTCAGCAGGCAATTCGGCAAGGTGTGACGGATTACCTGCTCAAGACGAGCAAGCCGGAGGAAATTATCAAGACAGTGCTTCAGGCCAAACAACGGATTACCGAACGATGGGCTGAAAAATCAAGAGAAGGACAGCTGCTTCGTGAGAACAGACAGCGTCTGTTCACTGAATGGATCATTAATGGAGACGTTGAATCCGGCCCATGTCCTGTATTTCTCCAACAGGGGATGAATGTACAATCGGATTGTTATTCTGGCAAAGAGCAGATACAGAGGCAAGTTCTGATCTTGAAAGCGGCAGGCTGGAGTCGTTCATCGGCTGCATTACTCAACTTTGCCGTGCAAAATATGCTGGAAGATGTTCTGCCAGGTGCAATTGCTCACATGCAGAAGAACCGGATCATCTGTGTAGTACAGTTACCGCTGAACAAGCAGGAATTCCAATTTACGCTGGGCATTGCATTAAACCGGATTGAGCAGCTGTTGAAATGTACACTGCGTGCAGCAGTAGGCCTACCCTGCCGGGAGATCGATCATCTGCATGAGAGCTACCGGACAGCTTCAATGGCGTACCGTTACCATGGGCTGCTCGAAGACAAGATATGGAAATATGAAGACGTCATGCACCGTAAGGGCGGCAAAACGGTTCTTCATCACGAGGAAGAAACCACCTTGGGGACCATATTACTGGATAACGACTCGATTATGCTCACCACATGGATACAAGAACTGATAGCCGAGCTGATGCTGGACCCGGAAGTTACACCAGAGTCCTTCGATGCCTGTTTGCATTCCGTGGTCAATGCTGGACAGCGCTGGCTGATTCGTACGATGCGTGCCATCGGTAGAGAAGATCTGGAACGGTTCGAACCGTGGATGCCAGACCCGGATGCAGTGGTTGGTGAGCTTCGGGACCTGCTATTTCATCATTTATATGGTCTGATGTATGCATACCATAGTCAAATGGGGCAGGGGCGGACTACGCATGTACAGAAGGCGATTGCTTATATGGAATCCGGCTTGGCACAGGATATTAGCCTGCAACATGTCGCAGGTCAGGTTCATCTGCATCCGGGACATCTCAGTGAGCTGTTTAAGAAAGAAACAGGTGTCACTTTTGGTGATTTTGTAACAGAGATGCGAATTCGGCGGGCGATGGACATGTTAGTGGTATCTCCAGCGAAAGTAAGTGAAGTCGCTGCCATCAGCGGTTATGAGGACGTTAAGTATTTTAGCAGACTGTTCAAAAAACACACAGGCAAGACTCCGAGTGAATACCGTGAGGAGGCATTGTCGTACAAGCCTTCCTGAAGTTAAACGTGGACAAAATACGAATGAAGTCATGTAGTTATGCAAACGTTTTCGTTAACTAAAGGATCTGGGGAGCGAGGCAAAGGATGAAGATGAATAGTTCAAATCAGGAATTATCAGGACAGTGGAAGATTCAACATTTCGAGGTAGGAGAGAAGCGGGCCATGGATGTTGCAGCGGCTGCGCTGGACGATCGATTCTGGATCGGAGCAGAGGTGCCAGGGGATGTGCACTCCGCGTTGGTGGAACGCAGCATTATTGATCCGCCCTACTACGGGCATAACGATGCCAAGAGCCGTTGGATCGAACAGAAGGAATGGTGGTATCGCACCAGTTTCAATCTGGTGAAGGTTGGGGAGACGGAGGAGTCCTTCGAGTTGGTCTTCGACGGGCTGGATACGTTCGCCACCGTTTATGTAAACGGGCATGAAGTTGGGAAAACGGCCAATATGCTCATGTCCCACATTTTTGATGTCACGACACTCGTTCGTCATGGCTGGAATGTTATTGCTGTGAAGTTGGATCCCCTTTATCTGCATCACCAGGACAAGGAGACGTTCGATTGGTCTTCGTATACGAAGGAACGGCCATGGTTGCGCAAAGCAGCGATGAATTTTGGCTGGGACTGGGGTCCGCGGATGGTTACCGTAGGAATCTGGGGCGGGGTGCGGCTGGAGAGACGAACGATCGCGAAACTGGAAAACGTATTTGCCCGTACTGAATCAGCCAGCAAACAGCAGGCGGTTGTCCATGTCACTGCTGACGTGAAGTCCGTATTGTCTTTCCGCAGCAGACAGAAACGTGAAAAAGCTGTAGCAATGTCATGTGATATACGGTTACTGGATGCGGCTGGACAGGAAGTAGCACGGACTGCCGATATTGTTGTGAAAGATGGTCTCGCAGATACAACACTGGAATTGGATTCACCGCAATTATGGTGGACGCATGACCTGGGTGAACCTTACTTGTACAGGCTGGAAGTTACGCTATATGCGGATGGGGTGGAAGTAGACCGCTACAATGAGTCCTTTGGGGTACGCACCATTGAGCTGGCCCTTCATAATGAACAGGGTGAGGATGCCTTTACGTTTATCCTGAACGGAATTCGTGTATATGCCAAAGGAGCTAACTGGATTCCGGCCGACCATTTGATTGGTGCAATCCCTGCCTCCCGGTATCGTGAACTTGTCGAGTTGGCCGTGGAAGGACATATGAATATGCTGCGTGTCTGGGCAGGAGGCATATATGAGAAGGATGTCTTCTACGATGAATGTGATCGGCAAGGCGTACTGGTATGGCAGGACTTTGCTTTTGCCAACGCCTTATTCCCGGACTTCAATCGTGACTTTATGAACAATGTACGGGATGAAGTTGAAAATAATGTCCTGCGCCTGCGCAACCGTGCTTCGCTTGCACTCTGGTGTGGCAATAACGAAATTGACTGGCTCTATGACATGAAGTCTGCCAGTGGAGATATCACCAGCCCATTCTATGGGGAATTGATCTACCATGATCTGATCCCGGAAGTGTTGGAGCGTCTGGATTCGTCGCGTCCATACTGGCCGTCTTCACCGTTCGGAGACAGCAACGGCAAGGATGCCAACGACCCGGATGTAGGTGACCGGCATAATTGGCAGGTATGGCATGGTTCGGTCTATCCGCGAAAACACGGCGAGCCGCCACTGCTGGATTACAGTATTCAAGGAGTGACATTCAAAAATTACAAAAAGGACAATGCCCTGTTTAGCAGCGAATTCGGCATGCATGCCTCGGCCAACCGTTACACGTTGGAGAAAAATATGCCCGCAGGACAGTTCTATTGGGGAAGCCCCGAAATGGCCTATCGGAATAAGGATACCAATCATCAGAAAGGCATTCTCCTGATGGAAGGATATACGGGTATTCCGCAAAATGTTGAAGAGTATATGAATTTTTCCATGCTGACACAGGCGGAAGGATTACGATATGGCATTGAGCATTTCCGGCGGATCAATCATCGCAATAGTGGAGCACTCGTGTGGCAGCTCAATGACAGCTGGCCTGGCACAAGTTGGTCCATGATTGACTATGAGCTGCTGCCGAAAGCGTCTTTTTATTACGGGAAAATATTCTTTCATCCCATTCTGTTGTCGTTGGAACATGAACCGGGTGAACCGCTTAGACTATGGGTTGTGAATGATACACGGGAGAATCTGAACGGTGAGCTTCATCTCAATGTCTATGATTTGAATGGGGAGAAAGTGTATTGCAGTTTGCATCATGTGGAGACAGGTGCACAATCCTCCGCTCGTATTGCAGAGCTGAGCGAAGTGGAAGTATTGGGAGGCAGATCAGCAGAAGAAGTGATGGTTGAATTGGTAGCTGAAGGTTTCACAGCACCACTCAATCGATATTTCTTACGTGATCCGAAGGATGTTAAGCTGCCTCAATCCCAGCTCAGTGTGCACGTGAACGAAGAAGAGCAGTCCGTATCGGTCACCGCCATTGGAGCAATTGCCAGGTTGGTGAAGCTCGAACTGCCCTATGGACGCGTTCGTTTCAGTGATAATTATTTCGATCTGCTCCCTGGGGAGAGCCGTACGGTACAGCTGCGTCATCCCGACAAGCAGTCTTTACCTATGACAGAGCTACGGGTAAGCGCCATGAATGGCAGTGAAAGCTGATTCTGTTTCGTATTTGTTATCCGTCAATAAAAAGAAAACAGCCGATTGTTCCCAATAGGGAGTCATCGGCTGTTTGTTGGTAAACGCTGTACGTGAATACAAGCTCCGTTATTGAAAAGATTCGTACCGCTGCTGAAATGAAGACTCCATTTCGAGTTGACGGGCCAGCTGTTGTTTTACTTTTTCTCCACGGACGGCTTGCAGCTTCTGCAATTGTTCTGTGGACTTGAATTGATCAACTGACATGGCAATAAGCAATTCGGAGAGCACATCAGCATCTTCCAGTGCTGCGTTTAATCCAAATGCGCCCGTCGGAGTCATCGTATGTGCAGCATCGCCGATCAGTACTACATTGTCCTGCGCCCACGATTCGGCGAAACTGCTCTCTACGGATAACAAAACAAAATCACTCCAGGTCCGGATATGTTCGGCAACCGAATCAGCGAGACAGGGGAAGGCTGCCACAAGTTTTTGCACAAACGGAGCGAAAGGCTGTTCGCGCAACTTGGTGAATGCCCCTTGCGGTATGTTCCATCCGATCTGCACATATCCTCCGAATTGGGAGAATAACGCCAGCTGCTGACCATCCATGCTGGCCATTCGAACAGCGGGTTCCCAGCCTGCCGGAGCAGGAATTCGAGCCCATAACAGGTCGTATCCATGTTTACGGATATCGGGGGTTAGACCCGCTTGTCTGCGTACAGCTGAATATCTGCCATCTGCACCAACAATAACAGCTGCTTCAATGGAAGCAGGCCTTCCTTCCTGCCGAATGTTGATGCCAACCGTCTTGTTTGCTTTATTGTGCAACAGTCCAGTCATCACGGTATTGAAAAGAATATGTTCGTTCTCCAGTGTCCGCGATTGTGACACTATGACTTCCAGCAGATGATCCTGCGGTACATGAATGCCTACATGCGATTGCTGCTCATCTGGGGTAATCGTGTGGATAATCTGACCATTCTCCCAGTACTGAATCTGCTCCAGAGGCAGAACACCTCGCTTCGCAACCAAAGAATATAATCCGTGCTTCTTCAATAAATCCTCGCCATCCTGATTAAGTACTTCCCCGCGAAATGACTTGAGCAGATGCGGCTGGCGCTCGATCAGAATGGTCGATATTCCCTGCCGGTTCAGCAGAAATGAAAGCAGCGCTCCACCTGGCCCGGCTCCCACAATACAAACGTCAGTTTTCAAGTGTGTGTTCTGATTCATGTGTAAAATTCCCTTGCAATATAATGGATTCGAAATCGTATTACTTTATAATAACAAATTAATAAAAATCATTAAGTAACTAAAAGTAACTTTAATGATATACGTTATTATAAACAAACGAATTAACATATTGCAATAGATGGTTTTAAATTCCCCATTTGGAGAAAGTTCAAGCCTGCGTACCCCTCTTCTTTTGCAGAATGAGCGCAGGCTTGATATAAAGTGTGGTTTTGTCAAAAAGAATCGTTTGAATTCTATGTGATCAGTCGGTTGGTTATACGCGCCACTCGCTCTCCCAGAGCTTTACCCAAGGCAGTACCCTGCTCACTCAGCAGATCATCACTATCAACGGGACAAGTCACACCAACACCATAATAGGAGCCATATAAGGCATTATCTGCAAAGTTACCGGGCAATCCAGTGATAATCATGCCCTGATGAAGCATGGGTGTCAGCAAATGAATCAGAGTTGATTCCAGTCCCCCATGCTCTGTGGCGATGGTGCAGAATACTGCACCAACTTTGTCTACCAGCTTGCCTTCCGCCCAAAGGTAGCCCAGCTTGTCGATCCACTTTTTCAAACCGGAGCTGATGGATCCAAAATGACCCGGACAACCCCAGATGATGGCGTCCATCTCCACCAGCTTGTAAATGTCGGCTTCTTCTGTGGAATGCAGATGAATGGTTGCGCCGTGTACACTGGCAGCGCCTGCCGCAATCGACTCGGCAAGTGCGCGGGTATGTCCGCCCTCACTATCGAAAACAATATAGATGTTCACTGCTTGATCCCTCCCTGAGTGGTTATCTGTTCATGCTATTAGCTAGCTTGTCACATGAAACCCTAAAATAAGCATGAGGTTTACAGACAAGTAAAGGGTTTTGGGTAACAAGCGCATTTTTCACAAACAAAATAGTGCAAATATGTTACAATATAAGGTAGGTTATGACCAAAGGCAGGAGGAACGTTTATGAGCCCGGATACGGAGCGAAACTCTCAATTGGCAAATGTCGATCAATTGTTGGAGGCCTTCTTTAGATATAAAAATAAAGTATTGGATCAGCAGCAGAAGAATGAAACAAACTGCAAACTGAATCCGACGAAAAGTCATATATTGGGCATGATTTTACGTGAAGAACGCTGTATGGCTGTTGATGTGGCAAGACAACTCAGTTTATCTTCAGGAGCAACCACAATTGTGCTAAATCAACTGGAGAGCGAAGGTCTGATCCAGCGGGTGCGCAGTGAAGAGGATCGAAGAATTGTATGGCTGTCCTTAACGGAAGATGGGGAGAAGCTTGCAAAAACATTGATTAACAATCGCGGTCGGATGACGTGGGAGCTTTTGCAGGCGCTTACGGAGGAAGAACAGCTTCAGATGTTTGGCATGCTCAAAAAGATTGAGTTGAAACTGCTGGAGAAAATGAAAGCATTGGAGCAAACACATCGTTAAATGATGTCATATTGGAGAGGCGCCAGCCTTTAAGATTTCATTCCCACTGAGGGACATGAACCTTGAAGGTTGGCGCTTTTTTAATCAAAGATGGAATCGCTGAATATGCTCGGTCAGACCTTCCTGTATCAAAATTTCCTTCTGTTTCTCGCCAAGCAGATCAAAATGAGGAAAAGGCTGACGCCGATGAATGTAACGTGGGTTCAACTCATGTTCCCTGCACCAGTCTTCAAGCCGTCTCAGATCAGCACAGCCTACTTTGGTCACACTGGTAATGCCGGGAAAACGGTTGTCAATCCAGAAATGAGTGAGATAGGCAAGCTCACCGCGAGATACACGATCTTTCCACTCGGCTAACTCCTGCCGTTTAATTCCAAATGCCATAGACACCAAGTTCCTTTCCAAACGAGTATTGTCCTGAGCATATTGTAACATCTTATATACAGAAAGAATCAATCAGAAATCTTCAACGATAGCTGATATTCCTTATATCTTCATTGAGAATTTGATATGACAACATTTTTATAACCAACCTCGGTTTATGTTAAAATAAGGGTACACACATTGCATCTACCACTACATAAAGCGGAAGGGATTGTCATCATGGAACTGTTTATTGCCGTACTTGTTTTGTTGGTACTGATCGGTTTATCGAATATTTTGAACCGGTTCGTGCCATTTATCCCCGTTCCGCTGATTCAAATTGTACTTGGTGTGGCAATTGCACTGCTGCCTGCTGGTGTTCATTTGCCACTGAATCCGGAATTGTTTTTTGTCCTCTTTATCGCGCCATTGCTATACAACGATGGCAAACGAACGCCAAGACACGAGTTGTGGAATCTTCGGGCACCAATCCTGTTGCTGGCGCTCGGGCTTGTGTTTGTTACTGTAGTGGTGGCTGGGTACGCAATCCATTGGCTTATTCCAACCATTCCGCTGCCTGCGGCTTTTGCACTTGCGGCCATTCTGTCTCCAACAGACGCTGTAGCCGTTGGTGCCATGGCTGGTCGAGTTCATTTGCCCAAAAGCATACATAGGCTGCTGGAAGGCGAAGCATTAATGAACGATGCCTCCGGTCTGGTTGCGTTCAAATTTGCGATTGCCGCAACGGTTACGGGTGTATTTTCCCTGGCACAGGCTTCATTCAGCTTCCTTCTTATCGCCATTGGCGGGTTGTTGATTGGTGCTTTGTTATCGTTCCTGCTGATTCGACTCGGCGTCTGGATTCGGCGTCTGGGTATGGAAGATGTCACCATTCATATGCTGCTGCAAATCTTGACGCCGTTCGTCATTTATCTGGTAAGTGAAGAGATCGGTGTTTCGGGTATCCTGGCTGTCGTTGCAGGCGGTATCATTCACGCGATAGAGCGTGACCGCACGGAATCGGTACAACTGAAGATGCAGGTGGTGTCTGCCAGCACCTGGTCTGTCATTTTATTTATTTTGAATGGATTGGTCTTTGTCATTCTGGGGGTACAGATCCCGGATGTGCTTAGTACCATTTTCGAAAATGTTTCATTTGATAACTTGCAAGTGCTCGGCTATGTGGGCCTAATTTCAGTGTTATTGCTGGTGCTTCGTTTTGTCTGGATCTATCTGTTCTGGCAAGGGAATGAACATTTCCTCAAGAAATCATCGATTGGAAAGCCCAGGTTGAAAGAAATCATGATCATTACGTTGTCAGGTGTGAGAGGTGCTGTAACACTGGCCGGGGCATTCTCCATTCCTTATATCCTCCAGGACGGGTCGCCTTTTCCCGAGCGGGACCTCATTATTTTCCTGGCAGCTGGCGTGATTCTGTTCACCCTGATCGCTGCAAGTGTGTTTCTTCCGATACTGGCCAAAAATGATGGGAAAGTGGAGGAGGGCACACCTCTAACCACAGAGCGGAAAGCGCAGGACATTATGCTTAATGCCGCCATTCGTGCAGTCAAGTCGGAGATGAATGATGAGAACAAAGCAGCTGCACTTGCGGTCGTTTCGGATCTCTCGAAATACATCAGACAAGCTGCTGGTGAACTAAGTGCCGGTAAGCGCAAAGACATTTTGAAACAGGAAACAGCCATTAACCTCATTGGTACACGAGCTGAACGCAAGGAAATCGAGAACATGATGGATGAAAATATCATTGCGTCCGAAGCCGCCTTTAGATGCAACAGCTGGCTGGATCGTAAAGAAATGATGCTTGCGAATCGTACCAACACCCAGATGATGTTTTCACTTAGTGAAATTGGGCGAATGCTTGGACATGTGTTTACGCATCGCTCTCGGAAGCCGGATCAGCCATTTATGATTGAGAATGCCGATCTGTTCCGTCAAGTGAAGCTCCGTACCTCTGAAGCGGCGATCAAGGCGATCCGTGCTCATATGAACGATAGTAACCGGATCGTAGCACTGTCGGTCATCTCCAAATATGAACGGGTTATTGCCAAATTACGAACTTGGAACCAGGGGAAAACCGAAGATCCATTTGATCAGGAGAAGCTGGAATTGCAAATGGTGGCGATTCAGGAACAGCGCAATACCATACAGCAGCTATACGAAAATGGTGAAATCAACCGGGATGTAGCCGCAAAGCTCCGTCGATTTATTAATGATGTGGAAGCCACTGCGCTGAAAAACACTTAATCCGATAAATCCGATATTTTAAATAAGCATAAGTCTTTGATATACTATTTAAGTTACCAAGAAAGTTGTGTAAGTTGGCTCTAGTGTTGATCTTAAGAAGTTCAATTTATCATAAGCTCATAAAAGGAGATGGATGAGACATGGCAGAACAACGTACTCGCTTGGGCAAAACCGACCTGATTGTTAACCCGATTGGGTTGGGGGCAAATGCAGTAGGAGGACATAACATCTATCCGAATATGTTGAACGATGAGACAGGTAAGGAAGTCGTTCGCACTGCTTTGAAGCAGGGTATGAACTTTGTGGATACTGCGTTCATTTATGGGCCTGAACATTCAGAACGATTAATTGGCGAAGTGCTGAAAGAAACAGGTCAGCGCCAAAACACCATCATTGCAACGAAAGCTGCGCATAAATTTGTAGATGGGAACGTCGTGATGGATAACTCATCTGCTTTCCTCAAAACATCTGTAGATGAGGCATTGAAACGTCTACAGACAGATTACATCGACCTGTTCTACATTCATTTCCCGGATGAACGTACTCCGAAGGATGAGGCTGTAGGTACACTGAAACGTTTGAAAGACGAAGGTAAAATCCGTGCGATCGGAGTATCCAATTTTTCCATAGATCAGTTGCGTGAGGCGAATCGTGATGGAGATGTGGATGTACTGCAGTCTGAATACAATTTGTTCAAAAGAGAAGCGGAGAAAGAATTGCTGCCCTATACGGCAGAGCATAACATTTCTTTTGTGCCTTATTTCCCTCTGGCGGCAGGTCTGCTCGGCGGCAAGTATAACCGTGATACTACATTCCAGGATGGACGTGCAAAGAACCCGCTGTTCACCGGGGAAGCCTTTATTCGGAATCTGGACAAGGTGGAGCAGCTGCGCAGCATCGCACAGTCCAAGGATGCAGAGGTCGCACATCTCGTTCTGGCCTGGTATCTGACCCAGCCTTCCATTGATGCGCTCATTCCGGGCGCCAAGAAACCGGAGCAGGTCATCAATAATCTCAAAACACTGAAAGTTGAGCTGACCGCTGAGGAAATTGCAGTCATGGATCAGATTTTTCGTTAAATAGTTCTGGTGAATCTGGAAATGCTAACAGGGAGTTTACGTTTGAAGATAAAGAGAGGACATCAACATGAACCTGAAGGCAGCCCGATTCATCGGATTGTGCACCCTGATTATTTTGCTTGGAAGCCATTCTGCCTACGCCAAACCTGTGCAGAAGAATCGACAGTATTACGAGGAACGGGGAGAGATTGTGTGGGAAGTCCCCACACATGACAAACTCATTGCCCTAACCTTTGATGATGGACCTGATCCGGTCCAGACCCCGCAGATTCTGGCTTTGCTCCAACAATATCAAGCCAAAGGCACTTTTTTTGTACTTGGCAAATGGGCGGAGAAGTTTCCTGAACTGATTAAGCAGGAGCAGCGAGAAGGGCATGAAATTGCCAATCATACGTATGGGCATATGTACGCGGTTCGATCGACCAGGGCGGATAAGTACAGCCGTGAAATGAACACAGCGGAGAAATCCATTGTGGAAGCGGGTGCGGAACGTCCCTTATTGTTCAGGCCACCAGGCGGCTATTATAATGACATGGTCATTCAGGTCGCGAAACAACAAGGATATACCATTGTGCTGTGGTCCTGGCATCAGGACACGCGTGATTGGTCTTCTCCAGGCGTATCAGCTATCGTGAACAAAGTGCTGAAGAATGCCCGTAATGGGGATATTGTTTTGTTTCATGATAAGGTGGAAGGCAGATCCCAGACAGTTACTGCGCTTAAAACGATTCTGCCGAAACTTCAGGAACAGGGATATCGTTTTGTAACCGTATCGGAACTTCTGGCTGTGAAGGCGAGAGAAGCGGCAAAAGGTAACATGTCATCACCACCGAAGCGTCCATAAAAAATGAAAACCGCAGGTCTCCAGAGAGACTTGCGGTTTTTGTTATGCCGATTAGGTCCTACCTGGAGAGTAACTGATGCAAAGAGGAATTGCAGCGTTAGCGGTCTGGTTTGACTGGGCGAGGCCGGGAACGCGCACGTCGCAGAAACAGCGACAGAAACAGGCCAATGATCGAAATCCAGGTGGCTACAATGAACGCATCATTAATGCCTTCAATCGTTGACGTCTGAACAGCGATACCATAAAGCTGCTGTAATGCGAGACTGGAACCTTGTTCTGCCGGCATTCCAGTGGCGGCAGCCATCTGTGTGCCGAGCATGCCCACCTGCTCCGTCAGCGCCGCATTGGTTGTTGTCACGGTGTTGCTGTAATCTGCCAAATGAATGCCTGCACGCGTTGCCATCACGGTGATCAGCAGGGCTGTCCCGATGGAACCTGCCACCTGTCTAACTGTATTGGACATGGCTGTGCCATGGCTGGTGAGATGAGGTGGTAACTGGTTCAGGCCCTCGGTCTGCACGGACATCATGAGCATGGACATGCCAAAGCTTCTGAATGTGTATAACATCATGATGTGGCCATAGGAAGTCTCACCCGTCAACTTGCTGAACTCATAGGTGGAAATGGCGGTAATGATCAAACCGACAATGGCAAGAGGGCGAGAGCCAATCCGGTCAAACAGGGCACCTGAGATGGGAGACATGACGCCCATTAGCAATGCACCAGGCAGCAACAGCAGACCGGATTGCAGGGGTGAGAATCCCCGTATGTTTTGCAGATATATCGGCAGCAGCAGCATCCCGCCGAAGAGTGCCATGTTTATCGTTGCACTGACAAGTGTGGAGATAGTGAAAATATCGTATTTGAACACCCGGAATTCCAGCAAAGGATTTTTCATGGCTGTCTCTCTGAGGACAAAGAAAACGATAAAAAGCACACCGATAATTAATGTCAGCAGCACCGTTGCGCTGGTCCAGCCTTTATCTCCGGCAGAGCTGAATCCATAGAGCAGAAATCCGAAACCGATGGTGGAGAATAGTGCACCATAGCCATCAAATTTCGGTGAAGTCAGCTTGGACACGTTTCTTAGCCAGATAAAGGCGAACAAGATATCGAGCAAGGCGAGCGGAATGACCATGTAGAACAGAATACGCCATGTGTAATGCTCCACAATCCAACCGGATAGGGTTGGGCCAATGGCCGGAGCGAACATCATGGCAATACCCATTGTGCCCATGGCCGTTCCTCTTTTCTCTGGAGGAAACACGGTCAGAAATACGTTCATAACGAGCGGCATAATAATACCAGCTCCACTGGCCTGAACAATTCGTCCGATAAGCATCACTGTAAACCCCGGACTGATGGCACAGATCAGCGAACCGACGGTAAACAGCAGCATGGCTGTTACAAACAATTTGCGAGTCCCATAGGACTCGATCAAGTAGGCGGTAATCGGAATAAGTACACCGTTCACCAGCAAATAAGCCGTGGACAGCCACTGCACAGTCGTAGCCGAGACGTTAAAGTCGTTCATCAGATGCGGGATGGCTACATTGAGCAAAGTCTGGTTCAAAATGGCGATAAAAGCACCAAGCAGCAAGACAGCGATGGTTTTCCCAAGGGGCAGTTGATGATTTTGATTGTCCATCAGCAGCCTTAAATATGAACGCGCACAGTAGCGCTCATGCCGGGAACGACACCCAGTCCTTTATATCCTTCTATAGTAATGATGATCGGAATGACTTGAGTGACTTTGGTGTAATTCGCATTGGTATTCGAAGTTGGCAGCAGTGAGAAGGACGATGCAGTGGCAAGTCCGATCTGGTCCACTTTACCAGTCAATGTGGTGTCAGGAAAAGCATCGACATACACATCCACGATCTGACCCGTTTTAATCTTATCAATTGCGGTCTCTTCCACATTGGCTGTTACATACAGGTTATTGAAATCATAAGCCCGTGCGAGGGGGGTTCCGGCAGATACGAGCGAATTTTCCACAGCAGTCTGCTGTACGATTGTGCCGTTAACCGGCATCGTTATAGGTGTTGATTTGCCAGCAACGGAGATGGTCCCAAGGCTATCGCCTGCATTAAAGGATGTACCAACCTTGCCTTTCCACGATCGAAGCTCGCCGCTTACAGCAGAAGCTACCGAGATAGGCTGCCCGGTTACAAGGGCATTATCGGTTTTAACATAACTGGTGGATTGGTTGTAATAGTAGATTCCAGCAGCTCCGGCACCCAGAATCACCAGAATCACGATAATATTGATCAAAATGGCACGCGAATTCATGCAGATCATTCCTCCTCAATTCGTTTTCTTTAATCTCCCCGCAATTAGTAAACACAGTCTTCTGCTGATATTCCTGTTTGGAGCATTCCCGCTACTTTGCCGCTCTATACGAATGAAGAAGAAATATTATTCGCAGAATAGGGGCACCAATATATTGAATAACGCTGCCTACAGGCGGACGATGAGGAGGATGCTCATATGTTGATTATTTTGGCGGTAATTGTTGTTATAGGAGTTGTATTTCTATTGATTTATAACTCCAGATCCTCCCGCAAGGCTGCAGAAGCACGAGCTTCCAAAATCGCTGAGGTTGATCAGGGGCCTGTCCTTCTGCATGAAGAAGATGAAGTACAGAAGAAGGATCGCAACCACGAATCGGCAAAACATACAGCACATTTGGAACATGGTGAGCACAGACAAGCGGAGGTTCACCCGACAGAAGAAACAATGGAAAAGATCCCCGCAGCTCAGAAAAAAGAAGCACGGGGGACAGATGGGGACCAAGCTTATCGTCAAGCGTTGCTTCATTTCCGTAAACCGACGGAAACGGGGGAGAAACTACCTCAAACCGATACCAATGAGGTAGAGAAAAGTGCAGATGAAGTCTACCGATCCGCGCTGAAAGCAATGAAAAACAAGTCAGAAGGCACTTCATCCGACCGAAAATGACCGTCCTGCTGAATACCTGAACTTGTGTCGTGCCTTTCGTTTTGAATCCAAAACGTCTACAATAGATGAAGCTTTGTGATTCATTGCAGCATGATATGGAATACTCGGAAGAGGAGAGTGAAGCGCATGAACGGTCAACAGAGAGTAAACATCAAACCGGGTCTTGAAGTGGACATCGTACTGAAGCAGGATCAACCTACAGGGAAGCTGACACGTGGCATTGTCAAGGATCTATTAACCAAATCCCCTACACATCCGCATGGTATCAAAGTGCGTTTGACCAGTGGACAGGTTGGACGTGTCAAACAAGTGATCACAAGTGTGTCGGAATGATCCGATTTCCGAGATCATGATATGATTACAACCGCGGATCTGGCCTCGGGTAATGAGCGACAGCAAGACGCATACCACACCTTACAGGGGAGTGGATTGTTACAAAGGTTAGCTGCTCACCAGCCTTATCCGGCGGGTACGGTCCCGATAGATATCGATATCCCGGGAAGTGATCTTGATCTATTATGTGAGGCAGCGGATCTGGAGGCATTCGAAACTCTGGTGCACAGCGAGCTGGGCGGGATGCAGGGTTTTCAATGCAAACGTGGGGATGGTCGTGCAGGCCAGCATCCTTATGTGACTTGTTGTGTGAAAGTTGGTAACTGGCCTGTGGAGATTTTCGCCCAAACGACGCCTGTAATCAGGCAGAATGCCTATGTGCATATGCTGGTGGAGTGGGAATTGTTACAGCTATGGGGTGCAGCTGGACATGATAAGATTCGCAAATTGAAACTGAAGGGATGGAAGACGGAGCCGGCTTTTGCTTTTGTGCTGGGTATCCAGGGAAATCCTTATGAAGAAATGCTGCGTTTAGCGACATGGAACCGGGATAAGCTTAGAAGCTGGGCCCGGTTGAATACATCCTTTCAGTTTGAGTAGATTAGTGCAACACATCAAATCAGAAAAATGGCTACAATTGTAGTTACGGTTAATCCCAGCAGTACCGGTTTCAAATTGCGGCGTGCCAGTTCGAAAGGACTGACCCCGCAGATGGCTGCCGCTGGAATCAAGGCCCATGGAATCAAGGTCCCACCGCCAACCCATATGGCGGCGACCTGACCCAGTGCCGTCAATACAGGTGCAGAATCAGCCGAACCTGCAAACATAGATGCAATGGAGCCGACCAGGGATATTCCCGAAAATCCCGAACCATCCATTCCCGTGATCGCACCGGTGACGGTCATCGTTATCGCGCCCACCGTATCATTCAGTGGCACCAACCCAGCCAGAGCAACCCCCAGATCGTTCACAATACCGTGTGACTCATTAGGCAGAGGATGGTTAAATAATTCTGTAATTGCAGCATCCCCCAGATAAAAGAAAGCAGCAATCGGAATGACTGGACCGAACACTTTGAACCCGAACTGAAATCCTTCTATTAAATAGCTTGTTGTTTCCTCAGGACCTGTATGACGATGCGCGGCAAGCGACACGATTATCAGAATGAGCACGGCCGTTCCACCGATTAGCGCTGTGGCATCACCGCCTTGTAGTTTTAACACAAACATCAGGATGACATCCACTGCGAATAAGAGCGGGATGATTAGAGCGAAAGCCTCTTGCAGACGTCGAGGCATAGATTGACGTTGAACCTCCACTTCCCCGGGCAGGAGTGCAGAATCAGTAACAAGGGCAGGAGGAGTGATCGTTGCTTGACCAGGTACAGGAACGTGCAGATGAACAGCGGAACCAGACTTCATCTCTTTGCGCAGCATCCAGAATGCTGTAAATGTAGACACTGCTCCCATAACAATGACCAACGGGATGCTTGCGGTCATCACAGAGGTTACGGGAATACCAGCTGCATCGGCCGTAAGTTTGGGAGCCCCTTGGATAATATAATCTCCTGACAATGCGATTCCATGTCCGAACAGGTTCATGGCAATGGCGGCGCCAATAGGAGGAAGACCCACACGTACCGCTACAGGAAGAAGCACAGCTCCGATCAGGGCGACGGCGGGTGAAGGCCAGAAAAACAAGGATACGACCATCATGATCAGTCCAATTCCCCAATACGCGACCTGTGGAGAATGGATAAAACGGGTGAGTGGTGACACCATGACCTCATTAATTCCCGTCCGAATAAGCACTCGGCTCATCGCAACAATAATTGAAATGATAAAAATGGTACTGAGCAGTTCCTTGGTGGCATAGATAAAACTGCTGAAGATGCCGGCAACCGATCCGCTTAATGTTTCTGTCGCCAGAAGTCCAATGGTCATGATACCTGTGATACAAACGATAGTTGTATCTCTGCGCCGGACCATAACGGCAACAATCAGGATGATAAATGCAAGGTATACATAATGCAATGGGACGAGTTGAATATTCATCGTACATGCCTCCCTCCCCCCTGGTATTGACTCCAAGAAGTTCTATATCGTATGCATGTCACCACCGGGCGTTCGTGGAGTAAGGGGACATGGCACAGCTTTTATTTTTTAAGGTGAGGTTTCATCCATCAAGGGAGCAGGATTTTTTTTACAGAATGGAGAACTTATGTAGAACATACCGCATTGGATTTAATTGAAAGCCAAGGAGAAGTCACCAGAATTGACAAAGAGAGGTCACGGTAACGCATAGACAGAGGCAGGCGACCATAATTACAATTAACATGCTGTAATACGGAAAAAGTTGGAAGTAATGCATGAGAGAATCAACCGAAAAGGAAGAGATTTGGTTATTACTGATAGCGGTTACAACAATAAGCTGTGAAGAAATTAATTCCATATGGAACAAAAGGGCGGGAATTCATGAATTTTATCCGTTCACTGCGCTTTAAGTTTATTGTGGGTCTGACATTGATCATGCTGCCCTTGTTCTTGCTGCTTTATTACAATAACGTATACGCCATGAAGGTGGTACGTGATCAAGTATCTCTCACCAATATGAATCATCTTGCCAAGAGTGTAGAACAGAATGAGCGTGTGCTGCAGGAGACCAATCGTTATTTATACAGTCTGGGAGAGAGAGACCCGGATATTATCTCTTTGTTTTTCCTCGAATACGGTAGCGGCGATTATATTATTGCGAAACAGCGTATTATGAACAAATTCATGACAGATATCGGTTTCTATAATCTGATTGACTCTTTTTTTCTATACGATGCAGTGAATGATGATTTGTTATTGGCTACCTCCGGCAATTATGATGTCAAAAAGTCGGTAGTGCAGGAGAGTATGCCTGTTCAGATGCAGCAACTCGAGGGAGATATACAGAAGCCGGAATGGAGCATTGTTCATGGTGGAACATGGAATGCTCTTGTCAAAACAGTTCGCATTAATTCTCAGTTCTATGCGGGGGCACTCGTTGACATGAATGCGCTGAACCATCCAGAGCAGTTCACGGAATCCGGGGACCGGGGAGGGGCAGTCATTTTGGGAGCAGATGGCGGGGCTTTGTCTAATTCGGCGTTGAATCCGGCCCAGATTGAACTCGCTGCAGCCCATATTGCTGGGTTAAAGAACCCCTATCAGGTGATCTCTGAAGTGAATTCCAAAGGCAATGCACTTCAGTACCTGATGTTGGGCATTCCATCAGCCATGTCAGAGATGAATTATATCGTTCTGCTGCCGGAAGAGGACATGATGCGCAACCTGCCGTTCTTTCAGCGTATTATTCGCCTGCTCCCGATTGGGGCAGCTGTCATCCTGATCACTGCGCTGATCTTTCTTAGGCAGCTTCTGTTCCGCCCGATGAATGTGTTGATTCGCGGGATGAGAAGGGTCAGTCTGGGGGAACTTGATGTGAGACTGGAGACACCATCTTCATCAGAACTGGAGTTTGTCACGCATAGCTTCAATCAGATGACAAGTGAGATCCAGCATCTGAAGATTGATGTGTATGAGGAGCAATTGCGAACCCGGGAAGCGGAGTTCAAACAATTACAGATGCAGATCAATCCGCACTTTTACCTGAATTCATTGAATATTATTCATAGTCTGGCTTCATTGAAGAACCATGGGCTGGTGCAGCAGATGGCTGGCCATCTGGCTGATTATTTCCGGTTCAGCCTGCGTGCTGGCAAACGTGTCATCCGATTGGATGAAGAATTGGAACATATCCGTCACTACCTGGAAATCCAAAAGCTGAGATTTCCGAACAAGCTGGATTTTACATTGGATATTGAGCCTGATCTCGGGCATTATGTGGTACCGCCCTTGACGATTCAGCCTTTTGTGGAAAATGCCATTATTCATGGTTTTCAGCGGCGTTCAGAACCATTTGTAATTCGAATAAGAGCTTGGAAATCGAAAACGTTATCTGAGTCTCATTCAGACAGGGGTACTGAGGATTATTCCGTCCTCCACCTTTCCATAACGGATAACGGTGTTGGATTTGAACAAAACATACTGGAACGTCTGCAACTGGGGCAATACGCCGAAGATCCGGGTGGACAGCACATTGGAATCTGGAACGTGGCTTATCGACTGCTCGTGAAGTACGGCGAAAGTGCCGGATTGCAATTCATGAATGAGTCAGACGGGGGAGCAGCAGTCATGATTCATGTCCCTGCCCAGACGGAGGAGGAAGAAGGGAGAGCCTATGCGGAACCTATTGATCGTGGATGATGAAGTGTATGCCTTGCAGGCAATGGTCGAAGGGGTAGATTGGAGCCTGGCTGGAATTGACCAGGTATTCAGTGCTAGCGATGCTGAAGAGGCAAGAATGCTGTTAAAAGCCCAACCCATTGATATTATGATCTGTGATATTGAAATGCCGGGTGAAACAGGACTTGACCTGCAGAGCTGGGTATTGAAACATGATCCTGGCATACTGACAATCTTTCTGACGGGGCATGCCCTGTTCGATTATGCCCAGACGGCGATCAAGCTGAACAGCTTCGACTATGTGCTGAAGCCTGCTCCAGCGGATCAGTTGCTCAAGGTGGTGACACAGGCAATCGACAAAATTAAGGATGGAGAACAGTATTCACGCACCAATGAAGTATATGAGACCGTGTACAAACGTTGGCAAACCCACAAACCTCTCCTGACAGAGCGTTTCTGGAAAGATGCCGTCTCGCAGCGTCTCACCCTAACCCCGCAAAAGTTGCAGGAACTGGCGGAGGTCTATGGAGCTGAGATTGATCCGCAAGCTCGTGTTCTGCCGATTGTCATATCGGTTGAGGAATGGGTGCGGGAATTCGACCTGCGGGATGAGCAGGTGCTGGAATATGCGCTTCGCAATGCGGCCAAGGAGATGCTGCTCGGCGACAAACCCGGCGAAGTCTTTCAGGACCATAGCGGATTAAATATTGTGCTGGCCTACGAACAGGATGGCATCAGTCCGACAGCAAGTGAAGTGGCAGAAGGATGTCAGAGCTATATCCGGGAGTGCGGCTCCTATTTCTACTGCCGATTATCCTGTTATGTCGGAGTCCCGGTAGCGATTACAGAATTACAAGGCATGCTCTATGAGCTGATGGATATGGAGCGTCGCAATATTAACGAGCTTGAAGGGGTCTTCAATTATGACGTACAAGGCCGGGAACCGGAGGATCGCTTTTTGCCGATACCATGGTTTTCCGAGCTGTCCGTCCTGTTTGAAACCGGGAAGTTCGAAGACCTGCGCGAGCGTATTGATGAAATCTTTGAGTTGCTGGCTGCCCAGGAGCGGCTGTCACCAGAAATTCTGCGCTTGTACTATCATGCGATGCTGCATGTGGTCTATCCACTGCTTCATCAAAAAAATGTGTCCGTACGCAGCCTGTATCCGGGCGAACGGGAGCCGGAAGAAAGTGTTGTGACACGTTCGTTGCCCCAGTTGAAGCATTGGACTTCAGACCTGATTAGTCGAGCCATTCCGGTATTGTATCCGGACGATCACAGTCCAATGACCATTGTGGACCAGCTGTGCATATACATTGAAAATCATATTGGCGAAGAGCTGATGCGTGAAGAACTTGCATCTTTTGCCGGATTTAACCCTGCCTATCTATCTCGCCTGTTTCGAAAAGAAAAGGGCATGTCGCTATCCGAATTCATTCTCCAGCGGAGAGTAGCCAAAGCAAAAACGTTATTGTCCCAATCAACCGTCAAGGTAACGGATATCGCAGGCAAGGTGGGGTATTACAACTACTCTCATTTTACGAAAATGTTCAAAAAATGCACGGGCATTACACCACAGGAGTTTCGCAAACAGTCCCGAACGGTACAGATTTGACGCAGCATGCTGCGTCTTTTGTTTTTTCGTGACCTAAAGTCATAATTTGATAAGTGAACAGGTCACCACAGCAGATAGTGGTCCTGAGCGCCTCGCCGTATACTTGAACCACAGGAGACACAGCGGTGTTTCATCCTGAGGATGAAATTCAAGAGGAGTGAGGGAGAACAAGTTATGAAGACACAACCCCAGGCGGGTAAGGGAGCACGTCTATCAGCTGTACAGGGCATACCGGATGTACCGGTTCGTAAACGAAAGTCTGTCCTGTACAATCTAGGTAAATTCAAAGTTTTGTATCTCATGTTTTTGCCAGGCATTCTGTTTCTGCTGGTGAACAACTATATGCCAATGTTCGGTGTTCTGATTGCGTTCAAAAATGTGAACTATGCCGACGGTATTTGGGGCAGCCCGTGGAGCGGTTGGGATAATTTCAAGTATTTGTTCTCCACGAGCGATGCTTGGGAGATCACACGCAACACGCTCGCATATAACACCGTATTTATTGCGCTGAATTTATTTGTAGGTGTAGGGCTTGCGATATTGTTGAATGAAGTGAAGAACAAGGCGATGTCCAAATTGTATCAGTCACTCATGCTGCTTCCGTATTTTCTGTCGATGATTGTAGTCAGCTATCTGGTGCTCGCGTTTCTCGGCAAGGATTCGGGCTTCATGAACTCAACGATTCTTCAGCTCTTTGGCGGACAGCCCATTGACTGGTATTCAGAGCCCAAGTATTGGCCGTACATTTTGCCGCTGGTGAACATATGGAAGAATATCGGTTACTATGCCGTCATTTATCTGGCAGCAGTGGTAGGTATCGATGAGGAATATTATGAAGCGGCTGTGCTGGATGGTGCGAGCAAGTGGCATCAGATTCGCTTCATTACCGTTCCGTTTCTTGTGCCGCTGATCGTGATTATGACACTGCTGCAGATCGGTCGTATTTTCTATGCGGACTTCAGTCTGTTCTACCAGGTTCCACTGGAATCGGGAGCTCTATTCCCGGTCACGAACGTTCTGGATACGTATGTGTACCGCACATTCCTCATCGGGGGCGATATCGGGATGTCCTCTGCAGCTGGACTTTATCAGGCTGTTGTCGGATTTGTGCTAGTTCTCGTATCCAATACCATCGTCAGGAGAATGGACAAAGATAATGCATTATTTTGAGAGGAGGCAAGCCAGCTGTGAAATCACGTGATCCATTAGCCGTGTCGCGGCGTTCCGCGTCCTTCATTCACGGTATGTTTTTATTCTACGCCATTGCCTGCATCGTGCCGATCCTGCTTGTCTTCGCCATCTCATTCTCGGACGAGACGACGGTTATTGCGAACGGGTATAAGCTGATTCCGGAGAAGTTTAGTCTGACTGCCTATGAATTTCTGTTCAAGGACATGGATCAGATCATCCATTCCTATGGCATTTCCATTATTGTAACCGTGATAGGTACGATAACGAGTGTAGCGCTGACTGCATTGTATGCGTACCCGCTTTCCCGGAGGGATTTGCCTTATCGCGGGTGGTTCGCCTTTTTCATCTTTTTCACCATGTTATTCAATGGCGGGCTGGTCCCTTGGTATCTTGTCTATGTGAACGTGCTGGATTTGAAAAACTCCATTCTCGCACTGATCATGCCGCTGCTGCTTTCACCGTTCTTCGTGCTGGTGATGCGTACGTTCTTCGCCAATTCCATTCCGGTTTCGATTCTCGAATCGGCACGAATTGATGGTGCAGGTGAATTAAGAACGTTTACACGAATCGTGCTTCCGCTCTCCCTCCCGGTGATGGCGACCGTTGCGCTGTTCAGCACATTGAATTACTGGAATGACTGGTATCTTAGCATGATTTTTATATCTGATAACCGGACGATCAGCCTTCAGTACCTTATGTACCGAACGCTGCTCGATATTCAATATTTAACATCCAACTCCAATGTCTCTTCACAGATTTCATCACAGGGCGGATTGTTGAATCTGCCGAATAAAACACTGCAAATGGCGATGGCTGTTGTCGGTATTGGTCCAATTGTACTGGCATATCCATTCTTCCAGCGGTATTTCATCAAGGGCCTCACGGTAGGCGCAGTGAAGGGGTAACTCCGGCCGGTTAGCGGAGAGAGCAACGGATAACGAAGATGGACCTGAGAGGGCATATACAAAAAAAACAGCGAGATCAGACACGCCGGAGGGACGGCAAGGGAATGGACTTTTGCAGATGGGGTAACATGGCGAATTGGGGCAATCGGTTGCAGGGTCCAACATATGACGGGAGGGGTTCAATTGGTTAAAATGTTAAAGGTATGGCCACGTATGGGAGCAGCAGTTATGGCGCTGAGCCTGGTGTTGGCAGGATGCTCAACGGACAAAGGTGGAACCACACCGGCAGCCGAGGGCGGCGGTGCAGCAGAGAGCGGGGGCAAGCCCTATGAAGTGACGCTGTACTATCCGGGCACACCACAGAAAGATGTGGCTCTGGTCGAAGCTGAGATCAACAAAAAGATGGAGCCAAAGATTGGAGCTACCCTCAAGATCAATGCAATCGATTGGGGGCAGTGGGATAACAAGCTGAATCTCATGATCTCTTCAGGTGAAAAATCGGACATTATTTTCACGGCGGCATGGCAGAATTACACCGTCAATGTAGCGAAAGGGGCTTTCTTGCCGCTCAATGAGCTGCTTGACAAGTATGGGCAGGATATCAAGAAAAATCTTGACCCAGCCTTTTTGGAAGGTTCGCAGGTGGATGGCGTAAACTATGGTGTTCCTACCAACAAGGAATTGGCAGCAACACGTGGCGTACTCGTACGCCAAGATCTGGCTGACAAATACAAGCTCGATCTGACCGCAGTGAAAACGTGGGCTGACCTGGAGCCGCTGCTCAAAACAATTAAGGAGAATGAACCTGGTATTACTCCGTTTTATATGTCCAATACCAATGGTAACGGACTGCTGGAAAACCTGGACTGGGATTATCTCGGCGATGCATCCGTTCCTGGGGTAATCTCCAAAACAGCAGGTACCACCAAGGTAATGAACGAAGTGGAGACTCCTGAATTCAAGGAAGCAGCTGAACTGGCGCGCAAGTGGTATCAAGCTGGATACATCAACAGTGATGCCGCAACTTCCAATGTGTTCCCAAAAGATCAGGCGAAGGCAGGCAAGGCTTTCCTCTGGACCGACGGCATGAAGCCGGGCAAAGATAAGGAAGAAGAAGGGTACGTTGGATATCCACTGACCCAGATTGAGATGACACAGCCTACGATTACAACCGGTGATGCTTCGGGTGCCATGCTGGCCATTTCCCGTTCCTCCGAGCAGCCGGAGAAAGCCATGCAGGTCATTAACCTGCTGCATTCCGACAAAGAGATCAACAACCTGCTCAATTTCGGAATCGAAGGTACACATTATGTGAAAAAAGACGGCGAAGAAAACATTATTACTCTCCCGCAAGGAGTAGACGCCAACAGTCGCACATACAACCCGGGCGCACAATGGCAGCTGGGCAATCAGTTCCTGAACTACCTCTGGGATAATGAAGATCCGCAGAAATGGGAAAAGTTCAAGGAGTTTAATGCCAAAGGCGTCAAGTCGCCTGCACTGGGCTTTACCTTCAACAGCCAATCCGTCAAAAACGAAATTGCCGCGGTAAATAACGTGAACAAACAGTTCAAACCGGGCATGACCTCGGGCGCAGTTGATCCAAACGAGATGATCCCGAAATATCTGGAGAAGCTGAAAGCCGCAGGTATTGATAAAATTATTGCCGCCAAACAAGAGCAGCTCGACGCGTTCCTGTCCAAGAAATAGTTTAGCGTTAGAAGCCAAGACGTTTTCGGTTTATACCGGGAACGTCTTTTTTTATTTGGATTGTAACCCATAATAAGGAAAAATATGATATAATCAGGTGGCTGATTAGGGGGTGATCATGTGTCGAGAACCAGACTTGTGTTCTCTGTGATGTTTTTGATGTTTGGAATCATTTTTACGTTTAAGCATCATCTCGGCTTCTCTGTGGGGGACACGATGTTGTCTGCTATCGGGTTGTCGCCTTATACCACATCCTATGCAAGTGGTGTGCATATCACGTTATTTCTGGGAATGGGCATATTGGCGTGCAGCTACTATGTTACCCGTCAAGAAATGATGCCATTTTATCCGTCTCTGGCGAAACGGCTCTGGTTGATCGTACTTGTTATTGTCCTCAGTTATTCCTACATGACGGATAAATTGATGTATGTAGCCAAATGGGGAGCTTCCGGGATCAATGGGGTTTCCTATGTCCAAAATAACAGCTCCTGTACCTATGATGTATTGGATAATGGGATCACACGGGTAAACTGTGACCTGACACTCAAGAATTACAGCAGAGAACCTGTAGCAGCAGTGCTATTACCTGATTTGGCCCGCAGTTACAAATTCAAGGATGATCCGCTGTACGAATCCCTGAATTCTGTCCGGCTAACGCCTGTAAACGTAGAGATTGAACCGTATGGAACGTTTAAGGGTCAACTGGCGTTTTCCGGTTTGGCAGAAAGCCCGCTGCAAGTGAAAGGAAAACTAATCGATATTGTACTGGATGTCGCTGTTGATGGAGAGAATACCGTGTTTGATTACGATATTCCATAAAGCTTGGTAAGCAAAACAGAATGAATACATAAGAAGAATGTTATGAAGTAGATCCATATTAACGAGTCAAAAGATGAGGAAGGAGCTGGCGGTAGCCGGCTCTTTTTTGCGTGGAAGTTGCAATTAGTGCAGAAAAGTTGGTTTTGTCACCTTTATGCATGTACATGATAACGCTTACGATATATAGAGAATGGAATACACAATGGATTAAGTTATGAACGCGGATGAGCTGTGATGTGGACTCTTTCAGAAAAAACAGTTTATGTTTAACGCCTTCATCGTTAAAATTAGATTCTCTGACTAATGAAGGCAAAGTGAGGTAAGAAGATGTCATACCGGACGAATCTATTTTCGAAAATGGTCATTTTAATTTTGATTATGCTGGTTCCAGTCGTACTGCTGTACTGGTATTCGAACCATAAAACAACAGCCGTTTTGCGAGATGAACTCAATCGTTCCAACAGCAACCAGCTGGAGTTTTTTCAAAATCAAGTCAATACGCACATCGAGCTGTTATCTTCATGGCCAAATCTGCTCATTCATGACCCTGATATTGCGAGCTTCAGACGGATTTACGCTGACAGTAAATATTTCGATCTGGATACGATTAATCTCGTGAAACGGATTCAGAACAAGCTAAGTATTCAGGAAAGTTCATCGAATTGGACAACGAAGTTATACCTCTATTCCCCATCACTGGGCAGGGTCGTCTCTGAAAGAGATGCCCGCACCTACGATGAACAGGCACTGCGAGGAAACATATCATCCGGGTGGAATGTTCGCAAGATTCAGGACGGCGATGATGAGCGATTTATATTCAGCTGGATTACCGTATCCCCATATGGCATCAGTGATCCGGCAGCCAATGCCGAAACCGTAATCAAGCTGGAGTTCGACAGTGACAACATTCGTGATATGTTGGATAAATTTAAGGATGATGGACGCCATGATCCCTTCTATTATCGTGAAGAGTCAGGCGTTATTTATAACCGCACTTCGGATCGTGGTTTGACAGGTCAGCTGATGGACAAGCTGGCGATCGACAAGCTTAAGGATGTGGACAACCGTACAGTAGTCATTGACGGCGAGCCCTACATGGTTAATACGGTGAAGTCCAGCACAACAGGCTGGTATCTCGTGGATTACATGCCATTATCCGCAATTCTGAAGCCCATCCATCAATCTAATATCCTGTTTTATTCAGCTATGATCTGTCTGTTATTGATGAGCTTTGGCGTAGCATATCTGTTGTATGTCCAGGTCCAGGTACCTGTCAAACAGCTGATTCGGGGATTCCAACGATTGAAGCAAGAGGATTATTCAGTCCGAATCACACCCAAAGGACGGAATGAATTCAGCTTTTTGTCCGAACGGTTCAATTCCATGGTCGAGCAGATTCAACAGTTGTTTCAACATGTGTATCTGGAGCAGATTCATGTACGTGAAGCCCGACTGAAGCAGTTGCAATCACAGATTAATCCTCACTTTTTCTATAATTGCTTCTCATTCATTACGAGCATGGCGAAGCTGAAGCGTGTCGATGCCGTCGTTGCCATGTCTCATAATCTGTCCCGATACTATCGGTATACGACGAGGCAGGAGCGTGATGTGGTGCCGCTCACAGAGGAGATTGAGTTTGTGACTTGTTATCTGGAGATTCAGCAGATGCGCATGGACCGGATACATTTCAAGATTGACTTATCGGAAGAACTTCTGAGGCAGGAGGTGCCTCCGCTAATTATACAACCATTAGTAGAGAATGCAGTTATTCATGGTATTGAAGCAGATGCCGAGGCGGGGGGAATTCGGATTTCGGGAGAACAAAGAGAAGGCTTGATGATTCTTACTGTCGATGACGATGGACAAGGTATGGATGCACAGGCCCGCCAGTTGCTGCTTCACAAACTCACAGGCAGTATGGATCAGGAGATGGGCTGCGGTCTGTGGAACGTCAATCAGCGTCTACAGCTCAGGTATGGGGAACAGGCGGGACTTCGTGTTACGGAATCACCTCTTGGGGGACTGCGTGTTACCTTGTTGTGGCCTGCAGACGCCGAGAAGACTCTTCCGGAATACGAAGAATAGAGACGCTGGGTAGAAATGACAAGAAGAAAAGATCATAACACCTTTGTATAACTTAACAGATGGGAGTGACTAGCTTGATCGATATATTGCTTGTGGATGACGAAACGTATGTGACAGAAAGTCTGGAATTGACCATTCCCTGGGGAGAACTTGGGGTTACAACGGTTTTGCGTGCAGCCTCTGGGAAGGAAGCACTGCAGATCATGGAGGAGAATGCTGTAGACCTCGTCGTTACCGATATTCGAATGCCGGGTATGTCCGGACTGGAACTGATTGAAGAGGTAAGCAGCCGATGGCCGCACATCCGCTGCATCCTGTTGACCGGACACAGTGATTTTCAATATGCCAAGAAAGCCATTCAGCTGCAGGCTGCCGATTATATTCTCAAGCCGGTAAACGATGAGGAATTCATGGCTTCGGTCTCCTCTGCCATTTCATCCCTGCGGGGGGAATGGGATGAATTCGATAAATACCATCGGCTGCTGTACAGCCGCAAGTCGGATTATAAAATTTTACGGGAAAATCTGATGCACGATCTGTTACTGGGCCGCGAAATTACTGCTCGTGCATTGGGTGAACAGCTGGAAAAGTACGAGATTGCGCTTCAGCCGGACCAGCCAACGGTTATGATGCTTATTCGCCTTACAGGTCGGTTCTCGGCAATGGATCAGCAATCGCTGGATTTGATGGAGTTTGCCGTTGGCAATATCGCCGAAGAGGTGTTTGGTCCCCAGTACAATGTATGGTTTGGACGAGGTCCACATGAATGTCTGGTCATGATGATACAGAAAGAGGGCTGGACGGAGCCAGACTTAACGAATGTGGAAGAACTGAAGCAGCCCGTTGGGACTTTTCGCGAGCATGTTATTCGATACTTGCAAGGCGATCTGTCCATGGTGGTTACAGCGCCGTTTCCCTATGCTGATCTGACGACCGCTTATCGTAAAGGTTTGGGATCACTGGTACTGTCCGGGCCAGAGGAAAATACGATCATATACATGGATAATGAGCTATCCAAACGTCCGGAGAATGATGCAGCACAACAAGTGCTTGAAGAACTGTATAAGCCACCCGTGCTGCCTCAATTGCTTGAAACCAAGCAATGGGAGGCTGCGGCACGAAAGTTGAATGCCGTTTTTGATGCAGCGGACCGTGCATGTCTCTCCAGAGAACATGTGTATGAGATGTATTTGTCTGTAACGAATGCATTTATGTATATCGCGCACAAGCAGGGGCATCTCGTACATGAGATCGATCATGCGGGATTCGACCTGCTGCTGGCACATCAGCTGATTCAATCACCTGACAAGCTGCGCCGCTGGGCGACGGAGATGCTTGCCAAGCTGCAGGAAGAGCTGTCAGATCAGGAAGGTGTACAGAGTCGCAGGCACGTCATCAAGCAGGTACAGGAGATGGTAACCCGAGATACTGGGCAAGATCTGTCGGTAAAGATGATCGCGGACAAGGTGTATCTGCATCCCGTGTATCTGTCCAAGATTTACAAAGCCGAAACAGGTGAGGGACTGGGCGATTATATGATTCGTATGCGGATGGAGCGTGCATTGTATTTGCTCAAAAACACAAACAAAAAAATATACGAAATTACCAGTGAGCTGGGGTACCAAAATCCGCAATATTTCAGCAAAATGTTCAAAAAACATTATGGAATGACACCGAATGAATATCGGGATCAGGCATAATTTTAACATCATTCTCGTATATAGGTTGCCAAAGGTGCAGAAATCTTGTTTTCGTGACATAGGCTGAAAGACCCGGCAGGCCTATAATGAAAGGGTAACCAAAATGATTAAGGGGGAACAACTAATGAGAGCGAAATCTACAAAAAAGAGATGGCTGCCGCTCCTCGCTACAACAACGTGTCTTGCTGTCATCCTTACTGCATGTGGAGGAGGCAACAGTGGCGGTGAGAACGCGGGTTCGAGCACATCAGCCGTTGAAAACGAATACAAAGAAAAATATGATCCGGCAGTAACCATTACAACAGCATGGGGAATCGACCCTGAGCTAAAATTCAAAAATGGTGAATCCATGGAAAATAACGTGGCAACGAAGTGGGCGAAAGACAAATTCGGAATTGACATCAAATCCTTGTGGTCCGTAACAGATACAAATGGTGCTTTTGCAACCAAGCTTCGTCTTGCAATGTCTTCCGGTCAGGAAATGCCGGATGTTGTAACTGTTGGGGATAATCTGCTTGCCCAGGATCTGATTGATTCCGGCATGTACCAAGAAGTAGGCCCATTATTCGACAAATACGCTTCCGATACTTGGAAAAAAGCAATGGAGCAGGACCCTAATGTGTGGAACCAGTACAGCCGGGATGGCAAAAGAATGGGGATTCCCGTACTGGACTATGCATACAACAATGACTACCTGCTCTGGATTCGTCAGGATTGGCTGGACAAGCTGAACATGAAAGCGCCAAAAACCATTGACGAGCTGGAAGCCGTAATGGAAGCGTTCAAAAATAAAAACCCGGATGGATTGGCTCCAGACAAGGTCACTCCGCTGAGTATCGGTTTCAAAACATCCATGAACACATGGATGGGTGATCCATCCTGGATTTTTGGTGCTTACGGTACACTGCCATTCCAATGGAATGTGGGTACAGACGGCAAACTGGAGTATGGTTCCATCAATCCGGGCATGAAGCAAGGTCTGACCAAATTGAGCGAATGGCTCAAAAAAGGATACATCCCTCAGGAAGCAGCGTTATGGGATGAGAACAAAACGGCAGAGCCGGCAGTGGCGGGTACAGCAGGTATTATCCCGGGTCCTTACTGGATGAGTGGATGGCCGCTGAAGGATACGGTGAAAAATGCCCCAGGTGCAGTGTGGAAACCGATTGAGATTCCAACCGGTCCTGAAGGCAAAGCGATGCGTCACGGTACACAATTTGTAAACGGCGTTATTCTGATCAAGAAAGACATGGAACACCCGGAAGCATTCTTCACATACGAGAATTACCTGTTTGATAATTACGCAGATCCGAAACCTGGCAGTGAATATGATAACGGTCTGTTTGCAGGCTATGACTATCAATTGGATTCAAATGGAAAACAAATGCCGATTGAAGAAATTGATGGCGGGTATGTCAACGTAGTACGTTATTTGCTCGTGCGTGATGGCGCCCGTATTCCGGATGCACAGATGAAAGCCTTGATGAATCTGGCCAATGGAAAAGAACCTGAAACCAAGCTCGAAAAAGATGTTGCCGTGAACTATGGTAAAGAGACACCTGCCGCAGCGAAAGTGCTGCTGAGTCAGGAAGAAATCTCTTACAAAAACATGTTCACAGGTCCTACAACACAGACGATGAAATCGAAGCTGGACTATTTGAACAAAATTGAGAATCAAGCCTTTAATGAAATTATTTATGGCAAAAATCCGGTAGATTCGTTTGATACCTTTGTACAAACGTGGAAATCGGGTGGCGGTGATCAAATCACACAAGAGGTTAACGCATGGTATGACAGTGTGAAAAAATAAGTTTCAGAGGCGTGCAGACGGTACAAGTCTGCGCGCTTTTTTTGTCGTTATAAGAACATATTTTTCTTGTAAGAGGACGGACCAGCAGAGGGTGAATGATTGGAAATGCAGCGAGTCCAAAGTGGTTGCTTTTGTGCCATTTATATTGCTTTTATGTGCTGTTTGACCTATGCAAACGGTTGATATAATCGCAGTATAAGCCACTCAGGGAGTACTTGAGTAGGAAGAATTACAGGGGGAGCAATCATGAGAACTTTGAAACGAACTTGGCCATTCCACGTAATGCTGCTGCCAGCCATCATCTTTCTGATCATTTTCAGTTATATTCCCATGGGCGGCATTGTCATGGCATTTCAAAACTATAAGCCTTGGCTTGGCATAAACGGCTCGGAATGGGTCGGGCTGGATAATTTTCGATTTTTGTTTGAACGTGAGGACAGCCTGCAGGTCATTTGGAATACACTGATCATTGCAGTACTTAAACTGATATTTAATTTATTTGTACCCTTTGTTTTTGCCATTTTGTTAAATGAAGTTCGCAAAATGGCTGTACAACGAACCATCCAGACACTGGTATACTTGCCCCACTTCTTATCCTGGGTTATCCTGGGCGGGATTTTGATCGATCTGCTTTCGACGGGAGGCTTGGTGAACCGGGTGCTAGGGAGCTTCGGACTCGGGCCGTACTTTTTCCTTGGTGATAACAGCTGGTTCCGTTCGACGGTCATTCTGACAGATGTGTGGAAGGAATTTGGCTATAACATGATTGTGTTTCTGGCTGCTCTTGCCGGGATTAATCCTGCGCTCTACGAAGCAGCAGAAATTGACGGAGCTGGACGGTGGAAACAAACGCTGCACATCACGATTCCTTCACTTGTGCCGATGCTGATGGTGGTTGGAACACTGGCGCTCGGTAATGTACTCAATGCCGGATTTGACCAGATTTTCAATCTGTACAATCCGCTCGTTTATCAAACGGGTGACATCATTGATACATTCGTATATCGTTCAGCCATGCAAAATGGTGAGATGGGCTTCGCCACAGCAATCGGATTGTTCAAATCCGTGATCAGCATGATTTTGATTCTTGTATCCTACAGCCTAGCCAAAAAATACGCCGGATACCGCATATTCTAATCGAATGAACAAAAGAAAGAAGGGACCACGATGTATCACAAATCATTGCCTTATCGCGTGTTTAATATAGTCAATACCTGCTTTCTGATTCTGGTTGCCATCATGTGTATTGTACCGATGATTCATGTCCTGGCCGTATCCTTCAGCACGAAGGCAGCCGCCGATGCCAATCTGGTTAATCTCTGGCCTGTCGGCTTCTCGCTTGAAGCCTACAAAAAAACGATGAATAATCCAATCTTCCTGAACTCGCTTTGGATCTCCCTGCTTCGTACCGTCATTGGTACGGCGATTACCTTGCTGATTACCTTTTTGGCGGCGTACCCGTTGTCGAAAGAAAATAGTGAATTTAAAGGAAGAACGATATATTCATGGATTTTCGTTTTTAGTATGATCTTTAATGGAGGACTGGTTCCGTTCTATATGGTTATTCAGAAAATCGGCCTGATGGATTCCTTCTGGGTGCTGGTACTCCCGGGGGCAGTCAACACCTTCCTGGTCATTCTGATGCTGAACTTCTTCCGCGGTATTCCAAAAGAGCTGGAGGAAGCGGCCCTGATGGATGGAGCTAACCATTTCAGAACACTGTTCACGATCTTCCTGCCCATTTCCATGCCGTCCATTGCAACGATCGCATTGTTCAGTATGGTGTTCCACTGGAATTCCTGGTTCGACGGTCTGCTATACATGAATAACGCCAAGGATTATCCGCTGGCTACATTTATGCAAACGGTCATTATCGGACGGGATATGAGCAGTATGAGCATGAATCCCAAAGAAATGGAGGCTCTCTCGCAAACTACGGTAAGAGCAGCTCAGATTTTCATCGGAAGTGCACCGATTCTGATTGTGTATCCATTCCTGCAGCGCTTCTTTGTCAAAGGTATGACCTTGGGCTCAGTTAAAGGCTGAGCCTGCATCTAACATTGAATTGGAGGTTGATAAAGTGAGCCATTTAAAGGAAGAGACATTCATTCTCGGAATGGATGTGTCATTTATGGATGAAATTGAGCAGCATGGTGGGAGCTATCGTGATGAACATGGGCAGCAGGAAGACTTGCTGACCCTTCTCAAGATGGGAGACGCCAACGCCATTCGTTTGCGTATCTGGAATGACCCTGCAGGTGGATTCTGTAATCTGGAGCGAACGGTAGCAGTTGCCAAGCGGATCAAGGAGCATGGACTGCATTTCTTGCTGGATTTCCATTATTCTGATCGCTGGGCTGACCCTGCCAATCAATGGAAGCCGAAGGCCTGGGAGAAACTGTCTTATGAGGACTTGCAACGTGAGGTGTGTAACTACACGGCAGACGTGCTGAGAACGCTCAAAGACCATGATGCTCTGCCGGATATGGTACAAGTAGGGAATGAAATCACGCCGGGCATGTTGTGGGATGAAGGGCGAGTCAGCGGAGAAGAGCATGATACGGATGAACAGTGGGAGCGTTTTGCTGGCCTTGTGAAGTATGGTATCGCTGCAGTTAAATCCGTTGATTCGGAAATCAAGAGCATGATTCATATTGACCGCGGCGGCGATAATGCAGAGAGCCGCAAGTTCTATGATCGCTTTGAAGCGCTTGGGGTGGAGTTTGATATCATTGGACTCTCGTATTATCCTTGGTGGCATGGAACACTGGACGCATTGCGGGACAATCTGCACAACTTGGCTGAACGGTACGGCAAACCGATCAATGTTGTTGAAACGGCTTATCCTTGGACGCTGGAGCAGCCTGATGGCCACGAGTGGATTCTGAATCAGGAAGAATTGCTTTTGCCAGGGTATCCGGCAAGTGTAGAAGGGCAGACACGTTACCTGAAGGATCTGCTGCAAATTATCCGTGAAGTTCCCGGCGGTCTGGGTGCCGGATTCTACTACTGGGAGCCTGCCTGGATTCCGAGCAAGGAAGAGTGGTCCGTTGGCCATCCGAATAACTGGGGGAACCTGACGATGTTTGACTTCAAGGGCCATAAGTTGCAATCGTTTTCAGCGCTCAAGGCCGGGCAGGAAAATGACAAGGAATTGGATGAGCAGCCGAATGTTGCGTTGATCAAATAGATAAATCAAATTGAGATGAATAAGGAGTTGTCAGTATGACATACAAATATCCACCCGTAAGTTCGAAAGTGCCGCGCATGTTACATGGCGCAGACTATAATCCAGAGCAATGGCTCCGCTATCCTGAAGTGCTTGAAGAAGATATTCGATTGATGAAGCTTGCCAAATGTAACGTGATGTCTATTGGTATCTTTTCCTGGGTATCGCTTGAACCGGAGGAAGGCGTGTACACGTTTGAATGGCTGGATCAAGTACTGGATCGTTTTGCTGCCAATGGAATCTATGCATTCCTGGCTACCCCAAGCGGTGCAAGACCTGCCTGGATGTCCGCCAAGTATCCTGAAGTGCTCCGTGTAGGAGCCAATCGGGTTCGCAACCTGCATGGCTTCCGTCATAACCATTGTTATACATCTCCGGTATACCGAGAAAAGGTTACAGCAATCAATACAAGACTTGCAGAACGTTACTCGGACCATCCCGCAGTAATTGGCTGGCACATTTCCAATGAGTTCGGTGGGGATTGCCACTGTGATTATTGTCAGGACGCTTTTCGCGGCTGGGTGAAAAACAAATACGGTACACTGGACGAGCTGAATCATTCCTGGTGGACAACATTCTGGAGCCATACCGTAACGGACTGGAGTCAAGTGGAGTCACCTGCTCCACACGGAGAGACACAGGTCCATGCGATGAATTTGGACTGGCGCCGATTCGTTACGGATCAGACCGCTGATTTTATCGTACATGAAACGAAACCTCTAAAGGCCAAGAATCCAGATCTGCCTGTGACGACAAACCTGATGGAGTTTTATGAAGGATTAAACTATTGGAAGTTTGCTGACATTCTGGACTTCCTCTCCTGGGACAGCTACCCAACATGGCATGATGCAGACGAAGAAGATAAGCTGGCATCCCGAATTGCTATGATGCACGATATCGTTCGTTCAATTAAAGGTGGGCAGCCATTCCTTTTGATGGAGAGTACACCAAGTTCAACAAACTGGCAGGAGGTTAGCAAGCTGAAAAAACCTGGCATGCACCTGCTTTCTTCTCTCCAGGCGGTGGCACACGGTTCCGATAGTGTACAGTACTTCCAATGGAGAAAAAGCCGGGGGTCCAGTGAGAAACTCCATGGCGCTGTGGTAGATCATGTAGGTACAGAACATACGCGAGTGTTCCAGGATGTAACGGACGTAGGAACGGTCCTTGAAGGCATGGAAGCCATTGTGGGAACAGCGGTTCCGGCAGAGGTCGCCATCATCTTCGATTGGGAGAATCGTTGGGCCGTTAATGATTCACAAGGTCCGCGCAATATCGGGGTGAAATATGAGCAAACGGTTGAAACCCATTACGAAGCGTTCTGGAAAAAGGGAGTTGCGGTTGACGTTATTGATATGGATGCTGACCTGTCCAAATACAAGCTGTTGGTCGCGCCTATGCTCTATCTGATGCGTGAAGGGGTCGGGGAGCGTATTGAACGATTCGTTGAAAATGGCGGTACATTCGTAGCCACGTATTGGTCAGGCATCGTTAATGAGAATGATCTGTGTTTCCTGGGCGGTTTCCCAGGACCACTCCGCAAAACGCTCGGAATCTGGTCAGAAGAAATCGATGGATTGCATGATCGGGATCTGAATGGGGTGATCCCTGTGAAAGGCAACGCGCTTCAGCTGAATGCCGAGTATGATGCAATCGAATTATGCGACCTGATTCATCTGGAAGGGGCAGAAGCCTTGGCAACGTATCGCTCAGACTTCTATGCTGGCCGACCAGCGTTAACGGTTAACCGTCTGGGATCAGGGAAAGCCTATTATATAGCAACACGTACCAAAGCACCGTTTTACGACGATTTCTATGGCAGTCTAATCGCTGACCTGGGCATAGAACGTGCGCTTGAAACGCAGCTTCCTGCCGGAGTTACGGCACACATCCGTACAGACGGAACATCCGATTATGTTTTTGTGCAGAACTATACACCAGAGACGAAGCAAGTTCAATTGGACGAGCAGTCCTACAGTGATCTGTTGAGCGGTGATGGTGTGGAGGGCAGCCTGGATTTGCAACCGTATGACATCCAAGTACTGCGCAGAGCGTCTGAGCGTATATAATATAATATAATATAATATAATATAATATAATATTACTCATTTGGCTGAACAAGCTGAGCTATATCAGTTGAACTATACATTTAGACTATAACGGAGAGGACAGAAATAACCTGAAGAAGTGAAGCTACAGGCTTTCTGTAAGAAAGCTGCATCGGAAGCATACGCCTCGCCTTTATCACCGGATTTTACCCCTTGAAAAAAGGAATCAAAAATCTGGGGATAACAGCGATCGGAAGGTTGTTCTGTCATCGGAGTGGCAAGTGTAAATACTCTTTAGTTCAACTTATATAGCATACAGAAGGGTCACCCTTAACGTCTCGATTAGACGAAGAGGATGGTCCTTTTTGTATTATTAGATCAAGTTGAGTACTTTTTCTGGGCAAGATAAAGGATAAACGTGTCCGCGCAGCGAAGACAAACAGGTAACATTGTAACTCATGACTTTCAGTCTGGGAGGAATTGGAATGAATCAGAGGAATCTAGACGGCAACAGCTTCATTATTCGACTGGAAATGACAACAAAGGATATCAAATTTGGTGAAGTCGCTTCGGCCATCTCGGAAGCTGGCGGGGATATCATTGCCATCGACGTGATTTCGACCAATCAGGATGTAAGTGTGCGCGACTTGACTGTCGCCGTAACAGATGCACAAGATAACAGCAAAATTATAGAAGGGGTGCGCCAGCTCAAAGGTGTATCCATTATTAACGTATCGGATCGGACGTTCCTGCTTCATTTGGGCGGCAAGATCGAAGTTACTCCGAAGGTCCCGATTCATAACCGGGAAGATCTGTCACGCGTATATACACCGGATGTAGCCCGGGTATGCTCGGCCATTTCAGAAGAGCCTGGAAAAGCATTTTCGCTGACAATCAAACGGAATACGGTTGCCGTAGTATCGGATGGCAGCGCTGTGCTTGGACTCGGCAACATTGGACCACGTGCCGCAATGCCAGTCATGGAAGGTAAAGCGATGTTGTTCAAACAGTTTGCAGGAGTGGACGCTTTCCCAATCTGCCTGGATACACAAGATACCGAGGAAATCATTCGAACTGTGAAAGCGATCTCACCAGCTTTTGGCGGGATTAATCTGGAGGATATCTCGTCTCCGCGTTGCTTCGAAATTGAGCGTCGCCTGAATGAGGAGCTGGATATTCCGGTATTTCATGATGACCAGCATGGTACGGCGGTTGTACTGTATGCAGGTCTGATTAACGCGCTTAAGCTGGTAGGGAAATCCATTACGGATGTGAAAATCGTTGTCTGTGGCATTGGTGCAGCAGGTGTGGCTTGCAGTAATATTCTGCTGTCTGCGGGAGCGAACCGGGTGGTTGGTGTCGATCGTGACGGGGCGTTAGTAAGGACGAATTCCTATGATAATGAAGTATGGACCGACTATGCGGCTCGTACCAATCCGGAGCTGGAGACAGGCTCACTTCGTGATGTAATTCGCGGAGCAGATGTCTTCATCGGCCTGTCCCGTGGTAATCTGTTAACTCGGGAAGATGTGCAAACCATGGCAGCCGACCCCATTGTTTTCGCCATGGCGAATCCGGTACCGGAGATTATGCCGTCCGTAGTGGAGGACATTGTGGCTGTCATGGCGACAGGTCGCTCCGATTATCCGAATCAGATCAATAACGTACTGTGTTTTCCGGGGATGTTCAGAGCGGTTCTGGACTGCCGTGCAAGTGAAATTAATGAGGAAATGAAGCTGGCTGCAGCCCAGGCAATTGCTTCAGCCATTTCGGATGAAGAACGTACCCGGTATTACATTATCCCGAGTGTGTTCAACGATAAAATTGTCAAATCGATGCGCAATCGCGTGATTGAAGCAGCGGTCAAGACGGGTGTGGCACGGCGTATACCGCGTGAACAAGCCCGCGAAGGCGGGGAAGTGTAAGATGCAAGAGAAATCCCCTCAACATCCGAATCAAAGCGCGCAGCGATCGGGTCATGAGGATCATGTGGATGGAACATTAACAGGAGAGGCCATTCTTCGTGCGGCTCGCGCTTTTGTTCAGGGAGACGCTGCCGCACATACGGATGGTCATGACTGGCCTCATATTGAACGGGTCACCACACTTGCGGTTGAACTCGCACATCGTATGGGCGCCGATCCTTTCATCTGTGAACTGGCTGCATTACTGCATGATGTGCCAGATGAGAAGCTGAACGAAAGTCTGGAAGTGGGGATGGCGAAGCTGATTGCGTGGCTGGATAGCCAACCACTTGATGCAGATACACGGGAAGCTGTGGTAAACATCATCAGCACCATCTCCTTTGCAGGAGGACAGCGTCCTGCCGTTTCATCGCTGGAAGCCAAGGTGGTGCAGGATGCGGACCGCCTGGATGCGCTGGGCGCTATCGGTATTGCGCGTACGTTTGCTTTTGCCGGCGCAAGAGGTCGCGAGATGTATGATCCAGCCCTTCCTCCACGAGAGCAGATGACGCGGGAGGAATACCGGAATGGACGCAGTACTACGATCAATCACTTTTACGAAAAGTTGTTTAAGCTAAAAGATCTGATGAACACGTCCTATGGCAAGGAACTGGCAGAGCAGCGTCATGATTTTATGGTGCAATTCGTGGAGCAGTTCAAACGTGAATGGGAAGGAAGGTTTTCATAACCTTCGCAGATTGAGTTAAACATACAATACCCCCTACTTCCGAGAGTGGAGTGTGGGGTATTGTTTTGTGTACATAGAAGTAGTAGGAAATGGAATTCTACTCATCAACAGGATACAGGGCATGGTAACCCCAAGCCTTCCATGATACAATAAATCGTTCTCCTGAATTGATTCGGGCAAAAAAAGAAATATGGGGTAATAATGATAATGATCAAACGAACGAAATCAGTACTGAAGAAGAGGAGGGGTCACCATGTCATTTGGTGCACGTGTACTTAAGACGGGAATCGCGGTCACGCTGGCCCTGTACCTTAGCAGCATGTTCTTGAACCCGCAATCTCCCGTTCCCGCCGCAATCGCGGCCATCTTTGCCATGCAGCCATCCATCTACCGGTCCTGGAAGTATTTCCTGGATCAGCTGCAAACGACTACACTTGGTGCCATTGTCGCCTTGCTGGGAGGCATGGTGCTGTCCAATGAACCCATCGCCGTCGGGTTGATTATTGTACTGGTTATAATGATTTGTCTTAAATTGAATATGGGGGAGACAGTTGGTCTGACACTGGTAACCGTTGTATCCATTATGGAAGCATCGGGTGATTGGCATTTTGCATTGAATCGTTTCCTGCTGACGCTTGTTGGCATTGTATCTGCGTTTCTTATTAATATTACGGTATTTCCGCCCAAGCCGAAGATTCAGTTCGTGAAACAGATTCAGAGTGTGTTCAGTGGCATGTCACTGCTGCTGCGCACATCCATCTCGGATGAGATCAAGGAAGTCGTATTCCGGGATGAGAAAAATAATTTGGGTGGTTCGATTAAATCCTTATCCGACAAGTATAACTTGTTTGAGGAAGAGCAGAAGAAGATGAAACGTTCCAAATTCAGCGAGACCCGGCAGATGGTTGTGTACAAACAGATGCTGCTGAGTCTGCAAAAAGGATTTGATGTGCTGGATTCGGTAGAACGCCATTATTTTCAGGCGCAGCGGACACCAGAAATGGATCAGTTCTTTGATGCTCATCTGGAGCTGGTCATCAAATTCCATGAACATGCGTTACTCAAGTTCGAAGATAAACTGAAGCCGAACGGTGAAGAGGCGGCACAGTTCATTTTGGACAATGATCGTTTCATGGAACAGGCGATTGCTCAGTTTGATAAGAATCAGGATGGAATGTTGAGACTGTCCATTGTGGCTTCCGCGATCTATGATTACGGCTATCAACTGGAACGATTGAATCGGCTTGCCGAGCATGTACACGGATCCAGTGAAGACAAAGATTCGCAAGATACCATTTTGAATTGGCTTAAATGGCCCTAAACATGCAGTACAGATTGCAGTGATGAGGGATCATCATATACAATGGGAGCACAACTAGCCCGGACCGCGTGTCCGGGTTGTTTTGTATACATAGTGGAATGAATGCAACGAAATCCGAATCTAAATGAAACGAGGGATATAGAAATGAATGTACCAAAGCTAGACGCCAAATGGATAGAGTGGCTGAGTGGTGATCATCTGGAGCAGAAGCAGCATGAAGCGATGCAATTGTTAACGGTGTCCGAAGATGCCTGGCCCCATCAGGCAATGATCAGCATGGGAGAAGTGATTGCCATCAGTCCAACGCGGCTTAGACTGGCGTTATGGCAAGGAACCCAGACAAGTATGAATATGAGCCGAACAGGCAAGGCTACCTTGATTGCAGTTCATGAGCAACGTCTGCTGCATATTCGTCTGGAAGTGAGTCCGTTACCTCAGATTGGGGAATTTATGTATCCAAGAGATCGTTTTGAAGCTCAAGTGGTGAATGTACGTGTGGATCAAGCACCATATGCAGAGATTACTTCAGGCATAACATTTCAATTAAAGGATGAGTCTGAAGCGGTGACTCGCTGGAAGGAAACCATCGAAGAATTACGGAAATAAAGGGTGTCTAACCATAGCAAGGTCGTTCTTGGGTAATAATACAAGAAACATCAGAAAGACAAATCAGTTAAAAGAATAAATAAAAACAACAAAAAACGCCTCCGCTTGCAACGGGACGCAGTCACTGGTACAATAAAAAATGGTTTTCATAAAATTAGAACTAATTAACATAAAATTAAAATGTTTACTTTCTAATTAATTATACCATAGCCTTTTCGGGCTTGTCAAATGGGCTTTTTGAGGACACAATCCGGGGAAAGAGGGGCGTATTAACATATGAGTACAGACCAGCAATGGAGCGAGGAACAGCAGCGGGTCAACATTGTAACCGAACAGATTGAACGGAAAATCGACATCCTAGAAAAAGAGGTCGGTTCCTTCCGGGACGAAGTTGTGGGCATGAGAAAAGACTTCTGGGACGAAGTCACCATGAACTTCAGCGAAGCGGATGACGTGGGTGAGACCTCCACCAGCATGCGGCAGCAATCACAGGTTCTGTCTGACCGGGAGCGTAGTCATCTAAATACGGCAGCAGCACTGGACAAAATGAAACGGCTGCACCATTCACCTTATTTCGGACGCATTGATTTTAAGGAAGACGGCTTTCCGCATGCTGAACGCATTTATCTGGGGATTGCATCGTTGCTGGATGAGAACGAAGAATCTTTTCTTGTATATGACTGGCGGGCACCCATATCGAACCTGTATTATGATGGTGCGCCGGGTCCGGTTACGTATCATACACCAAGTGGAGAGATTAACGGCGATATTGAGATGAAGCGGCAGTTTGTCATTCGGGATGGACGTATCCGCTTTATGTTTGACACTGGAGTTACGATTGGGGATGAGCTGTTGCAGGCCGTCCTCAGCCGAACCTCGGATGCACAGATGAAAAGCATTGTGGCAACAATCCAAAAGGAGCAAAACCGAATTATCCGTAATGATCGGACTCGCATGCTGATCGTACAGGGAGCTGCGGGCAGTGGTAAAACATCCGCTGCACTTCAGCGTGTGGCGTATCTTCTCTATAAATACCGCGAGCATTTGCAAGCGGATCAGATGGTCCTTTTTTCGCCCAACCCGATGTTCAACAGTTATGTTTCCACCGTTCTGCCTGAGCTTGGAGAGGAAAATATGTTGCAAACGACGTTCCAGGAATATTTGGAACGCCGTCTGGGACGTGAATATCAGCTGGAAGATCCATTCATTCAACTTGAATACGTGCTCACCGGAACAGAAGATCCTCAGTACGAAGCGCGTATGTCCGGTATTCGATTCAAATCGTCTGATTCCTTCCTCAAGGTCATTACACGGTACAAGGACAGCATGCTAACGGAAGGCATGAAGTTCAAGCCAGTTCGATTCCAAGGGCGGGCTGTAGTCACGGCAGAGGCCATGGCCGAGAAATTTTACAGTTTTGAGTCATCCGTTAAGCTGGTGAATCGTCTGGAAATACTGCGAGACTGGATGCTCAAAGAGCTATCTGCGTTCGGTAAAGGGGAATTGGAGGCTCCTTGGGTAGATCAACAACTGGATCTGATGGAGCCCGAGGATCTGCAACGTGCCTATCAACGCCTGAAGCGAAAGCAAAAAGGGAAGTCGGACACCTTCGATGATTTCCAGCAGGAAAGAGAAATACTCGCCCGCATGGTTGTGAGTGATCGGCTCAAGCCTTTGCGCAAATGGATCAAATCCTTGCGTTTTGTCGATGTTCGTCAGCTGTACGCGCATTTATTCAACGATCGGGCTCAGATGATCCGCCTATTGGGGGAGGAAGCATTGCCTCCATACTGGGAAGAGATTGGGGACATGACTCTTCGCAGGATGAAAGCACAGGAGCTGGCGTATGAGGATATCACACCTTATTTGTATTTGCGTGAATTGCTGCTCGGGTTCCATATTAACTCCAATATCCGTCATGTGATTATTGATGAGGCTCAGGATTACTCTGCATTTCAACTGGCCTTTATGAAAAGGTTATTCCCTAGAGCTAAAATGACGGCACTCGGAGATTTCAATCAGGCTATCTATGCCCATTCCTCGGTATTGCGTGGAACGGGACCGCTGACTAACCTCTATGGACCGGAAAATACAGAAGTAATTGAACTGACGAGAAGCTATCGTTCAACACAGGAGATCGTGGAGTTTACCCGCGGCATGGTGCCTGGTGGTGACGAGATCGTTCCTTTTAACCGGAGCGGGGAAAAGCCGAAAGTGATCGTCTCTTCCAATGAGCAGGAGCATTTGGAAGTTATTACAGCCGATCTCCGTCACCTGATTCAGGAAGGGTACGAATCGGTTGCAGTCATCTGCAAGACGGCGGAAGAGAGCAAGGACGTACATGAGGTGTTAAGCAAAGTACTGCCTGCGGCGCCGAAGTTAATCAAAAAAACAACACTGGCCTTTGAACGTGGTGTGCATATCATCCCTGCTTATCTGGCCAAAGGTGTGGAGTTTGATGCTGTGCTGATCTATGATGGCTCTGCAGAACAATACGCCCAGGAGCATGAACGCAAGCTGTTCTACACCGCTTGTACTCGAGCCATGCACTTGCTGCACGTGTACTGCCTGGGTAAACCAAGTCCGTTCATTACATCTCAGTCCGAAGAATTATATGACATGGGTAAAGTATCTGCGGCCCAAGCCGATTAACTTTATCTTTCACGTTCGTGAAGAAGGCTTCCGTTCAATGGGACGGAAGTCTTTCTGTGTATTGCGGAATACGATGTGGGGAATAAGAAACTCCATAAGGTTGGACTTTGGTGTAAGAAATATCACAAATAAGGCTAACGTCGAAGTGCTACAGGCGATCATTACACTGTGCGCGAATTACAATGATACGGCTTCTGACATAAGATCAGATGGATTAGGTTTCATAGATAAAAAATGATCCATCATTTGTGTTGATGCACAATAGGTGTGAATTTTCTTTACACAGAGGGTCGGGACTCATATAATCGTAACAATCTATTTTTTTTGGATCGTTTATTTCATGAAGGAGGCAGCAACATGAACACACCATCTTTTGAACGCCCGTTAATGGCGGATTGTGTACCGGATCTGGTAGCAACAGCACGGGGAGACTTGCCTGCAACATTGGTCATTCGGGGCGGAACGCTGGTTAATGTAATTTCGGGTGAGATTTTACCAGGGATGTCCATAGCGGTACAGGGAGCCCGGATTGCATATGTAGGCAAAGATGTAAGCCATACGATCGGAGAACATACACGCATCATTGAGGCTGAAGGCAAATACATTGCGCCCGGATTGCTGGATGGGCACTGTCACATTGAAAGTACTCAAATGAAAGTAACCGAGTTTGCAAGAGCCGTTCTGCCTTCCGGTACAACCGGTGGTTTCTTTGACCCGCATGAGATTTCCAATGTGCTTGGACTGAAAGGTCTGCGATTAATGCTGGATGAAGCACGTACGACCCCAATGGCTGCTTATATGCAGGTGGCTTCCTGTGTTCCTTCCACACATCCGGGACTGGAGACAACAGGTGCGTATATTGGACCGGAAGAAGTGGCGGAAGCTCTATCCTGGGGGCCGGATATGATTGGTCTAGGCGAAGTGATGAACTTCCCAGGGGTTGTTTATGGCGACGAGACGATGATTGGTGAGATTCAGGCAACGCTGCGAGCAGGCAAGGTGGCCGACGGTCACTTCACCTGGGCAGCGGATGACTGGCGTCTGCCAGCCTATGCAGCAAGTGGCGTTACGGGGGATCATGAATGTGTTACGAAGGAAGATGTGGTGGAACGTCTGCGGCTTGGCATGTATGCCAAAATGCGTCAGGGCTCTGCATGGCATGACGTTGCGGAAACGATCAAAGCCTGCACAGAGCTTGGTTTGGATACACGCCGCATGATGCTGGTGACCGATGATCGAAGTTCCGAGTCATTGCTCAAGGAAGGTCATATGGATTTTGTCGTTCGATTGGCTATTTCGCAAGGGGTGAAGCCGGTCACGGCTTTCCAGATGGCAACCATCAATACGGCTGAACGCTTCGGCGTAGCCCGTGACGTAGGTGCCGTGATCCCGGGGAATATCGCCGACATTATTTTGCTCGATGGACGTTTGGCGGATGTCCGTGTAGGGATGACGATTGCCGCGGGGCATGTTGTGGCAGAGAACGGCAAAATGACAGCGGTATGGGATGGCTTCATCTATCCGGAAGAGGCGCTGAACACAGTGAAACTGGAGGCCAATATCCAGCCGAAGGACATGGAGCTGTCCGCGCCGATTACCGAAGGTATGATTGGAGCGAAAGTCATTCATGTGACAGAGAATCATGTGGATACGAAAGAAAAGCATGTGAATGTCGCGGTGGAACATGGTAATGTCGTCATTCCGGCTTCTGGTGAAATTTGCAAAATCGCGGTGCTGGAGCGTCATAAACAAACGGGAAATCGTGCTGTTGCGCTTGTAGGAGGCATTGGTTTTACATGTCCTGCGGCCATTGCCATGACCGTTGCTCATGACAGCCACAATCTGCTCATTATCGGTAATGATGACGCATTGATGGCTGAGGCAGGTAACCGGGTCATTAAAATGCAAGGCGGCGTAGCCGTTGTGACTACCTCCGGTGTGACCGAATTCCCATTGCGAATTGCGGGCTTGATGTCAACAGAATCTTTCGAAAAGGTGGCAGTCCAATCTGCTGCTGTCAGTGAAGCACTGCAGTCTGCTGGCTGTACGTTAAATAACGCCTTCATGACGCTGTCCCTGCTGGCGCTAGTTGTGATCCCGGAACTGCGTTTGTCCGACAAAGGTCTGGTACGCATTTCGGCAGAAGGCATTGAGCTGGTATCCCTGTTTGATGAAATGGTGGAGAATACACCGGCTGCACCAGCTGGGAACTAACGAATAACGAATCAACCACATCCGTTTGTCCTTGAAGCGGGAAGGAAAATGAAGGTCGTCTTAGGCGGCCTTTTTTGCGTTTAGATGGAAAGCGCTTTCTAGGTCTTCGGTCGTTTGTGGTTCATATGTAATGAATGACTCAAGATAGGTGTAAATAAAGCTTAATTTATAATATTTTCTATAAATGAGTCTTAAGGACTATAAATACAGAAGTGTGTATACCCGAAATAATGTTATATGATTCTTTCGTCGTGAGTCTTAGAGATGATGTTGCATATAGAAGCAATGTAAATAGTCGTACTTCGAATCTGTGCCTTTGAATGAATATAAAACGATAGAATTTCATCGAGATTTGCACGTCAGAGCTGCAAACATCAAAGGGAGTGTATAAATATGAAAAGCAAAAGGGGTCAATATTTAGTTTTGTTCATAAGTTGTTTCATGCTGTTAACGAGCAATACCTACACTTGCAAGGCCACTGCACTGGGTTCAGTTGACAGTTATGAAACCATCCATGGAACGGTACAGGGATCGGTGAGAGCAACCTGGTTATGGGACACCATGCAGATTCAAAGTAACCCTCAGCTCGTTCTGAAGTTTGCGACTGTGAACAAAATCAATACGATCTACCTACAAATGAATCGGGATGTGAAGCTTCCGTACTATACGGATTTCATTCGTATGGCCAGAGAGAAAAATATTGCCGTGGACGTCATGGATGGCAGACCTGCCTGGGGATTGACCGAGAGCCGGCAGCAAATTGCCGATTTTCTGAACTGGGTTGAAGCATATCAAAATCAAGTAGAGCCCAATGAGAAATTTGCAGGCATTCATCTGGACATTGAACCTCATGTTCATCCAGAGTGGAAAACAAATCAGGCCAGTGTGATTACACAGTGGCAGGGGAACGTTCAATATATAGTTGATCGGGCCGCTCGGATGAAAATGCCTGTAGCCGCAGACCTGCCCTTCTGGCTTGATGGTTACAAGATTCCGGGTTCAACGATGAATGTAAGCAGCTGGATGATCCGCAAGTTCGATTCAATCACCATTATGGCGTATCGGGATACGGCTGCGGCTATCTATAAAGTAGCGAAGGATGAGCTTGAGGAAGCGGCACTACTGGGCAAAACGGTATCCATTGCCGTGGAGACCAAGCAGAGCAAGGAAGGCGACTTTATCACCTTTTATGAAGAAGGTACAGCGTATATGGAAGCACAGCTCCAATTGGTTGAGAAAATGGCGAGTACACAATCGTCGTTTAACGGCTTTTCGGTCCATGAGTACAGCTCATGGGAGCTATTAAAGAAATAAATTCCATCCATCAGAAAGAAAAAGGTGCTTATAGCCGAACTGAAGTGCGACCTGTCAAGTGAACAAGTCGCACTTCAAACGAGCTGTGGCACCTTTTGTTTATAAGATCCACAAGTGGAAAGCAGTGAACGATCGCGGCTACAGTGTTCAGGAAACTTCATAAAGTTTACGACTAGATCAGCGCAGGTTCCATCTCCACTTTCTCATAAAACATTTTGCGGTATTGGGATGGGGTCGTATTCTTGTGTTTCTTGAACGTTGTAATGAAGTAGCTTAAATGCTCGAAGCCGACGTCCATGGCAATATCCACAATTTTGTGGTCGGTATTCTCAAGCTGATAACAGGCCTGCTGAACACGATAATAGTTGATATAGTCGACCGGGCTTTTCTGCACCATTTGTTTGAAAAAGCGGCAAAAGTGTCCTTCGCTCATATTGGCTTCATCCGCCAGTTCTTTCAACTTGAGTGGTTCGGGATAACGCTTGTGAATATAGCTTAACACTGATTTCAGGCGTTCCACTTTATCATGGCTGCCTGCCGAAACGGTTCCTTTAAGTGGGGCAGGTCTCATATGTTCAAACAATTGTGCAAAGATAAGATAGAGGTAAGCCTTCGTTGTCATCTCACAGGTGGCTGTCCCAGTGGCATGATCAGCGAAAATTCGTTTTAAATGATGAAGAATCTCTTGTCCCCACGCTTCATCGGCACGGATATGGTAAGGAGGAAGAATCGTTTTGTGTACAAGGGGGCCCACGAATTTCTCCTGTACAGCATCGAATGTCCGACTGCCTAACAGCTCCGGGTTAAATACAATGGACGAAAAAACGCAGGGGACATCACCCTTTAGATAGCCTGCATGAATCTCACCCCGATTGATAAATATGGCTTCGCCCGCCTGAACCTCTACCGTATTCATATCGATTTGAAAAACAGCACTGCCCTGAGTCACCATGGTGAACTCCATCTCATCATGCCAGTGGCAATCCAGAATGCTGTCGCCATTCAACTGCTGAATATCCGGGTACACACTGACGGGATACATGGCATTGCCGTGAATCCGGTTTTCCCGTAATCGTTCACGTTCCATAGGAGATTCTCCTTTTGCATCATTATTAATGTAAACGTTCCCATAGATTGGTGATGTTTATAAGGAAACGGATAAGAAATATCAAAATCGTGATATATTTGGTCAAAATATGAGAAGAAATTCGTTATTAATGTCAATATTATTATAGTATAACCGAAGGGGGAAAGAAAACATGAAATTTACTGATGGATTCTGGATGACTCGTGAAGGGTACCACATTCAAAACCCGACTGACATTCGTGATATTGTGCCAAAAGAGGATTCTTTGACCGTATATGCGGCAACTAAATATATTCGTACCAAAGGCGATACGTTGAATGGTACATTGCTTAAAGCGACGTACAGCTCACCTATGCCTAACGTTATCCGTGTAACCTTGAATCACCATAAGGGCGGAGTGAAAAAAGGGCCTGAATTTGAGCTTAACCATCAAGATGTGAACGTTGACATCTCGAAAAATGAACAAGGTGCTGTTTTGAAAAGCGGCAATCTGGAAGTTCAAATCGACAAAACGAATGGGTGGGACGTCAGCTTCCTGTATGGAGGAAAACGGATTACAGGTAGTGGTCAAAGAGCGGCTGGTTATATTACAGGTCCGAGTAAGGAAGCGTACTTCCGCGAGCAGCTTGATCTCGGCATTGGTGAATACGTTTACGGACTTGGTGAGCGCTTCACACCGTTTGTTAAGAATGGTCAAGTGGTTGATACTTGGAATGAGGACGGCGGTACAAGCAGCGAGCAGTCCTATAAAAACATTCCTTTCTATTTGTCCAATAAGGGATATGGCGTATTTGTAAACCATCCTGAACGCGTATCGTATGAGATTGCATCTGAGAATGTATCTAAAGTGCAGTTCAGCGTAGAAGGCGAGACGTTGGAATACTTCATTATCGGCGGTGACAATCCAAAGGATGTACTTGATAATTATACGAAATTAACAGGTAAACCAGCGCTTCCACCGGCATGGACGTTTGGTCTGTGGCTGACCACATCATTCACAACGGATTATGATGAAGCAACCGTTAACCATTTCGTAGATGGTATGGCTGAACGTGATCTTCCGCTGTCTGTATTCCATTTTGACTGTTTCTGGATGAAGGAATACCAATGGTCTGATTTCGTATGGGATGAAGCAATGTTCCCCGATCCGGAAGGCATGCTTGCACGTCTGAAAGAAAAAGGTCTTAAAATTTGTGCTTGGATCAATCCTTATATCGCTGAAAAATCCTACTTGTTCGATGAAGGTATGGAGAACGGTTATCTGGTAAAAACAGCGGATGGCAGCGTATGGCAATGGGATATGTGGCAAGCAGGCATGGCTCTGGTTGATTTCACGAATCCGGATGCTGTGAATTGGTATAAGAGCAAGCTGGAAGTCCTGCTTGATCAAGGTGTTGATTCATTCAAAACTGACTTTGGTGAAAGAATTCCGACAGATGTCGTGTACTTTGATGGCTCTGATCCGGTTAAAATGCACAACTATTATACACAGCTCTATAACAAAGCTGTATTTGAATTGCTCGAAGAAAAGATTGGCAAAAATGAAGCTGCCCTGTTTGCACGCTCTGCAACAGCAGGTGGTCAACAGTTCCCGGTTCACTGGGGTGGAGACTGCTCTTCTACTTATGAATCCATGGCTGAATCACTTCGAGGCGGTCTCTCTCTTGGACTTTCCGGTTTCGGATTCTGGAGCCATGATATCAGTGGCTTTGAGAGTACAGCAACCCCTGACGTATATAAACGCTGGGTGCAATTCGGACTTTTATCTTCTCACAGCCGCTTACACGGAAGTACTTCGTATCGTGTGCCTTGGCTGTTCGACGAGGAATCCGTGGACGTTGTTCGTGACTTTACCAAACTCAAAATCAGCTTGATGCCGTATCTCTACAATTCTGCGGTGGAGTCGACTGTAAAAGGTATTCCGATGATGCGCGCTATGCTGCTGGATTTCCCTGACGATCCAACAACATACAGCCTGGATACACAATACATGTTTGGTGATTCGATCCTGGTGGCTCCAATCTTCAACAAGGAGGGTGATGTTCGTTATTACCTGCCTGAAGGTACATGGACCAACTATCTGACAGGTGCTAAAGTTGAAGGTGGACGCTGGATTAGCGAAAACCATGACTTCAAAACACTGCCAATGATGGTTAAGCCAAACAGCCTGATTGCTGTTGGTGCTGTGGATAGCAAACCGGATTATGACTTTGCGGATAATGTATCCCTTCACTTGTTCGAACTGGCTGACGGCAACTCCGCTCAAGCGGTGGTTGTAAACCAAAATGCTGAGCAGGAGTTGGTTGTTAACGTATCCCGTAACGGCTCTGTTCTGGAAGTTCGTGCTGAAGGTGCAGGCAAACCATGGAATCTCGTGCTGCGTGGCATGGAGAGTGTATCCAGCGTGGAGGGCGGCTCCCAAGTGTCTGGTGCCAATGGTGTTGTCGTTACGGCAGCAGCAGGTACAAGCTCGCTTACCATTCAACTGTAATATGTATTGATGACAGAAGGGCGGTGCCGGAAGGTGCCGTCTGTTTGTTTACTGTCGAGCCATGGAAGTATGGTTCCAGCAAGGAAATGGTAGTATCATTTAAATTGCTAGCGACAGATAAAGATAGGGGATTAAATAAAATGATCACAATGAATTCAGGGTTACATCAAACCATTACAGCAGAGATGCTGCACCATCTGGTGGAGAAAAATTTTGGAACCGCTACCATCGTAAAGAATTTTGCTCTTCTGCATGGTGGACTTTTTAATACAACGTACCGGATTCAGCTTGAACATGCATCGGTTACGGATGTGATTTTGCGTTTGGCCCCAGAGCGGGTAGTAATGCCGTCCGGTTCTGCGAGCGATCCGTTATTTTCATTTGAACGTACGATGATGGCGGCCGAACCTGTTGTTTATGACTACTACCATAAGGTCGGCATTCCCGCTCCAAACATTATTGCCTGTGATGATAGCGGATCGATCATTCCGAGAACGTACATGTTTATGGAGTTTATCCCCAGCAAGCAGCTGGATCATCCATCGATTTCGGAAGCAGATAAAGAGCGATTATATCATCAGCTCGGCGCTTATACCGCTGTCATGCATCAGATTGAGGGTACCTCGTTTGGCTGGCCGCAGGGCGATGGGACGATTAAAGGCTCGAATCAATGGTCCGAGGTGCTGCACTCTTTTGCAGAAGAGACGGCCCTCAAAGCGTCACAAGCCGGGTATATGCCAGGTGTGGGACAAGAGATTGCAGATATGTTCATAAAAAATAAGGATTTATTTGACCAGGTGGCTGTTCCGGTTCTTGTGCATAATGATCTGTGGGAAGCTAACGTGCTTGTCCATGAGGAAAACGGGGAGCTAAACATTGCCGCCCTTATTGATGGGGATCGTTCCATGTTTGCCGACAGGGAGTTTGAAGCCATTTTATCGACAGAATCAGCTGCTTTTCATGAAGGCTATGGTCACCCACAGGATATGTCTGATGAGGGGCAGGCTCGCCGACTTGCCTATCGGATACTTTCCTCTTACTTTAATGCATATGTCCATGAGCATCAGGTAGATCAGCCGGAGACAGGACAGAAGTATTGCAAACGTACACGGAATCTATTGGAACAATGGAAGCAACTCAAACTTAACTAATGCGTAGGAGGGCTTAGCATGAAGGAGTATGTTCAATATCCAATGTGGGACGCAACATTGTCCTTGGAAGAACGGCTGGATGATTTGATCGCGCGTCTGACAACCGAGGAGAAGATTCGATTAATTCCTACTCGTGAAGCCGCCGTGCCCCGATTGGGAATACCTGGCTACAACGTTGGAGGTGAGGCGGCTCACGGGGTTGCCTGGATCGGCGAGGCTACCGTGTTTCCGCAACCTCTCGGTTTGTCGAGCACCTGGAATACGAGGCTCATGCGTGAGATTGGCTCCGTCATCGGAGATGAAGCCAGAGCATACCACCATCGTGCACCTGAACGCCATGGCTTGACTTTATGGGCACCAACCGTCGATCTGGAACGTGATCCGCGTTGGGGCAGAACGGAAGAAGGTTATGGTGAAGACCCCGTACTGACGGGTGAAATGTCGGCAGCGCTTGTGAAAGGCATGCAGGGAAATCACTCTTTCTATCTGAAAATGGTAGCGACGCTGAAGCACTTTTTTGCCAACAATAATGAGAAGGATCGGTTAAATTGTTCATCCAGCATCGATCCGCGCAACTTGCGTGAATATTATTTAAAAGCATTTGAGACGCCTTTCGTAGAAGGCGGTGCCTTGTCGATGATGACGGCATACAATTCCATCAACGGCACACCAGCCATTGAAAGTCCATATGTGAATGATGTGGTCAAGGGTGAGTGGGCCATGCCTGGATTTATCGTCTGTGACGGGGGAGACTTGTCCCAGACGGTCAATTATCATGGTTATCATGCCTCGCATGCGGAATCGGCGGCAGGTGCTATAAAGGCAGGCGTGGACTGTTTGACGGACGAGGTTGATTTAGTCGTATCTGCCTTGGAAGAGGCGCTTGAGCGGAACTTGCTGGAGGTCGAGGATCTTGATCGGGCCATTCGTAATATTTTTGGCGTGCGGATGCGGCTTGGCCAACTGGATCAGACGGGGCTTAATCCATACGCTTCGATAACGGAGTCTGTATTGTGTGCACCTGAACATGGAAAGTTAAGCTATAGAGCGGCTGCCGAGTCTATTGTTTTACTCAAAAACGAGGGTCTGCTTCCACTCCATGCAAAAACGTTGCAAAAAGTTAGTGTGATTGGCCCCCTTGCGGATGTGGTCTATACCGATTGGTACAGCGGCACGCTGCCTTATCGTGTTACCGCTCTTGAAGGACTGCGCAAGCAGCTTGCCGGAGCAGAAGTATCTTTTGTAGATGGGAATGATCGCATAATCCTGAGGACAGGCGATGGAAAGGTAATTACGCTTGGTGCTGAAGGAAAGCTTGTTGCCGCGCCGGAAGGCAGTGCAGAGACAGCCGAGTTCATCCATCAGGATTGGGGCTGGGGAAGTCACACGCTTCGCAGTGTGAAGAATAATCGCTATGTTTCGTTAACCGAACAGGGCATTTATCAGGCGAATGCACCGGAGATTGGTGGCTGGTTCGTCAAGGAAGTGATACAGATTAATTCACTAGCGGATGGAAACAGTACGATGCGTTCATGGAATGGGGTTCCGTTGGCGTTGAATGAACAGCAGGGGCAGCGGGTGCTTTCTCCAATGACGGAACAAACAGATGAGGACTTGGCGATTGAAGGAATGCAGGAATCTGCTGTGTTCAAGCTGGATGTGATTGCTAACGGAATAGAGCAGGCGAGAGAAGCTGCACAGAACAACGACGTCTCTGTCGTTGTTGTCGGTAATAGTCCGTATATTAACGGTAAAGAGGAAATCGATCGCCCTAGTCTGCTGCTTCCGCCTGATCAGGTTCGGCTGGTGAAGGAAGTCTGCAATGTGAACCCGAATACGGTGGTTGTCATTGTGGGCAGTTATCCATTTGTACTGCAAGAGTTGAAAGATGTGGCTCCGGCAATGGTATACCTGACACATGCAGGGCAGGAATTGGGAAATGCGGTTGCCGATGTTCTGCTTGGAAATTATGCGCCTGCTGGCAGATTAAACATGACCTGGTATGAGGATGAATCGCAGCTTCCTGATATCATGGATTATGATATCATTCTTAACGGTACAACTTATATGTATCATGAAGGCCCGGTTCTGTTTCCCTTTGGTCATGGGTTGACCTATTCAGAATTTGAGTATAAATCGATCCAAGTGGATCGGGGACAGGGAGCTTCTGGAGAAGATGTGCTGAAGATTGAGGTACAGGTCGAGAACAAAGGGCCTTATGACAGTGATGAAGTGGTTCAACTGTATGGACACGCGCGAACTTCCAGGGTGAAACGCCCGCAAAGACAGTTGATCGGCTTTCGGCGGATTCATGTTGCCTCCGGCGCTGAAGAGAAGCTCTCTTTCGAAATTCCTATGGAGAAGCTGGCTCTGTGGGATGTCACTCGTGACAGATATTGCCTTGAAACAGCTTCCTGGTCAATCATGGTTGGTCGTTCCTCATCAGATATTCGTCAGACAGCTGAAATTCACATCGAAGGGGAAATCATTCCTGCACGTGCGCTGAATCTGCCTACTTATGCGGAAAATTACGATGCATATGCAGGTGTTCTTCTGGATGAATGTCTGGAAGGGCGTTCAGCTGTCCGCGCAATTGCTTCAGGTGAACCGTTATATCGCGAAGGTCAATCCTCGTGGATTTCATTTTATGACAATGCCTTCCGACAAGCCCGTGCGTTTGAGGGCAGGGTCGCTGCTTTTGGAAAAGCTGGTACTCTTGAGATTCGAGCTGGAGGTCCGGAAGGGCCGTTGCTGGGGACCTGTGTCGTCCCGGGGCCTGGGTCTGTAAATGGAAAGGATCCCGAATGGAAAACAGTACGCTGTAACCTGGAGACGGAACATGAGATAGATCAGTTGTGCATGGTGTTTAAGGGCGGCGCAGCCCTCCAACAATTTGTGTTACATTAAGCGTCTATTCTCCAACTTCATGAAAGCATAGCTCAAAAAGGCTGTTCGGACACCGAATTCAGTGTCCGAACAGCCTTTTTGCGTTGTGATTCGAAGTGATGTTTTTTACATATCCCGTATATTCAACTGCAGAACAACCCACAATAACGTTGTAGTTTTCTGAATCTGTAAAGGTGGTTGAGGTATGAACGACAAAAAGTGGGACCTCGTCGCACTTGCTTCCATCCCGGTAATCATGACGCTGGGCAATTCCATGCTGATACCCATCCTTCCGCAAATTGAACGTGAATTGAAAGTATCCTCATTCAAAGTCAGCATGCTAATTACGGTTTATGCGGTCGTCGCAATCCTGCTCATTCCACTTGCAGGGTATCTGTCTGATCGTTTTGGCAGGAAAGCCGTCATTATTCCCAGCCTCATCATTGCAGCAGCAGGAGGCGCGGTTGCAGGAGGAGCAGCCTGGATGCTGAATGGAAATGCAGCATATTGGATCATTCTCGCCGGCAGGCTGTTGCAAGGCATTGGGGCAGCGGGGGCTTTTCCGATTGTCATTCCATTGGTTGGAGACATGTTCGATGATGAAAACGAGGTGAGTAAAAGCCTTGGGATCATTGAGACCTCGAATACTTTCGGTAAAGTATTAAGCCCAATTTTAGGTGCAGCTCTGGCTATGTGGCTTTGGTATTTGCCTTTTATGGCCATTCCGGTACTCTGTGTGCTGTCATTGGTCCTGGTTATTTTTCTGGTGAAAACACCGAAGAAAGATGAGGAACCGCCAAGCTTTCGTGAGTTTATTGCTTCCATTCGCAGTGTATTGAAAGTAAAGGGACGCTGGCTGTATGCCATTTTTGCAATCGGCGGTATTTGCATGTTTGTGCTTTTTGGTGTGCTCTTTTATCTATCGGAGACCTTGGAGTCGGAGTTCAAATTAAAAGGCGTACTCAAAGGTCTTGTGCTTGCCATTCCGTTGGCAGCCTTGTGTCTGTCGTCTTATCTTGCCGGGAAATGGATTGGGAAGAACAAGACAAGAATGAAATGGCTTGGGTTTATCGGACTTGCTGTTTTGACTGTGTCTCTTGGCGTTATCGGACTTTTCGACAATATATATGTGGTCGTCGGTTTGTTCACCCTTGGAGGTGCGGGCATAGGGGCCACACTGCCCTGTTTGGATGCCCTGGTTACTGAAGGTGTGGACAAGGAACAGCGCGGGACCATTACGGCCTTGTTTAGCAGCATGCGTTTTATTGGCGTGTCTCTTGGTCCACCAATCGTCTCATTATTGATCGGATCCCACCACTTTCTTCTATTTGGTATTCTTGCCGCGTCCGGAGCGGTAGGAGGGTTACTTACATTGCTGGCAGTCAAGCCGGATCAGGGGAATGAACCCAACTCAGGTACCGGACAGAAAAAGCATGAACGTAATCATGATGATGTCAAACAGCCTAGCAAATATGTACAGGGGCGGAGAAAGAAAAGTCCATTCTGAATATGAGACATAAAAAAATGCGTCTACTCTGGAGTCTAATTCCCTCACAGTGTAGACGCATTCCCATGGAAATCGTCATTTTATTTGGATTCGTTATTTTTCCGTTCCGTTGGTAGGCCGTCTTCGGTTACTGTTTCGTTCTTCTCATGTTGTCCCGTATTCTGCGCTTCTATATGTGTATGAGAGAGAAGCGGATGAACAGGCACACTGAACCCTCCGCTTCGTTTCCCCTGAATCAGGTAAATCAGCAGAAAAATAATCATAAATATAACAGAATAACGGTACATATCCGTATAACTGGTCATGGAGGCGATCGCACCAAGCAAAAGGGCACCCGTAGCAATCCCCAGATCCAGCGTGTTTAGAAACATACCGTTCGCCATACCGCGCTGTGAAGGAGAAACAATCTGAATCATCCACGTTTGCAGTGAGGACTGCATGGAGCCATATCCGATTCCGTATATAAATGCAGCAACAAACACAATGGACATGGAAGTGGCATAGGAAAGAATGATCAATCCGACTGCGACGAATATGGCCCCTGGAATCAGTAAAGCTTTGGGACCCTTGCTGTCATAGATTCGCCCTGCAAAGGGTCTGACCAACAATACAGCGAGAGCGTTAAACAAAAAGAACAACGCCGGGTTAGCCAAATGGGCTTCTTTGCCATAAAGGACGATAAATCCGACCAATCCACCATATGTGATAGACAGTAAACAATTCAGGATACTTGGCAGAACAAGCTTGCGGTTGAAAGGAGTTTTTGTCTTCGTGCCAGACACCGCAGCTGTTCCAGCGGGTGAAGTCTGTATCCCATCGACACTGTTCCTGATAGCTTTCTTGCGTGTCAGCGAATAGCTTAGCGGATAGATGACCGCAATAACTCCTGCTGTACATAACATCAGTGTCACGAACCCGGCGCCCTGTAATACCGTTACCCCAATAATGGGACCCATGGACATCGCTAGGCTGGTAGACAGGCCGAAATAACCCATGCCTTCGCCCATCCGTTTGACGGGCACAATATCCGACGCCATCGTTGGGAAGGCCGTACTACTCATGCCAAATCCGATCCCGAACACCATGCGCAGCAATAACAGGACAGCAATACCTGCTGCAAAGTAATATCCAAGTGTGGCAAGCAGGGCAACGGTCAGGCCGATATAGATCATGGCATTACGAAGACCCTTCTCCAATGCTTTGGCTGAATAGAGTCGGGCAGCAATGGCGCTGAGGGCAAAAAGACAGGTGAAGAGGCTGACTTCAAAGGCATTGGCGTGAAAACGATCCTGCACATAGGAAGGCAGTGGGGATACAATCATGTGAAGCTGCAGAAAGAGTAGAAAGTTACATACCATGAGCAGGATAAAATCGGTGGTCCATAGTTTGACTTGTGTTGAGTTTGACTTCATATTCATTCATTCCCCCTGGTGTAAAATTCGTTACAGGTTGCTGTTCATGAGGGAAAGAGTATGTTTAAATGCTTCCATCTGGTCTTCGGGAATACCTTCAGTAAGATTTTTATTCATTTCTCTTTCGAGCGGAACCAGCTGATCAAGCAATTTTTTTCCTTCTTCGGTCAAATAGAGCAAATAGGCTCTGCGGTCCTGTTCGCTGGTACGGCGATCAACCCAGCCTTTCTTTTCCAACAGGTCAATAATCCGTGCAGTTGTGGGCTGGTCTTTATAGACGCGCGTAGCAACTTCCTTCTGATTCACCCCTTCGCCTTTACCGATATTAAACAGAACAGAAAATTGCTCTGTCGTAATATCATAGGGTTTGAATTGAATAGCGAGTAAAGCCGAAGCCTTGCGGTGTGTCAAGCCCAGCATAAATCCAATGGATTGGTCGAGCGAGTAGTCCATCCCCATGTAAATCCTCTCTTTCTTTTAGCAAATTACTATCAATGCATTTACTTGTCATAACAACTATATGCCAAACAACTATTTTTGTCAAAGCAGATCTGAACTTGTTTTATGCAAAGCTTTGGAAATGCTGATAAAATAGAAATGCCACTGTATGCAAAAATGTAGGATACATGTTGGTGAGCTTACGAAGATGAATCTGCTCCAGCTGATCATGGAGCCGACCAAGGAGAGTTGTGTATGCTGAAAAACATTCCCGCAATAATACCTCCGGAACTGCTGAAACTGATGTCTGAAATGGGGCATGGAGATGAGATGGTATTGGCCGATGGCAACTTCCCTGCAGCCAGTCATGCCCAGCGACTGATTCGCTGTGATGGGTTGGGTACCGTGGAATTGCTGGATGCCATTCTAACATTGTATCCACTGGATACCTATGCTGAGCGGCCGGCAGCCGTAATGCAGGTTGTCAAGGGTGATCAGGTGGTACCCATTATCTGGGAAGATTACCGCAGGTTGATTCTTGACCATGAAGGGATCGCGGACCCCTTTGATCACGAAGAGCGTTTCGCGTTTTATGAAAGGGCTTCCCGAGCTTATGCAATCATCGCAACCGGTGAACGCGCGCAGTATGCCAATCTGATTTTGAAAAAAGGGGTCATTTTCCCGGAAACGGACTCTCCGCAAGCACAAAAGGCTGAATCGTACTAAATGCAAGTCACGGCGAGGGAGTGGCAGACGCTTTGCTCGCCTTTTTGTTTTTTCCAAAACGCATCCAGTATATAACAACATAGAATATAGGCATACATTCGATAAGCACGCCATATGCAGCAATGGCATAAGAACGAATAGCCATTTCATAGGCAGCCGCATCTTTTGCATATTGAAGTACAAAAGAGGCGGCCGTTCCTGCAAGCAGATAGACGACTGTTTTATTCTGACGGACCCCTGTTAGTTTGGCGAGGCAAACGGAGGCTACGTACAGCAGAAATGAACTGCGGGTAAACATCGTTGTAGACCAGATGGCAATCAGAAAAGGATCGAAATTATCCAGAAAATCGCCATAACGGGCAAAACGTATCATCTCCAGCAGCGGATAACGAAGACTACTGGCTTCATACGGTCCAAAACTCATCAAGGTAAACATCCAGAACACGATAATAAATATCGCAAGCGTTAAGCCTGCGAATAACATACTTCTCAAAAGTGGACGTCTGAAAGCAACAGCGGGGGCGAGGAACAGAAACATCATCCATTCAGAAAACCAGGGCATGGTTGAAAACGAACCTGTGATAATTTCTCCCAGATCATGATGAGTTAACATGGCGAGCAGAACATCCGTATTCCCCCCGCCCGTTACCGCAGGCATGATAATAGTGGACGTGAAGATTTGAACCAGAAATATGCCCTCTGACAAATAGACGATCGTAATCAAACCTGAGCGTGCCGAAAGACTGATACATAAAACGGTTATGGTTGCTGTTAGCCAGATGGGTGTCTCGGGCATGTACATGGATTGCAAAAAAACGATGAAATTCTCCACATCAATGGATATCAAATACAGGCACAGCAACACAATGAGACCGAGGAACAACTTGTGAATGACCTTGCCTACAATTTCTTCCCCAAAATCAATCCAGGGCCGATCCGGATGCACAGCCCCCAGTCTGTAAGTGAAAAACAGAAGAATCAGACTGATGGCGAACCCGCCAAGCGTGGATAACCATCCCTGATAACCGCTCATTTTGAACAATCGCTGAAGCAAAAACGCAATAGGTGCGGAATATAGAAAGACAAACATAAAGCGGTAGGCCTGTCCGGCAGATAGTTTGATCATGGCGTACTCCTTTCCTTAGCCCAAAAGGCGGTCTGCCCAGCCGAAGAGCAGCCTGATGATATCATTGGGATTAGGCCACCCCGGTACGGAGACCGCGAGGGTATTCCATACCAGAAATATCGCCAGCAGAATGAAATAAGCCCGTTTCATCCCCTTTTTGCTGGACTTGATCAGGGGCCACTCCAATATGTACAGCACGGCAAACAAAACAACAGCTACCATTCTATTTTCCTCCTAAGCGGCCTTGCGCTTGTCCTTCTCTGTTCTTATCAGAAGCTGGACTCCGAACCTACGAACTGGATGTTGATTTTGGTATTAACCTGAAACTGCAATTCGTTTTTGACATACTCATTCCAAACGGGCCGCAGCTGTTCCCAGATTCGTGGATATGCCCACTCCAGTCGGTAACCGAGCATCAGAATATCGGCTTCTTTACGTTGCCCCTTTCTTATCGCCTGTGTTAGATAGGCACTCACTTTTTCATTTGCCTTCTTTTCAATCGTTCGAACACCCACAATGTCTTTGACCTTGAGGATGGGAATCACGGAATTTATCTCTGCTTTTCCGAGTAAAGTAATGTCAAAAAAAGGACGTCCATTGACAAGCCTGACCTTGATTTTGGAATTCAAATTGTAGACTGTCATGCTCGCTTTTTCTTTGTTGGTTTCCACGGAGACGGCTACGGTATCCAATTTGCGATTGGCCCAGGCAACGCTCCTCGTTTCCTCAGCCGGAATAGAATCGACCATTTTCATCTGTTTAAAAAGAGCAGCCCCTACCTGACTGGTCCATTTTTTGCGAGCATTATTCTCACTTTCCATCGCAGTTTCTCTGCTTTGCAGCAAGGGGGCCGCAAAGCCCTGGTTCATTTTATCAGCGGTAAGTACACTGATTACTTGCGTTTTTAGCATATTTTCCTCGGTTGCAAATTCTCTTAGAACATCACTTGGTGTTTCTTCAAAAACGGGAGTTAGATCAGCTATATCTCTGGCTCTGCCCTTGGCAACCATGATGTAACTGCTCAGATGGAATAAGGGCTCACGTGAGATCCATTCCATCGTATCTTGAATTCCCTCTCTGGCGTATGCTTCTCCGAATACCACGACACGTGTGTGTCCCCAGGAAAGCTTGCGTGTGAGATCCGTTTGGATTTTCTCCATAGCATCAGCTATAGTGTATGCTGTTGCCGAAACGAGCGCATATGGATTTTTTCCAGATCCACCCGTACCTTCCGGTGAAATTCGATTGGGAAGTGGCATGCTTAGAGAAAGATCGATTTCACCCGGCTTCTCTCCTTTATCCACATACATGGCGGTTATAAAAGATCGTTCATTAATTTCGACTTTGGACCAGCAGCCACTGCACATTAAAACGCACATCAACACGACAATCAGTTTGAGGGGCATCACTCCATATTTCATCAGGTTTTTTGCCTCTTCTCATCCGTATCTACGTAGGCTGCCGGCCGCTTTTTCATCAGAAACCAGGGCACTCGAACGATGGTATCCTTGATATCACGCAGTATGAGAGGGGCGAAAGGCTGCATGTATGGAACGCCAAATGAGCGAAGACTGACCATATACGAATAGATCAGATAGATCGAGATCACTATGCCGAAGAGACCCAGGGTGCCACCCATAAAGAGCACCGGAAAACGAAGCAGCCTGAAGGCCAGCCCCAGCTCGAAGTGCGGGATGATGAAAGCGGCGACACCTGTGATGGAAACAACGATAACGAGTGGTGCTGATACGATTCCAGCCTGTACGGCTGCTTGTCCAATTACAATTCCGCCAATAATGGATACCGTCTGACCGAGCGGCTTCGGAATACGTATTCCTGCTTCGCGCAGACCTTCAAAGGTCACTTCCATAATGAGCGCTTCAATCAGAGCGGGAAAAGGGATATTTTCTCTCGCAGATGCGATGGTGATCAGCAGGTTGGTAGGAATGATCTCCGGATGAAATGTAGTTACGGCGACATAAAAGGATGGCAGCAGAAAGGCTATAAAGGCAAACAGCAGGCGGATCATTCGGATAAAGGACGCAGAATGAAATCGTTGATAGTAATCTTCCGATGACTGCATCAACGAGAAAAAAGTAACCGGAATGAGCAGGGAGAAGGGGGTTCCGTCCTGCATGACCCCAATCCGCCCTTCAACCAGTGCTGCGGCAACTGTATCAGGTCTCTCCGTATATTGATATTGTGGAAAAGGAGAGAGCGGATGGTCCTCAAGAAATTCGGACAAATAACTCACACCCAAACTGCTATCCATATCAATATTACCGAGACTTTCCAATACGTTTTCCAGAATATCCGCTTTGCATAACCCTTGAATATATACAACGAATACCTCGGTCTTCGTATATTTTCCGATGGTGAATTTGATCATCTTGAGATCGGGATGTTTGATTTTGTGCCGGAGCAGTGACATATTTACATGAATATCTTCAATGAAGGCTTCCTGAGGGCCGACAACCACGACTTCATTGGTGGATTCGGGCACCGAACGCCTTTGATAATTTTGAAGAGCAAAATGAATCATGCCCGAAATACCTTCGATATATAAGGCCGCATTACCTGACACGAGATCATCCGCTATAGCTTCTGCTGATTCCGAGTGATGGCTGTTGAGCGTGAAAAATGATCCGGTCATGACACGAGTGATGAAGAGGGGATCCATTTCATTTCGTGAGGCCTCCTCAAGCAGCGGTTTGATGATGGCTTCTCGCATTGTAGGAGTATCCACGATAGACTGAATATAGAGGAGTTCACAGTGAAAGGGTCCAACTTGAAAAGGCTGATAGATCATGTCGGCAACACCCAATAGACGAGCTTTAACCTGTTCATAGATATTATCTGTTTCCATTTCAGTTCCTCCTCCCTATGCTATAATGCTAAGCCGGTGACCTGACTATAGTGTGCGACGCTTCCAATGAAATATACTTTTTAGTTTGGATTATCGAAATATATTACAAACTTTGATGCAGATCATGAATGGGGAGATGATTAGCTGTGCTTTAAAATAAAAGGGTGGAATGAATCAATAAAAGATTTTATATTTCGAAGGAGCTGAGAAGATGGCTTATCGGATCAGACGGGCTGAGCTTGGCGATATTAACGAAGTGGCGCAGCTGTTCAATGAATACAGAATGTTTTACGATCAATCTACAGATCGGAAGGGGGCTAATGAATTTATTAGAGCGCGAATGTTGCAAAAGGAATCCGTAATTTTGATTGCAGAATCCGAAGTGAATACAGACGATGGAGATGAGAGCAGCTTCGAGGACAAGCCTTTGTCCAGTGGATTCGCGGGATTTGTGCAGTTGTATCCCAGCTTTAGCTCGGTGTCGATGAGGCCCATTTGGGTGCTGAATGATCTGTATGTACATTCGGAGCATCGCCAGCGTGGAATTGCGCGAAAACTGTTGCAAGCCGCAAGGCAATGCGGGCAAGAGAGTGGGGCCGTTCGAATAATGCTCTCAACTGCGATAAGCAACAAGAAGGCTCAGGCATTATATGAGTCGGAGGGCTATACGCTGGACACCGGATTCATGTATTATGAACTTCAAGTATAGAAACGTATGGAGAACCCAAAGTCAGGGTAAGCGGAGGGATTAGCACAAAATGATGCAGTGGATCGCTATGATCACCATGTTGATTGATCATATAGGAGCCGTTTTTTATCCGGAGGTAGGAGAACTGCGAATCATTGGTCGGATTGCATTTCCAATCTATGCATTTGCCATTTACATCGGTTATAAACATACTCGCAACGTAAAAACATACATATGGCGATTGTTCTGGATGGCCATGATCTCCCAATTGCCGTTTATGGCGGCTTTTAATCATTACTCGTTGAATGTGGTCTGGACCTTGTGGTCGGCACTGCTTATATTGCTCGTTCTCGATAAGCTGCCAGCCCGTATATTGGGAATTCCGATTGTAGTTGGGGCAGGATTGGTGATGGAGATCACCCATATGGATTATGGGATGTATGGTCTGCTCCTTGTATTGTTGTTCCGTTACTTCCAGGGACCAGTACTGGTGATGGCCCATCTGCTCTTAAATATACTGTATATTTTTCTGCACAGCAGCTCCGTTCAGATGTACAGTGTAGTCGCTACCGCAGGAATCGCAATTGCCCAGTATTATAACGCAGGGTTCCGTCTGAAAGGACCCCGCTGGATTTGGCGTTATTTTTATCCTGCTCATCTGGCTGTCATTGCGTTGATCCGCTGGATTTAAGAAGTCTTCATGAAGAAAGAAACCACCTCATCCGTCATCACTGACATTGAGGTGGCTTCTTTGTATTTATCCATGGATGCAACATGCATTCACTTTATTGGTCTTACTCTATCACTGGAGAAGTGCCCGAATGCGGTCGGACGGCTTTAGGGAAATAGCCAATCTCGATGGCATGCTCCAGCATTTTTGAGATGAACCGATCATCCGTTTTGGCGCAGGAGATTCCGGCTGGTTCCACATAGGCAGTTGTTACAGGAGAGGCATAGACGTATGCAGAATCCTTGGCACCGTCTCCTTCAAGCTGGGCGATCGCCAGTTGAAGCGCCTCAGGGTCCTTGCTGACACTGCCATCGAACAGCCAGTTGGTGTACTCTGCAAATGGCAGGGTCTCCACTTCATAACCGGCCCGGTTCACAGAACGGATCAGATCGTCATAGCTGATAGGCTCCGGATTACAGATATGGAATACTCGTCCAGCCGTATCCTGACGTAAAGCCAGATATGCAATTGCCTGACTCGCATAATCAATAGGTGTAAAATCAACCATCCAGTCGGCTGCCGGAGCCTTGCCCAGCAATAACATCGCTTTAATCATACGATAAAAGGCGTTGCTATCAATGTTGGATTGGAAACGTCCCGTTTCAGAATGACAGGTCAGATTACCTGCACGATAGATACTTACAGGTACACCTTCTTCAGCAGCAATCATAAGCACTTTCTCAGCTTCAAGCTTGCTGTCCGAGTACAGGTTGTCCACGTGCAGATCCGCAGGGAATCGGTCATATTGCAATGAGGACTCCCACTGTCCACTGAGTGCAAGATCTTCCGGTATCCCCATTGTGGATACATGGTGGAAGGAGGCACCCGGTTTGTGGCGAACGAGTTTAAGTAATGCAATGGTTCCATCTACATTGGTTTTGGCGAATTGCGCTGCATCCCCGAAATGTCGTACATCAGCAGCACAATGAATGACCCGGTCTATTCTTTCTTGCACGTAAGTCGTCTGCTCCGCTGAAAGACCAAGATTCGGCTGTTCCAGATCGCCTTCGATGATCTCGACGCGGGATCCGAGGAGAGGCAGCACTTCTGGTCCAAAGTAACCTTCCATTACGCTGCTCAGCCGTTCCATCGCAGAGCTTCCGTCTGCAGGGCGGCGAACAAGAGTATAGATACGTGTATTCGAAGTTAGAATCAGCTGTTGCAGCACATGGGATCCGAGATATCCGGTAGCCCCGGTCAGGAGCACATGCTCGGGATTCAGAATTTCCGGATATCCAATCTGAGATGAAAGCTCTACAGGATGTTCCGATAATTGGGTAATCACCCCGTCATTTACTGGTGAGTGAGTCGTTTCCTCTGCAGTGTGAGCCAGCGTCTCCACACGCTGTGCCAGGGCACGAATCGTCTTCTCGGCAAAAAAGTCGGCAATTTTCAGCTGCGGATAATGCGGCTTCAGAATGACCAGCACATGGATGACCCGAAGTGAATCGCCGCCAATGGCGAAGAAGCTGTCTTCCACACCAAAGTCATCATGCTGAAGAATTTCTTTCCAGGCTTCCAGGATAATCGCTTCGGTTTCCGTCTCCGGCAGCACCCGATCAGGCCGATCTTCATGACGCTCTACATGGGGGAGGGACACCATCGCTTTGCGATTGATTTTTCCTGTTGGTGCAATCGGCATTTCATCCAGCTGACATATCCATTTAGGTACAAAATAGGATGGGAGCTTCTCGGTTAGCTCGGCTTTGATGTCAGCAACGGAAAGTGTACTGCCATCTTTGGATGTAAAGTACCCTACAAGCATGTTTTGACCATCGGATTCCTTCTTGGGAATGACGGCGACATCCTGAACCTGATCCAGACGGGCAAAATGGTCTTCGATCTCCCCGATCTCAATCCGGTGACCACGAATCTTTAACTGTGAGTCGCTGCGCCCGACATATTCCAGCAATCCGTTATCAAGCATTTTGGCTATATCGCCAGACTTATAGATTTTCTCATCGATGGCAAACGGATTATCAATGAACGCCTGTGCTGTGCGCTCCGGCTGGTTCAGATAACCTTTGGCGAGTGCTGGTGTTGCGATATACACCTCGCCCGGCACACCTACCGGGCAGAGTTGCTGTTCTTCATTGACGATATACACTTTATAATTATGAATCGGTCTGCCAATTGGAATGTTAACGACACTGTCCGGAACTTGCTCGCTAATTCGGTGAGTCGCTGTTGCTACCGTACATTCCGTAGGACCATATACATTGACGATATCAATCTGATTGCCGAATTTGCGCTGGAAGGCACGAACCTGCTCTCCATAGAGAGCTTCTCCAGCCACGGTGATGATTTTGACTTTGGCCAGCTTGTGGAAACCTTCGTCCGACAGGAAGGAAGCAAGCTGGTTGAAAAAGATGGTAGGCAGTATCGTAATAATCGTTGTGCCTGTTCGTTCAATTGCACTCGCAAACTCTTCAACGGATACACGTTCTTCCGCCGATAACAGGTACAGCTCTGCTCCGTAGAACAAGGCGCCAATCGTATCCCACACCGATGCATCAAAGCTATATGTAGCAAACTGGGTTAATACGTCACCTGGTTTAATATCGCAATCCCGTTGCACGACACTACCGAGATTGGCAACACCCCGATGGGCAATAAGTGCACCTTTGGGCTTACCGGTAGACCCTGAGGTATAGATGATATATGCCAAGTCATCTGGCTGAATATCCAGATTGGGGTTGCTTGCTGCAAATCCGGCCAGGCGTCCGTCCACGGCCAGAATTTGGCGAACCGTAGGAATACCTGAGAATAACCGTGCGGCTTCAGGTAAAGAGGACTCCTTGGTCAGGACAAATGATGAAGCTGTATCTTCGACAATATAACTGTTTCGTTCTTGTGGATGCTCAGGATCGACAGGAACATACACGCCGCCAGCCTTGAGAATACCGAGCAAAGAAATAATCGTTTCCAGGCTCCGCTCCATAAAGATGCTGACAAATTCCCCTTTTTGCAATCCGTTTGATAACAGCACACGGGCAACCTGATTGGCACGTTCGTTCAACTCTCTATACGTGTAACGACCGGTTGGGGAAGTAATTGCCGGTGATTCAGGATATTCGGCTGCTGTTGCTTCAAACCAGCCATGAATCGTCTGATGCTCTGGTTCGAGAACGGTGGTGTCATTCATTTCTCTGTATAACAACCGGTCTGAAGCGGACAAAATGTCCACTGTACCGATTGCTTTATTTTGATCTCGCAACATGGCGAGAAGAAGAGTCCGATAATACTCTGCATATCTTGTGACCGTGGATTCATTCAGAAGTGAACTGTCGTAGAACAGATCCAGAATGAGCATATCCTGATCATCACGAATGTTCCAGTTTAACACTTGAGGAGCCTGAGGCAGCTGTACACGGTTAAACATGAACAGGGTTTCCGGAATTTCTTTGGTTTGAAGCAAATTATGGAGCTGGAGATGATCTGAAATCTGACGCATCAGCTCACTGAAAGTTAACTTGCCCTGAATCTGCACCAACACACGGGAAGCAGCATGATCTGGAGCCAGTGTGCCAATGGCGATTTCCTGTTCACCTGATAAACGGAACAATAATGCTGCATACGCAGACAATAACGCAGGGTAAACGTCTTCTGATCCATATTTTTGATGAAGTTCCCGACTTAGCGACGTTTCTAATGGAATATGAGCGGACTCATAAGAGAAGCTTTGTTGACGGCGCCCATAATCCAGTGGAATCTGAAGAACCGGCAGGCCAGATTCCATGGTATGGGAAGACGATGATTGATTTTCGACCACTTCAGTTGTTCCTCCTTGGTTCAAACCGTTCAAATGTGGATTGAATTATAATTTACTTACATTAAAATGAGAAATCAGTTCTTGCAGTTCCTCAGACATGGTGTTTAGACGAGTAGAGGAATCAACAAGTGTAATCAGAGAAGCTTTTTGCTCATCAACAGATGAAGAGATCCGCTCACTGTTGTCAGCTGTCTTGCTCACACTGGCAGACAAGTCATCTGCTGTTGCGGTCATTTCTTCTGTACCTGCAGAGATTTCTTCTGTAGCGCTTGATACTTCCTGAATCTGATTGGATACTTTCTTGGCTGCTTCCAGAATCTCTTCGAACAATTGACCGGTCTGATGGGCTACACTAAGTCCCGTATCTACTTCGGAGGTACCTTGTTCCATTGCACGAACGGCCTGTCTAATTTCAGCCTGAATCTCCTGAATCAGTACAGCCACCTGGCTTGTGGATTGTTCGGACTGCTCAGCCAGTTTACGTACTTCACCAGCTACGACTGCGAATCCTCTGCCTTCCTCACCAACACGTGCTGCTTCGATGGATGCGTTTAGTGCAAGCAAATTGGTCTGGCTGGAAATGCCTGAGATGATATTCAGAATATCGCCAATTTCCTGGGAGCGGCTCTCCAGAACCTGAATGGCAGAAGCGGTGTTTTTAACAGATTCCGTAATCAGATTCATCTGCTCGGATACCTGACGCACAACACTGTTTCCCTGTTGTGAACGGCGTTCCATTTCATAGGCTTCGTCTGCTACACTCGCTGAGCTGCTGGCAATCGTCTGAATGACGACAGCCATCTCGGACATCGCACGGGCACTGTCCCGGGTGGCCTGTTCCTGTGCACGAATGTTGGACGTAATTTGAGAAACGTTGTTATTGATGGAATCCGCATTCTCGCTGTTTCTTTCAGAGACTTCATATAGTTCCTTGGCAGACTCGTTAACTTCTTGTGAAGTGATTTGCACTTTGACGATAGTGTCGTTGATCTTGCGCACCATGGCATTGAACTTTTCATTCACAATTCCAAGATCGTCTTTGCCAGTAGGAATTTTGACATTCAAATTACCCCGACTTACGTCATCAATCCCTTTGATCAGGTGACGGATAGGGGAGAGTGTGTTTTTGACAACAAGATATTGGATAATCAGGAACAACAGCAGGAATGCTACCAGGATGATAATTCCGTTCTTGAGCAATTTGTTCAATCCGGCTGGTACCGCTGATGCATCTGCATCGATGGCAAAATAGGAGTAAATCTTGCCGTTGCTATCCTTGATCGGATACGCAATGGTTGTCCAGGTTCCGAAATCATCGGAATAAAATGTAGTGAATGTCGGGCGATCGGTGTTCATCATTTCTTTCAACGCGTTCGCTACAACGACGGGCTGTTCATACATGTCGCCAATATTTATATTCTCGCTTTGAAAAGCCTCCTTCAGATTGGTCGGCATGGCGACAAGGGAAGTTAACCGCTTATTGTCTCCGCCAAGTTCGACACCAAAGATGTAGGCTTGTGCAATGTTGGGATAATATTGTTGCATTTCATCAAAATAAGCACGTAATTTTGTTTGTACTTTTCCGTCATAGTTACCTTCTGCAATTGCTGCTTGTACTTCGGTAGAGTCGATACCCTCCGCCCACTTTTTGGTGATTTGTTCCACTTGTCCATGCAGTTGATCTACAAGAATCGTTTTTTGAAAGTAGTAGCTGCTGGCAATGAGTGCCACACCGATGATGATGATGTTCGTAAATGAGAGTAACAGATTTTTAGAAAAAAATGACATACTTTTCCAACTTAATGATTTCACTACAGTCCACTCCTGATCTTCTTTGGTTTAGAAACATCTAATTGGTGCTCTTGTGTAACAATTTAAATCATGTTGCGATCCCCTCCAAAGGTGTAATCTGCGACCATGGTCTTGGGTTGGTAGTCGCTATGTAGAGATATTTTTACCTAGATACCCATAGGTGTCTAATTATTAAAACACATCTATACTTAATATGTCGTATGAAATGTCGTTAAATTGAATAGTTTCATTAAAACTTTTTTAATATTTTACGTATTTATGGACATATGAAGTAATACATAGGTATTTAGAACTGTTTATTTAGAATAATTCCCATTTTTTAGTTTCATTCTGTATTCTATATCATGGTGGGTTAAATTTCATCCTTAAACATTAAAAAAGAACGTAATGAACATGAGGCTTAGGGGATGTGATTTAATTTGGAATTTAATCTAACCAAGATCATACATAAACAAAATCTTTGAGCGATGGAAAGCAGAGAACTCGGCCAAGTTTTCCAAGGGGCTAAGGGAGGCATGGATATACATCGGAAGCGGTTTTATCTATAATAATTACAGTATGCATTTCCTAAATCATGAGCAGGCGGGGGTTTATAGATGAATCTTAAACAGATAGCAGCTGAGCACGCGGCAGAATACGTTGAAGATGGAATGAAGGTTGGATTGGGAACAGGGTCAACGGCGTATTATGCCATATGCCGAATCGGCGAGCGGGTACGCGAAGGGTTGAACATTCAGGCTGTAGCCACTTCGGAAGCATCGGACAAGCTCGCTAGAGAGTGGGGGATTCCTATTGTTCCATTCGACCAGATCGGGCGTCTGGATCTGACCATTGACGGTGCAGATGAAGTTGACCCCGAGTTCAACCTGATTAAAGGTGGCGGCGGGGCCCTTTTGCGGGAGAAAATTGTGGCTGCAAACAGCGACAAACTGATTATTGTGGCTGACGGCAGCAAGGCGGTACAAAAACTGGGCCAATTCCCGCTTCCGGTTGAAGTAGTTCCATTTGCATCAGAGTGGACTTTCCAAGCGCTTGAGAATCTCGGATGCCGACCGGAATGGCGTATGAACGGGGATCGACGTTATCTTACGGATAACGGCAACCTCATTGCGGATTGCCGCATGGAAGTCATAGATCATCCTGCCGAACTTAATGTTCAATTAAATATGCTTCCGGGTGTTGTCGATAATGGACTGTTTATTCATATGGCGAACATTGTCATTCTTGCGAAAGAAGATGGAAGCATCGATGAGCGTCATCATTCCTGAACGGAAAAGGAGGTCGTTGCATAGATGAGTGAAAACCCGTTAATCGACGGCGAACTTGTCCTCCGGAGTATAGAGAAAGAGGATTTGTCTGAACTCTATGAATTGATCTACAGTGAAGTTGAACCGGAATGGAAGCAATGGGATGCGCCTTATTACGCTCTTGAGCACGAGAGCTACGAAGATTTTGAACACAGCTTGCTTAAACGACTGGACGCGACTCAGGGCACTTCCGAGCCGTCTTCGATTCGAATTATTGAGCTGAATGGTCGAATAGTTGGCACAATCAGCTATTATTGGGAACACCGTCCATCCATGTGGCTGGAAATGGGGATTGTGCTATATCGTTCAGCCCAATGGGGACACGGGATCGGCACACGAGTTCTTCAAATGTGGTCCAGTCACTTATTTGAGCAAATGCCACTGGCCCGGGTTGGTTTGACGACATGGTCAGGTAATGAACGAATGATGCGTTCAGCTTCGAAGGCTGGATTACAGGTAGAAGGGCGCATGCGCAGATGCCGCATCGTGAACGGCAAGCATTATGATTCGATTCGTATGGGAATGCTGCGCGAAGAGTGGGAGCAGATGCGAGCTTCAGACGCAGGTCGAAATGTAAACAACTGATGGAGGATTATCGAAATGCCGAACAAGGAGGACAATCGGGAACTGTCTTTACAATTATTTGTGGTTCTCGCCCGCGCTTATAATTCCGTAACATCCAGGTCCAACCGGGATATCCAGAGTCATGGTCTAAATACGACTGAATTTGGCGTACTTGATTTGTTATATCATAAAGGACCTCAGGCCTTGCAAAAGATCGGTGAAAAAGTGTTAATGTCCAGCGGAAATATCACGTATGTTGTGGACAAGTTGCAGAATAAAAACTTGCTCTTTCGCCGGGCGTCCAAGGAAGACAGGCGTGTTATATACGCTGAATTGACGGAGGAAGGAAGACATTTATTTACACAAATCTTTCCTCAGCACCATCAGGTGATTATTGATGCAGTGGATGGGCTGGAACCATCCGAAAAGGCTGATGCGATTCGCTTATTAAAGAAGCTTGGACTCGCTGCTGAGGGGAAAACTGACTTGCGCAAATAGTGCGGGTCAGTTTTTTGTTTGTCGAAAAAACGAGCGAAGACCTTGCTAAATCACTTGCAGGACCATTCAATTTATAGGAAAATTGTTGTAAATCATCACTGGACTCTTTTTAGGCTCATTCATAGCTTCATGTATAATAACCATATAAAGTTGTATCCGAATGATATCCCGAACAGCAGCTGACCGACCTCAATCATGGTTATGATGGTACAAGGGATGTACAGATTGAGAGAGACGGTGGCAGGAGGAGGGATGATAGATGACTCATCAAGAAGTCGGAGAACACTTATTGAAGCAGGCAGAGGTCTTGGCTGACAAAATAACGGAGAAGCAGTATGCTTTGCAGCCGGACCTCATGAAGCGCTTTGGCGAAAATGGACGAATGCGTACCAAACAGGATTGTTTATATAGTTTGAATTATCTGGCAGAGAGTGTACTTGTAAAGAGTCCGAATCTGTTTAACCACTATATTTCCTGGCTAAAAGTCCTTTTGGCGGGTTATAACGTATCAACCGAGGATCTGGCAATAAATCTTAAACTGATCAAACAGACCGTGGAAGAAGAAATCGACAATCCATCTAAAGGGCTTGTGCTTGATTATTTGGACACGGGCATCTTCAGAATGGAACAAACCGAGACATTACCCAGCTATATAAACGACGCTATGCCCTATGGTGTGGCAGCGAAATCGTATCTTCGAGCATTGCTGGACAGCGACCGGAAAGAGGCAGCACGTATTATTGAAGCACAATTGGAAGACGGGGCCGCCATTCGTGATATGTATCGGTACATTTTTCAGCCTGTTCAGTATGAAATTGGCCGATTGTGGCAGCACAACCACATCAGTGTGGGACAGGAGCATTTTTGTACTGCTGCGACCCAGGCGATTATGTCGCGCTTATATCCTCGTTGGTTGACGGATGCCTGTCAGGAGAAAAAGATGGTGGCAGCATGTGTAGGCAGCGAGCAACATGAGATTGGACTACGCATGCTCACAGATGTGTTCGAGATGGAAGGATGGGACACCTACTATCTGGGGGCTAATGTTCCCAATGGGAGCATAGTTGAAGCGATTGAGCGCCATCGAGGTGATGTGGTTGCGATTTCAGTTACCATGACGTATCATCTTCATCTTGCAAAAGAACTTATCCAATTCATTCGTAATCATCCTGCAACGGCACATGTGAAAATTATGGTAGGGGGTTACCCCTTTAATATTGATCAGGAGTTATGGAGAACGATTGGGGCAGACGGGTATGCTCCAGGAGCGGATGAAGCTGTTGAAGTTGCAGAGCATCTGTTGACACAGCCATCAACCGTACACGCTATGGGCATGATTCGCGATTAGGAGAGATGATGTAATGTCTAATGAACACGGCGAGCACGGCGAGATAGAATCATTGCGTAGAACGATTGAACAGTTATCCGATCAGATCATCCGCAGCAAAGAGCAGGAAGAGCGAATTCTGGGTCAGTTCTCAGAGATGAATAATGAATTGGTTACTCTGCAGCGCTTGCTTTCCAAAAATAATGCCAGTCTTGAAGCGGCAAGAAGTGAAGCGGTGGCAGCAGGTGAGTCCAAAAGTTCGTTCATTGCAGTCATCAGTCACGATTTTCGGACTCCGCTGAACGGTATTCTGGGCATGGCGGAGTTGCTGCAGATGTCTCCTCTGACGGATGAACAGCAAAAATCGGTTTCTGTTATTCAGGAGGCCGCCAGAATGCTTCTTAAACTGATTCAAGACCTTCTGGACCTCTCCAAACTGGAGGCGGGACAGATGCGACTTGAGATAGCTGAAGTGAACCTGGAATCCATATTCAACACTATTCTTCGTATGCTAGAACCGAAAGTGAGAAAGAACGGAAATCAATTGTCGCTCGATTATGATCCCCGCATCTGTACTGTACTTGAAGGTGATTCTACCCGCATTACTCAGGTTTTGATGAATCTGATTCAGAATGCAAACAAGTTTACGACTGAAGGAGCTGTACGGATCCGGGTAGCCCTCGTCAAAGAGTGTGAGGCAGCCCAGCATATAAGATTTGAGGTTGAAGACACAGGCATTGGTATTGCTGAAGAGGATCAGAAAACGTTATTCCAACCCTACACGCAGACGGAGCGAGGGCGCTCCAAGGAGTATGAGGGAACTGGCTTGGGATTGTCGATTTGCAGTTCGTTGGTTACCTTAATGAATGGGCAAATCGGTGTGCTAAGTCAGGAAGGGCAGGGATCTACGTTCTGGTTCGAGATTCCGCTTGGCAAGACGGAGCATAGTAAAGCAACTTCAGGAGATGACGAGAACCACTCTCAGGAGAGTCAGGATCAGACTGAAAACCCTATTCCTGTGTCCATCCTGCTTGCAGACGATAACGTCATTAATAGGCAAGTGGTGCTGATGCAACTCAAAAAGCTCGGCATTACCCAAGTGGATTCTGTTTCAAACGGGGAAGAAGCTGTCGCTGCTTTCCTCAGCAAAAAGTATAGCCTGATTCTGATGGATAATATGATGCCGATGATGGATGGGCTGGAGGCGACACGCAAAATCAGAGCCATGGAACAGGATGAAATGCGTCATCCCATTCCGGTAATCGCCATGACAGGAAATGTGATGGATGGAGAGAAGGACAAATGTCTTGCAGCTGGAATGAATGATTTTATTGGCAAACCCTTTACGCTGGAAACGCTGGACAACATGATTCAGAAATGGATACATTCGTCCGAGTCCGAAGAGGTGCTGAATATGACTATCGTGAGTGAGATTGCGGAGTTAAGCAGTGAGGGTGATCCAACCCTGCTTGGCATGTTGCTGAATATGTACCGCGACGAAACACCGGGCAAAATCGAAGTACTGCGGCGACATATCATGTCTGGCAATCACGTAGCTGCAGCGAAGTCTGCTCATGATCTGAAATCTGGGAGCCTAAGCCTTGGCATTGAATATCTATCCACGTTGTTTGCCAAAATCGAGCAATTCGCCAAGGAAGGACAGTCCATGAAGGCAGAGCCATTACTGGATGTGTTGTTACCTGCGTACATGGAAGCCTGTTCTGCATTGGAGGAAGTGAATAACAACAGATAAAATGATAGGTTCCATTTAGGAGAATGGGCGAGGATCGGAATTATTTTATATATAGTAGTCAGGCATATATGGGTGTGCAGTCTTACGTAGCATTAGGATTGCAGCCCTTTTGCGCTTTATGGGATATATACATATATGTTTCACGTGGAAGCTTGACTGAAAGAGAGGGAATATTCATGTTCGTATATGGCTTTGCGATTCTGGTGCTAATTGTTCTTGCTATACTAGGGTTAGGTGGACTTTACTTCTTCAAAACGGCCATTCGGCGTGCTCCAAAATCATTTCTGGTTGATAATCCTAACCTGATGCCCGAACCAGATAACGAGATCATTAGTAGTGCTTCTGATCTGGCGTGGCTTGGCGAGCAGCAAACAGAAGAGGTTCGCATTGAATCGCATGATGGCTTAAAGTTACATGGAACTTGGCTTCCGTCAAAGGGCGGATCACAGCGTCGCACGGTTATTCTGGCGCATGGTTATTCCGGAAAGGGTCGGGAAATGGCGGGCTTTGCTCGCTTTTATGCGGAAAAACAGGGCTTTAACGTGCTGATGCCGGATGATCGCGGTCATGGACAAAGCGAAGGCGACATCATCGGATTTGGCTGGCTGGACCGTAAAGATTATGTTCAATGGATTCAATGGGTTCTCGGCAAGGTCGGGATCGAGACGCAGATCATTCTGCACGGAATTTCAATGGGAGGAGCAACCGTACTGATGACTGGAGGCGAAGCTCTACCGCATCAGGTGAGGGCCATCGTGTCTGATTGTGCTTATACCTCAGTGAAGGAGGAGCTGACTTTCCAGCTCAAACAGTTATACAAACTGCCCGCATTTCCGTTTATTCCTGTTACCAGCCTCATCTCCAGGTGGAAGGCGGGCTACTTCTTCGGAGAGGCTTCAGCGCTAAATCAGCTTGCCAACGTTCACGTTCCGGTTCTATTCATTCACGGTGAGGCGGATACGTTTGTACCGACTGAAATGGTGTACAGGCTATATGAGGCTTGTCCAACGGAAAAGGAACTGCTGACCATTCCCCGTGCAGGGCATGGAACTGCGTTTCAAGTGGATCGTACCCGATACGAGGAGATACTTGAATCCTTTTTGATGAAGAACCTGTCACATTCTTCTCCGGTACCCGCGAAATACAAGTAAAGCATGCTAGATCGTTCCATATTGGACATATGTTTCTTTAGACAAGGAATTGTCAGCAGCATTCATCTGATTCCAATAAAGCATCCTGGGGTTAAGTAGAAGATGTACTTAAAGGGGAGGTGAGAGATGTCACGTACACCTAGAGTTTGTTCGTTTTGTCATGAAGAAATGGCAGAGGATGAGTTCAAATGCAAATCCTGCGGCAATCTTGTTGTGACCAAAACAGCTTTGCCTGACCAACCATACATGCCGGAATATGAAGAATCGGTGTTGGATCAATATTCAATTGTGTTGCTTGTTCTGATGACATTATTTCTTCCTCCGGTAGCCATAGTCATTGGCGGCGTGATGTTATTTAATGACAGTATGTATAAGCGGGACACAGGTAAACTGCTCGTCACCGGGGCATTTGTAGTGATGGTTATTCTAACCATTACTCTGTTCGCAGGTTCGGGGACATTCACGATTAACTTCTAAACTATGGAGGTGCCTTTATGGGAAATGAACAATTTGAGGCTGCAAGGAAAGCAGAGGCGGGTTACCATTCCAACTTCTATCAGAATAATGAATTATTCGCGTCCGGTACCTGGATGTCGAGGCCCATGCCTATGGTTATGGACATGCTGGAGCGTCTGCTTGCCCACAAGACGGAGCTGCGTGTTCTGGATTTGGGATGCGGTGTAGGCAGACATACGATTCCGATTGCACAGCGTCTCGGGCAAACGAACAGTGAAGTCATCGGCGTGGATTTGCTGGACGAGGCTGTAGATGGACTCCGCAAATATGCGAAAGAATATCAGGTTGATCATATTGTGCAAGTAGAGAAAGCGGATGTTGAGCATTACGCTGTCAAGCCGGATCATTTTGATTATATTGCTGCTTGCTCTTGCCTGGAACATGTTTCAAATAAACAAGCCTTGGTAGAAGCTATTGAACGATTACAAGTGGGAACCCGTACAGGCGGCATTCATTGTATCACGATGAGTACGAGTGTAGAGGAGAAGGAAATCAACACAGGCCGGGAGATTGAACCATTGATTGAATTGAATCTGCCCACAGCTGAGGCTATCGCATTGCTGGAGAATGCTTATAGGGATTGGAATATTCTGCTTCAGGAACATGTGACACAGACGATTGAAGAGGAAAAATATGATGAACCGACCCAGTTCCGTTGTGAACTGCTTCGTTTCGCTGCACAGAAGCAATAGCAGCTCTGCCGGGATCAAGTAGCGAGGTCCCGGCAGATGTATTACTCGGTAGCTCAATAGGAACATCATGAGAAGCACATGGGACATGGGAAATCACCACACCAGAACATGGGGGAAAAGAATGAGTACATATGTGATTGGGATGGATGGCGGGGGAAGCCATACACGTGTGGCTTTGGCCGACGAGAACGGTAAGGTTTTATCGTACGTGCAAAAGGGTGGTTGCAACCGCTATCATGATGCCAATGCAGAACGGCATGTGTTGGACGGTATTACTGAAGCCATTCGCGGAGCGGGGCTAGAAGTGGAACAGATTGCCTCCATTCAGGCGGGGATGGCAGGTCTGGATCGGCCTGAAGATACGCTCTGGGCCGAAGCATTGCTGGCCCAAACAGGGATCTCTGGCCGGATCAGCGCGGTAAATGATACCCATATCGCACATACGGCAGCTTTTGGTGGTGAGCCGGGCATTGTAGCCATTGGAGGCACAGGTTCTCTGATTCTGGGTAAAACGGGACAGGGGACGTGGCTTCGCAATGATCAGTTCGGGCACTATGCACCGACAGCAGCACGATTTTTGGCTTATGACACGGTGCATTCCATCCTTGCAGGACGTTATGAGCTACAGGATCAACTCTTCATCGAGCGTGTATTAATGTATTGGAATGTAACTTCCATTCCAGAGCTTGCTGCGCTCGGCGTAGCGGGTTTTGCTGAAAATAGACAGGCCATCAATCGGAAGTTTGGTCAAATGGCTCCCCTGGTGACCGAAGCAGCCGCGCTGAATATTCCTCTTGCGGTCAGAGTATGTGAATCGGCAGCGGATACGGCTGTTGTGGGTATTCTTATGATTGCGTCCTGTTTTGATGATCAACAGGTGTCCATGACACTCACTGGAAGTTGTTTAAGTACACCTTATATGGTGGAGGCTGTTCGAAAGGGGCTGGAAGCAGCCTATACACTAGGAGGGCCAAAAATTCATTACATAACCAGCAATCTGCCGGCAATCGGCGGTGCACTGCTGGATGCATATCATTTGGCAGAAATCCAGGTGCCTGAAGGTATCACGTCTGAACTCCAATCGGAGCTGAAACGGCATACGACTTGAACTTTTAAAGTCTAACGACTACAATACGATAACGGCATCAAGCAAGTTGATAGGAGGAATCAGGGTGTTAATTGATTTAAAATCACGCATACAGGAGCCGGAAGTGCAGGAGTTGTTGTCCTACTCGGTCTTTCCGGACCCGGATCAGCTGAATCGTGCGTTACAACAGTATGTTGATAAGGACGAGCTGCATTTGGAAGGTTATGGAGACGAAGGCCAGCTGATCGGTCTGATTGGATATGAGCGTACAGGAACCAGTGAGATCACCATTCATCACATCGCAGTCCTGCCGGAGAACCGTTTCAAAAATTATGGTCGGGGCATGATTTCACAGCTGCTGGCAAACTATAATCCCGACAGACTGATCGCAGAAACCGATGTGGAAGCGGTGGAGTTTTATCGAAATACGGGATTCGTGGTCTATAGTTTGGGCGAGTTGTATCCGGGTGTGGAACGATTCCGCTGTGTGTTGGAAAAAGACGAGCAGCAAGACGAAGAATAAATAGTTTTGATGCTGTCTACTACTGTGCAACGCAAATAGAGCATAACTATAACAGGATGTGGGATTTGGCGAAACAGCTGAGTCGGACGTCCTGTTTTTTTGTCATTTACTTAAAAAAATTAGGAAAAACGTATTGCTTTGCAATATAGTTTCATTATAGAATAGTTTCATTGAAGAATAGTTCGATGAGTGAACTATATATCGGGGAAGGAGAATAAAAGATGAACACACCGGATGCCAAAAGCTTGGTTAATCGCTATTTGGATGCCTCTTTTCTCGTAACCAAACGGTTTGATACCCAGATACGTGAACGCATGGGGCAAACCATTACCACCGATCAGTTCTGTGCACTTCGTATGATCGAAGAGAAACCGTCCTGTACGCCCTCTGATCTGGCAGAGCTTCTGTGTGTAGGCAAGAGCAGCATTACTGCGTTGGTCAACAAGCTGGTGGATCGGGATCTGGTCCATCGGGCCGGGGATGAGCGCGACCGCAGAGTTGTATATTTAACCCTGACGGATAACGGACGGAAAGTATACAGGGAAACGGAACAGGAAATACAGCAGCTTCTGGAGCCGTATCTGGTTCATTTCAAACCGGAAGAGGTTCACAATTTCATTGAATCCTTTGAGAAGCTTGCAGCTTTGCTTACGCAAGAAGGAGGACAGGAGAACGAATGAGAACGATTTTGAAAGCGCGATGGTGGTTGATGGGGCTATGGGTCGTTGTGGCCGCCGTATTGATGTTCACTGCACCTAACATGAGTGAACTGATTCGGGAAAAGGGACAGTTTTCAGTTCCTGACGGGTACTCATCCACACAGGCAGCAGCCATTCTGGACGAAGCCGCAGCACAAAAGGGAGAGCAGCAGGGCAGCCAGCTGGCTCTTGTATTTTATAATCCGGATGGTTTGGGTACCGATGGAAAAGAAGAGGCAGAGAAGGCGGTTAAGAAGCTGGAGACCGAAAAAGAGAAACTGGGCATTCTGTCCATACTGGAACCATTCTCTCAGCCTGAATTGTCAGATAAAATGATTTCTGCCGATGGCAAGACGATCTTAACGTCGCTTTCCATCGATCAGGGAGACCGAACAGTCAAGGAAATGCGAGAAGACCTTAATGAAGCATTAAAATCGGTCAATGTGGAGCATTACATAACCGGTAAAGGCTTGATTGATGAGGATACGGTGGAAAGCTCCCAAGAAGGACTCAAAAAATCGGAGTACATTACCGTTGTATTTATTTTACTCATCCTGTTCCTTGTATTCCGCTCATTCGTAGCTCCATTTGTTCCGCTGCTTACGGTGGGGATCAGCTACATTGTTTCACAGCAGATTGTCGCGTTCCTTGTGGACGGACTAGACTTCCCTATATCGACGTTTACGCAGATCTTTATGGTGGCGGTCATGTTCGGGATTGGTACGGACTACTGCATCCTGTTGATTAGCAGGTTCAAGGAAGAATTGGCTCATCATGAAAATACGTGGGATGCCATCATGGCTACGTACCGCACAGCAGGCAAAACGGTATTCTTCTCCGCACTTGCCGTGCTGGTTGGATTCATTGCCATTGGTTTTGCACAGTTTATGCTTTATCGTTCCGCGGTAGCGGTTGCTGTCGGTATTGCCGTGATGATGCTGGCATTAGTCACGATTGTTCCTTTTTTCATGGCGGTACTGGGCAAAAGGCTGTTCTGGCCTTCCAAGGGTTCACTGGAGCATGCCGAGAGCAAGATTTATGGTGCAGCCGGCCGTTTCTCTCTAAAACGTCCATGGGCAGCTCTGCTCATCGTTGCAGCGGTATGTGTGCCATTGCTGGCGACTTACGACGGCAAACTGTCGTTTAACAGTCTCGATGAAATTGGTGATAAATATGATTCGGTCAAAGCATTCAATATCATTTCGGACAGCTTCGGTCCGGGTGAATCCTTGCCGGGTCAGGTCGTAATCCAGAATGATGAAGCAATGGACAACGCCAAGTATATGGCGCTCGCCGAGAAGATCAGCCGGGAAGTGGAGAAGGTGCCAGGCATCTCTGGTGTCCGCAGCATGACACGTCCAACCGGTGATGAGATCAAAGATTTTGAAGTGACACAGCAAGTGGGGACATTGTCTGATGGATTGGGCGAAGGTAAAACGGGTCTGGATAAAATCCGTGACGGTCTGAGCGAGGCCAGCAGTCAGTTAAGCAAAAATGAACCACAGCTTAAAGAAGCAGCTGATGGGGCAGGAGAACTGTCGAAGGGTACGTCCCAGTTGCAGTCGGGTATTACACAGTTGTCTGAAGGACTTCAGCAGATTGAAAAAGGAATTCGTGACGGCTCCTCGGGTGCTGGTGATCTGAAAGCAGGTCTTCAAAAAGCTAAAACGAGTGCAGATCAACTTGCGCAGGCGAACAATCAGTTGCTTCAAGCTTACCGTCAAGCAGGAGCAGGTGTAGCTGCGCTGGGTGATGGTGTCGGTGAACTGCAACAACAGCTTACAGGTGTATCTGCAGCATTGACCAGCCTGAATGAATCGTTCACAGCGCTTGAGGAACGCTATCCTGAGTTGCTGCAAGACGCAGACTATCAGCGGGTTAAAGGTACACTTGGTGAGACGGGTACTGGCACGGCACAGCTTGCTCAAGGTTTGGGGCAAATTCAGACCAAGCTCAGTGAAGCCGCAGCTGGAATTAATCAGGCTAATGAAGGCTTTGCCTCTGCAGCCTCCGGACAGAAGGCACTTGCCGATGGTCTGGGCCAGATTGTAACAGGAATCGGTCAGCTGCAATCCGGTCTCAAACAGGCCGCTGACGGTCAGGGTAAAGTGATTAGCGAAATCCCTTCAATCCAGAACGGACTGGGCCAGCTCCAGGGTGGTCAGGAGAAAATTCAGAAAGGCTTCTCGGATCTGAGTGGTCAATTGACTCAATTGACGGATGGTCTTAATCAGAGTGTTGATGGAATTGAGCAGGTTTCCGGTGGTCTCGATTCAGCGCAGGATTACCTGACACAATTGCAAAACTCTCCTGATTCCGATCTGGCTGGCTGGTATGTTCCAGCAGAAGCTCTGAACAATAAGGACTTCAAGCAGGTATTCGATACGTATCTGTCCAAAGATCGGAAAACGATGACGATTGACGTTATTTTTGCCGAGAATCCATATGGGACCGAAGCGATTGATCGTGTTCCGGATATCGAAGCTGCTGTACATCGTGCGGTACAGGGAAGTGCACTTGAAAAAGCGGACATTGCGATTGGCGGAGTGACCAGTACGTTTGCAGATTTGCAGGAAATCTCAAACAATGACTATACACGGACAGTCATGCTGATGCTCGCAGGTACGTTTATTATTCTGGTCCTGCTGCTGCGTTCAGTGATTATGCCGTTGTATCTGATCATCTCATTGTTGCTGGCTTATTTCACATCCATGGCTCTGACCGAAGCCATCTTTGTGAATATACTTGGGTTCTCGGGCATCAGTTGGGTAACACCGTTCTTCGGTTTTGTCATGCTGATTGCACTTGGTGTGGATTACAGCATCTTCCTGATGGACCGTTTCAATGAGAACAAAGGCATGAGAGTACAGGATGCCATGCTATATGCCATGAAAAACATGGGTACGGTAATCCTGTCCGCTGCCGTGATTCTAAGCGGTACCTTTGCCGCAATGTATCCATCGGGAGTTCTTTCGATGATGCAAATTGCAACGGTTGTACTCAGTGGACTGATCTTGTATTCTCTGTTGTTCCTGCCATTCTTCGTTCCTGTAATGGTGAAAATGTTCGGCCGTGCCAACTGGTGGCCATTCCCAAACAAAGAACAGACGGATTCTGTTGAATCGGATCGCCATTTAGGCATGTAATGATATGAATTATGAACAGCCCCGCTGGTATTTCGGCGGGGTTTTCTATATGGTTTGGTGTAAGTGAATGTTGACCGGACAAATAAATGTGTATGCCTACGGACACCATCCCGCGCCTTGTCTCCGTTCCTCTCATACGATATATAGGAATTGTATATGTGTAATTTACAACACACAGCAGAGAGGGGCGGCGGGATGGTATATCGATACGTGGCTATAGGAGATTCATTAACGGTAGGTACAGGAGCGCTGCTGGGCACCGGCTTTGTTCCTTTATATCGGAGAATGGCTGAAATGAATGTGCGTTCGTTTGTATCCATGGACAATCTGGGAGTGAATGGACTGACCTCAGGGGAGATGCTGCACATGATATCCGGCAATCCAAGAGTACGGCAATCGCTGCGTGAAGCGGATATGGTTACGTTGTCGATCGGCGGGAATGATCTGATTCGTACATTCAAATCCAGTGGAGGGATTCCGAATGCGAGCAAAATGACACAGGTGCTGGGCGATACCCGCAGTAATGTATCCCAGATCATGAAGCATATCCGGCAGTTGAAAGGAAGCCATGTATATATGATTCGTACGATTGGGTTGTACAACCCGTACCCGCAAGCGGCGGAAGCGGCTTATTGGGTGAGGCAGTATAATTCTTTTCTGAATGCTGCGGGATCGGGGAATTATGCCTGTGCCCAGGTGTATGACCGATTTGAGGGACGTGAACGGGAACTGTTATTCTGGGACAGGGTTCATCCCAATGCAAGAGGATATCGAGTGATTGCCGAGCAGCTGAATCGTACAGGATACCATCCATTTGCCTGACCCGTGCGGGTTTGGGGAGTAAAGCGTAGAGTAAATCAACTTGGATACCGTACTGGACCGAAAGAGACACTTCCGTTAAGATGGGGACATACAGAGGTTGCATTTCGTGAGATAAAGGAGTTATTTTTGGTGCCCAACATCGAATCAGGTTCCTTAATTGAGATAGAACAACAGCTAATAGCCAATGTTTTATCCATGTATGGCTTCACGTCCAGCTGGAATGCTCAGCGCGGAAAGGGAGGCATGAATAATTCTACCTTTATGGTAGAGATTGACCAAGAATGTTATGTGCTTAGGCAGTATGAAACGCATAATGATCGAATGAAAATTGCTTTTGAACATGGGGTGTTGTCAGCATTGTCGTGTTCAGGCTTTGAGCTTGATGTGCCGACGCCCGTGAGCCTTCCTGATCCAAAGGATCAAACGTTTCTGGCAGTGCAGGATCGCCTCACGAACCGTACCAAAATAGTGGCGTTATTCCATTATCGTGAAGGTCATAACCCGGTCTGGAATACACCTGATCAGCTGATTGAATTGGGTCAGGCGGCGGGCACCCTGTCTTCCGCTATGGCACGCCTCGTCTTATCGCTTGAACCCGTCTATCCGCCTTACTATCGGATTCAGGAAGCTTACCCGCTCTGTTCACCAGAGAAACTGTTACAACTATGTACATCTCCCCCGGATATGCTGTCGGCATGTGCGGATGACTTGCAGCAGTTGAAGGATGTGCTGCCAGACTTGTTTGATGCGCTCCGAGGGATGGAAACTCTGCCGCATCAACTGGTACATGGGGATCTGAATGCATCGAATGTGTTGGCAGATTCGCAGGATCACATATGTGCTATATTGGATTTTGAATTTGCTACATGGGATCTGCGGGTGATGGAGCTGGCAGTTCCCATGTCCGACCTTCTGACGATGGACAAGGAGCAGGCATGGATGTGGGCAGCTCTGGAGGGCCTGATTCAAGGGTTCAGACTACGGGTCAGCTTGGAACCAGAAGAGCTGAGCGTGATTCCGGAGCTGATTCTGCTTCGAAGTCTGGATGTGGTGATGCATTTTATCAGCCGAATGTTTGAAGGTACAGATGAGCCAGAAGTGGCTGTACAGCAGATCAGGAAGTTGAGAGAACGGGCAGACTGGATGAAGAGTAATGAGGAACGGCTGCGTGGGCTGCTGATCTGTTCGGGCCTGTGAAGTGAAATGGATAAGAATTGAATGGATTTTCAATGTGGAAAAAAGTGCACTGGTTTTGCCCTAAGGCAAAGTCAGTGCACTTTTATTTTAATGAGATCGTTTTTCATGAATGGTTGTTGATATTTACTTTACATCATATGTAACTGTTAAATCATGAGAATACAGTCGCTTTAGAGTCCGCGTTTGCGGAACCAGCTGCGTACAGCCCAGCGACGTTCCTGGCGCTTCTTATATTTTGGCAAGGAGCGATATACGTTCAGGGATTGTTCATAGGCTTGTTTTGAGTCAGCAGTACGCCCTAGGGAACGGTACACCGAACCTAGCAGATAGTACGCTTCACTGGATGAGGAATGAATCTCCTGAAATTGCTGAACGTAAGCCAGCGATTTGTCCCGGTCAGTTTCCTTGAATGCACCTGCAAGTGTCAGATAAGGCCGTCCATATTTCACCCTTGGATTAATATTCAGTGCCTGCAAAATATGACGCTCACCTTCTTCCGTATGACCCAGATGAAGTTCAGTTGTGCCCAGCGCCTCCCAGTATTCGGCTGATTGCTCGTAAGGACGCTCCAGTTCAATCAGCAGTGCATGAGCTTCGCTATAACGTTTGCGTTCAATCAACAGGCGTGCCAGATCCAGCTTGGAAGAGACTTCATTCGGATTCATGGCAAGCTGTTGCCGGAGCCGTGAGATGTTACGCATACGCTTAAGGGGTTTCATGAAGCTTGGCATCACCCCAACATAGCGACGATCCAGGAAATATAGAATAATGAGGAAAATAAGGACAGCCACGATTGGATTGCCTACAATCCGCCACAGCAGGCCAAAGATTAGAAATTTAATCAGCACGACAGAGTCAACTCCATTTATGATGTAATCGCATTTCGAACGCTTAAAATATATTTGGATTGGTCCAGCGGGTTAACTCCTATGCGTTTCCGCGTAAGGGTCACATCCGAAGGACAATCCTGGTATCCTGCAAAAGAAGTGGTCAGCACCCCGCGTCCGCTTGTCTCTGAACGCAGCTTCACCGGATAATCCATGGAGGTTGCCAGAGGCATGCGTCCTTCAACGATGCATCGTCCCCCTCCGATGATCGGCGCTTCAAAGGTTGCCCGCATATGTACCAGATCACTGAGTGCTTTGCCACCATACTCTTCGGGGACAGTTAGCCGGAAATTCAGAATGGGTTCCAGCAGGGTTGTGCCAGTGCTTGCCAACCCGTCCATGATCCCCATCGGCGTGGCCACAACGAAATCCAGGGGGTGGGTATGCCAGACATGATGCTCTCCTTCGATTAACGTGATGCGCAGGTCAGTCACTTCCCATCCCAGCAGACCCTGAGACAGCGCTTCGGGAATTCGGCGCTCCACTTCATTCTGATAACGAAGCAGGAGGTGATCCGTTCGAACCGTGGATGAGTAGATCAGGCCGCTCCCACGTGGCAAAGGCTCAATACTGAATCGAAGAATGGCCCAGCAGGGCTTGGGCATCGTATACGCGATGAATCCTTCCCCCGAAGAACGAGGCGTTTCCTTATAGATGACGGATGGCGGGTCGAATTCGACATCCAGTCCGAAACGGCTCATCAGCAGGCTGGACAGAATCTCAAGCTGAATGGTTCCCATCACTTTGAGATGCAGTTCTCTTTCTTCAGGCAACCATTGCAGGTCGAGCAGAGGATCTTCATCCGTCAACTCCTGCAATGCCGCTACAAGGTCAGGGTAACGGGTTGTGTCTTTACCATGGACCTGAACAGTCAATAAGGGAACAGCCATCTGTGGTATAGGAGGCACACCCTCGGGGCTGCCAATAATGTCACCAACATGTGTGTCACTTAGTCCATACAGGGCAGCGATTTGTCCGGCATATACGGCACCCGTATCGGCCCATTTCCGGCCATCCATTCGACGGATCTGTGTTACCTTCTCTTCCAGCTTCCGAGTGGAGTTATAGATCGTATCCCGATTATGCACGCTTCCACCATACATGCGTACATAGGCGGTACGGCCCATCGTTTTATCCCGTTCAATTTTGAATACAACCCCGGATACTGAAGCATCTTGAGTTTGCGCAGGTGCAGGAAGAAATTCAATGATGGCATCCAGCAATTCAGTTACGCCAATTCCTTTGCCAGAAGCGCCATAACAAATGGGGAACATTTCGCCTTGATGCACATGTTTGCGAAACGTTTCCTCTAGCAAATGAGCAGGAAGCGATTCACCATTAATGTAGGATTCCAACAGTTCTTCGTTGAATTCGGCAAGTAACTCAAAAAGGCCAGGTACAGGTGAAGGAGAGTCCGTTAACAGCGTTTGGCCCGCGCTCCATAGGGAGTCAATGCCGATAAACACCTCTTCGTTCATACGGCATGTTTGGACTTCACATACAAGGGGAGAGAGGCTGGAGCGGATCTGTTCAATAACCGTTTCAGCAGAAGCGCCAACCCGATCCATTTTGTTAATATAGATTAGGGTAGGAATTCCAAGGGAACGGAGAGCATGCCAGATGGTCTCGCTCTGGGATTGCACGCCCTCCACGGCGGACACAATTAGGATGGCTCCGTCCATTACACGCAGGGATCGCTCGACTTCCGAGATGAAATCGATATGACCCGGGGTGTCAATGAGATCAATAATCGTATCTTTCCAGATCAAAGAGGTCATAGCGGCTTGTACGGAAATGCCTCGTTCCTTTTCAATATCCAGAGAGTCCGTTGCTGTTGTTCCGTCATCTACTCGACCTGGACTGCGGACGACACCGCTATGAAATAACATATGCTCCGTCGTGGTTGTTTTTCCTGCATCGACGTGAGCGAAGATGCCGATATTTCTTCGATTCATTTCGTTTAACATGGGATGTAAGGCTCCTCTGGCAGCAGAAACGCATCGTTTCCGACATTGTAGTTCAGTATTATATCATACCACACGAAGTGTATGGAAGAATATGTTACACTTAGACAAATCTCTACATTTCAGGATGTCATGATAGTTCAATATTGATCCTGCCTTTTCATGGTTTTACGATAAGCAGCAGGTGTGGTTCCTGTCAGTTTCTTAAATTGCCGATAAAAATGGGGCAGGCTCTCGAAGCCGCAGGCATCGGCAACAACGGCCATGGTCTCATCGCTTTGAAGCAGATGTTCTTTTGCCATAATGACCCGGCGGGCCAATGCATAGTCAGTTAGGGTCATGCCCGTATACCTTTTGAACGCACGGCTGAAATGAGCAGGGGATACCGCTGCTTGCCGTGCCAGCTCTGGCAAGGAAAAGCCCTTGCGCAGCTCTTCATCAATATGAGTCAGCGTAGAGGAGAGCCAACCTGGCCCAGGGACACTCCTGCCAGGGCTGGCCGGACCAGCTGACTCCAGCCGCTCCAGAAAAATAAGCAGCAGCTGCAATCGCAGCAGAGCTGCGTGGGCACTCAAGTGGTGTTCCAACTTGAATTCTGCATGGATGTCTTCAATAAGTTTAGCAACCTGGGCTTGTTCCTTGTCCTCCAGATGTCTCTTGTACACTCTGCGTTTGCGGCAGCGTTCAAACAGAGAGAGCATGGCTGACGCACTGCCCCCCGCTGTAGATGCCAGTAATCCTGGACTGAAGAACAAGGCAGAGGAAGTCACCGGATTTCCGGCATCTGGCAATGCGCGATGTACCGTGCTGCCCGGAATAATAAACAAATCACCCTCCTGCATATCTTCAAGCCCGGTATCAATAAAAATGGTGCCCTGCCCCCGATATACATAAATAATTTCATGCCAGTCATGAAGATGATCCGGCAACTCGTTCTGAGGGGACTTGGTATCTGCATACACCAGACGAAAGGGGATGCCCGAGTCCGCCTGAATGGTCGTACGAACAGGTGAACGTTCCATTCGATCTCCTTTCAAAACAGTGGTCACAGAAAAGGTGGATATATCTGGTCATGAAAGAGTACATTTACCGCAATATAAGCAATTAAATTCCCTTTTATTGATGATACAATGAATTTAAAGCGTTTTCAATGGAAGTATAGCGGCTGCGCAGCTTGTAGCCAGGCATCTGATAATGACAAATAAAACGATGAGGTGAGTGTTCATGTCGGCGAGCACGAAAAGACCAAGGCTGAAGCTAAATCTGCTCGGAAGTGATAGTCAGCGCAGATGCAAAGAAGTGATGGATCGCCCCGTAAAGGTACTTCAGATTGGCGAAGGCAACTTTTTGCGCGGGTTTGCAGACTGGATGCTTCATGAAAGTGCCAGACAAGGCAAATTCCATGGCAGTGTTGCTGTGACGCAGCCTCGGCCAGGTGGAAAGACAAAGCTGGAACAGATTCGTGACCAGGACGGGTTATATACGATGATTACCCGAGGTCTATCTGAGGGAAAAGCGGTGGAACGTACAGAAATAATCTCGATTTTTTCTAAGTGTATTAATCCGTACGAAGAATGGCAGGATTTTCTGAAGCTTGCGGAACTGCCTTCCCTGGAGTTTGTCATCTCCAATACAACCGAGTCCGGATTGAAATATACGTATACAACGTACGTCCAAGGTGAACCGGTACAATCGTTTCCGGGTAAACTGACTGTTTTCCTGCATCAGCGTTATTTGCGATTTGATGGGGACCCGTCCAGGGGATTGATTCACCTGCCGTGTGAATTGCTCGAAAGTAATGGGGATGTACTGCGAAGCTGCGTATTGCGGCATAGTGAGGATTTCGGTTATTCGGAGGGCTTCCGTTCATGGATTGAGAACCATAACCTGTTCCTGAACAATCTGGTCGACCGGATTGTCACGGGTGCGCCGACCACGGAGGAAGCCGATGCCCTGACGAATCGCTGGGGATACGAGGATCAGCTGATCAATACGGCAGAGCCATATCATTTCTGGGCCATCGAGGCAGATGAGGCACTGGACAAAAAACTTCCCCTGAAACAGTCGGGACTCAACGTACACTGGGTCAAGGATCTGAAACCTTTCCAGCTGCGCAAGGTTCGTATTCTGAATGGGGCGCATACCCTCATGTCATCGCTCGGTATTCTGCATGGCAAGCAGCATGTGAGAGAGACGATGGAAGACTCGCAGTTTGGTTCGTGGATTAGGGAAGCGGTTCATCAGGAGATCGTGCCTGCCCTGGATATGCCGGACCTTGATCTGGATCAGTACGCAGAAGAAGTGTTTGAACGTTTCCTCAATCCGTATATTGATCACAAGCTGCAGGATATTGCATTAAATACAGTAGGAAAGTTCAAGGTTCGTCTGCTGCCAACACTCCTGGCCTATGAACAAAATCAGGGGAACTGGCCTGCACGGCTTGTAAAGGGATTTGCGGGATTGTTGTGTCTTTATCGTCCGGTGAACACGCCAGACGGCTATAGGGGACAGCGACTGAACGGTGAGTCCGTCCTGCTCCGGGATGATGTGGATGTATTGGCTGCACTCGCCAAGCATTGGGATAGTTATGATCCTCTGAAGAGGGATAAGCAGCAATTAGACCAGAGCGTAGCTGCCGTTTTGTCTGATGTATCGATCTGGGGAGAGAATCTGGATGATCGAGAGGGGCTTCGCGAAGCACTCGTTCACGAAATTGGTTTACTGGAAGGTGAGAGTTGATGAACACAACACGTACAATCAATGACTGGATTGCGATTCAACCGCAGGATGATGTCATTATAGCCCTACGGGATTATGTAAAAGGGGAAAGCATTACGCTGCCAGACCGTACTACTTTTACACTAAGAGACGATGTGCCAAAAGGTCATAAAATAGCTGTGCATACCCTCGCACCGGGTGAGGACGTGATGAAATACGGTTTTTCCATTGGTATTGCCAAAGAGCAGATTGAGCAGGGGAGCTGGATTCACAGTCATAACCTCAAGACAGGACTTCACGGGTTACTTGAATATCAGTATCAGCCGGGAGAACCTGTTCAGACGGACATGCCACCGGAACACCTGCGTTCTTTTGATGGATATCTGCGTCCTAACGGTGAAGCAGGTATCCGTAATGAAATCTGGATTGTAAATACGGTCGGCTGCATTAATAAAGTATGTGAAGCATTGGCTCGCATGGGGCAGTCCCAGTTCGGGAGCAGGATCGATGGCGTGTACCATTTCCCACACCCGTTCGGTTGCTCGCAGCTGGGGGATGACCTTAAGTATACGCAACAGGTGCTGGCTTCCTTGGTGGAACACCCGAATGCCGGCGGTGTACTGGTTATTGGACTGGGATGTGAAAATAATCAGGTAGACCAGTTCCGCGAATGTATCGCACCCGAGTATCGGGGGAAAGTTCGTTTTCTCAAAGCGCAGGAAACAGATGATGAGCTTGAAGAAGGTATGCGCCTAATGGAAGAGCTGGTGGAGCTTGCTGAACATGAAGAGCGTCAACCGCTGCCACTGAGCAAGCTCAAAATTGGATTGAAGTGTGGTGGTTCGGACGGTCTGTCGGGTATTACGGCGAATCCGCTCGTTGGTTCCGTTGCAGATATGCTGGTTGCTGCCGGTGGAACTGCGATATTGACCGAAGTTCCCGAGATGTTCGGTGCTGAGACCATTCTGATGAATCGGGCGGCTAATGAGCAGGTTTTTGATGATTTGGTAGACCTGGTCAATGGGTTTAAACAATACTTCGTGAACCACGGTCAGAATATATATGAGAACCCTTCCCCTGGAAACAAAGCAGGGGGAATTACAACGCTGGAGGAAAAGTCATTGGGATGTACGCAAAAGGGAGGACGTTCATCCGTAGTTGATGTTCTCCGTTATGGCAAACGTGTCACGCAAACCGGTCTGAACATTGTGGAAGCCCCGGGCAACGATCTGGTGTCTGTTACGGCACTGTCTGCTGCAGGTGCACACATTGTGCTCTTTACGACAGGTCGCGGGACGCCGTTTGGAGGCCCGGTTCCTACTGTCAAGATCGCGACTCAATCGGACCTAGCGAATCGGAAAAAGCACTGGATTGATTTTAACGCAGGTCAACTGCTCGAAGGTCGGTCGATGGAAGATGTCAAGGTACAGCTGTTCAGCCAATTGATTGATATTGCTTCAGGCCGGGCACATACGCTCAGCGAGCAGCATGGATTTCGTGAGATCGCGATTTTCAAGGATGGGGTCATTCTGTAAGTAATGCACTATAAACGTTCTTTCCGGCATAAATCCCGGTGTCCTTTGCGGCTGCCGGGATTTTGCTGTATACATGCATGCTATTCAATTCATTGCAAAGGCTTTTTGGATTTTGGCCAATGCGGCAGCAGAAGCGTGTTTCTCCAATTGATGCAGCAGGAGTTCGCTTGCTTCTGCGACGCTACCCTCGAACGGCTCAATGCCCTGACGTTTCATCCAGTGCCCTGAGGTCTCGTAAGCGGAGCTGTTCCAGGCAACCTTGCCTTCAGCAAGGTCTTCTTTCTCCTTGGTTCCACAGATCACAATGGCGCTAATACCCTGGAGGTCCAGCAGACCCTGATCAAACGTTTTTTTATCTTCTTTCGCCCCAAAACCTGCCTGTGAGCGCAACGCCCGACCATCAATCCCCTCTTGTTCCTCAATTATTTCGTACAATTTGAAGGCTTCTCGAGAGATCAACCCTGCATTATATTGTTCTTCCATGACTCTGGGATCCGCTAGCAGACGGTGCACCCATGGGTAATATTCGCGAGAAACGAGAATGGCTTTCTTTTTGACAAATTTGCCATAGGCAGCGACACCTTCTTCAGCAAGCCGGGAACGCCACAACCAGGGATCAAGATCATTGTCCTGGTGCCAGTTCTCTTTAGGGGTTATGGAGGACAATGAAGGGTATTCAGGGAACAAGGGGGCCAGTGGAAGCAGTCCCACAGCCTGTATACGCTGTACGGCTTCTTCGTAAGTTACGATGGGTTCGTTCATCATAGAATTAGTAATCTCCTTTTAGTGTGTGCTGCAACGATTATGGTTTGAATCCAGATACATCTGATGTACTTCCTCGGCATGTTGGCAAATCTCGTAGCGGAGCTCCTCGGGTTCAAGCACTTCTGCCTCTCGTCCCAACCGGTAAAAAAAGCGTATGGCCCAAGCCCACTCGCCGGGAGGGCAAAGGAAGGACAATTCCCATACATCCGGAGCAATCTCGGTCAACCGTTCACCAATATGCTTATCCTGTTCCGCCTCGATCATTCCACTGTAACTTAAATGTGCTGTAACGCGCGTTGGGGGGCGCTCGGGAGAATTCGGTTTGCTACGTTGTTGTTCAGCGTGTTCAGCCAGTTTTTGTGATTCGGGCAGTTCAACCGGCTTAACGTCCAGAATGCGGTCAGCCCTGAACAGGCGCTGTTCACCATGCTCCATTGAATACGCTTCGCAATACCAGAAACCGGCAGAAGCATAGATTCGAATAGGACAGATCGTAAGCCAGCGTTGACGGGAAGCAGAGCGGTATAACATACGCAGCCACCCCTGATCCGGGATACAAGCCAGAAGCGGTTCCAGATGATGGAGGATATAATTCCGCTCGGGAACGTCATGTTTCAGTTGCTTAAGCATGGGATCCATTCTTGCTTTGACATCATCCGGGATAAGGCTTTTGATTTTGTCCATTAATGTCCAGCGCTTCTCTTGAAAAGGGGTGTCTGCATAATGGCTTATGCCTTCAAGAGCAAAGATGAGAGTAGCTGCTTCAACCGGATCCAATTGCAGTGGGGGCAGTACATACCCATCCATAAGTCTGAAGCCGCCTCCGGGACCGGAGATGGCAATGATCGGTACATTCATCTCGGATAGAGATTGGATATCCCGCAGGATGGTACGGCGGGAAACCTCAAATTTTTCTGCAAGGGAATGTGCCGTTTCGTGACCATGCTGCAATGCCATAACGATGGCGGCAAGCCGATTTGTTCTATTCATGTCAGCCACTCCGTTTCGAGGGTGCGCCGCCGGAGAGGATGCTGGAGTACAATTTCCATTGTAGCAGGGTATAAGTGACATCTTGGTTGTCACCAATTTTCGCAGCATATTATTTTATTTAATGCTGCATCTGCTTATCTGGAGATTTCTTCCTTGTTCCCGGCGGGGCGTCGTTAAATTGTGTGTCTGGTCCAATTCGCTTCGCTTCGCGGTATTTCCTTCTATCAGGGGACCACACAAATAATGACAAAAACCCGTTTCCGGTCTAAACGGATACGGGAAGTAGCAGATTGAAAGAGGTGTAAACCTCGAATAGTTAAAATTTTAACTATTTAGACTCATTTGAGCCGGAAATAGGGTTTAATGCGATGTACATGGTAACATGTTGTATCATCAGATTCTCAAAAAATTATTTCATTTCGAGCAGTTGCACACCGCGGCCTTCAATCTCGATTCTACCTGAAAGGATCTGATCCGTGAGCAAATCATGAGCCTCAGCATTACCCAGATCATAGGACTGAGTGGTGGCGTTGTGATTCATGACAAACAGGTACTGTTGTCCATCCTTGGTACGAGCAGTCACCTCAACACCTTCTGGCGTTTCCAGAAGAGAATCCATATTTTTGGCTGCAGCCAGCTGTCCCAGCAAATCGTCCAGGAAACGATCTTCCGGATCGGAAGCTACATACCAGGCTTCACCTTGACCAAAGGTGTTACGCGTAACCACAGGCATGCCTTTGTAGAAGTCGTCTCCATACTCGGCGATAACTTCGGCACCTTCACTGTGTAACAGGTCGCACAACATGCCGCAACCATATTCGCCTTGAAGATCACCATAGGCTTCTTTCAGGACCATACGGTTTTTTTGCTCAGGCAGCAGGGCATCAATTTCTTCAACCCAGATACCGAGCAGCTTGCGAAGCTCACCCGGGTAACCACCGGTAGTTACAATGTCGCTCTCATTAACAATGCCACTGAAGAAGGTTGTCAGGAATGTTCCACCCGCTTCAACGAATTTCTCCAGTTTGGTCGCAAAGCCTGGTTTAACCATGTAGAGCACTGGAGCAAGCACGATGTCGTATTTACTGATATCCGTATCCACACTTACAATGTCCACCTGAATGTTGCGACGGAAGAAGGCAGCATAGTATTTGTGAATCTGGTCCACATAGTTCAGCGCAACGGTAGGTCCGCTGGATTTCTCGATTGCCCACCAGTTGTCCCAGTCAAACACAATCGCCACTTTGGCTTCAACAACAGCATCCAGCGTTTTATCCCCAAGCAGCTGCAATTCCTTGCCCAGCTCCGCGACTTCACGGAATACACGGGTGTTCTCATGTCCGACATGTTCAATGACTGCCCCGTGATATTTCTCGCAAGCGCCGACAGAACGGCGGAGCTGGAAGAACATGATCGTATCCGCGCCATGGGCGACGGACTGGTAACTCCACAGGCGCATGACGCCGGGACGTTTCAAAGAATTATATGGCTGCCAGTTCTGCTGGCTTGGCGTCTGCTCCATGAGCATGAACGGCTGACCGTCTTTCAGTCCACGCATCAGATCATGCGCCATCGCCGTGAAGCTTACCGGAGTCGCAAGACCCGGATAGCTGTCCCAGGAGACGATATCCATATATTTGGCCCACTTGAAATAGTCCAGCTGTTTGAAGAATCCCATCAGATTGGTAGTAACGACCGAATCCGGGATATGTTTCTTGATCGCATCATATTCCAGACGGTAACAGTCGAGCATGCTGTCCGAGTTGAAACGGGAGTAGTCAAGCGAAATGCCCTGGAACGTGGAATTGTTGTTTCCCCAGTGCTCGCTCAGGTTACTCGGCAGTACAATCTCATCCCAATCGTAGAATGTATGGCCCCAGAAATTGGTGTTCCATGCTTTGTTAAGCTGATCCAAAGTCTGATACCGTTCTTTCAGGTACACGCGGAACGCTTTCTCACAGTTATCACAGTAGCAGTCACCGCCATATTCGTTGGATATATGCCATACAAGAACAGCGGGATGATCCTTATAACGTGCTGCCAGTTTATCTGCAATCTTTTCGGAGTATTTGCGGTAAGTTGGGCTGTTTGGACAAGAGTTATGCCGTCCACCGAATTTGCGTTTGCGTCCATCCGCATCGACACGCAGTACATCCGGGTATTTCTTTGCCATCCATGCCGGATGGGCAGCAGTACTCGTCGCAAGGCAGATGTATACACCGCTTTCATACAGACTATTGATGAGTTGGTCCAGACCTTCAAAATTATAAGTGACTTCATCAGGTTGAATCAGAGCCCATGAAAATACGTTAATTGTCGCAATATCAATCCCTGCCAATTTGAACATGCGCAGGTCTTCAAGATGGGTCTCGTGATCCCATTGTTCAGGGTTGTAATCGCCCCCGTAGAACATTTTGGGTAACTTGCTACTAATCAAATGTGTTCACCTCTTGTATAAGAATAATTCTATACTATATGATGAATATGACTTTTAAAATATAAGAAAAGTAATGAAGTATATAAGAATATGGAACTGTAATATTGTTTTTGTTCAAAGGAGAGAATCCCTATGCTTATCTCACCCGATCATCGGCGCTATTTTATGACCCCCCGGGATCAGCCGCTTCCGCTCTACATTGAAAGTATAGGATACAACGGCAATCAGGAGAATGTGTTCAGACCTGCCGGATATCCTTGTTATCACTGGCTTCAGACCGTGAAGGGAGCCGGAGAGTTCAAATTTGCAGGTTCAACAGCAGTTCTCGGAGAGTCATCAGGCATTTTACTGCCGCCTAATGAGCCGCACGAGTATGTACGCTCGCAAGGTAAGTGGGAGACACTTTACATTACATTTGGAGGCTCCCAGTGCCCGGTCATCGCAGAGTCACTTGGTTTGGGTGAGGCAGCCCTTCACCAGTGGGATCCAGAAAGCCCGCTTGAATACTATGGCAGGGAAGTGCTGGGTTCCATCAGCAGTGACCAGGATTTATCCGGCTTGGAAGCGTCAGCGGACATGTACCGATTTCTGATTTTGCTTAAAAAACATGGCATGACGGGCAGTCGTTCTTCGATCTCCCATGCCGTGGAACGGCTGGCTCCGTTAATTTCATTTATGAATGAACACTATGCTGATCCGGATATCGGTCTCGAGCAGATGGCCGCCATCCCAGACATTACGCCCCGACATCTGAATACTCTTTTTAAACAATCCTTTGGCATGACCGCCTACAGTTATTTCCTTCTCCTCCGTATTCGCAAATCGAAAGAATGGATGACTGGAGACAGCAAGCTGACCGTCAAGGAAACGGCTGCAAAGGTTGGTTTTCGGGATGCAAGTCATTTCGTCGCTACATTTCGACGGATTGAGGGTGTAACTCCTGAGCAGTATCGAAGATTATATTAATCGTTCAGAAGTAACAAATATGCTAAAAAACACTGTTCAAGCATGAAGGTTCCGTGTAACCTGTACCAAATTGAACAAAAAGTGATACCAGGAAGGTATTGATGCGCAAGGGTGCTTCCCGTTATGATGGTATCGATTCCTTAGATTGGAAAGTGACTATACGGATGAACGTATCCGTTCTATTTTAGAGAGGATGATCAAATTTGACACCAACCATACCATTGTGGAACCATGCTGCACCTTATGCAGCCCAAGGTCATGAGGACGAGATGCCGCATCTGATTCCATTTATTCAACCCGGTTCCGAGAGCGCTGTCATTGTGTGCCCGGGCGGGGGCTACGGATTTTTGGCAGACCATGAAGGGGCTCCAATCGCTGAATTGCTGAATCGGGCGGGGATCAGCGCATTTGTGCTGAAATATCGTGTGGCTCCGCACCAACATCCTGCACCCATGGCAGATGGTCAGCGAGCGATCCGTTATGTACGGGCTCATGCCGAGGAATTCGGGATACTGCCTTCCAAAATTGCTGTGCTTGGTTTCTCGGCAGGTGGACATCTTACTGCCACGTTGGGCACCTTGTATGACGAGGGTCAACCAGACCATGAAGATCCTATTGAACGGGAGAGTTCGCGCCCGGATCGGGTTATTCTCTGTTATCCAGTGATTACGATGGAATCCTATGGACATGCCGGTTCTCGTGAAAATCTGTTGGGGGCGAATGTGTCTGCCGAGCAGATTAAGGCCTTCAGTGCAGAGCAGCAGGTGAAAGCCGATGCTCCTGAAGCATTTATCTGGCATACGAGTGACGATCAGGCAGTACCTGTGGAGAATAGTTTGCGTTATGCGCTCGCACTGGGTGCGCAGGGCATTCCCTATGATTTGCATGTATTCGAGAAAGGTTCACATGGTCTGGGATTGGCGGAGGATAACGATGCTGTTCGGGCCTGGTCTGACCTGTGCCTGACCTGGCTCAAGAATCAAGGGTGGTAACACCCAGCTGGCTCTGTCTGTCCTTGAATATGAAATAAGATTTACGTGATCCCATATATTTTAACGCTTGATAGAGCGAAGGAGAAAACGACAATGAAATTGCAAAAAAATGACAAGCTGCTCTTTATCGGAGATTCAATCACAGATTGCGGCCGGGTACATCCTGTTGGTGAAGGTAGTTCTGGTCTGGGGCATGGCTATGTGGCGCAAGTGTATGCCTTACTGCGTTCCATCTACCCGGAATTGATGTTACGGATTCAAAATGTGGGTATTGGTGGTAATACCATTCGTGATTTGAAGCAGCGCTGGGAACGTGATGTGCTTGATCTCAAACCGGACTGGCTAACCATCATGATCGGGATCAATGATGTATGGCGTCAATTTGACAATCCGTTGTCCACAGATTCACAGGTTTTCCTGGAAGAGTACGAGTCCACATTGCGTGATCTGGTTGCTTCGGTTCGTCCTGGACTAAAAGGGCTTGTTCTGATGAGTCCTTATTATCTGGAAGCGAATCCGGAAGATCCGATGCGGGCTACGATGGATATCTACGGTGAGGCTGTTCGCAGAGTAGCCGCTGAATTTGATGCCATTTTCGTGGATACCCAGGCTGCGTTTAATCCATTCTGGGATCATTTCTATACGTCTGTGCTGACTTATGACCGCGTTCATCCTGATGCTACAGGACACATGATTCTGTCCAAAGCGTTTCTGGATGCCGTTGGGTTTGAATGGTCAGGCGGCGTCAAATCTTAAAAGGATGTGATGGAATGAGCAACTTGAACATTGCAGTACATACCCCGGCACTGCTCGGCGAAGGTCCAAGCTGGGATGCTGAACACAATCGATTATTATGGGTTGATATTGAAAGCTACAAGGTTCATATATTCGTTCCGGCTACAGGAGAAGATCAGACTTATGAGGTCGGCGAGCATGTAGGGGCGGTTGTGCCATACCAGGGTGATAAGGTCATCGTTGCGTTGCGAAGTGGCTTCCATACCTTTAACCTGTTAACGGGAGAGCTGAACCCCATTGAAGATCCGGAGAAGGGCAAGGACAACAACCGTTTTAATGATGGGAAGTGTGACGCTCTTGGACGCTTCTGGGCAGGTACGATGAGTATGAAGGGTGAGAGCAAAGCGGGGGCATTTTATTGCCTGGAAGAAGGGCAGCCTGTTCGCACGATGTTCAGGGATGTGTCCACCTCCAATGGCTTGGGCTGGAGTCCGGATCAACAGAAAATGTATTATATTGATACGCCGACAAGGTCCATTGACCGTTTTGATTTTGATCTGGCTGCTGGAGAGATTACGAACCGGACAAGTATTATTGCTATACCGGAGGAGTTCGGCTTTCCGGATGGAATGACCGTAGACAGTGAAGGAATGTTATGGGTTGCTCATTGGGGGGGGGGGAGAGTCACTCGCTGGAACCCCCATACAGCAGAGCTGCTGCAACAGATCGAAGTACCCGCAGACCAGGTGACCTCCTGCTGTTTTGGAGGAACTGATCTGGAGGACTTATATATTACGACTGCCCGAATTGGCATTAAGGAAGAGCGGCTGGCAGAGACGCCGGATGCGGGTTCTCTATTTGTAGTCAGACCCGGTGTGAAAGGGCAGAAAACGTACGCGTTTGGCAGTGCCACGCAAGCGGACATGAAGTAAACACCTGTCAATGCCGATCACGCTGGCTTTTCAGGAAATGGTACTCATTTAAATATAACACCACAACAAAGGATGCTGTTTATGACGGCATCCTTTGTTGTGGTGTCGTTCAATAAGGGGAAACTTCAAAAATAATTGTACAGGAATGAAATTCAGGCAGAAGGTGTTTTTCAATGGCCATCGAATGTTATTTATTGAAAGAATTATCCAGATAATGGCGGTTAGCGAATATTTATGAAAGCGTTTTAGTAATGGGAGAGGAGGTGGTGCTGGTTGCCTGAAACCATGCATTAAATGTCTTACACTGCACTTATCAGCATGATGACACAGCAGGGGCAGATAGGATGCGAGGAACATATTGAAGAGGAGGCTAAGTAACTATGAAAACGTTTTTGGGGAAATTGCGTGTCATGAGCCTGACGGTTGCCGTTGCAGCTGTTTCACTGGGAATACTCGCCGGAACAACTGATGCAGCACCAAGCGATGCATACCAGTGGAAAAATGTCGTGACCGGAGGCGGAGGCGGATTTGTACCGGGTATCATTTTCAATGAATCTGAAAAAGATCTAATCTATGCCCGAACGGATATCGGGGGAGCATATCGCTGGAATCCGGTGAACGAGAGTTGGATCCCGCTCACCGATTTTGTCGGTTGGGATGACTGGAACAAAAACGGTGTTGATGCGCTGGCAACAGATCCGGTTGATCCGAATCGGGTGTATATGGCTGTTGGCACGTACACGAATTCATGGGACAAAAACAACGGCTCCATCCTGCGTTCTACAGACCGTGGTGATACTTGGCAGACAACGACTCTTCCGTTCAAAGTGGGCGGCAACATGCCTGGGCGTTCCTTGGGAGAACGCCTGACCGTTGATCCCAACAAAAACAGCATTTTGTATTTTGGTGCACGTAGTGGCAATGGACTCTGGAAAAGTACGGATTACGGGGTAACCTGGAACAAAGTAACGAGCTTCCCGAATCCCGGAACGTACGTGGAGGACCCGTCTTCCGAGTATACGAGTGACATCGTAGGTCTCTCTTGGATCACTTTTGACAAATCAACAGGCTCCCCTGGACAGGCAACACAGATCATCTATGTCGGGGTAGCTGACAAAAATCAAAGTATATACCGCAGTACGAATGGAGGAGCCACTTGGTCTGCTGTCGCTGGACAGCCTACAGGGTATTTGCCGCATCACGGGGAGCTGGATGCCGATGGCAGTCTATATATCTCGTACAGCGATGGTGCAGGCCCTTATGATGGGGAGAAAGGAGAACTGTGGAAATTAAATACAACTACAGGAGTATGGACTGACATTAGTCCGGTGCCAAGCAGCAGCTCGGACAATTATTTTGGATATGGTGGACTGGCCGTAGATGCTCAGCATCCTGGTACACTAATGGTTGCAACCCTCAACTCCTGGTGGCCTGATGCAAATCTCTTCCGCAGTACGGATGGTGGAGCTACCTGGACCCGCATCTGGGAATTCGAAGGGTATCCAAACCGCAAAATGCGCTATACACAGGATATTTCGGCCGCTCCTTGGCTGACATTCGGGACGAATCCTGCACCACCTGAAGTGTCTCCGAAACTGGGATGGATGATTGGTGATCTGGAGATCGATCCGTTTGATTCCGACCGTATGATGTATGGGACGGGTGCGACCATCTACGGAACGAATAATCTTACAGATTGGGATGACGACAACAAAATCAATATTTCAGTGATGGCCAAAGGAGTTGAGGAGATCGCTGTCCTGGATCTGATCAGCCCGCCAAGTGGGGCTCATTTGTTAAGTGGAGTAGGGGATGTCTCCGGATTCCGACATAATGATCTGGATCAGGCACCAGCTGCGATGTTTACCAGCCCCAACTACTCTTCTACGGAAAGTCTGGATTTTGCAGAGTTAAGTCCGAATACGATGGTTCGCGTAGGGAAAGCAGACTACACGGCTGATCCGAATGCAAAATCCATTGGTTTATCCAGCGACGGGGGTACAACATGGTATAAAGCCAATGCAGAGCCTGCAGGCACTTCCGGAGGAGGAACCGTAGCTATCTCTGCAAATGGTAACCGACTTTTATGGAGCACGTCAGACAAGGGGGTGCATTATTCCACTGGCGGCAACTCATGGACGGCGAGTTCAGGGATACCCGCACAGGCAAAAGTGATCTCCGACCGGGTGAACCCGAACAAATTCTATGGATTTGCTGCTGGTAAAGTCTATGTGAGCACCAATGGGGGTGTCTCCTTCACTGCATCTGCGGCTACCGGGCTTCCGGCAGAAGGCAATGCGGATCTGGATGCTGTTCCGGGTAAGGAAGGCGAGCTTTGGTTTGCAGGTGGCAGTGAAGATGAAGGGCCATATGGTCTGTGGCATTCCACTGATTCGGGAGCGAGCTTTACCAAGCTGGTCAATGTAGAGGAAGCAGACAGCATCGGTTTTGGCAAGGCGGCACCTGGGCAGAATGGGGTTGCACTGTATACGATTGCACAGATTGACGGAACGCGCGGATTTTTCCGTTCCGATGATGGAGGGGCGAATTGGGTACGGATTAATGATGATCAGCATCAATATGCACGCGTGACCACCATTACAGGTGACCCACGTTTGTATGGAAGGGTATATCTGGGTACGAATGGCCGGGGCATTTTATATGCTGACCGTATTGGTGGAAACAATGGCGGTGGAGAAGGAGGCACAAATCCGGTAACCAGTTCGACGATTACACCAGTGACTGCGGAGTTTGACAAGAACACAGGCAACCAGTCCAATATTCCTGTAACGTTGACCCTGAACGGCAACACGCTTAGTGCTATACGTAATGGTAATTCGATGCTGGTTTCAGGTATGGACTACACACTATCGGGTAATCAGGTGGTATTGAGCAAAACGTACCTGGCATCTTTGCCCAAAGGAAGCACAGCGTTAACATTCCATTTCAGTGCAGGCAATGATGCCATCCTGAATCTGACCATCCAGGACACCACAGCTGTGCCAGAGGGCAACATTCGGATTGAGATGTTTAACGGAACGACTGCGGCAACGGGGAACTCCATCAATCCCAAGATCAAGTTAACGAATACAGGAACTACGGCTCTCGATCTTTCGGACATTAAAATTCGTTACTACTATACGATTAATGGCACTCAGGCTCAGAACTTTTTCTGTGACTGGGCAACGGCCGGAAATGAAAATGTTACAGGTACGTTTAGTGCGCTGTCGCCCTCGGTAACCGGAGCGGATCATATGCTGGAGATCGGATTCAAATCTTCAGCCGGTTCACTTGCAGCGGGACAAAGTACTGAAATTCAGGCCCGCTTCTCCAAAAGCGACTGGACCAACTATACTCAGACGGATGACTATTCATTTGCTGCAACTCAAACAGCCTATGCCGACTGGACCAAAGTAACGGGGCACATTGCCGGAAGTCTTCAATGGGGAATCGAACCTTAAATGAAGATCGGTTAATTTAAACACAAGCAAGCGATAAGAAGTCCTGGTTCGCCCCACCTGATTCTTGGCGGACCAAGGCTTCTTATTTTGTCGAAAAAAGGTGTACACTAAGAGAGTTTCCATCAGCACTTTGCATCATTCGATTCTACCCGCTCCCGGGTACAAGATATGGACAGGAAGTGGCATCCTGATCCATACAACGTATAGACGAATAGATGCATTTCGATCTATATCTTGCTGATTGAAAGACGCTCTTGGGATTCATGAAAAATGCTTACCATTGATTAAACGTTGGTTTTGAGATATAAAAAGGAGTACAAAACTTTAAAATTATTGTAACCGTTAACACGGGGAGGCCACTCTACGATATATATGGTATTACCTGTACAGACATAGAGGATTAGATAAGGGGGTCAAGGGTCATGAACCGGTTGTGCAAGGTGCTGATTGTTGACGATGAGTTTCTTGTAAGACAAGGCATTAAGCACCATATGAATTGGGAATCCCAAGGTTTTCAGATTGTGGGCGAAGCTTCCAATGGAGAAGAAGGACTTGAACAGGTGCGTTTGTTACAGCCGGATATTGTCATTACAGATATCGTGATGCCTGTGATGGATGGGGAAACCTTTGTCCGGACGTTAAAAGCCAGTTATCCGCAGATTGAGGTTATCGTACTTAGCAGTTTCAGTGAATTCGAATATGTACGTTCAACGCTCCAGAACGGAGCAGCAGACTATATATTAAAACCGAAACTGGATACCAATGAATTATTACAAGTGCTTCAGCGTACTGCTGGCAAAATTCCCGAATTACAGTTTGAGCCTTCTCATGATGGTTGGAGATTAGGCCAACTGATGGAAAAGATGCTGTCCGGCTTTACGTTGGATGCAGATAACGAAATGGATATGATTAGAGAGACGTTTCCTCACCAGTGCTTCCGCTTGCTTGTATATATGTCGAAGGACATGCGAGCACATGTACACAAGCTGGATAACGAGCAACTGGAGTCCAGGATACGAAGCCAGCTTCCTGACGTGGAGTGCGCAATCGTTCCGGCCGAAGGCACGTCAAGCGTGGTGCTCCTTAATGTAGAGACTGCGAAGGATGAATGGATGGTACAGCGGATCAAGGAGTTGGCCAGTGAGAATAAGAAGGCGCAGGACGGGTCTTGCTGGGTGCTAAGTGATAGCTTTTCTTCATTTGAAGAGATGGGAGACGTATATCGAACACGTCTGATCAAGCTGATGGAGTATCGCTTTTATTATGAGGACCGGTCTATTCTGGTTTATGGCGAACTTCCACCTCTCCATCCTGCAGGGTATCAGTTCAATGTGAATATGTTTTTGCAGCATGTAAAGCGAAATCGGACAGAAGCGGCAAGAGAATATTTGCAAGAACATGCGCTTACGTTGGGACGGGATTATATTGCAGATGTGTTTGAAATTAAGTCGTTTCTGGGCAATCTCATCTTTAATGTAACCATTACTCTGGCAGATATGGATGTGCAGTCTGCTGTGCTGGAAGAGAGCAAATATGCCTATTTCAAACATGTGGATGGCGCCTCCACTCTAACAGAAGCAATGAATGTGCTGGATCAGTTCATGGCTGAGGTACAGGAGTGCATGACTGGAGAAGGTGGACGACGAAGTGATCCGAATATGAAAATGCTGCTGGAATATATGCATGAGCATTTTGATCAGCCGCTCGGGCTAGCGGAAGTAGCCAAGCATTTTCATTTCAATCCATCGTACTTGTCCAGTTACTTTTCCTCTCACAAAAAAGAGGGCTTTAATGAATATTTGAATAAAATAAGGATTGAAAAGGCAGAAGAACTTCTCCGCTCAGACCATGTCACCATTTCCGAAATTAGCAGTATGGTAGGGTACTCCGACCACAGTTACTTTTGCAAGGTGTTCAAAAAATTTACCGGACTGTCTCCGAGCCGATACCGGCGAAAATTCTGGGCATAACGTCAGAAGGAAGAAATAAATGAAGAAATGGATGAATGCATTTTCAAGGCTTGGGCTTTTCCCTAAACTGTTCCTCGTTATGTTCGTCAGCATCATTCTTGTCTCTGTGCTCATTCTTTGGACATCGATTCATATGTCGACCAAGCTGTTTACCGAGACGTTCAGTATTACGAACTCCAAGGTGCTTAGCCAGATCAAAACGAACTTTGAATCCTTTAACGATGCGATTGCTGCTGTATCCAATAATGTTAGCCAAAGCGGGACAATCCGGGGGTATCTGTCTGAGGGGGAGGGAGACTCCCTTACGATGGCAAAGTCCTATTATAATATGAGGGAAACGATGGACCGAATTCAGTCGATTACAGAGTCCTATGAGGTCGGTATTACGATTAGCGGTATTAATGGACGTACGTATTCCACGGATCGGTCTCATCTTCGTTTGTCGGCGGATGAATTGAAAGAGCAACCTATTACGTTGGAAGCAGCGGCCAGTCCGAAGCGAATCATTTTTAATGATTATCAGACGAAAGATGAGACTGCCCGGCAGATGATCTCAGCGACCAAGGCATTGGCGGATCGTGCCCAAAACCGACTCTATGGTACGTTGTATGTCACCATGAGAGAGAACGCATTTCGTCAGTTTTACAGCAGTTTCACGAGCAGAGGCAACGATGTGGTTATCCTGAATGAAGCGGGTGAGATTGTATCGTCCAATCGTGAAGAATGGATCGGTACCACTCAGCTTGAATTGCTGACCTATGCCAGAGAAATGAATAACGAAAGTGTAAAGGGAGTAAATGCGCGGGTTATGGATCAGGACAGCGTGGTATTGTCTGAATACTTGCCATTTTACCGGTTTTATATCGTAAACGTAGTGGACAAGGATCTGGCGATGGGGCAATTGATCGATATGAAGACCATTGCTCTGATCTGCGCCGCTATTGTGGCAACAGCACTGATCCTCGTGTTTCTTATTACGAATCAGATGACCAAATCACTGCGGAGACTCGTGAAACAGATGTCCAATATTACCAAAAGTGATCTGGATAACTATATTCCGGTCAGTGGAAGTTACGAGAGCCGACAGCTGGGTCATGCCTACAACTACATGCTGGACGAACTGCATGACTATGTGGATCAACTGGTACTTACCCAGCGGGAGCAACGAAATGCAGAGCTTGCGGCACTGCAAAGCCAGATCAATCCGCATTTCCTGTACAACACGCTGGCTTCCGTTAAAGTATTGGTACAGCAAGGAAACAAGGACAGGGCAGCCGAGACCATTAATGCGTTAATCGCCTTATTGCAGAATACGATTAGTAACGTGAGTGAGACGGTAACCGTAGAGCAAGAAATCGAAAACCTGAAAAATTATGTATTCATTAATCACGTCCGGTACGGAGGACGCATTAAAGCAGCTTTTTATGTAGCTCCGGACTGTACACATTACCATGTACCCAAACTGGTGATTCAACCTTTTATCGAGAATGCTTTTTTTCATGGGTTCAATTCCAAGGAAACAGGGACTATTCATGTGATGGTTTCCAGAGCGGGTGAGTCATTGATTTGCGAAATCATGGATAATGGGGACGGGATCGAAGGGTTTAAAGGATTCTCCATGGGTGAGTCTCTGCCCAATCCGAAGAACAATCGGCAATTGTTCAGTGGCATCGGTATTCGGAATGTGAATGATCGCATAGAGCTGTTATACGGTGCACCTTATGGGGTGACGATAATGAGTAAACCGGGGGAGGGAACCAGGGTTACTGTTAAACTCCCATTGATCACAAGCTAAGAAGCAGAGACGGATGGAGTAAAGACGTTATTGATTCAGAAAAGAGAATTCATATAGAAGGTCCTCCTGTTTGTTTTAAGACAACACGGAGGGCCTTTTTTGGTGTGCAGAACGATTAGAAAGCTTCTTAACTAGTAAAATATTCAGATCAAAAAAGTACAAAATCAAAAGAAATTACAAAAAACCAAATTTAGTGCAAGCGTTTTCTGTAAAGGTTTTCATTGTGGCAATAAGATGACAAATCCGTACAAAATTATTACTAACGAATGAAGATTTGGGAATGCTAAGATGAATACATCGAGAGCAAACGCTTTCAGAAAACGTAAACAAATTACACACAAAGAGGTCGAAGGGGAGTTGAATCGTTTGAAAAAAATGTGGGTACTGATGCTCGTTACTGTCCTGCTGTTGTCTGCATGTTCTTCCGGTGGTGGAGGGAACAAGGCAAGTGAGGGTGAAAAAACCGCTAATGAAATTACGATCTGGGCTTGGGATAAAGCGTTTAACGTCGCTGCATTAGAAACAGCAAAAGAAGCCTATCAAAAACAAAATCCTGATCTGAAAATCAACATCATTGAATATGCTCAAGCTGACATTATCCAAAAGCTGAATACTGGTTTGAACTCGGGAACAAGCAGCGGTCTTCCGAACATCGTTCTGATTGAAGATTACCGTGCTCAAAGTTTCCTGAACGCTTACCCTGATGCATTTAAAGATATGTCCTCTACAATCAAAGCTTCCGATTTCGCAGAGTACAAACTGGGACCAACCGCTTTTGATGGCAAACAGTTCGGTGTTCCGTTTGACTCCGGTGTAACAGGTCTCTACTACAGAACAGATTTGCTGGAGCAAGCAGGCTACAAAGCAGCTGACCTTCAGGACATCACATGGGATGATTACATCAAAATCGGTAAAGATGTGAAAGCCAAAACGGGCAAAGATCTGATCACACTTGATCCTAACGATCTGGGTCTGATCCGTATGATGATCCAATCCGCAGGTTCATGGTATTCCAAAGAAGATGGCAAAACACCGGATCTGGCTGGAAATGCAGCACTGAAAGAAGCATTTATAACCTACAAAGCAATGATGGATGCAAATGTCGTTAAGTTGAACTCCGACTGGAGCCAATTCGTGGCAGCATTCAACAATGGTGATGTAGCTACCATTCCTACAGGAAACTGGATTACACCATCTGTTCGTCAAGAAGCTTCCCAATCCGGCAAATGGGCGGTAGCACCGCTTCCTAAAATGGCTGGACAATCGAATTCTGTGCACGCATCCAACTTGGGTGGTAGCTCTTGGTATGTCATGAACAATGTTGCTGGTGCAGACCAAGCTGCTGATTTCATGGGTAAAACATTCGGTTCTGACAAACAATTGTATCAAGATTTGCTGAACAACATTGGTGCGATCGGCACGTACAAACCGGCGGCAGAAGGCGAAGCGTTTGATAAAGCCGACGATTTCTTCGGTGGACAAAAAGTGTATGCTGATTTTGCAAAATGGACGCAAGAAATTCCTAGCGTAAACTACGGTATCAACACATATGCCATCGAGGACATTCTGGTGGTTGAAATGCAGAACTTCCTGAACGGCAAAGCCATTGATGACGTTCTGGCTGATGCACAGAAACAAGCTGAAGCACAATTAAACTAAGATGATCCACGGTAACTTATAGAACCCAAGGAAGCATCGGAGCCGTTCCACTGTCTGGCACAAGCAACAGCCGACCCGGACATGGTGGAGGCTCCCTGGGTTCTATCCATGTTACACGGAGAGAGAGGAGCCATACTGTGAAAGCCAAAGCCATGAATACAGGAGACAGTCTCCAAAAGAAAAATAATTTGACTGGATGGGCTTTTATTTCGCTCGCTGCTATCGGGATCGTTGCATTTTACTTTTATCCGATGCTGCAGGCACTGCTCTTATCGTTCAAGTCGGGTGTAGGAGCCAATCTTGAATTTACGGGCCTGGATAACTATAAAAGATTATTCATTGATACAACGTTCCGTACTGCTATATCCAATACATTTCTATACTTGATCATTCAAGTGCCTGTCATGATTATTCTCGGTTTGTTTATTTCCGTTTTATTGAATGACAGTACGTTGCGCTTCCGTAGCTTCTTCCGTACTGCGATCTTCCTGCCTTGCGTAACCTCATTGGTTGCCTACTCTGTGGTATTCAAATATCTGTTCTCTCCAGATGGCATGGTTAACCAAGCATTGCTGGGCATGCACATTATTGGTGATCCCATTCAATGGATTACAGACCCGTTCTGGGCTAAAATTACGATCATAATCGCCGTTACTTGGCGTTGGACCGGATATAACATGATTTTCTATCTGTCATCTCTTCAGAACATTGATCAGTCTATCTATGAAGCTGCACGGATTGATGGCGCGAATGCGTTCACGCAATTTTTCAAAATTACTGTTCCATTGCTTAAACCAATTATCCTGTTCACTTCCATTACATCGACGATTGGTACATTGCAAATTTTCGATGAAATTATGAATATCACCAAAGGTGGCCCGGGTAATGCGACGATGTCCATCTCCCAGTACATCTACAACCTTTCGTTCAAATATTCACCGGACTTCGGATATGCGGCAACGGTTTCGTATTCCATCGTAATATTGATTATTGTATTGTCCATTATCCAGTTTAAAGTGGCAGGTGATAATAAAAATGGCTAAAGCTAAAGCAAAACGGATTTTCACTTATGCGTTCCTGTCCATTGTCGCCTTTGTATCCATTTTCCCATTCTTCTGGATGCTGGTCAGTTCCACGAATGCTTCAGTCGATGTAACTAAGGGCAGACTGCTACCTGGTTCGGCTTTCCTTGATAACTTCAGCAAATTGGTTGATTCTACGAATCTGGTACAGGCTTTAGGGAACTCGGCTATCATCTCTGTCGTCTCAACATTGCTGGCTCTGTTTATTGGGTCTATGGCAGGTTACGGCTTCGAAGTATATCGCACGAAGTCCCGTGATTTCGTGTTTAATATCCTGTTGTTATCGATGATGATTCCGTTTGCAGCGATCATGGTACCTTTGTATCGCATGTTTGCAACGATCTCGGGAACTGTACCGGTGATTGGAATCAATACGATGGGAGCTGTTATTCTGCCGACCATTACCACGGCGTTCCTGATCTTCTTCTTCCGTCAGAACACCAAAATGTTCCCGAAAGACCTGCTGGAGGCTGGACGGATTGATGGTCTCAGTGAGCTGGGGATTTTCCTGAAGATATATATGCCAACGATGAAAACAACCTATGCAGCAGCAGCAATTATTACATTCATGAGCAGCTGGAATAACTATCTCTGGCCACTCATCGTATTGCAAACGCCTGACCAACAAACGATTCCGCTGCTGATCTCGAATCTTGGTTCGGGTTACGCTCCGGATTATGGTGTAATCATGACAGCCATCGTTATTGCCACGCTGCCAACAGCCATTGTGTTCTTCATCATGCAGAAACATTTTGTCGCAGGTATGGTCGGTTCCGTTAAATAATGAAATACCATAAAGCCGTCTGATTGGACGTAGATGCAAAAATGAGAGAAGAGGGCGCCCGAAATGGCGTTCCTCTGTCTTTCTGTTTGTTTATGTTTGTTTTTGAAAAAGGAAAATAAGAATCTGTACTGAATAAGTAATAAACATATTTGTTTCAAGAGGGAGAGAGAGCCGAATGAAAGCAACACATGCAGATATTAACTGGCTGGGCGATGTAAGCGTTTTTGAAGTTAACCGTCTTAACGCATACTCGGATCATCGCTATTATCGTACTATGGAAGAAGCGAAAGCATCCGGTGAAATGGCGATGCGCTACAACCTTAACGGAACGTGGAAATTCAATTATGCTATTCGTCCGGATTGCCGCCCCGAAGCTTTTTACAAGCAGGACTTCTCCAGTGACGGATGGGATGATATTGAAGTACCGGGGCATATTCAGCTCCAAGGGTACGGTCAGATCCAATATGTAAATACGCAATACCCTTGGGATGGCTTAAACGATCTGCGTCCACCTGCATTGCCGCAGGACCAAAACCCGGTAGGCAGTTATATTCGCACATTCCATTTACCAACAGGTTGGCAGAACAGTCCGGTATATATTTCGTTTCAGGGTGTAGAATCTGCATTCTATGTATGGCTTAACGGACAGTTTGTCGGATATGGGGAAGACAGCTTTACACCATCCGATTTTGATCTGACGCCATTCCTGCAGGACGGAGAGAATAAACTGGCTGTGGAAGTGTATCAACGCAGCACAGGCAGTTGGCTGGAAGATCAGGATTTCTGGCGCTTCTCCGGTATCTTCAGAGATGTGTATTTGTATACTGTGCCGGCTGCGCATATTCGCGATGTGCGGGTTGTGACGGATCTGGACAAATCTTATACAATCGGAACGTTAAAAGTTGATCTGAAGCTTGAAGGGAAAGCAGCTGCCGGAGCGAAAGTCGAGGCTGAACTGCGGGATGCAGAAGGCAACACGGTGAAAACATTTGGCGGAGTTGAAGTTACCAATGGCCTGGTAAATCTTCACGAAGAGATCGGGAAAGTAAACCTTTGGAGTGCGGAGATTCCCTACCTCTATCGTCTGTACATTCGTGTATATGATGCGGATGGTAAGCTAGTCGAAGTTGTACCTCAATCCGTTGGTTTCCGAACATTTGAGATGATTGATAAAGTGATGCATATCAACGGTAAACGGATTGTGTTCAAAGGGGTGAACCGTCACGAGTTCAATCCGCGCCGCGGACGCGCTGTAACCAAGGAAGACATGCTTTGGGATGTTCGTACCATTAAACAAAGCAATATGAACGCGGTTCGTACATCTCACTATCCGAACCAAAGCCTGTGGTATGAACTGTGTGATGAATATGGATTATATGTGATTGATGAAATGAACCTGGAGACGCACGGATCATGGCAGAAACTAGGTGCAGTTGAGCCTTCATGGGTTATCCCTGGTGACCGTCCAGAGTGGCATGATATCGTTATGGATCGCGCGGTGTCGATGGTAGAGCGGGATAAAAACCATCCGTCCATTCTGATCTGGTCTTGTGGTAACGAGTCTCATGGTGGTGAAGTTATCTATAAAGTGTCTCAGTACTTTAAAACAGCAGATCCGACCCGTCTCGTCCACTATGAAGGTGTCTTCCATGACCGTCGTTTCAATGATACGAGTGACATGGAATCCCGCATGTACGCCAAACCGGCGGACATTGAGGAATTCTTGAACGCGAATCCGGAAAAACCATATATCAGCTGTGAGTACATGCATGCCATGGGTAACTCCATTGGCGGCATGCATAAGTATACGGAACTGGAAGATAAATATTCGATGTACCAAGGCGGCTTCATTTGGGATTACATCGATCAGGCTATCTTCAAAAAAGATCGTTACGGCAAAGAGTTCCTTGCTTATGGCGGAGATTTCGGTGATCGTCCTTCGGACTATTCGTTCTGTGGAGACGGCATTGTGCACGCAGACCGCAAAGTGTCTGCCAAGATGCAGGAAGTGAAATTCCTGTATCAAAACATCAAGCTGTTCCCGGATCGGGAAGGTGTGAAAATCGTTAACGATAATTTGTTTGCGGACACGTCTGAATTCGAACTGGTTTACAGCCTGGAGCGTGAAGGTCACGAAGTGCTGCGTGGAACACTGGATGTAAACGTGAGCCCGCAAAGCGAGACTTTTGTAAACCTTCCACTTCATGCAGAAACCCTGTCTGATGGTGAGTATGCAGTAAATACCGCGTTCGTTTTAAAAACGGCAACACTGTGGGCAGAAAAAGCGGAGGAAGTTGCCTTTGGACAATTTATATTCGCTCAGGACAAGTTGTCTGCTCCATCAGGCGAAACTGCGGATCTGAACCTGTCAAATGAGATTCAGGTCGTTGAAGGGGACGTGAATATCGGTGTACGGGTAGGGCAAACCCATGCCCTGTTCTCCAAGGCATTCGGAACATTGGTATCCCTGAAGTTTTCTGGTCGTGAAACGATTGCAACGCCGCCTGCACCGCTGTTCTGGCGTGCAACAACTGATAATGACAAAGGTACTGCCATGGGTTTCGAGCTTGGAGCCTGGTATGCTGCAAGTCTGCTGCCTAGATGTGTGGGTTGGAAAGCGGAACAGAACCCGGATCAATATCGGATCGAATTCACGTACAAGCTCAATATTTCGGCAGATGTACAAGTAAAAGTGGCTTATACCGTTCGTGCTGATGGAAGTGTACATGTGCATAATCGTTATAAAGGAGCGGCAGGCCTGCCGGATCTTCCGATCCACGCTCTTTCCTTCAAGACTTCACCGGACTTCGAAAATGTGGAATGGCTCGCGATGGGACCGGAGGAAAACTATGCGGACCGGGCATTTGGCGCACGTCTGGGCATCCATGGCAGCAAGGTAGCGGATACCGTTGCTCCATATCTTGTACCACAAGAATCGGGTAACCGTACCGGTGTGCGTTGGGCAAAATTGACCGATAATGCAGGGCGTGGCTTCAAAATTGAAGCATCAGCATCACCGGTCGAGCTGAATGTGTCACCATATACAGCATTTGAGCTGGAGAATGCACAACATGCGTATGAGTTGCCACCGGTGCATTATACGGTCGTAACTGTAGCCGGGAAACAAATGGGCGTAGGGGGCGACGATAGCTGGGGTGCACCGGTTCATCCGGAATACCGTATCGCCTCAGATGGCGAACTTCAATATGAATTCGTTATTCGTGCACTTTAATAGCGTTGTATAAGATGCAGGATAGAGGTCTCCCAAGGGAGGCCTCTTTTTTATAATGATGGCCTGGCCTCTGAAACCGCTATCGCCTCTGCCTCGTACAGTACTGAACATGGATAAAGGAGGGGTTTATTTTGAGTAGAAAAGCAAAGACAGGTGTATGGGTGACATCGTTGGTCATACTGGGCATTATTGTGGGCTGCTTCATCTGGTATTTCAACACGGCTTCAGGTGAACGTGCGCTCAAAACGATGAGATCCAACAACTCCGGCGGTCTGGAGCGTGTGGTTAAAGTGTACAGTGATTCGGGAGAATTGATTCATACCTATGAAGGTAAAATTGATTTGCAGGATACGGAGTATGGAAATAAAGTACTTTTTGATCTGGATGGCAAACGGATTGTGATCTATAACGCAACAGTGATCAGTGAAGAGAAATAAAATGTAGGACGGTGTGGGGAGTTTAGCCAGTAGAATGCCGATGACACTCTTTCGCTCATATGGTAAAATTAAGGAATTGAGTTTGAGTGAAGGAGGAGAAATCTTGGGCAATGCTGCTTTAATCGTATTTTTTGCCATTATCGGAATGGCTGTTTTCTATAGTTTGGTTGCCTATTTCCTGATTAGGATGATTTCCAAAAAGGCATTCAAACGAAATTTGGACGGATTTCAGATTATACAGATCATAATACTGGTGGCAATTGTCTTTATTGTTATTCAATCGATCAGATACGAGTCATGGAATATGGCCTTTTCTGCATTGGGATTATTGATTCCGCTGTTAAGTTTGAATGTATCCATGCGTAACAAAAAAAGAAGCAACTAAGTTGGAATAGGGTTGACTGAGGACTACGGCTTCATAATTGTTCGGTTCGGCTATACATAATATTGGATAACAAAAAGAAGCCCTCTTTCGAGAGCTTCTTTTTCATGGGAGAGGAGAAACCGGACGAAGAGCTTATGGGGAAACGTAAGTCTTCTCCGCGGTTGTCTACGACACTTGTGATGTCGATAATTATAGGATGGCCGGAATTTTTCCTTTTTATACATATGCGTCAACAATTTTCTTGAGCGAAAGCAGACAGACTATTTTTCAAACTGAACCCGATTGTGGTAGGATAGCTGTATCAATAAACTTACATAGAGAGAAAAGGTGACTCATCAGTGAGAGTGGTATCTGGGAGTGCGAAAGGCAGACCGCTGAAGGCTGTTCCTGGCACAGGAACGCGGCCGACCACCGACAAGGTGAAGGAAGCGTTGTTTAGTATGATTGGCCCTTATTTTGAGGGTGGTACAGCATTGGATCTGTTTGCAGGCAGTGGTGGTCTCGGTATTGAGGCACTGAGCCGCGGCATGGACAAGGCTGTTTTTGTTGATTTGGAATCGAAGAGCATTGAAGTGATCCGTGCAAATCTGAAGGCAACCAAGCTGGAAGATCAGGCGGCTATATACCGGAACGATGCCGGTCGTGCATTAAAGGCGCTCTCCAAGCGGAGCACCCAATTTAACCTCGTATTTCTGGACCCGCCCTATCGTATGAAAAATGGGGATGAGTTCATGCTTACAATGCACGAACTGGAGCTGCTTGAACCGGAAGCGACCATCGTGCTTGAATATGAATCCAAATATAGTTACCCTGAGCAATTCGGCCCGTTTGAACAAACGCGCAAGGCATTGTATGGGGAGACAGCTGTATCCATCTATCATTATGCACCTGCTGTAACAACAGAAGATGGAGAACCTAGCACAGCGGAAAAGGAGGCTCCTCATGAGTGAAATGATACATCGTCAGGAACGAATTGCCGTATATCCAGGAAGTTTTGATCCCGTAACCATGGGCCATCTAGACATTATTGCGAGAGCGTCGAAGCAGTTTGATCGTGTCATCGTGGCGGTATTGAATAATATGAGCAAAAATCCATTGTTTACGGTGGAAGAACGCAAGAGTCTTATTAGAGAAGTCACAAGTCATTTGCCTAATGTGGAAGTGGACAGCTTCCGTGATCTGACGGCAAATTATGTGAGACAAAAAGAAGCCCAGGTCATTGTCCGCGGCATTCGCTCGGTGACTGATTTTGAATATGAACTGCAGCTGGCTTCGACCAACAGCAAGTTGAACCCGGATGCGGAAACCATTTTTATGATGACCAATCCCAAATATTCTTATTTGAGCTCAAGCATCGTTAAGGAGATTGCTCACTACCACGGGGATGTCACCGATCTGGTTTCGCCTGAAGTTGAAACGGCGCTACGTCAGAAAATTAGCGAGAAAACCGGCGGTTGAACCAGAAGGTCAGCCCCGATAGGCTAACCATGACGGCGAGCAGTAATGCCAGACCGATGCAGGCAGCTGGAAAGCCGCTCCAGACGGATTCGATGATGTCGGAGGTGTTCATGCCAACCAAGGATTGCTTGGTTAGGAATGGTGACAAACCATTGCCTGTATTGGTCTGAAAAGTGGCCCAGACCTCAGAACTGTAACGGCTGAATGGCAGCCACAGCAGCAAGCTGGTGAAAAAGGCAATCATCGCATGAAGCAGGCGTATTCCTGCAAAGTAGAACATGGATGTTGATGCAAGCCCGGCTGCCTTCAGTACAGCGGAGACTTGCAGATGAGAGCTTAGACCGCCCCAGCCGAGGATGGCTGCAAGTAAAGATAGGATGAGCAAAGGGCTCAACTGGCTTTGGCTCAGGTGATAGGCTCCCAGATGGAGCTCCAGCAGAGCAGGCCAGAGAGCGACTGAAGTGCCGGGTGTGATATAGAGTGTGAGCAGCCGAATGAATACAGCAAACACAATCATATATCCCCCGGTCATCATTAAGGTTTGTACAGCTTGGGAGACTGTGTCACCAAGCAGTTTGCCGAACCCTCGTCCATCCCGTACCTGGGCCTCGCGTGCTGCAAGCATCATTTGCGACCACAGACTACGCCGTTTGAATGAAGCAGCTTGGTGTACAGAATTAGGCGTTTTTAGATCAGAGACAATCTCATTGTGTTTCGATTCAGCGGATGAAGAAACGATACGGGTACTTTTGGACTTCGCAGGCAGAATACGTACCCCGATCATGTTGGCGATCCAGCCACTTACCCAGTGAACCCCAAGAAGGAAGTATCCGGCAGCAGGCTGGTGGAGAAAAGCAGCACCAATGACAAGTATAATCATCAGTGGATTGGCGAAATGAGCAGTTGATGCCACAATACCCGCCTGTTTGGCGGTAATTTGTCGATCCTGCAGCAAGCGAGATGCGGTATCAGCCCCTGCCGGGAAACCGCCGCACATGCCGACCACAATAGCGAGTCCGGCTTTGCCGGGCAGACGGAACCACCGCTGCATCAATGGCCCAAGTAAGACACCGAGCGCATGAGTGAAGCCGAATGCAGTCAGCATTTGGGATAACATCAGGAATGGAAGCATGGCAGGAAAGATAATTTTCCACCAAATATCCAGACCCTGAATGGAGGCATCAAATGCTTCTTTTGGCGATATAACTACTGCAACGACCAGCAATAAAGCACCGGTACTCAGAAGTACCGTTCGTAATGGTCCAGAGCCTGTAACTTCGCTCTGCATTGTCATGGTTTCACCTCATATGGATAGCCGCAATACAACACGCGGCTTCGGATTAGTTGTGGACGGCCGAATGACGTCCGGAAACGGTTCGGCCTTGACCGGATAGACTACTGTAAACAGCGGCCTATCCGGCCTGTACCATTGTATGCGGGAGCAGAGGAGTGTTAGACTTATAATAATGGAAAGATACACAAAGAACGGGGGCTCATGCAATGAATCGGATTCGGAAATCAGGCGGATTCAGAGCTTCGATCTTTGTGATCGTGCTGGCTCTGGTCGTCTATGTTGCGGTGTATATGCCAACGCCATATATTATTTATATGCCTGGCAGCGCCGACGAAGTAAAACCCATGGTCACCGTTAAGGATGGCGATAAGGAAGAACGTGGCGTATTTATGATGACGACAGTGTCGGCAACATATGCCAATGTGTTTTTGCTAGGAACTTCCTTGTTTAATCGAAATGCCCAAGTGGATAAAAAAGAAGATCGGCTGCGCGGCAAAAGCGAAGCGGAATATTCTGCCGAACAGGTCTGGTTCATGAGTGATTCGCAATCCTCGGCAATGGAGGCAGCTTATGAGCAGGCGGGAGTGAAATACTCCATTGTTCCTGAGCATATTTTTGTATTTGGGTTGTCTGATGATCCAAAACCCAAGGGAGATATTGAGCCCGGAGATATTATTTTGGGTGTAGACGGAACTGCAACCCCGGACAATACAGTGCTCTCTGAGCAGTTAAAGAACAAAAAGGTCGGAGATACGGTTGAGATGCAATTGGAGCGAGGCGGAGAAACCATCAGCCGGGACGTTCAACTCATTGAAGTGAAAGACAGCAAAACAGGTGAAACTCGTCCGGCGTTGGGTGTCATGATCGGAGCGGTTCAGAAGGTCAAAGCAGATGATCCGAATAAACAGATATCCTTCACGGATACTCAGGTAGGTGGTCCATCAGCCGGACTGATGTTCACATTGGAGATTTATAACCAGCTGACCCCTGGAGATCTGACGAAAGGTCACCGGATTGCTGGCACAGGCACCATTACCAAAGAAGGGGTGGTTGGTGCGATCGGTGGCGTTGTACACAAGATTGTCGCAGCAGACCGAAAAGAAGCGGAGTTTTTCTTTGTGCCAAAGGACAATTATAAGGAAGCCGAGGCAAAGGCTGAGCAGATCGGGACTAAAATGAAACTTATTCCTGTCAGTACGGTGGATGATGCGCTGGCTTATCTAAAAACCTTATCTGTCAAATCATAAAATGATTATTCTCCCTAAAAAAGGGACGTATGAGAGAGTGCAGGACGACCCTATAAAAAGTAAGAGAATGATGTGAAATCCCCCTATTGCGATTATGCCTAATTGCAATAGGGGGATTTGGGTTATATGGTCTAATGTTAATGCATACCGCTTCAAACAACGTCGTTTGGTGGTTCATTCAGTTATGGATATGACTGAATGAAGACCTAGAGTCGCACAGGTGGCTCATAGTAGTCACTATACATCAATCGTGTATCGGTGTGCTCACAGGCAAGTGCATATGCTGCCTGAGCTTGCACGTCCAGCTCCAGCTGGTTATGGACAAAGGTCGATGGTTTCAGCAGGACAGGCAGAGCAGCCGTCTTTTTCATATGTTTCAAGATGCCCTGTCCCTGTGCATTAAACCCAAGTACCCGGAGATATCCAGGCCCTTCGCCAAGTTTCTCGGGTGAACACTCCGCCTTGGTATGGTTCAGCAGCAAGTGAGCGAGCATACGCTGCAGCTTCGTGCGTGTATACCGTCTGGTCTTAAGCGCGCTCAGCAGTGCCTCGACTGAAGGGTCAGGGAGCTGAGCGAGCGTGCGGGTCAGCCGATGTTCGAGCCCTTCCGTGACCTCGGCGATCTGCGCCAGCTCGGAGGCACGGCGGGTGGCCGCGATGTGGAGCAGCGGCTGAGCAAAGCGCTCCCAGTGCACGGGAGCGCGCCTTTCCTGCCATTCGCGCTGCAGAATGGCAAGGGTTGCCGCCGGCACGTATGGTGCGGCGGCTTCGGGCCCGTCCGCCATCAGCAGGCGGCGGACGGCAGTTGCACTGGCGATCGCCCCCGGCCCGGGCGTCGCCTCATGATACGCGGCACCGGTACGCGCCGCCGTAAAAGGCTGGATCGCGCTGCCGAGTCGTTCCAGCGCGATCAGGTAGTGCAGCCCAAGCGAATTGTTGGGCTGCCCCAGCAGTGCAGCGGCGTCGCCTGCATCGACGCCGCCAGGCGCCAGCGCTGCCGCCGCTCCTGCGTACGCGGCGGGGTAGCTGGCGCCTTCCCGCAGGCGGCGCGCGATATCCTCGCGCAGCCCTGCGGGCTCCACAGCCAGCACGCGCGCAATGCGCTGCAGGCTGTCCAGGTCGCCGGACTCGCTGCCGAAGCAGAGCGAGTCCACAACGCCGGTGTGGTGCAGCAGTGACACCGCACCAAAGGCGAACCACTCGGCCGGTTGTACAGCATAGGCAACCGGTAATTCAAGCACCAGATCGGCGCCGGCGTGCAGCGCCATCTCGGTGCGGGCCCTTTTGCCCACAATGGCGGGTTCGCCACGCTGGAGAAAAGGGCCGCTCATTACAGCCACAACAGTGTCAGCGCCGCTGAGTCGTCTGGCTTCACTCAAATGGTAGACATGCCCGTTGTGTAATGGATTATATTCAACGATGACGCCAACGACTTTCATATTAGAGCGCACTCCTTTCGAGCATAAGGGGGATTGTTATGTATAGCATGTAAAATATATAGGCTAAATGAAGCAGGCTGAGGCTGGGTTATCATTTTAATGTAAAACGCGTCTTGTAACATTTTAAATAACGTACTCAGTTCCATCATAGGGGATGTGCTAGCATTTGATCAATTCATGTTGCCATGAAGACAAGAGAAAAAGACGCGAATCTTACATCTAAGATGTTAGAACGCGCCTTCGAGGCAATGAGAGATTATAATTGAAATCATTTTACAGCTGATTTAGGAGAGGTGCTTACCCAACTAAAAGAATATATATTGCCTTATTATACACTGGGTGCTTACACATTCTCCGGCGAAGGGGCCAGACTTGTTTTCGGTCCAAAGAACTCATAATGCATGTCGTCGGGTGCTACGCCAATGGCTAGGAGTGCTGTATAAACTGCTCGCATGAATGAAACCGGTCCGCACAGATAATAGGTGGCATCCTGTTCCCCGACCATCTGGCGAAGCCAGTCTGCATCCATATAACCGTCCTTGTGAAAATACGCATTCTCACGGTCATAGGCAGTAGGCTGTGTATAACAATAGTAAGCCTGAATCCCTTCGTGGCTCTCTGCCAGCATGTTCACATGTTCACGGAATGCATGGGTTCTTCCATTTGAAGTTGCATGTAAAAATGTGATACTCCGTTTATCTTCAAGGTTAACAAGGGTGTTCAACATGCTGATCATGGGGGTAAGTCCGACACCTCCACTAAGGAGCACGACAGGGCGCTGGTCTTCCAAATTCAGGACAAAGTCGCCAGCAGGGGCGGATAGCTCCACAACGCTACCCTCAGTAATGTGTTCGTGGAGATACGTGGAGATGACCCCGTCAGGACGCTCCATCACAGCACATTCACGTTTAACGGAAATACGGTAATAAGGTTTACCTGGGGCATCCGAAAGGCTATACTGACGAATCTGGGTAAAAGCATGCCCCTCTGGGTGCAGTCTGATACTGATGTAATGTCCTGGTTCATAGCTGGCAATGGGTAAACCATCCTCCGGAACGAAATAAAAGGAAGTGATGCATTCGCTCTCCTTCACTTTCTTCGCAACCTTGAAGGAACGGAATCCTTTCCAGCCTCCACGCTGGTGCTCTGACTCCGTATACATTTCCTGTTCGATGCCGATAAAGGCATCCGCGATCACATTGTAGGCTTCACTCCAAGCCGTTATTATTTCATCGGTGGCTGCATCTCCAAGTACATCTTTGATGGCTTGAAGCAGATAAGTGCCAACAATTGCATATTGCTCAGGAACAATGCCGAGGCTCCGATGTTTATGTGCAACTTGTCTAACGGCAGGCAGGATAGAGCCCAGATTATCGATATGCTGGGCGGCAGTGTATACCATGTTGGCTAAGGCGGCTTGTTGCCGTCCCTGTTTCTGGTTTGCGTGATTAAAAATATTCAGGAGCTCCGTATGATGTTCGAACATCGTTTCATAAAAATGGCGTGTGATGGCTTCGCCGTGGACTTCAAGTACGGGTACCGTTGATTTGATTACTTTAATCGTGTTTTGACTTAACATGGATATTCCCTCCTGATCGTAAATGGTGTAGTTGGATAAATCGTGGTAGAAGCTTATCGTGCGTCGTTTTATAGCAAGTATAGATAGGGCATATGGGAGTACGTGTGATATAGATCACACAAATCATTAACGAATTGTGACCGGGCTTGCGAAAAAATGCATGACTTGTAGTTTATCCGCTCATAAGCCTATAATGGACCAGAGATCGTGTTCGGCTCCGGATCATCATTTTTAAAAAAGGGTGTAAAGTTAAAAGTGTTGACAAACGTCTTGAAAAATCGGTATAATGATTTTTGTTTGTTAAGTCAATTTCATAATACTTTTTGCGATGAAACGTCAGAATACATACAGTCAGGAATATGATGAGTCACAGTCAAGCTTGATCTGTATAACTGTCGTAATGCGTTTGACTTGAATTATGAAATTGGTTTCGTTTGGAGTGATGGAAAATGTTAATGCCATTTCGCAAAGTGGCTACCAGTGACCGCCCCCTACAGTTCAAGGAACAGTGGGATATCAAGGAACTGGTTTCTAACCGACAGGATATCACAGCCGTTACCCCGCTGTCTGCGGATTTATCTGCAGAGTACAGAGAGGGCGACGTTGTGGATGTTCATGGCAAACTGACAGCCGGAGTGGACATGTTGTGCTCCCGGTGTCTCAAGCCAATTAATGAACATTTTCATATTGATTTTCATGAGCAATTCAAGCAGGGGAAACAGCCAGAGGAATTGCCCGAAGACGATGATACTTTCTATGTGGATGGAGAGAGCGTTGATCTGAAGGTTTATGCCGAGGAAGCTTTTCTGCTGAATCTTCCGTTTATACCGCTATGCAGCGATACATGCAAAGGGTTATGCCCCAAGTGTGGCCATGAGCTGAACGAAGGTGACTGCGGTTGTGATAACCAAGTTATCGATCCGCGGCTTGCAGGGCTCAAGGATTTTTTTAAATGAGCATGAGTGAAAATCGAACGTAACAACTACCTGCAAAGGTTGATTTTGATAAGGAGGTGGGAATAATGGCAGTACCTCAACGGAGAACGTCCAAGACGCGTCGCGACAAACGTCGCACTCACTTTAAATTGGCTGTACCGGGCATGGTGAAATGTGAACAATGTGGCGAACTGAAGCTTAGTCACCACGTGTGCAAAGTGTGCGGAACGTACAAAGCAAGAGAGATCATCTCTCAATAATAGCTAGACATCAAGTAGCACTTCATTTCGATGAGGTGCTACTTTTTTTGGATTATAGAGTTGAAAAGTGTTCGCAAGTTGCTCGTTGTCTCTTCTTTGAGAAATCCCGGCAGAAGATTTTTAATGTTCATCCGTCTTGCGATCGGATATGTTAAGTACGTTGAAGCTAGGCTTTACGAAACGGGATTGTTTTTGCTCGGCCAGCCTTTCTTTTTGACACGGGATGAGATATACTATAGTTTAGTACCAGGTTCTAAGATTTGACGTTACATATACATGAACCATAATCCGTGTGAGAACGACCCTGCATAGGAACAGGGATGCAGTTATAGAAGCAACGAAGAAGAATGTTGAACTGACCGGATGGGCGGTTCCGTAAACGATACAGCGGGGGGTGTCAGGCATCGAACGTGTACCGAAGAGGCAGAGGCAGCAGCAGTTAACCAAAATGATCGAAGACAACCCGTTTGTGACGGACCAGGAACTTACACGCCAGTTAAAGGTGAGTATTCAGACGATCCGTCTCGACAGGCTTGAACTTGGGATTCCCGAGCTGCGGGAGCGGATGAAACTGATGGCGGAGCGTTCCTACGATCAGGTGCGCTCCTTGCCCCTACATGAGATTATCGGTGATATTGTAGACTTACAGCTGGACAAGAGCGGGATTTCCTTGTTTGAGATTAAGGAAGAACACGTATTTTCGAGAACAGGCATCGCTCGGGGACATTATGTTTTTGCACAAGCCAACTCGCTAGCTGTAGCCGTTATCAATGACGAGATTGCTTTGACTGCTTCCGCAGACATTCGTTTTGTTCGTTCGGTTCATTTGGCAGAGAAATGTATTGCGAAGGCTTATGTGAGATCGATCTCCGGTCAAAAAGGCAAAGCAAAAGTGGAAGTTTTCACGTATGTGGGTGAAGAAATGGTGTTTCAAGGCAACTTTGTAATCTACCGTTCAGGTGGAGAAGACAGCGTAGAAGGAGGTCATTTGGGATGAAAATCGTCATTGATGCCATGGGAGGCGATAACGCACCTGTGGCAACAGTAGAAGGTGCGATCGCCGCGGCTACGGAATGGGCGGATACACAGATCGTCCTGGTCGGCGATGAAGCCAAGCTGGAACCTCTTCTGAGTCAGTCAGGTGCCAAACCTGCTAATCTGACTATTCGGCATGCTTCCGAAGTGATCGGTTCGGATGATGAACCGGTGAAGGCGGTCCGTCGCAAGAAGGATGCCTCCATGGTGGTTGCGGGTCGGATGCTGAAGGAAGGCGAAGCAGATGCCATGATCTCTGCGGGCAATACCGGAGCGCTGATGACAGCCGGGTTGCTTGTGGTAGGTCGTATGGAAGGCATTGAGCGCCCGGCACTTGCGCCCATGATTCCGACGATCGATGATGTGGGTGTACTGGCACTTGATCTCGGCGCGAATATGGATGCGAAACCGGAACACCTTGCACAGTATGGTCTGATGGGTAGCTTATATCGGCAAAAAGTGCAGGGAATTGCATCGCCGAGAGTCGGCCTGCTTAATGTGGGAACGGAGCCGGGTAAGGGGAATGAGTTGACCAAACATGCATATCCTTTGCTGGAGCAGCTTCCGATTCGTTTTGTAGGTAACGTAGAGGCCCGTGACGTACTTACAGGCGCGTGTGATGTGCTTGTATGTGATGGATTTGCCGGTAATATATTGCTGAAATCGCTCGAGGGCACAGCAGGGGCCATTTTTGCTCTGCTTAAGGAACAATTCTCATCATCGCTCAAAAGTAAACTGGCTGCCGCGGTGCTCATGCCTGAGCTGCGCGGTTTGAAACGGAAACTGGATTATACAGAGCATGGTGGTGCACCGCTCCTCGGTTTGAGCAGACTTGTGGTGAAGAGTCATGGATCAGCTGATGGCAATGCCATCAAAAACGCTGTGCGCCAGGCACGGATTGCAGTACAGAACCAGCTGGTGGAGAGCATATCTAAGGAAATTAGCGGGAAGTGAGTGACGACATGAATAATTTACGCCCGGTAGGGGTTATCGGTACAGGTAAATATGTACCTGAGAAAATTTTGACAAACAGCGATTTGGAGAAAATGGTCGATACGAATGATGAGTGGATTGTCAGTCGTACAGGAATCAAGGAGCGTCATATTGCTGCACCGGAACAGGCAACTTCGGATCTGGCATACGAGGCGGCGATCAAAGCACTTGAATCAGCTGGTATGACTGGCAGTGATCTCGATCTGATTATTGTAGCAACCATCACACCGGATTCTTCATTCCCTTCTACAGCTTGTATATTGCAAGATAAGCTTGGTGCCAAGGGCGCTGCGGCATTTGACTTGTCTGCTGCCTGCTCCGGATTTGTATACGGTCTGGCCACAGCAACGAGTTTCATCCAAAGCGGTATGTACAACAATGCGCTTGTTATTGGTGCGGATTGTTTGTCTCGCATTACGGACTATACGGATCGTAACACCTGTGTACTGTTTGGCGATGGCGCAGGGGCGGTCGTTGTTGGAGAGGTGCCGGAAGGACGTGGATTCAAGTCGTTCGATCTTGGAGCCGAGGGGGCAGGTGGCAGCCTGCTTCAAATGGAAGGCGGAGGTTCCCGTCTGCCTGCATCCGCAGAGACGGTTGAGAATAAAAAGCATTACATTTACATGAATGGCCGTGAAGTGTTTAAATTTGCGGTACGGGTGATGGGTACAGCGACAATTGAAGTGCTTCGCAAGGCAGGTCTGGAACGTACGGACGTGGATCTGTTTGTTCCTCACCAAGCCAATATCCGGATTATCCAATCTGCAATGCAGCGACTCGAACTTCCTGAAGAGAAAGTTGTAGTCAACGTGGATAAATACGCCAACACATCCGCGGCTTCCATTCCGCTTGCTCTGGTAGAAGCTGCTGAAGAAGGCCGTATGAAAGCCGGAGATACCGTGCTTATGGTTGGTTTCGGCGGCGGATTGACGTGGGGCGCATCGGTACTCGTGTGGTAAACTAGACAGCTGGGAGAGATGAATGGGATGGGGAAAATAGCATTTGTATTTCCCGGACAGGGATCACAGGCTGTGGGCATGGCCAAGGATGCGTATGAGTCTGTGCCTGCGGCAACAGAGATTTTTCGCACAGCCGATGAAACGCTGGGTTTCTCGCTGAGTAATCTTGTTTTTGAGGGACCAGAGACCGAGTTGAAACAGACATCGAATACACAACCGGCTCTGCTGACAGCAAGTATTGCATTGCTTGAGGCTTTTAAAGAAAAAGGAATTCAGCCTGATTATACGGCCGGACATAGTCTCGGTGAATACAGTGCACTGGTCGCGGCGGACGTTCTATCGTTTGCGGATGCGGTAAGCCTTGTACGGGCACGTGGTCAATATATGGAACAGGCTGTGCCTGGTGGACAGGGTGCGATGGCTGCTGTTCTGGGTGCGGATCGGGAAGCGCTGGGGGTGCTTTGCCGGGACGTATCTGAAAGTGGCCATGTCGTTGAACTTGCGAATATAAACTGCCCGGGACAAATCGTAATTTCCGGTGTGAAGGAAGGGGTAGCTGCTGTCGCTGAACGGGTCAAAGAAGCAGGCGGCAAGCGTGCCATTACACTTGAAGTGAGCGGTCCGTTCCATTCTTCCTTAATGAAGGACGCAGCCGAGAAGCTGGCCGAGAAACTGAAAACTGTTTCGTTCTCATCCGGTACGGTCCCTGTAGTCGCGAATGTGACTGCCAGACCAGTGGAGGATGGTAAGCTTCAAGATTTGTTGACGGCACAGGTCTATTCTCCGGTTTTATGGGAAGACAGTGTGACATGGCTTATTGAGCAAGGTGTGGATACATTTATTGAGATTGGATCTGGCAGTGTATTGACCGGTTTGATTAAAAAAACAGATAAAACCGTTAAACTATACAATGTAAACAGTCTTGAGACGCTCGAAGCAACGGCAAGTGAATTAGAAGGAGTTATATGAGTTAAACTAAACTTTTTACACGAGAACGGAGAGGACAGAAAAAAACTGAAGAAGCGGAGCGTTCGCCTTTATCACCGGATTTTCCCTTTAGAAAAGGGAATCAAAAAATCTGGGGATAACAGCGATCGGAAGTTTATTCTGTCATCGGAGTGGCAAGTGTAAACATTCTTTGGTTGAACTGATATAGATTTGGGGAAAGGAGGAATGATTATGTCTAAACCACTGCAAGGTAAGAACGCGCTCGTTACTGGCGCATCCCGTGGCATTGGGCGCAGTATTGCACTGGCTTTGGCCGAGGCTGGCGCCAATGTGGCTGTGAACTATGCAGGCAGTCAAGCGGCAGCTGAGGAAGTAGCAGAAGCGATTCGTGCCAAAGGTGTTGAAGCGATTACGATTCAAGCGAATGTAGGCCTGATGGACGAAGCTGAACAAATGGTCAAAGCCACGATTGAAGCGTGGGGCAATGTGGATATCCTTGTCAACAATGCAGGGATTACCCGTGATAACCTGATCATGCGTATGAAAGAAGAGGAATTCGATCAGGTGATTGAAACCAATCTCAAAGGGGTGTTTAACTGCCTTAAGGCGGTTACACGTCCGATGATGAAGCAACGGTCAGGAAGAATTATCAATATTTCCTCGGTTGTGGGCGTACTCGGAAATGCTGGACAAGCCAACTATGTTGCTGCCAAAGCAGGGGTCATTGGTTTGACGAAGGCGTCTGCACGTGAGCTAGCTTCCCGCGGCATCACAGTCAACTGCGTTGCACCGGGATTTATTGAGACCGATATGACCAAGGAGTTGTCTCAGGAGTTGGTAGATGGCATGCTGAGTGGTATTCCGTTGTCCCGTCTGGGCCAGCCGGATGAAATTGCCGGTGTTGTCTCGTTCCTGGCTTCAGAAGCTTCATCTTATATGACAGGGCAGACACTGCATGTTGATGGTGGCATGTACATGTAATTTCTTCCCGGACTTGAACAATAGTCGGGGAACAGGCGCTGGACGATCCGAAATGCCGGAAAAAGGCCGGGTTCCCCGGCCGGGAGCCGCATATGTCTTCTATGGCATTTTGCCTGCGATTCTCGTATAATACCAAGGAGGAGGTGAACCGGATGTCCGATGTATTGGAGCGTGTAAAACGCATCGTCGTCGACCGCTTGGGCGCAGACGAAGCTGAAGTTACACTTGAAGCATCTTTCAAAGAAGATTTGGGTGCTGATTCTTTGGATGTAGTGGAATTGGTCATGGAATTGGAAGATGAATTCGATTTGGAAATCTCTGATGAAGATGCAGAAAAAATCACGACCGTAGGTGAAGTTGTAAACTACATACAATCTCATACCTAAAGTCAATTCAGTCCCGCACCTGTTTTCGAACAGGCGGGACTTCTCATCATTCATTGGTTTTTCTCATTCCGCAAGCGGGTACCGGTCAACGGATCTTCGGATCATGCTTGGCTAGACGTCTGCTTGCGGATATTCCCACAAAATACTTGCGTAATGCAGTCGATATAGAGGTGAGTCGGTTTGAAACAAAGAGTTGTAATTACCGGAATGGGCGTAATGACATCGCTCGGAAAAGATTTGGAAACGTTCTGGGGCAGTTTAATGGCAGGCAAGTCCGGAATCTCTCAGATTGAGGCGTTTGATGTAAGTGAATACACCACTCAAATTGCAGCCGAGATCAAGGATTTCAACCCCGAAGAGTATATGGATCGCAAAGATGCACGTAAAATGGACCGTTTTGTTCAATTTGCTGTAGCAGCTGGCTTCAAAGCCGTTGAAGACAGTGGTCTGAAAATTGACGAGAACATTGATGCAGAGCGTTTCGGTGTGTCGATCGGATCGGGTATCGGTGGATTGGGTACTTGGGAAGACCAACATAATGCCTTGTTGCAAAAGGGTCCTAAACGCGTAAGCCCATTTTTCATTCCGATGATGATCTCCAACATGGCTTCTGGCCAAATGTCGATTTCTCTTGGGGCGAAAGGACCTAATATCAACGTGGTAACCGCATGTGCTACAGGAACACACTCCATTGGAGACTCCTTCAAGCTGATTGCAAACGGAGATGCGGACGCGATGATCTGTGGTGGTGCAGAAGCGACCATCAGACCAACTGGTCTGGCTGGGTTCTGTGCAATGCGTGCCATGTCTACACGTAATGATGATCCGGCTAAGTCGAGCCGTCCTTTTGATACAGAACGTGACGGGTTTGTTATGGGCGAAGGCGCGGGAGTTCTGATCCTTGAATCCCTTGAACATGCTCAAAAACGTGGTGCCCGTATTTATGGTGAAGTCATTGGTTACGGTCTCACTGGCGATGCACATCACATGACAGAGCCTGATCCGGACGGAGCAGCTCGTTGCATGAAGATGGCTCTGCGTAATGCTGGTATCGAACCAGAAGAAGTGGATTATATCAATGCACACGGAACATCAACACCTGTAGGTGACAGATCCGAAACGCTTGCGATCAAAAAAGCGTTTGGCGATCATGCGTACAAGCTTGCGGTGAGTTCAACCAAATCCATGACAGGTCATATGCTTGGTGCTGCGGGTGGCGTGGAAGCCGTAATCTGCGGATTGTCGCTGACCCATCAGACGCTTGCTCCAACAATCAACCTGGAAAATCAGGACCCGGAATGTGATTTGGATTATGTTCCAAACGTTCCGCGTCAAACTAAAGTTAATATTGCCATGTCCAATTCATTTGGGTTCGGCGGTCACAATGCCACCATTATTCTCAAAAAATTTGAAGCATAAGGGGCTAGTTCGTTTGAGTGAAGATCTGAAGCAGTTACAACACAAACTTCAAATCAAATTTGACAACAGGCAGCTTTTAAAACAAGCGTTTACCCATGCTTCATATGTAAACGAACACCGATTCAGTCAGCATCAGGATAACGAACGCCTGGAGTTTTTGGGCGATGCGGTGCTGGAACTGACTGTATCGGAATACTTGTATCATTTGTATCCTAATCGCCCGGAAGGTGAATTAACTAAGCTGCGGGCATCCATTGTCTGTGAGCCTTCCCTCGTCAAATTTGCTGAAGCATTGGGTTTTGGACAGTATGTACTTCTTGGTAAAGGTGAGGAACTGACGGGAGGACGAACAAGGCCAGCTCTTCTGGCGGACGTGTTTGAATCTTTCATCGGTGCATTATATCTGGATCAGGGATTGGCGCCTGTCCGGGCATTTCTGGATCAGCATGTATTTCCGTTGATCGTTCTGGGCAGCAAGTTGCAAATGAGCGATTTCAAAACGGAATTGCAGGAACTCACTCAGCACCACAATATGGGAGCGCTGGAATACCGTATCGTTGAGGAACGGGGCCCTGCCCATGAACGGGAGTTTGTCTCCGAGGTCCATATGGGTCAAGAACGGCTTGGCAGAGGTACAGGACGTTCCAAAAAGGAAGCCGAACAACAGGCTGCATCCGCAGCACTGGATCGACTGAAACTTCCGGAAGCCTGAGCTTTACCGTAAGGCGCATAGACAAACGAAGAGCAAAGAGCAGCCCGCGGGTCCGCCTGGCGGAATTTATCGGCCGGACTGCTTTTTGCTCTTTTTTTTGTAAGGAGGTTCAGGAGCTGTTTTTCCTGATCGATAACTAGGCGCTGAATGCAACACTTGAAATTTGCAAGAGGAGGTGACGGGAGACCCTATGTTTTTGAAACGGATTGAACTGGGTGGATTCAAGTCATTCGCCGACAAAACGGAAATGGAATTTGTTCGTGGCATAACCGCGGTTGTAGGACCGAACGGAAGTGGGAAAAGTAACATTTCAGACGGCATACGCTGGGTTCTTGGGGAACAAAGCGCCAAATCATTGCGTGGCGGCAAGATGGAAGATATCATTTTTGCCGGTAGTGATGCACGCAAGGCTGTTAATTATGGTGAAGTTTCGCTGACGCTGGATAACGAAGATCATGCGCTTGCTTTGGATTTTGGAGAAGTAACGGTGACGCGTCGTGTACATCGCAGTGGAGACAGTGAGTATTTTATCAACAAGCAGTCGTGTCGTTTGAAGGATATTACGGAATTGTTCATGGATACCGGGATCGGCAAGGAAGCTTACTCGATTATTGGGCAGGGACGAATCGAAGAGATTCTGAGTACCCGTTCAGAGGATCGCAGGGGGATCTTTGAAGAGGCATCAGGTATTGTTAAATATAAATCTCGCAAACGGGATGCTACCCGTAAACTGGATGAGACAGAACAGAATTTATTGCGTATTCATGACCTGGTCACCGAGTTGGAAGACCAGATTGGTCCGTTAAAGGAACAATCGGAGAAAGCCATCCACTACAAGGAATTGCGTGGGCAGCTGAAGTCACAGGAAATCTCCATGTATGTGTATCAGATCGAACAGATTCATGCATCCTGGAGCAAAGCCAATCAACGGCTTGAATCTTTAAAACAGGAAGAAGTCGGCTTGGCCGCCATCGTGTCTACTCATGATGCGAAGCTGGAAAGTGACCGGAACGCACTGCGTACGCTGGAAATGGAAACAGAACAGCTGCAGTCGGCTTTATTGCAATTCAGTGAAGCAACAGAGAAGAGCGAAGGGCTTGGGGAACTGCTCAGGGAGCGTTCGCGCCATCTGCAGACAAACCAGGAACAGCTGAAAGTGACGCTTGCAGCAAGTGAAGAGAGACATCGGGAACGTGAAGCTGAGTTACTTGCATTACGCGAGAAGTTTGCCAACCTTGAGCTTGAACTAAGTGACGTAAGAAATCGTCTGTCCGAGGAAGAGGCCAAGCTCATCGGTGTGACTGGCGGGATTAGCCAACAGCAGGAGGAAAGCCTTAAAGGTAACTTGCTGGAACTGATGAATCAGATGGCTCAGACGCGAAATGAGATTCGTTATGCAGACCAGCAGAAAGAAACGCTGGAACGGCGAATGAATCGAGCTGCTGAGGAATCCGGCAAATGGGAAGGCCAGAAGGAAACACTGGAAGCCCGAAAAGCGGATATTGAGAAAAAGGTTGTTCGTCTGGGCAAGGAAATCAGTGATCTTCGCGGTGGCTATATTACGGAAAGTGAACGGCTTCAGTCGTTGCAGAAACTGCTGGAAGAAAGCAGGGGTACAGTCCGTAAATGGGAGCAGAAGCGTGAAGCCCAGGTATCTCGTCGCGATACAATGAAGGAAATGCAGGATGACTTTGACGGTTTCATGCTGGGTGTCAAAGAAGTTCTTAAAGCATCACGCAAAGGTACACTGAACGGGGTTCATGGAGCTGTTGCAGAGCTCGTTAAAGTGCCTGAGAAGATCGAGCTTGCGGTAGAGACAGCGATGGGCGCTTCCCTTCAGCATGTCGTCATGGAGAATGAATCAGTCTCCAGACAAGCGATCGCTTTTCTGAAACAACGCCAATTGGGCAGAGCTACGTTCCTCCCGCTGGATGTTATTCGTGCACGTACCATTGGTGCGGGTGAACGTTCGATGATCGAAGGCATGGATGGTTTTGTGGGCATTGGGGCGGATCTCGTACAATACGAATCCCGTTATGCTTCGATCATTGGAAGCCTGCTCGGAAATGTCATTATTGCGGAAAAGCTGGAGGATGCCAATAAAATCGCGGCTCGCTGCCAATATCGTTTCCGGGTGGTAACCCTGGAAGGCGATGTGGTTAACGCGGGTGGTTCAATGACTGGTGGTAGCCAGCATAAAAAAAATGTGAGTTTGCTCAGTCGAAAACGGCAGCTGGACCAGCTCGATCAAGATATTATGGACACTGAAAATCAGATTGTAAAACTGCATCGAAGTGTGGATGATGTAAAAACTCAACTGGAGCAGTGTCAGGATAAACTGGACGAACTGCGTCAGTCTGGAGACGACACCCGGAATGCAGAACAGCAGGCTTCAATGGAAATGAAGCAGGTTGAGCATGAGCTGCGTCACGTGCTGGAACAGGTTGCGGTAGCCGGGCAGGAAAAGAGCGGGTTTACCGAAGAAATCAAAGAGATGGATACAGCCCGCGAGGTCGCTGTGAAGAAGCTGGAGCAGCTTGAGGAAGAAGAGAAGGCGACTCATCGTGCCATTCATGCCGCAGAATTCGCGCGTAAAGCGAATGAATCTGCGAAGGAGGAATTGCAGACCCAGCTCACCGAACTGAAAGTGCGAGAGGGGAAACTGGATCAGGAGCGATTCTCCAACGAGGAGCAATTGCGGCGTCTGGAGCGTGAAGTGGATTCACTGGTGAAGGATTTACGTCAAAATCGCACGCTGCTGGCCTCCATGGAAGCCGATCTGAAGAAAACAGAGACTGAGAGTGTCAAACAGATTGAGGATCTCAACCAATACAAGCTGAAAAAAGCGGAATCTGCACAGGAGCTGGACTTCAAGCGCGCTGCCCGAAGCGAGCTGTCGAAGAAGCTTGAACTTGCCGAGAGTGAAACGAAGGAACAGCGCACACAGCTCAAAGCTGTGGAGGAGCAGATGCGCCAGACGGAAATTTCCGTGAACAGACTTGACGTTGAGTTAGAGAATATTTTGCGCAAGCTGATGGATGAGTATGAACTCGGCTATGAACTTGCCAAAGAGCGTTATCCTGTTCCGGAAGATGTGGAAAGCACACAGGCAGAGGTGCAGAAGCTGAAGCGAAGTATAACTGCTCTAGGTGATGTCAATCTGGGAGCGATTGAGGAATTCCAGCGGGTTAATGAGCGGTATGAATTCCTCAGTACGCAGAAGAACGATCTTGTTGAAGCGAAAACAACGTTGTATCAGGTCATTCGGGAAATGGAAGACGAGATGGCCAAGCGATTCAAGATGACATTTGATGCGATTCGTCGGGAGTTCGGCACGGTGTTTACCAAGCTGTTTGGCGGGGGACGCGCGGATCTGGTCTTAATGGACCCTGAGCGTCTGCTGGAAACGGGAATTGATATCGTCGCCCAGCCACCAGGCAAGAAACTGCAAAATTTGCAGCTCTTATCCGGTGGAGAACGAGCGTTGACTGCGATGGCATTGTTATTCGCCATTCTGCATGTGAAGCCTGTACCGTTCTGCGTACTGGATGAAGTCGAAGCGGCGCTGGATGAAGCCAATGTGGTGCGTTTTGCCCAGTATTTGCGTGAGTTCTCGGAACAAACCCAATTCATCGTCGTTACACACCGCAAAGGCACAATGGAAGAAGCCGATGTGTTATATGGCGTCACAATGGAAGAGGGCGGAGTATCCAAGCTCGTTTCGGTTAAACTGGAAGATGAGGAAGCTGTCATTGCCTAATCTTTGAGAGATTGTCACACATGAACTCATCTAATATCATTTAAACCAAGAAATGTACACGATGGAGGGGCTTTATGAGTTTTTTTAAAAAGCTGAGAGACAGCATTGCAAGCAAAACGGAGTCGGTCACCAAACAGTTCAAGGATGGATTGGAAAAGACACGTAAAGGGCTTGTGGAGAAGGTATCGGACCTCGTTATCCGTCGCAAAAAAATCGACGAAGAATTCTATGAGGAATTGGAAGAGATTCTGATTGGAGCCGACGTAGGTGTCAATACGGTCATGAAACTAATTGAAGACCTGCGTGATGAAGTCAAAAAACGCAAAATCGAGGATGCGGCCGAACTACAGCCTGTATTGTCCGAAAAACTGACGGATCTGCTCCGCGGCGAGCAGAACAACGAACTGAAAATGAACCCGGATGGGATCACGGTCATTTTGTTTGTCGGTGTTAATGGTGTGGGTAAAACAACAACGATTGGTAAGCTGGCCCATCGCTTTAAGCAGCAGGGCAAAAAGGTCATCATGGCGGCAGGCGATACGTTCCGTGCGGGAGCGATTGAGCAACTCGAAGTATGGGGGCAGCGTGCCGGCGTGGAAGTTATCAAGCAGCAATCGGGCTCTGACCCTGCCGCTGTAATGTATGATGCGGTCCAGGCTGCGAAGCAGCGGGGTGCGGATGTATTGCTCTGTGATACAGCGGGCCGTTTGCAGAATAAATCCAATCTGATGGATGAACTCAACAAAATCTATCGTGTTATCCAGCGTGAAATTCCGGAAGCTCCACATGAAGTACTGATGGTACTGGATGCAACAACAGGCCAAAATGCCTTGAATCAGGCTAAACTTTTCGGTGAGAAAAGTGGCGTGACTGGCCTCGTACTGACGAAACTGGATGGAACGGCCAAGGGTGGTATCGTTGTTGCGATCCGTCAGGAGCTGGACTTGCCAGTGAAGCTCGTGGGACTAGGTGAGAAAATCGATGATCTACAACAATTTGATTCAGAGCAATTCGTGCACGCTTTGTTTGCGGGATTGATCCAGGAACAGCCAGAGCAAAGCACTGAAGAAGAGAAATCCAATTCGTAGTCGTTCAATAAATCAATATGGTTGACCGTATTGCCACTGATATACGTGATAAGTGTCACGTGTTATATCAGTGGCAATACGTGTATAATGAAATAAAAGAGGCAATTCCAATAGGGTTAGAAAGGACGGTTGAAATGGCCAATACCTATACCTATTCCCGCCGTGAAGAAGTCGCCAATGCGGTGACACATGGTATCGGCGCTGCGCTCAGTGTAGCTGCACTGGTGCTATTGATTGTATTTTCCAGTATGAAAGGCACAGCTTGGCATGTGGTCAGTTTCACGATCTACGGGATCACGATGCTGCTGCTTTATACAAGCTCAACACTCGTGCATGCATGGAAAGATGGCAAAGTAAAAGATTTATTTGAAATTTTCGACCATTCTTCAATTTATTTGTTTATTGCGGGATCATACACTCCGCTTTTGTTTATTGCTGTTCGCGGCACGCTCGGCTGGAGCTTGTTCGGTGTGATCTGGGCAATTGCATTATTCGGCGTGATCTTTAAGGCGTTTTTCACGAAAAAGTTTCTATTCATGTCCACGATTTTCTATATTGCGATGGGCTGGCTCATCATTATTGCCTGGCAACCGCTTGTGGCTGCCATTCCTACAGGCGGAATCGTGCTGCTGGTTGCTGGAGGACTGATGTATACGCTGGGTACACTTTTTTATGTGTGGCGTGGTTTTCCGTACCACCATGCGATCTGGCATCTCTTCGTGCTGGCAGGCAGTATTCTACATTTCTTTATGGTATTAATATACCTGACCCCTCTTCGCTAAGGGCGTGGTAGGGAATCTGAAACGAATCGGCTCCACCTGTGGAGATGCGTTCGTTTTTTGTTCTATATAAAGGCACAAAACAGGGTGTTTCTTGTTGTAGAGAACTGCTGAACATCAGCCATGTGGAAACGAAATAGGCTTGCCAAATGAGAGTTTTTATTGTGACAAGTATTTTTGCTTGACAACCTGATTTGTTTTAGGTATTATTAGGAACGTTGCAAGAGTGTAAAGTGTTTTTCCTTGACGAAGGGAGTGCCCCGATATGAGTCAAGAAAACCGGCTTGAGAAGACAAACCGGATTAACTTGCTGTTTGCTTTCTATGAATTGTTACTTACCGAGAAACAGCAGACTTTTTTAAAGTATTACTTTCATGATGATTTCTCGCTGGGCGAGATTGCAGCCGAGTTCGAGATCAGCCGCCAGGCGGTATATGAGCACATCAAGCGTGCCGAACAAATGCTGGAAAATTACGAAAGCAAGCTTGGCTTGCTGGAGAAGCATGAACGGCGCAACCGTAATCTTGAGGATTTGCAAAATGCATTGGAGCGCGCAGGTGTTTCCATTGATAACAACCAACAAATAAACGATATCGTGCATCAGCTCAGAGAATAGTTCACAAGAGCGAAACGAAACGTATCGGTCCTGAAAACAGTATTACAGCTTAAGGAGGTGGGATCATGGCATTTGAAGGATTAACGACCCGATTGCAGAATGTGTTCAGCAAGCTGCGCGGCAAAGGCAAGGTGTCTGATGAAGATGTTGCCGAAGCGATGCGCGAGGTACGTCTGGCATTGCTCGAAGCGGATGTAAACTTCAAAGTGGTCAAGGAATTCATCGCCAAGGTGAAAGAGAAGGCTGTTGGCAAAGAAGTGATGGAGAGCTTCACGCCAGGAATGGTCATTATTGACATTGTAAACAAGGAACTGACGGATTTGATGGGTGGAAGCCAGTCGAAGCTGGCCAAAGCCAACAAACCGCCTACGGTACTGATGATGGTTGGTTTGCAGGGTGCGGGTAAAACGACCACATCCGGTAAATTGGCCAAGATGCTGCAAAAGCAAAATAGCAGACCGTTACTTGTTGCAGGAGATATTTATCGTCCAGCAGCAATCAAGCAGCTGCAAGTCCTCGGCGAGCAGATCAAAGCGCCAGTATTTACACTTGGCGACCAGACAAGCCCTGTAGAGATCGCACGTCAGGGTCTGCAGCACGCCAAGGATAATGGTAATGACTATGTCATTATCGATACTGCAGGACGTCTGCATGTCGATGAAGAACTGATGGAAGAACTTCGTCAGATTCACAGCGTAGTGAACCCGGATGAAGTATTGCTTGTCGTGGACAGCATGACAGGTCAGGATGCGGTTAATGTGGCGGAACACTTTAATCAGCAGCTTGATCTGACCGGAGTAGTTCTGACCAAACTGGATGGAGATACGCGTGGTGGTGCCGCGCTTTCAGTTAAAGCAGTTACCGGTTGTCCAATCAAGTTTGCCTCCCTTGGAGAGAAACTGGACGCACTTGAGCCTTTCCATCCAGAACGTATGGCTTCTCGTATTCTGGGTATGGGTGACATGCTCTCTCTGATTGAGAAAGCACAGTCCAACATTGATACCGAAAAAGCCAAGGAAATGGAACGTAAGATGCGTAATGCAGAATTCACGTTCGAAGATTTCCTGGAGCAGATGGATCAAGTGAAGAAGCTGGGGCCAATCGATCAGATCATGGATATGATTCCTGGAATGGGCAAAATGAAACAAGCCAAGGATCTGAAGGTTGATGATAAACAGATGGGCCGGATCGAAGCGATCGTGTACTCCATGACGACGGAGGAGAAACGTAACCCGGATATGATTAACCATAGCCGCCGGAAACGGATTGCTACAGGTAGTGGAACATCCTTGGCCGAAGTGAATCGTCTGATCAAGCAATTTGATGAGATGCGCCGCATGATGAAACAGTTCTCGGATATGATGGGACCTAAAGGCGGCAAAAACAAAGCGATGAAGCAGCTTAAGGGTCTGGGCAAAGGAATGAAATTTCCTTTCCGTTGATTCCAATTGCAGCTGAACGATATACAGATTTCATTGAAGGAGGTGAATTTTCAAATGGCAGTTCGTATTCGTCTGAAACGTATGGGTGCTCACAAAGCTCCTTTCTACCGCGTAGTGGTATCGGATTCCCGTTCCCCACGTGACGGTCGTTTTATCGAGGAGATCGGTTACTACAACCCGGTTGAACAACCGGCTGTTGTTAAGATCGATGAAGATAAAGCATTGCAATGGCTTCAAAACGGTGCGCAAGCATCCGACACTGTCCGCAACTTGCTGAGCAAAGCGGGCGTGATGAAGAAGTTCCACGAGTCTAAATTGACTAAATAAGGTGCTGATTCGGAGGGTCATCTATGGAAGAATTAGTAAGCATAATTGCTAAGGCTTTGGTCGATCATCCGGAAGATGTGGCGGTTCGGACGGTTGAGAAAGATCGGCTTGTCGTATATGAGTTAACCGTTCACCCTGACGATGTCGGGAAAGTGATTGGTAAACAGGGACGAATCGCAAAGTCTCTTCGTACGGTCGTCACATCAGCAGCAGTTAAGATGGATAAACGGGTAACCGTCGATATCATATCTTAAAGATATACGAAAGGGGGTTAGGATGCATGTCCTAGCCCCTTTTCGTGCATGCTGAAATTATTAATAAAACCCAAACCCATTAAATAGATTGATGCTAGGATTAAGGACTGGAATTTTATAGAATTAAAAGCAGGAGGAACTTATGGCAGAGTTTATGAATGTAGGTAAAATCGTCAATACACACGGCATTCGTGGTGAGTTGAGAATTATGCCTTTAACCGATTTTCCGGAAGTGCGGTTCGCTAAAGATGCAGAACTTTTTCTTTTTACACCAGATAATCATCCCGTATTGGTTAATGTGGAATCTGCACGATTGCATAAAAATATGTACATTCTTCGTCTGAAGGAATACGGAAATATCAATGAAGTGGAAAAGTTCAAGGGTGGCATGGCCAAGGTGTTGAAAGAAAATTTGGCTGAGCTGGAGGAAGGTGAATACTACTTCCACCAAATCATTGGGTGTTCTGTGATCACCGAAGAGGGTGAAACACTCGGAACGATCTCTGAAATCTTGACTCCAGGTGCCAATGACGTATGGGTTGTCAAAACGCCAGCAGGTAAAGAAGTCCTGATTCCGGTTATCGATGATGTCGTGCTTGATGTAGATATCGAGCAGCAGCAGGTCAAGATTCACTTGATGGAAGGGCTGCTTTAACATGAAAGTGGATGTATTAACCCTGTTCCCCGAAATGTTTGACGGCGTATTTGGAACCAGCATTTTGGGTAAAGCCCAAACCAAGGGGCTTGTAACCCTGGGAGCAACAAACTTTCGAAATTATGCGACCAATAAACACAATACAGTGGACGATGCACCTTACGGTGGTGGGGGAGGCATGGTGTTAAAGCCAGATCCTATCTTTGCTGCTGTCGAGGATGTATTGGAGCAACGTGGCGAAGCCGCGGCAACGATGAAACCGCCACGTATTATTCTCATGTGCCCACAAGGGGAGACGTTCACACAGGCAAAAGCAGAAGAACTTGTTCAGGAGGATCATCTGATTTTCATATGTGGACATTATGAGGGCTATGATGAGCGTATCCGTGAATTTCTCGTGACGGACGAATTGTCGATTGGTGATTACGTGTTGACTGGTGGCGAACTGCCTGCGATGGTAGCGATCGACAGCATCGTACGTCTTATTCCGGGGGTGCTTGGTAATGAGACGAGCGCAGTTACGGATTCATTCAGTACCGGATTGCTCGAATACCCGCACTACACACGTCCTCCTGAATTCAGAGGGATGAAGGTGCCGGATATGTTATTATCTGGACATCACCTGAATATTGAGGCATGGCGCAGGGAGCAGTCCTTGCTTCGGACGCTGGAACGCAGACCGGATATGCTGGAGACAGCAGACCTGACGGATAAAGAGCGAATTTGGATAAACAAACTTCGTTCCGATCGTGAAAATAGTGTGGAGTAGCCTTTTTACGGTACAAACATGAAGTAAAATTAGTTGAAAGATTGAAGGCCAGCCTGGTATAACTAGGTTGGCCTTTTGGTTATGGGAAATAGAAAGAACTGAATCGTACCCATACTTAAGTCATTGATGATGAAGCGAGGGCTGATGAAGGAGTAAGACGGTTCTATATCCATGACCCTTGAAAAACGACTTGAATTCCTAGAATGGATGAGGTCATAAGCCATATCAGGCTTGAGAGGGTAGTAGTACAGAAAAATGGAAGTATAGATCATCGTAATGTTCATGATCAGGCGTGCTGGGTTAGTCGGCAGAAAACCCGTTAGAGCCCAGCTTCAACCGAAAAGGCTGCATAGCTCGACTCTATCAAGGGTAGGGAGGTATTAAGCTGCGTTAATGATCAGAGTTAATGACTAATTTCTTCCACAGGAAGTGTGTCCTGTTGCTCTGTTTCAGGATGAAGCAATGCTGCCAGGTCTGTTCCAGTGGTAACGGTTAGTCGGGGCAGCTTCATGGGATTATCCCCTGGTCGTACAAATCCGGATCGAACGGAAAAGGCCATGCGATACCCATTTTGCTGCAGCTGATAGATCATCTGTGTGCTGGTATAGCCGAAAGGATAGGCCAGATATGGTGTATCAATACCGATGTCCTTCATCAGCTTGATGTCGTCATTCAGCAGACTTGTATCAAGTCCCACAGGCACGTTGTCACCGCAACGCATAAATCCTTTATGGTGCAGATTATAAGTATGGCTGTTAAACTCAAAGACATCCTTAGCCGCCTGCATCTCCTGCTTGGAAATAAATGATTTTTTGGCGGGATCAAAGTCCGAGGGCTGATCCTGAATTTTGCTGCCAATGACAAACAGGGAAGCATGGAAATTATACTTTTTCAGAACAGGGTAGGCTAACGTATAATTGTTCTGGTATCCATCATCAAAGGTGATAACAATGGATTTTCGGGGCAATGGGATCTGTCCGTTGACGTATTGCTCAAGTTGCTCCAGCGTAATCGTGTGATAACCTTCTTCATGCAGATACTTCATGTTTTCTTCAAAATCTTCCAGATTAATGATGGATTTGTTGCCTGTTTCACGATTGTTCACTTTGGGCTCTATGTAATGATACATCAGTACAGGAACTTCGGTTGCTGTGCCTTGTTTAATCTGAAAGGTAGCCAAATCCAGTACAGGCTTGCTGGAATAGTCGGAGTGAGACATTAGAAACGCCTTGCGCTTTACCATGTCCCAGGACGTACATGCTTTGTGGGATAGGGCATTGGTAGGGTGAGTCACGGCGTATGCGTACATTGTAACGGTGCAAGTCAGTAAAGCGAGTGCGGCAAGAATGATTTTTTTCCAGCGTTTCATAGGTTAACGGGTTCTCCTTTTACATTGTTATCTCTTCTTTATTTATTCGAAACATAAGTGCATAATCCAGCACGTAATCCAACAAGCTATATCATAGACGATCTTCCATAACATAAAGTTACAGGATTTTCCCATTTAAAAGGTTGACTTATTAAAAAACTGCTGATCATGGTGACCCCATAAGAATAAGTCACAACATATACGGTGCAAAAGTTGCAAAGTTGTGGCTGGTTCATAAGCAATATGTTTATTTATTCTTGTGTTTTGATATGCTGCGTGATACAATAAGTCTGTTATGTGGAATACGGCGGTCCTCTATGGATAATGAAGGAGACAAGGTGATCTCTGGAAGAAGTATGAACGCCTGTACGGAAGGAGGGAGTCATAGATGAATATCGTTCAAGCGATTACACAAGAACAACTTCGTAAGGATATTCCGAGTTTTCGTCCTGGTGACACTTTGAAAGTGCACGTTAAGGTAATCGAGGGAACTCGTGAGCGTATCCAATTGTTCGAAGGTGTTGTGATTAAACGCCGTGGTGGTGGAATCAGTGAGACTTTTACAGTTCGTAAAATTTCTTACGGTGTAGGTGTGGAAAGAGCTTTCCCGCTTCATTCCCCTAAAATCGATAGAATCGAAGTGGCTCGCCGTGGTAAAGTGCGTCGTGCGAAGCTTTATTATCTTCGTGAACTACGCGGTAAAGCAGCGAGAATTAAAGAAATTCGTTAATATAACGGATACCGGAGAGGGCTTGGAGACAAGCCCTTTTCGTTTTTGTCCGGGAAAAGTTGAACCGGGGGTACACTTCCGAGTAAAATGGTATGGCGGCACACGTACGAATAGTCCGGGAGGCTTGTAAAATCAGTTATTGAAGGACATTTGAATTGTGGATTGAATGTACTGGTAATGCTTGCGTGAGAGATTACATAACTGATGGATGTGTAAAAACTGCTATAACATGTACTGTGAAGAGAGGAAGATCATTAATGGAACAGGAAGTTCAACAAGACCAGGGCAATCCTGCCGAAGAGAAAGGCAGTCGATCCAAAAAGGCCAAAAATGAAATTGTTGAATGGCTCAAAGCCATCGTGATCGCATTGGTACTTGTCATTTTGATTCGGTGGTTGCTGTTCAAACCGTTTGTTGTGGACGGACCTTCCATGCAGCCGAATTTTCATACAGGTGAACGTGTGATCGTCAATGAGATTTTGTATGATATCAGGGAACCACAACGCGGAGAAGTTATCGTATTCCACGTGCCATCTGAAGGTCGTGATTTCATTAAACGTGTCATTGCTGTCGCTGGCGATACCGTTGAGGTTCAGGACGATACTGTTCTGGTCAATGGAAAAAAAGTCGATGAGACTTATATTCAGGGAGCTATTGATGCTGCAGAAGCGAATGGCGGAACCTATAACGTGAAGGACTTCCCGAATGAACAATTCCCGGATGGGAAAGTACCGGAGGGTCATGTTTTTGTCATGGGCGATAATCGTCCGAACAGTACAGATAGCCGCATGATTGGTTATGTGTCGCTGACGGATATTGTAGGTCGTGCAGATGTGATTTTCTGGCCGATCGGCGATATCAAGTGGATTAACCATTAATATGAATGCAGGATATATAAGCAAAATATAAAATGTGCACTATAAAGGTGAGGGCAGAGCCAATCTGATCATGTAGAGCGGAAAGCACTTGTAATAAAGCGGCTTCCAACGAACAGACTCGCCTTAATGTAGATTTTATGGTCCAGCTTGTATATCAACAAATAATGAGGTGAAGACAAGGTGACGATTCAATGGTTTCCAGGTCATATGACCCGAGCCAGACGCCAGATTCAGGATAAGTTAAAGCTGATTGACGTGGTCATCGAACTGCTGGATGCCCGTCTGCCTGTCTCCAGCCGCAACCCGATGATTGATGAGATTTTGCAGGGAAAACCCCGGATGATTCTGTTGAATAAATCAGACTTGGCGGATGCGAAAGTGACGCAAGAATGGATTGAATATTTCAAAAAAGAAGGAATCACTGCTTTTCCTGTAGATGCTTCGACTGGCACCAATGTGAAAGACATTCCAACACAAGCCAAGCTTCTCCTTAAAGAAAAAATTGACCGTCAACTGGCTAAAGGGATTAACCCTAGAGCAGTTCGCGGGCTGATTGTTGGTATCCCCAACGTGGGTAAATCCACACTTATTAACCGACTTGCCGGACGGAATATTGCGGCAACGGGGGATCGTCCCGGTGTTACAAAAGGACAACAGTGGATCAAGGTTGGTAAGGAAATGGAATTGTTGGATACCCCGGGTATTCTTTGGCCGAAATTCGAGGATCAAAACGTAGGGTATCGTCTAGCGGTAACAGGTGCGATTAAGGAAGAGATTCTAAATGCAGAAGATATCGCCTTTTTCGGTATTAGTTATCTGATGCGTTACTACTGGGATTCCCTGGAAGAGAGATATGGACTTCAGGAGTTCTCCAAGGATGCGGATGATTCAGACAGTGTCATTGCGATCATGGAACAAGTGGGTCGCATACGTGGTTGCGTTGTGAGTGGCGGGCGTATCGATTTGGAAAAAGCGTCGCGAGCTTTTCTGCGTGAACTGCGTGCAGGTAAAATGGGACGTTTCTCTATGGAAGCCCCTTATTAAATATAAAGCAATTGCCGAAAGAAGCGGCCGTTACCGGATTACCGGGAGCGGTCGCTTTTTAGCGTGCTGGTTTTATGGATCGGAGAATGTACGTGAACTGGAAGTGACTTCTAGAAAATTGTACTTTGTGGGATTGTCTTGCGCCGTATATCTGGGACACGTAAATCATGCTATGATGATTGATGAAGTTTTAGCCGCTCAATGCTGAATATCTTCAATTTAAACCATCAGATACCGATAAAATAATAACTCACCTTTGTATTATCTATATGATCAAAGCAGTTTATTTCTAGTGTAGTTGAATTTGGTAGAACAAACATCGGGAATTTACGTCTATATAATACAACGATATAAAAGTAATGTTAAAGCAAGATTGGGCAGAGGAGATGACACTGTAATGAATGAAATAAATGAGTTAACCGAATTGATGCAACTGGATGCTCTGGTTGAACCGAAAAAGAAGAAAAAGGAATCGGTGGAGCCTAAAGATCTACTCATCTATGAGCGTGAGTATTGGGAAAGTGGATTTGAACGTATTGCGGGAATTGATGAGGTGGGACGGGGATGTTTATTCGGGGATGTCGTAGCGGCAGCCGTTGTTTTGCCTCCTGATCTTGTTCTTGAAGGGGTCAATGATTCCAAAAAGCTAACGGAGAAAAAGCGGGACGCGTTGTATGACATCATCATGGAAAAAGCATTGTCCGTCGGGATCGGTTATGCGGACGCAGAGACGATCGATCAACTGAATATTAAACAGGCTGCACGACTTGCCATGAAACGAGCGGTGGAAGCACTGGATGGCGTTCCAGACTATTTGTTGGTGGATGCCGAAAAGATAGATGTGAATATTCCGCAGTTGTCCATTATTAAAGGGGATGCCAATAGTCAATCCATTGCGGCAGCATCCATTATTGCAAAGGTTACCCGGGACAGACTTTGCAAGGAGGATTGGGATACGTTATATCCGGAATATGGGTTATCGATACATAAGGGATATGCAACGAAATTTCACCGTGAACAAATTATGGCTCTTGGTGCTACACCCATGCATCGCCGGAGTTTTCTCGGTAATCTGCTCGGAGAGCACACTTTATTTTAATTAGACGTTACATGGAGGGAGGGTGAAGAGTTTGAACATAAGTTCCATGATTCGGGGGTTGCTGGGGGATAGTAAACCGGGAAATGCCAAGCCACTGGAGTTAAAGGAAGGTCAGGTTGTGCGGGGGTCTGTGGTTAGTGTATCGGATGATGGAGCAGATGCGGTTCTTCAGATTCAGGGTGTACAGGTACGTGCAAAACTGGAAACCCCGCTTCGACCAGGCGAAACGACATTACTTCAGGTACAGCCTCCAGGTGAGAATGGCGTAACGGTCATGAAACCACTGACGGGTACATTAGCCGAACTGCCACAGGCGTCTTTGAACAATTTGCTTCAGGAGGTCGGTTTGCCAGATACCAAGGGGAGTCGGGATCTGCTGTTAGCGATGCAGCGAAGTGGATTACCCTTAACCAAGGATAATGTAGCCATGGTTCAAAATATGATGACCGCCAAACCTGCGCAGGTTCCTGTTGAAGAGTGGGTGCAGGCGACAGGTATTGCTTTTCAGCGTGGTTTACCGGTTACAGTGGAAACAGTAAAAGGGTTGCATCAGGCTGTATTCGGTCCTCCGCTGCATCAGTTGTTGAAGGGCTTGGCTGAACAGCTTGAATCCATGTTGGCCCAAACTACGGGTAAACCGGCAGTAAGTGGAGAACAGGCAGCCACGGTAAAACCATCCGTAATGGGTGGAGTGCCCGTACCTTTAAGCGGAGAACAGACGAGTGAAACGTTAGCTGCTTCAGGCGGAGGGCGAGTGACAGGAGGAACGTCTGGATTGGCCGGGCAGCTCGTATCTGGGTTGTCCGCAGGTGCTTCTCCATTGGCTGAGGGATCAAAGGATACAGCTGCTGGTGCAGTGAAACGCGATGGGCAGACGGGTGCAGGACATGCTGAGACTGCCGGGCTTAAGGCTGGGGCCAGTAATATTGAAACTGCTGGCAAGATAGGGGCAGGTATTCCTGCGGGAACCGGAATACCTGGTGAGAGCCCGCGTATGGCTGACGCGGGCGTTGCTGGAAGCCGCCCGGGCATGCCGGGGATGGCTTTGGATGCTGCGGCTGGCCGAGTGGTTACGGGCCAGCCTGAGGGGGGCGCGGTCGGACGAACCGACGGCCGCGTCGAAACGCCTGCTGCTGCAGGGCCTCTCGCAGCAGGGCAGGCGGCGCCAGCAGCTCCATCGGCAGCGCAGCTGGCGCCCAAGCTGCTGGCGCTGCTGGACGCGCTGCGCAGCGCGTCCACAGCCGCACCGGCACAGCAAGGTGCGGCGACACAGCCCGCCCCTGCATCGCAGCAGGGCGGCCAGGCGGCTGCGGCTGCCGGAGGCGTGCCGCAGCCTTTGTCAGCCGGCGCGGATGCGCTGCCGGCTGGCGGAACTGCCGCAGCTCCCGCAGGTGCTGCGGCGGCGCCTGTCACCCACGAGGGGGACCCGTGGGTGGGGCGTGTGCTGAAGCTGCTCGGTGCGGAGCACGAGCAGCAGGCAGTGCACGGCGCGGCTGCGCAGGCGCGCGTGGGGGATGTTGCGAGTCCGGGAACCGCGGACACGCTTAAGGGCCTGCTGCTGCAGCTTGCCAGCAGCGATGGTGCACCGGCGGCGCTCAAGGATACCGCCGGTCAGGCCGTGCAATTTCTGACAGGTCAGCAATTGTTGCTGACAACCGACCGCAGTGCCACCTTTGCTCAGATGCACTGGTTTATCCCGATTACGGGACCCGATGGGGAAGAGACGGCTTCCGTCCAGATTCAGTCTCGCCGGGGACAACGTGGTGAGTTGGATGCATCCAATTGTCGCTTGTGGTTTGATCTGGATATGAAAAGTCTCGGTCCAACACTAGTGGATGTGCATGTGGTCAATAATATCGTCAGTCTGCGCGTGTTGAATGACCGCGAAGGAATGGGACCGCTCCTGGAGAGTGGGCGTGAAGAAATTCATCAAGCGCTGGACAAGTTGGGCTATCAGTTGCTGACCTTCAAGGCGGAACCCTGGCCTGTTGGCCAGGAACCGGGAGCTGAACGGAAAATGACTGCCTCGGACTACAGTCCTGAACGTTATAAAGGGGTGGACATGCGGGTATGAAAGAGGATTCGCAACCGGACCTGATGTCCAAAAAGGCTGTTGCCTTAAAATATGTCCCTGGTGAGAGTGAAGCGCCGGTTGTCGTAGCCAAAGGCCGCGGTAAAGTGGCAGAAGCTATTCTGGATAAAGCCAAAGAAAATGGTGTGCCTGTCCAGGAAGATGCTGCCCTTGTCGAAGTATTATCCAAGCTGGATTTGGATGAACAGATCCCATCAGAGTTATATCAACTGGTGGCCGAAGTGTTAACCTATATTTATCGAGCTGACCGTCTGGCTTCTGGACGAGAGGAAGAGGATTCATGGTAGAGCGCAGATCAGAACAGGGTCCGGCTTCAAAACTGACACGTCAGCAAAAGGGGCGATTGGGTGAAGAGGCTTCCTGTCACTGGCTACGGGAGCATGGATATCAAATTATCCGGCAAAACTGGCGTTGCCGAAGCGGAGAGATTGATATCGTTGCTTCCCATGAAGGCATGATCATTTTTATTGAAGTCCGAAGTAGAAGCGGAACTGGAAAGTATGGTACACCCCAGGAGTCGGTAGATATCCGTAAAATGCAGCAGGTTCGTGCAACTGCATCTGTATATTTGCAAATGACAGGAGAGACAAATCACCAAATCCGTTTTGATGTGATCGCAGTCATGCTGGATAAAGCAGGCGAAACCGTCTCGGTTGATCATATTATTAATGCATTTTAAGTTACTACTATATAAGCGATTCTTCTGATGTGTTAACCCACAAGAAAGACACTTGATAAAGTGACTCTCTTGTGGGTTGTTTTTTTGGGGACAGGTTAGAGGTAAGAAAGAAATTAAGAAAAAATAACTACTTTACATGTAATAATTTTGATACAAATTGTATCAAAACATAAGAGATTGAAATTATCCTCGTTGTTAATATTTCCTTTTCTGATCATTAACGGACTACATCAATGATTAATAATTCTCTAAATAAGAGCTCAAACGATGTGTTTCAATCCAGTCTATGCTACTGAGTTACCTGTTATAAAGTGCCTCTTCTCCTTACCATGCATATCTTCTTACCTAAGTTTGTTTTAATTCCATAAACAATGAAGCTTCGCTATGTTTTCTAACTTATTGCAAGTGACGAAAGAGATAGAAGTACTTAAAATAAATAGATACAAAATGTATCATTTATAATAAAATGAGAAAAGAAAATATGAAAAAGAGGTGTGAACTATGAGAGGAATTCAATGTGCTGCAGAAAAGAAAGAGAAACAGGTGTGGGAGACCCCTCGAATGGAAGTGCTGGATATTAGTGAAACCATGAACGGTGGCGAGGGGATTTGGCAATATGTATGGGGCGGGGAGTTTTGGAAGCTTGAAATGCTAGTCAGTTAGATCGATATAACGATTTCATATTGCCTTAGGTCTTACTACTATATTTGGATGAGGTGAACGATTGTCATGAGTAATCAATGGAAATGGATAGTTCGTTTAAGCGTATTATTATTATTTTCCGGAGGGTTTGGTCTGCTGCTTTCTGGAACTACATATGCTGCGTCCAAAGATGCTGCTGTGGAGGGGCAAGTTAATCGTCTTGCTCAAACTTCAAAAATTTATGGGGAAATTACCGATATGGATGGTTTTCCGGTGAAAGATGTAAATGTAAATATTAAGATGTACACATTCGAAGGCAGCGAAATAGCAACCAAAACAGTTAAAAGCAATTCCAAGGGAGAGTACAGTTTTGAAACAACGATAAGTGAAAGCATATACATCATTATTAGACCGATTGCCAAGGGGTACTTGGGAACCATCAATAATTATACTAACTTTTATTTGTTTCCGGGAGAAACAACGGAATTGAATTTTGTCCTCTATGAGCCTTCGACAATTGTAGGCAAAGTTACTGATCAATCAGGAAAACCTGTTGTGGGTGCTGTCATCAAAGCAACAACAGTCAGCCAATCTGTAAAGACAGACAAGGTGGGCAACTATGCGATTACAGGAATAGACAACTATGCCTTCAATGAAATTACGTTACAGGTTGATGCAAAAGGGTATGTGCTTTACACAACAAATGTATCTCCAGGTATTGGGAGGACAATGAAATTGAACATAGTACTGCAAGATGCGGCGGACGTTAGTGGCTTGGTGCAAGATGAACAGGGGAGGCCTGTGGCAGGGGCCACAGTAGCTATTAATAATCTCAAGACCAAAACAGACAATCAAGGAAAGTACTCTATGGACCGGCTTCCTCCCGGAACAAGCACAATCTCTGTTGAAGCGGATGGTTATATCAAGCAAACGATTAGAGTGACTTTAGTCAAAGGACCTAAAAATACATTTGATTTTATTCTTAAGAGCAATTCGGACAAAACCCCGCCTGTAACCAAATATGTTCTAGTTCCCCTGACAGAGGTATCCAATGGGAAACCATACATTAATGGATTTAACTTCAAGTTAAAGGCAACAGACGAAGTTAACGGATCAGGCTTGAAAATGATCCAGTACAGAATCAATGGCGGGGAATGGATCACGTTTATCGGACCCATAAAAATCTATGCTCCCGATGTCAAAACCGTGGAGTATTTCAGTACGGATGTCGCCGGCAACCAAGAGAAAATAAACAAAATGGATTTTGTGAATGGGAAGTTTGAAGGAGCAGGATCATACCCATATTGATTAAATAGCTACTTATAATGAAGGAAGGCGACGCCTGACTCTATGAATCCCTTTGTTGGGCAAGAGTCGTAGTCGTCTTTTTACATCCAATTTACCCAGTACGAATTTAATGTCGTCAGCAACCCTTTGAATCCTTTGAACCGATCAGTGTATAATCAAGATTGATAATCCAGTTTTGTTTGCATCATTTGATTTTTCATAAATGAGTCGATTCACATCGCAGGCTCTAGCTGCGGTCACGGATAATCTTTTTATAACCTGGGAGGTATGGTCATGAGTAAATCTACACAAACGGGTAATGCCGTAAGAGAGGCCATTCAAAATCGTCGTACCGTCAAAAAGTTTAAAAAAGAAGCCGTTCCTACACAACAAATTATTGATTTGCTGGACACGGCCGTATGGGCACCCAATCACAAATTGCGTGAGCCGTGGCGGTTTCTGTTGTTTAGCGGACACGGACTGAACAAGTTGGCAGACGCGATTGATGCAGAGATGGGTGAGGATAACAAGTTCTCGGCGAATATCAAGCAGGTTCCTACCGTTATGCTTGTAGTGATGGAAGAAGATCCGCGCCAAAATATTTGGGATGAAGATTTTGCAGCAGTTAGTGCACTGGTACAGAACTTCCTGCTCGCGGCATGGAGTGAAGATATCGGTACGTTCTGGGTAACCAAGCCTTTCTTGTATGCACCGAAATTCCGTAAATCTCTGGGCATTCAGGCTGGGGAAAAAATTATAGGGATGGTTTACATGGGGTATCCAGATGTAATTCCTTCTGCCAAAGAACGTACACCAGCCAAGGATAAGCTGACCATATTTGAATAATTAGTATCTTCTTTGCGTTATACATCCCAATATGATGCTTTACGAAAAGCCTCTGCAAGTATCCCTCTTTATACAGAGGAGAGATACTTGGCAGGGGTATTTGACTTGTTCGGATATGGAAAGTTGCGAACGCTCTCTACGCTAGCCACTTGAACGTAAAATATTGCTGAAGGTTTCGAGCAATATCCTCCTTTGGGCCGTGCATCAACGGGGCTGATTCTCAAAATAAATTCAAATCCAACTGGCGATATTGTATTGCTTCAGCTACGTGTGCTGTCAAAATTTCTCCCTCATGATCCAGATCGGCGATGGTCTGGGCCATCTTGATAATTCGATCATGCGCACGCATGCTCAAATTCAACGCTTGCAGCGTCTGTTGAAGCAAGTTATCAGCTTCTTCCGGAAGACGGATGGTTCGACGCAACAGGGTTCCTGATAGCTGGCTATTCCAGCGAACTGAACTTTTCGCATATCGTGCAGCCTGAATTTGATGCGCATGAATAACTTTGGTCTGCATTTCTGACGATGAAGGCGAAGCTCCAGACTTCCGCCACTCACTTGGGGGAGGCACCTCAACCTGAAGGTCGATGCGATCCAGCAGGGGTCCCGAAATTTTGGCACGGTAGGCGGCAACACGGGCAGGACTGCAAATACAGCGTTGCTCTTCCGATTGGGCAGACAAATAGCCACAGGGGCAGGGGTTCATCGAGCATGCGAGCATAAACTGCGCAGGGAAAGTGAACGCTGCTCTCGCACGGCTAATCGTAACTTTCCGATCTTCCAACGGTTGTCTCAATACTTCAAGAACTTGCCGCTGGAACTCGGGCAGCTCATCCAGAAACAATATGCCTCGGTGAGCAAGACTTACTTCACCCGGCTTAGGAATACCGCCACCACCAATTAGACCTGATGTGGATATCGTATGGTGGGGAGAGCGAAAAGGCCTGTCTGCGATGAGACCATGAGAGGTTTCCTTGAGCTTGCCTGCGGCACTTAGCACTTTGGTTACTTCCAGAGCTTCGTCTTCGGACAAAGGAGGAAGAATCGTAGGCAGCCGTTTAATTAACATGGTTTTCCCTGTTCCTGGCGGTCCGACGAGCAAAATATTGTGCATGCCTGCTGCGGCAATCATAAGTGCACGTTTCACATGGTGCTGTCCCAAGACATCACTATAATCATCATCCAGAAATGAAGTGTGTTTCGAGCGGTCGCGGTTATTCAAATCATCGTAATCTGGAACCCGAACAGAAAGGTGGGCGTAGTCTTTTAAAACAATAGACCCAGCAATTTGAACCGTTCCGTTCGTGCTCTTTGCAGCTGTTACGCTCTCTGGAACGATATCTTGTAAATGACGAATGCCATATACCTGAATACCCCGAATTAGTGAAGCCTCTTCCAGATTATCGGCGGGCAGAAGAACAGAGGTAAAGCCTTGCCGTTTCGCCAAATCTACCATGGACAAAATACCAGGAACGGATCTCACTGAACCGTCCAATGCCAACTCACCCACCACCAATGTCCGTTCCTGCACAGGAAGTACCAGCTGGCCACTTGTTGTAAGTAATCCAATTGCAATAGCAAGATCAAAAGAAGAGCCTTCCTTGCGCAGATCAGCAGGGGCCAGGTTAATCGTAATTCGCTGTAACGGGTACTGATAGCCACAGTTTTTGATAGCTGCACGAACACGTTCAACCGCTTCACGAATGGCTGAATCCGGTAACCCGATAATGGACGTCTGGGGTAATCCATTCGACAAATCTGTTTCCACTTCAATTAGAACTCCGTCAATTCCATACAAACAGGCACTATGCAGTTTTCCATACATAATAAAAAGAAACACCTCATTCCGTTCTTGGCGCGCAAAATACGGCCAGTTTACGAATTAAGGTGCTTCCTCATCTTCTAACAAGCATTGTATATAAAAGGAATCAGGGCGTCAACCCGTCCTCGTCATAGCTGCTATGTACCTCTCCCTGATCCCTGAATTGTTTAAAGATTACTTTATTAAGTGTAGTTTCTCGTGGAATTAGACATGGTTCTGTGCTGATTTTTAATATCGCACTATTATGTTTTACAAAACTTAATTTAACACTATTAAATAGAAAAGTAAAATAATTTGTGCTCAATTATTCTGTTTTTTTTTTAATTTGTGATAAGATAGATGAAGAGTTCCTAATAATGCGCATAATGTCTAGCGACAAAACAGGGGTGAAGACCTTTTTATTAGGAATTGAATGTACAATAGGTAGGTGAGACAATCATATGCAGACTGACAGTTTGAAGCTGGATAACCAATTATGCTTTGCCATATACGCTTGTTCACGTGAAATTACGAAGATGTACCAGCCCTATCTTGAGGTGCTCGGCGTAACGTATTCGCAGTATCTGGTCTTAATGGTGTTGTGGGAACGTGAAGAATGTACGGTTAAGGAAATCGGAGAAGCGCTATATCTCGATTCGGGAACGTTAACGCCACTTCTGAAACGTTTGCAGTCAGCAGGGCATATTCATCGTGAACGTTCAGCCCAGGATGAACGAAAAGTATTGATTACTCTCACTGAATCCGGGCGGGAACTACGTAATAAAGCTTTATCCATACCTGCATCGATTCAGGGAGATGCTTGCCTGAACAGTGCAGAGTTTGAGTCTTTACTGGGCCAGTTTAAGGGCCTTTTGAAAAAGGTCCATGAGACCAATACCAAAGAATCCAGAAAATAATTGGGTATAGCATTATAAACAAAAAACCTTGGCTATTTAGCTGAGGTTTTTCCATTTATATCCAAACATTCACATTATGGGATCATACTCATATCAAAATACTGTCTATTAACCATTACTTTTTTAAGGAAAGCGTTTTAAAAACGTGTTACAATGAATTGGGTTTAAGTGAAAATAGTCAACATTTGTCTTTTGTTAGTCTACCAACCCGCCTTGTTGCAGTCATGTTGATAGGAGGATTCGAGAATGAATATCCATGAATATCAAGGAAAAGAAGTACTGAAACAGTATGGAGTCACCGTTCCAAACGGAAAGGTTGCTTATACAGTCGATGAAGCGGTTGCGGCCGCAGAGGCACTGGGCAGTCCGGTGACTGTAGTCAAAGCGCAAATTCATGCAGGTGGCCGGGGGAAAGCCGGCGGCGTGAAAGTAGCGAAAAGTATCGACGAAGTTCGTGCTTACGCATCCGAAATTTTGGGAAAAGTATTGGTAACACACCAGACTGGACCTGAAGGTAAAGAAGTGAAGCGTCTTCTGATTGAAGAAGGATGCGATATCCGCAAAGAGTATTATGTGGGTGTTGTTGTAGACCGTGCCACAGGCCGCGTCGTAATGATGGCTTCCGAAGAAGGCGGTACAGAGATCGAAGAAGTAGCTGAAGCTACACCTGAGAAAATTTTCAAAGAAATCATTGACCCTGCAATTGGATTGCAAGTGTTCCAGGCACGTAAACTGGCGTACAGCATTCGTATTCCGAATGAGTTGGTGAACAAAGCAGTTAAGTTTATGCTTGCGTTGTACACAGCGTTTGTTGAAAAAGATTGCTCCATTGCCGAAATCAACCCACTCGTTGTTACCGGAGATGGAAACGTTATCGCGCTGGATGCCAAATTGAATTTTGATTCCAACGCCTTGTTCCGTCATAAAGACATTCTGGAACTGCGCGACCTGGATGAAGAAGACGAAAAAGAAATCGAAGCTTCCAAATACGACCTCAGCTACATAGCACTTGATGGCAACATCGGCTGTATGGTCAATGGTGCGGGACTTGCGATGGCGACGATGGATATCATCAAATACTATGGCGGCGACCCGGCCAACTTCCTTGATGTTGGGGGCGGTGCTACAACAGAGAAAGTGACTGAAGCTTTCAAAATCATTTTGTCTGACGCCAAAGTGGCGGGTATCTTCGTTAACATTTTTGGCGGCATTATGCGCTGTGATGTCATTGCCAATGGTGTTGTTGAAGCCGCGAAGCAGCTTGGCCTGACTAAACCGCTGGTTGTTCGTCTTGAAGGAACTAACGTGGAGCTTGGTAAACGTATTTTGGGTGAATCCGGCCTGAATATCGTTCCTGCTGATTCCATGGCCGATGGTGCACAGAAAATTGTTGCCCTCGTAAAATAAGTTCATTCCTGGGCAAATTGCTGCCTTAGTTCCGGAGCTGTCCGGCACTTGAAAAATAACCGTAAGGATGTGAAGCAACGTGAGTATTTTGATTGATAAAAATACAAAAGTCATTACGCAAGGCATTACGGGTTCAACGGGAATGTTCCACACGAAGGGCGCATTGGACTACGGAACCCAGATGGTAGGCGGCGTAACACCGGGTAAAGGCGGAACCAATGTTGATATTACGCTGGAAGATGGCAAAGTTGTCAGTCTTCCGGTGTTCAATACGGTACAGGAAGCGAAGGAAGCTACTGGCGCAACAGCGAGCGTCATCTACGTTCCCCCGGCATTTGCAGCGGATTCCATCATGGAAGCTGTTGACGCAGAGCTGGATCTCGTGATCTGTATCACCGAAGGTATCCCGGTACTTGATATGGTCAAGGTTGACCGTTTCATGGAAGGCAAAGATACCGTTCTGATCGGACCAAACTGTCCGGGCGTTATTACACCAGGTGAATGCAAAATCGGCATCATGCCGGGTTATATTCATATGCCTGGTCACGTTGGCGTGGTTTCCCGTAGTGGAACGCTCACGTATGAAGCTGTTCATCAATTGTCTGCACGTGGAATTGGACAATCATCTGCTGTTGGAATCGGGGGCGACCCGGTTAAAGGCTCCGAGTTCATTGATATCCTGAAACGGTTCAATGAAGATCCGCAGACGCATGCTGTCATCATGATCGGTGAAATCGGCGGTACAGCTGAAGAGGATGCTGCAGAGTGGGTACGTGAAAACATGACCAAACCAGTGGTTGGCTTTATCGGTGGTGTTACCGCGCCTCCGGGTAAACGCATGGGTCATGCGGGTGCAATTATCTCAGGTGGTAAAGGTACTGCCAAAGAAAAAATTGCGAAACTTGAATCTTGCGGAATTAAAGTTGCTCCAACGCCGGCCGAAATGGGCTCAACGCTGGTGAGTGTACTAGAAGAACGCGGAATTCTGAATTTGTGCACGACACATTAATTCTTTCCCGTTATAATAGAAGAAACGGTTCAGAGAGCTAAACTGTCTGGGAACCGACTATTGTTGATACGGAAAAGGTAAGCAACCTTTTGTCCATAACAGGACGAAGGGTTGCTTTTTTGCGTTTTTTTACAGGTGGTACATGAGAAGAAGGGTCCTCCTGCAAAGTAAACGCTTGCATTCTGTTGTCACTTACCACACAATATGAGGGAAGATTTTCTTCCCGCTTCGGGAGGTTATTGATATGGAAGAAAGATGGATTTTGATTGGTTTACATGAAACGGAAGGCGTTGGTAAGAAAACAATCTCCAAGTTACTATCAGGAAATCATCAACTGGCTGATCTATTGAGCTATGAAGAAGGGGACTGGACTGCTGCGGGTCTGCGTAAGGATCAGGCAGTGCGTTTAGCGAAGCAGTTCAATGCTGACTGGATTGAACAGAGACAAGCGTGTTTGTACAAACAAGGCATTGAGGTTATTACTTATCTAGACCATGACTATCCTATATTAATGAAGGAAACCGTTCAACCACCTTGGGTAATGTACGGTCGCGGCGACCTGAATTTGTTGCACAGCCAATCCATTGCAATGGTAGGGACCCGCATGCCTACGGTATACGGACGTAAAGTTGGTGAAAAACTGGCGGAGCAATTTTGCCATGCTGGGCTGACAGTTGTGAGTGGACTCGCCAGAGGAATAGATAGCGTGTGTCATGATGCTGCGCTGCGTGCCAATGGCAAAACCATTGCGGTATTTGGGACAGGAATTGACAATATTTATCCACCCGAAAATACAAGTCTCGCAGAACGGATTGCCGACAAGGGTCTGCTATTGTCGGAATATCCACCAGGTACACGTGCCCGTCAGGGCTTATTTCCAGAACGTAATCGGATCATCGCCGGTCTAACCCTGGGTACATTGGTTGTTGAGGCTGACATTCGAAGCGGCTCTTTGATTACTGCGGATGCCGCTCTTGAAGCGGGAAGAGACGTGTTTGCAGTCCCGGGACCCATAACATCTCCCAAGAGTCGAGGTTCACACAACCTGATTCGTCAGGGAGCGAAATTGGTAACTTGCGCCACGGATTTATTAGAAGAGTATCGATTGGACTTGCCAAATACGGAACAACTTCCTTACAATAGAGGACGTTCGACGCATAGCAGTGAAACTTCCAAACAGGGAATATTTCCAGTGGTAAAACTATCTTTGGATGAACGATGTGTTATTAATTTACTGGAGCAGGAGGAGCATTCTCTGGATCAACTTGTTGAACAGCTTCATTGGGATTTTGGACATTTGCATTCAGTTCTGTTATCTTTAATCATAAAAAAGCAGATTAGCCAATTACCTGGAACCAAATACGCGAGGGTATGACAGTGCTGCACTCAAGGTAGCATGTGAAAATAGATTATTAGCGGAAGTTAATCCTGCTGCTAAGTGATGGATGAAACAAAAAAACAAGCAGCAGTTTCATGACTGAGAGGAGATGAACCTATGGCGGATGCACTCGTAATCGTGGAGTCGCCCTCAAAGGCGAAGACGATCGGCAAATATTTAGGCAGCAAGTTCATCGTAAAAGCTTCGATGGGACATGTGCGCGATTTGCCAAAGAGTCAGATCGGCGTTGAGGTGGAGAATGATTTTAATCCGAAATATATTACGATCCGCGGCAAAGGTTCTATTTTAAAAGAACTAAAGGATGCACGAAAGAAAGTGAAAAAAGTGTATCTCGCAGCTGACCCGGATCGCGAAGGCGAGGCTATTGCATGGCATTTGGCTCATGCGCTTGAACTGGATGACACAGCAGATTGCCGGGTTGTATTTAATGAAATTACGAAACAGGCCGTCAAGGATGCGTTCAAAACACCGCGCAAGATTAATATGGATCTGGTAAACGCACAGCAGGCGAGACGTATTCTCGATCGGCTTGTAGGCTATAAAATAAGTCCATTATTATGGAAGAAAGTCAAAAAAGGTTTGTCTGCGGGTCGTGTTCAGTCCGTAGCCGTCAAAATCATTTTGGATCGTGAAAATGAAATTAATGATTTTGAACCAGAAGAGTACTGGAGTATTACAGCCAAACTGACAGCAGACGGAAATCCGTTTGAAGCCAAGTTCCATCAACTGAACGGTACCAAAACTGAACTTGGCAGTGAAGCCGAAGTACAGGCCATTTTGAAACAGATCGAGGGTGCTTCGTTTACCGTCAAGGAAGTTAAAGAAAAAGAACGTAGCCGTAACCCTTCTGCTCCGTTCACCACAAGTTCTTTACAGCAGGAAGCCGCACGTAAATTGAATTTTAGAGCTTCCAAGACGATGTCCGTTGCCCAACAACTGTATGAAGGGGTAGACCTCGGAAAAGAAGGCACAGTGGGTCTCATTACGTATATGCGTACGGACTCCACACGGATTGCAGCATCAGCACAGGAAGAAGCCAAGGAATACATTATAGGCAAGTATGGTGAGCCGTTTGCTCCTGAGACACCTAGAAACTATTCCAAAAAGGCAGCGAACGCTCAGGATGCGCATGAAGCGATTCGTCCAACTTCCATTTTGCGTGATCCAGATTCGATTAAATCGTTTATGAGTCGTGATCAGTTCAGACTGTATAAACTGGTTTGGGAACGTTTTATAGCAAGTCAGATGTCATCTGCGGTGCTGGACACTCTCTCTGTGGACATTGCTGCAGGAGATACAATCTTCCGAGCTGCGGGCTCCAAAGTTCGTTTTCAGGGTTTCATGAAGGTGTATGTGGAAGGTAATGATGACGGAACAACGGAAGAAGATCGCCTGCTGCCTCCTCTGAAAAGTGGAGACGTGCTGGAGAATCGGGAGATTGAGCCGAAACAGCACTTTACGCAGCCGCCACCACGTTACACGGAAGCAAGACTTGTTCGTACACTGGAGGAATTGGGTATAGGGCGTCCAAGTACATATGCGCCTACGCTGGAGACCATTCAAAAGCGCGGATATGTTGCCATTGAAGAGAAAAAATTTATGCCAACCGAACTGGGTGAGTTGGTCATCGAGCAGATGGAAGAGTTTTTCCCGGAAATCCTGAATGTGGAGTTCACCGCAAACATGGAAGGTGACCTTGACCATGTGGAGGAAGGTTCTGAGGATTGGGTTAAAGTACTCGCAGAATTCTACGAATCCTTTGAGAAACGGCTTGAGTTTGCGGAAGAAGAAATGAAAGAAATTGAGATAGAAGATGAAGTTTCGGATGAAATATGTGAGAAGTGCGGCAAACCGCTCGTTTATAAACTGGGTCGTTTTGGAAAGTTTCTCGCGTGCTCCGGATTTCCGGATTGTCGGAATACCAAACCCATTATCAAGGACATCGGCGTAACTTGTCCGAAGTGTAAAGAAGGTCATGTGGTTGAACGCCGCAGTAAAAAGGGACGTATTTTCTACGGTTGCGACAAGTATCCTGAATGTGATTTTGTATCATGGGATAAACCTTCAGCGAAACCATGTCCAAGCTGCGGATCGCTAATGATCGAGAAACGAAACAAACAGGGAACACGATTGCAGTGTACTTCATGCGATCATCAGGAGCCGGTGGAAGAACCGGAAGAAGAATGAACGGATTAGCATAATGGGGGTAAACGATTTCGATGAGTGAACAACAAGTAACAGTTATTGGTGCCGGGCTCGCAGGAACAGAAGCAGCCTGGCAGATTGCAAGTCGCGGCGTGCGTGTAAAATTATATGAGATGAGACCGGTTGTCAAAACGCCGGCTCACCATACGGATAAATTCGCTGAACTGGTATGCAGCAACTCGCTTCGTGCCAATGGTTTGACGAATGCAGTAGGCGTATTAAAAGAAGAAATGAGAATGCTTAATTCACTGGTCTTGGGTGCAGCAGATCGTCATGCCGTTCCGGCAGGAGGAGCACTTGCTGTTGACCGGGACGGATTCTCAGGGGAGATTACATCCACCCTTCATCAGCATCCACTCATTGAAGTGGTCAATGAAGAGCTGACTTCTCTTCCGGAAGACGGTATCGTTGTTGTAGCAACCGGTCCATTGACTTCTCCGGCATTGTCGGAGCAGATTAAGGCACTTATGGGTGAGGAATACTTCTACTTCTATGATGCAGCTGCACCGATTATCGAAAAAGATTCTATTGATATGAATAAGGTTTATCTTGCTTCACGTTATGACAAGGGCGAAGCAGCATACCTGAACTGTCCGATGACAGAAGAGGAATTCGATGTGTTTTATGAAGCATTGATTACGGCTGAAGTTGCTCAATTGAAAGAATTTGAGAAAGAAATTTACTTTGAAGGCTGTATGCCGATTGAAGTCATGATGAAGCGTGGCAAACAAACGGCTCTGTTTGGTCCGATGAAACCTGTAGGTCTCGTTAATCCACATACCGGAGAACTTCCGCATGCTGTTGTGCAGCTTAGACAGGATAATGCTGCTGGAACGCTGTACAATCTGGTAGGATTCCAGACACATCTGAAATGGGGAGAACAAAAGCGTGTATTTTCTCTGATCCCTGGACTTGAAAACGCGGAATTCGTTCGTTATGGCGTAATGCACCGTAATACATTTATTAATTCTCCCAAACTTCTCCGTCCAACGTATCAGTTCAAAGAGCGTCCAAACCTATTCTTTGCAGGTCAGATGACTGGTGTAGAAGGTTACGTAGAATCTGCGGCATCCGGTTTAATCGCTGGCATGAATGCAGCCAAAGCAGCACTGGGTCAGGAATTGGTGGTATTGCCGGTGGAGACGACGCTGGGGAGTATGGCGCAGTACATTACAACAGCTGATTTCAAACACTTCCAGCCCATGAATGCAAACTTTGGATTGCTGCCGAAGCTGGAAATCAAAATACGTAACAAAAAAGAAAAAAATGAAGCACTTGCCAAGCGTGCACTGGATGGCATTGCCCGTTTTGCTGCAGGAGAAGGTCTAACCGTTCCAGAACGCGTATAAATTATTCGTGGGAGGAGTCTGATAACATGGATATGTCATTTCATGCTACAACAATCTGTGCAGTTCGTCATAATGGCAAGGCAGCGATTGCCGGAGATGGTCAGGTGACCATGGGGCAAAGTGTTGTGATGAAAAATACAGCTAAAAAGGTAAGACGTCTCTATCGTGGTCAGGTTGTGGCTGGTTTTGCCGGTTCCGTAGCGGATGCGATTACCTTGTTTGAGAAATTTGAAGGCAAACTGGAGGAGCACCATGGTAATCTGCAGCGTGCTGCTGTAGAACTTGCCAAGGACTGGCGCCAGGATCGGATTTTGCGCAAACTGGAGGCACTTCTGATTGTAATGGATAAAACGGGAATGTTGCTCATTTCTGGCGGGGGCGAAATTATTGAGCCCGATGATGACGTTATCGCGATTGGATCAGGAGGAAACTTTGCCTTATCCGCTGCACGTGCGTTAAAACGTCATGCGGTGAATCTGGAAGCGAAAGACATTGCTCGTGAATCACTTCAGATTGCCTCTGAGTTATGTGTCTACACCAACAATAATATTATTGTTGAAGAGTTGTAAGCAAAAGCAATCTCCCGTAATGGGGCCTGAGATTCCTTCAGCTCCAGTTCATTCGTGGAGATTCTTTGTCCTTGTAGGTAAGCCTTTATAAAGTGGTATCTCTAAAACAAAGTTCGCATATTGGTAGGAGGGAAGCTATATGCATACTCAAGCGTTAACGCCCAGACAAATCGTTGCAGAGCTTGATAAATACATTGTAGGTCAAAAACAGGCTAAAAAATCGGTAGCAGTTGCTCTTCGCAATCGTTACCGCCGCAGCCTTTTGCCTGAACATACCCAAGATGATATTGTACCTAAAAATATCCTAATGATTGGACCTACTGGTGTTGGTAAAACAGAGATTGCACGCCGCCTGGCCAAGTTGGTTGGAGCTCCATTCGTAAAAGTAGAGGCTACGAAGTTCACAGAAGTGGGTTATGTTGGCCGTGACGTGGAATCGATGATTCGTGATTTGATTGAAACATCGCTGCGGATGGTCAAGCTGGAACGTACAGAAAAGGTCAAGGACAAAGCGGAAGAAGCTGCCAATGAACGGATCGTACATATTTTGGTCCCTTCACAATCCAAATCCAAAAATCAACGGAATCCGTTTGAAATGATTTTTGGAAATAATGGCAACACTACGCCAGAAACCGATGAGCAAGAACCGGATACGGGAGTAGCTGAGCGGCGGCGCAAAATCAAATTCGACCTGTTATCTGGTAAATTGGAAGATGACGTGATCGAAATTGATGTGGAAGATACGACGCCAAACATGATGGACATGTTCGCTGGTCAAGGGAATGACCAGATGGGGATGAACATGCAGGAGATGTTTGGCAGTTTATTGCCTCGTCGTACCAAAAAACGCAAGCTGGCGATTAAGGAAGCTCGCAAGGTATTGATTCAGGAAGAAGCTGGAAAGTTAATCGATATGGATGATGTTACGCAGGAGTCCATCCGCCGGGCGGAACAGACAGGTATCATATTCATTGATGAAATTGATAAAGTAGCCAGTCAGGGACGCGGTAGTGGCCCCGATGTATCACGGGAAGGGGTTCAACGTGACATTCTGCCTATCGTAGAAGGCTCTACGGTAATGACGAAGTATGGTCCTGTCAAAACGGATTACATCCTGTTTATGGCAGCCGGTGCTTTTCATGTAGCAAAACCCTCGGATCTCATTCCAGAGCTTCAGGGGCGTTTCCCAATCCGTGTAGAACTGAACAGCCTGACGCTTGATGAATTTGTTTCGATCCTCACGGAACCTAAAAATGCTTTAACCAAGCAGTATGTGGATTTGCTGCGTACTGAGAATATTGAGATTGAATTCTCGGATGATGCTATTCGTGAGATTGCCAAGCTCGCTGAGTCAGTGAACCAGAATACCGAAAATATCGGTGCACGTCGCCTGCATACTATTCTGGAGAAACTTCTTGAGGATTTATCCTTTGAGGCACCAGAGCTAACGCTGGAGCGCATGGTAATCACTCCGGAATATGTACGTGAGAAATTGAATGATATTGCACTCGATCGGGATCTAAGTCAATATATTTTGTAACTAACGATTATTGTTCTATTGAAGGCAACGTTGAAGTGTGAAGAACGGTATACAACGGATGGATGAAGATTTTGCAATTACACAGGTAAGGATATTTGATCCTCATTTTTGTGGAATTGGCTTCATCCATTCAATGTATACCGTTTATTTTTGCTGTGATCTAATATAATTTTGCCATATAACCGATAAAAGAGATGAAGTCGGCATGAGAGATGAGATGATCTAGGACTTGCGCCATATATATAGTTTATTTCAAACAGAAGGCATCCAAGACAAGGGATATTTTGAACATTCTAAAAATTCCAATAAAAGGATTTTTATTTTCCAAGTCTGGTCATCGGTTTAATCAGCAAGGAGAGAGGAACTTGCATAAATGCGCAAAATGAATGAGAGCGAATTATGGGGACGACAAATTTTTTTTGTGTTTTTAAAATCAACTTTACAAAGTTATAAATGTTAAGAAAGTGTTGCTTATAATTGGTGGATACTAGTAATATAAGATACGTTTTTTGTCAATTATTAAATTAACAGTGTGGAATAATAATAAATTATTTTAGTTCAAAACCTTATTCTTACGGTAAAAATTTCTAACAGGAACCAACATGAAAATTCTGGAATCTTCAACGAACCACTGATTAAAAACGCGATATGCATCAGAAACAGGCTTTATAAATTTTAAGAATGTTTTAGCAAATATTAGAGCAGTGTAAGCTTCCATTTGTTTTGGGCCTCAACATTTACGAAAAAATTCATAATTTGCAGAAAATACACAAAAAGCCCCGTCTTTCAGAAAAGATAGGGCTTTTTTCTTATTGTAATATATCCCAATCTCGAAGAAACTTATGTTATACGACAACATCAGAGTTAATTCTACTTAAGTCCTAGAAAAACGTGTAAAAGCGAATGTTTTTGTCGAAAAAGCATAAGCAACTTGAAGGAAAAAGGTTGAATCTTTTTCCATAATTTCTAAGGAGAGGAGGGAAAATATGAATCTTTTGAATGATATTAGTTTCCAAAGGTTACAAGGTGCACTCGATGCCTCCAACATCAGACAACGAACGATTGCTGACAACATCGCGAATGCCGACACCCCGTATTTCAAGCGTTCGGACGTTTCTTTCGAAGAAATACTACAGGATCAAATGAATGGAGATATGCCTGCTCTTAAAGGGAAAGTAACGGATTCAAGGCATTTTGTCATAGGTCCTTCCTCTTCCGTACCGACACCTGTAGTCAATATGGATCAGTCGACTTCCATGAATAACAACCAGAATAACGTCGATGTAGACAAGGAAATGAGTCTTCTGGCCGAGAACCAGTTGCGTTACAACGCTTATATCCAGCAAGTGAATGAACAGATCAAAATGATGCGTGTTGGAGTCGAAGGGAGATAGCTTAGGTGAACATCAGTAACAGTTTTAATATCAGTGCATCGGCTCTGACAGCTCAGCGCTTGCGAATGGACGTTATATCTTCCAACATCGCCAATGCAGAGACGACACGCGCAAGCGTATCCAATGGTGAAGCAGTCCCTTATAAGCGAAAGATGGTCGTACTTGAACCAAATAAGACTTCGTTCAACAGCTTGCTGCAAAATCAGATGAGAAATAATAGTTCCGGTGATGGGGTTAGAGTAACAGAGATTCGTGAAGATCAATCGCCTTTGAAACCTGTCTATGACCCTTCTCATCCGGATGCCAACGCTGAGGGGTATGTGTACATGCCTAACGTGGACATTGCAAAAGAGATGGTAGATATGATCTCGGCATCACGTTCATATGAGGCAAACGTCACAGCCTTAAATTCAACCAAGGCCATGATATCAAAAGCACTGGAGATTGGAAGGGCTTAGTTAACAGTTTAAGGATGGTCCATAAAACCGAAGTACAGAGATGAATGGGAGGGACATTAATGATTCAGAACAACATGTTTAACACACAGGCGATTCAACCGCTTCAGATGCAAAGTACGGCACAAAGTAAGCCATCCACACCAGCCGAAACCATTCAGAGCTTCGGTACATACCTACAGAATGCGCTCGGGTCTGTAGCTGCACAGGAGTCCCAAGCGCATGAAATGTCAAACCAATTCATGCTCGGAAAAGTGAACGTTGATCAGGTGATGATCGCTTCAGAACAGGCTCTGCTGAGTCTTCAACTTACGTCTCAAGTCCGAAACAAAGTGGTCGAAGCATATCAAGAGATTATGCGTACGCAATTATAAAAACGGCATACTTGCGCTTCGACAACAGCGCTGATCATTACAACAAGCAGCTGCATGCTGCTCCTGTCTTTAATCTTTTAGAACCTATAGTGATTAAAAACAGGACAGACTAAGCTAAGTTTCGGATGGGGTGACAGAGTGAATGAGAGAATTGCCCAGTACAGGGACAAGGTATCCCAGTATTGGAATAGTTTTAGCAAAAAGCAAAAAGTATTATTTATTTCAACCTTTCTGTTTTTAATTTTGGCGGCAGTCGTACTGACCATGCAATTGTCCAAGACAGAATATGAAGTTGCGTTTACGGATTTGAATGCAAGTGATTCTGCAGGCGTCATTAATTACCTGGATTCATCAAGTATTCCGTACAAATTAAGTGCAGATGGCAAGACCATATCCGTACCAAGCACGGATGTTGCGATTGCAAAAGTGAACATCGGGTCCCAAGGGATTATTCAGAATGGTTCATTAGGATATAAGTCATTCGAGGAATCATCATCACCCATTGGTATGACGGACAAAGAGTTTGATGTGAAGTATAACAACGCATTGAACGGAGAAGTGGAGCAATTGCTTCAACGGATGCAAGGTATACAAGATGCAAAAGTACTGGTCAATATGCCCAAAGATAATATCTTTGCTGGTTTGGAAGAACAGGATAAAGCGTCAGCATCGGTGGCTCTCCAATTTAAACCCGGTTATCACCCAAATCAGGCAGCAGTAGATGGCTACTTTAATTTGGTTAAAACCGCTATTCCGAATCTACCCATTGAGAATATCACGATCACTAACACGGATGAAGCGGAACTGATTCCAACAGCACGTGGTGGTAGTGGTGGATTATCTACTGAAGTACAGGAAAACATGGCTTTGCAGAAAAAATTTGAAAATGATGTTCGGAATAACGTGAAACAATTTCTTTCCCAGATTGTAGGTGAGGATAAAGTCAACGTTCTTGTGGCTTCCAAGCTGAATTTTGATAAAGAAACTCGGAAAGAAAATCTGGTTACACCGGTCGATGTAGACAATATGAAAGGCATCGAAATCAGTGTACAGGAGATTCAAAAAAGTTACACGGGGGCTAGTAATCCAACAGGCGGTGTTGCGGGTACCGGCCAACAGGATGTTCCGGGTTATCCATCATCGGATACATCAGGCAATGCGAACTCGGAAGAATCATCAAGCACCATCAATTATGAGGTTAATCGAATCGCTAAGGATATTATATCCAGTCCATATACTGTAAAAGACTTAACCATAAATGTCGCGGTTGAACCACCTGAAGGACAAAATGAATTGGCACAACCGGTCAAGGATGCTATTGAGAATATACTGGTCAATATCGTTCGGGCTTCGTTGGCCGACTCTGGCACTGTAATAAGTGACGCTGATTTGACCAAAAAAGTTTCTGTATTATCACAGGGCTTCCAGACTGCTGCGACAGCAAATACAGGCTTCCAGCTTTCCACAGGAATGATGTGGGGTGCAGGCGCACTGGTGGCAGCTTTGATTGCTGCGGTTGTTATTTTGTTAGTACGTCGTCGCCGCAAACAGAACGAAATAGAGGAAGAGGAGATTCCTCTACCAGTAGCAACAGAGTTTCCGTCCATTACGTTGGACAGTGTAACGAACGAAAGTCAAGTGCGCAAACAATTGGAGAGTTTGGCCAAGAAAAAGCCAGACGAATTCGTCAATCTGCTGCGTACATGGCTGGCTGACGAATAGAGGTGAACGCATTGGCGAAGGCAAGCAGTCAGGGGCTGACTGGAAGACAAAAAGCAGCAATTTTGCTCATTACATTAGGTCCGGAGGTATCCGCACAAATCTTCAAACATCTGCGTGATGAGGAGATCGAACAACTAACGTTGGAGATTGCCAATGTTCGCAAAGTGGATGCTTCCGAAAAAGATATGATTATGGCTGAGTTTCACCAGATCTGTCTTGCACAGGAATACATTTCTCAGGGCGGCATTACTTACGCAAGAGAGATTTTGGAAAAAGCACTCGGATCGCAAAAAGCACTTGAAGTTATTAACCGTTTGACGGCTACGCTGCAAGTTAGACCATTTGACTTTGCACGCAAAGCGGATCCAAATCAAATTTTGAACTTCATTCAAAACGAAAGTCCTCAAACGATTGCACTCGTACTATCGTACTTGCAATTTGAGCAGGCAGCAGCCATCTTGTCTTCGTTGCCACAAGAGAAGCAGGCGGACGTAGCACGCAGGGTTGCTGTGATGGACAGCACTTCTCCGGAAGTTATATCACAAGTGGAGCGCGTACTGGAACAGAAGTTATCATCCACTGTGACGCAGGACTACACGAATGCGGGTGGTATTGAATCAATCGTTCAGATCTTGAATGGAGTCGACCGGGGTACGGAGCGTACCATTCTCGACTCGCTGGAAATTCAGGATCCGGAACTTGCAGAAGAAATCAAGAAACGCATGTTTGTATTCGAGGATATCGTCAATGTGGATGATCGTTCAATTCAGCGCATTATCCGGGATATCGACAACGGAGATTTGCAATTGGCGCTCAAAGTGGCAAGCGAAGAAGTACGGGATGCCGTATTCCGGAATATGTCGAAACGGATGTCAGAAACGTTCAAGGAAGAAATGGAATTCATGGGACCTGTGCGGTTGCGTGATGTTGAGGAAGCTCAAACTCGTATCGTAGGAACGATCCGTAGATTGGAAGAAGCTGGTGAGATCATTATCGCTCGCGGTGGAGGAGATGATATCATTGTCTAATTTGATTAAATCTTTCCAGTATGTACCGGTCGATGACCGCAAACGACTCGAAAATCATCATCATTATGGTGGATCAGAGTCTGAATCGGAATTAAACGGTGAACGTGCTGAAGGTTCCGAAGCTGAGGTGCTGCAGGCACGCGTAGACGAGGAAACACAACGTCTTACTGCGGAGATGCTGGAGGATGCCAAGGAGTTTGCAGAAAAGCAGGTACGTGAAGCTTCGGAGGAAGCCGAGCGAATGCTTCAAGAAGCCCGTGAACAAATCGATACCTGGTGGCAGGAGCAGCGTCAGCAGGACGAACATCTGACTGAAGCGCTTCGTTCACAAGGCTTTCAACAGGGTTTTGAAGAAGGCAAAGTACAGGCTGAACTGGATCTCCAGGTGCAGATCGAAAAGATGATGAAGGAAGCCCGTGAGGTACTTGAGGAAGCATACGTAGCTAAAGATCAGATAATTCAGGAAGCAGAGCCTTTCCTTGTGGAGCTTGCCTGCGGTATTGCTGAGAAAGTAATAGATAAACAACTGTCTGTTGAACCGGAGCATACGCTAGAGCTGATTCGTCAGAACTTGCTACGCAAACGGGAGCAGGGCATGATCACTTTATGTGTGGCGCCTGATCAATTTGCTTTTGTTCAAGGCGCGCGTGAGGAGTTGGCTCTGGCGATTGACTCCCAGGCAGAATTGCAAATTTTGCCTGATGCTACGGTAAAAGACAAAGGATGTGTTATACGCTCTTCATTTGGAAGCGTAGATGCGAGAATCGATACACAGCTTTCTGAAATCAAAAAAGAACTGGTCCGCATAGCACTTGAGGATGAGGAGCGAAAAAATCAACATGAAGGTTCTTAGCTCACAACGTTATATGGAACATCTGCGGCAGTTTGATCCCGTTCGCATTAACGGCAAAGTTACTCAGGTCATTGGTCTTATGGTTGAGTCTGAAGGTCCGGATGCGAGTATCGGCGATGTATGTTATATCTATCCAGGCAAGTCCGCCAAGCCGCTTCAGGCAGAGGTCGTTGGATTTCGGGATAACAAAGTGCTGCTTATGCCACTCGGAGAACTTCAATCCATTGGTCCTGGATGTGATGTGGTCGGAACCGGGAAACCACTTGGGGTTCAGGTTGGATCAGAATTGCTCGGTAAAGTATTAGATGGATTGGGAAAACCTTTGGACGGATCATTGTTGCCATCTAGAATGCCAATGTACTCTACGTCCAATACGCCAGTAAATCCGATGGACCGACCTCGGGTACTCGAAACGATGGGTGTTGGTGTAAGAGCCATTGACGGTCTCTTAACGGTTGGCAAGGGACAGCGGGTCGGAATCTTTGCCGGATCGGGTGTGGGTAAAAGCACGCTGATGGGTATGATTGCCCGCAATACAGCAGCTGATGTCAACGTAATTGCTTTGGTTGGCGAGCGGGGACGTGAGGTTCGTGATTTTATTGAGCGGGATTTGGGCCCGGAGGGGCTGGAACGATCCGTCGTTATAGTTGCTACGTCCGATCAGCCTGCATTGATTCGAATCAAGGGTGCGGTCATCGCAACCACAATTGCGGAGTATTTCAGAGACAGAGGCATGAATGTGATGTTGATGATGGACTCCGTTACCCGCTACGCCATGGCTCAAAGGGAAGTGGGACTTGCCGTTGGAGAACCCCCTGCGATGAGAGGGTATACACCTTCTGTGTTTGCAAGTTTGCCCAAGTTGCTTGAGCGAGCGGGGACTGGGCCTACAGGTTCGATTACAGCTTTTTACACGGTCCTGGTGGATGGGGATGATATGAACGAGCCCATCGCGGATGCGGTGAGGGGGATACTGGATGGTCATATTGTGCTAAACCGGTCCATTGCGAATAAAGGTCATTTTCCTGCCATTGATGTACTTGCCAGCATTAGTCGTGTAATGAAGGATATCGCTCCTGAAGAGCAGTTGGAAGCTGTTAATAATATGAAGAGACTAATGGCTGTATATAAAGAATCAGAGGATTTAATTAACATCGGGGCCTACCAAAGAGGTTCCAATGCAGCCATAGATGAGTCCATAGACCAGATTGATAGCATTTGGAACTTTACAAGACAGAAAGTCGATGAAAAAGTAACGCTAAGTGAAGTACAGGAACGTTTGATTCTTGAATTTGCAAGGAGATGAAAGGGTAAACGATGAAATTTCGATATCATTTCCAGAAGGTTGTTGACCTGAAAAGCAATGAAAAAACGCAAGCGGAGTGGATGTTATCCACAGCAATTGGAAAACTGCAAACTGAGGAAGAGCATCTTTTACAACTTATGAATGATAAAAGGAAACTGATTGATGTCATTCAATCCGCTACGGAAAGCAAGGCTTCCGTATCCAGTATTCAGGAGATGCAGCGGTATGTCCATCATCTGGATGAGTGCATATTACGAAAAAACAGTGATGTTCGACATGCTCAGGTCAATGTGCAGCGGAATCAGACGTTTCTGAACGGAAAAATGATGGATGAAAAAGTGTGGGTTGGAGCGAGAGACAAGGCCAAAATCAAATTTCAGCAGGAGATGCTCCTCCGGGAACAGAACGATCTGGACGAGATGGCTACTGTACGCTTCGCTGCCAAAGCCGGACGCGCGAATTGATGTGAGCGGGCGCGAAGTTGTCTCGTGAAGGAGGAAAGAACCATGGCTGTTAAAGACACGGATTTGGAAAAAGAGTCGAGCGGCGGTTGGGAAAAGTTTTTGATGATTTCAATCCCCATTGTATTTACTGTGGTACTGCTGGGTGTACTGCTCACTCTATTTAATGTAGATATTCGCAATAATTTGCTTGAAGTGGCTAACAAAGTTCCTGTCGTGAAGAACTGGTTACCTGATCCTGTTTTAGACCCAGAGAAAGAGAAACTGGAGAAAAGTGAGCAGCAGGTCGAAAGTGCAGAAGCAACAATAGAAAAGCTGAAAGCACAAGTAAGTGCCAAGGAAACAGAGCTAAAAGAAGCGAAAAATGCCACGACGACTGAGGCAAAAAAAGCAACCGATCTGCAAAAAAAATTGGATGATGCCGAAAAAGTGGCTGAAACCGCTGCGTCGGCAACACCGGAGACTGAATCCGATTATCAGAAACAAATCAAAGATTTGGCTAAGATGTATGCGGACATGAGTCCCAGCAAGGCTGCACCGATTTTGCAAAATATGACGAATGAAGAGATGGTACTGCTCTTGAGTGCGATGCAATCCGCAGCGCGGACCAAGGTGCTGGAGAAAATGGATCCGAAAACAGCGGCTGATGTCACGATGATGATGAAGGATGCAAAACCATCCGGTGATCTGGCTTTGGATGCCATACAATCTCGATTAAAGAAAGAGACTGCAACAACATCAACGGCGTCTACGACCAACTCCAAAAATTTGGATAAAAATCAGCTTAGTCAAACGTTTGCTTCTATGTCGGCCTCGAGTGGCGCCAAGCTTCTGTTAGAGACTTATAAATTAAGTCCTGACAAAACCTTGACCATCCTGAATTCTGTGGACGATGCGACACGTTCTCAATTGCTTGAAAACATGTCGACAGAAAATTCGGTCGAAACTGCGAAAATTTTAAACAAATTAATGGGTAACAAGTAAGATTTGTGCTTCTGTTCACTATGGAGAGGAGGTGAAAACAAATGTCGATTGTATATCAAATGACATCTACGTCATCTGCCAAGACAACAGGTGCAGCTCAGACAGCAGGAACGGGGTCCAAAGGTGCAGTTGCTGGGACGAGTGGTGATTTTCTACAAACTCTGGCACAGTCTTTGAGTGGTGGTACAACAGAGGATAACAGCTCGGCTGCTTCAGGGAGTTTAACAGCGAATCCACTTATGTTTACATTTGCAACGAGTGATGATGGCGAACAAACGTCGATCACCGAAATCCTGAGTTCGCTATTCGCAGATTTGGATTCGCTTGACAAAGCTTTGGAGAATGATCCGTCACTACTAGAGGATTTACAAAGTCTGATTCAGCAGATGTACGCTCAATTAAATGCTAATTCAGGCTCTCAAGCAGAAGGTTCAGATGAGCCCACAACTGAAACGGGAAGTGCGGCATCTGCAATTGATCTAGCGGAGCATCCCGCAGCAGTGCGTTTTGTATTACAGGACGTGCTTACACAGTTGATTGCTGGAATGAATGAGCCGAATAGTGCAGTTGTCAAAAATGCGCCTGAATTCAAGCACCTGCTTCAATCTCTTCAAAGTCAGCTGCAAGATGCTGGTATTGACACCAGTATTACTAAAGGTTGGACAGAGCTCAAATCTATTCTGGACACCTTAGGGGCAGCTAAGGATCAGGCTGTTCAAGTCGCTCAAACAAATTCCGTTCAATCGTCCAAGCAAGACTCGGTGGTACCGCAAGTTCTTGTTGCGACGGCTTCAAATGCTGGGACTAAAGGTACTGTTGAATCGGACGTAACAGCTTCTTCAAAGGAAGTTGGGGAAATGGACCATTCAAGCATCATCACAGCAGGCGAGTTGTCCTTGCGTTCATCAGGTACAGCAGCAGGTAAACCGGCTGAACCTGTAATGCAAACATCTCAATTTGCAAAAGAGATGACACAGTTTGTCGTGAACAAATTGGACATCGTGCAGCAAAAAGGATTTTCGGAGGCGACCATCTCACTTCGTCCGGAACATCTGGGTAAGCTGGATGTGCAGATTACTTTGCAAAATGGACAATTGGTTGCACGTTTTATGACAGAACATTCGATGGCGAAAGACATGCTGGAACAGCAGATGATGCAGCTGCGTAGCTCGCTTCAGGCTCAGGGCATTCAAGTGGAACGGCTTGAGGTTACTCAAAACAGTTCATTAGGTTCACAGATGTATCAAGATGGCGGACGCCAGCCAGGAAGTAACTCACAGCAGCAACGTCGTTCACGTGAACGTGAAGAACAATCGGATGACGCTGTAAGTACAGCAAGCCTTCAGGAAGAATTACGCAACTGGCGCAGCGAGCATGAAGACGGAACTGACCTTCAAAGAGACACGTTTACCGCAGAAGCTTAAATCAGAAATGAGGTGAAAATATGGCTAATGAAGCTATTTCAACGAATAATACCTGGCCCAACTATTCGGCTGCGAATAAAGCTACAACAAGTGCTGCAACAAAGGAGCTGGGCAAGGATCAGTTTCTGAAAATATTGATTACTCAGCTCCAGAATCAGGACCCTATGCAACCAATGGAAGATAAGGAATTTATCGCTCAGATGGCCCAGTTCAGTTCGGTAGAACAACTGGTGAATATCTCGACTCAGCTTAAGACCTTGAATCAGTCTCTTGGAGCAGTATCTGGCATGATTGGCCGAGAGATCAGTTGGCTTTCTTCTAATAAAGAGGATAACGGAACCCTCCGTCAGGGTATTGTGGATTCCATCGTTGTAAGAGACGGTGTACAGTACGCGAAAGTTGGCAAGGACGAAATCAAGTTGGATGAAATTATTCAGGTAACCAATCCAGCACAGGCTGAAGGAAATGAACCGCCTGTTCAGAACGTCGCAGATGGAACTGAAGCTGAAGCGAACCAGGGCCAGAACAATCAACCGGAATCCTCAGCACAGCCTGAAGACAATGGAAACATATTATGAGTGATCGGATAACCGTAGGCCAGCTGTATACAGGTCCGATTACGCCCAATTTGCTTAATCGCTCCAAAACGGGAGACACATCCAATGGTCCTGAACGACCTTTTGCCCAGGTACTGGAAGACAATCTTCTGAAATTGAGTAATCATGCTGCCAAAAGATTGGAACAGCGTGGTATTGAACTCAAGACTGAGCAGATGCAGCAAATCGGAACTGCCTTGGATAAGGCCGCTGCCAAAGGAGCCAAGGAATCCTTGATTCTGATGCAGGATATGGCCTTTATCGTGAATGTCAAAAATCGCACTGTCGTCACAGCCATGGATAGTGAGAGCATGAAGAACAATGTATTCACTCAGATTGATAGTGCTGTAATCATTTCTTGACCGGCTGGCCCTTCTCGGGAGCCGGAATGCCGCTGACCGACTGATGCGGTAACCAAATTAAGGCTGGGAGGCTTTTTATAAATGTTGAAATCAATGTACTCAGGCGTTTCCGGGATGCGGGGTTTTCAAACAAAACTCGATGTAATCGGTAATAATATTGCGAACGTAAATACGGTTGGATTCAAGGGAAGTCGTGTTATGTTCAAAGATATTATGAGCCAAACGACAGCAGGGGTAACTGCTCCGACGGATACTCCAACCGGTGGTGTGAACGCAAAGCAAATCGGTTTGGGTGTATCTGTAGGTTCTATTGACACATTGCATCTTGCGGGAAGTCCTATGACAACAAACAATCCAACAGATTTGCGTATTAATGGAGATGGTTTTTTCCTGGTACGATTGAGCGAAGATCAGGAAGTTCCCTACCTTACTCGCGCCGGTGATTTCCACGTTGATGCGGCACGCAACCTTCTGACTTCAGACGGTCTGTTTGTAATGGACAGCGGTGGTGGCAACATTACCATTCCTGATGATGTTGTTTCATTCACGATTGGTCAGGACGGAACAATCAACCAGACTATGGCTGACGGAACGATCGAGCCAGGTCCACAGATTGGAATCGGTAAAGTAGTCAATCCGGAAGGACTTGAAAAAATCGGGGGCAACCTGTATCGCATGACTGCAAATGCCAATCCGGATGGTGCACTTGAACCTTTGACAGCCAATAGTGCAGAAGATGGAACAGGTTCAATTATTGCAGGACAACTTGAAATGTCCAATGTGGATCTGACTGGTGAATTTACAGAAATGATCGTAGCTCAGCGTGGATTCCAGGCGAACTCGCGGATCATTACAACATCCGATGAAGTGCTTCAGGAAGTAGTTAACCTGAAACGTTAATAACTGATTTGTAATATTGAATGCGTGGGGGAGCCTGCTCCTCCACTCTGATCGAGGGGGCTTAGCATGATTTCGGTTACGCGGTTAAATGGTTCTCCCATGTGGTTAAATGCGCTGATGGTTGAGATTGTAGAAGAAACACCGGACACGTATATTACTCTGGTAACCGGAAAGAGACTCATTGTGCTTGAAAAAGCGGATGAAGTCATTTCCAAAATTAAAGAATACAACCGTGAAATCGGGGTTCAGGCAGCCACTATCAAAGTGCAGCAAACGGAGGAGTCCTGATGAAAAAGATGTTGCCATGGCTTGCAACTAGCTTGTTAGCTATAACACTCATTGTGGTGGTTGTGTTTGTATTTATGCAAGGACAGAATGGGAATAAGGTTGATACACATACGGCAGCCGCTGCTGAAGAGAAGAAAATGACTGCAGATGAGATTGTTGAAGTTTCCTCAGAGCTTGGTGAAATCAAAACCAACTTGGCTGATATAGACCATGTTGTCGTTGTAAGTTTTTCTTTCAAATTGTCTGACAAAAAGGCTAAAGAAGATTTTGAGAAAATTAAGGAAATTACGGTGAAACCTATTATCATTCAGACTTTTGCGGATACCAAAACTGATGAGCTCGCTACAGCGAAAGGTCGCATTCAATTTAATAAAAATTTGACCGAGCTTATTAATGAAGCATTGCCAGAAGGTAAGCTTGTTAGCACTAGTTTTTCTGCTTTTGTGATGGCGCCGATGTAATGAACAGGACACGCTGTAAATCTGTAAGGGGGTGAGAACATGGTGGATGTATTATCACAAAATGAGATTGACGCCCTATTAGCAGCCCTATCCTCTGGTGAGATGGATGCTGAGGAATTGAAGAAGGAAGAAACTCAGAAGAAAATTAGATCGTACGATTTTAAGCGGGCAGTTCGATTTTCCAAAGATCATATTCGTAGCTTGACCCGTATTCACGAAAACTTTGCACGCTTTCTCACCACTTATTTTTCAGCCCAACTGCGGACGTTCGTTCAGATCAATGTCGTTCAGGTTGAACAGTTGCCTTATGACGAGTTTATCCGCTCTATTCCGAAGATGACGATATTGAACATATTTGAGGCGGAGCCATTACAGGGACGGATGGTGATGGAGGTTCATCCCAACGTGGGGTACGCAATGCTGGACCGCCTGTTGGGCGGAACGGGGAATGCACCAACAAAGATCGCATCGATGACGGAAATAGAGACGACGATTATGGAGCGGATTTTCAGCCGAGCGTTTGAGAGTTTGCAGGAAGCATGGAAGACAGTGTTGGATATTTCTCCAAGGATGGAAGCGCTGGAGACCAATCCGCAATTTATGCAGATTGTATCACCCAATGAGACCATTGCTCTGATCTCGCTGAGTACCAAAATCGGTGACACCACAGGCATGATCAATTTGTGTATCCCGCATGTCGTTCTTGAACCTATTATGTCCCGCTTGTCGACTCATCAGTGGTTTGTTTCGGAGAAAAAGACAAGAGCTCCAGAAGAGTACGATGCTCTCAGAGAACGAGTGAACAAAGCCAAACTGCCTGTCGTTGCGGAATTGGGAGAATCCAGGATATCGATTGCTGAATTTCTGGGTCTGTCTATTGGCGATGTTATCACGTTGAACAAACCGGTTGATGAGGGGTTGTCCATTAAAGTGGGCGATAGGCTGAAGTATATGGGGAGCCCGGGAACGATTAAAGATCGTGTGGCTGTGCAAATAGACGAGATTGTCACCGAAGGAGTTGAAGAATTTGACGAGTAAGGATTATTTATCCCAGGAAGAAATCGATGCTTTGCTCCGGCAATCGGAATCGATGAATAGTACAGAACCAGCAGAGAAAACGGTTGATGATTTTTTGACTGAGCTGGAACAGGATGCTTTGGGTGAGATTGGTAACATTACATTTGGTAGCGCAGCGACAGCTTTGTCCACGCTATTGGGCCTAAAAGTAGATATTACAACCCCTAAGGTTTCCATCATCAGCCGGACACAGTTTGAAGAAGCGTTTCCCAAGCCCCATGTTGCAGTTCATGTGAATTATGTGGATGGATTTGAAGGGATTAACTCGCTAGTAATCAAGAAGCGCGATGCTCAAGTCATAGCCGATCTAATGCTTGGTGGAGAAGGAAACCCAGTCGATGAAGAACTGAACGAAATCCATATTAGTGCAGTGCAGGAAGCAATGAACCAGATGATGGGTTCTTCTGCTACATCCATGTCCACGATCTTTAACCGTTTTGTGAATATTTCTCCTCCGGGAATTGATATTCTCAACATGGAAAGTGGTGAGGGGGTCAGTAACCTTCCAGATGATGAGACGCTGATCCAAGTATCATTCCGTCTATTGATTGGTGATCTGATAGATTCCAATCTGATGCAGCTCCTACCAGTGCATTTTGCCAAAGAGATGGTAGAGATGTTGATCGGGGGCGCCCAGGAGTCTACAGCGAATGCACCAGTTGTGTCAACACCTGAGCCAGCACCTGTAGCACCGCCAGCAGCAGCAACACCACAACCACCGGTTGCACATGAGCAACCTCCGGTTCAGCAGCAGATGCCGCCACAACCTTCACAGCCGCCTGCTCAGGACTATAACGGATATGGCCAGGCTCCGATGGGAATGCCTCAAGGGATGCCGCCACAACAGCCTTATGGCATGCCTCCGCAGCAACCTTATGGTGTACCACAGCATTACGGCGGTGTACCGAATAGGAATGTAAACGTACAACCGGTTCAGTTCGCCAATTTACAAAATGGGGCGTTCGGTCAGGTGGACGAAAACAATTTGAATTTATTGATGGACATTCCCCTTAAAGTCACCGTAGAATTAGGGAGGACCCAGAAGCAAATTAAGGATATTTTAGAACTGTCACAAGGTTCAATTGTCGAACTGGACAAACTGGCTGGTGAACCTGTCGATATTTTGGTAAATAACAAGTTGATTGCCAAAGGTGAGGTTGTCGTAATCGACGAAAACTTTGGTGTTAGAGTTATAGATATCGTAAGCCAATGGGACCGAATTCAGAAATTACAATAAGCACAATTTAGGGAGGACTTGAATCAAGATGGCAAACCGAATTTTAGTCGTGGACGACGCTGCATTTATGAGAATGATGATCCGGGACATTTTGTCCAAAAACGGATACGAGGTCGTTGGCGAAGCACAGGATGGATCACAAGCAATTGAGAAGTTTAAGGAGCTTCGTCCTGATCTGATTACAATGGATATTACCATGCCTGAGATGGATGGTATTGCAGCATTGAAAGAAATTAAAAAAATTGATGCTAACGCTAAAGTGATTATGTGCTCTGCAATGGGCCAACAAGCGATGGTTATTGATGCAATCCAGGCCGGAGCTAAAGATTTCATCGTGAAGCCGTTCCAATCTGACCGGGTTATCGAAGCAATCAGCAAAACGCTGGGCGTTTAAGAGACATGATGATGGCTCAGGATAAGATTCCAGAAGGTGTGGACACGGGAGTCAATTATTATTTTCAGCTTGTATGGGTGATTGTTGTCCTGGCCGTCATACTGGTTCTTATAGTCTATCTGATTCGTTTTCTAAACAAACGGAATCAGCGATGGTTCCGGAACGGCACAATTCGCATTCTGGGTGGGGTCGGACTGGGACCAAACAAGTCGCTGCAAATTATAGAAATTGGCGGTAGCGTTTATCTACTCGGTGTGGGCGATGACATACAGCTGGTGGATAAGGTTTCGGATCTTGAAGAGGCACAGCGAATCATTGATTCATTTGAACGGGATGCGTCAGCACAACAGGGGAGTCTTTCGCCTCTCATTGCAAAGTTGGCAGCTCGCTTGCGCAAAGATGAACCGCCCCGGGAAATGGAACTTGAGGATACAACCTCTTTTCACGAACTGTTTGAATCCAAGCTTCGGCAGATGCCTAACCGTAAAGAGAAGATGGAGAAGGTCCTGGAAGAAGACAATACTACAGATCGGTCGAGGGATTCATGAAGAAAAAGATTTGGTTAGCGTGTTTTTTCATAGGACTCATCAGTCTGGCATCCGTTACTGGTGCCTTTGCCGAACCGATTCCGAATATTGATATTCAAATTGGAAACGGGGATGGGGGCACACCAAGTACGAGCTCACTATCCATTATCCTATTGATCACGGTACTTAGTATAGCGCCAGCTTTGCTGGTACTGATGACCAGTTTTACCCGGATTGTTATCGTTCTCGGTTTTGTGCGGACATCCTTGGGTACGCAGCAAATGCCACCCAATCAGGTCCTGGTCGGATTGGCACTTTTTCTAACACTTTTTATCATGTCGCCAACATTGTCCTCCATTAATCAAGTAGCGCTTCAGCCCTACCTTAAAGGAGACATCACACAAACCGAAGCGTTGGAAAAAGCAGCAGATCCCATGAAGAAGTTTATGTTCTCTCATACTAGGGAGAAAGACCTACTTCTTTTTATGAAGTACAATCAAACCGAAAAGCCTAGCACATACCAGGATATTCCTATCACTGTGATGGTACCGGCATATGCAATCAGTGAGTTGAAGACAGCATTTCAGATGGGCTTTATGATTTTTATTCCATTTCTGGTTATAGACATTGTGGTCGCGAGTACACTCATGGCTATGGGGATGATGATGCTTCCGCCAGTCATGATCTCATTACCTTTCAAAATACTACTATTTGTACTTGTCGATGGCTGGTATCTGGTCGTGAAGTCACTGTTGCTGAGTTTTAACACTTGAGCCGGAATATTAAAGGAGGACGGTCATGACTTCGGAGTTTATTATCGGTCTGGCCGGGAAAGCAGTGTATACTTCACTGTTGGCCAGCGCACCCATGCTTATTCTAGCTCTGGTTGTAGGACTCATAATCAGTGTGTTTCAGGCAACAACTCAAATTCAGGAGCAAACACTGGCCTTTGTACCTAAAATCATTGCCGTTCTTCTGGCAGTACTGTTGTTTGGGCCCTGGATATTGAATATACTGGTCGATTTCACGTATAACATTCTCGATAATTTATACAGATACATAGGGTAGGCTTTTGCAGATGGAGACATTATTGCAAAGTTTTCCTGTCGCTCTGCTTATGTTTTGTCGAATAGCATCATTTTTTGTAACTGCGCCTATCTTCTCGGCTCGGAATGTGCCGAATTCTCTTAAAGTCGGTTTATCGGCATTTGTAACATTGACTGTATATATGGTATATGGCATAAACCAGGTCGTTCCTACAGATCTGAGCTATATCCTGCTGATCATCCGGGAAATATTAATCGGTTTGCTGCTCGGCTTTGTAGCCTATCTGATAATGACCGCAGTTCAGACAGCCGGAACATTTATTGATCTTCAGATTGGTTTTGGTATGGCCAATGTATATGATCCGATGACTGGTGCCTCTGCACCGCTTACAGGTAACTTCAAATATGCTTTTGCTGTGCTGCTCTTTCTGACAATGAACGGACATCATTATCTGCTTGATGCCATTGTATACAGTTATCGCTGGATTCCGTTGTCGAATGCATTTTTTCTGCGATTGGCGGATGGGAGTATTGCTGAATTTTTGGTGCGTACATTGGGTGAATCTTTTATGTTGGCTTTTCAGATGTCTGCACCGATTGTAGTTGCCTTATTTTTGACGGATGTTGGATTGGGATTCTTGGCGAAGACAGCTCCACAATTCAATGTCTTTGCCGTCGGAATGCCGCTTAAGGTACTTGTTGGGCTTGCTATTTTGCTTTTGCTGGTTCCCAGTTTCGCCTTTGTGTTTAGTCAATTGTTCGAAGTGATGTTCAGATCCATGGAAAAATTGCTTGGGACCATTGGACAAAGGCCGGGCTGAGTGAAACGGAGGACAAGATTCAAATGAAATATCAACTCGACCTCCAGATGTTCGCAGGGGAAAAGACAGAGAAGGCTACACCGAAAAAGAGACAGGATACGCGAAAAAAAGGACAGGTTGTCAAAAGTATGGAGCTGTCCGGTGCATCCATTCTGCTATTCACATTTTTGATTATGATGATGTTCAGTGACTTTTATAAAGAACGAATGGTTCGACTGTTTACAGATATCTTCATTAATCGGCTGAGTATGGAGGTCACCGGGGAGAACGTTGTGGCATTAATGATGCGTTATGGCATCGAAGTGATGCTGTTGTTAGCTCCTGTTTTGCTCGGTGCGGCACTTGTTGCATTAATCGTCAATTACATGCAGGTTGGCTTTCTGCTTGTGGGAGAGGGTTTGAAGCCGAAACTGGAAAAGTTGGATCCGATCAAAGGGTTTAAAAACATTTTTTCACTTCGCTCGTTGGTGGAGTTTGCTAAATCCATTATGAAAATGTCGATTATTGGATACCTCGTTTATAGCACAATTCGAGGAGCACAGTCTGATATAGCAGCTCTGTCTCATTTTTCACTGGATGCCATATTGCACTTTGCAGCTTCGCTGACATTGAATTTGGGCATCAAGATCGCGGTAGCTCTGTTGGTGCTTGCTGTACTTGATTATATGTATCAGAAGTACGATTACGAGAAAAACATCCGTATGTCCAAGCAAGACATCAAGGACGAATACAAAAAAATGGAAGGTGACCCGCTGATTAAAGGCAAGATCAGGGAGCGTCAGCGTCGTATGGCTGTTCAGCGGATGATGCAGGAAGTTCCCAAAGCGGATGTAATCATTACGAACCCGACACACTTTGCCGTTGCGCTTAAGTATGAAGGGTCCGAGATGGAAGCACCGCAGATTATAGCCAAAGGTCAGGATTATGTTGCCTTGCGTATTAAGGAAATTGCCAAAGAGCACGGTGTCATTACGATGGAAAACAAGCCGCTGGCACGGGCATTGTTCCAGAGAGCCGAGATTGGCGACGCCATACCGGCTGATTTGTTTCAAGCGGTAGCTGAAGTGCTGGCTTATGTATATAAATTAAAGGGCAGAACGAAATAACAAGGGATCGGAGGCCGTACATTCATTGAAAACAAAAGATATTGCTGTCCTTGCGGGTATCATCGGCATCGTGTTGATGATGATTCTCCCGATCCCAACCTGGTTGTTGGACATGCTGCTCGTCATCAATATTTCACTTGCACTGATGATACTGCTTGTTGCAATGAACAGCAAAGAAGCATTGCAATTTTCCATCTTTCCTGCATTATTGCTGATCACGACGTTGTTTCGATTAGCACTAAACATATCGACAACGAAACTGATTCTGGGACAAGGAAATGCAGGATCTGTTGTGGCCACCTTTGGTAGCTGGATTGCCGGTGGGCAGATTGCAATCGGATTTATTGTGTTCCTGATTCTCGTCGTTGTTCAATTTATCGTTATAACAAAGGGTTCTGAGCGTGTAGCTGAAGTAGCCGCACGATTCACCCTTGATGCGATGCCTGGTAAACAGATGAGTATCGACGCCGATTTGAATGCTGGTCTGATTAATGAGCAGCAGGCGCGTGAACGTCGTTCCAAAATTGAACGTGAAGCAGATTTTTACGGAGCCATGGACGGTGCGAGTAAGTTTGTAAAAGGAGACGCTATAGCGAGTATCATTATTCTCCTAATCAATCTGGTTGGCGGCTTTATTATCGGAATGACAGTTCATGGTCTTGCTTTTGCCGATGCGCTGTCCACCTATTCCGTGTTAACCATCGGGGATGGATTAGTAAGCCAGATTCCTGCACTCCTCATATCTACAGCAGCAGGTCTTATTGTAACAAGAGCATCATCGGAAGGGAATTTGGCCGATGACATTACGGGGCAATTGTTTACATACCCGATGCTCCTTTATATTGTAGCTTTTGTAATAGCAATGCTTGGATTTTTCACACCGATCCATGTCATTACAACGTTGCCCCTTGCAGGTGTGCTGGCCTTTTCTGGGTGGAGGATGCAGAACAACCTGAATCAGAAGCAAGTGGCAGAGGAACAGATGGAAGAGGAGCAGCAGATTGAAGAAGTGAGAAGTCCAGAGAGTGTAATTAATCTGTTACAAGTTGACCCTATTGAGTTTGAATTTGGTTATGGTTTAATTCCTCTGGCTGACAATCAGCAGGGCGGAGACTTATTGGATCGGATCATTATGATCCGCAGACAGTGCGCTCTTGAACTGGGGTTAGTTGTCCCAGTTATCCGAATTCGGGATAACATCCAATTAAGACCGAATGAATATGTCATCAAAATCAAGGGTAATGTTGTTGGTGGCGGGGAACTGTTGTTAAATCATTATCTGGCCATGAGCCCAGGATATGAAGAAGAATCAGTTACAGGGATCGAAACGACAGAGCCAGCTTTTGGACTTCCTGCCTTATGGATTGACGAGGTAACCAAAGATAGAGCTGAACTTGCAGGATATACGGTCGTCGATCCGCCTTCCGTTGTAGCAACGCATCTGACTGAATTGATTAAGAAGCATGCCCATGAGTTACTTGGCAGACAAGAAACCAAAGCACTTGTGGATAATCTCAGAGAGAACTATGCGGCGCTTGTGGATGAACTGATCCCTTCTGTTCTGTCCATCGGTGATATACAGAAAGTGTTGGCCAAGCTGTTGCGTGAGAAAGTTTCCATTCGTGATATGGTTACTATCTTTGAGACATTGGCTGACTACGGAACGTATACCAAGGACCCCGATGTACTGACGGAATACGTGAGACAATCCCTGTCTCGTCAGATTACCCAGCAGTTCTCCCAAAAAGGTGAGACACTTAGAGTGATTACTGTTGGACCAGGGCTGGAGAAGAAGATCGCTGAGAGTGTGCAGCAATCTGATCAAGGAAGTTATCTTGCACTGGACCCAGCTTCAACACAAAGTGTATATCAAAAATTGACTGAACAGGTCAACCGACTGATTCAGTCGGGCCAACAGCCTGTTGTATTAACTTCTCCAACCATTCGTATGTATCTGCGTCAGGTGATTGAACGTACCATGCAGGATATACCAGTGCTTTCCTATAGTGAGTTGGAACCGAATGTTGAAATCCAAAGTGTCGGGGTGGTGAACTTATGAGAGTAAAACAATACGTTGTTGAGACCATGCCCGAAGCTATGCTTCAAATTCGCAAAGACCTGGGAAGTGATGCCGTCATTCTGTCCACCAAGGAAATTAAGGTGGGCGGTATGTTGGGAATGTTCCGCAAAAAAAGGATTGAAGTTGTCGCAGCAGTGGACAAGGAAGAAAAGAAACAACCAACGAAGCAAGTGCAAAACCAATTTACTCCGGTCCCTCGCGCTTTTGTTCCTGAAGCCTATCGACAAACGGCTCGTTCGTTTGTCGCTGCTTCTGACGATTCGGTTGAGAATATCGCTGATAAAAAAGTGCAAGAGGAACCTAAGGATGCCTCAGCCGTGTCTGAATTAAGTAAAATCAGTTCAGACACGAGCAACGGCATGTCTTCTTCGAGCTTCGAGCATAAACCGCGACCGCAAGGGGCGGATTTTTCGGGTTCATCTGCCGCGGGGCAGCAAGGGGCCAATTCGCAACAAGAGCAGCTGATGTCTGAACTTCAGGACCTCAAATTGATGATGACCAAGCTATCCAGACAAGGCGCTTCCACTGACCCATTACCCGAAGAGTTTCATGTGCTGAGACAACGGTTGACAGAACAGGACGTATGGACAGAAGTGTGGGAATCCTGGTTTGATGCTGTCCAGATGCAATTCTCTGAACAAGGGTTAAACGAAGTAGAAGCATATCAAGCAATTCAGCGCGAAATATCACATTTTTTGGAACAACGGATTGAGGCAGGCATTATGCCGACCACACGTATTGTGTATGTTGCAGGTCCTACCGGGGTGGGTAAAACAACAACCATTGCCAAGCTGGCTGCTGAACAGATGTTCAACAAGCAGCGCAAGGTAGGGTTTATAACCTCAGATACGTATCGTATATCTGCGGTAGAACAACTTAGAACCTACGCATCCATCTTAAATGTACCGCTTGAGGTCGTACAATCCCCTGGGGACACACAACGTGCAATTTCCCGGCTTCAGGAATGTGATCTGATCTTCATGGATACCGCCGGAAGAAACTACAGGAACGAATTACTTGTTTCAGAATTGCAAAGCCTGCTTGCTCCTGTTGAAAATAGTGAAACCTTTTTGGTCTTGAGCATGACCTCCAAAAGTGCCGATATGATTCAAATTACCGAACATTTCAGCAAGTATGGACTGGACAAGGTGATTTTCACGAAGATGGATGAGACAGGAAGTTGTGGTCCGATGTTTAACTTATTACATCGTTTTCCACTCAAGCTTGCTTATGTGGCTAATGGACAAAATGTGCCGGATGATCTTCTTAAGCCTGATGCAGAATCATTGACCAGACAGTTACTGGGAGAATATGCACAATGAAGGACCAGGCAGCCTCACTCAGAAATATGGTCTCTATGCCTAACGCAGCGAATGAGATGCAACGTGATCAACGCTCTTCCAAAATCATAACCGTTGCCAGTGGAAAGGGCGGGGTTGGTAAATCCAATTTCACACTGAATTTTGCACTGACTTTGCAGGCGCTGGGGCAAAAGGTACTCGTATTTGATGCGGATATAGGGATGGCTAATATCGATGTTCTTATGGGAACTTCTTCTTCCTATAATCTGTACCATTTGTTATACCGACAGAAATCCATACAGGAAATCATACAACTTGGTGCAAGTGGGTTGCCCTATATCGCCGGAGGTTCGGGGATGAAAGAATTGTTCTCATTATCAGATCGTGATCTGGAATTCTTCGCGGAACAAGTAGAAGAGATTGCTCAGGAGATGGATTATGTCATTTTTGACACGGGAGCCGGACTTTCCAGAGAAAACATGAAATTTATCGGTGCAGCCGATGAGTGCCTAATCATAACCACACCTGAACCGACTTCAATAACCGATGCTTATGCTTTAGTCAAAGTTATGCATGGCCAGGAGAATGCTACACCCTTTCGGATGATCGTTAACCGGGTTGAAGACCAGCAGGAGGCGGAACGGGTTGCGGATAAAATAGCTGGAGTGGCAAAAAGGTTCTTGCAGACCGATATCCCGCTACTTGGATATATTTCTGAAGATGCTCAGGTTGTAAAGGCAGTCAAAAGGCAAGTGCCATATAGTCTGGCCTATCCGAATGCCAAAGCGTCCAAGGATATAGAGAAACTCGCACTTCGCTATTTGGCTGCACCTTCTACTACGGGATCCGGAACCTTAACAGGAATCAGAGGGTTTATGAAAAAATGGCTAAAACGAACAACATGATTTCTGAATAAAGGAAGCAGGGGTGGAAACAACATGGCGGTGTATCAAGTATTGGTTGTCGATGATTCCGCTTTTATGCGTAAAATCGTTTCAGATTTAATTGAAGCGGATTCGGAGTTTAAAGTTACGGCAACAGCATCAAACGGCAGGGAAGCGATTCAAAAAGTCATAGATTTGAAGCCTGATATCATCACAATGGACGTAGAAATGCCAGAAATGAACGGGTTGGACGCCTTAAAATCGATCATGAAACAGTCTTTCGTTCCGGTAATTATGCTTTCGGGTATCAATGAACAGGGCATGAAAGAGACGATCATGGCACTTGAGGCTGGTGCATTTGACTTCATTCGTAAGCCATCGATTGTGCATGATCAGGATATTGCACAAGTAGGTAAAGCTCTGGTGGAACGGATGCGGGCGGCTATGGATGAAATCAAGCGAAAAGCTGAGCGTGAAGCATCCCTGAAGAAGCGGGATGAATCGCAAAGTAACTTGATGCATCCGTCTAAAGGAATACAGGCAGAGATACCAGCATCAGACCGACAAATGAATAGGAAAAAAACGATAGAACCGGGTCTGCCGAGCACACGACTTGGGAATGGCAAAACAGAACCTTTGCCAGCTAGAACGAAGCAGATGAGTCCACCTCCGACGAACCAAAGTGCGGGCCGTCCGGATAAGAAGCTGGAACCCTTGCGCAATGCAAAACGAGCAGCGGATACTAACGCAGAGAAACTAGAAAAGCCAAGCAAGCCTGTGCAACTTCCCAAAGAAAAAAGTTTTCCCAATATATCAAGATTGGCAGAACATGAGACAGCCGCAACTTCTTCGTTACCATCCAAAGAGATTGCCAAAGCAAGTCCGTCTCATAAGGGAGCAGGAGGAACGGATGGATCATTTAACAAACTTGTGGCCATTGGTTGTTCAACTGGGGGGCCAAGAGCGCTCAAGACTTTGCTGGAGCAACTACCAGGTGATTTACCGGCGCCGGTCATTATTGTTCAGCATATGCCGCCCAATTTTACCCGATCGCTTGCGCAACGACTGAATACGTTCAGTGAATTGCACGTCGTAGAGGCAGAGGAAGGCATGGTTCTCCGAAAAGGAACGGCCTACATTGC